>NZ_JBFREI010000002.1:0-1467635 GCF_052114225.1 Chitinophaga sp. RAB17 | reverse complement strand
AACGGTACTTTAACAGTTGACCAGGCGGCTCAAACAATCAGCTTCCCAGCCATCTCCGGTAAAACTTATGGTGATGCACCGGTTACGCTCAACGCCAGCAGCAATGCAGGCTTACCGGTAACATATACTGTTACTTCCGGTCCGGCGACGATTAGTGGTAACATCCTCACCATCACCGGTGCAGGCAGTGTAACAGTAACGGCTACACAGGCAGGCAACGGTAACTATACCGCTGCCACACCTGCCAGCATTACCTTCCAGGTAGCTCCGGCAATACTGACTTTAAAAATTGATGATCAGCAAATAGTATCCGGTGGCGTCATTCCAGCGTTTACTTACACCATCACTGGCTATGTTAATAATGACAACAGCCACGTAGTAAGGGGATCCATTTCGTTCAACACTACCGCTCCCAATAATACGCAGACAGGTACCTATCCGATCAAGGTATTATCTACCACATTAATAGCGGATAACTATACCCTTACTACGATCAACGGAACCTTAACAATCGGTCAGCAGGCACAAACCATCAGCTTCCCGGCCATCACCGGTAAAACATATGGCGACGCAGCCTTTGCACTCAGCGCCAGCAGCAACAGCGGGCTGGCGACTACGTATAGCGTTGTGAGCGGACCTGCGACCATCAATGGTAACATGGTAACTATTACCGGTAGCGGCAGTATCACCATTGCAGCGGACCAGGCAGGAAATGCCAACTATAAACCGGCAACAACCGCCACACAAACATTCGTTGTAAGCAAAGCCACCCTGATAGTAAAAGCAGATGACGCACAACGCATATACGGTGCCGGCAATCCAACGTTTACTTATCGCATCACTGGTTTTGTGAACAACGAAAACGCCGGTGTTATCAATGGTATACCTACACTTGGCAGCATTGCCGATAATAACAGCATACCGGGTACTTATCCTATCAACGTGGTGGCTACGGGGATGACCGCAACGAATTACCTCTTTACCACTGTCAATGGTACCTTAACAATAGGAAAAGCTACACAGACCATCAACTTCCCGGCCATTACCGGTAAAACATACGGCGATGCACCAACTACGCTGAATGCCAGCAGTGATGCCAACCTAACCGTAACCTATGCGGTAACTTCCGGCCCGGCTACAATTAGTGGCAACATCCTCACCATTACCGGTGCTGGCAGTGTAACGGTAACGGCTACACAGACTGGCAATGGCAACTACACCGCTGCGACACCTGTTAGCAACACCTTCCAGGTAACACCTGCTACGCTGACGGTGAAAGCGGATAACACACAACGCATATACGGCATCAATAATCCGGCGTTTACTTTCACCATCACTGGTTTTGTGAACAATGAAAACGCCAGCGTAGTAACGGGTATACCAACGCTCAGCAGCATCGCTGATAACAACAGCGTGCCAGGTGCTTATCCAATCACGGTGTCAACAAGCGCTTTAGTGGCGGCTAATTATATCTTCACCTCTATCAATGGAACTTTAACAGTAGGACCAGCCACACAAACAATCAGCTTCCCTGCCATCTCCAATAAAACATATGGCGACGCCGCCTTTACTGCAGGCGCCAGCAGTAATAGCAGCCTGACAGTGGTTTATAGCGTAGTAAGCGGACCTGCTAATGTCAATGGCAATACCATTACCATCACCGGCGCAGGCAATGTAACAATTGCCGCCAACCAGGCTGGCAACGGCAGCTACTCAGCAGCTGCGGAGGTAACGCAAACATTCCTGGTGAATAAAGCAGCATTGACGGTGAAAGCCAGCAACGATACCCGCACCTATTCAGGTACCGCTTACACAGGTGGTAACGGGATAGCCTATACGGGATTTGTGAATGGAGATGATGCCACGAAGTTAATTGGTAGCATTACGTATGCCGGCAGCGCACAGGGCGCCATCAATGCAGGCACTTACGTTATAACACCGGCAGGTGTCAGCAGTAATAACTATGACATTACTTATACCGATGGGCAGCTGACCATTGCAAAAGCTACTCAGCAAATTGTATTCACAGCACCGGGAGATAAAAACCAGGGAGATCCGGACTTCACATTGGTAGCTACTGCCAGCTCCGGATTACCGGTTACCTTTACCAGTGACAACACTGCAGCCATCTCCATCAATGGAAATACAGCGAAGGTGGGAACTGCCGGTACTGCGCACATCAGCGCCTCACAGGCTGGTGACAATAACTATGAGCCGGCGCAAACCGCTACACAAACAGTAGTAGTAACCGCCTGGGCAACGCCGGTCATCACCGCACTGGGAAGCACCGCATTCTGCGATGGCAACACGGTAACCTTACAATCCAGTACCGCACCTGCATACGAGTGGTACCGCAACAATGTGCTGATATCAGCTGCAGGTAGCCAAACACTGACTGCAAAAGAAAGTGGCAGTTATATGGTAAAAGCCATCTACGACAACAACGTTCGTGTCAGCTCCGCTGCAGTAAGCATAACAGTACATCCATTACCTGCAGGAAGTATACGCACACAAGGCAACACAACCATTAGTAAAGGCGAAACGGTTACCCTGATTGCTTCCGGTGGTAATAACTACGCATGGGATCCGGCAGCTGGATTGAATGATCCGCGCACAGCTACACCGGTAGCCCGTCCTGAGGTAACAACAACCTACCACGTTACTATTACTAACAATGACGGTTGTAGTGTTACAGAAGAAATTACCATCAACGTAAAAGAAGACTACAAGCTGGAGGCAACTAATATCCTGACGCCTAACGGAGATGGTAAAAACGACCTGTGGGTAGTAAAGAATATTGATATGTACCCTCAGAATGAAGTGAAAATATTTGATCGCGCAGGACGCATGGTATTCCACCAACGTGGTTATACCAACAACTGGAACGGTACTGTAAACGGTCAGCGACTGGCAGAAGGTACTTACTACTACATCATTGACCTGGGCAATAATAAACCACAATTCAAAGGATTTATCACTCTTATCAATTCAAATTACTAAGTAAACGATCATGAAAAAATATATCAGATATATCACACTGCTGGGAGCATTCGCTCTCGGCAGTCAATATGCCGGGGCACAAACTGCCGGCAATCCAACCATGATGTATGAGCCGCTCGCTGCACAATACTTTCTGGATCAGTATATGGCCAATGCAGCCATGGCTGGTATCGACACCGGTTTACATGTATACCTGGCGTATCAGCGCCAATGGTCAGATATACCCGGAGCACCGGAAGCAAAAGCCTTTACAGCGGATTATATGTTAGGCAAACGTGTAGGTATAGGAATGAATATATTCAACGATAAAGCAGGACTACTCAACAACACCAAAGTAGCATTCACCTACGCCTATCACCTGCCGCTGAGTTTGAGCGGTATCAGTGTGCTCCACTTCGGTTTATCCGCCGCATTTATCAACAGACGCCTGGATACCAAAAAGATCAATGGCGATATCACAGATAATTATATCAACGCTTTCAACAGACGGGACAATTATTTTGAAGGAGATTTCGGGATGGCTTTTACCCGCAAGGGCCTCACCTTGCAGGGATCTGTCCCTAACCTGGTGAGCTTCGTTAAAAATAAATCAACGGATGAAAGCATTGATCGTGCATTGTTTTTTGCTGCTGCCGGATATAAATTTGAAACCGGTGAGGAACTCACGTCCATTGAGCCTAAAATATGTTTGCGTGGCGTAAAAGGATATGATAATATTATAGATGCCGGTGTCAATGTAAACTTCCTGAACAATCAATTGAACGCTTTTGGCATGTATCATTCTTCCCAAAGCTTTAGCGCTGGCGTTGGGGCGAATTATAAATCCATTGCCGGTTTTCAGTTGATATACAATTCTCAGACATCCGGCTTAAGTACTTATACCAACGGTACTTTTGAAGTGAACCTGATGGTGAACCTGTTTAGATAATACCTTCCAATTAAGCCGCTCACCCTGCTTAATTGAGCTGCTCAACAGCTAAAGCCATTATGAGCCAGATAAAAAGTGATTCTCCTGCCGGTATGATAATTGAGGTCCGGCATGTATGCCGTCCTCAGTGGTTGCACATATGATTTATAATGCAGAAACACATACCCTGCGAATTATCTTTGTATCGGGCATGATATACGATTACAAGGAAGTGCCGGAGACCGTTTACCTGGCGATGAAGTCGTCAGGATCAAAAGGTATCTATCTTAATAAATATATAAAAGGGCATTACTCCTTTGAAAAAATAAAGTAGACAATATTTAATTTTCGTAGCCGATGATGTTGATAATAGTACGGTGGCCACTACGTTCAAAAAGTACTACATCATAGATCTTGTTGGTGATGACAGTATCCTTATTAATAATGGTGAGCGCTTTTACATTTTTTTGGGAACTGTCTATTGTAAACAAATGATTGGAAATACAATCGCTGTATTTTGTATCAAATCCATTACCCATAAACGTTTTTGCCAGCCACGCTGCTTTATTCAGCAGGTACCCGTTATTATTAAAAGCAGCGGAATCCGTGGTAAAAATGGCTGACCAGGAAAATTCATAACAACCACCAATATGTAGTTGCAGACTATCCTGCTCATTCAGTTTTACCAGCGCTACCTTGTCCTGGTCATTCCAGGCAAATTGGATATTTTTCTGGTAGGCGAATAATTTTTCAGAGGTGAACTTGTAAGCACTGGTATCAAATACACAGTCATCTCCTACTTTAGATACCGGCGTAACCGCTTTCACGGTGTCTGCTGCGTTTTCAGGTGTATCCTTTTTTTTATGCTGCTGTGAGATACAACCATACAGCAAGGCCAACGGCAATAAGCACTTCAGGAACAGCGTTTTCATATATGCAGAAAGGTTACTTCTTTTAAAGATACTATTTTCGTCAGGCTGCGCCTAACATGGCTTGCTTCCTGATTTCACTCATCCCCTTCTGGTAAAAACGTTTCATCATTTTATTCAGGTGACTGCTGTCTGTAAATCCCAGATCGTAGGCTATTTCCTTGAAGGGAGTATCTGTGTACAATGCTTTTGCTTCTGCCAGTTTCAGCTTGGAGCGGAGTACAAATTCCTGGTATGTTTCGTTGGCATTGCGTTTAAAGTATTCGCTGAAATAGTTGGCGGAAATGCCGAAACGCTGACAGAGGTATTGTGGTGCAATCTTATCTTCATCCAGCAGGTGATATTGAATATGCAGTAACAGGTCGGCAAAGCGGTTACTTTCGAAGCCCTGGTCACCTGGCAATACGGTAGCTACATTGCGGGCAATCTGTTCCAGTACGGCCACCATGAGTCCCTGCATAATACGGCGGGAATGCCCGTCCTGCCGTTGTTGTTCGTACATCAGCATTTCCAGTAAGCGTACCAGGTGTTGTTTGTCGTTTTCGTTACTAATGAGTTCGCCCGCCTGCCGGTTGTAGTTACCGATGATAAAGTTGAGGCGACAAAACCATTTTCCGAAGTCAATTACACAATCCTGTTCTCCGGAAAAGAAGCTTGCATTGAATTGTATAAACAAGAAAGTGGTGGTTTCGGCAATCTGGTAGGTATGACAATCAGAAGCAGGCAGCAGGAAAATGCTGCCCTTTTTATAGGCCGCGTGCGTATGTTCTACCTGTTGTCCGCCGGCGCCTTCCAGGATATATACCAGCTCAAAAAAGTTATTTCTGCGATTGCGTTTCTCCCAGTAATCCAGTGTGGTTACGGTAATACTGAATGGGTCATGTACCTTTTCCATACCGTAAATTTACATAATAAACGTGGGCTGAGAAAGTCCCATCCCATTCTGTTACTGCTGATTCCTTTTTGCGTACCCATTTAACCGCCTGCTGAGATCTAGCTTTGTACACACAAAAAGCAGCAATTATGAAAGCAATTGTCTTAGAAAGACTGGATAAAGACGCCTCCCTGGAATTATCAGAAACAGCACTTCCTGTGATAGGACCCGGGGAAGTATTAATTCAAACAAAAGCCATTGGCATTAACCCGGTAGATTATAAAACGCTGGAAGACTTCACTACTCCCGAGGGATTGCGTGCCAGTTGGGCTCCTGCACTGGATGGCATTTCGCCGCTGATACTCGGATCAGATATTGCCGGGATAGTTACCGCTGTGGGCAGCGAGGTCACCAAATTCAAGGTAGGAGATGCCGTGTTCGGCATGATAAAGATGCCGGGACATGGGCGCGTATACGCAGAGTATGTAGCCGCACCTGCTATCCATCTCGCTAAAAAACCAGACAACATCACCTTTAACGAAGCAGCGGCTGCTACACTGGCAGCGATTACTGCCTGGCAAAACGTAAACACCCATTACGTTGTAAAAAAAGGAGACCGGGTACTGGTAACGGCACCAGCCGGTGGCGTAGGACATTACGCCATACAAATGGCCAAAGAAAAAGGCGCTTATGTGATAGGACTTACCAATGCCGCCAATGCAGACTGGGTACGGCATATTGGGGCAGATGAAATCATTGACTACAACAACTTTGATTTCGAACAGGCTGATAGCCTGCAACTGAACCTGGTATTAGATTCCGGCGGCAGATACCCGGCTTCCCTGTATGAAAAACACTTCGCTCCCGGAGCCGCGCTTTTCCATCTTCCTCATCCCTTAAAACCGGCAGATATGGCCTACTATCAATCCAAAGGATTTGATGTACGCTACACCGGCGTATTTTCTGAAGAAAAAGCCATTGATGCTATTGCCTTATTACTCGAATCAGGTAAAGTGAAATCATATATCGATAGTGTATTTGCTTTTAATGAGATGAAAGCAGCACTCACCGCAATGAAACAAGGAACAACAAAAGGCAAGATAGTAGTTGAAGTTAGCAATTAGCTTTTAGCCATTAGCTGTTAGCAAAATGCAGCGAAGATCATTATATGTCAATCTCCGCTGCATTTTGCTAAAAGCTAAAAGCTAACTGCTAAACGCTACTTCAGCAATTCCTCCAGCTTCTTATCCAGTGCATCCCCACGAAGGTTCTTCGCTACTATTTTCCCATTAGGATCCAGCAGGAAGTTTTGCGGCACTGCCCTTACACCGTATAGTTTTGCCACTTCGTTTTCCCAGTATTTCAGGTCAGATACATGTGTCCAGGTGAGTTGATCGGTATGAATCGCTTTCAACCAGGCTTCCTGTCCGTTTGGCTGATCCAGGGAAACACCGAGGATAGTAAACTGTTTGTCTTTATACTTATTAAAGGCTGCTACCACATGCGGATTTTCTGCACGACAAGGACCGCACCAGCTAGCCCAGAAATCCACCAGCACATATTTACCGCGGAAATCGGACAGGCTTACGGGCTTACCCAGTGTATCATTTTGAGTAAACGCTGGTGCAGTAGCGCCGATGGCGGTTTGTTTCCAGCCATGGATGATGCCTGCTACTTCTTTACCTTTTTTACTGTCTTTTACCACAGGAGATAAAGCATTGTAAGCTGTTTCTATTTCATCCACATTATCCGGAGCAAATCCCGCAAAATTTTGGATCGCATCCAGGCTTACAAGAGATGTAGGATTTTCTTTTATGAATGCCTTGTAAATCTCGTTTTCTACTGCACGTAATGCTTTATGCTTTTCATCGACAGATTTCCTGAACGCCTCCGACTTGCGCGTTTCTTCGCTGGCGCCAAAGAATTCGTTTGTCAGCTGCTCTCTTTGTCCGCTGGTGCTTTTTAATTTTGATTGTAAGCGCTGCTGGTCATCGTTCAGGCGGGAACCTTTTACCACCGCATTATACACGGAGTCTGCGGCACTTAATGTAATGGTGCCTTTCTCCAGGTATACTACCAACAGATCTGATTTATAAGACATTATATTGGTAGGTGCAGTGTGGTGTAACAGCAGTGTAGCTTTTACCGGATCACTTATTTTACCTTTGAATTCAAACACGCCCTGTTGTAAAGCGGCAGAATCCCTGACTATTTCCCCGTCGACACGGTAAGTAAGAAACATTTTGGCAGGTGCATCCAGCGTACCTATTTTGCCTTTCAGTACAAAAGCACCTTCCTGGGCGAATAGTGTGGCAGGCAATAAAGCCAGCATAGTGATTAAAATGTGTTTCATATGGACTTGTTTTTGATTTAAAAGGGTCTTCCATCCAATGGTATATTCCACTGTGGATTAAATTTAAGGATCACGTTGGAAATAGTAAGAATAAAATCTTTAGAATCGATGATTCCCTCGTGGGATTCAGTACCGATCTTGTGTGTTATTCTTGTCTTGCTCCACGGTTTACCTGTTTCGAGGCAAAGTCTTTTCAGATCCAGGAAACGTTTGAATGAGCCCAGTGGCAGTTCCCGTCTTCTTTCGTCCAGCACCTGCTGTATTACTTCAGTTTGTGAACCAATACCCAAAGCTGGCGTACCGGTTTTATAACGATAACGGCGCAACGTATTGAGGTCTGCTATGGCGGCAGACAACTGGTTGGTGCGGGCATATCCTTCTGCACGCATGAGCAGCAGTTCCGGATAGGTAAATCCTGCTGTCATATTTGATTTGGATCCACGATAGTACTGTATCCGGTTACCATCATCATAGACTACGTTGTTATAAGTTGTTTTATATCCGGGTGCGGTTAAAAAGAAATACTTAAATCTCAGGTCATTGGCCTGGTCATACAATGCAATCACTTCATCCGAAGGATAGGAAGAAGTAGATCTGCCGGCGCTGGCATCAAGATTTCTATACAATAAATTCTCCCGGCTGTTAGCTGCCGTCAGGAAGTTATCGGGTGCTTTGATAGTACTGTTTACAAGATTAGTTGGGTCCGTCCACGAAAAGCTGTTGTAGTCATAAATCAATCTATCGGTTCCTCCTGCATTGGCAGCAGTCCAGGCGAGGTTGGCATAATACACCACGCTGTCGTATTTCTGGGTAAACAAATGGAAGTACGCCAGCAACGCCTGTGCAGCCACTTTATTGGGACGCGATGGCCAGTTGGTGACATCCGGCATATCGGGTAAAGCTGTTTGTATATCGTTCGATACTTTGGCAAAAGCCTGCTCCTGCGTGGAGAGATCCGGCAACACAGCACCTACATCGGAACTGGTTACATAAGGAATGGTTTTAGTATCGTTGGCCGTACCAGGCTTGTATACCGGGCCATACACCAGCGTAGTAATAAAGTAAGACCATGCCCTGTCTACCAGCGCCTGTGCCACCACTCTTTTTGCATACAACTGGTTTTCTGAACTGAGACTGGGAATAGCGCGTACGCCATCAATCACATTATTGAAGTAGGCCATAGAGCGGTAAGTACCCCAGTCCCAGAAATAATCCGATGTAGATGGATTTTTATATGGCTGTCTGAATACATACGCCCAGTAACGGTCTATGTTAGGATGGTTATTGGCTTTGTAGTTGATATTGCCGATGCCATCAGACAAAGACAGGTTATCTGTTAAGTAGCCGAGACTACAACCAACGTTGTTATCCACAAATGCCCACTGGGCAATGTTTGCATTGTCCAGCAGGTGATCAAAGTCCGCCACTTCCGTGGGGATGAGTTTTCCTTTAGGCTTTACATCCAGGAATTTGCTGCAGGAAGCCAGGCTCCCTGAAATGATGGTTAATAGAATAAGTATATACTGTTTCATGATCGCCACAATTAAATGTTAAAGACTGAATGATAACCCTACATAAAACTCGGGGCGCAATGGCAGGGAGCTGAATCCCTGTTCGGTGAATGCACCGGTGCCGCCGCTGAGATTCAACTCAGATGTTTCCGGATCACGATGATCGCTGTTGGCCGTAATCATAAACAGGTTCCGGGTTTGCAGGTATATCCTTGCGTTACTGAAGCCAATGTGTTTCAACAGCTGCGGGTTGATATCATAAGTTAAGGTGATATCCCTCAGTTTCATGTAACTGGCGCTTTCTATCAGGATATCTGAGTAAGGGAAATAAAACATATCCATGTTCCAGTCACTGAGTTTAGGATAGATGGTTTTCGCTTCATCGCCCGGTTGCTTCCATCTTTCAGATACATGTTTATTCAGGATATTAGATCCGCTGAAAGCATCTCTCCTTAACACATTTCCTAATTTGGCAATGAACATAAAGGACAAGTCAAAGTTTTTCACCCGGAAGGAGTTGGTCATGCTGATAGCATACTTGGGGCGCAGTGTACCACTGTAAATCAAGTCTCCTACTGACACATTTCCGCCGCCACTTTTTTCGTCTTTGGCTGTATAAAACTGTGATACGCCGTTATTGTCCAATCCTGCGTAACGATAGCTATACAAGGCATCCAGCGGGTCGCCTGCTTTTTTGATGGCACCATTGGTAATGGAAGAAGCGTACTGGTAAGTAACATTATAGGTGAGTACCTTATTGTTGTTATAACTAAAGTTGAAGAAGGTATTCCATACCAGGTTCTTTTTACGGATCACATCTGCATCCACCGATATTTCATAACCCTGGTTTCTTACTGCGCCAATGTTTTTGGTGAGAGAGCTAAAGCCGCGGGTAGGATCAATCGCATCTGCTGCCAGCAGGTCACTGCTGTTACGCAGGTAGTAGTCTGCCGTTACATTAACGCGTCTGTTCAGCAAAGAAATGTCTACGCCAAAGTTGGTGCTTTTTGTTTTTTCCCAGCGCAGGGAATTATTAGGGGGAGAAGTAATACCATAAGATATATCTCCCGTATAATTAGAGTAACTACCAGGTGTGATGATCAGGAAAGGTCCTGAGTTCAGGGAAATATTTCCGTTGATACCATAGGATGCGCGCAGATCCAGCCGGTCTATCCCGCTTACATGAAAGAACTTTTCTTCTGCCAGTTTATAGGTACCACCGGCAGACCATAAAGGTTTGTAACGGTAGCGGGGATCTGTACCAAAGAAATTGGTTTGATCCAGGCGGATACTACCGCTGAGAATAAAGCGGTTGTTGTATTCATAGGAGCCGTTTGCATACCAGGAAACGAAGCGGTTATCCTGGTAAGCATAACTGCCTATGCTGGCAGAGGGGCTGCTGGTGCCCAGTTTATCTGCATTATAGTTACCGGCATTGTAATCGGCATAGTTAAAGGTAGAAAATGTACCTGCCTGGTCGTTATAACCAAAGCGGGTAGGCAGGTTATTGTTGTCGGCGGTGTTCCGGCTGATTTCATTTCCGGCGATCGCAGAAATGCGGTGACGGGAAGCGATGACTTTGTAATAGTTCAGCTGTGTGCGGAACATATAGCTCTGGTTAAAATTGCGGCTTTCATTTACTACGGCGCCATCCGGAATATAATGTTTGGATGGATTGGCGATAGAGGTATTATCATCGTACCAAAGTCTTACCCGGTAAGCATTTTTATCGTACAGACTTCTGCCCAGGTAATCTCCGCGGCTCCAGGATCCGCCGGCTTCCGCGCTCAGTCCGTCCAGGATTTTTATGTTAACGCTACCACCTAGTCTCAGCTGTAACGTTTTGCCGGTAACGGTTTCGAGGCCCAGGTCTTCCATCGGATTATAGTAAAGTGGTTTGGTGCCGGCAATAGCCGCATAGCGATCGCGTTTTTTACCATTTTTGTAATCCATGGTTAGCGGTGCACCGGTAGCCGGATCAACTATCAGGTCATACGGTTGCAGCAGGGAGGTGTTGGTATACGCCAGCATATCCCCCCAGCCTCTTGCCGGTGCGGTGGACGTGGCGTAGTTCACGTTGGAGAACAGGCGTATCATCACGCGTTTGCCGGGGCGCCAGTCGTTCTTCATATCAAAGATCAGACGGTTATCTGAATTACGCACCGTGTTGTTTTGATTGGCAATATATTTCACGGCTGCATTCAGCATACTTTTTTCGCTGCCACCAGACAAAGAGATATTGTGTTGCTGAGTGAACTGATTCCTGAAATAATATTTCTGTATTTGTCCCTGCCCATCGTTTTTCTTCAGCACATCCAGTTGTGCATCCGCATCTTTTTCGTTTATCCATCCCTGTGATTTTGCAATCAGCAGATAGTTTACCCTAGAGGTAAAGCCGTAGTTGTTATAATCGGTCAGGTTGCCATTGGGATCCTGGTTATAGAGCTCTATTTCCGCGTCTACAAAGTCGGCCGAAGAAGCCCTGTTCAGGTACTTCAGGTCTGGCTTCAGTGTGATGCCGGTAGAGCCTTTGTACTCCACCAGCAAGGCACCTTTTCTGCCCTGACGAGTGGTCACCACAATCACACCATTGGAAGAGCGGGCGCCGTAAATAGAAGCAGCTACCGCATCTTTCAGTACAGTAATTGATTCGATGTTATCGATGTTCAGTGATTCCAGTCCGGCGGAAGTAGGATAGCCATCTACCACCAGGAGTGGTGCACTGGCAGCAGTACCCAGCATGGTAGATACACCCCGGATTTCCAGGTTCCCTTCCTTGGTGAGTACAACCCCGGTAGCTTGTCCTTCCAGGGCTGATTTAAGGTCTGGTTTTAATTTGCTGCGGAGCCGATAGGGATCGATGACTGCAAATGAGCCGGTAGCTCTTTCCCTGGAAATCATCTGGTAACCGGTATTGACTACATCGATGCCACTTAATTTGTTATTGGAGGCTTTCAGTTGTAAGCTGATCACCCCATTTTTGCCTACAACGAGCTCCTGTTTTTCGAAGCCGATATAGGTAAAAGACAACACCGCATTTTCATCTTTTACCGCTACCGTGTACTCTCCGTTGTTATTGGTCTGCGTGCCTTTGCTGGTGCCTTTTATCACCACAGAAACGCCCGCCAGCGGGATACCGTTTTCGTCTGTGATACGGCCGGTAATAACAATCTGCTGCGGCAACGCAGGGAGTTCCGGTACACGGGGGATGATTTTAGTAACGGTGATGGTTTTGTCGTCAATCGCATATTCCAGGCCCTGCCCCATCAGCGAAACATGTAATAATTCCTGGATAGTCGCATTTTTCACTTCTACGGTGACGGGTCTGGTGCTTTCCAGGGCATCGTAGTTATAAAACACGATGTACCCGGTTTGCCGGTTGATGTTAGTGAACACCGTTGACAGCGGTGTATTTCTGACGGACATGGTTACCCTTTGTGCCATGCCCCTGGCGCTGATTTGCAATACGCCAGCCATTAGTAATAAAGCAGATAACCTCATGATCCTCCAAATTTTGGTTGGCTGATTGTTTTTTTTCATTGTACCGGTATATGCCGGCATGTAAGATCTGCATTGGTGGTGATGCGTTTCTGAAGTGTTGATGCAGGGATGATTTCGCGCATAAGCGTCCCCCTCTCTGTTTTGGAACAAAGCAGTTAAAATCATACATTTGATTTCGGTGATAAAAATGAGTTTACACGAATAATTTATTGCCTGTAACCAGTGATGTTTGCCCATCACTGGTTTTTTTTAATGGCCCTGGTTTTTAGCAATGATTTCTTAATTCAAAAGTCAGTTGGTTTAGTGTGTTAAAAAATATGGTGCGCTTACTATCGTATAACGGTTATTTTCCGGCCCTCGATTTTAAATAATACCTGGGTTTTTTCTAAGATATTTAATACGCGCGACAAAGGCAGGCTGCGCTGTATACCGCCGCCAAAGTACATTTCCCGTGGAGTACCTTCATACACCACTTCTATATCATACCATCGTTCCAGCTGCCGCATGACGGTAGCGATATCTGCCCGGTCGAAGATGAAGAAACCGTTTTTCCAGGCTACTGCTGCTTGTGTATCTGCTTCTGTGACTGTGATATTATTACTCGCCGGAATACGCGCCTGCTGCCCCGGCTGCAATTTTTTCATGATGCCGTTTTTGCTTACGTTTACTGCACCCTGCAGCAGGGTGACTGCCATCACGTGTTCATTGCTATACGCCATGATGTTAAACTGTGTGCCTAGTACGGCTACTTCTGTTCCATTTACTTTCACCCGGAATGGCTTTCCGGGCAATGGTGCTACATCAAAATATCCTTCTCCCGTCAGTTCTACTTCCCTGCTGTTGCCGGCAAAAGAAGTCGGAAAATGCAGGGAGCTGGCTGCGTTCAGCCATACCTGCGTACCATCGGGTAAGGTAAGCTGGTATTGCCCACCGCGGGGCGTTGTTAACGTATTATAGGTAATGGCGGTGGTGGCGCCGGCAGCTTTGTAGAGTACCTGTCCGTTCTGTGTTTTGATGATACTGGTATTTCCCTGTTTCCCCAGGGTGTCGTTTCTGGCTTCATCCAGTGTAATCTTAGAGCCATCTCCCAGCGTAAGGATCGCTTTATTACCTCCGGGAGCAATATCATTTTTATACCGCTGTGCTACGGCAGGTATGGGAGCAACACTGGCTACCGGCTTCAATAACCAATAGCCGGCGGCAGCCAGCATAATGCCGGTAACAGCAGCAGCTACCCACCACCATCGGATGGGCTGTACCCGGTGAAGCGTTTCTGCAAAAGGCAGTGTAAGATCTGTTGCCGTAATGCTTTTCAGCAAAGTAGTGCGGGCAGCAGGATCTGCTTCCCCGTTGGCAGGCGCCTGCCACATCAGGTCTGTCAGCGCTGCCATAAACAGTTCCATATTGTCCTCATCCTTCAACAGTTGGTACAGTTCTTCCTGTTCTGCGGCTGTTTCATTACCTGAAAGACGCTGTTGCAATAAATACATTACCCTTTGCTCCTGCATGCTGATAGGGGTACATTTAACAGTATACCCATTCATAAGAATGAGCTGAGGAGATAAAGGACCTATCTGCTGAAAAAAAAATTTACTTGCTGATAAATATTAAATAAACGAGGGGGATGGTATGTCCGTAACGGTGCAGGTGTTCCCTGATAGCTTTTAAAGAAAAGACCAGCGCATTTTTTACAGAATGAGGAGAAAGATCCAGCTCAGTGGCTATTTCAGGAATCTTCATGCCCTGGTTGCGACTCATGCGGAAGATACGCCGCCGCTGCGGGGATAATAACAGTACCGCTTCTTCAATCAGTATATGCAGTTCTTTCAGGGTCAGTTGCCGTGTGGGGGTGTCCGTTTCATTATCAGCCACCATTACAGCTTCGCGTAAACGGTATTCCGTGGCTTCTTTCCGGAGATACGTATAACATTCGTTGGCAGCTACCTTATACAACCAGGCTTTAGGTTGTTCAATATCCGGGAGCTTATCGCGGCTAAGCCATACCCGTAGAAAAGTGGCCTGTATCACTTCTTTGGCGTTTTCGGGCGACTTCACCATTCTCTGGATAAATGGCTCCAACGTTTGCAGGGAGGTATTGAATAATACACCAAACGCTTCTTCATCGCCCTCCGAGATGCGTTGAAACAATGCTTTGTCAATATAGATACTATCGTGCATTATAGTTAGCAGGCTACTGGAATAATTATGTATACGGTTGGTGGTATTCCTGCTAAAGTAATAAAATTTGGGCGGATACGTCAATGGCTTAACAGCGCCTGTCCAAAAAACGTTTCCGCCAGCTGGCTGACCTGTTGTAATATTTTCACCTGTTCCGCCACATGATTATTACGGATGAAATGTCCTGCTTCCCCGGGCAGCACGGTCAGTTTTGCACCTTTAATATCTTTCGCATATACGGCGGCGTTGACGTCAGCCGGTGTAACGAGATCGGCGTCGCCCACCACAATGCGTACCGGTACGGTTATTTTACCCAATGTTTCTGCCGGAAACCCTCTGACGATGGCCGGAGCCAGGGCAAAAACGGCTTTAATTCTGTCATCTTTAAAATTATCCTCCGCGTGCTCCTTTGAGGCCTTCATCATAGGGTCTGTGGTTTGCAGGACTTTCATTTTATTGATATTGGCCCTTAATTCCTCCGGGATAAAGGTATCCTTACTAAGTCCCTGCATACTTAATACCGCGCCGGCTGTCCAGATGGCTACTGCGCCACCCAGTGAAAACCCGGCAACGCCAATGCGGCTGCTATCGATGTTTTTGCCCAGGAAGGGATCCATTTCTATCTGGCTGAGGACTGCGCTGATATCCCGGGGCAGCTCCCATATACAGGATTCGGAAATAGTGGGTGACTGAAAATTCCGTTCTTCTGCCGGTGTACCGCTATGTTCTACTGCTGCTACCACATAACCATGTGCTGCCAGGTAATATCCCAGCCAGGCCATTTGCATGGTGTTGCCATTGGCACCATGGGATACCATGATCAGCGGATATTTTTTTGGGGAGATGGTAAAGGCACCATCTTTTACCACTGTTACCGGCGCGGCAAACTGTCCGGGTTTATCGATAACGGCTGTTTGTCCTTCCCCTGCAGACGGATACCAGATCACCGTCCGCATAATACGTGGGCCCGTGCCTGCCCAGTTCTGCCGGATGGGGTCTGCAAAGTTCCGTTGGGTCATTCCTACCTGCTGTGCCTTAACGGCAGTAACGGCCAGCAACAGGAGCAGCCCCATCACCACGCCCGGTTTCTGCATATAAATCATCTTGTGTATGTGTTAGTTAACCTGAGGAATAGCTTTATTCTTTCCTGGCAGGGAGTCGTATGAATGGCCTTTTAGTACTACTGCTAAAATAATTCGTTTCCCTGACTATAGTAAATGAAACCTTTTTCAAGCAGACAGCAAAACAGGCATCACTTTTACGTATATGCAACAACGTTATACACTGCTTATTTCTTTGACCTAACTGATGTCGCGCGGTATCGAAACATAACATTAAACATCTATTACATGTATCAAAAATCTATATTCCGCATCCTCCATTTTATCCTTATTTTTATTCAGACCATGATCTAAGCAGATTTTTAATTTCAATATCTAACCTCACAAACCATCACTATGATTAACTACCAGATTTCTCAGCTAGCGCTGGCAGATTTCAAACAACTACCACCCGATATTGCTAAAAAGATCATTGCCCGGCTCCAGGCAGAATTTTTTGCAAATGCGATGTGCAAAGCATGGCATTGTGATGGACATACCCGTCATTCCATCAACAAGTAATTCACCGATTTCCAGATCATTTCAAACAGATTATTATGACATCCCTGGCATCCACAGCAAAAATGCTGCGTGGAAGTGAACTGCAGTCTCTATTTGAAGATGGCGCTTATGCAGCGCTGCTGTTTTCCGGTAAAATCACCGTGGAAGCATCTAATGCTTTAGACAGGATAACCCACTTTTACGGGATGGTTCCTTCCAGGGATGGCGGAAATATTCCGGGGATCACGCAACTCCGGGATATGTTATATCATCTGGCACAGGATAAACTGACATTGAATGGTTTGGCGATCATTGCGCCTCATAGCCACTGGCATGGACGACAGCCGGTGATCTATACCTATCATCCAACGCTCAACATCTACAGGATAGGTGAGCAAAAGATCCGGAAAGATAGCTACTACAAACCGGTTACTTTTATTTTCAGTGACTATGGGGCGCTCCCCTATGAATGGGCAGATGAATCTGTGCCTATTGACCCGGCTGCATGGGAAGAATGTTTACAACTGATTCAATTGTTGAATGCTACGTTGAATGACACTACATTACCGCTGGGCATCGCCATCGATTTTCGTTTCCGTTACTCTTTATACGGGGAGGCAGAACCCTCCATGGAAAAATCGGAGCCCACAGATGATCCCGCGTTAACAGGACTGAGTACCATCACGCATCAAACTACCCATTATATCCCTACCGGCGATGAGGTAATGGATCAGGTGTCCTGGCATGCCTTATCTGACCTCCTGGATGGCTTTAATGAGGAAGAAATAGCCTTACTGAATAAGTTTCGCTCCTTCTTAAATCAGGCGAAGACGCCCGAAGAACAGGAAAAAATGATTCGCCAACTGGATGATGAAATTTCATAGTGCCAGGTATACGTTTTATATTTCATTTAGAAAATCGGTCATAGACTGCTCTGTAGGCAGGTTTAACTTCTTTCTTAAACGATAACGTTTAATTTCCACACCGCGCACAGATATCGCCATTAACTGGGCAATTTCCTTGGAAGATAGTTTTAATTGAAGGTAGGCACATAACTTCAGATCAGTATTGGTTAAAGCAGGGAACTTACTTTTCAGGTTCTTTAAGAAATCATTATTGATCGCATCAAAATGAGCGGCAAACTGATCCCAGTTATCATTATTTTTCTCTACATCATTCAATAGCAATAACGCGTTTTTTATTTCCGGGTTATTGCCGTTCTTCTTGTATATCCCTCCCAGGATATCTTTCAATTTCGCCAGTGCATCCCCTCTTTCTACCAGGTGCATAGATGCATCGGCCAGCGCATTATTTTTGAAATGTATTTCGTTGGCCAGCTTTTCATTTTGTAGTTTGATGATTTCCTTTTCATTTTTTTCCAGCTCCAGCTGATGAATGTATTTGAGTCGCTGTTGCTCTTCATCAAACCGGCGTTGCTGTATACGCAGGGTTCTGTCCTGCCAGCGGTTCAGCAAATAAAGCAGGGCCACGAAAAGGACCACATAAAACAGGTAAGCCCAAACCGTTTTATACCAGGCTGGTTTCACCACAAAACTGTAGGTCACGATTTCTGATTCATGACCGAGGTTATCGTGTGCCTTTATTTTAAAAATATATTTTCCATCCGGCAGGTTGGTATAGTCTTTCTCTGATTTTTGTGACCAGGCAGACCAGCGGTTATCGTATCCTTCCAGCTGATAACTATACTCAATGGTATTTTGCAGACCATAGGCCGGAGAGCTGTATTCGAAATGAAAAGAGTTATAGCTCTTGGGCAGGGAAACAATTTCCTGTTCCTGCTGCAGATAACCTGATGGGGTTCGCTGGTGGAAATAGCCACCAAAAATGATGCTGTCTGATTTGCCAAAAGCTTTTACCTGCCCCAGTAATACGCTTACCTCCTGCTTGTTGGTACTGTATTTTTCAAAGTTCAGGTGGATGGTCCCTTTCTCCGATCCAATGAAAATATTCTCTTTATTGAAAGGATAGATATTTTCAAAGCCCAGTAATATTTTGCCATTCAATTCCGGTATCCAGGTAATCGTGTAAGGCCTGTCGCCCGAAGGCTGATGGAAATTTATTACGCCTATTGATTTTCCGCTGCAAATCCAGATGTTACCATCAGCATCTTCATTCATATAGCGTATTTCCATGCTGCCCAACACCGGCGCCAGAAATGCCGATGGGATAAACCGGTTGGTAGCCGGATCAAACTCATATACTCCTTTGCCAGTAGCAAAAACAACCCGGTTCTTTATTTTAAATACATAATTACTCAGGGCAGAAGGCAAGCCCGCACTGTCTGTAAATAGTTGTGAAGAAATGCTTTTACCATCTGCGGACACCTTCAATTTATAAATGCCGCGATAGGGATGTGAAGCCCAGATGTTGTTGTCGTTGTCTATTTCCAGGAATCGCAGGGATTCATCTACTCCTGCCAGCTTTCCTTTATCGGCAAACCGGCTTCCATTGTACTCCAGCATCCTGATACCGGTATAAGTCCCTACCAATATATTATTAGCCGGAAAAACAGCCGTAACAGGCTTAAACAACCAGGTACCTGCAGCACCAGACAAGGACACACTGCTATGATCCTGCAACACCGCACTGCCCACATGTTGTCCCAGCAGGATTTGATTATTCACTTCATCCATCCGCCACACTTCCGCTTTACTGTTTTTTACGCGGGTAAAATCACCTTTGGCGAAACTGAGGTCACCGGTGGCATCAGGTAAAGGCACATACCAGGCGCCATCAGAAGTAGCGATATATAATTCATTATTAAAAATGCGGGTAGAGTAACCAGACAGCTCATTGCTCTTGCTGGGTGCTATATATTTAATGGCTGCATTGTAAGCAATGAAACTGATGCCATTATTTAATCCCGCCCAAAGATTTTTATTCTTATCCAGGAACACGCTGATCACATCATTATTCTGTAGTCCTTCGGTACGGGAAATCTTTTGAACGATCTGTCCGTTGAAGTTGAGCACCACACAACCCTCCGAGGAGGTGCCGGCGACCAGCTCCGTGGCATTGATCCGGGCAGCGCAATTCACATTGCTGCCAGTAAGAAAAGGAGGATACTTTTTAATAATGGAATCATGCCGGAGCAACAGCATGCCGTTCATCTGTGTATTGATCAGCAAACTATCTGTTCCTATTGCTACAATACCGGAGATCAGCACGTTGTCAAATGGCTGCCCGATATTCAGCGGGATCCATTCCTGGTTTTTAAATACCAGTAATCCGCTACGCTTATCCTGTGCATAGAGTTTATTGCCTGCCTGTTTAAGATATTGCCATTCATTGGGATATACTTTTATAGCATTATTCCGGTACTCGAAAATCCGGTCGGAAGACTGAAAGAATACTGCTTCCTTATAAATCTCTATTCTCCAGATGTCTGCAAATTTATTTTCGGATGCCGGCACCTTGTCCCTCAGCGAAGTATAGGTCAGATTACCATTGGGCCCCGGGGCGAAATAACCGATTTCGCCCTGTCCCCCAGCGTAAACACGGTCAGCACTGTCTATGGCAAGTACTCGAACAATGGTCCTGTTGGGAAGCGGGTATGCTTTCCAGTGACTACCATCATAAGTGAGCATCCCTTCGTTGTTAGCAAAGTACATCATCCCCCGGCTATCCTGCTTAATATCCCAGGTTTGGGTGCCTGCCTGGAAATCACTTTTACTGTAATTGATGATCTGAGGCAAGCCGATGGTGTTTTGTCCAGGGGCAGACAGGGAAGCAACAGCAAATAGTAAAAACAGCCACAAACTTTTCATAAAAAATAGGGATTACGTCGGTTGATGTAGTAATGATGTAGTTTAAATTTATTAATAATCAATCATTTACCTAAATCTGATGCAATATAGATGTAGTCAGAAAATAGGTGCTCATTTGTGGAAGGCGTAATTTTAGCGTAATCAAAACAGCATAAAAATAGTACTTAGTCAACTGAAATCAGTCAACCATTTTTTCAAGATTAAAATATTACAACGGCTGCTAAACTGGCCAGTTACAGCAACCCAGGATTAAAATTAAACTTATCGCATTTCACGTTCCTGCCAGCAACCAATGTTGGTAAAGGGCTCCGTATGAAAATTTGTCAACAAAAAATTCACGTATGAAACGAATCTTACAAAGCATTTTTGTTCCTATACTGTTATTGCTTACGGCTCCTTCGTGGGCGCAAAACAAAACAGTTACCGGTAAAGTCACGGATGAAACAGGCGCTCCGGTACCTGGTGCTTCCGTAGCCGCTAAAATTTCCAGGACAGCTGTTGCTGCCGATGCAAACGGTGTCTTTAAAATTTCCGTGACCCCGGAAGAAAAGCAACTGACGATCAATGCTATTGGCTATGCCACACAAACTGCCGCCGTTTCAGGTGATCTCATCACAGTACGCCTGCAGCAATCAGATAAAGAACTGGGAGAAGTAGTGGTAGTAGGATATGGTACCCAGAAAATAACACATATATCCGGTGCTATTTCCACTGTAAAAGGAGCAGATATCGCCGCACTGCGGCCGGTAAGAGCAGAAGAAGCCCTGCAGGGAAGAGCTTCCGGTGTAACAGTGATACAAAATGGCTCACCGGGATCCAAGCCTACCGTACTGGTGAGGGGCATCCCTTCTTTTAGCGGTACAGATCCTATTATAGTAATAGATGGTGTACCTCAAACGGTAGACGATCTCAATGCTCTGAATCCAGCCGATATTGAATCAGTGAATGTATTGAAAGATGCGGCCACTTCCGCTATCTATGGCGTGAAAGGAGGCAATGGAGTGATAGTAGTGACCACCCGCAGCGGCAGAAAGGATCAGCGGCCGGAATTGACCATAGGCGCCAATTACGGTGTACAGGAAGTATTGAAAACCATCGGGGTGCTAAATGCTACCGAATACGCCGGCATTATCAATGAAGGAAGCACCGCTGCCGGCGGCAATATCATCTTCCCGGATATTACAAAACTGGGAGCCGGTACCGACTGGCAAAAGGAAATATATCATCGTGCACCATTGCAGAGTTATAACGCCAGTGCCCGGGGTGGCAGCGACCGGATCAACTACTTTGTGTCCGGTTCCTACCTGGGACAGGATGGTATAGTGGGCGGCGGCAGCAAATCCAATTTCAACCGGGCCACCGGTACCGCCAATCTCAGTGCAGACGTGACCTCCAAACTGAAAATAATTATTAATACCAGTTTCACCAATATCAGGAATAAAGGAATCCAGGAAAACTCTTTTAATTCTATTATAGGCAGCGCCCTGAACTTTGATCCTACCGTGCCAGTATATAATACAGGAGTGGGAAATGCCGTGAGCAAGTATGGTTACAGCGATCTGCTGCTATCTGAAATATTTAACCCACTCACCAAACTGGAAAATACCTACAATACCTCCAATGGAAACAAGTTGTTTGGTAAAGTAGAAGTGCAATACGACATCCTGAAAAATCTGAAAGTCACCAGTCGTTTCGGTTATACCAACTACGATCAAACAGGCAAAAACTTTACCCCGCTGGTATTCTATGGTCCCAATAATGTGGAAAACACTATGCGGCCGGATGGTTCAGCGATACCTACCATCAATGAAATGGGACTCGTTGCCGGCTATACCCATAACAGTGTTAGTGAATTTAAAAACAGTGCCGCCGGCTTTACATCAGAAACATTCGCCAACTATCACTTCAATATAAAAACAGATCATCACTTCGATGCGGTATTGGGAATTTCCTTTGCCAAAGGAACCAGTAATGGTATGACGGTAACCAGGCAGGACGTGCCTTTCAACTCCTGGGAGTTTGCAGATTATAATGCGGCCACCGGGATCAACACTACCGCCATTCCTTACTACCGTGACACGATCATCAATGGCGTCCCACAACAGATACACAATGCAAAAGGGGATATTCCCGCCAATACCAATGGACAAACGGCCAGCAAATATGCAGACTTCAGGAAAAACATCTCCTATTTTGGCCGGATCAACTACGATTACCAGGATAAATACCTCGCTTCCTTCACTATGAGAAGAGATGGTTCCTATGCTTTTGGTATCAATAATAAATTCGCCACTTTCCTCTCCGGTTCATTAGGCTGGATTGCCTCCAGTGAAAATTTCTTCCATTCCAACTTCATCAGTTACCTGAAAATCAGGGGAAGCTATGGTACGCTGGGTAACGAAAATACGAGACCTGCATTCCCTAAGGTAGTAGTGGGCGGGCCCAATTACGATGATGGTAACAATAACGGCTATACTTTTGGTGGCACTTTCGTTCCCGGATCTACCATTGGTTCTTACGCCAACCCGGCCTTGAACTGGGAAAAACAAGTGCAGTCAAATATTGGCTTTGATATCGTTTTCTTCGAAAATAAATTCACGGTTAATGCAGATTATTTCCGGAAAGATGTAAAAGGTTTATTGTTCAAACCTATTGTATCTGCCTATCTCGGAACAGCGAAAGTACCGGATGCAAATATTGGTTCCACCAGGAGTGCTGGCGTGGATCTGACAATTGGCTACACAGAAAAACTGGGACAACAGTTCACGCTCCGCAACAACCTTACCTTTACCGCCAGCAAAAATGAAGTAACCGGTACCAACTCAGATAATAGTTTTGTATTGTATGGTGGCAACTACTTCAACGGACAGTCACAAAATGTAACCGCCTTTGAAACAGGAAAAGCACCTGGCTATTACTACGGATTTAAAACAGCCGGTTTATTCCAATCTGCCGAAGAAATCAGCAAAGCACCTTTACAAAACGGTGCAAGACCCGGTGATATCCGGTTTGTGGACACTAACGGAGATGGTGTCATTAACGACAAGGATAAAACAGATATTGGTAACCCTTTCCCAAAATTCACGCTGGGATGGAACCTGGGCCTTAACTACAAGAACTTTGACTTCACCGTATTTGCCTATGCATCTGTAGGAAATGACATCTACAGAGCGTATGAAAGAAACGCCAACTACACAAACAAATTCCGGGATATACTGGACAGGTGGACCGGCCCCGGTACCACCAATGATGCCCGTCATCCCCGTTATTCTTTTACAGATGACAACAATAATGCACGGGTATCAGACAGGTATGTGGAAGATGGCTCTTATGTAAAACTGAAAAATATTCAGCTGGGATATACCCTCCCCAATCACCTGCTCAACAGGGCCGGCTTTAAACAGGTACACATTTATGCACAGGTAAAAAATGCATACACTTTTACCCGTTATTCCGGCTTCGATCCTGAAATCGCCGGAGGAATTCTGAATACCGGTGTGGACAGAGGCGCTTATCCACAAGCGAGAACATGGTCGGTAGGCATTGATTTCAAACTGTAGTATTCAACGTAAAAAGACGACAAATGAAAAACATACTGAAAATAGCAGGCATACTACTTTTCACCGTAACAGTTACTTCCTGCAAAAAATGGGTAGACTATAAACCAAGTGATAGTTTTGAGATGACCGATATGGATTACCTGAAAAGCGAAAGCGACTACAGGACCATGGCGGTGAGTACTTATTCGCCCATTCAATGGCTGAATCAGGCCGTACCTATTGGCGACATCGCGTCTGACAATTCAGTAAGCGGTGGCGAAAGTGCCTCTGATGTACTCGGCTTACAACAGATGGATGATTATACGATTACCACCAATAATAGTTACCTGCTGGAGATCTGGTCTGCCGCTTATGAAGGTATTAACCGGGTGAATTACATGACACAGTTTAAAGATAAAAATCCAGGGGGTGTTGCCATTAATTTCCCAGGTAAAGATGCGTTGTATGGAGAAACCTATTTTCTGCGGGCATACTATTATTTTACCCTCGTAAAGTTTTTTGGAGATGTACCACTGTTTGCTGACCGGAGATTAACGCTGGTAGATTCCAGAACACTGCAAAGATCACCCAGGGCGGATGTGTATAAACAAATAGAAACTGACCTTAACAATGCCATAGCTGCGTTGCCACCTACGCAGCCGCAAGCGGGGCGTATCACCAAATATGCGGCACAGGCCCTGCTGGGAAAGGTATTTCTTTATGAAAATAAGTTTAATGAAGCGGCGGCGATATTGGAAAATGTGGTTACCGGTCCTTTTACCCTCGCCACTAATTTTGGCGATATTTTTCTGCAATCAGGTGAAAATGGTCCGGAGTCCGTTTTCGAAATTCAATACTCCAATACATCACCTTACTACAACTGGGGCGCCGCTACACGTGGCCAGGGAAACTATTCCGTACAGCAATGTGGCATACGCGGCATAAATGGCAGCAGCCCTTACGCACCGGGATGGAGTACCAATCTTCCTACACAAGACCTCTCGAATGCATATGCTGTGGGAGACCAGCGCAAAGCAGTGACCGTGCTGGACATTGAAGCCTATAAAACTGCCCACCCGGAATACGGTATCACCTACAACGTGGCCCCGTATAAAAACACCGGTTTATATAACCAGAAATACCTGCCCAGAAAAGGAGAAACTTCCGGCCAGATAGAAATTAACTACTTAAATAATTTCAGGACTATCCGCTACGCAGAGGTATTGCTGATGGCAGCAGAAGCCAACAACCGTTCTACCACCCCCAATGATGCCAAAGCACAAACCTATCTGAACAAAGTTCGGCGTCGTGCTTTCAATGATAATCTGCATGATATTACCCTGACCGGCGCACAGCTCACAGAGGCTATCTGGAAGGAACGCAGACTGGAACTGGCGATGGAAGGTGACCGCTTTTTTGACCTTGTGAGAACAGGAAAAGCTGCCACTGTGATTGTTGGTTTCAAAAGTGGTAAAAATGAATTATTCCCCATACCACAAACAGAGGTAGAGGTGTCTAAATTACCACAAAATCCAGGGTATTAATACTTTATTCACTCACGCTGAACACCACGATTATGACAATACATGTAAAACTATTCACCCGGCTTTTATTAGCTGCCCTGGTTGTAATGAGCAGCTGTAAAAAAGATGAATATTCACTCGGAGACACCACGCCACCCGCCAAACCCGATGTAACCATTGCTATTGCCGGACAGGATGCCACTCATCCGAATGGCAACGGTAAAGGCAATATTGCAGTAAGCATTACGGCTGCGGGGGCCATCAATTACCGCGTTGATTTTGGAGATGGAAAAAAGCCGGTGACATCTACCGTTAACCAATTCTCCTATCAATACTCACATACCGGTATTAAAAAACTAACGGTAACAATAACAGCCTTCGGAAAAGCGGGCAGCTCCAGTACTTACTCCCAGGAAATTTCCGTGTACCGGGAGTATGAACCTGATCCTTCTTTTGTGACCATGCTGACCAACAACGGCACTAAAAAATGGAGAGTAGATAAAGATACTCCGGGTCACTTCGGCGTTTCTGATGCCAATACCCTTTGGCCTGCCTGGTGGGCAGCCGGTCCTAATGAAAAAGCTGGTCTTGGTATTTATGATGATGTATATACTTTTACCGCAACCGGTAATGTATTTACTCATGAAACCCATAATGATCTTTTTGGTTCCAAAGAGTACCTGAAAGACTTTGATCCATCTCTTACCGGAGCTGGTGACTATACCTTGACAGGACCTACCGCCGGCGCCTATACGGAAACCTTTGGCTATGACGGTGACAAAGCTACCAAAACAGAATACATCACCTTTTCCAATAAAGGTCATCTGGGCATGTATAAAGGTGTACATAAATACCAGGTACTCGAAAGAACAGATACACAGATGAGTCTACGCTGCCTGCAGGATCCAGGTGCGTGGTATGTAAAAATCGTAGCAATTCAATAGCGTATGAAATATATCACAGGAATGATGCTGGCACTACTGATCAGTACTGCCAGCTGCGGAAAAAATGAGAAAGGCCAGCCGGTTCAAACAGCTCCTGCCAACCTGGTGCTGAATGCGGTGGTAAATGCGGACAACAGTGGATCTGTAGCCTTTACTGCCAGCGCAGAAAATGCGGTCAGCTATGATTATGATTTTGGAAATGGGGTGTATAAAACCGTGGCCAATGGCATCATTAATTATACCTATACCGGTAGCGGACAACAAAGCTACACCGTGAAAGTAACGGCTAAAAGCGCCACCGGACTCACAGTTAGTCAATCAACCAACATTACGGTTACCATATCGCCGGCGCTGATCTGGTCGGATGAATTCAATACTGATGGCCCACCCGATCCTACCAAATGGGGATACGACATCGGGATCGGCGATAACGGCTGGGGTAATGCTGAATCACAGTATTATACCAACCGTACACAGAACGTAAGTGTGGCCAATGGCATCCTGAAAATCACCGCCATTAAGGAGAACTATTCCGGCAGCGCCTATACATCTGCCCGTATGCTCACAAAAGACAAATTTGCTTTCAAATACGGTAGGATAGATGTGAGCGCCAAACTACCAGTGGGCGGCGGCACCTGGCCTGCCATCTGGATGCTGGGCAGTAACATTGCCACTGCCGGCTGGCCGGCTTGTGGTGAAATAGATATTATGGAGCATAAAGGTAACGAACCTAATAAAATATACGGTACGGTGCATCATCCTAACCATGCAGGCGGCAACGCAGACGGCGGCTATGTGATGATACAAAATGAAACCACTGCCTTCCATAAATATACACTGGACTGGTCCCCTACGCAGCTCCGGTTTTATGTAGATGATCAGTTGTTTTATTCTTTTGCCAATTCGGGGAACCTTCCTTTCAACCATGATTTTTTTGTGATCCTGAACTTCGCCATGGGCGGACATTTCGGTGGTACTATTGATCCGGCGTTTAACAACGCATCTATGGAAGTAGATTATGTAAGGGTATACAGAAATTAATGTAACACGCCACCGGCTTTTACCTTAACCACGATTATTCCAGATACCGATGCGGGTATTTGTTTGATCAGGAAGAGGTAAAGGCCGGTGGCTTTTTTTTTGCTAGTTGATCTGTTGAGAGTACCGTTCTAATTTTTCCTTCTCTGCTTTCGTCAGACTATGCATGCCTTTTTTATGGATCTTATCCAGGATGGCATCCAGTTCCCGCTGCCGGCTGGCCCGGTCAAAGCGGTACTTATCGTCTATGTCTGCGAATATATGATGCTGTTTATAGAAGAAATTATCTACCAGCAACACATGCGGCTTGGTGATAATCACGTACATGAAAAACACTGCCGGTACGGTAATGGCAATAATGGTGGCAAAGTTAGCCCACATTGCCTGCGGCTCCAGCACAAGCGCAATCGTCATACCCATCAATGCGCCCCCTAAGTGGGCATCATGACCTATGTTATCGTTGCGCGACTTAATACCATAAATGGCATACAGGACATACAATATACCATAGAGCCAGCCAGCTATAGGAAACAGTCCAAAAAAACTTACACTCATCCCCGGATACAAGGCGATAGAAGCGAAGATCACCCCGCAAATAGCCCCGGAAGCCCCTACAGAACTATAGTCGCCATTATTACGATGAATGAATAAGGATAACAGGTCCCCACCAATCAAACTTCCAAAGTAAATAATCAGGAACTTCAGGCTGCCCAGGTCTTCTTCCAGCAGCCAGCTAAAACCCGCCAGGGAAATCATATTGAAAAGGAGATGCTTCCAGCTTACATGCAGAAACCCGGAAGTAATCAGGCGCCAGTATTCTTTGAACAGCAGTATTCTTTCTACTACAAAAGCATACTTGTCAAAAAATACACGGTTTTTAAATCCTTTGTACGAAAAATAGAAATTTGCAATAATGATTCCCAGGCTGATAAATCCGGTATTATTCATTGAACGGAGGATTTTTACGGGTCAGTTTTCAAACGCCCCTGCAATATGTAGAATAGTTCAAATATATCAAAATTTACCGCCTAAAAATGGTATCCCACAAGATCAAAATAGCAGATAAAAGCAGCTGTAAAAGGGCTGACTGCCCTTACTTGCGGAAAATGTTTTTCTTTAATATTCCGGGACCTGCTATGCCTAAATGATGTTCTACAATTGCAGATGCGTCGAAGAAAATAGTATAGAAGATCCAACTGCGATGCTGGCGGCTTGCGGTAAAAGCTATGCATCACTATTATAGCAATAGTGAAGTGTATTATTCTCCCTACAGAGAATTGTTATGAAAACACCATCGCCTTTACAGCTGCGGTTAGTAGCTGCTCCGATGTTAAGGTGTAGACAAACAAATTTTAAAAAAAATTAAAATTTATTTGGATGATTGAGAATAATGTTGCTACATTTGCAATCCCAAACGGGGGATACAGATCGGCTGAAAGGCCCGCCAGTATTAAGGATAAGTAGTTCAGTTGGTTAGAATGCCGCCCTGTCACGGCGGAGGTCGCGGGTTCGAGTCCCGTCTTGTCCGCAAGAAATTTTAAAAACCCGCGCTAGTCGCGGGTTTTCTTTTTTTTGTCGGGTTCCGATTATATTTTTATGTTGCCTTATTAAGGCAACTATCACGAACGATAATGCAATTATAATTACACCCTCTTCCCCTCCGCAAAAAGCATCAGGGCTCCCTATTGGAGGAGGCTATTAGTGTTTATCAAAAAAGGGCATTCGTAAGCTTACACTCCGGATAATACCGCTGTGGTTTGTTTTCTGAATACATTTCTGTAAGCCCTTCATTCACAAAAAAAAGGTGGCTACAAATTGTACCGCTTCTGAGTAGATGATCCCCTTTCTTTAAAGTTCTCGTTTTTAATCCCCGGAATAACCCGTCAGTAGCCGCTTCGTCAAGTGGTGAAAAATCGTTTATGAATTGGAGGAAGTCTGCCATAGTGGGCTCATGTGTTCCTGCAAATATAAAGTATTGAAAATACTTTTGTATAGAAGCTTCCGGGTTAACAAGGTCCTGTAACTTAACAGCCTGAAAAATAAAAAAGCCCCGTGAATATAGCTATCTCCTATAGACTGTCATCACAAACGGAAAGAAAAGATCGCTATTTCGCCGGGGCTGTCGTTTGAATTTGCAAAGGCCATTAACAAATTGCAGATGGAGGACATCCACAATAGGTGTGATCAAGAATTGTACAAGGGGTGGATGTTCCGGTTACTTTAATTTGCCCTTGCTTTGTGTGGCTCAGTGTGGCGATTCTGATGGTAGAGAGTCGCATTTTCTTTGGTGCTACTTTTTTCATGTGTGGGTTTTTAGGTTTTTAATAAGAAATATTACGTGAGAGGATATTATAAAAGAACTACAGTCTCAACAATTCAGTTATTGCAAAATAGCATTTGCCACTGCAATATATCAGCGGTAATATTATTTTCGATCGATAGGTATCCTTACTTTAAAAAGCACATTCCACAACGTCAGATAAAATCGCGAGACATTCTCCCATAGGAAAATGCCTCACGATCCATTAACATCAGTTCGCACTTACTTTAAAAGAAGATACCTTATCATTGAAATTATTATTCTTCAGGCAGCTGCCGTCAGCAGTCAGCACAAGAGAATCACCTGTGAAATTATCGCCATCAAACAGCGTTACTTTAAGGCCGGCAGGAACTTTCAAGGAAGAAGCATCGTTGTTCACACCACCGCTAGCCACGATGGCAGCGGTGTTGTAATTGCCAATAGCAAAGGAGGCAGACCAGCCACCATAACTGCAGTTCTGAAAGACTTGCGCCTGCAAAGCAGGACCGGTACCGCCGGGCGCAGCTTCTGCATAAGTAGATGCAATTTTGGCGCCCTGAACATAGTTGGTAATCTCTGCGGCATCGCCACCATATACCCCAAATTTAGGATCACAAAAGTCAGCATCGAGGGTACGCGCAGGATAACGCTGCGTACCATTTACCAATGTTTGTTTCACACCATTGTACCAAAACTCAATAAATCCAACGGCCCCATCCCGGGATACTTTAATACGCAGCACCATCGCATTCCATGCATTGCGACTCAAGGGAGCTACCCATACTTCCGTTCCTATTTTGCCTGGCGCAAAATGCATGAGGTGGAAGTTACCATTAGTAGTGGTGCTGAGTACAATTGGGTAGTTCTGTGTCATCGGCTGACCGGAGCCATATGCCTTCCACTGAAACACCGCATTGGTGTTCTGGTTTTGCGGGATATCCAGTTTAGAACGCCAGCCGATGTAGATATCATCCCCTTCTGCGGCCTGGAAATTCTTCGCACCATGACCTTCTGTACGATGGCTGCCTGCAGGTTTGTAAAACTTCCAAACCTTGCCATATACAGGATCGGTTTCAGCGGTGATGGTGCCACTACCTTCAAAATTAAGGATCTTCCAAACATTAGCGCTGGGCAGGGAAGCATCTCCATCCCAGAGCAGCGAAAGGATCCCCAGGTTACCGGTGGTTCCGGCTACATTTACGGCATTGCTTTTTGCTACGTTTGGGTCCTGTAAGCTTTTAGTACAGCTGGTCAGCGCAAGTATATTGGCTGACAGGAAGGCGGCAATCGCCAGTGTTGTTTTCATAAGGGTTGTTTATAAAGGGTTAATTGTTCTTACTAAATATAATACCCCCACTTTATCCAAACACATAGGATCTTCACAGAGACAGATACTGAATTCAGTAAAAACATGAAGGCCATAAAAAAACCATCAGTAGGAAAAACACCTGCTATCAGCGTGCAGTATAAATAGTTATGTATCCTCACTACCTGTAGATTAATTAAAACAGAAATTCTCCATTTTATTGCCATGTTAAATATCTTTAGTAACTTTTATTATAAACATACACCCCATGAGCAAGAAAATTAAAATTACCCTCGAAGTAGACCCGGATCAAACAGTTGTGATAAAACCACTGGGAGAAAAACTATCTGAAACACCCAAAGCTGTTACCAGCGCCAAAGAACGCGACCTTTCTACTACTATACCCACTACGTACTCTACTGATGTTCCTTTAACAGATGGCGGCGTAGACGCCGGAATTGACTGGTAAACGAACAAATAAATCAACAATACCCTATACTCCATAACTATGAAAAATGTGATATTAATCATTGGGGACAAACATGATCCCCATGTGATGGAAGTCGTGCGTAAAATCGACAAGGAAAAATATCGCGTTTTTTATTTGAATCCGCTGAATGGCGCATTGGGAAAAGTGTCGTTCTATTATGATCCATTCAGGATAGAGATTGAAAATGGGAATAGTTCCACCACCTTACAGGAAATTATGGCTGTTTGGTGGAGAGTAAAACCTGACTTCTCTAAGTTTCCTGAGAATTTAGAAGAAGTAGCCTCGAAGAATTTTATTCAGCGGGAATGGATGCTTTTGCTAGAAACATTGAGTTTCTACCTGGATCACTGTTTCTGGGTAAACCACCGGAAAACTGATCAACTGCTTAGAAGTAAACCATTTCAATTACATCAGGCGCAATCTTTCGGGTTTAAAATACCGAGAACCATCATCAGTAATAGTTACGATGCTATAGAAGCACATTTTTCTGCCTCCCGGGAGGTATTGTATAAACCGCTTAGCTATTTTGTGTCGCCCCCCAAAAAAATATTATACGCGAATTCCGTATCGGTGAAAGAGCTCCCCTCACACAAGGAAAATATATCTATAGCACCGTGTATCTTTCAAACATATGTTGATAAGAAATATGAACTGAGAATAACCGTTGCAGGCGATCAGGTTTTTCCTGTAAAAATATATTCCCAGGAAAACACCAATGCCATGCTGGATTGGCGTAGAGAGCAGCTTGATTTGAGGTATGAAACCATAATACTGGAAACAGCGTTTGAAAAAAAACTACTTGCCTTTCATCAGGCTATGGGACTTGCTTATGGCGCATATGATTTCATAGTAGAAGAGGATGGGGCCTATACATTCCTCGAAGTAAATCCATTGGGTCAATGGCTTTGGCTGGAGACTATCCTGAAGCTAGATATTAGTGGAGCTGTTGCTAAATTACTCATGAAATCCTGACGCTTTAGCGATGCGATTTCGGAGTTATTCACACAAAACTGCCGTTACAAATTTAGTCTGTAACAGCAGTTTTTTTAAGTTAACACACGATGATTAATTCTGCGAAGCGGCGAGGTGTTCTTTCACCAGCTGCTCCAATTCCTCCTGCTTCAGCGGCGTATTGCCTACGAAACGCCTGATCACTTTTCCATTTCTGTCTATCAGCAGCTTGGTAGGAAAAGCAGTAACACCATATAGCTTCGCCACATCTTCGGCGTGCGGCCCATCATTGTTCAGTAAATTCACCCAGTTCATCCCATCTTCTTTCAACGCCTTTCTCCACTTATCCTGCTGTTGCTGTAAGGTGCCACCCCTTTCGCAGGATACTGCCACGATTTCAAATCCCTGCGGCTTATAGGCGGTGTACATTTGTTTGAGGTGGGGGTTGCTCATACGACATGGTCCACACCAACTGCCCCAGAAATCCAGCAATACCAGTTTCCCTTTAAAGTCTGAAAGACGTGTAGGATGGCTAATGTTGTTGTTCAACACAAAATCCGGTGCCAGAGCACCAGCAGCGGTGAGCTTTGCTTTCTCCAGGCGCCTGGCATATGCTTTTCCGGCAGGTGATAACTGCAGGGCCGCAGACATGTGCGATAGCACCGGCGTGGCTACTACAGGATCCAGGAAAGAGCTGGTGCATTCCTGCAATAGGTCCAGAACGATACCGGAGGAAGGATGCTTATCCATAAATTCCCATCGCAGGGCTACTGTTTCATCATCCAGTCGGTAGGCTTTTTCCAGGTAGCGGGCCATCGCCACCGAATCATTTTTATCATAAGCAGGTTTGCCTTCCTCGTTATAAAGCTTATTCTCTTTATCGTAAACAACTTTAAGTTGTTGTTCCAGCAATTCGTAGTCTGTCTGTGCCGCCGAACCGTTTATCCTGGCCGCTACCAGTGATGTGTCGGCCTCGATATCCAGCTGCCCTGCATCTAAATAAAACGGGCATTCATAAGGCTTGATAAAATGTGTTTGCTGAAAATACCTGGCGGTACTATCGGGAACAGCAAAAAACAATGTAGCTTTTACCGGGTAGTTAAGCATACCGCTGAAACGATAATTATTATTTGTGATAGCAGCGCTATCGAGTTGTTGTACACCATTTTGTTCATAACGCAGATAGATCAGCCGGTTCAAAGGGCCGGTCTCTTTTACACTGCCTTTAATAACAAAGCTTTGTGCTGCTGGCTGCTGGGCCTGTGCCAGCAAAGGGAGGCACAGGCCAATCAGGATCCATAATTTCATACTTGTTTCTTATGATGGGTGAATGATCTCTACCTGCTTTTCGCGAACTAGCTCCCGAAGCAGGAAAATTGGTATGGTTGGTTAATGATTTTACGTTTACTTATAAAAGAGGGAGACAATTTTGCCGAATCCATCTACCATCTTTACTGGTTTACCTCCGTTCAACTCACCTGTATCTTCTATATCGAAATAGTACAGCTTACTTTCCGTACCATTCCAGGTAATTGCCAGCAACTTATTTTGTGTGGTGTACGTCCATTCATTATCTGTTTTATCCGGCAGGAGTTGCAAAGCAGTAATACTTTCATTTGCCGGCATCGAGTACAGACTTCTCGCGCTGTTGGCTTTATAGTCATATAAATACAGTTGGTTGGCGGCGCCGTAGTACAATTGCGGCACTCTTGTGGATACTGTAAAAGTACCAGAGGATTGCATTCCAGGTGCGTTGTTCACCTCCACGTACTGGACAGCGGCAGCCGCCGTATTACTGTCGGGGTTAACAATGTATACATACAGTTTGCCATTACTGTCTTTCATCAGCCATAACGTATATTCGTTAGTGGTGCGCGCTGCGTATACAAATTGCTTTTTCACATTATTCAGATCAAACGCACCGGATCCATTTGCTGGTGGATAGTAAAGCAAGGTTCCACCTGCATCTGCACCATAGGCGAACTGTCCGTTCTTCTCATCATAAGTAGCAAAAGCAGCAAACCAGCTATAGAGTGGGTAGAGATAAGGTGCCACTTTATAATCACCCGCCATGGGTGCTACAAATTTGATAGGGTTATCAGTAGCTCCCTGCATACCGTATATCTTTCCGTTATTAACAACGTAGGCATCATTACTACAGTTATAATATCCGGGAGCCAGTAGCTGCGGCGCCTGTTGAAATTGCTGTGATACTCCTCCTTTCTTCACATAAGTTTGTACGTCCAGCATCACAGGATCTGCACCGGCATTTACGAAAATTACCTGTTGCTGGTACCGGTTGTTATCGTTGTAGCTACCCATGATTCCTTTCAGGGGTAGCGATAGCATTGCTCCCTGGTTTACCTGGCTATACAGGTGGCGATATACTTTGTATTCGGGCGTTACCTGGCTCAGATCACCACCCTGTGGTCCTTCCTCCAGTAACAGGGCACCGTTGCTTAATAATGATTTCACGATCATTGTGACTTGCTTCGTACTGCTGATACCGGTGTTTTTATCTGTGACCCGGAATACAAGCGGGTAGCTGCCAATACCGGCAACTACCGGCATTTTCAATGAGAGCGTAGCCGCTACGGAAGTACGGGTATTGGCTTTGTAGTCCACTACAAACCACTCATAATTATACCTGTCGTTGCTCCCTCCGGGCTGTGTGATAACGGGTTGCAATCTGAGCGTATCCAATAGAATAGCATTGACAGTATCCGGCAATCCGCTAATCGTCATTTCAGCAATGGGTGTGTAGGTATAGTTACCTTTATCTTTGTAGCACCCAGCCAGTAAGAGTATTATCACCGGCAACAGCGCTTTTATTTTTTTCAGGAGATTCATGCCTGTTATTTTAACGTTAATGTATAAACGAATGCATTACATCAGGGAAACACTACGCGGTCGCCCTTTTCATCGAGCATTGGGCCATTGGCTGCTTCGTACAAACGCAGGGCCTCATGCACCATACTGGAGTAATTATACATATCATTCAGTACGGGCGCGCCGGCTCCATCGCGTCCTCTCGGTGGCCAGTTGCTCCTGCCGGTTACTTTTATGATAAATTTGAATTTTGTTTCACTGTAGTTACCAAAAAATGTTTGCAGCCAGCTGCCCGCCGCTTCCCATTTATCGGGCTTCGTGAGTTTGTCGTTTATCCGTACCAGGTAGAAAGGGCTATATCCGCTGGCCAGGCGCGTGATGTTCAATGGAAAATCAGTGTTAGGCGATACCTGCAACCACAAACGAACTTCCTTTCCTTTCAGATCCGGACTGCGCTTCACCACTACTGCAAAACGTGCGCTGAAACTATCAGCTCTGATAAGACATACCGGAAGTTCATAGTGTTGACCAGCAATGGCGGTAGAACTATCTTTAATCGCTACTACCGGCGCCTGCCGGTCATGTGCCACCGCCACACCCGTAATACGCACCGGTAAAAAAACGGTGTCCTGCAGGAGTGCATCCGGTTTCACTGCAAATGAATAGGTGACGCTGTCTTTATAGCTGTCCATTATTCCCTTATTGATATACAATCCTTCCTGATCTGCAAACCTGGGGGTATCCTTCGCGCAGCAGGTAAGCATCGTTGCTATTACTAACCCGCTGAAGTATCTGAAAAGTAATTTCATGTGTAAATAATTTAACGGTTACCAAATTCCACTTCATTCTCCGGCAACGGCAATACATAAGTAGCATCACTCATCTGAACAGTGGTGCGTGGGATCTGCAGACGATTAAGCCGTTTGAAATAAAAGAACAGCTGTCCTTCTCCACAGAACTCCTTTGTATATTCCTTTGTTAGTTCTCCCCGGAAAGCATCGTCATCGAGCGCCCCCGGTAAGGCCACCAGTCCTCTTTTGCTGCGCATCGTGTTGAGATAGTTCATGGCAGCTGTTTTGTCAGGTGCAGCTTCTGCAGCGATATAATAAAGTTCTGATAGTTTTATAAGTGGTACCTGCCCCAGGATCTGTATGCCGCCTCTAACATCCTGCAGATATTTGGTAAACAGCACCTGCGCTCCCTGTCTGGCCGTCAGATAACGATAGCGATAATCAGTAGCCCCACCTTTGGCAATTTCAAACATATCGTCCACCACAGCAGGTAGCTGGTAGATAGTGACCGAATTCGTACTGCCCGGCTTAAACTCATAATCATACAATCCTTTTAAATTGGACACCTGTATGGCAAATACGTGTTCTGTAGAAAAGGTACGATCGCTGTTGTAGGCAGCATTAAAAGTATTGGGATCTCCAAAAGGAAAAATGTTTTGGTCAATAACAGCACGCGCATACTGCAGCGCCTTTGCCTTATCTCCTTTATAAAGATTTATTCTGGCCCGTAAGGCTTGTACAGCCCAGTAATTGAAATGGTTACGGGTATAAGACTGGAAAGGATCCAGGTCATCATAAAATAATTTCTGCTGTACTTTTAACAGGCTATCGGCTGCGTCCAGGTCCTGCAAACACTTATCTATTGCTCCGGCGGTAGTGCTGACTGGTGTGACCAGTTTACTGAAAGTCGTAACATATGGGATTGCTTTTTTTCCTGCCCCTGTAGCCACAGAGGCTCCATATAGGCGCAGCAGGTTGAAATGCAGGAAGGCTCTCAGTCCCAGGGCTTCTCCCTTTACCAGGTTATAATGCTGACCGGTAAACACCTGCTTGTGTTCATCGATGGCCGTCAGCAGGTTATTAAGATTGGCGATACATTCGTAGTTCCCGTTCCAGATCGAATCAAGTGTTGCTCTTACCTGTATATCGGTGTAATTGTATTTACCGAAATTGGCGTATTTGTTACTGAAATCCTGCACATTGTAGTATTGTGCCAGTACGTCCATTACCGTTAACGTTTGCGTGCCACCGTAAAGCGATGTTCCACCCATTTTCATATATACACCAAAGAGGGCTTCTTTGAATCCGCTTTCTGTTTCAAACATATTTTCCTGCCGGATTTCTGTAGCCGGGCGTACATCCAGCCATTTTTTACAGGAAAAGAATCCTGGCAGCAACAGGCATATGCATATGATCCTGATATTTTTCATACAATCTGCTTTTTTCAGTTAAAAGAAAGTGGTGTTAATATTAATACTGAAGGTGTTGGCAAAAGGATAGTCCAGTCCACGTTCGCGTTTGATACTTGAAATACGGAATGGATTATTCAGATAAAAATCGATGCGCGTGTTCGACATTTTCATTGCTTTGAACCATTGATCAGGGAACCGGTAGCTCGCAGAAATGCTGCTGCAATCCAGCATATTTTCTGTTTGCACAAACCGGGAAGTAGCATAGGTAGGTGATGATACCGGTTGCGCCAGGCCATAAGAAGTAGTGTAGGTAATCCCTTTATACATGGTGTGATCGCCCGGCTTTCGCCAGCGCTGTTCCGATACCCGCCTGTCTACGTTATAAGTAATATCTGCATTTTCCACGCGGTCTACGAGGGTTTGGTTATAGATCTGGCCACCCAAACGGTACATGAGATAGATATTCAGACTGATCCCCTTATAGTCAACACCTGTGGAGAGGGTACCTGATACTTTCGGCTCGCTATCTCCCAGCACTACTTTATCATTGGGGTCCCAGGTGTAGGTATAGGTGCCATCTTTACGCATAAACAATTCCTGTCCGCTGGCAGGGTCAATGCCCATGCTTTTCACGCCCCATATGGCACTCAGCGACTGGCCTTCCTCGAAGCGCGTGCGTGGGTATAGTTGTTGTTTTTTGTCGTCAGCATTTGTGAATTTGTCGTTATCAGCATTCAGTTTTTTCAGTGTATTTGAGATTTTATCGATCTTATTGGTGTTATGATATGCAGACACACCTACTCTCCAGAAAAACTCCTGTTTGGTGCGCTGTATAACTACCACATTGGTGCTGGCTTGCCATCCTTTGTTGCGCAGGGAGCCTACGTTTTCTTTAAAGCTGGAAAATCCCAACGATGGAGGCGTGTTGATATCCAGTATCAGGTCGTTGGTGCTGTTATTATAGTAGTCGGCGCTCAGACTCCAGCGGTTATGCCAGAAAGTGGCATCCATTCCTATATTCCGCTTAAATCCTTTTTGCCATCCCAATGCGGAATTTCCATATCCCAGCAAGTAAGCACTTAACTGTGACAGGTAATAACGTTCAGTGGCATAGGTATAGGTGGTAATGGCCATGTAGGGCGGAAAGCGCTGGTCGCCGGTAGTACCAACGGAAGCTCTCAGTTTAAGGAAATTAATTTGTGGGTTGTTTTTCAGAAACCCTTCCCGATGCAGGTTCCAGCCTACACCGAATGACCAGAAAGGTGCGAGGCTTTTATCTTTTCCAAACTGGGAAGACGCATCCAGGCTACTGGAAAAATCGGCAAGGTAACGGTTATCATAAGAGTAGTTGACGTTCATGCGCGCGCTCACCAGCCTGCTGACACCCTGTATACCAGTGGGTTTGGTATTGGTAGCATATCCGCTGGCAAAAATAATATTATCCATCCTTGCATTCGGAAAACCAGTGGCCAGCACACCGGACGATTCATTCTGTACCTCGCTCAGGTTACCACCGCCGGTTACATACAACAAGCTTTTGCCTAACATCTTTCGGATGTCAAAACCAAGGGTAGCATTATAGTTGTCACTTTTGCCATTCGTTTTCAGATAGCTCCCCTTCTGGCTGAAGTCTGCATTATCAAAGCTGGTATGTGCTGCCGGTTTGAAGTCATTGGCTTCCTCCGTTCCTTTGGTAAAGCTGAAACTACCGTTAAAACGGAGCCATGATAAGGCCGACCACTCAAACCTGAAATTATTGGTGAGTGAAAAATACTGACTGAAATTCTGCGTACCCACGTTGGCGTTATAAATGGGATTGTCTGAGTAATTGTAAGTATACCCTATCCAGCTGGTATCCAGGTAGCGGAGCGGGTTGCCATTCTCATCAAATGCCTTGTTATAGGGATTCATTTTTGCATACTGGCTAAAGGAGCCGTAGGGCGAATTAGTGGCTTTATTGGAGTTAACAGAAAGATCGTTACCAAAGAGTAATTTGTTGCTACGATAATTCAGTGTGACGCCGCCACTCAGATTTTTTCGTCCGGAACCTTTCATCACACCTACGTTATCCTGGTAGCCCATATTCACGCCGTAACGCACCGCATTATCCCCGCCTTCGAGGTAAAGTGAATGCGTGCTACCTACACCGGTTTGCAGTGGTTGCGACAGCCAGTAAGTATTGACGCCACTTGTAACCGCTTTTAAACGCCGGTTATATTCTTCATCCAGCGTAAGCTGATCACCCTGGAAACGGGTGGATATATACCTGCCCGCATCTTTTTCGAGCTGCAGTTTTTCTTTTGCATTCAGCAGATCATAACCGGTGAGGTCCGGCGCTTCTACCTGTATGCCACCTCTGTAGGATACTCTTACGGCGCCTTCTTTCGGCTGCCGGGTATCGATGACAATAACGCCATTGGATGCACGGGAGCCATAAATAGCGGTAGCCGCTGCATCCTTCAGGATAGTGATCCTCGATACACGGTTCATATCCAGATCAAAGATGCGTTGCATACTTACTTCGAAACCGTCGAGTACAAACATGGGCGCATTGGGTTTATCACCATACATGCTACGCAAACTCGCACTACTGCTTCTACCCGACTGTACAGGAAAATTATTTTGTCCTCTTAACTGTACATCCGGCAGCCGGTTGGGATCTGATCCCAGATTAATATTTTCCGGCATTTGAAAAGAAGGATCCAGCACACTGATTGCAGCCAATATATTCTGGGGAGATACCCGCTGTAATTCTTCTGCGGTAATAGTTTTGGCGGAGCCGGTAAAATTCTCCACCGGCCGTTTATATACACCAGTTACTACTACATCCGTTAAAGTTTTCGATTTACCGGTTAAACGGATAATGAGATTTGTCTTTTTTTCACCGAGTGACAGCTCTTTCTGTTCGTACCCGATATGCTTCAACACCAGCACCCTGGCCACCGGTGCTCTCAGGATGAAATTACCTTCCTCATCGGCGGTAGTGCCAATAGTAGTGCCTTTTATTAATATGGTGGCCCCGGGCAGGGGTTCTTCATTTTCTTCTGCCACAATACGTCCACTGATAACGATGCGTTGCTGCAGCCCATCATCTGTGGAGATGTTGAAGGTATTTGCCGGTGTAGGTGTATGGAGTGCATCCAGCTGTTTATGCGGTCCCGTTTCTTCCACCGGTTGTCCGGGAGAAGCCGGCGCACCGCCCGGCGTATCTGCGCTTATGATGGCATAGGTATGGTCATTGAATTTTCTGAGCTGCAATTCCATTTGTGCTAAAATATTGCTCATGTATCTCTCCAATTCTTCCCGTTTAATTTGTGACACATCACAGGTACAGGCTTTCCCTTTCAGGAGGGTTTCTTCATAAATAAAGCTCACTTTGTATCGCTGTTGTATCTTCTTTAGCAACAACGGCAGTGGCGTTGCATGCGTTTGCATAGGATTCTCCGGCGCCGGTAAGGGCGAAGGAACTGCAGCGGTGACCATATTATCAGGGCATAGCAATGACAATACTCCCGCCAGGAGCAGAATAAAGCGGTTCATAATAAATGTTTCTTTTTAATTGGTTGATATAATCCTTCTCGCTGTCATCATTATTGGTGGGAAATGATGAGCGAATCGCCTTGTTGGCGAATATTAATCTTTAAAATAGTTGACAAAATAGTGTAAAGCTGTTGTTCATCATTTGTATCTACCGTACCTCCGGAAAGCTGTCTGTTCAACAGCAGCGTATCCCGGATACCTATTTTACGTCCATAATTATATCCAATAAACTTCACGACATCTCCAAAATTTGTTTTATCCAATTCCAATTTGCCTGTTTTCCAGGCGGTATATATCCTCGTATTGATTTTCTCCTTTTTTACTGTTTCGTTGGCGCCACTGACAGTAAGCATTTCGCCGGGCTGCATCACTACCGGCTGGAAACGGCCTGTTTCACTGCTGAGTTGTACGCGTCCTGTTTCGAGTACTACGCTGTTCATTCCGGTACGGGTATTTACGTTAAAAGATGTACCCAATACGGCTAACTGCATCACGCCGGCGTGCACCAGGAAGCGTTCCGGATCAGTTACCGGTGTACCTTTCCGATGCAGGTGTTTAACATCAAAAAATGCTTCTCCCGTTATCCATACCTCTCTTTCTTTTATCTTATTCCAGCTGCTGGCGTAGCGCAATACCGCATTTCCGTTCATGATCACGGAAGAACTATCCGGTAATATCACCTGCCTGATTTCCCCTGCTGTAGTACGTATCTCGGTCCATTGAGGCTGTTGCATCTGCCATATCCTATACAAACCTGTAATGGTAAAGAGCACCAAAACTGCCGCTGCTGCAGACTGCCAGCTAAGCAACCGGATACGTCGTTGCTGTTTGGGCCTTTGTGCATGGACATTCGCCCAGATGATTTTACGCGTTTCTTCCCAACCTGCAGCCGGTGGCTTTATTGCTGTGTTATTCAGACTGGCAGCATGATACCATGATTCCAGCAGCTCCTTTTCTTCCGGAGTGCATGTGCCCTGATTGTATTTTTTAATAAGCGACAGCAGCTGTTCGTCCATATAGCGATAACGTCTATTACAGGTAATAACGGGTAACTGGCCACGAAGTACCAGGGCGCAGAAAAAAAATTTCAGGAAATGATTAAAACCGGAATAGTAAAGCTCCGATCGCCTGCATCAGGAACAAAAAGGGAGGTATCTCAAAGCAGGAACAAAAGAAAATACCGCTGTACCTCGTTCCGTACACGCTGTAGGGCTGTAGTGAGTTGGTTCTTTACGGTTTGGGGCGACAGCGACAGCAACGTGGCTATTTCTGCCACAGTCAGGTGTTGTTCCCGGCTCAGCTGATAAATTTCTTTCATTTTGGCCGGTAGCGATGCTACTGCCGCAGCTACCACATTGCGGAGTTCTTTGTTGGTGATATTCTCTAAAGGCTGCTCCGGCGTGTCAGCAGGATGGAAAGGCAACTCCAGGATATAATGCAGCCGTACCTGTTGCTTCTCATAAAAATCAAATACTTTATTACGCAGTGCTGTAAACAGATATCCGGCTATTGACTCGCCGGCTTTTACCTTATCAATGTTATTCCAGAAAGCAATAAACACGTCCTGCACCAGGTCCTGTGCATCGGCTTCTGATCTTACACGTTGATAAGCGATGCGGTACAAGTCCTGCCAGTATTTGTCAAACAATTGCTGAAAAGCCAGCTCATTGCCGGATTTGGCGCTATCTATTAATATTTGATCATTGCTCATCATTCGTTGTCAATAGCAGGCACATTCAGATAGTACACCTTAATAATATGGAGAACACAAGTTTAAGGAAATGTTACCAATAATCTTAGTTTTTATTAACTTAGTTTTAGTGACGGGGAAACTGATACTCCCTGACATATAATTTATCCTGCAATACCAATCCCAGTACCAATAGCTGCCATGATATGAGAATGCTCCTTTTTATCTTCCTCATTTCTCTCTTCTCCTGTCATAACAACGAAGAGAAAGATCCCACCATTTTAACACAACTCGAATACTTCAGGGCTATCGAAGAAAATGATGTAAAACTTGCCCCTCCGAAAGAAGGTGAATGGCTTTTTGAACATAAGGAAAAGGGGCAAAGTTTTGATGAATATAAAAAAGGCAATCCTATAAGACCTCATACCGGCAAGTCCGTCATTTACTTAATGCCTGTTGGCGACTTTACCCTACTGCAGGAGAAAACATTACAGCTGACACGGGACTACATCGCCATTTTCTTTCAGCAGAAGACCGTGTTATTGAAGGCGGTTTCAGATAGTATCATTCCCACATCTGCCACCCGGCAACAAGAAAATCATGTACAACTGCTGGCCCCTTATGTACTGGACAGTTTACTTATTGGCAAAACACCAGAAGATGGCATCGCATTAATGGCCATCAGTGCAAAAGACCTGTATCCAAAAAAAGAATGGAACTATGTATTTGGATTGGCCTCGTATGCTAAAAGAGTAGGCGTAAGCTCTATTTACAGACTACAAAACCAACTCCTAGACAGCGCTAATTTTTTGCTATGTTTAAGCAGGCTGATAAATATATCCTCTCACGAAATAGGACATATGATGGCTATTCAACATTGCACATTTGCCAGATGTATTATGAATGGCAGTAACAGTTTGAGTGAAACAGATACCGCTCCCAACCGCCTTTGTTCTGAATGTCAAAAGAAGTTATTCTGGAATTTTAAGTACGATAATAAAAAAAGGTTGAAAGAGCTCTATGACTTTTGCCAGGAAAATGGCCTGCAAAGAGATTTTAGTGTGTTGAAGCAGGATTGGGAGGCGGTGGAATAAGCGTATGTTGCTTAATTGGATGACGAGGAATATCTTGTTAATAACAAACTATCATTACTTATCTTGAAAAGCTGTATAAAATACTGTATCAATAAAAAATAGAGTATTAGAATTTACAATCACATTTTCATCATGTATGTCCTCGAGAATTAAACCCAGCTCTTTATTATAATAATCATTTCTTCTTGTGTTCTCAAAACCATTATATCTTAGTAAGGCCCTCACATCAGATAAATCAACTAGCGCATCAGATGTAACAAACAATTGCTCTACAATTGCACATAAAGAATTCTCCATTCCTGTAAAGCCAATAAAAGTATATGAAGTATTTGGGAAAAGTAGATTATGAATAACAAGGCTATTAAAATATTCAAGCCATGTTGCATAGTAAATAGCATCATTTAACTTAATAACACTTTTACCATGACTATTAAAATAAATTCTGGCCTCTCCTCCTTTTGCCAAAAATTTGTTTTCCTTAGGCAGATTAACTACCCATAAGTTATTTTCAACACTATACTGTATTAAGAATTCGGCCTGCTCTTTTTTAATGATTGATTTACTGTCGAAATCTCTTTTAACCGTTGTACTTGTGCTAAAGCTTGCGCATAGGAGATTTCTGATTGCTGTGCAATTATCCGTTTCCCCCTCAATGATAGTTCCTTCAATGATATTTCTAAGTTTCTTTTGGGTATCATTATTGTTCATTTGCTGTAAAAATAACAAAAATTGATTTATTGTTGATCATGTGCAATGATCACTAATTCATTCACAACGAGATAAGCATCATAATCTCTTATTTATTAAATAATTAAAAATTAAAAATAATATTAATGTCTATAGGTTATTACAAAATAACGTAGACTCATAAAGTGATCTTTTCCACTATCTTTCCCCTAACTGCTCAATATTCTTTCTTCGTCAATTCTCAGATCCACTGTATAAGAGCCGCTTTAATCTGATCCATTTTTTTGCTACTTAATTTTCTCCAAGATAAAATTTTCCGGCTTTCCAACTGCAATACGCTCCTGCTATCATGGCTAACCGGTAAAAATTTTACCGCTACTGCTGCGCTACCGTGGCATTACACTGAAAATGACCAACAGCCAACCTACCTGTCATTTTTTTAGCCTGGACGCTATTTGTCCCCATTATAACCACTGTCAAATAAAACGGTCAAGCCCTCACTATAATTTAAAAACCAATACTTTACACCTCTTTCAATGCTATCCCAGATAAAATTATTGTGATATTAGTTTTTTACTAATAAAGGCTTATCTTAGTGTATCGAAATAGAGGTCACTTGACTAAGAATAGCAAGTAATTTCGGATTAAACTTTCAACAGTAAAAACTGTCATAGAGCCCAGGTTTTAAAAAATAGCTTTGAGAAAATAGTAACAACAGAAAAGGAAAAACGAGATTAAATTTATTATCAACAAACAAAATCTAATGTCTGCAAGATGTTTCTATTAGTGAAAATATCCTGCGCGTAACAACTACCAAAATTTGAATACCAGTACGATCACACCTTTAATAGCTCATCATTAAAGCATCAGCTATTAATTTCTGGCAGTGTTATTACCATTTTAACCTAAGAGATGACGAACGTAATCAGGATGGTAGCGGTGTGTTTAGCCACTACATTGCTTAAGAATCGCTTATGAGAATTCGCTTATGAGAAATCAATATTGCTTATGAGAAAATTGTCTTTGCGTAAAAAGCATTCCCTCAGTTTACGCCTTTGTCCTCCACCATGTAAACAATACGTGTAATGAACGAAGAATGAGTTATACGAAGAGGAAGGTCCTTAAGTTTAAAGAACTTTTTCGGCTATAGTCTTGTTTAATGGTATTACTGTACTAACGGAAGATTCATTCGTATAAAATTCAGCAAATAAAAAGCTGTAAGGGCTGTGCTATGCCTTTATACATGGGGATTCGTGCAACAACTAAAATTCTAATTAAAAATACTACCGCTCTCATCATTAAATGATCAATCAATGATCCCATACTATAATACATTTTTACCCTCTAATGGCCCTCCGTATCACGGGTTGAATTTGCCAGCACGATTAAAAAATTTCATTAAATAAACCACAACCAAAATCAAGTTTATGAGGAAAAAAACAACTCATCTTATTATTTTCATCTCTGGTGCAAATAAGGAACCAAAGAGGGCTTTACGCAAAGCTTTCCTGGCACTGGTTATGTTAATAGTGCCCTTACTCACTTTTGCCCAGCAAAAGATTTCCGGTAAAGTGACGGCGCAGGAAGATGGATCTGTCTTACCGGGTGTAAGCGTTAGAATTAAGAACACCAATACAGGGACTGCAACAGATCCCAAAGGTGATTTTTCATTAACAGCATCACAAGGCGATGTCCTTGTATTTACTTTCATCGGCTACACCGACAAGGAAGTACCTGTTACTTCCAGTCTTAAATACAATATTTCTTTACAGTCTATCCGCACTTCGTTAACAGAAATAGTGGTAACAGGTCAGGGTGTAAAAAGAGAAAAAAGAAGTCTTGGTTATGCTGTAGCCACTATCAATAAAGAAGACATTGGCGACAACACCAGCCCTATCAATGCACTTACCGGAAAGGTAGCCGGCTTAAGTATCACTTCAGGATATGCACCGGGTGCTTCTTCCAGGATTACCCTGCGTGGTCCTACTTCTTTCAGTGGTAGTAACCAGCCGGTTTTTGTTATCGATGGTATTCCTGTCAGCAATGATAATATCCGGAACGCCGACTTCCTGAATGACCAGGTGGATTACGGTAACAGAGGAAATGATATCAACCCGAATGATATCGAAAGTATCACCGTACTGAAAGGACCAGCTGCTGCCGCATTGTATGGTAGTATCGCGTCTAACGGTGCCATCCTGATCACTACCAAAAAAGGTAAAAAGAACTCCCCTGCACAGATCAACTTCAGCACCAGCTATCAATTGTCCAGCATCCTGAAATATCCTGATTTCCAGAATGAATTCGGACAGGGTAACATTTACGCAGGTATTGCGGATGACAGAAGGGAAAACTTCAGTTGGGGTGAGCCTTTTGATGGTAAAGAAAGACCATGGGGCCAAATTATTAATGGCAAACAACAACTAAGAGAATACAAAGCCATTCCAAACAACGTGAAGGATTTCTTTGACAAGGGTCAAACCTTTAATAATAACCTCACTGTTTCCGGTGGTAATGAAAAATCCACTTATTTCCTGTCAGTAGGTGCACTAAATAATAAAGGAATTATTCCTACCACCAACTACAATAAATATAGTGTAAGATTCAGTGGTTCTTCTGAGTTTTCTGAGAAGTTTTCCAGCCAGGCGTCTATCGGATATACCAATATCTCCAGCCAGTTGCCTTTAGGCGGACAAACCAACTCTGTTTACAACTCCATATTCCAGCAGCCAAGGGATGCCCCTATCGTTGATTTCAAAGATCTCAGCAATCCTTTCAACGGTACATTTATAGATGACGCAGGTGTGCCCCGCTACGGATATTATGGTGCCTATACGAAAAACCCATACTTCCTGCTGCAGAATTATAAAAACAACAACTCTGTAGAGCGTGTGAACGGAACAATTTCATTGAGCTACAAACCTATTGCCGGATTGGATATCACAGAACGTATAGGTGCGGATATATACAGCGATCGCAGGTATGAAAAAGGCGCCAAATACTTCTATCAGCCAGCCGATCCGTTTTATGCAAACAATAACTGGAATGATAATGGTAAATATACTCAGGATGTTACCAACTACAGCCAGATCAACCATGACCTGATCATCACGTATACCAAAGCGCTGACCAAAGACCTGAACATGAAATTATTGGGCGGTAATAACGTGAGGATGACCACCAATAACAATCTTTTCTCGGCGACCAATACCACCGGCGGTTTGATAGTGCCTGATTTCTATAACCTGGATAACTCCAACGGCCCTATTAATTCTACCAATACACTTACGCAAAGAAGATTGTATGGCTTTTATGGAGAAGCTGATTTCGACTATAAGAACATGCTCTTCCTGGGTGGAACTATCCGTAATGATATTTCCTCTACCCTGCCAACCAATAACAACTCCTATGTTTACCCAAGTGTAAACGGTGCTTTTGTATTTTCAGAGTTGTATAAAGACCAGTCTTTTGCAGATGTGCTGAGTTTCGGAAAGATACGGGTTAGTTATGCGAAAGTAGGCGCAGATGCTCCTCCCTATCGCTTGCAAACCACTTATACCAAAACTGATGTGAATGGCGACTTTGGTGAAATCCTGTTTCCAATTTCGAGCAACAACAACACTATTCCTGGCTTTGCACGCCGTACGCTCATCGGAAACCCTGACCTGAAGCCTGAGTTTACCTCTTCCTTTGAAGTAGGAACAGAGTTGTCTTTCCTGAAAAACATTATCAACCTGGATGTTACTTACTATAGTACCAAGTCCACCAACCAGATCGTAGATGTTCCTATTCCTAACAGCTCCGGGTTTAATAACATTACGCTGAATGTGGGAGAAATGACCAACAAAGGGCTGGAAATAGGTTTAAAGGCAACGCCCGTGAATACTTCTTACGGATTGCGCGTAGACCTCTTTGGTACCTTCAGTAAATTAGATAACAAAGTAGTTGAGATCAACGATAAACTGGACCAGGTAGCTATTAGCGGCGGTATCAGTGGTACTACTGCGATGGCACAGGTAGCTGCCAAAGGAAGAAAATATGGTACTTTCTATGGCACCGGTCTGGCTATTGATCCGGCGAGCGGCAAAGTGATTGTTGACAAAACAACAGGGCAACCACTTAACAACGCCACCAACTATTATGGTTCTTACCTGCCTGATTATATGGCTTCCTTCGGCGGTAGTGTTTCCTACAAAGGATTTATGCTGAAGTTCCTGTTTGATACCAAACAGGGAGGTGTATTCTATTCAAACACCAAGAGCGTAATTGACTTTGGTGGATATGCAAAGGAAACGGCTGTTAATGGCAGACAGGATTATGTATTTCCAAACTCCGTATACGATGATGGTACCGGTAAATTTGTAAATAATACCACTGTCAAATTCCGTCCGTACGATTACTTTACAAGTGTTCTGCCAGCCGGAGAAAACATCATAGACGCCAGCTATGTTAAACTGCGCGAGGCTTCTATAGGCTATACTTTCAGCCAGTCTATGTTAAGACATACACCATTTACCAAACTGGGTATAGTACTTTATGGCAATAACCTGTTCCTGTGGGTACCTAAATCCAACCAGTTTGCTGATCCGGAAATCAACGCGCAGGGAGCCAGTAACGTACAGGGATATGAATTCTTATCCAGTCCTTCGCTCAGGAACATGGGTATTAAAGTAGATGTATCATTCTAATTTCAACCGGGCCTAAAAATTTAAATTGATGAAAACGAATATAATAGCACTATTCTTTCTGTCAACCTTACTGCTCTCGTCAGTAGGTTGCAAAAAGTTCCTGGATGTAAATAAAGATCCCAACAATGCGGTAGATGTGCCGGTGAATGTGCTGCTTCCTTCTGCCGAAACGGGACTTACATATGCTGTTGGCAATACCTTATCAATCAATGGCGGTATCTGGGCACAATACTGGACGCAGAGTCCCAACTCTTCTCAATACAAAAACCTGGACCAATATTCTCCTGCTGAAGGCGATTTTGGCAACGTGTGGGGCAACCTGGAGATAGATGCCCTCGAAAATCTGCAGAAAGTAATTGATAAGGGAAATACTACCAATCAGAAACAATATGTGGCAATCGCTATGTTGTTGAAAGCATACTCCTTTCAGCTTACTACGGATTTATGGGGCGATGTACCTTTCAGTGAAGCCTTACAGGGCGATGCCGCTACATCGATCCTGAATCCGAAATATGAATCGCAAAGTGATATTTATAACGGATTGGTAAAAATGATTGATGACGCCACGAAATTAATCAACCCGGACGAGGCCACTCCTGACATTGACGACCTCATTTACGGAGGCGACATGGATAAATGGCACCGCTTTGCCAATACCCTTAAATTAAGAGTAGGTTTGCGCCTGGCGAAAAAAGATCCAGCCAGAGCAGCTACTATAGTGAAATCGCTGCAAGGGGCAGACTTTGTTCAACCCGGAGAATCAGCTTTGCAAAACTTTAACTCTACCGGTGGTCAGCAAAATCCGCTTTATGGTGCATTAGCCGGTACCGTACTGTCAAAAACACCTAACCTGGTTGCCAGCTCCACTGCTGTTGGTTTTTACAGCGGTAATAGTGACCCCAGGCTGAACGCGTTTTATGCCCCGGTAGGAACTACTGTGGTAGGCATTCCACAGGGGAGCTTCAATAATCCTCCCACTACTACGGTTTCTTCACCATCCGCAGCTACTGGTGCTAATGCAACAAACCCCGCTTCCGCACTGGCTCCCGTAAAACTGATTACGGATTATGAAGCAGATTTCCTGCAGGCAGAAGCCATTGCAAGAGGCTGGCTGACAGGTGATGCAAAGAGCCTGTACGAACAGGGTATCACCGATAACTTTGCGGCCTATGAAGTCGATGGAGCCGCTGACTATATTGCTCAGACAGCAATCGCTTATCCCACCGGAGCTGCCCTGGAAACACAGCTAAAGGCCATTATTACACAAAAATGGGCAGCCATGAATGGTAACCAAACAATAGAAGCCTGGACAGAATGGAGAAGAACCGGATATCCTTCCTTCTTTACTATTTCAAAAGCGTCTATTATCGGTGCTGGCAGGTGGCCGGGCATATTCCTGTACCCCTCTTCAGAGTTGACCAGGAATCCGAATGCCCCTAAAACCAATCACCTGGTATACGACAAAGTTTGGTGGGCAAATTAAGGAGTAAGCCGTTGGTGATAATACCACTGGCTTTTCATCCTCAACATTCTTTTAACTATTAATTGTTTGGCATGAAAGCGTTATTATATATCTTCCTTGCAGGCACTTTGCTGTTCACCGCCTGCACAAAAAAATCGGAAAATGTGTACACGAAAATGGTGACACCGGTTTATCCTAAACTTACACTGAAAGGCGCACCAGTGGTTACCTTAAGTGTTGGTGGTACTTATACGGATGCTGGCGCTACCGGGTTCGATAGTCTCACTAATACCACCACTCAGCTCACACCGGAATCCAACAATGTAGACCCGGCTAATGCAGGTTTCTATGTGGTTAATTTTCTCACAAAAAATCTGTGGGGCTACCGGACAAGCGCTGCGAGACTGGTACTGGTTACCACAGTTCCTGCCAGCGATGATATCAGCGGCACCTATGTACGTAATACCAATGGTGAACCTGTGCATGTTGTAAAGGCTGGTACAGGGTTATATACCATTGATAACGTGGGTGGTGTGGCAGGAGCTCCACCAGCTTTCGTATTTCCGTTTTATATCGGATTTCCGGATGTGGATCATTTTGAGGGCCCTTCGCAGAATACACCACTTGGTGGTTTATCTATCTCAAATCCCATAATCATACGTTCCGGCAGTACTATAACACTTAAGTATGTAGTCATTAATGGAAACTTCGGTACAGCAGTACGTACCTTCGTAAAACAATAATCATCACTACATCTGATAAAAGAAGAAGCTGTCTCAAAATGAGACAGCTTCTTCTTTTTATGACCCCTTCCCAAATGGCTGTTGAATGGGGCAGCGCTATAATTGAAAATATCCCACTATCCATTTAAATGATTTTCCCTAACCCATTTTTACTCCCACCTTCCATGGGTTAAACCATTTTTATGAAGCACATACTTCTTTTCCCTTTACTACTATTAATGGGGCTTACTTATAGCGGTCAGGCCCAGCATACTAAAGTCCCTGGCTATTTTACATTAAAATTGATGAAAGGAGATACACTGGCAAATGTGTATTCGAGGACAATGGCTTATACAGGAGATGATTTTTTGCCTGTTGTATACAGGGTAAGTGGGAGCAGCAGGTATGAAGTAATCAACAATGACGGATCAAACCCTGTATTTAACGAAACAGACCTCTACGACGGCCAGCCGGAAAGTAAGGCAGTAGCTGTTATCGGCCTTAATGGTACCAACAGTTACGATGGCAAATCATTCGTGAACACCAGTGCCAGTGGCTTACTCTACAGTGAATTGATATGGGGACCTATCCGTGCATCACTCCACGAAGGCGATTCCTGGCAGCACACCATTTCCCAACCATGGGAACTGGGAGGACCTGGTACCCAGGTGATAAAAGTGATCGCGCTGGATGAACGCCATCAAACCGTTACGTTACAGCGGGAAGGTAATAGTGAAGGCTTCTTCGACAACGACCTGAAACAGCTCTCTATTACTGTTAAAAAAGATGCAAAAAAACTGAAAGTGGATGTTGTGCCTGGCCCTGCACACTGGACAGGATACACCACGTTTAAAAATGGCGTAGTTATCAGTGATGAATTGCTGGTCACCAGAACAGTCACTTTGTCGGCAGACAGCCTGCATTTTAAAGGACATCAACGGGAGTATATCTTATTAAATGCTATGCCACATACAATGTAATAGCCAGCTTGAGTTATAAAGAGCAGGAAAAACCGGCCAGGTGCTTCTCAAAAAAAAAGCACAAAAAAAAAGTATGCTTTTCAGCATACTTTTTTTCAATGAGTAAGATATATAAAATTAGATAACTTTTACGTTAACTGCATTTAATCCTTTTTTACCATTTTCTACATCATACGTTACACTGTCATTTTCACGCAGCTCACCAGTGATACCGGATATGTGAACGAAGATGTCTGGACCACCATTAGATGGAGTAATGAAACCAAATCCTTTGGATTCATTGAAAAATTTAACTGTACCTTGTTGCATTATATTTTATTTATTAATTACGCCCAAGGTACACTTATATAGTTGAACAACCTAAATAGTTTTAAATATCCCGAAATTTATTTTATACTGCTCTCCTCGCTTCAAGCTCGTATTTAAGGGATCCCCAAATGCTACATTTACTCCGAAACACTGACTGATTAAAGGTTTCAGGCAAATCGCCGTACATATGTCTCTGTAAAGCAGCATACACGCGCACAAGGTTTTATTTAAATCACAACAACATTACAATCAAATAGTTATGATAAAATAAGCTTGTCGTATCTATAATATTACAAAATATTAATATTAGTATAATAAATATAACACCGAGGCCATAAAAACGGCCAAATAAGCCATTTTTATCTTGCTTGAAGTGCAGCGAAGCATGCATATTATATGCCCTTTCGGCCAAAAAAACGGACTTAACATCCATTTTTATTGTATCTATGTCGATAAATGTCATGTGTTCAACACAATAGGTGAGAATATGCGGCGAACTTCATTCATCGTTAAACCATATAAAATATGTACTCCGGTTACCTTTCCCTTTTCTTAATTATTGGTGGCGCTATCCTATTGGTACTATTAGCAGGGCTTATATTTTCTATTGTTGTCTTCTATACCAAAAGTAAAGTGCACGAAGTAATCGCCTGGATATGTGGCAGCTTGTGGCTGATACTGGACCAATGCATTGCATATAGTGGTAAGTTTGAGACAGAAGGCGTTCCCAATTATTTCTTTTATCCTATCCTGCTACTATTCTTTTTGCTGCTGCAATACCGGTCTCATTCGGCAGAGGGAACTAATCTAAAAATCCTCTATATCGCTAAGACAGTCCTGGTGGTAGTATTTCTGGGCGACCTGAATTCGCAGATATATACCATGTTGCTACAAAACGACATCGTTAGTTATGATCAGCCTTCAGTAAGAATAATTATGCCGGCAGTGGGCGTTGTGATTTCTATATCGGTGATGACCTACATTACCTTCCTGTACTTACAGCGTATCAAAGCATCTATCCAGAAAAATGAAATTTTCAGGAGTGCCATTATATTTGCCGCCGCTTCCTATTTCTTCGGAAACGTTTTAGGGAACCTCTTCTTTTTTATAGAATATTACAAGCGCCTGTCAGGGGTATCCGGTTTTATCTTCTTCACACCACAGCAAATAGCCACACAACTGGCCTATATGCTCGTGGAAACATTGTTGGCGGCTGCAATAGCCGCCTACATCTATAAATCAAAGCAGGAAGCCATCACGCAGGCTCCCGTAAAGGAGTAAACAGTTTTTTAACAGGATCATAATATACAGGGTTTCCACATATTTCTAACTTTGCCGGCATAACCAGCAAGGTTAACTGATAAATTATTTTTTTGCAGGCAGTTGTAACGAGCTGCCTGCTTTTTTAATGCTAATCGGATCCATACATGATGCAAAGAAGATCTCTGCTAAAGAAAATGGGCGGCCTGTTACTGGCACCAGCCCTTCCCTATTCACGGCTGCTTTCAAAAGAAACACCCGCGCTAAGAATAGCGCACCTGACAGATATTCACTTAAAAAATGATTTCGATGCCCCCAGGCATCTGCGTGATTGCCTGCACCATGTACAGCAACAAACGCCCAAAGTGGATTTCATCCTGAATGGCGGCGATATTGTGTTTGATATGAACAAGGAAGAACTAACCACCATCCGCAACCAATGGCAGCTGCTGCATTCGGTAATGACTGCAGAATGCAGTTTGCCGGTACATTATGTGCTCGGCAACCATGATATCTGGTGGCAGGAGCAGAACAAAACCCAGGCCCTATACGGCAAACAATACGCTCTTGAACAACTGCAACTACCCAAACCCTATTACAGCTTTTCCAGAAATGGCTGGAAGTTCATTTGTCTGGATAGTGTGCACCTCGATATTGACGGCACCTGGTACATCGGAAAATTAGGGGCAGCGCAATTCAACTGGCTGGAGAATGAATTAAAAAACACCTCTCCCACCACACCCATATGTGTACTGTCACATATTCCTATTCTCACCGCTACGTTGATGATTGAAGATAACATTGTGAACAAATGGGAAATGCTGGGCGGTGATATGCATACCGATACCGCCGCTATCATTAAATTATTTTATCAACATCCTAATGTAAAGCTGTGTTTAAGCGGACATATACACCTACGTGATAAGGTAGTTTACAACAATGTCACCTATCTCTGTAATGGCGCCGTAAGCGGCAGCTGGTGGAAAGGCAACAACCGGGAAACCGCACCAGGTTACGGACTGATTGACTTATATGCAGATGGAACGTTTGATGAAAAATATGTAAACTACTAAGGCTATAAAAATCTTCCTGGTAATACACAGGAAGATTTTTTATGAAAGATAACATAGCACCTGGTAAAATACATTTAACAAAAAATTGCAACACGCTCTTCTACAACAAAACAATGAATCCCCTACTTTCGGTGTAACAATGAAAAAACATGCCGAGTATCCTGTTTAAATGCCTGTTGCTACTAGCATACCTGCACCCTTCCATCGCAGAAGACAAACGTTTTACCGTTAAAATAATTATCCCGGCTACCGTCAATGAAAAAATCCTTGTCATTGATTATGATGATGGAAAAGATGTCATCAAGGTAGCACCTCATTTTGTGAATCATGAAATGACTATTTCCGGTAATTATTTCTCCCGGTATGCTACGATCCATATTTATCCAAAGGAAGGTGAAAAATTCAACGGAGGCTCCTATTGGGTAGCGAACAAAACCGCCTTCATCCGTTTCTCGCCGGCGCAAAAATATCCGCGCTTAGTGAACGCACTGGATGTAAAAAAGTCAGGAGAAGAAAAGCTACAATCATTTATCGGGGCAGCTCAAAAAGATAAGGATGACTATTGGAAAATGCATGCCGCCGCCGTTATGGATTTAAACAGTCCGGAACGACAGGTATTCTTCGATAAAATAAAAACAGTAGAAGACAAAAAACTGCAATTTCTCATCAACAATAAATCACAATACTATTCCTTCTGGATATTTCGTACAGAAATAGTATATATGGGAGCGAGCGTTCCGCCCGGATATCAACATATAACAGTAGCCACACTCAGAAAATTATACCATTCCATTTTTCCAGACAACTTAAAAAATTCACCGGAAGGAGCAGCCATCCTGGCAATACTCGCAGGAAGAGAAGTGCGCAAAAATGCGATGGCACCGGATTTTATAACGACCGATATCTATCAACATAAGATAGCACTGCAGGATTACCGTAATAAATATGTATTGCTTAATTTCTGGGCTTCCTGGTGCACTCCCTGTGTTGCAGAATTACCTGCCATCAAAAAAATCAGGGACACTTATAGTACAGATCAGTTGGAAATTATCAGCAATACCGTGCATGATGATTCTACTGCATTTTTAGCTACAGTAGCGAAGTACAAGATCAGTTGGATAAAAGTTTTTAATGATGAGCCGTTAGGAAAATCATTTGCCGCTACGGCTCTCCCGTTATTATTGCTCATCGACAAATCCGGTAAAATAATTTACGAGCGGAATGAAGAGCTTACCAATGAAATTGATAGTTTGCCTCTGCTGCAACGACTATTAAAAGAGCGACTTACAGAAAAAGGGGAGTAATACCTACTCCCCTTTCAAATATTTTACCGGATTAGCTACTGCCGCTTTAATAGCCTGAAAACTCACTGTCAACAACGTAATCGCTGTAATAACACCAGCGGTGATCAGGAATATATCCGGCCCTATATGAATACGATAAGCAAAATAACCCAACCAGTAATTCATTCCCCACCACACCAGCAGGAATGCGATGACCACTGCCAGGAATACCAGTTTAAAAAAGTCCCTGGATAGCAATAACGTCAGATTACTCACAGATGCACCAATCACTTTGCGGATGCTGATTTCCTTCTGCCGCCTTTGAGCAGTAAAAGCTGCCAGTCCAAATAAACCCAGGCAGGATATAATGATAGCTAAACCAGCAAAATAACGGGATAAGCTACCAATTCTCATTTCGGCGACGTACATGGCCTGATAATCATCGTCGAGGAAGCGGTATTCAAATGCCATTCCCGGATTAAACCGCTGGAACGCTTTACGGATACCGGCAATCGCTTGTTCCTCCCTGTCGCTGCTCACCTTCACCATGATATTGGGCATTACCGGGTATACCTGGAAGAAACAGGGCTGTACCGACTGATATAATGATTCAAAATTGAAATCAGTGGCTATACCCACTATCTGCCGGTCCTCTCCCCACAACCGGATGGTTTTGCCAACAGGATCTTTTAACCCCATTCTTTTAATTGCGGTTTCGTTAAAGACGATTTCCCTGTGCGCATTATTGCTGGCAGAAAAGTTACGTCCTTCTTTAATATTGATACCGGCCGTTTCCAGAAAATTATATCCTACTTCAATATTTGCAAAATCGAAATCAGCATGAGGATCCTTTCCAGGCCATTTCAGCGAAGAAGTTCCACCATGTGCGCCCATGAGGTTATGATAATAGCTGGAGGCATTTACCACACCTGGAATTGCTTTCAACTCTTCTACAAAAGCCGCTGCATGAGCTATTTTTACAGAGTCCTCTTCCAATGGAATTTCAAAATGAATCAAATGTTCCCGGTTATACCCCAGGTTCTTTGATTGGATAAAACTCAATTGTTTATACACGATCAACACTGCTGCAATAAATACTACAGACAGCGTAAACTGGAATACCACCAGCCCTTTACGCACCATCACCTCTCCAAAAGAAGTATTGAGCTTTCCTTTCAAAACCGCTACCGGGTTAAATCCGGAGAGATATAAAGCAGGATAGCTGCCTGCCACCAAACCAGTGATCAGTGCAATCCCTGATACTGTCAACATCAGTTCTATACTGAAATGCAGATTTAACTGTTTACCGGAAATTTCATTAAAAACAGGTATCAGGAAGAAAACAAAAATGATGGCCAGGAGCAGCGACAGGAAGGTCATCAACATAGACTCTCCCATATATTGTGCAATCAGGGTACCCCGACTGGCGCCCATTACTTTCTTAATACCTATTTCCTTCATTCTGCGCGAAGCCTTTGCCGTAGATAAATTCATGAAATTGATACAGGCTATCAGCAATATCAGAATAGCAATAATGGAAAACATTTTCACATAGGTAATTCTTCCGCCGGCCTGTACACCGTTCTCATATTTTCCATACAGATATTGATCGGAAAACCGTGCAAGAAACAAGCGAGTACCTGCCTCTTTTTTTTTGCCCGCTATAAAATTCTCAATCTTATGATTGAGTTGGTCAATGTTTGTTTTATCCTTTACAATAACAAACGTGTTCGGATCCATATTACCCCATTCCAATAATCCAGGCCTCTTTTCGAGCACCAGGTCGTAACTAAACATCAGGTCAAACTGCTCTGTAGCAGAAGGGGGATTGCTTTTGAATATTCCGGAGATCGTATACAAACCGCTGAATTCCCCTGCATCCCACTTCAGTGTTTTACCCACCACACCGGTGGTAGTATTAAAAAATTTACGCGCCAGCTCTTCAGAAATCATCACATTGGATTTATCCTGCAATACCTGGTTTTTGTCTCCCGCTATCAAATGGGTGGTAAATACATTGAAATAATCTTTCCCGACATACTGCCCGCCTGCTTTTATACGGGTATCACCAATGGTAATGATCCCTTTGAATGGAAACCACGAAGCCGGGAGTACAGATACCGCATATTCAATTTCAGGTATTTCTTCCTTTAATGCTTTCCCCAACAGCCCCGGCGTATTGTTCATGGTATAAATACCATCATTACTTTTCACATTCGCCATCACCTGGTATAAGTCCTGATCTTTTTCATTGAATTTATTCACCTGTCGCTCATCGCTGATCCATAGCCAGAGTAATAAGGAGCAGGTCAGACCGGTAGAAAGTCCTAATAAATTCAGCAAAGTAAACTGGCGATCCTTCAGGAGATTGCGCCAAATAATCCGGATATTGTTTTTGAACATTTTACTGCTATTAAAAAGAATAAAATGAATGTATGTCCATTGCAAAAACGGTAAGCTACGATACAAGAATGATCCATTCCACAAATACAATACCTGATGAATAATAATTGATAATCATTATTTTATGACAGATACAACTTTTCCAATGTTCACTTTCAGTACAGCAGTGTTCATTTCCGGTCATTACAAAAAAGGCCGCATAAATCTACGATTCATGCGGCTGTTGAAAATATATAGAGGGAAGATTATTTCGCCAGGAGCGGGCTTATACCATCGTTGTCTCCGTTAATGTTTCTGTATACTTTTTGAAATGATCCATGATAGCCTGCCAGCCGCTCTGCTGCATTTCCAGGGAGTTCTCTGCTTCGGCTTCAAAGGTTTCTGTTACTTTGGTGGTATTACCTTCGCCTTCAAAAGTAATGGCTACGGTTCTGCCATCACCAAGCGTATAGGCAATCAGTTCATGATCTTTTACTTCGTCATATACTCCGGCGAAATCAAAACCCCAGCTGCCATCTTTTGCTTCCATGCGTGACAGAAATTTTCCGCCGGTGCGGATGTCATTTTCTGCCTTAGGCGTATGCCAGTCATCGGAAGCACTGTTCCATTTAATAATGTGTACGGGGTTTGTCCAAGCATCCCAAACTTTTGCAACTGGTGCATTTACAATGGCAGATACGGTGATCAGGTTTTTTGTTGCTGTGTTCATTTTTATAAGTTTTTATTGTGATCGTTTTTGTTAATGCAAACATACCATGACTATTCAACACGCAGGAAGGGGGAATACGACAAAATAGAGTAGACTTTGCGACAATGATGCCGGGGGGATAAAACAAAAGGCCGACAACAAGCTGCCAGCCTATATTTGAGGTAAATAAACTTATATGGCAGGGATACTACTGGCCATAAGACGCTACCATTACTTCCAGTTCACCACTGTAAAAACGATGGACGTATATTGATCCTTTTCATACAGCACGCCTATTTTTTTCCTGCCCAGCTTTACAATGTCTGAATAAGCAGCATATGCGTAACCTGCTTTGCGGGAACCATTGCCTTTATAAATACGATAACTTTTTTTCCAGGTTTGCCCATCATCAAAGCTGATGCGGAGTGTCAGGTCATCTCTTTCCAGTGAGTCCGCGGCATTGCAGAATGCCAGTATATTCTTTTTACCGGAGCGGCCTATGTTCAGGATACTACCCTGGCAAACAGGATCGGTGAGCTGCATATCGCGGTAAGTGGTGTCCCAGGTAGCGCCGCCATCGCTGCTTATAGACACCAGTCGCACGTGGATATCCTGCCGGTTCTGATTGCGACTGTTCATCATCAGTTTATTACCGGAAAGCTCTACTGCCATAGATTCATTGCTGCCTGGCACTGTGATGCTGTTGCCCACCTTAAATGTTTTGCCGTGATCATCCGTATAGTAACCGTGTGCCACATAGTGTGCTGCATGTGCTACGGCAGGACCAGCAGTATGATTGGCTGCTATAAAAATCCGGCCTTTAAAAACCCCTTCCTGGAACTGCATCACATGCCCTGGTGTATTGGCATAATAGCGCCAGTCTTCCGCAAAATTAAATGCCGGATCTATTCCCGGTTGTTTAGGACGATGTATCTGTAAGGTGATATCTACCGGCGCGTCCCAGGTATGACCACCATCTGCCGAGGTTTTATAGTAACAACGCTTGATACCTTTGCCTTTGATAATATCACCTTCCCGTTCCGTGCCGGTATTATAGAAAAAGAATATTCTGCCGCGGGGATATGCCGGGTCGGTGAGATCTACTACCGGTCCGGGGTTGGATAATTGCAATGCTCCTGATTCTGCTATCACCTGCAGGGGGGACCAGGTTTTTCCGTCATCGGTGCTTCGTTTCATCACCATGTCAATATCTCCATAATCATCCATGCCGTTTACACGACCTTCACAAAAGGCCAGCAGTTCTCCATTGGGCAAACGGATAAAAGCAGGGATACGAAATGCTTTATAGCCATCGGTTCCTGACACGAATACCGGTACTTCTTTTTGTTGCGCATGGACGGCCATGATGGCGATCAATAGTGTAAGCGTTGCAATTATTTTTTTCATCGATTCATTTTGAATGTATACCAGGAAGCCACATGACGGAACTTAGATTTTCATTTTAAGTCCTTACATCGCCGGCTCCTGCTGCAATAAATTTCGCGTATAGTCGAGACCGATAGTATAGATCGATTCCAGGTGGTTGAACTCAAACATCCCAAACTTTCCCAATGCTGTGGGTTCAATAAAATAGCTGCACAGCAACTTGTTTTTCAACACCGGTTCGCGGATAGCCAGGTGCAGCGTTCTTTCCAGATTGGCCAGGAAACCGCTGGTGGGGCTATAGGGCGTCAGCGGGTTTACGTGTACCCCAATGATATCCCTGTATAGTGCCATCAGTGGTTCTATGGGGAGGTTGCCGGACAGGCCGCCGTCTACATACTGGGCGCCTCCGATTTCTACCGGAGGGAAGAGCAGCGGCACAGAAGATGCTGCCAGGATAGCCGGAATCAGGGCACCTTCACTGAAAATGGTTTGATCGCCGGTAACAAAATTGGTGGCCGTAATGTATAAAGGAATGTCTAGTTCTTCGAATGTTTTATGTCGTAATGTTTGCTTCAGTACTTCTTCTACTTTTTTGAGAGACAGGAAACCGGCACGCCAGTTCCGCCACTGCATAGACAGCCCGAGCTTATGTTGTTTAAATATTTCTCTCACCTCATCGGTGGTGTAGCCATCGCATATAAAGGCGGCTGCGATAGATCCTGCGCTGGTAGCTGAAATGGCTTCCGGGAAAATGTTATGTTCGGAAAATGCTTTTAACACGCCCAGGTGGGCATAGCCACGGGCGCCACCTCCGGATAAAACAAACGGGCGCCGGGTATTGGTCTTTGGGTGATTCATCCCGCTAATTTAAAAAACCATCAGTAAGGCCGGGGATTTTTATTTTTTACGGATTGTAATATACACAGGACTTTCGCCTACCGTTACCCGGATGCTGCTGTCACCTGCTTTTTCCCAGGCAACAGGTGGCGCGGGTGTATCTGCAGTAGCCATGCCCGTTATACGCTCCGGCAATCCCGGCAGCTTATCGAGTGTTGCTTTTATTACATGCGGCTGATAGCTGTCTTTATACTGTGTACTGGCACCGGTAGGCGACCAGGCTACCCATATCAGCGACTGCGGATCTTTACTCTGCTCAAATTCAAAAACATACAACGCTCCTTCTTTCTTTTGTACAATGCGGCGGAAGCGATAGTCGCCCAGTGTCTGGTACAACTGCTTCACTGCCCAGAAAGACTGCTTCGGATTAAAATTGCGTGTCAACCCGGAAGCCGCATGGAAAGAAGCTTCATCTTCATCATTATAGTAGTATAAGTAGGCGCGTTGAACGTCGCGGGCAGCAAATACCAGGAAAGAACGCACCAGGTACTGTGCCTGCTGCAAATCGCTGGCGCCCTGCCAGTTGAGCTTCAGGGCCCAGTCTTTCCGTTGTTTCATGGCCGCCGGTGTACAGGCATCATATCCAAATTCTGTTACCCATACCTCCTTCCCGGGTGCATGTTCATTACGCCAGGCGATGGCATCATCTATTACTTTCAGGTATTGCAGGGAATTATCTTCCGGAAAACTTCTGTTCCAGGAATTGTCATTGGTAAGCGTTTTTTCTATGGTAGCATAGGTATGTAAATTGATGATATCATACAGGGGTAGTATGTCTTTATCTCCATAAAAACTATTTAAACCCTGTGAATAATTATCCCCTTTACCAGCTACCACTGCCGGTGTTACAATCTTCAGCATGGAATCCCCATCGCGGATCCCCTGTGCCATTTTTGTAAAGAGTGTTTTAAATAATGCCGGATCAAACCTGTTACCGGGTTCATTATCTATTTCGAAAGAAGTATTTAGCTTTTCCTTACCGGAAGGGCCGTAATAGGTGGCCATGGCTTTTCCATAATCATATGCCCACTGTTCATGGCCGGCCCAGCGTTGCCGGTAATCCGGTGAGCCCACCCCAAAACTCAGGAACTGCAAACAGATATCTGTTTCAAAGCCGGCACTTTTCCAGGGGCCGTATACATCATTCTTCCAGTTGAGATGATTGACCGTTACCGGTATTGCCAGAGAATCGCCTATTGCGTTTACATCCCAGTTGATGTTATGATAATTACGCACCAGGCGGCAAACCTGCCCATATAAAGCCGGTTTGAAGGTAACATGCCCGTTAATACCCATGAAGTCCTTAAACAGGGGCTTTACTGCCACGGAGAGCGTATCAGGGGGCTGTTCTGCCCCGGAGGTAGCGCAACTCATTTCAAGACAAGTGCAACAGAACAGTATAATGGTAAAGAGCAATATTTTGGGCATGGTGGTTAGCATTACCGTATAAAGTAGTAATAATTTCTAACTTAAGCGGGATCAAATACAGCAATGGTTTTAAATAACGAATGCGGCATGAAACCATGCCGCATTCGTTATTTTCAGTTATCAGTTCAATTATTTTACCATCCTGGTGTTTGTTTGTAAGCACCATTGCTTTTTGCAACTTCGTCCGGATTCATAGGCCATGCCATATGTTTATTAGGATCGAAATTACGCTTAGGCCATACTTCCTGGATTGTATAGGGAGAAGCAGGATCTAACTTGTTAGCATGGATACGACCGTGAAGCGGTGCATTGATCACTGCATAATCACCCCATCTTTTCAGATCCTGTAATCTGTCGGTCCATTCACAGGCCAGTTCTACTCTGCGCTCATGTTTCAGGTCGTTCATAGTAGGATTAGCGATGGATGTCAATCCTACGCGGTTGCGCACTTCATTCAGCGGAGCTGCTGCTTCACCACTTTTACCCAGCTGGATCAGCGCTTCTGCCTTGAACAGCAGTATTTCTGCATAACGCATCAGCGGTAGGTTCAGTGCTGTAGTAGGATAATCGCCACTTTGGTTAATGTTTGGATTAGAGCCTGGTTCATTATTTTTCCCATAGCTATACGGCTCCATGTATTTATTCATCTGGAATCCTGATAAGCTATTGGTAGAATAATAAGCGCGTTCCACTCCGAAGAAAGTAAATTTATCGCCAAAATTAAGGATGGTTACGTCACGTCTTGGGTCGTTGGCTTCATATGCGTCAAACAGTTCAGCTGTAGGCTGAAAATATCCCCATCCGTTGTAAATACCCCATCCGGTATTTTCCAGTACTACACCTGGAAATTCAGAACCACCCTGTACACCAGAAGTTACCGACCACATATATTCCGAGCTCCAGTTGTTGGCAATAGAAAATACGGCCCTGTAATTAGCTTTAGCACTTTCTTTTCCGGTAATGAGTGCCCGATGACCTTCTGTTTTAATTTTATCGCACAAAGCCGGTATCAGTGCCCATTTGGATTGATCATACTGTGCCCAGTAGGCGTATGCTTTCACCATATATCCCCAGGCAGCCGCCTTATGCGCTCTACCCTGGTTATCGGCGCTATATGTTTCGAACAGTGGCAGCAGATCAGCAGCTTTCTGCATATCGCTCACAATCTGTGCATAGTTATCTGTTACAGACTTCAGTTGTGGTGCAATACGTTTTCCGAACTCAGGATTTTCAGGACCATCGAAAGGTACGCCCTGGTTTTTATGCCCCCAGAGATAAGCGATCCAGAAGTGTGCAAAGCCTCTGACAAAATAAGCCTCGCCCAATGCCTGGTTGCGTGCACCTTCTGTAGTGTTTTTAGAAGTAGGTACCCCCTGGATAACCTGGTTGGCCCTGTTCAGCATTTTGTACAAATCGTTCCAGCCTTCGGTCATGTATCCTTCTCTTCCACTGGGAATAAAATTCTTGATATTTTCCCCGTTTGCTTTTGCCCTTCCCACGATGAGGTCATCGCTGGCATCCTGCATCCAGAAAAGATCCCGCCCCCAGGTAGATTCATTACGCATCACTGCATACATGTCTGTCGTCGCTTTTTTCAGGTCATTATCACTCTGCCAGAAGTAAGCCGTGGTAGGTGCTCCATTGGGTTTGGTATCTACCCATTTGTTACAGGCACTGCTGCCCGTAAGCATAGCCGCCAATATGATGATATGATTGATTCTCGCTTTCATAATACTTTTTTGTTTGATCAGAATTTAACATTAGCACCAATAGAGAACACACGGGAAACCGGGAATTGTCCACCATCCAGTCCATAACCACCTACTTCAGGATCCATACCGGTATACTTGGTGAAAGTAAGCAGGTTGTCGCCGCTGAAGAATACGCGCAATCCCTGGTTCCAGCTCATTTTCTTAAAGGTGTAGCCAATGAGCAGATTCTTTAATCTCAGGTAGTTACCATTTTCCAGATACCAGTCGGAAGTTGTCTGAAAGTTTGTATTGGCGTCAGCAGCGGAGATAATTGGAATATTGGAGCCTTTGTTGGTAGGTGACCACGCATCCAATATTTTGTCCCAACGGTTGTAACCTTGTTCAGAACCGCTTAAGGTAGTCATCTTAAAGGCATTGAACAGTTTTACCCCACCTACTCCCTGGAAGAACAGGGTCATGTCAAAATTTTTCCAGTTAACGCCGGCAGTAAATCCATAGGTTACTTTAGGGAACGCATTGCCCATGTATACGCGGTCATTGTCTGAAATTGAACCATCCCCATTTTCATCTACAAATTTCAGGTCGCCTGCTTTAGCAAATGGTTGTATCCTTTTACCATCTTTCATATAAGCCTTTGCTTCTTCATCAGACTGGAAGATACCAGCTGTTTGGATCAGGTAATAAGAATAAAATGGTTGTCCTACAGTGGAACGGAATGGTGTTAAAGATCCTCGGAAAGCATCACCATGTAACCAGGTAGAATTAGGATTATCATCAATAGCTACGACCCTGTTCTTTAAGGTGGCGATATTGGCACCCACTGTATAGCCCACTGTTCCAATACGATCATTCCAGTTTACGGCTACTTCAAATCCTTTGTTACCGATCTTTCCCTGATTGATCATGGGAGGATCTATTCCATAGGTTTTAGGCCATGCTGCAGTTTGCTCCTGGATCAGGTCATAAGTCAGTTTATCAAAATAATCTGCAGTAATATTCAGGCGTTGTTTCAGCATGCTGATATCGATACCGATATCTGTTTGCTGAGAAGTTTCCCAGGAGAGGGTAGGATTAAAAGACTTGCTCATTGCCAGAGAGTTGGCACGTGGCGCACCATTACCGATCTGGTAAGTATAGTCAGCTGATAGCTTTGGATAACCGTAGTAGTTTGGAATAGAACCATAGTTACCTATCCTTCCCCAACTGGCTCTTACTTTAAGCAGGTTTACTGCAGCCACCTGGAAGAAAGGTTCAGAACTGATCTTCCATGCGGCGGTTACACCCGGGAATCCTTTACCACGATACCCTTCCGCGAGCCTGCCGGCAATATCATAACGGAAACTACCAGTTACAAAATAGCGATCTGCCCAGCTGTAAGCGATTCTTCCAACATAGGAAGCTGATCTGTCTTTCCATTCATCATCGGTGGGTTGGGTACGGTCAAAAACACCGGCATTGATAAAGAACTGTGCCCAGGGAGCTTCATTTTCGAAGGTCATGGCAGCAGCTGTAAAATTACGGTGGGATTCTTCCTGGGCCGTGATAGACGCCATGGCACCGATGTTATGCTTCTTAATGATTTTGTTATAGTTCAAAGTATTTTCCCAAATCCAGTGATAGTCTTTATCGCTGGAGTAAGACAATTTATTTTGCTCACTTGGTTTTCCGGGTTCTGTTCTTTTAGGCTCAAAATTTTTCCACAAGCCGTTGCTCTGGCGGTAAGAAAACCGGGTCAGATAGCTTAGTCCCGGCAGGATGTCTGATACAGTTACTTCGGTAACAGACTGCAGGTCACTTTTCTTGTTGTAAGGTTGGTTCCTGAGCAGGGTAGCTACCGGGTTTACCGCATCACCATATATCCCGTTATAAACGCCATCACGTGGACCTGTTCCTCCGAATGTTCCGTCCGCATAGTAAGGGGTGGCAGAGCGAGGCATGTAAATAGCAGAGGTAATTATACCAGTATAACCGCTGGCCGTTTCTGCATCCCTGTTATCATTATTATTCCAGAAGATGTTCTGGCGTAATTTTACATTTTTTGAAAACTCGTAAATGGTATTAAATCTTAAGGAAATATTTTTATTATAGGTATTCAACAGGGTACCTTCTTCATTTTCGTAACGGGCCTGGAAGAGGGTAGAAAACTTGTCTCCTCCTGCATTTACGCTGATGTTATGTCTCTGGATCAAACCTGTACGGAATATTTCTTTCATCCAGTCGGTACGTGTTACCGCGCCATAAGGATTTTTGGCTGGATCCCATCCTTCCAGTGGAGGCCGGCCGGCATTTTGCTGTGCCAGGTTAGACACTTTGGCTTCGTCTTCTGCAGTCAGTGATTGCAGTGTACGCCATGCATTTTTGGCGCCAATAAAACCGGCATACTCTACAGAAGGTTTTCCTTTCGCCGCCTGACGGGTAGTAACTAAAATTACCCCTGCGGAACCAGAAAAGGCACCATAAATAGCAGCAGAAGCAGCATCTTTCAATACAGTCATGGATTCCACGTCCGCAGGATTAAAAGGTGCACCAGGCACCCCATCTACCACATACAATACGTTTTCACCACTACCGGACCCCACACCGCGGATCACTATTTTATTGGCATCACTGGTATGGCCACCATTGCTTACCACGGTAACACCGGGTACGCGCCCCTGAATCATATTCCCAACGTCCATTACCGGGCGTTCTTTCAATGGTTTCATATCCGAGATCACTGCTACAGCTGCAGAAAGGTCACCTTTCTTTGCGGTACCATAACCTAATACTACTACTTCATTTAATCCGCTGCTGGCTACTTTAAGAGAAAGGTTCAGGCTTTCAGAATTACCTGCCACCATTTCTACTGTTTCGTAACCTACATAACTAAATGCCAATACTGACTTTTCATTCTCAATGGCAATTTCATATCGGCCATCGGCATCGGTCACTGTTCTTGTTTTTGTTCCTTTTACCCATACTGATACACCAGGTATAGGTTCTTTATTTTCGGTAGTAATTCTACCAGTAATTTTACGGGCAGCTATCTGGGTCGTTTGTGTTACCGGGTCTTTTTCTGCTTTTCTCAGCAGGATCGCTTTATCGCTTACGCTGTACTCTATGCCTGATTTATTCCGGAGCAGGTTGAGTGCCTCATTCAACGTGATGTTGTCCGGTTTAAAATCGCTGACCATAATTTTGTCGAAATCCTGTTTTACATAGTTGAACGTAAAAGTACTCTGGGAGCCCAATGCATTCAACACCTGGGAGAGGGAGGCACGGGAAATATCCAGTTTTACTTTTTCGTTCAACCCGCTTTGCCGTGCATAGCCAAATGTAGCCGGCAAAAGGGTGCATCCCAATAAAAGGAATCGTTTAATACGGGATGCAGTTGGCCCGCTTCTACGGGAGTACTGATCTGAAATGGTACATTTCATTTTCATGTGTTGAATTTTTCAGGAGTGTTCGCACGTGTATTAATAAATGGTAACCTGTCTTTCGGAAATGCGATATCGCTTACGGCTGATGTAGCATAGGTTGTCGAGCATCTTTGTGAAAGTGTCTGTTCTGAACATCACAGAAATATTTTTGTCTGCGCCCTGTGCATTTTCCCAGCGAACATTGTATCCGTAGCGGGTACACAAGCGCATTACGGCATCTCTGAGCGGCAGATCTGTAGCGCTGAATGCGCCTTCTCTCCATGCCGCTACCTTACCGGCATCTGTTTCATTGACAGCTATTCCTTTTTCTTCATTGTTATAAACCGCTGCATAGCCTGGCTTCAGAATGGTATTATCTTTTCCTGCACGCACTTTTACTTTACCCTGTACGAGCGATACGCGTGTTAAGCCTTCTGCCGGATAAGCTTCTACGTTAAACTGTGTACCCAATACCTGTATGGTCAGGTCCCTGGTGTGGATAATAAAAGGCTTACCTGTTTGTCCGTGTACATCAAAAAATCCTTCGCCGGTCAGTTGTACGCTCCGGACTTTTTGGTTAAAGTCTTCTTTCCAGCGCAGCGAGGCGGCAGCATTCAGCCATATGTGGGAGCTGTCTGGCAGTATCACCAGTTTTATGTGGTTGGTTTCGTTGGTGACCAGGAAAGCCGCATTATCTGCAGATGAATTTGTTTTTTGTCTGGCCTGATGTATCCACCAATACCCTGCACCTGCCAGTAATAAAATGCTGGCAGCAGCGGCAGTCCATTTAATAGCCGATTGTTTCCACCAGACGATTTTTGCGCCGGGCAGCCCATCACGGAAATTAGCCAGAAACTGTTGCTGGTAATGGCTGGCATCTGTCGCAGGCATATCTGCGTCATTACCTAAACCGTCATACCAGCTGTCTAATATGGCCAGTTCTTCCGGTGTACATTTACCTGCATAAAATTTTTCTAACAGGGCATGTGCCCTTGGGTATTTTTTCGGTGCCATCTATAGTTGAATACCCGGAGAGCAAAAAATGTTAACTAAGGGGAATGTTAAGAAATTGTAAACAACAAAAAAGAAGAAACGAGGCTGGCAGACAAGGCAGGATTTTCTTTGATATGTGCTTTCACCTGCTTTAAGGCGCGACTGTACAAAACCCTTGCTGATGCAGGATCTATGCCCAATTGTTGTGCTATTTTCTGGTAGGAATAATGATACTGTACACGTAGTACAAATAATTGGCGCTGGCTGGGAGAAAGGATCTCCATCGCGTCCTTTATAATGCCTTCTTTCAGGCCGTGTAAATCCTCCGGAGCAAGTGCCCCGGGCACTTCCAGGGTATCGTTCAGTAATACTTCCAGCTTTCTGAGATGTGCCTGATAGCGGCCGTTGGTGCGGTAATATTTAAATATGCGGAACTTCAGGGCGTTGAGCAGGTAAAACTCCAGTGTTTCATCTTTGGGCACCTCTTCCCATTTCTCCCAGAGAGAAAGCAATACATCCTGTACAATATCAAACGCATCGTGCGCATTGGTTTTAGCCACGGCAATGCCTAATAGCTTGTCCCAGTAAGCAGTTACAGATGATTCAAAATCCTGCTGACGCGAAGTAGCGGATGTATTTTGGAAAGATAATTTCTTATGCCCGAACATAGTTGGAAAATAACAAGTCCCTACAAATGTAATCGCTTAATATTACGTGGATATTAACTTTGCTGATTCCTGGCTGATACTCCTGTTAAAAATCGATTTAGCTTAGTTCGACAAGTAACTATAACGGTGAACTATTGTATAAAAACGGCCTCTGTATTGAATTGGTTTTATCTAAAGTTGAAAGTTGATGTGGATTTCATAACGTTACATCCCATTACAATCATTTATGGAAGCAATATAAATTTACTTTTCGAATATGAGAAAAGTTTGTATATATTTTATAATTTTTAAAATTATAAAAATATACCTGCGTGCTAAATATTCAGCAGCCGGCAGGAGTTCGTTCCTGCCGGCTGCTGTAAAGCTATTTTCATCTCCTGATTAATATTCTGCAAAAGAATTATCCACATAACACCATAACCATTGTTCGCCGGGTTCTGCAGAAGCAACCACCGGATGTGTGGTAGCATGGTAATGTTGTGTCATATGCCGTGCAGGAGAATCGTCACAACAAAGCGTGGCGCCACAGGTTTGGCAGGTACGCAAATGCAGCCAGGTACCGTTGTGTTTTATACATTCCTCACATACGTGCTCCGTCCCGATTCTGATATCTGTAATGGCTTCCAGGTGTGAACATATTGACATAAAAAAGATTTAAACTTCCGCTAAATATTTATGCACCATGCTGATACTCATAGACCCTTCTCCTACCGCAGAGGCTACACGGCTCATAGCGCCGGAGCGCACATCGCCGGCAGCAAATATGCCAGGACAGCTGGTTTCCAGTAAATATGGTTCTCTGTCCAGCTTCCATAGTTTACCAAAATAGTCAAACGACTTCATTTCCCTGCCGGTTTGCACATACCCCTTCTCATCCTTTATAATAAGATCCCCCAGCCAGTCGGTATATGGCCTTGCACCAATGAATATATATAAGGCATCGGCAGTCACTTCTTTTACTTCTTTGGTATTCAGGTCCTCTATTTTCAGACTATTTAACCTGTCGGTACCGGTAGCCTCCACGATTTCGCTATGATTCAGTATCACAATATTGTGAATATCATTGATCTGATCAATCAGGTAAGAAGACATGGTCGCCGTCAGGTCACTTTTCCGGATAATGATAAAGACTTCTTTGGCAAACCGGGAAAGATACACTGCTGCCTGGCCCGCGGAGTTACCTCCTCCCAGGACATACACACTTTTTTCCTTACAGGACGCCGCTTCTGTAGTGGCCGCCCCGTAATAAATTCCTGCCCCGGTAAACTGTTCTATGCCGGCAGTATCCAGCTTACGGTAGTCGACACCTGTGGTAATCACTACCGCACGTGTATTGATTTCAGTACCGCTTTCCAGGCAAACAATTTTATAATCTGCCTTGAGTTTTATTTCCTTCACCGACTGTGGCGACAAAAATTCTGTTCCAAATCGCGTTGCCTGTGTAATGGCACGGCGGGTAAGTTCTGCGCCACTCAAACCGGAAGGGAAACCAAGATAGTTCTCTATACGGGAGCTGGTACCTGCTTGTCCGCCCGGCGCATGCCGCTCTACCAGCAATGTTTTCAGTCCTTCAGAAGCGCCATAAACGGAGGCAGCTAAACCCGCAGGGCCGGCACCGATAATCACCACATCATAGATTTCATTTTTCAGGGTAGGGTTCAAACCTATCCTGGCGGCAATATCAATAATCGGCGGACAGGATACCATTTCCCCATTTTCAAAAAAGACCACCGGCAAAACAGCGGTGTCCAGCTGATTAATCTGCATCAGCAACTTTCCTTCTTCCCCGCTGGCATCCACAGAATGATACGGTATCAGGTTGCTAGCGAGAAATTCCTTGATACGATAAGCCTTGGATGAATAAGCATGCCCCAGCACCTTAATCCCCTGAAATTCCGGCCGGTAGCCGTTTTGCCAGTCGTCCAGCAAATCATTGATCACCGGATACAACTTCTCTTCCGGTGGATCCCAAGGTTTCATCAGGTAATAATCCAGTCTTAACTCGTTAATCGCCTTGATGGCGGCACTCGTATCAGAATACGCGGTCAGCAACACCCTTTTGGCTGCAGGGTAAATAGCGATCGCCTGTTGCAGGAAATCAACACCTTCCATTTCAGGCATCCGCTGATCAGAGATGAAAAGCGCCACTGTTTCATTCCGGTTTTTCAGTTCTATCAGGCTTTGTAATGCTTCCGTGGCGGACAACGTACTCAGTATACGGTAAGATTTTCTGTAGTAGGTTTTCAGGTCCTGGGTAATGGCATTCAGCACCTGTCTGTCATCATCAATTGCAAATATTATAGGCAGACTCATAACTTCTAAGTTAATTATTTTCTATAGGAAAGGAAACAGTAAAAATTGTTTTCCCCGGAACAGATACCTGCTTTACAATCCCATGGTGCCTTTGCACTATCTGCATCACCACATCGAGTCCGAGGCCGGTGCCCTTTCCTATTTCTTTGGTAGTAAAAAAAGGTTCAAATATTCGCGATTGAATTTCCGCCGGAATACCAGGACCATTATCCGTAATGGTAACATGTACATATTGCCGGTCTTTGGTGGTAGCAATTTCCAGGCTGCCCTTTTTATTGACTTCCATGGCATCAATAGCATTATCTACCAGGTTGGTCCATACCTGGTTTAATTCTCCCGGCAATGCTTTTATCTTTGGCAAGGTAGTATCATACTGCTCCACAATCTCAATATTCCCCTTCCGGATTTTGAAATTCAACATCGCCAGCGTATTGCGTATACCACTGTGTATATCGATGAATTGTTTATCCGGTTCCTGATCCATGTACGTATAACTTTTCACAGAGGCTACCAGGTCAGCTATTCTTTTGGCAGATAACTGCAAATCGGTTACCATCCTGTTGGCGACCAGGGCACTATGTATCCAGCTGAATATTACCGGCAGATGCTGGGGCGGGAACTGCTGACAAAACCTCTCCAGTGCATCTTTATCCTGATCATACTCCGCCAGTACTTCCGCTATTTCCAGCTGATCTATATTTTTGCTTTCCAGCCAGTCTTCCAGCTCATTTGTTTTATCAGACAATGCCAGCATACCCGGCGCTTTCTCCGGCCTGCTTCCCTGCATATGCAATAGCTGATCTACTAATATGCCGGCCTCTTTTTCTGATAAACAAATCGCCGACATCTGCCTGAAAATAGCCGGCAGGTTCCGTATATTATCAAATAAAGCAGTAGCACTGCGCGTAATCGCTGCCACCGGATTATTTAATTCATGTGCCAGGCCGGCAGACAATTTTCCCAACGCCATCATTTTTTCATTCTGCTGCTGGAAAGAAGTATTATCCCGTACCCTGCTGGTCATAATGTGTACCAGCGCTTCCGTAAGCTCGTAATGCTGCTCTATATTTTTCTTCAATATATCTGCATGACAGGAAATCACGCGCGTCTCTTTCAGACAGAGCCCTGTTCCTATCGCATTTTTTACCCTGGAAAAAGGTAACCATCCGGTGATGCTATCATCATTTAATTCTGCTACTTCCCGGTAATGACCATTGATGGTTGAGGAAATACGCACCTTTCCGGTGATGACAATCACCGTGGTGACCACCGGATCACCGGCTTTAAACAGCGGCTCTCCTTCCGGCACCACCCGCTCTTCCGACTGCGAAAGCAGCCAGTCCAGCTGTTCCAATGGTACATCCTTAAGCGCCGGAATATTCTTTAGTTGTGTTGCTGTTATAGGTTCCATAAAAAAAAAGGATTACGGTATATTACCAAATATAAGCTTTCAGTGCACCTCAAAACTATAATAATTTCCTGTAGCTTTGGCAGCTACCTATAAACCATTATTCGATGCTTAGTGAAGATACAGCCATCGCCATACAGGAAGAGTTACGCGCAAAGGTGATCACCACAGATGTATTACCTGACCCGATAAAAATTATTGCCGGCACAGATGTAGAATACGACAAAGATTCCAACCTGATTGCCGGCAGCATTGTACTATTGGATTATGATACCTTACAGGTAATAGCCGTTGCCTCCCATTGTATGGAAGTCACCTTTCCTTATATCCCGGGCTTGTTTTCCTTCCGGGAGATGCCACCACTGTTACGCGCCTACGAAAAACTACCACTGCATCCGGACCTCATTATTTGCGATGGACAGGGAGTGGCGCATCAACGTCGTTTCGGGCTGGCTTCTCATTTTGGCGTTATCCTGGATAAACCGGTGATTGGCTGTGGCAAAACAAAACTTTGCGGTGAATATAACGACCTGGGAGCCGCCAGAGGGAGCATCGCCCCACTATTGGACCCGGAACATATCGGGAATGCATTAAGAACACAGGATGGCATTAACCCGGTATTTGTATCCACGGGGCATAAAATATCTCTGGCTACTGCCACCGATATTGTCCTCAAAGTATGCACCCAGTACCGGCTGCCGGAAACCACCCGGCTGGCCGATCACTATGCGCGTCTGGCATTGCTGGAACACAAAAAATAGAAATATTTGGTTATTTGGAATTATTATTTATATATTTGCAACCCCAAACGGGGAATACGGAATGGCTGAAAAGCCTGCCTGTAGGAAGGATCGGTAGTTCAGTTGGTTAGAATGCCGCCCTGTCACGGCGGAGGTCGCGGGTTCGAGTCCCGTCCGGTCCGCAAAATCTCGAAGAAACCCGCGCTAGTCGCGGGTTTTCTATTTTAAGTCGATTTCCCTTTAATTTTCCTCTACTATTTTATGCTACCTTAATCTGGTTAACTATCACTTATTAAGTTACTATTAAATAGGCAATTTCTTTTCTTCTCTCCCGCTTACAGTATGATACCGCCAAAATAGATTTGGAATCAGTGTAGCCATTTCCGTATATCACATAGTATGCGATATTTAAGTTGATTTCCTGAAATTAAATTTGCTCAATCAAACCAGAAATTAAATTTTAAAGATTGCCAGTTGTTCAAATCAGGAAACTTCTTTCCATCAAAAAACCTTTCAATAAGAGCAGGATAATCTTTTCTCAATCGCTCTTCAAATTCAACTCCGCTCCAAATTTCTACATTCGAAAACTCTATCTTCAGGCTTCTTCCTTTATTTTTGAACGCATAGTGTTTGACACAGTGCCACCAGCAACTACTATATAGTTATTAGGTATCGTATTCCCTTTAACCAATGTCCTTCGACACAATTTTTTGCTAGTAGGTTCAAGTCTATTTTCATACTCCCTCTCTCCTCCTTTCTATTTTTACCAGCAGTATTCAGCTTGACATTATCCAGTTTTTAACAGATACAGAGGGCACCCGTGTGAAACTAAAATTATTCTTAGCACGAGTGATAAAAAAGGCTTTGGCCCTATGGATATTCTATAGCCTTCCAAAATCAATATAGTTGTGGTCTACGACATAAAAACTATCTGGCTTAAATGTGATATTACCCAGGATATTTATCTCTTGATCAGATGCCGGAGTTATTTGAATAAATTCTGGAATAGCCGTTTTCAGGTCTAATTGAAGATGCACTTTGACAGCGCCTTTGGTTGTTTAGAACTGTGCCCACCTGAATGCTGACAGGCATACATCGATGACGGTGGCATCTATCGCGAATACATTATTCTTTTGGTCAACTTCCGCCCCGCGATGTATAAGTTGACCAAAAGCCATACACAGAAATTGCTTTCAGCAGGAAAATTGTGTGGTTTTATAGTCTCCTTTGTAGCAATTAACACAAGCTGTAAAGACTTTATGTGACACTAGTTCTTATCCGGGAGAAAATATATTTGACTTGATTAATAATATTGATTATCAATATTTTAAAATAAAGTAAATTTTGACATTTTTCAAATCGCTACCATTCCAAAATTCGCTAAAACCAAATACAGGCAATAATTCCAAAGAACTTATTTATTCAATATCGAAACAACACCGATATTTTATTTATCAAAAAAAAAATGCCGTAGAACAGAACAATTGGTAGATCATTTTGTTTGGATAAAACATGTTTACAGATATCAACCAGGATGGTATTAAAATGATTAATCGTAAACACAGGACCTGTCAATACTTAAAGGTAATGACGAATATATATTTTGTATAAAATAACCAATAAAGATAAAAAAAGAACTTATAAGTACCTCAAAGCTTATACGTTCGAATCTTCTAAACTATAACCCGGATTAAAAAAAAATTTTACAGCAGCCGCTTTTGCCCACAATATTAAATAAGATTCCTGATGCAGGGATCTGCGATGCGGCATACGCTTAAAAGAGTAGCATAAAAAAATACAATCATGGCTATAAAGTTCCATCAATGATGGTATGGGGATCGTTATGTTTTTATTAATGATACTCGCCACACTAATCTAAGAATCTCTTTTTAATGCAGGCTTACAACAAGGAATTATTAACAAGATGTTCTTTCAATTTCAGCTATAAACAAACCAACAAATTATCTTTAAAATAATAATATATGAGTAAGCTTAATATTATCACATTGCTAATTGCTTTGTGGGCCGGCATGATCTATATCAGTTCTTTTTCTTACGGAAATAAAACAGGCGGTAATAATAGAAAAAGTACCACGGCTAATGATGAGGTGACTACTCCGCTAAGTTCGGTATTGCCTTACGATGTCACGCTTCCTCCTCCGCCTGAGCGGGTGCTTGAAACAACGGTACGGCGGGGTTTTGATCTCTTCTCCTGGCATTCATTCATTGCTTTATCCTGGCCCATGCAGGAAGGTGAAATAATAGGCCAGTATGGCGATAATGCTACCGTATGGGAATCATGGAAAAAGGTTGATCAGGTGTTCCTGGATAGTGGACAAAGGCCGGCTCCCTGGGATATAATCCAACAAAGCAGCCAAAAAAATCTTTCACAAACAGGCAAAACTCCGCCAAATATGACTGCTATTTTTCAGCCGTTCATGACAGGTCCGCTGATCGATCAGAATAGACAATATGTCCGCTTTGAAATTGCAATGAACAAAGAAATGTTTGATTACATAGACACACATACGCTCTATAATATTGAGGGACAAATAAATTTTAAAGACACTGTTGACTTCCCCGAAGGAAATAATAACAGAAGATTGTATGGTGCAGTAATGGTAAAAGCATCATGGAAAATACTGGGTAACGGCGATGATACTTCGCGGTTTCATAAAGCTATCGCTACTATCCATGTGCCGGCACTCCCATCAAGAGGCATCAGAGATACTTCCTATGACGCCTGGGTTGGATTGGTAGGATTACACATTGGTACAAAAACACTCACCTCGCCGGAGTGGATCTGGTCTACTTTTGAGCAGGTAGATAATGTACCGGACTTTCATCATTTGGCAAACGGGCATTACAATTTCTTCAATAACGACAGCAGTAATAAAACCCTGAATAAAGCACCTGCCCAACCCTGGAACCCTGGAATAACAGGACAAATTCCAAGTCAGGTAGCCCGGCTTACTCCTATAGATACCGGCACGCAGCATTTAAATGATTCTATGCACACATTACTGACGGCCATCAACCCAAAGAGCGTATGGCAATATTACGAGTTGGTAGGTACACAATGGCCTGTACATCCCAAAATGAACAATACAGGCGACCCATTCCCTGTATATATGGCCAATGCTACACTGGAGACTTATGATCAGGGGAATGTAAAGAAGGGTAAAGTGAGCTATGCCCCTGGTGTCTCTTCCAGTTGTATAGGCTGCCATAACGCGGCTGTAACATGGGGCGGCAGGCAATCAGACTTCACCTTCGTTTTAAAAACAGCAAAAGCTTTCAAACAATAACATTTACTCTTCTTAAAACTATTATATGACACTTGATGAATTTGTAGCTCTTTCCGCGGCATTGACCGGCTACCCGGCCGATGTATTAAAACCGGCACGTGATACCCAGGGTGTAGCCGCAGCATTATATGCGGAGCTTAGCAGACCGGAAAACAAGATACCTCCAAGTCAGCTTAATCTGCTCACACAAACCTGGAATATCATAGTTGATAATTCGGCGCCGTCTGAAATACCGACTGAAGTATACAGCAATATCATAACAAACATTGAGATAACCCGCCTTGCGCAAAATATTATCTATATGTGGTACGTGGGCATATGGTATGACCTTACAAAAAATCCTAACTCTTTCGACTTCCCCAACAATGATCATGTTATTTCCTCCCTGGCCTATACAAATGGCCTTGTATGGGGAGAAATGGGCGCGCATCCGATGGGCTTCAGTACGGAACATTATGGTTATTGGGAAAATGTACCCACATTGCCCGCAATTAAGTAGATAAGTTAAACACCAAACCGAATTAAAACATTTATGTAATGAGCAATTCAAATAAACAATATGATGTAGTAATTGTAGGAGGTGGCTGGGCAGGCAGTATTCTGGCATACAAGCTGGCAAGTGCCAATAAAAAAGTGCTGGTGCTGGAAGCAGGGATCGCTATTGATGGTCTGCTCTCTAACCCTGATGAAAACGAGCTTGAAACGGGTAACCGTAACGAATTTATGGAAACATTCTTTCTGGCAATGGCTAAAACCCCTGAATCGCCATATGTACAAAACTATAATGCACCAAGACCATCCGTATTGGATATAAGACCTATCAATAGTACAACTGAAAATTGTAATCCGCCGAATGAGTCAATAGATAGTAACGGCTATTTTATACAGAAAGGCCCCATACCCTTTGGCAGCAGCTATGAGCGCAGAGGAGGCGGTACATCCTGGCACTGGCTTGGCACCAGCCTGCGTTTAATGCCTAATGATTTTAAAATGCAAACAACGTATAAGGTAGGTGTAGATTGGCCGATAAGCTATGAAGACCTTTCCCCTTATTACGAACAGGCCGAATTTGAAATAGGTGTATCCGCTGATGTGAATGAACAAAAAATTCATGGCATCACGTTCAGCGATGGATACGTATACCCGATGGCTAAAATACCACCCACAATACTGGATAAAGAGATGACAGCAAAAATGACGGGGAAGACTTTTGAAGGCAGCGATCTCTCTGTCACAGGTACACCAGCAGGCCGCAACGGCGTGCCTAATAAAATGAAAAATGGTGAGTATTATGATAATGGCCGCCGGCAATGTCAGGGTAATACCAATTGTACTCCTATTTGCCCGATACAGGCCAAATATGATGCAACGATAACCATGTCCAAAGCGATTATGACAGGTAATGTGGATATTATCTACCAGGCCGTAGCCTGCAATATTAAACTCGATGACGCTAAAAAGAATGTAACAGGCATTGAGTATAAAACATATCAAACGATCGATGGACCGGCAACAGGTACATTTACTGCTACAGGTTCCAGATATATCATTGCTGCAAATGCTATCGAAGCAGCAAAACTGTTACTGATGTCCAACAAACAGATAGCTGCCGGTGTCGCTAACTCCAGCAGTCAGGTAGGTAGAAACCTGATGGACCATCCCATGTATCTTGCCTGGGGGCTGACACCTAAACCCATATTTCCTTTAAGAGGACCATTATCAACATCAGGGATAGAAGGAACACGCGATGGCACTTTCCGCAATAAGCGGGCTGCCTTCCGCATTGAAATTGGTAATGAAGGCTGGAACTGGCCTGCGGGAGCACCATATACGCAGTTAATAGACGCGGTAACCCCTGCTCCTGATCCAAAAGATCCCGACAAATGCTGGGGTATCTTCGGCTCCTTGCTCAGAGAGTATATCCAGGAAAACTTTACACGTCAGTTTCGCATCGGTTTCCTCATAGAGCAATTACCAGATGAAAAGAATGATCCGAAGTGTTTCATCATTCCATCAAAAACCTGTATGGACAACCTGGGCATACCCCGTCCCGAAATCCATTATGACCTGGCTCCTTATACCAAAGATGGTTTCAAGGCCGCTGCTGCTGCTACTAAAATTATTTTTGACGCATTAAATGCAGAAAATAAAACCGGGATACCTCTTGGAAGTGGTGGTGCATTTGAATATGAAAATGTTACATACTATTCGCAGGGCGCAGGTCACGTAATGGGTACGCACCGTATGGGTTTTACGAAAGATGATTCCGTAACTGATAAAGATATGAAAAGCTGGGACCACGATAATTTATACATTGTAGGTTGTGGCTCATTTCCTACAACGGCAACGGCAAACCCTACATTAACCATGACAGCACTCGCTTTTAAAGCAGCTGATGCTATCATTAAAAGTTTGAAATAGAAGTATGCGTATTCATATTTCAGTCGTAATGCTCATTAAATTAAATGATAAAAAACATGAGTAAAAGTACTTCTCCAAAGATGATGCACAGCACCTACTTCAGTTTGAGTATGGGCAGCACACCCGCGCTCCGCGATAGTTATATGGAAGCCTGCAGCGCTTATTTATCTAAGTCTGAAGGAATGTTATCTTTCTGGGTCTGCAAACTTGCAGAAGATATGTTTCGGCTGGAAAACGACCGTAATTTCAATGTGGCCATGAATCAGGTATTCGAAAACAAAGAAATGTTTGACAAATACAATGCAAACGATAAAGAACATAGCCAGTTTGTGATAGAAGTAAACCGCTGGGCGCCTGGCACCGGCCGGCGGGTGTATGATTCATATCTGAGTCACCTTATTTACGGAAAAGATAATAAACCGGCTGCTCCGGAGCAACCTCCCCGGCTGATGCACAGTATTTATTTTTCTCTGACAGATAAATCAGCAGCGTCCATTAAAAAGTTCACAGACATTTGCGTAAAATATTTATCGGAGCATCCGGGTACTTGTGTATTTGCAATTGGCGAATTAGCCAATCTGAAACGCGATGTATCCATTGCAAATTATGATGTGGCGATGAATATTTTATGGAAGAGTAAAAATGATTACAGCAACTATCTGAAAAGTAAAGATCATGATGCTTTCTTCCCTGCTACCAAAGGGATGGTCAGTGATACCTATATTTTCGATTCTTACGTTGCAGAACCTCCGCTGGTCTCCGGCATATAATCTTCTTATTAACCCTCATAATAATTTAACCATGATTTCAACAGCAATTAATGATTTAATGCGCGAATTGAGTGGCTATGTATTGCAACCCGGCGATAGTGATTATGAAAACGCGATAAAAATAGATAATGGTCGCATCCAGCTTCGACCCAGATTAATTGTGCGCCCAACTGTTGTGGAAGATATTGTGTTGGGATTTAAATTTGCAATCACCCATCATCTTCCCTTTACAATAAAAGGAGGGGGCCATAGTGCAGCCGGATATTGTCTCAATGATAACGGGGTAGTAATGGATATGAAGCACCTGAATAAGATATCGTTTAATAAAACAAAACAAAGTGTTACTGCTCAGATGGGCGTCATATGGCATGATATATATGAGTATATGGCTAATTCAGGTACAGGATTGATCCCGATAGGTGGCGGATGCCCAACAGTGGCCCCTCCGGGGTTCATGCTGGGAGGCGGTTATAGTTTCGTTTCCCGTTCCTATGGGATGAGTATTGACAGCCTGCTTGGATTCAAAATAATAACACCTGACGGGGTATTGCGGGACATAAGTGCGGATAGTAAATTAAAAGGAGATCAGGATATCTTTTGGGCCTGTTGCGGTGGTGGCGGTGGTAATTTTGGGATCGTAGTCGAGATGGAAATGAAGGTGCATAAACCGTTTAGCGAAAAAATGTTAGTAGGGCAAATCAAATATCCGCTCGAACAAACAGAAGAAATATTGGGATACTATAATGAATGGGTAGAGAAGATTCCTGATGCAATGTCTGTATACGGCTTTGTGGGGCAACAACCGGATGCAATAGACAAATCGAAAAAAATAAAAACGATTGGGTTAACGCCGGTATTCAATGGTGAATATGCTGAAGGCATCGAACTGCTGAAAGACCTGCTCAAACTTAAACCGATCAATACGGATCTCCGCAACATGACACTGCCTGATTGGGAATTTTTTAACGGCACAACTACACTGGTGGCAAACCGTAGCGCGTACATGCGCTCTCTTATTCTTCCCAAAGGAGGAATGAATAATAAGGTCGCCAAAGTGATTGTTGATTTTATGCATAAGGCGCCCTCTCCCGATAGCTTCATGGTTTGGACACTGACAGGTGGCAAAATTTCAGAAAGAAAACCCAGCGATACCGCTTATGTACACCGGAATGCCCGTTTTGTTCCGGAAGTAAAATCGATCTGGGATGTCGACAAACCTGGAGACGCCCTGAGTAATGTGGAATGGGCATATGATTTCTACGAAGCAATGAGTGCTGCCGGAAAAGCAACAGGAGCCTATGTAAATTACATTGATCCATTATTGCACGACTGGGCCAAAATGTATTACGGTGAAAACTACGAAAGACTAAAAGAGATCAAAAAGCATATTGATCCTGATAACTTATTACACTTTCAGCAAAGTATCGGATCTTCTTTCAATCCTCCCCCACCACCATTGAAAGATCTAAGTCCGTTAAACCGTACACAGTTGCCACCCAAAGCATAAGTGTTTCATCAAAATATTAAAAATAACCAAACAATAGTTTATGTTAACACCTGAAAATATAAAACAGTGGTTCAAGCTGCAATCTAACAGCGAGGAAGGTGGCTTTTTTGCAGGAGTTTATACCTCGGCTATCAGGATTCCTAATACGTTTTTGCCTGGTTTTCTGCCTCCCACGGGAAAGCATGCATTGTGTAGCGCTATTTATTATTTTTTAGAATCCGGTACTTTTTCAGCGATGCATAAAGTAACCGGTAATATGATCTATCATTTCTATAGCGGAGACCCGGTCCAAATGCTGCTGCTTTATCCGGACGGTTCTCCCAATAAGTATGAAATATGTACTTTCAGTAATGATATCGCTGCTGGTGCCTACCCAATGAAAGTCATACCTGGTGGCACCTGGATGGGCTCCAGGCTGACACCTGGAGGAACTTATTCGTTAATGGGTGTAACGATGGATCCCGGGTTTGACCCTGCTGACTATACGATCGGTCGCCGCCAGGATTTAATCACAAAGTATCCGGAAGTATCGGACATGATTACAGATTTTACACGTGGATAACTGACAGGTAAAATCAATCTTAAACCCCTGCTCAAATAATTTGTTATTTCAGCACTCCTTATCATAAGGCTACACCGGTTAATTTCGCTCCTTCAATATGAGTCGCTTTCAATTGTAACAACCCGCTTTAATGAAGTGAGATGTTCTGGCGCCCGTTGCCTAAGGTGACATGCACCCCTAAATCCATCAATTTCTGAAATCAGGGATAGCACCTCAGCAGTGATATTTATGGCGGTAGTCTTTATCATATAGTTGGCCTCATAAACTGGTGGATTTTCTCCAAGTCAGCAGCAAAATGGTTCGAACATTGTCTCCTCCACCCCACAAAATATCGAAGGAACCCGCGATAGTCGCGGGTTTTCTATTTTAAGCCGGGTATTTAGTCGAGTTCCGGTTAATTCTCTTTCGTTTCTTTATCGTACTTCATTAAGGTTAACTATCGATACGATTATAATTACAGGTTTCTCCATTCTGCCCAACTATTGATCAAAATCCATAGGGAGATAAATACCAAAACAACCATTTTCTTTAAGGCAGTTGACAACATCATCTGCCTTAAAGAAATGGCCCTCTATTCTCAATATTTTGTCTTCATCTTCCAAATCAAAAGTTACCCTCAGGATGGATATATCAACAAAAGATCATTCTTTATCTTTTCAGCTATATCTATGGATTGAACATCTGTTTTGAATACATTTACCATATTCAGGGGTCATTAATGTAGATTATTTTTTTCTTCCTATAAGAGAAAAAGGATGGAGGGATATCCCTATATTAAAATAAAAAGCCGGATCAGGAGTGATCTCAAATACCGGTGACCCAAATGAATCTTCCTTGCGGAATAATCTGCCTTGCGGAGACATTTTCATCCCGGCTTTTGCGGTGATCACAAAATACTTTGCGATAAGATGTTCATAGATCAATCCTGAATTGATATCCACCTGTCTGTACTCATATTTTTGAGAGGTACCATCTATATCATAGAGGTAAAAAGAGGTTCTATCCATATCCAGGCCCAATGATACCCTGCCATTATTTAGTACATGTTTTCTGAGATACATACTTTTGGGCAGATTAATATCTGCTATCAATCCATTTCCGAATGTATGCTCGTAGCCAAAAGCCGGTATGAACGGGTTCTGTACACTTGGGTCAATACTGATGAGCATTCCGGCTGTCATTTTGGTACGTTGATTGGCTTTCAATACCATTGTTCCCGTCACGATCCCTCTCACCCTTTCAAAATGCTTATCACTGCCATCCACCATAACACTGGCACTGTAGATGGTTCGCTTATTGAACAAGGTGGAAAAATAAGTAAAGTTGACCGCTGAAAAAAGGTAATGAAATTCGCGTTCTACCGTTTTGATATCACCAACAGCAGGCATGGCTATGTCAGCATCTGCCTTAGTATATCTATAACCGAGCGTGGTACCTAAAAGCCAGTTTTTTCTTTTTATAAAGTTAATATTCGTACTCACTTTTACCTGTGATAAACTATTGACCTTACTGTCCGGCAACGACTTCCCATCTCTCTCCGAAGAAAAGTTATAAGGCCCGGTTTGTATAAATTCCACATTGAATGGACGTGTAACGGCGAACTTGTCGGCGACATAGGCTTCTACCTTTTTAGGTATATTAACACTTCCTGGAATACTATCCCTTTTCTGAGAAAAAGATTTTACCGACAAGATCATTAAACCTATTACTAATGATGCTACATTTTTTACGATATACATACTCGTTATTTTATACTTTTAATGGTAGACCAGGAAAAAATTGAAATGAAAGGAGTCGTCCAGTATCTGCGTGGCATAGCCCTGAACCGTCTTAATACATCCATAAATATTTAATAATGCAGGAACCAAAGAAAGCATTAATAGCATAGCGATTTTTCCTTTTTATACCAAGCTGGTTACATTTTATATTAAATCTTTTCCGGGCGGAATTTGGTATACCAAAAGAGGGTGTTTGTATAATTTCTGATCTTCATCAGATATATCGTTTTATCTTTGTTTAATACTTAAGAGGGCCTGCAACATCATGAAATACGATCATCCGGAATTAAATGATACGAAGATAATACGGCTGATCGTTGACGATCGGTTTAAGCTATTACGTCATATCCTATTGTTGTTTGGAACCCTTATTATTATTTCCTTTGCCAGAGAAATCACACAATACACTGGCGTCTACAGATACTTCCGGCTACTATGCATATATGGAGCTTTGATATCCATGTGCTATATCAACATGAACGTGTTGGCACCCAGGTTCTTCTTCAAAGGACGATACATTCAATACCTGGCGCTCCTGTTTTTACTGGTAGCCATATTTATATTACTGCTGTCCTATTTGTTAAAAGCGTTTTTCATATCCCCGGAATTGAATTCCTGCTGGCAGAAATCGAACGATCGGGCGGGCATTTATGAGGGAATGATCATGCTGACCCCGATCATCCTGACCACCACCATGATAAAGTTAATCCAGCGGTGGATGAGGGACAGCGAAAGGATCACGGCGCTACGCAACATCACCCTCACGATGGAATTGAACGAATTGCGAAACCAGATCAATCCCCATTTCCTCTTTAACATGCTCAATGGAATCAGGGCGCTGGTACACAGCGATACGGAGAAGGCCGACATCGTCATCATGAAACTATCTGAATTTCTTCGCTACCAGCTTTATGAAAACAATGAAGAGAAAACATTGCTGATATCCGAGATCAATTTTCTATCTAACTTCCTCGACCTGGAAAAACTCAGAAGAGACAACCTATCCGTCAGTATCGAGCGCCATACAGACACCTCGATCCTTCATCGCATTTTTTTGCCACCTAATCTTTTCACTACCTTTGTTGAAAATGCGATAAAACACAGCGTAAATATAAGCGGGGCAGCATCTTACATCAGGATCAACATAGCCGTTAATGATGATAAGATTTACTTCTATTGTGTTAATTCAACAGACCCCGGATATATACCTTCTGAAGAAAAAAGCAGTGGATTAGGATTAGCGAACATAAAAAGACGACTTGCACTTTTATACGGTAACAATTATGTTCTTGAGATCGCTTCTACCGCAAATGAATATATTGTGAAACTAACAATTCCCATATGAACTGTATTATTGTAGATGATGAACCACTGGCAAGAGAACAAATGCAGTCGCTGATTAAAGACGTATCCCAGTTGGATATATTGGGGAAATTTTCCAATGCCCCCACCGCTATGGATTTCCTTAAGGAAAATGAAGTAGACCTTATTTTCCTTGATATTGAAATGCCGATGGTAACCGGATTACAGTTTGCTGCACAATTACCTAAGCAAACCCTTGTCATTTTTACAACCGCCTATCCACAGTACGCATTAAAAAGTTATGAACTGGATGCTATCGACTATCTGCTTAAGCCTATTGAAAAAGGCAGGCTGCAAAAAGCTATCAATAAGGCAGAGGCATACATGAACCTACTTTCAGATGATACAGAAAAAAATGTTGTTGAATCCAACACAGTTGACTTCCTGCTGATTAAATCAGATCGAAAATTCCATCGGATCAACTTTGCTGACATCCGGTTTATAGAAGGATTGAAAGATTACGTGGTGATGTATGTAGGTAACCAGAAACTTATTACCGCCATGAATTTAAAAACCATTCACCAGAAACTACCACAGCACTTTTTCCTGCGGGTCAGTAAATCCTATGTAGTGAATACAAACTATATTGATTCATTTGATCACCGCAATATCTATCTCAGCGAATTTGAGATCCCCCTGGGGGAAGTATATAAAAAGGATTTCTTTAAGACCTTTTCAGGCGGCTCTCTTCATCCGGAAGAGTAGCAAGGCAACCGCATTTCCATAGTGAAAGCTTTATACTTGAACAGTGGTAACCAAATAAAAAAGAGATAGCCTTAGGCTATCTCTTCATTCAGATGCTACGTGTTGTCTACCGGGGATGAATGACGGGCTTATCACCCCTATCCGCAGAAAAGCGGGTAATTAGATTATCAACAATCAGGTACATCGCCGGCACTACAAACAGGGTCAGGATCATGGAGCTGGTGAGTCCTCCGATAATTACCCAGGCCATACCGTTCTTGATTTCTGACGCAGCCCCACTTGCCATGGCTATGGGCAACATGCCGAACACCATCGCCAGTGTTGTCATCAATATAGGTCGCAGTCTTTCTTTCCCCGCTTCCACCAGCGCAGCGTTGACGCTTCGTCCTTCCGCCTTTAGTTTATTCGCAAAATCCACGATCAGGATCGCATTTTTAGAAACAAGCCCCAATAACATGATGATACCGATGATGGTAAAAATGTTCAGCGTTTCCATCGTCAGCGCCAGCGCCAGCAATGCGCCAGTCAGGGCCACAGGAATGGAGAACAGTACCACAAAGGGATAAACAGCATTTTCGTAGAGTGCTACCATAATGAGGTATACCAGTATGATAGCCGTGATGAGGGCCAACCCAAGACTGCCGAACGCATCTCCCTGATTTTTAGAATCCCCCAGGTATTCAACGCTTACACCATCCGGCAGCTGGATGGACCTGACTTTGGTCTTGATCTCATCGGTCACGGTTCCTATTGGCCTGCCAGTTACACCAGCTTGTACTTTAATCGCTCCCAGGCGATCTATGCGTTGCAGCGTAGTTTCCCCCAACGACTCGTTCACGTCCGCGAATTGTTCCAGTAGTATCGTTTCCCCTGCTCCATTCGCAAAAGGGAGACTACGCACATTCTTTACATCAGTACGATTGTATTTGTCTAAACCAACCAGGATATCATACTCATTTCCGTGCTGTTTGTACTTGCTTTTATCACTTCCACTAAACGCATTTTGAAGTGTAGCGCCCACCGTGCTGGCATTAAGTCCCAGCATGCTCATTTTCTCCCGGTTCAGATGTATGTCTACTTCCCGCTTTCTGTCTTTAACAGATAATTTCACGAACTGCGTACCCGGTACATCTGCCACTATCTTTTCATAAGCTTCCGCCACTTTACGCACATCGTTGATATTGACACCTTTTATGGCAATCTGTATAGGCGCTTCACTAACATTTCCGGTGATGGAAGTGGTGGCCGCAGTAAATTTTGCGCCTGGTATGGCACTACTGAGCTTTTGCTGAATGCGGATAGCCAAATCATCTGCCGACAGGATACGTTTTTTTCTATCGACGAGCGTCAGCGTGAATTCTGCGAGGTTGGCGTTGGTGCTGGCTCCTGCCACACTTCCACTCACAAATCCGATATTCGAAAACACTTTTTCAACTTCCGGACTACGCATGATGATGGCCTCGGCATGCTGCGCGAGCATATTAGTACTATAAATGGTGGCCGCGGGTTCCAGTTCCATATTGAGTACCAGGGTACCCTGGTCTGTTTGAGGGGAAAATGCCCCACCAATAAAACCAGCAGGTATCAGGGCTATAGATCCGATGATCAGCAGCAAAGTACCCGACAAAAGCCATCTTTTCCTGTGGAGTATCTTTTCCAGCAGTTTTCCGTAATCCACTTTTATAGCATCGATAAAGCGTTCGAACCCAAGGTTGATCTTTCCCCAAATGGTATTCTCCTTCAGTTCTTCCAACTTACCAAACCGGCTAACCAATAAGGGAGTAATAGTAAAGGAAACAAAAAGGCTCATCAGGGTGGAGAATACCACTACCAGCGAAAATTCCCGAAGTATGGAACCAATCATTCCCCCGGCCAATGCCAGTGGCAGGAATACCACCACATCTACCAGCGTTATGGAAAGGGCCGTAAAACCTATCTCATTACGGCCATCAAGGGCCGCCTTACGCCTGTCTGAGCCCATTTCCATATGCCGATAAATATTTTCCAACACAACGATGGAATCATCCACCAAAATACCCACCACCAGTGACATAGCCATCAGCGTCATCAGGTTGAGCGAAAACCCCAGGACGTACATCGCTATAAAAGTGGGGATAATCGATGAGGGCAGCGCCAGCAGTACAAACATGGAACTCCTCATGCTGTGCAGAAAAGCCAGCATAACAACGCCTACTATCAAAACAGCCAGCACCAGATCGTCTATCACAGCATCTGCTGCATGAAGGGTATATATACTCTGGTCCGAAGAAATATTGAATTTTAATTGTTGCGATTTGTATTGGTCTTCTATCCTGGCGAAGGTCTTCTTCACCTTCTCGCTCACGTTTACGGCATTGGCGTCCGTTTGTTTGATGATCTGTAAGCCAATGGAAGGAATACCGTTAATATGATTGATAGCTATTGTTTTGGCCGTAGCATCTACCACTTCGGCAATATCTCTCAAATAGATAGTTCCCTGTATGGGCTGCTGTTCCACAATCAGGTTCCGCAGCTGATCCAGCGAAGTAATATTAGCGTCATAACGTATGGATAGCTGCTGGTTCTTCGTTTCAATGCTGCCGGCAGGAAAGGACAGGTTGGCATTATTGACGGCCTGTGTAATTTGTGCCAGGGAAATGCCGTAGGACAGCAATTTTTCCTGGTTAATATTGATCTGAATCTCCCGCTGATCACCACCAATGATATTTACCTGCCCCACACCGGCCACATTCTGCAGTATCGGCCTTAGCTGGTTATCTACAAAATCGTACAGGTTACGGGGAGCCATATTAGCTGTTATTCCTGCTTTGATAACTGGTATTTCCTCGAGGTTCACCTTGTTCACCTTTGGTCGTTCTGCATCATCCGGCAAATCGTTCTGTGTCTGGTCTGCCTTACGTTGTACGTCGCGTTCCGCCTGATCAATGTTCGTTCCGCTTTTAAATGATATGGTGATAATCGAAACACTTTCCTGGGAGGTGGAACTGATCTGATCCAGTCCTTCCACCGCAGAAAAAGCATCTTCCAGTTTTTTAGTGACGGTTGTCTGTACTTCCGCGGCCGAGGCGCCGGGATAAATAGTACTGATAGAAACCGTAGGCACTTCTATTTTGGGAAGCAGATTATAATTCAGGCTCAGATACGACTGTATTCCGAAAAGGATCAGGACCGTAAATATAACAATGAGCAACAAAGGTCTCTTAATGGCAATTTCCGTTAATGACATACGGCTGATCTTTATTTTGAAACATTGATAAATGTACCTTCCTTCAGGTTGATTTGTCCGGAGGTGACCACCTGCTCTCCGGTTTGCAGCCCGCTGATGACGTGGATATTATCACCGTATTCATCACCGACCTTAATTTTTCGTAAAACAGCCTTGCCCTCCTTCACCACATATACCGAAGCGTCCTGTTTACTTTCGTTTAGGGCACTCCGTGGTATCAGGAGAATTTTCATGGCTGTACTCTTTGAAAAATCGGCGTAAACGAAAGTCCCTGAGCGTAATGGCGTATCCTTATCATTATCGGCAGTAATCTCCACCTGGTAGTTATGCGTTTGACTGGCCTGCGGACTAATAAAAGTAACCGTACCGAAAAATGATCTGTCCGGATAAACATCCGTGGTAAGTTTTATCTTTTGTCCTTGTGTTACCTGATATACCTCCGATTCGGTGAGGTTGACCTGCACCTTTAACCGGGAAAGGTTTACGATGGTGGCGATATCGCCACCTGCCGTAATGAACATGCCTTCCTCGACAGATTTGGCGCCGATAACACCACTGGTGGGTGCCTTGATGCCTGCATCTGCTATTTGTTTTTTCAATTGTTCGGACTCGTTGGTCGCGTCTACGTAATTCTGGCGAATCTCATTGACTTTTTCCTGCGTTGCGGCGTTGCCCGCCTGCAGCTCTGTATAGGTCTCAAGATCACGGCGGAGTTTAGATACATTGGACGCCGATTTCTCCAGGTCCAGCTCCAGCAACCGGGTATCTATAACGGCCAGTGTTTGTCCCTCGCGTACATTATCGCCCAGGCTAAATAACAGGCGACGAATACTCCCGCTGCTTACCGATAACACTTTCGCTTCTCTGAATGGAGCCAGCATACCCGTCTTCATTATACCTGCCTGCTGAATTACTTCCCTGGCGGTATCAATGGTGACGGGTATCAGGATGTTCTCTGTCTTTACAGGCTGGTTCTTTTCGTTGATTTTCTTTTTGTTGGAAGCCAGTTTGAGCAGGATCACCCCGACAATACCGGCACAGGCTATGGCTATTATAAATTTCTTTTTCATTGCTTTTTAAAGTGAATTATAAAAGGTTGTCAATGTACCTGCCGCTTTTTCAACGTCGATTCTGGCCAGGTAATAATTGTACAGCGAATTGAGATAGTTGCTCTGCGTTTCTCTAAGCGAGTGCTGTGTGTTCAGCCAGTCAGTCAGGTCTGTAGTTCCCTTTTGGAACTGGAGATCAGTCACCTTGAACACTGACTCCGCCAGTGTGATGTTACGCCGGTCGTTTTCTACATTTGCGGTTGACTGCTGCAACTTCGTATAGGCGTTATCGTACTCCACCCTGTACTGCCCTTCGGAGAGTTTTAATTTCTCCTCTGCATTCACCCGGTTAATGTTCGCTTGTTTATACTGGGCATTACGCTTGTAGAAATCGAGTATGGGAACGTTCAACTTCAGTCCTACTGTAGAAAAAGGTAAAAGTTCCCCGTAGGATTGCTTCAGGTTATCGCCAAATCCAACCGCACCATAACGGGCATAGGCACTCAGTTTGGGCAATGCCTGCGCCTTAATGCGCGACTGCTCTATTTCCAGTGTCTTTATGTTAAGTTCGGAAAGCTGGTAATCCACCCGCGATGTTGGAGAAAAAGTTCGGGTACTATCTCCATTGGAAACAGGAATGCTTGCGTCCCTTGATGCGTCCACCGAAAGCGCATCATTGATTGGGTACCCCATTTCATATTTCAGTTCGTTTTCCGCCAGTTGCAGATTGCTCCGGGCAACGCGTATCTGTGAAATGGTATTATTATAATCTACATTGACCTTATCCAGATCCTTTTGCAATGCCGTGCCTTTACTTACCTGCAAACGGTATATCTCCATCTGCTTTTCATAGGTGCCTTTATTGAACTGCAACAACTCCAGTTGTTGATGGTACACAAAGATCTGGAAATAGGCAGTGCTGATATTATATATAATCGCTTCCCGGCTCTGTTGCATGTTAAGGTCCGCCTGCCGGAGATTATATTTATTAGCCTTCAGCCCTTTGAGCAGGGCCCCGTCATAAATCACCTGATCCAGTTGTGCACTGGCGTTTGAGCTAAACTGCTTGCTCATCGATATCTTAACATCGTCTGGACCAAAAGCCCCTGCAGGAATCACTGTTTGCTGCAACTTCAGGTTGTCGTCGAGCGTTGCAGTAAGACTAACACGCGGAAGATAGTCGGCCAATGCCTCTTTTGCTTTTGCATCCGCTGCACGCTTTTCGTTGGCATAAATAATGTTGTTACGGTTGTTCTTCTGCCCGTAATCGATACATTGTTTCAGTGTCCAGTTTTCCTGGGCACTAACTTTTAGCCAGATACCGGATATAAATAATAGAATAATTTTTTTGCCCATATAATCTATTTACTGATCCGATTTTACCACTGCTGAAACCGGGATATTCATTGATTATGGGCTAAAGTAGCAGTTATCGCAATTGGTAATTTGATTACTATACCAACAGGGTTGGGCGTTATACAAAGCCGGGTTCCAATACTATAAGATTTTCCTGCCGGATGCTATACTGACCGTTCAGGACAGAGGCCCACTTGAAATACTAAAGCAACTTGAATTCAGAAAGATCAATGTACCAGATGAAATTGCGTTTGCCGGCTACCCAAAAAACAGGCTGCGCCGATAATGCTGTGATCATTGGCCTGGGAAATAGAAATCCTAACTCGCACGAGCCTGAAAAAGGTAACAAACAAAGTGTATTTAACGGACTTGCCCAGGTTATTATCCAAAGTAAAGAAGGTGGCAGCAGGGAAATCGTAATTACAGCTACATCACCCAATCTTAAGGCGGCAGCTGCAACAATTTCTTTGGAATCTGTCCTGGTGCAGAATACCGGATATTAGTAGCATAGTTGATAAATGAGATTGTAAAAGCTATGCCATCACCCGGAAGCAGTTATTGCAATAAAGTATTTTACTTTGAAGTCATCGCAAGATTTTGCGATGACTTCAAAGTAAATATAAAGATGAAATTTATCAACCTGCGGATGGTAGTAATGCCTTGGCTTCCTGGTTTACTTCAACGTCAGGATGACGGCGCTGTATGCCGGCACTTTCAGCTTACAGAGATTTTTCGATACATAGGCTTCTTCTATTTCCTTAGGCTCCCAGGTGCCGTCGTTCTTCACTGCGCTGCCACCCAGGGTAACATTCGATACGTTATCAGGTGAAGGTGCTGTGAGTCGTAGCAGTGTTGCCTTACTGAAGGCCGTATGTGTGCTGATGGTCACAAATCCTGCCTTATTCAGATCTTTATTGATGACCGTCACTACTATGGCGTTATCCGGCTGCAGTACGGCGTGGCAGGTAAGATTAATAATACTATCGGCTTTAAGGGCGGATGGCAGCAGGCGGCCTTTGGAACCCTGTGCGAATGCCAGCATCCCATAGTATAGCGGACGCCCGCTAAAAAGATCCTTACTACGTGTGATAGGCGTATAGCTTGCGCCCCCTGTATGAAAGTTAACGCCGCCGCATCCTTTTTTAGCGAGTTCGAACATCATGTCCAGGGCCCAAAGGGCGGAACCAAAGGTATTGCTTACCCCTACTTTCCCACCGCCGTATACGGAATTAATTTCTGAAAAACGCCAGGATATGTTCATTTTACCGGCATTCACCGTCATCGCATCCGCCTGGCCCAATACTGCCGTATTGTTTTTGAGGAGGGCCTCAATTGTTACAGTTGGGTCTTCTGCTGGCCCAAGTTTGTAATAATGCTTGGAAAGCAATACCAGTTTACCGCTTTGGTCAGTGACAAAAGGATTTACCCAGGCGGTGATATTTGGCGTGGAAACTCCCGGCCCTGTAAGTGGAGCGTCAGGTACCAATTCCAGGATCTTATCCCTGTGTGCATTGTATTCCACCAGGAACTGCGGGTATTGGTAATTAGAGGGGCGAAGACCGTTGTGATTAAAGCCATTAGGCTCGTTGCCAATTTCAAAACCCAGCAGTGCATCCCTATGCTTATCGCAAACATATTTGGCTTCGGATGCAGACTCCTGCGGCAAGCCATTCCCCAGGTTCATTCCCAGCAGCACTTTGTACCCGCAGGCACGTGCGAAATTGAACAGGTTATCTAACTGCCAGCCATTCATAGACAGCGTACCCGGTACTGGTTTGCCGGCAGGGCCTATCCAGCGAATGCCATCCACTACATAGCCGCCGGTACGAATCACACCGGGACCCAGTGCTTTTAGCAGGTTCACGAACCCGCGGTTCACAGGGTTCAAATAATCCCCGTTGGCAAGGCCTTCTGCGGAAAAACTAAAACCAGTAAATCTTTCAGGGATAGCAATGCCGGGATTCGCCGCATCAAAATCTACGTTAACAATGATGCCTTCTGGTTCTGGTGCAGGCTCAGGAATGCCAGTCGCTTCCTGCGATCCAGAGGACTTTGAACAAGCTAATAACAATGCGATAAAGGCGAAAACGCATACAACAAGTGCCACCTTTGCTGATGTGTCGGAATGAAAAATCTTGCTTCTCTTCATAGGATATGTTTAAAAAAATACATGCAGGTGGTGAAATGAATTGCATTCAATGCGAAACTATATTAATATTTAAGCTGTGCCAACCCGGCATTTATTTTTTAATGATTATCCACCGGGATCGGTTGCAGAACAATTTCGCACAATAGAAAAATAAACAAACTGAAAGCCGGAAATTGAAATAAGGATAGCGTTAAAATAACTGCTATACAGAAAAGCAGTTACCAACACTACCGCGATAGTTGTTTAAATCTTCCACAATAATAGCCCAAAATCATTTCATGATCAATATCCCATCCAGTAATAGTATCCATCCCCTTACTCCAGATTTATTATCTTTAAAGCAATTATGGATTTTAGATCGCGGAGGCACGTATTTTCTCTGCTGAATGTAGATCACATTCAGCTTAACAGGCGATGGAATTATAAAAATATCATCAGCCCTTACTACCGTCTATATTATATTGATGAAGGAGATGGACTTTTATCTAATGAACATACCCGGTTGATCCTTGAACCCGGCTACATTTATATTGTACCCAGTTTCACACCTTGCAATCTGTATTGCGCTGAATACCTGAGCCAATATTTTATTCAGTTTTTTGAAGAATCACCAGATGGGAATTCACTGTTCCGCCACAACCGCACTCTGATGAAGCGCGCTGCTACGGACATGGATATAATCCTTTTTAAAAAGATGCTGACACTCAATCCAGGCAGAGGTATCAATCGTTCAGACAATCCAAAGGTGTATGAGAAGAATTATTACTATCGGGAATACCTGGAAATGAATACCCACCAAACATCACCAACGTACTATGAAACGCAGGGCATACTGCTGCAATTGTTATCGCGGTTCATGACCGACCCTGAATATCCGGATAAAAATATCGCGCCCATTCCTCAGAAGGTAATAGATGCCATCTCCTACATCCAAATGAATTTAGGTGCGTCGCTCACGATTACATTTCTTGCACAAAGAGCCAATCAGCATGTTGACTATTTTTCCAGACAGTTTCTCCAGCACACAGGAGAAAGACCACTGACCTATATACAGACAAGGCGTATTGAAAGAGCACAATACCTTATATCTACTACCAATTTACCCTACGCTGAAATAGCGTCCGAAATTGGATTTGATAATATATCTCATTTTTCCAGGGTGTTTAAAAAAATAACCCAGCTTACTCCGGGCGAATATAGAAAAAGAAGTCAGTACTATTGACTGATCGCATCTATGTTGCTGTCAGAAGAAAAACTGCAATCGATTTACAACATTACCACGAAAAAAAGCAGGTGACTAATCCCGCAAATGCACCACCACCAACAGAAAATCCTGCAATCGATTTACACTCTATTGTTCCTCAAAATTGGTCGGATTCATACAAAAGAAAGTCTTTATTAGAAAAAGCGATGCTCCAACAAGTGACTAACTTTATGGGATAGTGGACATTTTACGCAGCAAATAACATAGTGACCGAATTTATCCCTGAACCACATCTTCTATACCGCATTTAAACCTCTGTTGATATAATTATTAACTAAGGTCCGACAATGTGATTGCCGTTATGAAAAAAAAACATTTAACAATATTAGATATTGCCCGTCAACTGGGTATTTCCAAATCCACCGTTTCACGGGCCTTGCAAGGGCATCACCAAACTAATTCCTTAACGCGGGATAAAGTGCTTGCATTTGCGGAAGCGGCAGGATATCAACCTAATCTTATCGCTCAGGGACTTAAAAAAAAGCAAACCAGTATCATTGGTGTCATTATACCGGATATCGAAAGACCATATTACGCGAGCCTCATCAGCAGTATTCAGCAGGTTGCCATCCAATACGATTTTCATGTAGTGATATGCCAGTCTAAAGATTTATTCACTGTAGAAACAGCGATGCTGCAATCCATTCTCTGTTTGCAGGTAGATGGCGTTCTGATGGTACACTCCAAAGAAACCCAAACATTTGATCATATTGAAAAAGTAATCAGCAAAGGTATTCCACTTATACTGATCGACAGATCGCAAAACAGTTTCGATATACATCGGGTGGAGAATGATCATTTTGCCGGCGGCTTTGCCATTGGCCAACACCTGGCCCAGGTAGGCTGCCGCCGAATCGCCATTATCGGCGGTCCGGCACATCTGAAAATGAGTAACTTACGGATTGAAGGTTGCCAGGCAGGCGCTGCAAGCGTGGGAGTGAGCATTCCTCCGGACAGCATATACTACGGAAATTTCGACCGCAAAACCACACTCACCATCCTGGATAATATGCTGGCAATGGAAAAAAGACCGGATGCTATATTTACCGTTCATGACAGAGGCGCACTTGAAATACTGAAGCAACTTGAATTCAGGAAAATCATGGTACCAGATGAAATTGCCATTGCCGGATTTGGCAATGAAACTATGTCGAAATACGTGATACCTTCTCTTACAACGGTAGAACAAAACCCCACCAAAGCAGGAGAATTAGCGGTGACCACATTGATAAAAGATATCCTGGCGCAGGAGCCGCCTGCCATACAGCAACATTTTGTTCAGGTAGAACTGATCATACGCGATTCCACACGGAAAGAAATTCCGAGAAATATAAAAAAACATCACGCACTCCCTGATGTGGGCTTCTGCAATGAATCAACAGTAGCAAATACTTTTAAACGTTTATTTGCCGAACCGCCCTCCATCACTGTTAGGGCGCCAGGAACGATTACCGTCTGTGGCGACCACACCGATTACCATGATGGCATCCTACTCTCGGCTTCCATTGATAAGGAAATATATTTCTGTTTATCAGAGAGTCCGGACAACAATTGCCATATTCACTCATTGCTGACAGACGAACGGATTGAATTTCCTTTTGAAAATTTGCAAAGCGCTTCCAATAGTTGGTGCTCCTGGGTGATTAGTATTATTGAAACCTTTCAAAAGGCTAACTTCCCGGTCGGCCCTTTCTGTATGGTATTTGGAGGTAATATTCCTTTAAGGGCCGGACTGTCGTCCGGTAGTACACTGCAATGCGGTTTGTTCTTTGCCATTAATAACCTGTTTAACTTTGGACTGACAAAATCAGAGTTGATCCGTCTTGCACACACGGTGAACTATACCCAGTCAGCAATGCAGACCGGCATCATGAATAAATACGCAGTCATGCTGGGAAAGAGAGGGGGTTTCATTAAGTTAGATTCACAATCAATGGAATTTGAATACTTACCATTTGCCACCGAAAAGTATGCAATGATACTATGTGACACCGGTGTTCAATATGGCCCAGAGCACTCAGAATCTCATACACGCATAAGGGAAGGCCGGGAAGCACTGGAATGCATCGCTGAAAAATATCCCTTTGTTAGTTCTTTCCGTGAAGTGGATAACAGTATGTTGCTTGCAACGAAAGCACTGATGCGACCCGCAGTTTTCAGGAGAAGTCAGTATATCGTAGAAGAAATTGCAAGGGCCGATAAGTCAGCCACGCTTCTCGATAAAAAACACATCACCCGCTTTGGAGCTGGTATTTATGCTACCCATCATGCCCTGCGCGAAGCATATCAGATCAGCTGTCCGGAACTTGATTTCGTGGTTGACTGGACACAACAACAAACCTCCGCCCTCGGTGCTAAAATGATCGGAGAGGGCTTTGGAGGTAGTGTTCTTTGCCTTGTAAAAAAGCCGGCTGCCTTTAAATTTATTGAACAGCTTGGAACTGCCTACCTCCAACAATTTGGATTCAGTCCTACTCTTTATCCTATTCACATGTCAAACGGAGTGAGTATACTGGCCTGAATATTCAAATCCCCTTTCCCCCGGATAACAACCAGGCTAATGCAGCTACTACAATTAAAATCATATAACTCGCCATTGCTATTTCTGTATATGGCGCGCCCAGCTACCATTGGTAATAGTGGCGCCGGATCCACTCTTAGGCTGCACGGTAACGCCAGGTAAAGTAGTGCCGTCTTCGGCCACTACTTTACCTGAAATGACAACGGTGGGTACCTGTGCCTTGCTGCTGCCTGGCAGGAGTGTAACTCCGAGGCACCACAAAAAAATTAATTGATGTAAGTATTTCATTCTGTTGATTTTTATTCACTTAACATGACGTGTAATTTTGCTGTAGTAACTATTCAGGATATTTCCGGATTCCAAAGAGATCCGGAAATATCCTGAATAGTGATTACTGCTTATCCAGTTTTACGATTTTTTGCACTTTCGTTTTTCCATCATTTGTTACATTCAAAATGTATATCCCAGGAGGCAGGTGACTCATGTCAAGGACCCTTTTATTATATCCTGCGGACACCTGTCTTCTTTCAGACCATACCATTCTTCCCTGCAGATCTGCGATGGTAATTATTTTGAGGCCGCCCTTTTTTGATTGCGTAACAACGTTGCATTCATTGGATACCGGGTTAGGATAGATCATGCTGGTGATCTTTTCGTCGGATGCGGTAACGGGAGCCGACACCGCATAAGCAGTACGAAGCATTTCAGGCGGATGCAAAGCAGATAATGGGGAGCCGGGTTTGGTGAAAGCTACTGCATCGGCTCTGACGAAGGCGCCACTGGTGCTTTTTGTTTTTTGTACATAACCGGTAGTACCTTCATTGAAGGGATAACACCCAATGTACACCCAGCCAGACTGGCTGCTTACGGTCAACGTATCATTGATGAACAAAGTAGCAGTGCCTCCGGCATAGTTTACGGTCAACGTGGAATTACCATCCGAAGCTGGGTTAACAATCCGGTAAATATATGCATCATACATGCCGGTAGCGGGAATATCAGGTGTCCATTTGGCATAGCCGCCAGGTGAAGTGCTATAACGTGTATTCGTATTATTATACCCTGTAAGGCTACTATTATCCCAGAGTCCTGATTCTGTGTACCCCGGATCTCCATTGTCGATGATCAGTGAAGAAGTAGCTGGGGGACCGAAACCGGTGTCCCGTAATTCCACCCTGTCCACTTTAATAAATTGCCCACCGGTACCGTTTTGCGTGGTGAAAGCCAGTGTTAATTTATTGGTAGTTACATGAATATCATTCAAAGTGACTTGTGTCCAGGTATTGGTTACCGGGAGTGCAATTGACCTGGCGCTTCCATAGTTTAATACCCGCATGTTGGCATTGCCGGCTGCAGATGATCTTTTCACCCAGGCGGTGAATTTATAATAACCATTGGGTAGGTAATTCAGGTTCTGTTTCACCGTGAGGGCGCTGCCATTTGCTTTGAAATCCTGCATGAGGTAGCCGGCGCCCTCCTGCGCAGTACCATCGTATACCACACGTGCACCGTCCGTATTTTCGTTATTATAAACGGTATCGTTTACAATCCAGTTATTGACGGTTTCGCTGTTCGTTTTGTTATACTCAAAGCTATAATTACCTACCAGGTTTCCCCAGGTAGGCTTGTTGTAATACCTGAAATAATCGACTTTCATCTCTGCACCCGGCACAGGAGGTGTGGAAAGGTCGCTGCCGTATCCCGCCAGGGCTGTCAGCCAAACTGAAGTTGGCGCGAATGCAGGAGTAGTATAGGTAAATCTTTGCTTCTCTACACCGTCCAGATAATATACTACCATACCCGGCAACCACTCAAATCCTAACGTTACCCAATTACCCAGATTCAAATCACTATTGGTATAGTTTCGATGGGGCTTGGAGCCAAAATCGGTCGTGCAGTTACAGGGACGTATGTTGAAAAAGAAATTTGTAAACCCGAAATTGGCCTTGGAATCCAGCTCAATACAATCAATTTCTGTACTGGTATTCTCCGTAGGTTCGAGATCCTTCTTTGCTGCCTCTGCATAGCCATCATCACCTGAACTGTAGGTAAAACTTTTCCCTAATCCATGTGTCCAGAATGACTCATGTAAGCCTCTTGTATCCTTATAGAATTTAATGCGCGCTTCATAATACCCGTACCCAAACGTTTTTTTGGAAATAACTCCGCCGCCGGTAAAATCATTCTGACCATCACTATTCACATCAGTATCTTTCCGGAATTTTATGCTAAGATATCCGGTATCATTCACGGTTTTCACACTCACATTTTCGGAAAGATTCCATCCACTTGCCAGTTTGGAAAATGCTCGGCAATACCATAGCGTTGTATCCAGTTTGTTGTTGTTAAAATTATCCTCAAATGCCAGTGCATACCCCGCCGGGACCTGGGCAAACAACCCACTGCCTGCAAAAAATAAGAGCAATAAGAGGATATAAAATCCATTTATAGCTGATCGTGATGACACGACCGATAAACCATGTTGCATAACATTTTTTTTAATTGTTATAAAAGAATAAGTAGAAAACTTTATCCAGCTTCTACATGGTTTCCAGACAACGAATGTTTTATAAAAACACCTGTCAGATACAGGTATTGAATACCCTGATCATTCAAAGAGTAAGGGCAAGGCTACGCCTGCATGCCAGTGATGACTGGCAGTCAATAAAAAAACTACAAAGTGAAACAGACTATGCGCGCGCGTTGCAAAGTTTCATACGGGAATTTCCTGTCGTTATGCCTACATTGTTCATTGTATTTTCAATACTGCTGTTTTCCTAAAACCCCAGTATCCATATCCTGCCATATATTTTTGAGCGTACGGTAGTAGGGTCATAGTGCGAAACACACCGGTAGCGCTTGGACTCACCCTTGTTATACCCGGCCTGATTAACAAGTACCCTTTTCAAGGCATTGTATTGTGCTATCGCAGTCTGCAATAGTACAATACAAATGATTCCTATTACAGTATATATTTTACTCACTTTCTTTAATTTCCGGAATGATTTCAATAAACAATTTTCATGGCATCGGGCATATTGCCCCAAAAAAATAAATGCCTTTTTAATCGCATCATGCTAACTGATTTAAAATATCATTTAAAGATTGATCACCTGAGGTTTTCCTCCTTCTAATAAAAATTCCCGGATGATACGACCATACCGCACATGGTAAATACCGGTATGGGAGGCATTGAGTACGGCCTTTTCCAACCGGCGGTCGCTCCAGTAAATATCCACCGTTACATTTCCCCTGGCTTTCAGCCCTTTTACATATCCTTCCGGCCATGCATCCGGTAAGGCGGGCAACAAGTAAATTTCCCCGTCAACACTCTGCAGCAACATCTCTGCTACGCCAGCGGTGTAACCCAAATTGCCATCGATCTGGAAAGGCGGATGCGCATCAAAAAGATTGGGATATAACCCGCTTTTTTCTCCGCTGCCTGCCGCCACTGCAGGCCGGATAAGCCGTTGCATTTGTTCGTGTGCATGGTTTCCTTTTCCTAGTCTTGCCCAAATATTGATGCGCCATGCGGTGCTCCATCCGGTACTTTCCATGCCCCGCGCCAACAATGACTGCTCTGCTGCCCGCGCCCATGCTGGTGTTTCTAATGGTGTGATCCAGTGTCCGGGATACACCGCAAAAAGGTGAGAGCTATGGCGATGATGATCCGTCGAGTCGTCCACATCTTCCATCCATTCCTGCAGTTGGCCCCAGCGGCCCACCTGTGGACCTAATAATTTCCCCCGAAGCATGGCCACCTTCTCCCGCATTACCTCATCTGTCTTAAGAACAGCGGCCGCAGCGAGGTAATTGCTAAACAGGTCGTACACTATCTGTTGGTCGTAACTGGCGCCCGGATAGGGGCGCTTATCGCCTTCGTTCTTGCCCGGCCCATGTTCCGGTGACCAGCCATCAGGGGTAATCAGTTTCCCATCCGCACGTTTGATCAGGTGCCCTTCCCAATACTGAACAAGTTCTTTTAACAGCGGAAAAGCTCTCTGACGCAGAAAAACAGTATCGCGGATATATGCATAATGCTCCCAGAAATGCTGCACCAGCCAGGCACTTCCCGGGCGATGCAAACGCCATTTACTTGGGCCGCCCATAATGTTATCCGAATTATAGCCCAGCCAGCCTACCGGTACTTTTAATGCACTATCACTGCTCTGTTTATTTACTGCTGCAAGATTTTCTACCCAGTTGAAATAAGGAAAATGGCATTCAGACAAATTGGTAGGTTCTGCCAACCAGTAATTCATCTGGATATTGATGTTGGTGGTATATTGGGAATACCATGCAGGCTTCAGCTCATCATTCCAGATTCCCTGCAGGTTGGCTGGCAGTCCACCTTTACGGGAAGAACTAATCAGCAGGTACCGGCCATACTGGAACAACAAAGCTTCCAGCCCCAGATCCGATTTCCCTGCACTATAGGCCGAAAGTCGCTCTGTTACCGGATTTGAAAGATCGTTACCCAGATGTAATGTTACCCGGTTAAAAAGAGAAGAAAAATCCTGGTAATGTGTTGATTGAAGTTGCTTAAATGGTTTTTTCAGCAACTTATCCAACTGTGCGGAAAGCCTGGCATGAGGTGCATCACCCAGATAATGATAACCAGAGAAAGGCTTAAAACTAGTACCGGCCACCAACTGCAAGGTTAGGTCATCTGCCTGTTGAATGATCAGGGAAGAATCGGTACGTTGTATTTGTCCACCTGCGTGTACTACCTGCACGATGGCTTCATACTTCATACCATTCCTCAAGCTACCTGCAAAAGTTATCCGCGCTCCGTTCACCTGTATTTCAGGAGACCTTACATCGCGCAGCATTATTTCTACATTTATTTTCCCCGGGCGACTCGCATTGGCATGCATAATAAAAGCCTGATCCGGATAACTTACAAAATACTGTCTGCTATAATTTATGCCTTCGTTATCATACCTGATTTCCTGTATACCGTTGTTGAGTAGTAGTTTTCGCTGATAATTACTCGTATCCCTATGGCCCCAGCGGAGATAAATATTTCCGAATGGCTGATAAGACCCTATTGAATCTGTAGTACCTGTACAAAGTGAGCTCTCATTAAACTGAATACGATCAGTGTCAGTGCCTCCAAAAATCATGGCGCCAAGTGAACCGTTGCCCAAAGGGAAAGCCTCCAGCCAGGCCGTTGCAGGGCGTTGGCTGATCAACTGTAAGTTCTCCTGCTTCCGGCTTTGTTGCTGCGCCATCAACAATGACAAATGACAACATAGCAATACTATCAGCGGGTAAATTTTTCTCATCATACCGTTTCCTTTATCTGAACATTATCTTGTATGCCTTTCGGAGCTGTATTTTTATCCCTTCTCATCGTGGTCCATCCGATCAGCGCTGCACCTGTTATAATGCAACCACCAACTACCATCACAATGGCCCATGCTTTTGTGGCGATGATACCTAGCAGCAATACAATTTTTTTGGTCGACAGTCTGGTCCCCCCTTTAATCCGGATACTGACTATTTTTCATAAAGCGTGGATAACTTAAATATTATTCAAAACGTGCTTCCTCTTCAAACGTGGTATTGGTTATTCGAAACTAATGCAAGTCCTTACTGATTCACCATTTACCGAAATTTTGTGACCGGGAACGTTCCCCGTATTTCCTATTTACATCTCCTGTAATTCATTCCACACAGCTTCATTCACATCCACCTTCATCCTCTTCCTATGATCAGTCACCATACGATCAAAATATTGGCCGGCAAAGCGGGTGCTTATAATCGTACGAACGGCATCATAAGCGTAGTAACCATGCTGTTTTAACTGCCGGCATATCAGGAATATGGTATCTCCATTTTCATCTGTAAACAAGGAGCTAAGTTGTCCTGCTTTGCTGAATAATAATGCTTCGCGTAGCACCCGTCCAAAGCTTAGTTCATCTGTTTTACGGGTAGCCGGACTAAAAGAAAAATCGGCCGTGTCAATGATCAGATCGCCCTGCCGTTTTCGACGCAAGGCTTCCAGTTGCCGCATATCATTTTGTTTTAAAAACCCGATTAATTGCGAATACTGGTCATCGTGTATGAACGATGGTGAAATGGTACAGGCAGTAACGGTAATGGTGGGAGGATATTTGTATTCCCGCTCCTTTTGATCCCTATAAACAGCCTTTAATAAGGCTTCATCCGGCGGATGTTGTTTCAATATTTGTCGTTGTGCTTCCAAACGTGCATTGCTGAACAAGTATGCATGAAAGGTGGCTTCATCAAAAGCCTGTACGCCGTAAATAACTTCCTTCCTGTCAATTTTTTCTTTGCGTATTTTATTCTCCTTCTCAAATGCCGCTTCAAAAACTGTCTCACTAAATCCACTCAAAACACCCAACTCCTTCATTACTACTAATTCCGCCTGCTCTTCACGCAACTTATCCAACACGCTTTTTTTCAGCCATCGCAAAGGTGTAACACCACCAAAATCATGATGCCAGTAATTGCTGTCTACATGATTCACACCATATGTTTCCAGGAAATAATTGAAACAGGCAGCCCTTTCCCATTGCATGCGGCGCATAAACTCACCTTTTTTAATGGCATTGTTTCCAATGACCACCACCGTATCGTTGCCGTTGTTGATCGGCAACTGCCCGAAAGCAGCCGCCGTCAAAAACGGAACTTGACATAGGATAATCAGGAACTTAAACATCATCGCTACAAAGTTTATCGTTCACCCTTTCCATTGTATGCACCAATATTGGGGATTTCCGTGGCCGAAACCGGATTCCCCCAATAGTCCCGGGAACCATTATTGGATATCACTTTTCCTTTCCGGAGTGCCGGCGAAGTCTTTTTCAGTTTATATCCTTCTACGTTGCCAAAATGAATGATGCCATTCACCAAACTCCCGGAGGTAGCCATACCCGGAGCCATCAATTGCGGATCAATGGTCAGATTACCTTTACCTTTTGGTTCCCCCGCGGTATGCGCGCCGTAAATAATGTTGTACTCAAACACGCTGGTACGAAGCGAATCCCAGGTTTTCCATGGCCTGGCAGATTTGAGATAAAATATATTGTTGTAGAAAGAAGCACTTACCGGATAATTGTTCCACTTGCCCATCCATACAGGTGTGGTAGTTTCTCCTTCCGGCAGGTAAAAGGTATTATTGTGAATCAGCACTCCGCTAACGGCACCCGTTAAGTGGATGATACGCTCTCTATCATTCTGACTGATATTGTACCTGATAATGCCATTGGTATTCAGGTGGGGGCCTGGTGCACAAACTACCATAAATCCACCTTCATTATCGTGGCTATAGTTATATTGAAAGATGGTGCTGTCCTGTCCAAAATCGATGTCGAAGCCCTCTCCATCCTTTGTTGTTTTTACATTATAAGCTTCGTTGAACTGGAACAGATTGTTGTCGCCGTCCCAACTCCAGATACCGGCGTTGAATTGTCCGGAATTAGTATTTGCGCCGTTCAACATATTGTATTCAACAAGCGTACCTGTGCTCACACTGGCCACAATACCATCTCCACCGGCATTCTCCACATAATTATTTCGGATCACCACATTGGTATGCGGACGATAWGGCTGCACGCCTTTACAATTAACACTTGCCCTGCAATACCACTCGGAATTTGTGCCAATACCTGTCCGGTTCACATTTTTCACAATATTACCTTCTACCAGCACAGAATCATACCAGGAAGGCACCATGCCGGCTTTCCTCCGGGCTACAACCAATATCCCTGCACTTCCATTCTTCCCTTTGGAATTATCGCCTGCGATGTCGTGCACAAAATTATTACGTAATACAATATGTGTCAGTTTACCCTGATCCACATTTTCCACCTCAATGCCTCTCTTCAATGTATTTGGGTTTACCGGATTGGTAATTTCGAAGTTGGTCAGTTCAACATATTGTACATTCTGCAGATGCACTACCAGCAAGGCCCCGTTGCCATTAATGATAGGCCGGGCAGTACTTTTGCCGTAGCTGCCAATTACAATCGGATGTCCGGGTAAACCGGATCCCTGCGGTTTCAGTGTACCCGTCCATATGCCACCAGATTTAAACAAGATGCTATCACCTGGTTTGAAGACCGCTGCATTCACCTTTTCTATCCCTAGCCAGGGCCGTTCCATGCTTTTACCATCATTGGCATCATTCCCGGTGGTATTGTCTACGTAATACGTAGTTCGCTTAACCGACGGGCCGGATGGCGACAAAGACTGTTGCGCGTAGCTCACCTGCAGGCATAGCAAGGCCGCAAGGGTAAATGTCCCTTTGTGCATAGCTTAAAATAAATTATATGATAAGTAATGTTAGGACACCGGTTGTCAAAGCCGTGTCCTTATTTGGTTGACACGTTATTCCAGTATTTTCTCTAAAATGGTATATCCTCCCGGCTTCATCAATGCGGTGATGGCTTTTCCTTCTTTTAAATCAATAGTCCACTCCTGAAACTCTCCTGGCTTTAAATATTTCACCGGTAAATTTTCTCCATTACACAACAGGTTATATGCATTCAGTGGATAGCCTGGAAAATCTTTACGTACGGTAAGTCTTATTGTTATGGTATTTCCTTGTTTCCCGGTAATAGCCAATACGGCAGGCGACATTTCCTCCTGCCAGACCTTATACAGGCCACGTTCTTTCCTATCCAATGTAACCAGTCCCCATGGCCGGCTACCATCAGCCGCACTACCGGGGAAACGGCTTAAATAATCATTGAAGGTCCATACAGAAGCACCGATAATATAACTGCATTGCCTGATATCAGCCATTGCTTTTTTAAAGAGAACAATTCGATTTTCTTCTGATGCTACCTGATCTGTCCTCCAGCCAAACTCGCTGATGTAAACGGGTTTCTCAGGGTACAATTCGTGAATATGCTGTAAAGCTTTTAAGTGATTACCATAAATATTTGTACTGATGAAATCTACATACTGAGACGCTTCCTCTTCCGGCTTTTTTAACAGGCTGCTTTGGACCGTGTTGCTGGCGAAAGTGATCAGGCGCGTGGAATCGATGTTGCGGACGAACGTCCGCATGTCCCGCACCCATGCCTTGCCTTCTTCCTTTTGTGCCTGGAATTCATTGCCGAGGCTATAGGCGATTACGGAAGGATGATTCCAGTCGTGTGCTATCATTTCCTGCATCTGCGACCTATATTTGTGTCGCATCATGCTATCGCTCATTTGCTTCGGCGTCATTTGCCAGTTACCTGCTTCTGCGATAATCAGTAACCCCAGTTCATCTGCTTTGTTGAGTAAGTCTGCCGAAACGGGGTAATGACTGATACGTGAGAGCTCCATACTACCACGCTTCATCAGCAACATATCTTTCTCCAGCACGGTCATCGGATCCATAGAACCAACTCCGGGATAATCCAGCGGACGGTTCCCCCCAGCCATCTTAATGGGGATACCATTTAATAACAGGCTGGTACCACGTACCTCCACCTTACGTATGCCAAATCGGGTAGTGAAAGTATCCATACCACAGGAAATCTCTGCGCGATATAATTCCGGTGCATCCTGGCTCCATAATTTCACCTGCTTAGCCGGCAAGGTGGCCGATAACATCACTAATTTTGTTTCACCTGGTTTGATTGTCACCGGCTGTTGTTTGAAGCGGAGACGCTGCAGAATATTCTTTTCCTGGTAAACAACCGCATCTACGGGTGTTATTACTTCTTCAGCAGTACTGTTTCTTATGAATGCGTTGATTTGTACCACAGCGGATCCCTTCTCCAGATCCGGATTGGTCGTAATTTTTGCGTTGCTGATATCAACAGCCGGCATGGTGAGCAATTGTACCGGACGGGTAATACCACCATAGTTGATCCAGGGATATACCTGCGATGCATTGGCGGGCTCATATAGCACACTTGTTTTAGCACCAGGAAGAGTGGTCGTATCCCATTCGTTATTTACCTGTACCGCGAGGATATTATCTTGCTGCAAAAATGATGTAACATCCGTTTCAAAAGGTGTATATCCTCCTTCATGCTGCGCAACGCGTTTACCATTGAGCCATACTTTCGCTTTGTAAAATACAGCGTCAAATTTCAACCAAACATGTTGCCCTTTGGGTGCCGTAGCCTTAAATTTCCTAAAGTACCAGGCCGTACCTGTATAAAAAGCATATCGCTGATCAACACTAAAACAATGAGGCACGTTTACTTTGTCGAATTTATCAGCAGGGAAAGAAATATCAAACCATTGATTTGTTTCACCCACCTTAAGCGGATCTATGGCAAAAGTCCATGTACCATTTAAATCATTAGACGAACGTTGCGCTGCTAAACTCAGGGAAAGACTGAGACATAAGAATAATAGAGATAATTTCATAACGTTGACAATTGTTCATTTTCGGAGCCGGTTGTAAAACATACCAGCAGTCGATGTTCCACCAATGAATAAAAGTGTTGCATTCCCGGATTAAAACTGCGTAGCTTATATGCTAACGGTTATTATACAAATGTAATCAACCGGATAACAATTTATAGTACCCCCAAATAATAGGGACCGGGAACGGTTGCAGCGTTCCCGGTCCCTATTATTTTTCACATATACAACAACGTTTTAACAAACACCCTACATTTGCAACGGTAGTTTTAGGTAATACTAAATGTTGGATAATGGGATGTAGAATACATAGCGTAGGTGAAAGCTAACTGTTGTGAAAACATTTTTCCTGTTGGTTTGAAACAAACCCGTATGTACTGTACAATACTAAAGTCCGATAACCTGTGCTGGTCATGCCAATGCAAGTACTGCCCCCCGCTTACCGATAAAATAAAGACCGTTTTATAATAACCAGACTGAATCCTATAGCTCACAGCTAGTCTTTGGTCATGAAATCAAATGGTACCTCCTCCGAAACATGAACATTTTTCCTCTTTTACGATATTCTCTTATAGAAGAAATAAGCCATTTCGAATAGAAAGAGAAGTCTGCATCATTATATTTGGAAAAAAGTTCAAATACTTCACCATTCCTGTCTACTACCATGTAGGAGTAATATCCATTAATTTTTCCTGTGCCCCACAAGAGACTATCTGTAGTCCGATACATTGGATATCCAATACCTTCTGCAATGTGTTGTTTATATTTTTCATCGTTCCAGGTCCAATCGCCGTCATAGGATCTAAAAAAGAAATGCATTTGAAAAATATCTTTTCCATTAGAGTATCTATCATCTTCTCCTGTTAAATTGTCACCTTGTATTAATTTAAACCCTTTAGGAAAGGACGCCTGCCCTAAAGTAGTTATCGGTAGAGGAGAAAGAGAAAACTAAAAAAACATTTCATAAGTTGGCTTGAGTTGGTTGCTCAATATATAATCTCTAATTGGATGTCGGAATAGTAAATATTCGTCTGTGCACGGAGCGTGGTTGTAACAAATGATGTTAGTAATAAAATAATACAACTTTTAATAAAGTACATGTAACAATGGGTTAAGGGAATATATAAATATACCTAAAAAAGAAGAAGCAATTATGTCTGATTGGGTACATAACGGCATTTGATAATCATTGGGAAACGCTTTAAAATCGCTTAATAACAATTTCTTTGGATGTCAATATCAGTCCGGATAAGCTATTAGTACAAATTTCCCTTAAGAGATGATATTGCCTGGCAATTCTTCCATCTATCCTGAAAACAGGTTCCCCGGATTATCTTATATTTATCTTATCAAAATAATCTCCTATGGCAAAACAAATGTCTATCCTTCCCTTTACGGGAAAACTCGGTCCTCTCATTGGGTATAAGCGCAATGGCCAATACTTTTTGCGCTCCATGCCGGAAAGCGTGCAGCAAACGGCTGCTACCCGCCGCGCATCCAGGCGCTTTGGCATCGCCAGCAGGAAAGGCGCTTTTATCCGTCATGCCTTCTACAACCACCTGGATATCCATTGTGATAGCGGGCACATCAATCGGCTGAACAAGGTACTTATTGCTGCCGGCGATCATCACGCCGCCATCACTGGCTTCCGATTCAATCAGCATACCGGGGTAGATCGTTTTTTCCCGGTAGCCCCCCGCCTTTTCAGCAACGGGATATTAAATATTCCCGCACAAACCATCGCCGGGTATAAAGGTATTGCCGCCCTGGAAGTAAAAGTGATCGCAACACGCATTGATTTTACATCACGCCAGTTGGCCGGTAGCGAAACGGTTACACTCATGATAGCGCCGGACACCACTTTCCAGGAAACAAATGTTTCGCTGGAGGTACCCGGGAAGGGTTCACTGGTAGTGGTTTTCCAGGTGAGAGCCATGTACAGGGATGGTTCATCGGGCAACAAACAATATATGGCCGCCGATATTATTGCAGTGGCAGCGCCACAGGTTCCCAAATATGTGAATAAACGCACCTATCCAAAGCGAACGAAACTGCTTCCCAAACTTATCTATACACACGCTTATCCAGCGGTTATTCAACTGGAATAAAGCGCTCCTGCCCCGGAGATATTTTGATAAATAAACCCCTTATACCTGCTTCCTTTCAATAGTCTATCTCTTTCCCCAGCTACAGCCCTGGTACTGAAGCAGCCCTCCTATGGCCGGTTCTCACCTCTATCTATCTGCTGATTCAATTTCATCGGAGTTATGCATCCGGAAGTCACCCCCGCATCAAGTCCACCTCTCCTGCAGTGCTACTATAGGTACTTAGCGGGTATTAAGCATAGCATAGGCGGATTCAACATAATGAAAAGGTAGTGCTGACTATACTGATGGGGGCTTAATACAGTATATCTTAAAAGAGTGTAGTAATAATACGCCGTGGTGTAAATAATAATTTACATAAACAGCATTGGAAGCAATTACATGGATCATAAAAAAACTTACCCATGTTATAATAACATGGGTAAGCTGCCATCAAAAATTAACCGATCTAACAAAACGCTTATATTAACTTGTCCTGGTACGTTTTAGAATTCTCTTCTTACCTAAAGAACCATCTGTATTAACAACATACATCCACCAGGTATTTTTATCCTTTTGCTCCAGGTGATATTTGTTTTCCTGCAATTTCATTTCTTCTTTCAACTGCGGGCTGAAAACGCCGGCCTTCCTTGCTTCTTCCCATACTCTGAAGGTTGTAAACAGTTCTTTTTTATCCGTTCTGTGCTCTATACTGCCCTGGCTGACACCTAACATATAAGTAGCGTCCCAGGCAACTGACTTGGCCTGCAGATTTTCTATTACCTGTACATTCCAGTCTTTCCGTATATCCTGAATACCAAATGTGCAGGGGAAGTAATTACTGTTAAATGAATAACGGATATCCTTTCCTTCAATACCCCACTTATTATGCACCGGATCGAACATATTATTTCCTCCACCCACGTTGCAAACGCTCATGTAATGCCAGTTACCTTCAAATACGCAGGAACCCATCACTCTCAGATAGGGCACACCCATTTGCTTTAGATCTCCGAAAAGGATACGCAGAAATCGTTTGAATGGATATTGGCCATGGCCCTGGTAGGTAAAACTCTCAAAGCCATCAAAGTCAATAAAATTCATACCTCCATCGTGAAGCAGCCGCGCGTAAAACCGGGCATATTCATCGCCAAATTGCGCATCCGGGATGAAGCCGGAGTAACAGTTCACCTGAAGTTTCGCTATTTTATCTCCGGCCGCATGAGCCGCCGCATTGGTTTTAAATGCGCCTCTCTTAACACCGGTTAACGTATAGGGCCTCGTGGTAGTGACGCCCCTGTATTCAATCAATTCCTGACCAACCCTCAGCGCATTCACAGTATTCTGATCCCAGCCACCCCGTTCATTCAGATAGCTGGTATCAGCCACTTGTATAGTGGTATCAGCTGCCGACACCTGGTTGATAATCTGCGTGGTCAATACCGTACATAATCCCTCATTAGGTACCGGGTGCACATCACTGCTGTGAGGCTGTACAAACTCCGTCAGTGTATGAAGACCATACGCAATACCATGTTTGTTGGTGAGGTCTGTTAAATCCTTAATAGGACGCTTTTCGTTATTAAGCCGCACATATTTTCCAGCCCATCTGTCTGCAGGATTAACATAATATTCTCCCAACCCTTCATCCTGTACCGCTTTCAGCCCAAGCTGATTAGCATAGGATACAAGGCTGTCGTGTGGGCCGGACCAGGCCAGGTCAATTTCAAAATTTGATGGATCTTTTACCCATTTGCCGTTCCGGGTAACATAAGGCAGGCCTTCATTCTTCACTACTTTTTCTATTACTTTCAGGCCCAGTGAATCCGGGCATGCATATAATGCGATAGAAGAGCCAATATAATCTACATTCACCGGCGTCAGTTCCATATGCCGKGGCGCCTTAATACCCGGAAAGTCGTTGAAGAGCGGGTAGAAGATGGTAAATGGTTTCTTGCGATTGCGGGCATGCATGACGATGGAGATGCCATAAGCAGGGTCCAGTTGTGCACCATTCCCATTCATGTACCTGTAATATTCTTCTGGATGCGAATAGAAGGCTACGTCGTTGTTGCCATCACCACCGATGCGGAACCGTTGCCCTTCCTTCAAATCAGCAKGCAATGGATATTTCACAGGATCCGGGGTATGAATAATATAACTTGCCTGAGACATGTCCCCATCGCATGGAGGCCCACTGGTTGTATTATCATCGAGGCCCAGCATTCCAATAGCAAAATTATCATCTCTTGCCACTGAAATGATTTCTCCTATATATTTCTTTATGCTGGTTTTATAAGGGCCCCACACCACATTATCCACTCCATTTGCAGGAGTAAGTGAAAGCAGTTCAAAGCGGAGATAATCTCCTTTGGAGTCTACCTTTAAAATGGCTACAGATCCATTGGGATAAGTAAGTTGCAAATGGTTTTCATTTTTCAACCACTTTGCAGCGGAAGGATAAATCGTATGTTTATCTTTCTCTAATGCCAGCAGTGGGGAGCTAAGTCCGGCTGGATTGTACTCCCTGTTGGTAATACGGTCTTTGATACTGACAATGTAACCGTCTTTGTTAACCACCAGTGCCGCGTACTTTGTAGACAACCTGATATCCTGAGCCATGGTACTCTTTGCGAGTATCAGCGAAGAAAAGAGGAATCCTAATGCTATCAGCATCTGCTTCCTGCAATTAATTTTTTTCATTGCAATGTTCTAAATAATATATACTAAAAAAAAGGTGACGATACTTATGATATCAGGGATTCACCATATTTACAACAATGAATCAAGGCAAAATATTTAACTAAAACTAAACATGTAAATATCCAATTGCTAAAAAGGAAAAACAACCTCAAATTTGCCCTCCATTGATGTTATATTGCCCCTCCATCTGTCATTCATGATATCACCCGATGTTTACCCCTCATTATTTTCATTGCATGATGCTAAATAGTTTCATAAGATGAGAATCGACTCAAACGGCTTTGTTTTATTGCCTGATTGATTACAAGTCTGAATAACCACCGGCGGGGCAAGAGATGGTCTTTTATTAGCCTGTTACACTTATAAACATCATTTCAAATTTCTCTTAAAAAAATCAGTAGCGAGACTGTCTACTTTTAAATGTACCTGGTGCCTGTTTACAGAAGGATCATCCACAAATGGAATCGGCGCTTCTTTCTTTAATTCGTTATCTGCTTCGCCCAACATTACATAATGCCCGACTTTACCGCCGAACTCATAATAACCAGCACCTCTGATCAGCTGATGATATACCCTCGCATTTGTTTTAACAGGTGCCATACTATCCGCCAGTGAGCCGGTAATAAAAACAGGTCCATGAACATTTTCAAACTGCTGTTTACGGACAAAGCCCGGTCCCGTGCCTGGCGATAAGGCGAAGAAGGCTTTGATGCGGCTATCTTTTAAATCAGGAACATGCTTAGTGGCGGCCAGCAAAGTACTGTCATACAGTAAGCGGCCCAACCCCGGAAATTCGGGCACCTCCATCTCCCGGTGACCTATGGTGCGGTAATAATGTAACATGACCGGATAATCAACTACTCCACCAGCCAAAGCGATCACGGTATAACCCCCAAATGAAAAGCCCAATGCGCCAATCTTTTGTGAATCTATCACTGTATTAAAATCTTTGTCCTTCAGCAGCTGAGTAAGCGCAAAGCTGATATCCTGCGGCCTTTCCCATCCCTTTAAAAATTCAACCGCGATTTTATTATCCGCCGTATTGCCCCAGTGATCGACAGCAGCTACAATAAAACCAGATTGAACCAAATTTTGTATCAGCCATTCCAAAGAAAGCCGGCTCCCACCCGTTCCGTGTGAAACCATAATAAGGGGCAACTTACCTGTTGGCAGACTTCCATCGCGCACCGTATAATTGCGTAAAAAAGGAGAATATTTTTTATCGCTTACTTTAAGTGTATCCGTTGTTGAATACCATACCTCCGTAACTATAGGCCGGTTACGCTTTTCATCTTTAAAATGAAAAGTGCGCTGGCCTATATTAAAGGATGGTGTCTGCTGCGCAAAAATACTCAGGTGAATAAGTAGTAATAGTATGGTGAGAATTTTTCTATGTATCATATGCTATAAATGAAATTTCAATTAAAGGATACCTATTCATAAATTTATGGAATTATACGGTTTAACCTTATCAAGGTTTACAATATGTTTAAAATTCCAACCCGCCAATATATCTACACTAAAATGGCTACTGCCATATGCACTGCATCATGGTCGCACTTATTGCTTAATTCCCCTCCGGAAATACTTACTTTTGGGACCGTTTTACGATGGCACTGACGCTTACTTTCTAAAGCCGCCCAGTCTGTAGAAAAGCGAAGAAACCCGTTCATGAAGCATGCATTCATCATATTTTCACCAATTCTTTGCAATTTTTAACTCCTAAATGCAAGTACGATTTCCTTTGCATATTTTCGTCAATACCAGGCAATTAGCGTAACCTACACTTTGAAAGAATGTAAACGGTTTTATGATTGTTATGCAAATCAACTAAAGATCATAAATAGCCATTCAAAAACAGTTTATTCTATACAACAAATCATATGCACATTTCAGCAGCAGCAAAACAATATTTGTTTCTTATTCTGGCCATCAGTTCCTTTAAAATAAGTCAGGCCCAAACCATTGCCATTACAACCAATCACACTGCCATTGTTTTTGAAGTAGATACCAATAAACAGGTACAACAAATATACCTCGGCCCCAGGCTAAGCAATACATCAGTATATCGTGATGTAAATCCGGACTACCGAAATGAAAATTCAACGTTGAATACAGCCTATGCCACCGGCGGTTCCACCTATCTGAACGAGCCAGCTATTGAAGTGATGCATGCAGACGGAAATATGTCATTGGCGTTAAATTATGTTTCACACCAGTCCAAAAATTTATCACCGGACATTGTCCAAACAGATATACAGCTGCAGGATCCGGCTTACCCGTTCTTCGTAACGCTGCACTATAAATCTTTCCAGGCAGAAGATATTATTGATACCTGGACTACTATTTCACATGGAGAAGAAGACAAAGTGGTTCTAAACCGGTATGCCTCTGCTTTTATCAACATTCTATGGCCCGAAAACCATCTCACCTATTTCTATGGTGAGTACGAAAAAGAAATGGAAATGAAACAGTCGTTGCTACAGCCGGGCATATTTAGCATACAATCCAAGTTGGGAGTACGTACCGCCTGCAACTATAATCCATCATTTCTTATTTCGCCGTCAACAGGTGTTACAGAAAATACCGGGGAAGTTTTCGCCGGAACGCTTGCCTATAGCGGAAATTTCAATATACAGTTTGAAACGCTGAAACTGAATATTGATATGGGCAATACATTAAAAATTATACCGGGAATCAATGCGTATGCGTCTTCATACGCATTAAAACCAAAGGAAAAATTCGAAACGCCACACTTCATCTTTACCTATTCCAGTAGCGGTACCGGCCAGGTCAGCCGCAATTTCCATCGCTGGGCGATCGATTATGGTATCTGGAACGGACGGCAAAAACGATCGACACTTCTTAATAATTGGGAAGCAACTTATTTTGCCTTCAACCAGGATACGATTGTAAATCTCTTTGACGACGCCACTAAATTAGGTGTTGATTTATTTCTGCTGGATGATGGCTGGTTTGGAAACAAATATCCACGTGATAATTCCCGCGCAGGGCTGGGTGACTGGCAGGTTAACAAAAAGAAATTGCCAGGAGGTATTGGGCACCTGGTAAAGGAAGCAACAAACAAAGGGCTTCAGTTTGGCATATGGATAGAGCCTGAAATGGTAAATCCTAAGAGTGAATTGTATGAGCAGCATCCGGACTGGCTGATGATAGCCCCTAACCGCCCGCAGCATTTGTACCGTACGCAGTTGCTACTGGACCTGATTAATCCCAGGGTACAGGATTATGTATTTGACGTAGTTGACAACCTGATGAAAGAAGCACCGGGAATTGCCTATATAAAATGGGATTGTAACCGTTCTATGGATAATGCTTATAGCCCCTATTTAAAAAAAGACCAAAACAGTTTGTATATACGTTACACACAAGCCTGGTACAGCATACTGGAACGCATCCGCAATAAGTATCCCGATCTCGATATGATGCTTTGTGCCAGTGGTGGTGGTCGGGTAGAATTCGGTGCGATGAAGTACTTCCAGGAGTTCTGGCCAAGTGATAATACTTATCCTGTAGACAGGATACGCCTGCAATGGGCCACTTCCTATTTCTATCCCGCTCTTACCGTATGTGCACATGTAACCGCTGCCGGTCGTGAATCACTGAAATATAAAATGGATGTAGCAATGGCAGGTAAGCTGGGTTTTGATATTGTTGTAAAAAAACTAAATGATCAGGAGCTGGCACTTGCCCACACAACGGTGGACAATTATCACCGGCTGCAAAATGTGATCAATTACGGCTCCCTGTACCGGCTCGTATCTCCCTATACTACTAATTTTTCATCGTTGATGTACGTAGACAGCACGAAGAACAAAGCCGTGGTATTTGCCTATAATATGGAAACAATGCAGCAGGACACCTGGCCGGAATGGAAATTCAATGGCCTGGATCCAAAGAAAAACTACAGGGTTACAGAAATAAATTTATTGAAAGATGTCCCACCTCAGTTTCCCGAAAGTGGTAAGATTTTCAGTGGTGAAGCCCTGATGTACCAGGGACTGAAATGGTACATGAAGAAAATAGAAACCAGCTCTGTACTGGAACTGGAGGCAATTTAAAATAATAATTACTACTGATCCAATAGAACAATACATTTGCCGATAGGTTCGAATACTATTCTGCCCGCCTGATTAATCAGGCGGGCTTCTTTATGCTGCTTTATTTAGGTTACCTATCGTTTACTGAGACACGATTGCAATTTCAGATTTCCCCTTCTCCCCTGCCAACAGTAAGAGAGATGTCATCTAAGTTAATAGTCATGTGACCTTGTAATTTAGATTAGCGCATCACCTTAATTTCATAATCAGTGGTCAATCCGTAATCATAAATATCGTATTCATTCCCAGACGGCTGCATTTTAATATTATACCATTTACCAGGATCAACCAGGCCAGGAGCCGGCTTGTTGTAAAATGGCCCTAAAACATTCTTCAAACTGCCGATTACTGTTACTTCGATCTTATTATTGCCTTTTTTTACGAATTCACCGATAGTCAGTGTATTGGGTTCTGATATGATGATGCCCGCAAATACATCATTGACCTTTACAGCGGCCACAGTACCTTTCCATTTACCTAATTCCACCGCATATGATTTGGCAGGATCAGCCACCGTAAATGTCTTCGTATAGGTGATACCGTGACCATACAGCGGCAATCCCTGCCTGCTCCAGTAGCCGGGCTGTAATGGTTGCGACTTTACAATACTCCAGCCACATTGTGTTGATTCCAGGTTAAAATCACCCAAAATATAAACCGGTTCTATTTCCGCATAAACGCTCATGGGAGAAACAGTTACAGCCAATTCGTTATCTCCGGCTTTTAAATAGCGGCCAATCTTGTACACCCCAAAGGAGCGGTCCAGCCACCATTGTCCTGGTTCATTTTTAATGTTCATGCCATTAATTTTCACATCATGCCAAAGTCCAGGTTGCTCTATCACTGCTTTAATGCTTCGGAAATCAACACTATCTTTCAGCGTAAAATGATACACAACAGTGTACCCGGTTCCTGTAGAAAAAGTATCACGCTTAATGATGTTATCTTTAAACTGGGTACGGTTATTCCATGGGTTGCCCACCCCATCTGTAAATCCATGGTGTTTGAATGCCGTATTGGAAGCTACACCTACGTGTATATTATTATAGTTTGAATCCGGCTGATGTAAATGAAGATCACAAAAATCAATCGTCAGCATGTTGTCTGACGGTCTGCTTACTTTTGTCGTTGAGGCATTCACGTTAGTCCATTCCATTGGTCGGGCAGCCATTTTATATCGGGGCATTTTTTTATCAGCAACAAACAGCATCAGGCTTCCGGCAGGGGGAATATCAAAGTCGAAATGCACCTCCTGGTTAAGCAACGAATAGTTAAAGCGGGAAATACTTCCTGAATTCATATTCATCTGTAACACATCCTGACCGGGCATATTGATCCTTCCCCGAGATGACCCGGTCATGCTGGCATTGGTTAATAGCAATAACTCACCATTAGCCAGTTTGCGGCGTTGGTGATAAATGTTGCCTCCGATACTGTCGCCTTTTCCCACGGATATACTAAACCCTTCATTGTGGAACAGATGCAGCAAGGCATCCCGGTTTACATCATGGATCTTTTGGGTGATGGTGGAAAGCTCCCTGCTGACAGCACCATCTACCAATCGCAATTGTTCAAAACAGATCACCTGCCCCCCTGCTGCGATATATTCTTTCAGCAAACGGAACGTAGCACTATTTATATTTTCCATGCCTGGCGGTATCACTACCACCCGATATGCCCGTTTTCCAACAACAAAGCTATTCCCATCAACACGCCCATTCTCTTTGATCACATGCTCTGAACCTAAATCATATTCCAGATAGTTTCTTTGCATCAAAGTCACAAAATCATTAAACCTTTTGGTGATATCGAAAAAACGCTTGTTTTCACCATCCCTGGCGTAATACATCCAGGCCGAGGTGGTGGGTTCAATGACGAGGATATTATTATACTGTTGTCCTTTGGATAACAGGTAAGACAGCCGTGTGAAGTAATGATTCATAAAACGGTAATAGGGCCACCAGGGTTCATGATAAGAGAAACTTGGTGGATAATCATATTTTCGTGCTCCCGTTAGCGTCATAAACGATAAATGCTGATTCAGAAAGTTAACTCCTAATACAAATTCCCAATCGGCCAGGCGTTTCATATCCTTAAAGGTAAGTTCCCATCCGGCACCACCATAAGTTTCAGACAGCGTACGTGTTTTACCCAATTGATTGGCCACACTCCCTAATTCCCGAACAGCGCGTATATTGCCAAACTGCACAGGTTTATCTTCATTAAACTGGTTGAAGAGCATATCAATACCTGGCATTTGATGCCATGCATACATGGCCATATTATCTGGTCCATGGTAGGGGCTTGGCCAACCATGTTCCCAATAATGTCCGGTCCAGGTAAGTTGATGATCGCTCATATATGCAGATACAGGTTTCGACCACCGTGCAATAAATAATTCCAGCAAGACCTGGTAATAATTATGACGAACCCGTTTCCAATCGCCGACTTCTTTAAACAAGGATGGCAGATGTAACCGCAGATCGTACCCCCAGTTCTTATAAAAACTATCAAATAGTTCAGGAGTCCAGCGTACACTGTTGTGCCCTTCATTAATGATGGTTGGTTCGTCAGAAAAAACGCCTTTAATTGTTTTACCAAATTCCTTGCCTACTGCTTTTTCATAACCTTTGTAGGTAATATCAATGAACTTATCGGTAACTCCTTTAGCCATCAGATCTACATAAGACACACCTATAGGGCCTGCCACCGAGCCACGGTTCGATCTTTGATAATTTACTTTTCTGAATAACTGATAACGTCCGCTTTTACCTGCTTCCTCCTGCACATGATTGGTAATATCTTTATAAGTTCCGTTCTCTTCTTTAAGATAGAAAAAGAATGCAGCAAGATCAGCAGGAAGTTGGGTTACTTCTTCCATATACAACATTTGTCCCTGGTTGTACGCTTCCGGCATTTGTTCCCCTACCAATCCACCAGCAAAACCTGTAGGGTAAGAGTTTTCGTCATATATCCAGATATTCAGTCCCAATTTTTTTCCCTTCTGAAGCGCATATTCAAATAAATCGAACCACTCTTTTGATAAGTATTCAGTAATTAGTCCCGGACGTGGATGAATGATTACGCCACCGAAATCATTTTTCCGGTAATCATTCAGCATAGAATCGATATTACTTTTGGAAACTTTCGTATTCCATACCCAGAAAGGCACCGTTCCATAATCCCTGCCGGGGTTTTTAAAACCGGCAGCCACCTCTTCAAAACGTTCCAATGATTGTTGTGCTTTTACATTGGAAGCAACAAATACAACAGCGAGGATCCAGGCACAGTGCAAGAACTGGCAGATGCTTTTTTGCATAGGTGAATATTAATTTTCAGATTTTTTGCTATTATCCAGTACGGTGCGCGTGATGATACTTCTGCGCCCCGCACGAGTGATAACAATGGTTTTCAGGTTGATTATCTTCCCCCGGGGAATTGCAATGATTATGGGTCCTTTGTATTCGTGATCATAGTCTCCCGGCGGTCGGTTGTTCAGCGTATAAAATATTCTGGCTCCCCGCACAGAAGGCTGCGCTACTTCAAACCTGAAAGTATCAGTCAGGATTGTTGTATCCGTGTAATGAAAAACCGCAGGCACACAGTAGTTAATACCAGCTTTGTCGAAGCGCTCCAGATGTAATGGTAATGCTGTGCCGGCGAAACGTGGATAATCTTTGGCCGTTTCATCTGACCATCCTGTTTCCGCCAGCGCCAGCATACGCGGCAGCATCATGTATTGCAGTTTGGAAACATCGGGGATGTTTTCTGTCCAAATACAAGCTTCCACGCCCATAATATGTTTATGCTCTTCCGCAGATAATGCAGGGTATTCCGGGTTATACTGATAGGCATTCTGTGCCGGCTGATCACCGCCATGGCTGGATGGTTCCTGATCTGAAGCACTTTGAGCATAATCAAAATACAGCCCGTTATTACCAGGAGCCAATACGATGTCCAGTCCTTTTCCAATTTGTTCAATAGCTGCCTTTTCACCAAAGCGGCTCATCACCGTGATCCGCTCCCTGACATTGCCTGCTGCTACCTCATCCCAGGCAATCAGCTTTTTCTGTTTAGACAGTATGATCCTGTTCAACCTTGAAATGAAATAGCTTTGCAGCTCGTGAGTGTCAGGGATTTGATGTTGCTTCATAAAGGTCTGCACAGCAGCATCCTTCTCCCAATAACCTTTGTAGCATTCGTCACCACCTATATGAATGTAGGGGTATGGAAATAAAGTGGCTACTTCTCCAAATACTTTATCAAGAAATTGGTAAACCCGTTCATCTGTGGGATTGAGTGAATTGTCTACATACATTTCAAAACCACCCGTGGAGAACCATTTAGCAAAGGGACTTCCCGGATTCACCCTGGTATCCGCACTGTGCGTTACACACAACTCAGGATATGCTGCTATGGCGGCCATAGAATGTCCTGGCACATCTATTTCGGGTAGTATTTCGATATGTCTTTCAGCAGCGTAGCGAATTACTTCCTTCACCTGCTCCTGGGTATAAAAACCGCCATCCGTAGCGCGTTCGCCAGGTTGCGGTGGCAAAGTATTGCCACTGAACTCAATACGTGGCACACGCCAGGCACCCACCTTCGTTAGTGCAGGGTAGCTTTTGATTTCCAGTCGCCACCCCTGGTCATCGGTAAGGTGCCAGTGGAAACGGTTCAGTTTATAGTAAGCCATCAGGTCGAGCAGGTCTTTAATCTGTGCGACTGTAAAAAAATGCCGGGAAACATCCAGCATGAGTCCACGGTAGCCAAAACGAGGAGCGTCTTCTATGGTGAGACAGGGAACCGTAGCCGCTCCGTTCTCAGGTGCAGAGAACAACTGCAATAGGGTTTGTATACCATAGAACAAACCAGCGTTATTGCCGGTTAGGGTAATGCGGGCGGGTGTTACCGACAACCGATATCCTTCCTTTGGGAGGTGTTCTGCACCGCTGTTAGTTATGAGCACTTCTGATGCTTTTGCCGCAGCTGTTATCATCTTGTTTCTGAACTTCCCGGTGCTGAACAAACGGTCCGTGAAATACTCAACAACATGCTTTTCCCTGACATCAGTCCGGATCACAGTATTAGAATCGAAAACAAAGTTGCCTGTATCCATCTTTAGTGAACGTGGCATGGGAATCAGCGCCGGCGTATTTTGCTGCCCGGCAGTATTCTCCACACCAAAGCCCAGTAAGGCCAGGCAACAGGTATATATTTTTACGTATTTGCTAAAGTACATTACTGATAATTGTCGTAAACTATTTTTACTTTATAAAAACAGGCACCATTTACTATTCTCGATCCCTGCCATTGCCCACCTGATGTATAGAAATCAACAGTGCTGGCAGACCAGCTATTGAGCGAGCAGTTGACTGCAGGACGCGGGTTTTTATTAGCATCGGGACGCACCAATACAATTTGTCCACTGGGTTGATTCCCCATTCCTTTTACAAAGGTCAGGTTGTTGGTAGGTGAAATAGAGAAAGCTTTTGTCGTTTTATTGAACACATATTCTCCTCCATTGGTAGTTACCCACAGCAGATTATTGTTGCCATAGTATGCACTTATTTCATGGCCCCAGGCAGTAGGCAGTGTAACCCGGTACTGCCTTAATTCTGTTAACTCAGGATTAGCATCGCTTCCACCAACCGCCAGGGCTGTCAGGATGTGCGCATTATTGGATAAGTCCTGTCCGGTAACCCATAATCCATTAATGGCCGGATCCCATAATACGGCATGTGCTGCGCCTAAAGAAAACTCCGCATAGGTGTTGTTATCAGCTCCCTGCGAAGACGCGTACACCCGGACCCAATTACCATCAGATGCCGCCAGGGCGATGTTACCGTTGGGTAGCAGTTCTGCAGCATGCAGATTCCCGTTGATTATCTTCGACCATACACGCTGTCCGGATGGATAGGCAATCAAAGCTGCAAAACTATTATCGCTGATAGCTGCATAGCTGGCATCCTCCCGGATTTTCATCTTCCGCACTTTGAAATCAGTACCGCCGCCAAATGTCCTGATATCATTTGTACTGAAGCCCAATGTAGTGGTTGGTGACCAGCTCCACTTTTTTGCGTTGCTGGAATTCCAGTCTGTCATCATGGGATCATAGAGCTCTATCTGCTTGCTGGCATCGTTGGTTAAGGCCAGCGGAAACCCCGGATAGGACTGCACGGCCGGCGGATTAGTGTTGGGGCCGGGAGCTGTATCCACGCCCGTTTTTTTACTGCAGGCTATTTGAAAAATGATCAAAGAGATGACAGCCCCCATCAACATTATTCTTTTCATAGGATCAATAATAGTTTGGATCAAATGTTTTTCCTTTATAAATAGCCGCCCCGCTCACGGTACGGGAGCCAGTAGCGGCACCAGTGGCGGCGTTGTAAAAATTGACGACTGAGGTACACCAGGAATTGGCAGGATACAGCGGGCAACCTGTGCTGGGGCGTGTTTCTACAAGCGTATTCTGACCAGGTTGACTGCTGATAGCTTTAACAAAGGTTCCATATGCCGCTCCGGGCATGTCGCTGAAGGTTCCGGTGGATATATGAAAAATATAAACGCCGCCATTGGTGGTGACCAGCAGCTGGTCCGGGTTATTCACATCGGCAGCAAGGTCGTGGCCCCAGGGACTTGGCAAAGAGTCATAAGAAGTATCCAAATGTAACTTGGGGTTTGCGATGGTGCCGCCGGATCCGGCAGCATTATAAGTATATTTTCTCAGCCCATTTCCCAGCGCCCAGAGCACCTGGTGCGTGGCATCCCAAAGCACCGCGTGAGCGGAGGCAAAATAGTATTGTGTATATACCCCGTGATTGGGCGAGGGCTGTGACGATGAATAGATACGGATCCAGCCCTGCGGCCACGCAGTGCCCGCACTGGCTACCACGCAATTGCCATCAGGTAATATTTCCATCGCATGCAAACTTGTGGTATCGTTAAAACCCATTACCCACAACTTCTGCCCCCGTGTTCCTGTGCCCGTATAACGTGCAATGGTGGCCAATCTGTACGAGGTGGCAGTGATCACCTGTGCGGTGCTGGCAAAAACGGTATTATTCCGGACCTTGATATCTGTAGGCGTTTCCCAAAGAGGTATTTCACTGGTAGCATTATACGACAATGCGGTAGTAGGCATCCAGCTCCATTTAGGCGTAGTCCAGGAAGCATCTGCCGGATCATATACCTCCACTTTCTGCGTGGATTGATTGGTAATAGCGACCCAGCAACAGGTAGCCAGTTCTGTTTTTACCTGCCGGCTTTCGGGTATTTTATCTTTGACGGGCATTTTTTGTTCCTCCTGCCGGGTGCAGGAAGCCGCCAATACCAAACATACAAATGCTGTCAAATAAACACGGGTAGCCCGTAAGCAGGAAATACCTGCTATGCTTCTGATGTTTTTCATGATGATGAATTTTAGTTAGTATCCTGGGTTAGGAGTCAATTTATCATTCAATAATATTTCGGCGTTAGGTATCGGAAACAGCAGCCTGTCTTGTGTAACATTATAGCTTCCCGCCTGCAGATAAGGATACTGCGCCTTTTGTTTAACACCAAAGTCGGTCATTACTTTAATGGCATTACCGGTGCGCACCAGGTCGAGCCAGCGTTTATTTTCAAAAGCCAGTTCCACTCTTCTTTCCTTTAAAATAATTGTTTGCAGTGCCGCCTGATCAGTGATAGTGATATTATGCAATGCATCACCAAAGGCCCTTGCTCTCACCGTGTTCAGATAAAGCAATGCATCACCTGATTTCCCTTGTTGATTCAGACTTTCTGCCAACAGCAATAAAACTTCTGAATAGCGATACACCGGCCAGTCATCATTGGTTTGATTACCGATAGCATGCGTATGCAGGTATTTCCTGGGAAATGGCCGCCCTACCTTGCCTGCCGGCGCGGTATAACCTACGGCTGATTGAACTGCCGTTGCCGTAAAATCATCCGTAGCATTAAAGGTACCCTCAGCAATAGCAATAGATGCATCGAGCCGCAGATCACCTGTTTCATATGCATTGATCAGATCCTGCGTAGGGGTGTTAAAACCACCCACTGTTGTAATGTTGTTGAAGTTTACACCTGTTACCACCGTGGTGTTGGCCATACGCGGTAAGAAATTGTAAACAGAAGCATCTGTATTAGCCTGTGGCACGGATAGGCCCGTGTTGAACTGAATCTCAAATACAGACTCCTTTCCGTTTTTGTTGCTCAGTTGAAACGCATCGCCATAGTTAGGGAACAGCGTATAACCCATTGCAGTGACCTGTTTTAAGGCAGCTTCCGCGAGGTCATATTTTTTCAGGGTCAGGTATACATCGCCCAGCAGTGTCAACGCTGCACCTTTTGTAGCGCGCCCGGTTTGCGGAAATGCAGGTGCGTCCAGCTTGGCCGCGGCATCGGTGGCATCGGCTATGATAAGATCATATACTTCCTGCACGGAAGAACGCGGGATATAAGTCTCTTCACGCGTAAGTGGCGCATGTTTATAGATGGGCAATCCGCCATAAAAACGCACCAGGTCGAAGTACACAAGCGCGCGGATGAACTTTACCTGGCCCAGAATGGCGTTGCGGCTGGCATCGGACAACCTGATATCATCGATATGATCTATGATCACATTCGCAGCTGATATTGTGTTAAAACCAGCATTCCACTTTACAGGTGTCTGGTTATTATATTTATCATCCAGAAAATCGGCGACAGCATAACGGTTCACAGTAGCTACTGCCTGGTCAGATGATTTATAGTCATAGTGCGTATTATCAGAACGCATCTCCCCCATGATCCAGGCACTTTTGTTATTATAAAACCCGCGCAACTGGTTATAGGCGCCGTTGACCGCCAGATCAAAATCACTCTGGGTTTTAAAGTAGCTCCCCAGGGTTACATTATTGGGATTGACTTCGGTCAGAAATTTTTTACAGGATATCTCGGTCAGACTCAGTATCACTAATATTAAACAGGAAATCTTTTTCATTTTTACTGATTTTTAAAGGCCAAGGTTCAAGCCAAACGTAAATGTTCTTTGCAGGGGATAAGCGCCCAGGTCCTGTCCCTGCTGTGTAACACGTGCCAGTCCACCTGCACTTACCTCAGGATTGCCCGGATAACTGGTAAAAATGTACACGTTTTGTGCAGATGCATACACTCTGAAGCTCTTGATATAAGGTGTCCTGAATTTTCTCAGCATATACCCGAGGGTGATATTGTTGATAGTGAGATGTGAAGCATCATGGATAAACAGTGTATTGTCTGTACGGTAGGCCGCAGTAGTGTTAGCAAGGGTACGTGCCACCCGTCCATTACCAGGATTAGTCTCAGAACGCCAGCGATCGAGCAACTCCGGTGGACCGTTGAACACACCATCCAGGTTGTAGGTACTTTCCTGCATACCATTTTTCAGTTTATTGCCGTAAGTCCCTGACACCGCAATGTTCATATCGAAGTTTTTGTACTGAAACGTATTGCTGAGACCAAATATAAATGTGGGGTTAGGATCTCCGATCACGGTTTGATCATCGGGGAAAGTGATTTTGCCATCACCATTTAAATCTTTGAACCTGACTGTTCCTGCCTGAGAAAGCGTGGTGGAACCTGTTCCATAATATTTAGGTCCTGCATCGGCTTCCGCCTGCGTTTTGAATATACCATCAAACACATAACCATAAAACTGCCCAACAGGTTGGCCAACAAGTGTGCGGTAGTCAGTGAATTCAGATAATGTTATAGTGGGATTGTCGGCAAAGGAAATATTATTTAAACCGATCCGTTTGACAAGGTTTCTGTTAAACGAGATATTAAAGTCTGTATTCCATTTGAGTTTTCCGACCAGGTTTTTAGTACTGATTGTAATCTCATGCCCCCATTGACTGATATCACCGAGATTATCCTGCACAGTAGAGAAACCCGAAGATTGCGGAACAGGTAATACAAACAACAATCCTGTTGTTTGTTTATTGTAATAATCGTAAGATAAATTGATCCGGTTGTTAAACAATCCCAGGTCAAAGCCAGCATCAAATTGCCGGTTACGCTCCCAGGCCAGGCGTTGATTCCCCAATGAATTTTGTACTTTTCCCGGCGCCAGGCTACCTGAAAAAGAATAATTGGCATTACCAATACCTGCTGCTGTAGTATAATTATCTATTTCGGCCATACCCGTTAAACCAAAGGTGGCCCTTAGTTTCAGTAAACTTATTGGTGATACGTTCCTGAGGAAGGCTTCATCACTCGCTACCCATCCTGCACCTATGGAGGGGAAAGTACCCCATTTATTTTTGTCTCCGAAACGTGACGATCCATCCCGTCTTATAGTGGCCTGCAGCAGGTAACGGTCCTTGTAACTATAATTTAAACGACCCAGTAATGACGCCATTGTCCAGGCATTGAAGCCGGAAGTATTGGTAGTAAAACGGGTAGCCGCACTCAGATAAGTGACGCTGTTATCCGGAAAATCGCGGCCCACCATATCGCTTGCAAAACCTGTAGAACGCTGCAGGGTAAAGCCACCCAGTAACCCCAGCGAATGATCTTTGCCAAATTGCTGCTGGTAGTTAAGCGTATTTTCATTCAGCCAGGTATAATCGTTATTAACCATTGTCTGGCCTAAAGCAGTATTATTTCCTGGCGGAGGATTTTCCATCGGCAACGCGTTAAAGCCCCCCACGGAAGTAGATGGAATAAACCTGTTGCGGGTCATGTTACCAACATCCGTGCTTCCAGATGTGCGGAAAGTCAGATGATCTGTGAGTTTTATTTCTGCAAACACATTTGCCAATACACGTAACCGGTTAGCATCGTCCTTCACTTCGAGCAGTTGTCTTAATGGATTCGCCCATACGAACTGATTGGTAAATCCTGAAATACCAAGTGCCAGTGATCCGTCCGGATTATAAGGTGAGCCCATGGTAGGCATCATAGAGGCAGCGGCAAAAATGGCGCGCTGACCATCCACATTAAATCCTGTCCCCTGCCTGTTGTTATGCTCCAGCTGCAGGGATGGCGCAACGCTAACGCCCACCTTTACACGTTTGCCAAGGTTGAAATCACCGTTTGCGCGCAAGGAAAAACGCTTATAGCCGGTATTTACAAGAATACCCTGCTGATTAAAATAGCCCCCAACAACACTGAAAGCCGCCTTATCATTGCCCCCACTGATAGAGAGACTATAGTTTTGCACAGGCGCATTCCTGGTCAGTACACTGAACCAATCGGTACCTTCGCCATATTGTTCCGGGTTTTGATATACAGCTGGTATACCACCGGTATAGCCTTCGTATTTGATCTTATCTTCATAAAACCCCTTCATGTAAGTAGCCAGTTGGGTAGCATTCATAACTGATGGTATCAGTTCGCGCATTAATGAGGCACTTCCGTAATAGGAATTAAAATTTATCTGCGTAGCGCCGGATTTTCCTCTTTTGGTAGTAATGATGACCACCCCATTTGCAGCACGTGAACCGTATAAAGCAGTGGATGCGGCATCTTTCAGGAGGGTAAAGGACTCGATTTCATCCGGGTTAATGTTGTTAATATTATCGGGATTGCCGGGCATGGGCTGCCCGTCTACTACCACCAATGGTCGTACATTGGAGGTGAGTGAGGCAGCGCCCCGTATACGGAGGTCCATTCCTTGTCCGGGTCGTCCGCTGGTTTGCGCCACCTGGGCGCCTGGCAGCTTGCCCTGTAATCTTTCCGCGAAGGTACCCGTAGGCTGATCCTTAATATCAACAGAAGACAGCGTTGCCACTGACCCCACAATATCACGCGAACTTTGTTTACCGTAAGCCACTACTACTTCGTTCAATTGCGAAGATGTTTGTTCCAGCTGCACGTTGATAACAGTCTGACCATTGATAGGTACTTCTTTAGGAGTATAACCAAGATATTTAAATAACAGTACTCCGCCGGCATCCGGTATATTAAGCGTATACGTGCCATCAGTTTGTGTGGCTGTTCCGATCTGGGAATCCCTGAGCCTTACCGCCACCCCGGGCAATGGATGATTATTGATATCGGTAACTCGCCCTTTAATGGTAACAGTCACTATCGTTGGTTCGGGATTACGCGTCACCACGATCGTATTTTGATGAATGGTGTAAGTAAAAGGTTGACCGGCAAAACTTTTTCGCAATACTTCTTCCACTGTTGCATTGGTTACCTGTATGGCTACCGGTTTGGCATCCTTCAAAATTTCGGCGTCCCACAAAACATTATAACCGGTTTGTTTGCGGATCTGACGGAATACCTCTTTAAGCGTAATCTGTTCAGATGATAACGTTACCTTTTGGGCATAGCTTGAGGCGCTGACTTCCATTAACGCTGCGATCATTAAAACAAAGGTCAGTTTCATCATCAACAGGATTTTTTTATGCATAGTGCCGGCTTGTACCTGGCACACGTCAGGTATGTAAAATTTCATTACATTTGGATGTTTGGGTTTAATAATCAGATAACTGTGACTACACTAGCTTTCGAAACTTGTTTTTCACAGGGTAAGCTCAAACTGTCCGGGGGCGCAGCAACGCTCCCGGTTTTTTATTGCTCCCTGTTTTTTCAGATACTTTTTATGGCATAACTGTGATCCTCCTTCCGTTTATTTTAAAGTGTACGGTACCTGTTAATTCCAGCATATTTAATACTTCAGCAACGTTTTTCGACCGCGATAAACTACCACCAATAGCTTTTCCGGAAACATCACCCTGATAACTGATTTCTACATCATACCACCGGCTGATCTGCCTCATAATACTTTCTACCTTTTCATTATCAAATAAGAAGTAGCCATTTTTCCATGCAATCGCGGCTTCCGTGTCTCCATTTTTTATACTGATTTTGCCGGCAGCTCTATTTAGTATGGCTTCCTTACCGGGAACCAACAGGGCATTTTCGGGACCACAGTTTACCTTTACAGAACCTTCCAGCAGCGTAACAACATTGTGCTGTTCATCGGGGTAAGCATTAATGTTAAAATGTGTCCCTAACACCCTTACTGTCATAGGGGTACCTGATCCTGCATTTACCGTTACAAAAAATGGCCTGGCTATATCCTTCGCCACCTCAAAATATGCTTCTCCTGTAAGTGTTACCTTTCTTTCGTCTCCAGGGAATGATGCAGGAAAACGCAGTGAAGAACCTGCGTTGAGCCACACTTTGGTTCCATCCTGCAAGGTCATCTGATACTGGCCGCCATAGGGTGTACTCAAGGTATTATAAGCAATGGTGGCTGCTGTAGTACTGGTCAAATTATCATATAACAGGCTACCACTATCTGTCTTATTCACCGAGGCATTACCCTGCCGCGTGATAACGCCGTTTTTGGTATCTTCCAACACCACCTTATCACCGTTATCCAATGTTAATATCGCTTTGTTGCCTCCCGGGACAATGTCTTTAAGGGTTTGAACAATATTGGTTTGCTGTGGTGGCCGATGCAACTGCGGGAAATAAAAATATGCGGCTAATCCAAGTATGAACAGAACGGATGCTGCGGCTGACAGGTAGTACCAACGGCGCCTTGTGTTGATCGCCCTCGTCACCGGTAAATTAATTTGTTGCTGCAGGTGCGTGAACATACGCAGACGTACTTCCTCTTCTTCATCAACATTATCTGACAGCCATTCAATATCGGCTTCGTTATGATCCTGGTACCAGGCCATTAACGTCTCCTCTTCAGCTGGCGTAATCGTGCCATCCAGGTATTTTTCGATCAGGTGATATAGATTGTCCTTCAACGTGTAGGTTTTATCGTTATAAAGAGATGTACCATAACTTTCCGTTTACCCTTAACGGAATTGAATATTTTATTAGCCGGATTTATAGCATTCGCACCTGAGTAAAAATGATCACCATAAGCAGGGACGATTCAACTTAAGCTTCAGTACTTTCAATGCTTTGGTAAGATGCGCTTCTGCCGTTTTCTCTGCAATACCCATCTTTAGCGCAACTTCCGGTATGGTGAGACCTTCCACTCTGCTTAATTTGAATACCAGGCGGCATTGATCCGGTAGTGTTTCCACGATACCATTAATTTGTTGCTGCAAAAACCTGGTATAAATCTTTTCTTCATCCCAGGCAACTATCCCCCGATCAGCAGTCTGTTCAATTATCTGGTCTCTCCTCTTCTGCCGCAGGTACTGTTTAAAAACGGACAATCTAACTGCTGTAGCGAGATAAGCATCGATATTATCGATACAAAGCTCCTGGCGCCTTTTCCAAAGGCTGATAAAAACTTCCTGTACAATTTCCTCCGCAATTATTTTATTCCGGCAATGAGCATATGCGATGGCCAGTAATTTTTTCCAATAACGGTCATAAATTTCGGCAAAAGTATGCCCATTGCCCTCGCACAAGGACACCATTAAGTCAGCATCTGTTTGTTGCTGGTACCGGCTCATACAACGGGTAAGTTTCTACTACCTGCGTTATTTGCTGCCGTACACACCCCTTCTTCGATCCCCTCCAATACATTGCTCATCATAACATGGATATTATGGTTACACAGATATGTACCATAAGGATCACCTTTACCCTTAGTGGCGGAATAATTTTTTTTAAAACGCTTAAGAAGTCAGCATTTGAAAGATGAGGATCACCCATAAAAAGGGGCGATTCAATTTGTTTTTCAGTATTTTCAATGCTTTGGTAAGATGTGCTTCTGCCGTTTTTTCGGCAACACCTATTCTTTGGGCGATTACTGGTATACTTAAACCTTCGTTCCTGCTTAGTTTAAATACAAGCCGACATTTCTCCGGCAAAATTTCCACTATGTCATTAATATGTTGCTGCAGAAATCTGGTGTAGATCATTTCTTCGTCCCAGGAGGTTATTATGGGATCGGCGACTTGCGCTGTTATCTGCTCCCTTCGTTTCTGTCGCACATATTGTTTAAATACAGATAATCTCACTGCAGTAGCAAGATAAGCATTTACATTCTCAATATAAAGCTCCTTCCGCCTGTTCCACAGGCTGATAAGGACCTCCTGCACAATTTCCTCCGCAATTATTTTATCCTTGCAATGACGATATGCCACAGCCAGTAATTTCTTCCAATAGCGGTTGTAAATTTCAGCAAAAGCATCCCTCTTATCCTCGCGCAGGAGCATTATTAAGTCTGCATCAGTTTGTTGCTGGTACCGATTCATGCAATTAGTATGGTACGCAAGAATATAAAAATAAATCGAGCTTTTATATCAGTACACAGAATAATAATATTGAGAAAAAATGATACTTAACGGCTTACCCCGGATTCACGTAAGCAACCTTAAATACTGGAAAAACCCAGTTGCTGTAGCATATAGCATTACTTCCGTTCCGCAAAATGTTTCAGTAGCCCCTTCAGGAAAAACGCCCGTTAACGGGCATTCTCTTTATTTAAACTATTTTCCTCGCGCCGAATTATCGCTTTTTTAATTCGACTGAAAATTAATATCATTACCGAACGCTTATCTTACTTTCTTCATTCAAAATATAATCGCGCATTTGCATATGATTTTAATGTAAATTACAGTCATCTGTCGAACCCATTTTATCTATCTTAAAGAGAGCCGTTATCATAAAAATGATTCCATGAATAATGAAGTATAGCCCAACCCGGCATTGTTATGCTTTATCTAACTATTAAAGCGCAATGCGTTATCACTGGCCGGCGTTACACATTCAGAAACAACAAAATAGATATCGCTGAAGTGCCGCCTAGAACCAGTATTCCAATGTTATGTAAACCGGTATGTTGCCCAAATAAGTCATCTGAGCAGTGGCATCAGTCACCCAGACAAATACAATTAATTATCACACCCGTTATACAGCACACAAAGGAGATGGTGTTGAAGTGATCAATGTTAGGTTGTGATTTTACCGCAGGACATTATTGTTCACCATAAAATTCATCCAAATGAAACAGAAGTGTTTATCGTCCAAATTAGTAACCGCATTTATTATCCTGCTCTCCAGCGCCAGCTGCACAAAAGAATTACGTTCTTCAGAAGTATTACCTCACAGTGAATTTACCATGGCTACCGGAGCTGTTGCCTCCGTTACCTCAGACAGCCTGCTGGCATATAAAAGCCGTCCCCATGAAATTTATGCAGCTTTTTATCGCCTCGAAGGGCCCTGTTATGGTCCAGCCCCATTTAATACCAATTTTTCCCAGGTACCCGACAGTCTGGATATATTAATCCTGTTTTGTTTCTCTCCCAGCTCTCCGGTAGCAGGCCAGGTACCCGGATGGATCAATACACTTCATACCAAAGGCACCAAAGTGATTCTGACAGGTGGATTAGACCTTGTTCCCAATGCTACACATGATTCTATTGGTTATGCCATGACTGCAAAACATATCATGGACAGTACGGTAAATAAATATGGCTTTGACGGGTATGACATTGATATAGAAAATAATCCGTCCGGCCAAACGCTGACAGATATGGCCGGTGTATATAAGGCACTTTCCAGGTATCTTGGCCCAAAATCCGGTACTGGAAAGCTACTCACGTTTGATACCAATCAGAACGGAAACAACAGCCTTTTCCAAAAGGTATATACAATGGTGGACTATGTGTGGCTGCAGGCCTATGGACGTGGTGCCGGTACACTGCAATCAACATGGACCACCTTCTCTCCTTATATTACATCAACCCAGTTCATACCCGGTTTTTCTTTTTATGAAGAAAGAGGATATCCCTCCAATGTATGGTATGATGTAACCTACCCGGTAAACGGTACCGGCCGTGCGTATGACTATGCACGCTGGGAACCCGGTACCGGCAAAAAAGGCGGCGTATTCAGCTATGCGATAGACAGAGATGCACCATTAACCTCCTCTACCGACAACACCGCTTATGCACCTACTTACATCGTAAGCAAACAGCTGATCCAGATCATGAACCCCGCCGGCGGTGGCAGTGGAACAACCGGAGTGATATTCTACCAGGATTCCAACTATGGGGGCGCAGCTTCACAGCCAATTGTTAAAGGCAACTATACTTTATCTCAATTACAGGCAATGGGAGTGGTGAATGATTGGGCTTCTTCGGTAAAGATTCCTTCCGGCTGGACTGTCATCATGTATGCAGATGATAACTTTTCCGGTACCTCATGGACACTTACCAGTAATAACAGCTGGCTTGGAGGACTGTCTCCCAATGCGAATGATAAAATGAGTTCGGTAAAAATCCAGTAGTGCTTATTCTCAGAATGTTGTTCTTACCATCCTTATAAATTCACCTAAACCCGCGACCTGGACTTTCTTTAAAGTTAATGAGCGGGTTTCATTTTTTCAGTAACGCGATTGGCCTGATTCAGGCGCAGATGGAAGAAATAGACCATGTAATCAGCAGCTAACCGATGATGCTTTTGTCAGAGAATTCCCGGAAAAAGAAAACAGGACATTCAATTACTTACGACAGTAGCAAAAATTCATCCCATGGCAAAGGCGCTGCAGAATCATGCGACAACAGGGATAAACCCACACCGCAGCTGCCATCCAACAGATCCCAGCAATATGCCCATTGCGTATCTGTTCCCTGCCAGGTCCGGATTCCATGAACACCTCTCTCTTCCGGAAATACTAATTTCTGCAGCGTATTGTTATGCCAGTGTTCTGCACATTTATAGAAAGCCTTATCATTGGTTTCATGCCAGAACCTCCGGTAGAAAGCGGCGATGCCACTGGATCCATGACACAAACAGGAATCCAGGATACCGGCAGTTTCATCGGTATTACGCCTGATATTATAGTGCATGATATCCAGTGCCTCTCTCGTCCATTTATCTTCTTTAAAGTATTTTCCGCTATACCATAATGCCAATGCCACATTAAGATCTCCATAACACCAGGATAAGCGGCTATAGGTACTCATTCCATCCAGGATACCTGGATACAGGCCCCAGCGGGCATCCGGGATAGCGATGTTTTTATGGCTAATGACAAAGTCGATGCTTTCCGACACCAGCTGTTTACAGGCTTCCTGCATAATGCCGGCTTCATGAATTCTGAGCAACAGTATCTGCAATGAGCATACGCCATGAGCCAGACTGAATGCATCGGTACTGGCTTTCTCGGCTGGTTCCGTTATTAAAAATACAGGTATACTGCGACCCTTATCTGTCATCCTGCTGATATCCAAAAGTCCGGTGACAAATTTTTCCAGGAGTGCTTTCACTTCTTTCCTGTGGGCATATTCAACGAGGAATGTACATATGCCTCCACTTCCATGCATAAAGTCGAAGTTACGCTGTGCAATGCAGGCTTCACTTTCCATGATAGCGGCAGCAATAAAACCCGCAGAGAGATGATCTATATCGATATCAATAAAGTCATGTTTGCTCAGGTGATGCATGAGCCAGAACGGACCTGTATTTCCTATGCTATATGAATAATTAGTAGCGGCTGTCGGATCAAAAGCATCATATAATTTCTCCAGGAAGTTCACCGCATTGTTTTCGTTATCATCTACATATTGCTCATAATAGAACAAATAAAACAATGCGCCCCATGGGCCTTTAAACAAGCTGTTTTCATAGGATGGATCATACTTTTTCTGTTCCAGTAATGCTATCATATCCTTGTAGATAGCAGTTTGTATCTCTCTTAATTTCATGAACAGGTATTGATTTAATAAAACAGAAAATCCGGGAAGGCAAAAAGAACAGGTATATTCCTGTTGCATGTAAAAGCGCACGGCTACCTATGCAAAAAGCGCTGCCGCTGTATATTAGCGGCAACGCCATAAAAGTGCTCCCAACACTGATATCAGTCAGCGCATTTTACACACCTGGTGGGAGATACATATGTTTCGCAGGTAACGAACCTGGTAGCCACAAACTGCATGGCCGCTCCGCCAACCAGTTGCGATTGTTCCTGCCTGTTAAGCTCAGCAACGGTAGATTTATGCAGCACCAGTTTTGTGGGCAGGGATATTTTTTTCTTTTTCATACTATGCCTTTAAGTGAGTATTGTTATTTATAAGGAACTGGTTGGATCAGTAACACAGCAAAGACAATTAGGTGGGCTCTGCCTGGATGGCGCGGTTATTGGATTTATTGTGAAACCAGCACCACCTTGTATATGCTGTTGCTGTGGTACGCTCAAATTGGCAACCGTTTCCTTTTGCAGGAAAATTTTTTGATTCAGATCAGCTTTCTTCTTTTTCATACTGTACTTTTAAGTGAGTATTGATATTTATAAACCACTGGTTGGATCTGTAACACAACAAAGGCAATTAGGCGGTTGCTGCATTGATATCTTAGTTGGAGGATTGAGGGTGAATCCAACACCGCCTTGTATACCCTGTTGCTGCGGTATACTCAGATTTGCAACAATTTCCTTTTGCAGGAAAATTTTCTGGTTCAGATCAGCTTTTTTCTTTTTCATACATTACTTTTTTTGATGTGAGAAAATTTGGGCAAATGGCTATCTGCCCGTAATTACAGGTTAAATGTTTGGGTATCAGTGTTTACAACATTATTACAGATCAGGCGAAGGTGCTATTGTCATGGTTAAATTACAGGTCTGTGGGTTTTATTTGTCCAGGGCTTACGATAAATATTGTAACAAAATAAAGTTAAAAGATTCGGAATCACTTTCTTTTGAAAGTCCATAAATGGTACTATATTTTTCACTAACGGCAGCTCATCACATTCTCTACCGGATTATCACTTTATTCATTATATTGCTAATGTAGCGCTGCTACCTGATCGGTAAAGTATTCTTATGAAAATAATACGAGCAAACTTAACCCGGTGCTTACCCTTATTGTAATTACCACCACTGTTCTTTTTTAACTTCCAGCCCATGTTTAGCCCGATACATGATATACCTGAAAAGGACATCAACATCATTATTGTTGATGATGAACAAGACGCGTGCAGGAACCTCCGTCATTTGTTACTCACTTATATAGACGCGCGTATTGCTATAAAAGGTATGGCATACAATACGCAGGAAGCGGAAAAGCTGATCAGAACGCATCAACCGGATGCTGTTTTCCTTGACATCGAAATGCCCGGAGAAGATGCATTCCATTTTTTGGAACGGTTAAAGCCATTGAATTTCGAGGTCATATTTGTAAGTGCCTATGACGAATATGCCGTAAAAGCATTCAGGCTTAATGCGGTGGATTACATCCTCAAACCTATTGATACAACAGAACTCACCAACGCTGTAGAGAAACTGAAAGAGAAATGTCACTACAGGAAGATAGCCCATGACTGGCAGACACAGGCGCCCAGCAAAGCAAAGCCTAATCAGATCACACTCAGGAATCACCTGCAGATCGAAATAGTAGATTTTAAAGACCTGCTTTATATAGAAGCTAATGGTAATTATTCCAAAGTATTTTTTCAGCATAATAGTATTCCCAAAAGCATTGTGATGAGTCATTCCATTTCAGAGTATGAAGCATTGCTGCCCGATACACTATTCTATCGTATACATAAATCATATCTGGTTAACTGCAGACATATCAGAAAAATACTGAAGGAAGAAACCCCGATGATACTCCTGGATAACAGGTACCGGCTGCCAGTAGGCCGAAGACGTTACAAAGGACTGCTCTTCTATTTAAAGAACAATAACTTCCCGGATGTGTAAACGCCTGCTTATAACCATTGTAATATGGCTGTTGTCAGGCATCTCCCTGTTATGTGCAGCCCAGGACCTGCCCGTAGTACATTATACTACGGAAAACGGACTCCCGTCCAATATTGTATACTGTAGCTACAGAGACCGTAAAGGATTGCTGTGGTTCGGAACAGACAAAGGCCTCGTCATGTACAATGGTATCAGGTTTGAAACCTTTACCACTTTCGATGGTGCACCCGACAATGAAATTTTCTACATCCTGGAAGATCATCACCAACGCCTCTGGATACAAACCTTTAATGGCCAGCTGTGCTATTACAAAGACGGGGTGTTTCATACCCCCGCCAACACTCCCTTCCTGCGGGTGAAGATAACATCTGCCCCCGTCAACATCATCAGGACTGAAAAAGACAGCTCCATTACTATTCTCCGTTCGGCCAACAATGAATTTATCAATATCAGGGATGACACCTGCCGCGTATACCAGTTCCCTGACTGGAATAAAAGTCCCGGCGAATATGTTATTAACCTGCAAATGCAGCCCCGTGGTACTTACGAACTATATACCAACAAGCGGACTATCCTTATCGACACCAGCAGACAAATACTAAAAATTACTCCCACCGGTATTCCCGGCCCCCTCAAAGAGCTACAGGAGCCGGAAGGAAAATATGCCTTGCTAAGCAATCATACCATCGTTACCAGCAGCGGACAACCTGTATTTTCATTTAAACCAGGGCAGATCAATAGAAACAACATCACACACTGCCACCTATCAGACAGCAATGTATTTATTACCACCACCGACAAGGGCCTGTTTATCAATCACCATACTCCCGTTCTTCCCAGTGGCAAGTTCAGTGGTATTACGCAGGATATCACCGGCAATTACTGGCTCACCACCCTGAATGAAGGCATTTATCTTATCGGGAAAGATTTCATCCGCAGCAATACCCACCAGGCTGATTATCCCGGTAAAATAAAATTTGCATTTACCGATAATGGCACACTGTTTTACACCAACAGCGATAATAATCTCTACCGGTTCCATAAAGGGAAAAGCACCTGCATACTGCATTACAACAGGTACCATCCAAAAAAATATACTATACAGGATGAAGCAGGATTTATTTATGCTGATGGAGAATACCACAACTTTTATAATAACGACCACCTGGTACTACAGCACCTGCATGCTCCGTTGCCCGATATCAGAAGGAATACAATACAGCCTTCACATAGCCCTGATCTGCAAAATGCAGGAACCGGGTTCAAAGTAATGGCGGAAACTTCCGGATATTTTTATGCACTTCAGTCGGGCAACCGAATTATCCGTATCAACAGGAAAGCCGTTAAAACCAGCCATACCACTATATTTGAAACCCCGACAACCATCAACGGAAAACAACGGATATACGGAATGGCAAAGGACCGACATGACCGGATCTGGTACAATACCAACGACACCATGTACGTGATGACGGATCAACTGAAGATCATCACATTGCCCGCTTTTAATCATATCTCCTTTAAAAGATGCTATATATTCGGTGATCATCTTACCGGTATTACCCATAACAACAAATTAATCGTTTGCAGTAATATTTATGGCAATATCAGGATAGACACCCTTCCGGAACAGCCCTGTATCTGGAATAGGATGTACAGACTGGATAAAGACCATGTATTGCTCAGCAGCAATAACCAATACAGCATACTTAGTTTCGGGGAGAATAAAAATACACTTACTACAGTAGAAAACATCTTTATACCACAACAAGTATCCTATATCTCTACTGATTCCATTACCTGTTATTTTTTTAAAGAAGGAAAAATCACCGCCATACCGGTTAACCTCCTGTTAAATAATAACACCGTGCAACGCATTTTCTTTACACATATTAAAATCCACGGACAGGTACACCACATTACCACAGACAATTTTATCATACCCTACCGGGATGCCGATAACATCTCCGTTACCTTCTCTGCACTTTCTTTTGGCAGTCCACTCATATACTACGAATACAGCATTTCAAAAAGCGGAGAAGATAACTGGCAACCTATAAAAGGCACAGAGATCAACCTGGTTAGCCCCGGATATGGTGACCATATGATCAGGATCAGGTGCCGTAGTGCATCCGGCAATTACAGCGTTCCGGTATCATTGCGGCTCACCGTTACCCGTCCTTTCTGGACAACGCCCTGGTTCCTGCTGCCATTGGGCATTGGCGCCATTGGATTATTGCTGCTTATATTCCGTTATACCACAAAATATATAGTCCGCAAACGGGAACTTGCACACGCAGCAAAGATCCGGTTCATGAAATCCGAGTATAAAGCGCTGAATGCACTAATGAATCCACACTTTATATTCAACAGCCTGAATAATATACAGGGGTTGATCAACAATGATGACAAACGTCCGGCAAATGAATATCTGCAGATCTTCTCCAACCTGATCCGCCAGAATATGCATAACGTGAGCAGAGAACTGATCCCGGTCTCAAAAGAAATCACCCTCCTCCATAACTATCTCCGGCTGGAAAAACTGCGCTTTAAAAACTTACTGAATTATACCATTGATGTGGACGAGGAAGTAGACACCGATATCATTACAGTCCCTCCCCTGCTAATACAGCCCCTGGTGGAAAATGCGATCAGGCATGGACTGCTTCCCAGGCAGTCTGCCGAAAATATGGTCCGGATAAGCATATATGAAAAAGGAGATACCCTGTTTATTGAAGTAGCAGATAATGGTGTCGGCATCAACCATCAAAAGGAAAGCATGCTTACTTCTCATCAGTCATTTGCCCTGGAAAATATCCGGCAGCGCATTACCCAGCTACGGGAAATGTATGGCATGCCCATATCACTGGAGATCAATAATATTAATGGTGACAATGGGGAATCACTGGGCACATTGGCGCTTGTAACAATAGGCATTATATAAATGCCTCCCCGACCAGGTATTTTTCCCCAAAGACATTGGTAATAATTTCTTAATAATGGTTATGTAGCTTCACGCCTGAAAATCATCATATAAACGGGGATGTCATGAAGTATATTATTTTACTGGGAGCTTTCCAGGCGTTGGTTGTATTTAGCATATTCATCATCGACCATAAAAAAAAGTCTTCGGATAATATATTAAGCTGGTTTTTAATATTGGTGTTTGTTCACCTGGGAAGTGGCTTTGCACTGCATACACTCTTCCCCAACGCGGAAATACATAAGCAGTTCTATACTTTTATCACACTCATATATCCACCGCTGCTGTGGATATATGCCAGGCAGCTTTCCGGACGGCATCTTCAGGCGGGACGGAAAAACTATTATCACTTCCTGCCGGCAATGGCAGGCGCTGTGGTCTATTTTACGATCGCAGGCTACATTATCCTTCATGACGGTACTACACCCGCAATGATCATTTATTATAACCAGGTGGTAGGATATATTGCAATGATCTCTTTTCCGCTATATGGCGCTTTGGCCCTGCGGGAATCCCGTTTTATCCCGTCTTTCTGGCAATCGGAAATATGGCTGGTCCGCTTTATGGCAGCGGTGTTTATGTCTACCACAGTCTGGATGCTGGTAATGGTGTTCAATAACCATTTACCTGCCACCTCCCGGTTTATTGCCGACACACATCTGTGGGGGAGAATATTTACTTATATATCACTACTGAGTATCTGTCTGGCTATCGGGAGAGTACGGATTTTATTTTTGATGGATACAGGAACATCACTACCAATGTTGGACTATACTACTCCTGAGATAGCCCCTGCTATTGCCTCCGCCGGGGAGACAGTGGAAAAGGAAACAACACCTGATATTCCGCAGCTACCCCGAAAATCTTTGTTGACAGAATCACAACAGGCCACCATTGCCAGGCAGCTCAAACAGTGGATGCATGAAAAAGCAGTGTATAAAGACCCGGAACTCACGCTGGACAAACTCGCTGCAACCATGGACATATCCAGGCATCATCTTTCAGAAGTCCTCAATCAATACATTGGCCAGTCCTTTTATCAGTTCATCAACGAATACAGAATCCGGGAAGTGATCAAACTGATTGATGAGCACAGACAACAAAAAGATGCACCCAATATCTTATCGCTGGCTTTTGAAGCAGGGTTCCATTCCAAATCTTCTTTTAACCAATACTTCAAAAAAGTAACGGGCAATACTCCTTCTGCCTATTTAAAAAGTAAAAATGTAATGATAATAATGCCGGAAGAAATGGTCAAAAATGCCCTGACTTAATTGGCTTAACAATAAGCTAACATTACATAATTTGTTGATTATTAGCGAATAGCAACCTTCTTTGTTTCCATCGATCTATAAAGTCGTACGGATTTATCTACAAGGACGACTTCCTCCTGCCGTCGGTTCAACTTTGCAGAAAATTCTTTTTGCCCATGAGCAGCCGACTTTTATTAATGTTTTTGTTCCTGCCTGTTTTCTGTACGGCACAACAAATCAGGGGGAGCATTTTATCCAAAGAGGGGCCCTTACCTTCCGCTACTATCATCATTGATGGCACCGGAACACAAACAGATCTTTCAGGGGTTTTTAATATCACTCTCCGAAAAACCGGGAAGGTGACGCTTAAAATCAACTATGTAGGATTTGCCGTTAAAACGGTGGAAATAGATGTCAGGCCGGGATTAAACCAATTAGGCACTATCCTGATGGAGCCAGCCAACGGGGTACTCGGAGAAGTAGTAGTAAAAGGTGCTTCCGCCGGTTCGCAGATTCGGGCCATCAGCATTAAAAAGAATGCCCCGGGTATTATGGAGGTGCTGGCTGCCGATGCTATCGGCAAACTCCCCGACCGTAACGCAGCAGAAGCGGTGCAACGTATCCAGGGTGTTTCTATCGAAAGGGACCAGGGAGAAGGAAGGTATGTGTCTGTGCGCGGTACGCCTATCCAATGGAGCGCCACCCTGTTAAACGGCAACCGCCTCCCCACTGCCAGTCTCGACTACACCGACCGTCGCATACAGATGGATATTTTTCCTTCGGAACTGATAGAATACGTGCAGCTGTCCAAAGCCCTCACGCCGGATATAGAAGGGGATGCTATTGGCGGTTCCATCAATTTCATCACCAAGGCAGCACCACTGTCGAAGATATTGCGGATCAATGCCGCCGGCGGATATGGCGACCAGGCCCGCAAAGGCTCCTACAATGCTTCTATTGTGTACGGCGACCGGCTATTGAAAGGCAAGCTGGGGTTTGTGGTTTCCGGCGTCATCTGGGATCGTACATCGGCCCAGGACCGTTATAACATGAACTATGATTTTTCCAATCCCAATGTTAAACAGTCGTATTCCATCACGGATCTGCAGTTAAGAGACTATATCGCGCACCGCAAAACCACTGGCCTGAACGCTGGTCTGGAATACAAATTCAATGACCGGCATAAAATACAGTTTAAAGGTATCTACAGCGCCTTTCTTGATGGGCAGAACGTGCGGGAAACCTACTTCTATTTCAACGCCAAAAATGCAACGATTACCGACAGGGCATCCAATTACTTTACCAACCTTTCTTCCGGCGAATTAAGCGGACAAAATGTTTTCTCGGGTAAACTGAGTCTCGATTGGGCCGCCAGTATGGACAAATCAAAGTTTCGGTTTAAAGATCCTGATTATTATCCTATGGCCATCTTCCAGCAGGCAGTCACTTACGATGGCCTGGCTGCTGATGGAAAAAAATACCTGGCCATGGACGCTCCCGATGGAAAAGGTGATGTGATAGATGCTGTACTGCCACATGTATCGTCCACTACCCCTATCAGCGCCGATGCCATGAAACTTTCGCAGGTGATTATGTTGCGCAGCACCAACTGGGAACAGAACAAACGTTTCAGCTTCAATTTAAAATATACACCTGCAGGGTCCCTCACCCTGAAGTTAGGTGGTAAGTTCATTGATAAAGACAAGGTGGTGCAATCGCCATACAACGTATATGTAGCCGGCATTCAGGGAGCAGCACCCACGATGAACAGCCTGGGTACAGAGCGATTCCCTTACAACGGCGGCTTCCTGTCTGAAATCGGTTCACCATACAATAATGTAATCATCGATCAGATGGCCCTGAGCCAGTTGAAATCACTGGTCACGCCGGAAGGTATCAGTCAGCACCACTTATATCCTTTCCAGGTAGATTCCGCCACCAATGCATCAGGCGCCACCAGGTACTTTACAGGTGTGGAAAAAGTATATGCGCTATACGTAATGGGGGAATATAAATTGTCGGAGAAACTGATGCTCACAGGTGGCATTCGAAATGAATACAATAAAGTAACCTTCAACGGCAGCAAAGTAGTATCTAATGCCGGTGGCAAGCAGGTAACCACGCTCACACAGGACAACAGCTACAACGCCTTCCTGCCAATGCTGCACGTAAAATATAATGTAACTGAAAATGACATTGTCCGCTTAGCCTATACGCGCACCTTTGCCCGTGCAGATTTCAACAACCTGAATCCCGCTACCACGCAGGACGATGCCAACAAGGTAATCGTTAGAGGCAACGCCGGTCTGAAACCTACGTTTGCCAATAACTTCGACCTCATGGCCGAACATTATTTCGGTGGCATAGGTATGGTCAACGCAGGTGCTTTTTATAAAAAACTAACCGACCTGGTTTATACCAATCAGTGGTCTGAAACCATCGGTGGCGTGCAATATGCCGTGAGTGAACCGGATAACCTGCAAGGTGCCTGGCTGGCAGGCTTTGAGGCTGGTTTTGCAAAAAGATTTACCGGGCTGCCGGGCTTCTGGAAAGGATTTGGAATAGATGCCAACTATACCTACACCGATTCGAAAGTGAAAATCCCCCGTTTTGTCGACAACAAGAAGATAGAAGACAACAGCGTGATCCCCAAGCAGGCCAAACATATCTTCAACATATCACTGCAATACGAGTACAGCAAGTTCATGGCCCGCATCGCCGGCAACTATAAAGGCAAGTATCTCGATGTGATCCGTCAGTCTGCAGGCCCCGACCATTATCGTTGGTATGCGGAGAACTTCACAGTCGATTTTTCTGCTTCTTATGCCATCACGCCCAAAATCAGGACATTCCTCGAATTAAATAATATCACCAATACACCTGTACGCTATTATCACGGCACCTTTGACCGGGTAGAACAGGCCGAATGGTATTCCATTCGCGGACAAGTAGGTGTGAGCGTTAAAATTTTCTAACTAAAAAAAAACAACAATGCAGACAACTATTACCAGGGTATTGGGAACAATGCTGATGGCCTGCGCAACCACCATTTGTGACGCACAATCTTTACAACTGGATACGCTTAAAATAAACCAGGTTCAGATACTGGGTACGCACAACAGTTATGCCCGGCCCGTAGATTCCGCCGTGCTGGCCTATATTGATCCTATTTTTGAAAAAATGGGGCAAGCATATATGAAAAGCATGCCGAAGGAGCAACTGGCCGCGTTTCAGGAGTTTCATCCCAACACGGTAAAAATGAGTGAAGGCCTGCATTACAACCATCCTCCATTTGACGTGCAACTAGATGCCGGTGTACGGAGCCTCGAGATAGATGTGTATAACGACCCTACCGGCAACCGGTTTAATGACCCCGCTGTATATCGTGAGCTGCGGAAGAAAGGTGTTACGCACCTGGCACCCTTTGATACAAAAGATCTGGACAAGCCAGGCTTCAAAGTGTTACACATGGCCGATATTGATTTCCGCACCCATTATACCACCTTCAAAGATGCCCTGGCCGCTATGCGCTCCTGGTCTGATGCTCATCCCGGCCATTTTCCGATTTATGTGATGATAGAAGCCAAAGACAAAGGTATTCCTCTATTCCCCGGTTCCGCACAGGTGTTGCCTTTTGACGAAAAAGCCTTTGATGCACTCGATCAGGAAGTTATTTCTCAACTGGGTAAAGACAAGCTGATCACGCCTGATGACGTACACGGAAAATTTCCAACGTTGCGCGATGCCGTCCTGGCTCAAAACTGGCCTACCGTAAAAACTGCCAGAGGAAAATTCATTTTCCTGTTGCTGCCTTCTATGGCAGGCATGAACCTGGTGTCCGACTACGCTAAAAACAGACCTAACCTGGAAGGCAGGGTGATGTTCATGCAATCGCTCCCGCAGGATACCTATGCCGCCTTCCTGCTGCAGGACAACGCTATTATGCGTCAGAAAGAAATACAGCAGGCGATACAACAAGGATTCCTGGTCAGAACCCGCTCCGATATTGAAACGTATGAGGCGAAAGTAAATGACCACACCAGGGCTAACGCAGCTTTTCAAAGTGGGGCGCAGATCATATCCACAGATTTTTTCCGGCCGGGAAACGGATATGGAACACCTTATTTCGTGAACTTGCCTGGTGGCGGTGAAGCAAGGCCCAACCCGGTGAATACACGAAAATAGTCACTATACATTTTTTGGTAGCGGAATAATCTCTATGAGGTTATTCCGCTTCATTTTTGGGCGAACCATATCTACACAAGCGCCGACCTTATACCTTCAGATCCTACCCAATCCACTTCTTCATAAAAATCATTTCCGCGTCGTCTCCTGCAATGATTTAGTTGAAACCGCCAATCATAAAAATTCGAAAAATATAATTTAATTATCCTATTTTATATGTGTGCTACACTGATGCCCTGTTAACAGCAACGGGCAGACTTACCTATATTTCAGATACTTTGATAAACCGCAGGCGTAACAGATCGCGACTATTTAAACCCATCGTATTCCGATATCATATTCCATGAACCAAATTCTAATGACTATGACCCACAAATACCCGTTAATCCGTACCGCATTGTTTCTTCTTTTATTGGTGCTGATAATAACACCTTCTTCAGCTCAAACAACATGGCCTGCCGGTCAATTGCTGCCCTCATTTCCGGCAACAGCCAGTCAGCTGGATTTATTTTACAGCAATGGCACCTCTCTGCCAGAGCAAAGATCCTGGCGCTGGGAAGCTGAAGGCTCCTCCCTTAGTCACAAAACAGGGCGCCTGGAAACCGATGGCTGGCTTTGCCAGGTTGGAATCGATGCCGCAAATCAGCATATGATTTATGGACCTTATGACAACACCGTTACGGCAGGATTTAATATTGCTGAATTTAGAATGAAAATTGATAACAACACTGCCAACAATGATTCTGTAGTAGATATCGATGTCAGAGATGCTACTACCGGTGCCACCCTGGCATTCAAGACAATTACCCGCCAGCAATTTCCTATAGCGGCCAACTACACCAGTATTAAATTGCCCTTCACCATGCCAGCAGACAACCACAACATTGAGCTGCGGATATTCTGGCGGGGAGCAGCCTATATAAAAGTAGACTGGGTGGGCGTGCAGCAGGATAATGCCACTGCCGAAACTTATTTATTCAGTTCGCTGAAAGGCGTTGTTAACAAAACAAAACCACGTCTCTTCTCCTATGAAGGCGATGCCTTTGCAGAAGGGCCTTATACCTGGATGCAGTCTCTAGGTTTAACCTGGACAGAACATACAGACAGGTGGGAACTGATCACTAAATATCGCACCGAAATAGATGGACTGATTGTGTATGATCCTGCACAAACAGCTACTGTGAACCTCGCCACCATGCTTGCAAAAAACAAAAAGGCGCTCATTGCCTCTCCATCTCTATTAGCACGGTTAACGGCTGCTCCCTATAATTTCCCTGTATTGGTTGATTTGCGTGGCCAGTTTACCAGTAATCTACAGGTGTACCAGACGTTGTATAACACCTATTGGCCCACCTTGGATCACCGGTTGTTGATCGGGTTAAGCCCGGAAGCGCACCAGGGTTCGTTACGGGAATACGCCGCAGCATTGGGGGCCGCAGTAATATGGTTGGATCCAAGGGTATCGGGTGAAAGTGAATTATTAAACAGCTTTCTATCTTCTATGCCAGCCGGAGCAAACTTCATGGGCTGGTGGCCGGAAGAAGGCTCCGGTGTAACAAGAGCATCCAGCTATGGCATAGCCACCATTGCGAGTGATTATGCCACCAATTTAACGGTTCACAGTGGTATGCCCAGAACGGTCGTTGTTAAACCGATACCGCCAAAACCAGTCCTGAAAAATAAAATTTATGTTGCATTTATATTAAGTGATGGAGACAACTTACAATTTGTTGAACACCTGATGCGCAAGCTTTGGAATAATCCCGATCGTGGCTCCGTGCCTATTGGATGGACTTTGTCTCCTGCCATGCTGGATGCAATGCCGGGTGCATTAAACTTCTATCATCAAACCGCCACTAATAATGACAACCTGATTTCGGGGCCTTCCGGATACGGCTATATATATCCCAATAATTTCCCCAATCAGAATACCTTAAACCAATTTGTTGCTAAAACGGAAGACTATAACAAACGGGCAGGGTTTCGCGTGGTCACCATCTGGAACACGATCACAGGCGGCATCAACCAAAATGTTGGAGAGAGCTTTGCCACATATGCGCCATCACTACTTGGGGTAACAGCTCAGAATACAGGTGGGCCGCTTAGCATATATAACCAGGTCCTTCCGGGGATGCCACTCTCCTGCAACTATTGCACCGGAGAACAAGCGATGAAAGATGCCATTGCATCCGCTTCTTCAGGATGGAATGGCGCATCACCAAGGTTCATCATTATCCAGGCGCAACCCTGGCAGGATGTGAAGCCCACAAATTTTAAAAACGTCATGAATTCGCTCGACTCCAATCATATTGTGGTGCGACCTGATCATCTTTTTCAATTGCTGCGTGAAAAAAATGGCCTTCCCGCTGTTAATACTGACAATAGCCTGGGAACAGATATTACAGACCTGCCGGGAGGCATACTGAGTGCTCAATATCAAACGGGTTCTCCAACTGGTGAAGAATATACCAACCTGATCGACAACAATCGTAACTCGAAATACCTGACATTTAATGCTTCCGCCTGGATACAATATCAGGCACCTTCCAGCTATGTCGTAAAAAATTATACCATCACATCAGCAAATGATGAACCGGATCGGGATGCCATGAATTGGACACTACAAGGATCCACAAATGGCACTACCTGGAACACTATTGACAGCCGTTCCAATGAAGACTTCCCCTATCGTTTTCAAAACAGGGTGTTCAACACTAACAATAACACGGCATATACATTCTATAGATTCAACATCTCCAATAACAGTGGAACAATACTCCAGCTGGCGGAGATCGAACTGTTTGGCCAACCATCATCCAGTCTGAATAATGCGCGTATCAATGTTATGACAGACCCGAAAATCCCAAAAGAAGGGAAGACCACCAATCAGCCGAAAGGCATCTCGCTGTATCCTAATCCAGTTGGCACCAAACTCTATATTCGTGGACTAAATAATATCGCTACGCTCGAGGTGTATGACAACAATGGTCAACGTATGAAGCGGGCATCAGGAACAGCTATAAACATTGCGGAACTAACACCCGGTACGTATTTCCTAAAAGTCAGCTCAGAAGAGATAAATCATACTTATAAGTTTGTTAAGCATTAAAAAACTCATCTTACCATACAACCTGAAAGTGCTTCAAGGAACAGGCGTAAGTCTGTTCCTTTTTCTTTTAAATGCTTTGAAACAGCGAAGGCAGGGATTCGCGCCCAACTAATAACAACAACGAAAATTCAGAATAATTCCAAAAATCTAAAAGAACATTACTAAATTTGAAATCGGCCCATAAGAAGCCCGTACGATAGTCGCAACAACCAAAATCGTCAGCCCGAATTCCTAACAGTCTCATATCCATAGTAACAGATGATAACAATAAACGATGTAGAAAATATTGCCGGCCTGGACCAACCACGGCGCATTATGAAATACGTATTGGTTTACTGCGTTTCAGGCAAACTATCTATGACTATTGACGAAAGAGAATTTCATGTTGCCGCAGGACAGGTCATCACCATCACCTCCGGGCAAATTCACAGCCTGAGCAGGCCTCCAAAAGCGAAAGGTTATATACTTGAATTTACATTAGATTTCTTTTGCAAAGATGATACAGACATTGAATTGATTTTCCACAACGGATTGTTTTGTCATTTCGCCATGAACGAAGTGATATCTGTTGATAAAGCGGTTGTTGAAGCCCAGCTAAAATCGATTGAGGAGGAATTGCTTAATAAACCATATCAATACCTTATCTCCGTTCATAGCAGGATAGAATTGATACTGGTGGCAATTAACCGGGCTAAAGTTACCAGGGGAGATGAAATATGGAAACCCGATGCATTATTCCTTAAATTCCTGGAAGCAGTAAGAAATAATTTCGAGCACAATTATCCGCTTAGTCAGTTTGCTGAATTGCTTGGCACTACCGAACTAAAATTAAATGAGCTGGCGAAACTACATACGGGGAAAACAGCCCAAAATGTGATCTATGGGCTGGTGACCTCTGAAGCCAAAAGACTGCTCACCTATGGCAACCTCTCTGTAAAAGAGGTCGCTTATCAGCTTGGCTTTAACGACCCGTTCTATTTCTCCAACTTCTTTAAGAAACAAACAAAATCTTCCCCCAAACAATATAAAGAAAGGCTGACAGCATAAATATTACATGCTTTTCTCAACATTCTCTATTCTTTAAGGGGGCTTTGTAAGCCATCTTTGTGTCTGATTAATTATCTGCAATTTTAAAAAATCAGTACATGAAAGTTACAGACATAGCCACCCTGCTGTTACGATTGGCACTGGCATCAGGATTTTTATCTGCCGTAGCGAGTCGGCTTAGCTTATGGGGAAGCCAGTCATCCGGCTGGACCAATTTCTTAAACTATACCGCACAGGTAAATTCATTTGCTCCTAAAAGCATTATTCCAGCTATTGCGATAAGCAGCACCATTTTGGAAACCACATTGGGAATGTTGTTGCTCGTTGGCTTTAAAACAAATTATGCCGCCTATGGCGCCGCCCTGCTTTCATTCGTATTTGCACTGGCCATGACCTGGTCATTTGGTATAAAAGAGCCGATGGACTACTCTGTATTTGCCTTCTGTGCAGGCGCCTTCCTTTTAGCCACCATGCCCTCCTACAAATGGAGCATCGATCAATTATTAATCAACTAATCGTATAAAACAACAAATATGAACACAGACATTCATCACTACATCGTGCGAAATAATCAAAAAGAGTGGCAGCCACTAATTGAAAAAGGAATTCATTATCATGGCATATCTGTCATTTCTCTTCGCTATGACGAAACAATGCAGCGTTCTACTACTATCCTGCTGAAATTTGAGCCAGGTGCAACATACCCCTATCACAATCATCCTGCCGGTGAAGAAATATTTGTATTAAGCGGTGACGTAATATTGGAAGGGGCCACACTTTTACAAGGAGACTACCTATATACTCCTCCGAATTTCAAACACGCTGTCACTACGAAAACGGGATGTACCATGTTGTTTGTTATCCCGGAAGAAGTAGAAATTTTATAATTGAATGAGGAACGAAAAAAAAGGGTAACGATACATAAGCAGCCGGAACAATTGTTTCCGGCTGCTGTAATTCCGTCTGCTGACGGATCAAATCACGATTACATGTGTGTGCAGGATGCCCGCTATGCTTGTACCGTCGTCATGTCTTGTTCCGTGACTTCCGTTATTACAAACACGCAGATCTTACAGGCACCATTACCTTGTTGATGAAACCATCTGCAACTTTTCCGGATGGGGCAACGAGGCAAGTCTTCCTTTGCGGGAACACTATCCAGGTAGGTAACCAATTTCTCTATTACCCCACAGGATTTACCAGTCCATTGCGAACAGGCGCCTTCAACGCATTTATTGGTAAATCTGAATGCCTGCTCTGCTGTAACCTGGCTTTCATTTACTTTCTGAATAAATGTTTCATCGACCGGCAAAGTCTGAGGCAGAATGGCAACCGTGCCATCCTCCTGCCTCATCCCCAGCAGCTCGGATCCTGTTTTACACCTCGCTGACGGGCATAAAAATTTCTCCTGATCTTTCATAAAAACAGTTATTCAAACCTGATAGAATCCTTTATAATTACTTTATCAAAATCCCTTAGTATAAAGCCCCAGATAATGGGAGAATGAGGCCAGTGACTAACAGGAATCAATACATTGCGGGCCACATTACCCGCACTAATTCCAGCGAGTTCGCCTGTCACTGCTTTTTGAATAGCGCTGTTAATCTTATGACGTTGCTCGTCAGTAAGCTTGAGATCACCAAGATCTACAACAAATTTGTTTTCTTTCATAATAAATTGATTAGTGCACCGTGTAAATGGGTGCGGGAGAGTAATGAGGTTATTACAGAGGATTTGAGGTGAGAACAGGTCTCATGTAGTACCAGTACAGCTATTTGAGAGAAATATTTATTATTCGGGGTTGTAATTAAATCAATTTAAGCGTCATTCTCCATCCTATTTCATGAGACAGTATTCCGTTAAATTGCTATGTAGCCATATGAGTATTTTTTTGGGGTGATAAAATATCAATTGGGGTCGCAGATTATTGTAGGCTCTCTATGACAAATTTAAGAGAATCTCATGAGAATCCACCAAATACTTTTGTAGCTATCTGCTTGCCATTCATGTTATAACACGCAACATATATCAAAACAAAGATCTCATAGTCGCTTAAAAAATTTCAGCGACTACGAGATCCGCAAAGAATCTATATACATTATTTACACCAACTTTCCCGAAAAGAAATCAATAGTCCGGTTCCATGCCAACACTGCTGCCTCCTTGTCATAACGTGGAGTAGTATCATTGTGAAAGCCGTGATTTGTGCCCGGATAATGGTAAACGGTATATTCTTTATTGTTATCTGTCAATGCCTTTTCATAGGCTTCCCAACCGCTGTTGATACCCGCATCTGTTTCGGCATAATGCAACTGAAGCGCTGCCTTAATATTGGGGACTTCATCCAAAGGGGCCTGGCCCCCGTAAAAAGGAACTGCAGCCAGCAAATCGGGTACTCTCGCCGCCATCATATTGGAAATCCATCCTCCAAAGCAAAATCCTACTACCCCCACCTTTCCATTGCAATACTCATATTGTTTCAGGTACCCGAATGCTGCGATGAAGTCTTCCAGCATTTCTTTCGGCTCTCTTTTATTGTGCAGGGCCCGTCCATCATCATCATTTCCGGGATAACCGCCTAAGGGACTCAATGCATCAGGAGCCAGGGCAACAAATCCTGCCAAAGCGGTACGCCTGGCCACATCTTCAATATGTGGATTCAAGCCCCTGTTTTCGTGCACTACCACTATTCCAGGTAGCTTCTTTTGATTGCCCCTGGGCATACACAACAGTGCTTTTATGGTGCCGCCTCCTTTGGGAGATGGATAGCTGATATATGTTGTAGTAATTCCAGGATCATCTGCCCGAACCTGTATGGCATCTTTATAATCAGGCGTCAGGAAGGCCATCAGTGAAGCAACAGTCCATCCATCAACAGCATAAGCGGACAACTTTTCTGTAAATGCCTCCTTGCTTAACCGATTGTGTGCATAATCGTTGTATAATTCAAAAACGACTGGTTGGATATTTTCTTTATTGAGCTTATTCATAACCATATATTTTAAATGGTGTCTATCTTTCTTCAAATAGTAACTCGGTGGACTTTCTTACTTTCAGATGATGCTGCGTTTGATCTTCGGTGCTTCTGTAACCGGTTGCAGCAATCACACAGGCATTTAAGCCGCTTTCCTCCAACCCTAATATGCGATTATAATTTTCCGGTTCAAATCCCTCCATCGGGCAGGCATCGATCTTTAAATCGGCGCAGGCTGCCAATAAATTGCCAAGAGCAAGGTAAGTCTGATTTTTCAACCAATTCGTCTTTTGTTCCGGCGTTTTTTCTGCAATCTTCCCTTTCATAAATGCTCCTCTCGTTGCTGATTGCCCGCTATCTATATGTAGTATTCCTGATCTTGTGTGAATATATTCATCAATGTATTCATCCTTCACTGTTGCATAGTTACAGAATACAAAAAGATGCGAACAATCTGTAATCTGATGCTGATGCCAGGAAACCGGCTTCAGCATCTCCTTCAGTTCCGGCCTGGAAATGATGATCACTTTGTAAAGCTGTAGCCCGTATGGCGATGGTGTTAATTGAATACTTCTTTTTAAAAGCTCCAGCTCTTCTCTGGAAATTTTTCGGGTCGTGTCAAACCTTTTGGTGGCATACCGCCATTCCAGGTTCTTAATGAAATCCATGGTGTTGATCTATTTTAATGGGTAGTTGGTCACTTTGAACTGATGATAATTATTCCTGCCATCATGGCTGCAATTCCGATGATCTTCTTCCATGTAATGGGCTCAACAGGTAAGTTCAGCCAACCAAAATGCCCTGCAACGGCGGAAAGTACAAGCTGTCCACATAACCCTAAAGCAATCATTTTCGAAATTCCCAATTTGGGTATGGTGAAATAGTATAACGTGATGCCAGTTACACTAAACAGGCCGCCTATAAACCAGAGATACCAGGGGATTTGCCTGGCAATTTGAAGGCTGGGTAACTCCTTTGAAAAAAGCAACAGGAAAACAGATGCGAATATAAAACTGCTGACGGATTGTGAAATGGAGGCTAGAATTGGCTTCTTAAGTAAAATCCCCAATTGTGTATTAAAACCGGCTTGTACAGCCAAACAAACACCTCCAACAAAAGCTACTATAGAGAAAAAATATTGATTCATAGGGCAAAATTATCCCTAAGCATCTTCATTGTTCTTTACATATGTTGAGAGGGGACTATTTTTTTAAATCCTTTCGGATCCGGCTCAATTGCGTGGGGGTAACAGCCAGATGCGATGCAATGTGCTGTAACGGAATTCTCTTATCTATGTTCGGATATTCTGCCAGAAGTTTCTGATATCTAATAGTAGCATTTTCCATGACCAAAGAAATTTCTCTTTGCTCTTTATCTATTATCCAGTTCTTTTCCAGATAAGCGATATAAAAGCTTTTAAGTTCATCATTCCTGTAGATCACCTCTTTATACTGGCTATAACTCATCCTGATAATGGTGGTGTCTTCAATCGCCTGCAGGGTAAATTCTGATGGCGTTTTTAAAAGTGCTGAAACGGTAGATCCTGCAAACTGTCTTTCTAAAAAGATATTCTTATTATAGGTTCTCCCTTCGTTATCTGTAAAGTAGGCGATCACAGCTCCCTTGCAGATAAAGTTAAGATGTTTGGAAACTTGCCCAATATTTAAGAGTATCTCCCCTTTATCCAGCTGATGAAAGCTGATAATGTTTTTAAACAGTTCAAAAGCATTGTCCGAAACCGGGTAATATGTCAGGATCTTTTCTTTAAACTCAATTAAATATTTATCTTCTTCTATCATCTCTTTCATTATACCATGGTACAAAATTCCGTAACAGGCGATGGTGGTCTTCTCTTCTGTTACCTTTAAACAGTCGCTATACAACGCTTCGTCAAGGATATCATTTCTCTAAAATCAGTTGGTCACGTTGGTTATCAATAGACCAGCGCCGAAATTTATTGAGTAATGTTTTTCCCAGCAGAAAGGTATTAGCTTCTTTGGAGGCGCCGATCACGAGGTTGTTAACGGTAAACTTTCCCACCTGGACATTATTGATCCGGTATACGTCACACAAAATATCTTTGCCACTGGCGAGTGTATATGTTTGTTGTCCAAGGAAATCATTCCTCGAGACCAGTTTCAACTGAAGTAATTTATTGATCATCGTATCTGACACCAGCATATCGGTAGCACCGCAATCCAGCATCCAGATGTTTACAACCGGTCCTATTTTTACTTTCAGCTTGGTCATGCCACTAACGGTGATAACATCAATGGAATCAATCCTTTTGTTACCGATTACATCAAGACTGTCGGATATTTTCCAGCCGGTGGTAGGAGATATTTTTTTATAGGGATACCCACCACAACGATAAGCAATTTCATTAAACAGCATAGAATTGGGATCATTCATATCTTTAATGGTTTGCGCATTTATTTTCCGCTTCGCCATAATAGCTACCGCGCAATCACAATAACTGTTTATCCGGCTTTCTTCCAGTGGCTCTTTTTTATTAGCGCGAATATAGGCTGCCATAGAATCGCGATAGCCAATAATTTGCCCGGGGGAGAAGAAAAGGTTGGTTTCCGAAATATCTTTATAACATTGCTCAATACGTGCCTGCAAAGCGGTATCTTCTGCAATCAGTTTAGACAATGCCTCACCGGAATATAACCGGTCATATTCTTTTATCCGCTTTATGGGAAAATGCCGGTCAATTAAATCGGCCTGACAGGTGCAGATCTGAACAGCTTCTTTATTGCTGGCATCTGCTTTCATCCCCTTTATACAACGCCATATCATTGTATTTCGCTTCCACACCCTGGTTCCCTCTTTGGAACGGATAAATTGATCAACATCTGCAAACTGGGCGGACACCCCCGTGCTGATAAACAATAAAATTAAAATAAGAAAACGCATAAACAGCTGCTATCAGTTTAAAATACAAGCGATGATATCCCATTCGGTCCCTTCATTTCCAGGTCTTCATCATAAAGCTGGTAAGTTAATTAAAAGTCCTGAAAGCTGGCAAATCCCATTCCCGGATATTCCCGCACAAGATAAATTATTCTACCGCCACACATCAAACCAATCAGGCACTTTCACTTGTTCTGTTACCGCTACCCCCTTAAAGAAATATTCATTTGAGTGAGGATCACAGTAATAATCTTTTCCCCACTCGGGTATGTTGAATACGGTTGTTTCAATAGCATCCATGATGAAGGTAATTTCTGCATTGGTCATAGTGGGATGTATAGATAACCGTATCCAACCCGGCTTACACGATAAATCTCCTGATCGGATAGAATCCAGTATAGCGTAAGATTGTGGCTTATCCACATTCAGCAGCATATGCCCATAGGTACCAGCACAGGAACATCCTCCCCTCATTTGAATGCCAAACCTATCGTTCAGTAGTTTAACCACTAAATTATAAGGCACTCCCGCTACAATGAAAGAAACGACACCGAGCCTTTTTGTCACCTCGGCTTCCAGTATATCTATGCGCTTTATCTTTGATAACCTGGAAAAAATGATGGCCAGCAGTTCTTCTTCCCGCCGCAGGATATTTGTTACCCCCATCTGTTCTTTTAACCGGATACACATGGCCGCTTTAATACCCTGTAAAAACGGAGGCGTTCCCCCATCTTCCCGTTGTTCTATATCTGTAGCGTATTCATGCACCTTCCAGGGATTACTGTACTTTACTGTTCCTCCACCCGGTTGATCCGGCACTGCATTCCTGTAAAGCTTTTTATTAAAAATCAATACCCCTGGTGTGCCTGGTCCACCTAGAAATTTATGCGCTGAAAAATAAATGGCATCTAAATGGGCATCACCCTCCTCCGGATGCATATTGATATCACAGTAAGCGGCAGAACAGGCAAAATCTACAAAGCATAACCCACCATATTGATGAATGAGTTTTGCAATATCGTGATAAGACGTTTGGATCCCGGTAACATTGGAACATCCCGTTATTGCGGCTATCTTATTGGGCCGGTGCTTGAAATGCTCCAGCAAAGCGCTGAAATGTGCAATATCAACATTGCCATTTTCATCGCATCCGATGATCTCCACGGTGGCAATAGTTTCCAACCAGCTAAGGTGATTACTATGATGCTCCATATGCGTTACAAAAACAACCGGTTTCAGTACTTCATCACAGGACGGGAGTTCCCGGGCATGAATGTAATCAGTGAAACGCTCTGGTAATCTCAGCCCTAATATTCTTTGCAACTTGTTGACGGCACTCGTCATGCCGCTGCCGCAAAAAAGCAATACATCCGCTTCGCTGGCATTGACATGTGATTTCACAATGCGCTTCGCTTCTTCATAAGCCTTAGACATATAGGTACCGGTAACTGTCGTTTCCGTATGCGTATTGCCGACAAAAGGAAGTATGTTCTGCTGTATATATTTTTCAATAGGCCCGTAAGCCCTGCCGCTGGCAGTCCAATCGGCATAAATGATTTTCTTTTCTCCAAAAGGGGAGGTAAAGGTTTGTTGATGGCCGATGATATTGTCCCGGTAAACAGCAAAGTATTCTTCTAATCCACTTTCAGGCGGCATCAGTTGCGGTAGCATATTTATCTGGATTTAACCGTGGTGGAAGATTTGAACAAATCATGGGGCCTCTTGCTAAACTGCTCCTGGAGCAGCCTGGTGGCAAAGAAAACGGAAACGATAAACAACAGGAGCATGATCACTTGTACCAATGAAACTTTTTGAATATCCTGCCTGGATTTGATGTCGCATACTTCTCCGGGGCAATGCTGTACTTTATTTTTATAAAAAAGGGGATAGAACAAACAACCCAGACAAATACCAAAGGCTGCTTCAAAGAACAGGAATATCAGGCAAATGAGACAAATGATGCCTGTTATCGGGCTATATGCATTTACAATGACGAGGAAATAAAACATGATGGCAGATAAGACAATCCCAATGCTCCAGGCAAATCTCTTTTGCGGTGCACCCACATATTCAGGCACCTGGTTACGAACCATCAAACGCCCGAGAATCAATACCGGAGAAAATTTCGGGTTGATGAATACCCGTATCAGTAAATCGAGCAGGAAACAAGAGATGACATATTTTACCAGTACAAAATTGCCCGCAAAGAGAATAAACATCAGGGAAGTATAGGTGGCCAGAAATAGTATACCTGCGGAGGCCCTGATTTCTCTCTCATTCAGGACAGGGATATCATATCCGTCTACTATTTCGCCAAACTGCATTAGCTTGTTCATGTTTTGTTTAAATTGAGTTTGAATATTAGGTTGTTTGGTTGTTGACGATACAAGGATAGCGAATCCCTCCTGTTTGCATGATGAGCTGTCAACGAACAACGGGTTATGGTAAACAAACGGCAAAGTGGCGTCAATCATCGGAGGGCATTAGGAGAAAGAAAAATATTTGCCGACATTTATCCTACCAAACATCAACATGAAAAAACTATCTGACATAAAGCTATTTGAGTTGTACGTGTGGCTGGTACCCGCTTTTCTGTTGCTAAACCTGCTTGGTGATGCAATTGATAATCCCGGCAACTTCCCCGCGATAATTTTTAACGAAATCTGGTTAGCAGGTTATTTATCGATAGCGAATTACTCATTGTTTGAATACACCTTGCCGAAGCTAAGCCTGAAAAGATTTATCTCTTCGTTTTTTCGGGTATTGTTATACTGTTTTATTTTTTCGCTGGGGTTCTATCTCTGGCGGACGCTGGGCGTAACATTGCATATCTACACCACGCTGGGCAAGCCTATCACCATTGAAAAAAGAATCGGCGCCCTGACAGGCTATAGTATAGGATCGGTTTTATTTTTTGGTATCGTCAGACATATCTACAATTATATCCGGCTGAAACAGTCGGCGCAACAGTTACGCATTGCCAGTCAGCAGGCAGAGTTGAACTATCTTAAGTCTCAAACCAATCCACATTTTTTATTCAACACCCTGAATAATATCTATTCGCTGGCAAGAGATAAGTCTGACCTGGCGCCTGAATCCATTCTTCGTTTGTCGAAGATACTCCGGTACATGTTGTATGAAACCAGCGGGCCATACATTGCTATTGAACAGGATCTTAAAATCATCGATGACTACATCGCATTGGAGCAACTACGCTACGATGATTCCCTGCGCGTCAACTTCAATTATGACCTGGAAGATATGAAACAGTCGTTGCCTCCTCTACTGCTGATCCCGCTGGTTGAAAATGCTTTCAAGCACGGCGTATCCGAAACGAGGGAGCTCCCATTTGTAGATATTCATCTGTCTGTAAAAAACAGGCAGCTACTTTTTATAGTAAAAAATTCTACCGGTGATCCTTCCGGTGAAACCAAAGCAAAAGAAAATATAGGTCTTTCCAATCTGCGGCGGCAACTGGAATTGCTTTACACCGACTATCAACTGGACGTACAACAAGGGGACTTTGTATTTACCGCTACCTTAAAAATAAACCTTGCAAGCCATGCCTAAAATAAAGTGTATCATCATAGAAGACGAGCCGCTGGCGGTGAAAGTACTAAGCGATTATATTTCCGAAGTGCCCTTCCTGGAATTGCAGAAAGTATTTAAAGATGCTATCCTCGCCGCTGAATTCCTGTTGCATAACGAGGTAGATCTTATCTTTCTGGACATCCATCTACCTAAACTAAAAGGCATGGATTTCCTGAAAACATTGGCCAACCCGCCTGCTGTTATTGTTACCACAGCCTATCATCAATATGCCGTAGAAGGGTTTAACCTGAATGTAACGGACTACCTGCTAAAACCCTTTGAGTTTGCACGATTTCTAACGGCAGTAAATAAGGTCAATACAGAACAAAAGAAAGGATCAAATGAGAACAGGGACTTTATCTTTGTGAATATACAAAAGCGGAAAGTCAAGATTCTTTTTTCAGAGATATTGTATATTGAAAGTCAGCGTGAATACATTAAAATTGTTACCACCAGGAATGAGTATATCTCCAAGATGAGTACCAGTGAGATAGAAGAGCTGCTGCCAACGTTCATTTTCAAACGCATACACCGGTCTTTCATTGTTTCTGTCAACAAAATAGAATCCTACACGGCAGAGATGGTGGAGCTGAATGGCATATCGATACCTATTGGAAGAGGATATAAAGATGTAATAGATAAACTATAACCCCTTTCTGATCTCCCTCATCCCTTTACCAAAATATTTCTTCATCATCTTATTCAAATGGCTGCTATCAGTAAATCCTAATTCCCACGCGATTTCCGCTAAAGGAGTAGTCGTATAAATAGCACGGGATTCAGCAATTTGCAAACGTGATTTCAGCACAAAGTCCTGAAATCGTTCTGCAGCATTCCGCTGAAAATATTCACTGAAATAACTCTCAGCAATATTAAATTTAGCAGCCAGATAAGGTACTGATATTTTCTCCGGATCTAAAATATTGAAGGAGATAAAATTCCATAAATCGATAAACTTCCTGTCTTTGAATGTACGCCCCTGTAATACCTTTTTCTGTATGTTACGCGACAAAATACCCAGGATAGATACCAATGTATTCTGGATAATAAAAGCGGAGCAAATATCTTTTCGCTCATATTCAAAGAGTACCACATCGAGCAGTCTTTTCACCTGGCTTTTGTCTTCCGGGTCATTGATGATCTCTCCGGGATCACGATCATGGTTGCCTAAAATAAAGTTGAGCCGGCTAAACCAGGAGCTATAGTCCAGTTGATCTTTTTCCCTGGACATAAAATAACTTCCGGTAAAACGAATGAACAGAAACAACGTGGGCTTTTCTATGATATACATGTGGCATTTAGCAGCCGGCAGTAGAAAGATACCGTTTTCCGCATATTTTCGTTTGATATAATTTACGCTTTGCAGACCTTCTCCCCGAAGAATATATACCAGTTCAAAGAAATTATTTTTCCTGTTCCTCTCGCTCCACTCGTGGTATTCAGCGATCTCAATAGCAAATGTGTCGTGCAGGTAATCCATATAGCAAAAGTACGAAGGTTGATCCGGTTAAATATCGCTTTCCAATCACGTTACTGTTTTCTCAGAGGTTATTACCGTTAATTTAACGGTAAGAGATCCAATTTTGCCCTACAATAAACGAATCATGGATTACAAAACCATCTCAAAAGAAACGATTGGATTCCTCTATCAGGCACATGCCAGCATCCGGAAATCCGGACTGGACAACAAATTGATTGCCCTGGCAGAATTGCGGGTATCTCAATTAAACGGCTGCGCATATTGCTGCAGTTTTCATAACCAGGAGCTAAGGGACATGGGACTTCACCAGGAAGTACTCGACAGATTGCCCGGCTGGAAGCATTCTAAAGCCTTTGATCATCAACAGGAATTGGTGTTGCAATGGGCAGAGGCCATCACATTGATGCAGGAAGATTTATCCTCACTACGCGAAATGCTGGACAAACAATTTACCCCAAAGGAAGTGGTGGAGCTGACTGCCAGCATTTCCCTCATGAATGCACTCAACCGGCTTCGCATCACACTGGGAGAAAAAGATTAATTAACATCAAAGCATTATAATTATATGAAAGCTGTTGTATTAGAAAAATTTGGAATTGACCATTTCAATATCCGGGAAATTAAAACCCCGAAACCTATGCGCAATGAGGTTCTGGTGAAAATCAAAGCAGTATCTTTAAACTACCTGGACGGCATAGTGGCAAATGGAAGCTTCAACGACAAACTTGAATTTCCTTATATCCCCGCATCAGATGGCAGCGGTATTGTAGCGGAAATCGGACCAGACGTTACCCAGTGGAAAATCGGAGATCATGTGGCCATACAATATGTACAAAAATGGACAAAAGGCGCTATCACGAAAGAAAGTAATTCAATAAGGGTGGCCTGGCAAACGCCTGGCGTGATGGCAGAATATGTATGCATTCCTGAGTATGGACTGGTAAAATCACCGGGCAACCTCAGCTTCGAAGAAGCTGCCACACTTCCCATCGCAGCAGTAACCGCCTGGCATGCTTTAATCAACCAGGCTCATTTACAATTGGGACAAACGGTGCTCACCCAGGGTACCGGCGGGGTTTCCCTTTTTGCGCTTCAAATAGCCCAGGCAGCAGGTGCCCGGGTAATTGCCACCACCAGCAGCGATGAAAAAGCAGCAAGATTGAAACAACTTGGCGCCACCGCCGTGATTAATTATAATAATTATCCCGACTGGCATCAGCAGGTACTTACGCTGACAAATGGAGAAGGTGTGGATATCACCTTAGATATTGCCGGCACGGCAACAATAGGACAATCCTTACTGTCTGTAAAAGAAAACGGCTTTGTAGGTACTGCAGGCTTCATTACCGGCACCTCTCTTCCCCTGGATATACACGCACATAAAATCAATATGTCGTTTCTGAGGATTCAGGGATTGGCGGTTGGCAGCGCGGAAAGCTTTACTGCCTTAAACCGGGCCATCGAAGTAGCGGATATACATCCGGTTATTGATAGCGTGTTTACCATGGAACAGGTGCGTGATGCCTACCAACTATTGGAGCGGGGGAAGTATTTTGGAAAGATTGTTATTACAGTTCCTTAAGACTTCCTGTTCAGGTCTGTTATCAGCAAAGGGTTATCTCTTTTTAATTCACTGATCAATGCAGCCACCGTATTAGTAGTAGGGTGCTGCATTACCCTTTCCAGTTCAGCGTTTGTTACCCCCACCAGTTGCAGGAAAGACACTTCGCCATGTGGGGTTTCCATTCTTCCGAGTTCAGGATCAAGGGCTATTACAAAACCCGTTATTTCGGTATCAGTATCCAATCTTATGGGGCCTTTCGCAGGTATAAAATGATTTTCCTCAAACCACTTTCCGCTTTTAAACACATATCGCGCAAGGTTATTCATTACGTGCACCGCCCAAATTGGATCTTCTTTATCTTTTGCAAATGGCTTCAGCCGGAAGGTAAATTCAAAACCCCATTTACTGAATTCACCGCCCGCCTTTTCATGATCATAATAGAGCTCGGACATGCCATAGCTGATAATATGACGATGCGGTTCCTGTTTAGCGGAATCATAAATGCTAACGCCATCTATAGGATCGGTACCACCTACTGCAAAGTGAATGCCGCAGAGCGGCCCGTAATGGCGAGGTTCTGTTTTACCATAAACGCCTTCCAGGGCATTGTCTATTGAAAGCCAGCCAACTGCATCTTCCGCTTTATATCGTTGTTTATATGCTTCTGGTGTCATGGGAAAATTGGGATATCTATCTCTAATATAATATTATTTATTAAAAAATGCCACCCCGGTTAGACTCCCCGTCTACGCCTCAGCTCTCTCCCACTCCTGCTGGCTATAAAAAAGAAGAACAACATTATTCCTGTAAACATAGCCGGTATCATGATCGGAAAATCATCCACTTTCATAAAGGCAGCTATCCACAGACCGAGCACAAAAGGCGACATCAGCCAGCCAATTATATAGCCAAGTATCCGGGCTACCTTATGCTCCCTGTCACTGGCATTGCTCCATCCCGAAGATCGGGCGGGGCGACTATCAGGTACATTTCTATAGGTAGTGGTATAGGTGTTGATGGTGGTATGCACCACCGGGTCGGGACGGTAATTGGGATTGCTCACCCTGAACTGCGAACCACAATATTCGCACTGGATCGTTGATTCCGGCCGATTGCTGCCGGACATTGCGGGCTGCGAAAATACTGTTGCGCCACAACCTGGGCATTTTGTGTGCTGAATACTCAAATTCTGATCATTTAACTTCCTGCAAAAGTATACTTTTTATCTTCCTGTCCCCTCCCCGGCAAAAATACTCAGCCAGCCATACTTAACCACAACTTAACAAAATGCAATTACAAGAAGTTAAATTCTGCATATTAATAGAATAATTAAATTCTAATTTTAATGTCAGATTGACACTAATTAATTTAGCACCTGGTGATTCACAACGTTATTGAAGGCTATCCCTTTTCCCCCTGCTGTTTAGATTATTGTGATCGGCTGTCTGTTTAAACCAATCGTGCTCTGCTTACTTAGGCCAATAAATATTAACCAAAATCAAATGATTTAATATGAGAGAATGCCTTCGCCTCCCATTGCTATTATGTTGTATCATAATAGCATCCCTGCATGAAGTAAAAGCGCAACAGCCGGTCATGGTATCCGGTACTGTAAAGAGCAACGATGGAACACCCTTGCCAGGTGCCAGCGTTGTTGAAAAAGGCCTCCCTGCCAACGCGGTCATGACAGATCCAAACGGAAATTTTACGTTGCGCCTGATGCGGGAAAATAATTTTCTTTCCATCAGTTATATCGGCTTTGAAACCGGCACCATCAAAGCAGGTAGCGGTAAATTGCAGATTACATTGAAACCTTCCCAGAAAGCACTGAATGATGTAGTGGTCATTGGTTATCAAAGTGTGAAAAGAAGAAATGTGACGGCCGCCGTTTCCTCTATGAGTGGCAAGGATATCCAGGATATGCCACAAGCCAGCTTCGATCAGATGCTACAGGGACGCCTTGCCGGCGTAAGCGTATTGTCCAGCACCGCGGAACCCGGACAACGCTCCAATATCGTGATCCGCGGCGCCACCAACGTTGACTATGGCAACGCCAACGGAGGAAATACCGGCCCACTATATGTAATAGATGGCGTTATCTTCGACATTAATACCATCGGTAGCTCTTACAGTGGTACCAACCCCCTCAGCTTAATCAATCCCAATGATGTGGAATCCATCGATGTGCTCAAAGATGCCTCTGCATCCGCTATATATGGCGCACGCGGCGGAAACGGGGTGATTATCGTTAAAACAAAAAGCGCTAAAAGAGGACGACCACAGGTATCCGTATCAGGATATTTGGGCGCCACCACTCAACCCGCACTGCGAAATGTAACCACCGGCGCAGCGGAAAGAAGATTGAAAATGGACCTGATCACCCGCCTCGCTCCTTATGCTGAAATCAGGGATGGATTTATCCCCGTTCAACTGACAGACAGCCTCAATCCGGCCTTTAACAACAATGTAGACTGGCAGTCGATGATGGTAAGAGACCAGGCACTGGTCAACAACCAGGATGTAGCCATTGCAGGCTTCCTTGGCAGCGCCAACTACCGCGTTTCCTTAAATCATTATAATGAACAGGGATTATTAAAAGGATTCTCTATAGACCGGCTGTCTCCTAATCTGAGCTTATCCGTAAGCCCCAGGAAAGGGCTACAGGTAAATACCAACCTGATGATTACTTCCGAAAAACGTAATCACGGAACCGGCGGTGGCTCCGGGCAACTTTTTGCTTCCTGGAATTTCCCTACCTCCTTTGCACAGCTTACCCCACAACAGATTGCCTTATTCAACGGACAAGCCAACCCATTCGATGACAATAATATTTTTGCTTACAACGGCTCCATCGGTGTAGTAGATACCCTGGTGAAAAATGTTGTTTTCCACAGTACTTACGCCGCTAATAATTATATCGACAAATGGGCTTACTTCTCCCCAAAAGAATTGAATGGTATTTCCAATATGGCATTCGATATCACGTCCAGCAACCCTTCCTGGTCGTTTGAAAATTACGCGGAATATAACACCCTGATCAACAAACATCATATTAACCTGGTAGCAGGCGCCTCTGCCTATGCGGTGAAAAATTACAGTACCTGGGCACAGGCACAAGGCATCTCTGTTACCGGCATACATACATTGCAAACAATTCCTCCCGGCTCCTCCCTGAGTGTGACCAGTAGCCAGCAGAAAAAAACAACGTTGTCGTACTATGCCCGTCTATCCTACGACTACGAAGGCAAATATATGCTGACCGCCTCTTTCAGAAGAGATGCCAGCTCTATCTACAGCCCGGAATACCGATGGGGAACTTTCCCTGCATTCTCAGCCGGATGGATTGTGTCTGATGAGCATTTCTTTCAACCCGTAAAAAATGTGGTGAACTTCCTTAAAGTAAGAGCCAGCTGGGGAGTTACCGGTAATGATCCCGGTTCCTTCTACGCCAAATACCAGGGCCTCTATAATGACGGTTCTTTCCTGGGTGGCAGCACCGGAATTATTGTCCCTAACGGCACCTTTCCTATTGCAGGTGGAACACCTTCTACCTATAATGGCACGCCCGTCATATCTCCCTACCCTTATTACAATGGCTTCTCCTCACAGGGAATCAGTGCCAGTAATAGTGTGAGATGGGAAAGATTTATCCAACCGGATATTGGAATCGATATGTCATTGTTCAATGATAGAATAGGCATTACTGCAGACTGGTACCGCAAAGATGCAAAGGATAAATATTTTTACCAGGTACCGGCCCAGACTACTACCGGCTACCGCTTCTATGCAGGGAACTTTGCGAATGTACGGAACGAGGGAATAGAACTGGCCATTAATACGCACAACTTAAATCCCCGTGCAGCCTTCCAATGGAATACCAACTTCAATATCTCTTTCAATAAAAACTATGTTACCAGACTCCCTAACAACAACCGGGACTTTCTGTTTGGTGAATCCTGGTTCCAGCAATCTCTTACTATGGGCGAGCCTTTATACAACTACAAAGTATACCAGATCAATGGCGCCTTCCCTACAGAAGCCAGTGTACCAACAGATCCTATGACAGGCAAAAAACTCACCTACCTCGGCAAAACGCTGCATGCCGGTGATCCCAGCTACCAGGACATGAACGGTGATTATAATATCGATTATGATGATAAAGTAATTGCCGGCAACCCACTGCCCAAAGTAACCGGTGGATTCGGCAACAGCTTTAGTTACAAAGGCATCAGCTTAAATATTTTCTGCTCTTTCCTGACCGGCCGAAAAATTTTCAACGGCTACCTGTCTGATGCGTTAAATGGTAGCAGATCCTACTCCTGGTGGGGAACGAATGCAGGACCAGCCGTATTAACGAATGTGTTAAATCAGTTCTGGCAACATCCCGGAGATATGAGTAAATACCCTACCCTGGTGTCTTCTGATGGTGCGAGCGATCGCTATAATATTGCCAGCTCCTATTTTGTGGAAGACGGCAGCTTTCTCCGCGTAAAACAGGTATCGTTGTCCTACAACTTCCCGGCCCGCTGGGTACAGTCCATGCGCATACGCTCCTTCAATGTTTTTGGTATGGCAGACAACCTCCTGACATTCAAAAGAAGTCCTACTATACCTGATCCGGAACTCGTAGATCCTACCACAGGCTCTTCCAACATGGCTTATCCTGCTGTCAGGAAATTTACGATTGGCATCAGAGCGGAACTATAATTCCGGTTGTTCAAAATCTTCCATTCTAACTTTTAAACATCAGCAATGAAACCAATAAACTGGCTTATTCTGTTTACGATATCTACCCTGGTCTTTACTTCCTGTAAGAAATTCCTGGACCAGGATCCTGATAGTCAGGCTACCGACCAGACCACCTGGAAATCTGAAGGAGATGCTAATTCATCCGTAGCAGCGTGTTACTCGTTGCTGAGAAGTGCACTCAATGCTTCCATCACGCATTATGCTTATGGTGATTTGCCCACCGATGAATTCAATAGTGAATTTGTTACAGGCGGCGCAGATAACTCCTTCAAAAAAGTAGCCGGCATGCAATGGGAAGGAAGTGTACCTCCTGCCAACAGTTATGTGGAACTGCTCAAATTAAGGGTCTATTCCAACTTCTATACAACGATCGCACAAGCCAACCGCTGCCTGCATTTCCTGAATCTCATGCCGGCCGCTGTATTTGCCGGTAGTGATGCCGCAGCGCAACAGGCAAAGAAAAATCAATACATCGGAGAAGCTTATTTCGTACGGGCGTTCGCGTATTTTTATATGTCAAGGGTATGGGGAGATGTCCCTCTGGTGACCAGCTACTATCCCGATGTGGCCACCGCACCACAGGTAGCCCGGTCACCTCAGAAAGATATACTCGCCCAATGTGTCGCCGACCTCACATTGGCCAAACAATACCTTCCCTGGAAAGATAATAACTCCGCCGACAAAATTGTAAGAGGAGACAAAGGCAATGTATTTGCCCTGATGGCACATATCTACGCCTGGAAAAGCAGCTATGATAGCTGTCGCATGGCTTGCGACTCCGTCATCAGTTCAGGTAGTTATTCGCTGGTGCCTGCCAGTGATTATCTTTCTATCTATAAAGGACAATCACCCGAAGGTATTTTCGAAATATCCAACAACCAGCTGAAAGAAAGCCTGGTAGCTGCGCAGAGCATATCCGGGCAAACCCTGGCATCGCCTTATATCAACAATATCACCGTTCCGCTATGGCAGCTGAATACAGGAGTAGTTAACACCCTGTTCTATGACACTACCGATATCCGGTTTAAAAAATCATTTGTCACCATTGCTACCGGTACTACCAGCTTTATATCCTGTATCAAATATTCCAATATACAATACATCGACCCCAGTAAACAACCGCAGTTTACCGTGGCGCAAAACAATATTATCATCTTCCGCCTTGCAGATATTAAACTGTTGAAAGCCGAGGCCATGGCCGCAGGAACAAACCCTGATTTTGGAGGGGCACTTTCTATTGTAAATGAAATAAGATCCCGTGCTGGACTCACCAAACCGCTCACAGGTATTACCGGCCGCCCATTGTTAGATACCATCACCGCAGAACGTGGACGGGAGCTATTCCTGGAAGGTCACCGGTTTTACGACCTGGTAAGACTCGCCAGGAACACCGGCGTAGTGAAATTTCCTTTTATTTCAACAGGTGAGTTTGCTGCCGGCAAATATTACTGGCCACTGGATCCCAGCTTATTTCTCACCAATTCAAAGTTAGTACAAACGCCTTTCTGGCAAGGAAAACTTAAATAAAGTAGCGGTCATATTTCAACTTAAAAAAAACAAACCATGAAAACGTTACATAAAAACTGGAAAACTGCGATCGTGGCTATCATAGCAATAGGGATCATTTCCTGCAAAAAGGACGGCTACCTGACAGATGGGGGAAAGCACAGTGTTAATACACCACTGAGTACCTATGATTATTTAAAGCAACACAGCGCCCATTATTTTGATACCACCATACTGCTCATCGATCATTTCAACCTGAAAGATTCCGTCAATAAATCGGCTACCTTTTTCGCCTTTACCAACTTCTCTGTAAAGCTGATGATGACGAACCTGAATGTGACCAGTCTTGATCAGCTGTACGACAGTATTAGTTCCAGGCTGATTACCCAGTATTTATTCGGAGATAACATCAGCCTGGATAATGTCAGCAGTACCCCGGTATCCAAAAGCAACTGGGCGGGCGTAACAGCTCCCTGTGCGGTAAAAACCATCACCGGCTCTTACGCGGTATGGCTTTCCGGATCTGCACCTATATTCAGCTATTATTCCCTGCAGTATATAAAGGTCAATGGCGCGTTGGATGGCTCTCCCGGTGCACCGGAAGGAGATCCTGTAGATATCGCAATTACCTGTCAAACTACAGGCATAAAAACGTCTACAGGCACTACGCTGCATGTACTGGCCAACAATGCACAGCTCACCAAAAGATAATTGTTCAGATTATTCATGCCTAAACCAGCCTCATATATGCTTAGCAATAAAATAAACCGACTAACACCCACCTGCCTGCTACTGGCCATCCTGGGAATTTATAGCTGCGAAAAAGTGGAGAAAGGATTTTTGAGTGACAGCATCTACTATATTGAAAATCCTTTTACTATTCAGCAGGGTATCACTGCTACTTCTTCCACATTGGTGGCAGATGGTTCCACCAGTCCACTAAGAGTAGTGCTGGCAGGCGTTCGTAATAAAAAGAACAACGCAAAAGCAGACAGCATGTTCATCACCCCTCAGATGATGAGTACTTATACAGATGCAGTTACTTATGAAGATTCTACACTGGCCAGATTGAAAGCCAAATTGAGAGATAGCCTCGTAGCACCTTTTAGTATCAACCCTATCGGAGGGCGTTTGCAATTCACTCAAACCTCTTTGTTTATTGATCCGGGGTCCTACAGCATAGATGTAGCCGTATCCAATGTGAAAGGAGAAAAGACGCTGCGGGACGCGTGTAATATCATCGTTACACCGATGACTACCATCGATACCCTACTCTATAAAAGCTGGACTACGGCTGATGCAGCAGGAAACTTCTATTCTCTTCCGGATAACTTACAGATGGATATCACCCACAATGGCCAAGGACCAAACAGGATCATTTTTCAATGGAAAGATAAAAACGGTGATTTTTTTAATCCGGCAGCGGGAGAAGTGTACGGCCGCGATCAACGTCCCAGTTTTAAACACTGGGATCCCTATTATCCGGAAGTTAAAACAACTACAGCCATCGAATATGAATATCCACAGGGAATTCCGGAGCTGCCGGCATTTCCGTCAACGGCTATTGGTTTCGACAATGGTATTTGTTACTATCGGGTGGATATGAAGTATACAGACATCGGGTTACATGTGAACACAGTGTCTTCTATCAAATACTATGTTACCAAAGGAACTTATACGATTACTTATTATCTCAACAACGTGGTGAGGAAAAAATAAAATGAGTGGAAGCAAATTGCTTCCACTCATTTTATTTTTATTGTTTACTAAACATGGTCACCTCACTTATATTCACAGAATTGGAATTATTCACCGTACGTACTACCCTGATACGTATATAACGTGCCGGTGGCGCCTGTGGGATGAAATCAAACTTCATGGCGGCATTACCATCATCTCCCCTGATAGCAGTAGTGAGCAATGTCCATCCTTTGCTGCTCATTTCAGCAGCCCATCCCGGATCAGTACTTTTCAGGGAGGTAGCCGCATTGGTAACATCTGCAATACCCCATACCTCAAATTCAGCCGGATTATTACAGCAGTTCCTGCCTGTTTCTTCGATCCGCCCCAGGTTGTATATTTTGCCCATATCAAAAGTGAGGGTGCGTGGCAGCGGTGTGTTCGATCCCTGATCATCACTGTGGAAAATATTAGGATAACCCTGCGGTCCTACGCTACCATCCCACAATTTGCTCACACGGGTATCTGACTGATAGATACCCATATCATTTGGCAGGTCATGCTCCTGGAATAAACTTTTATCGCAGGCCACCAGTTTAAAGATGTCCGGGAAGGTATCGTAATTGTTGGTATAAAAAGTATCCAGTGCTCCTTTTCCGGGAATGTAGGAAGACTGATAAGTAACCGGCTTACCTGCTTTATAGCTGGGTAAATTAATGGAGTCTGCGGTGCCCGGAATTGTAGCCATTGCCTCTACACCGGCAGCATTGGTGTATTTGATGTTGGTGGCAATATTAATCGTATCCGGTATGCTGAAAAACAACGTAACAGTACCATCCTCACGTATTTCATAGGGTTTGGTGGCATCAGGCAAACGGTTATGAAGTGTACTCCGGTAAATGTTGCCATACGCATGTGCGTTATCTATTTCTGTTACAATAGACCTGTTTCCGGCCGCATCAAAGGAATACAGAAAAAACGTATAGGCGTACTCGCTTAATCCCGGAATCAGGCAACGCACTGTATCGGTGGGCTTATGAGAAGTGGCAGTAATAACAACAGAATCCTGCCGGTTATTCCAGTACAGCACATACTTGCTGATACTGGGATCCGAGCTGGGTTTCCAGCCGATGGCCAGCCGGCCGTTACCAGGATAAATGGTAATGCCGGATACCGTACCGGGATACTGGATTTCCTTATTGCCCAGGAAATCCCTGAAATCAGTAGCTTTCCGGCTGCACGCTATGAAGAGGAACAAACCACAAAGTGGCAAGAGGAGTTTTGTAACTAAATGATACTTTCTCATCTCATAATATTTTTTAATAAAATAACTTTTAAAAGAATGCGGGTAAAGGAGATGCAGCGATAACGTGCTACCTGTTATCCCCCCATATGCTGAGTTCCATTATGTGAAAGAATTCATTGCTATGTGCCGCATTGGTAACACATTCAAACCGCATGTATCGTACTTTAGGCAGGCTCAGTGAAAAGTTATATCCAAAACCTGCGTTCCAGAAAGCCAGATCAGCGTTGTTATATGCCGGAGATACCAGTCCGGATGGTTGGGCAGGCAAATGGTAAACACCCATGTTGATCCAACCGCCCGGTGTGGCCTGGCCTAATGGAGGCAGATTAGTAGTATCCGGTAATATTTCATCCACCGGCTGATCCGCACGCCCCCACATCACCCAGGTATCCGGATTACCGTATCCCCAGAGATAGGTACCGTCATCCAATCCGCGCCCCCACATTGTAAAGCGGCTTAGCTTGGCTACCTGCCCCATATCAAAAGTGACCCATTTAGGTAATGGCGCCGTAGTAGGATAAGTAGAGTGATAGCCGGGCCTTCCCAGGTTACCATCCCACATGTAACGCAGTTCCCATCCAAAGCTAAAACCATCGTCAGAATTCAGCTTGTACACATTGAACTTCGACTTATCCATCATGGTTTCGTAAAGCGGTTTAACGGTGGCATACACCGTATCAGAGATGTTTCCAAACTCATCGGCCAGGTAGATTCCAAATTTCCGTGGAATGGTATCATAGCCCCTGATACTATAGGAGATATTTTCCTGGTTCGTATAGTTCTGATTTTTGATTTCCATTTTACGTGTGGTGGCATCTTCTGTAATAGTGATGATACCGATGTTATCTTTTGCGGTATTGGTCACACTGATGTTCACCCCGCCAAAGTCGGCCTGCATAACAACCGTAGGCAGCGCCTGCAGATAGGTAGGTGTGCCCGGATGTACGGTCACATTCACCGGATCCGACTTTACATCTGCCCGTGAAACCGCATACAGTTTCACGGTATAATCCTGGCTTTTGGCAAAGCCACCTACCGTAATGGTATCGGTGTAAAAGGAGGCTTTGGTTTGCCTGCTTTTAGTATCATTGATCAGGTACTCCGCCTGTACATACAATACATTTTTGGAATCAGGCAACGTATAGGTAATATAGGCGCCCCCATTCCTGTTGATCACTTTAACGTTGGAAACCGGCTGCGGCTTTGTCTTATCATTGGAAATGACATCATTGTATCCCTCGCTTTTCTTACAGCCCAACTGTAGCAGGCCTAATGCCATCAGCGGTATTAACACGCGGCTTATTTTATATATAGCGTCCATACAAAAAATTAAAACTGGTTTGAAATGATTTTATGCTTACCCTCCTGTTATCACCAATAAGGTGTTTGTATCAGGTTAGGATTGGTGAGCAAGTCGTAGTCCTGGATGGGAAACAGGTAATCTCTCAACCCGAATACCGGCTGGTATACATTGCTCAGCTGATAAAATCCCTGCGTCGTACGCTGTCTGAAATTCCAACCCTGGAAAGGTCCGTTGAGTACTGCCTGCAGTTCTTTCCATCTTCTGAGATCCCATCCTGCCTGTCCTTCAAATGCCAGTTCTATTCTCCTCTCCTGGTGGATAATGGTCCTTAAACCGTCTTTTGAGGCGTATTTAGAAGGATTACGGGAGAAGTTGGACCATGCCTGTACCACTCCGGGTAAGCCGGCCCTTTCCCTCACCTTATCGATATAGCTATATACTTCGGCGCCGGGACCATTGGCTTCGTTTAAACACTCGGCATATAACAACCATAAAGCGGGTAAGCGCATAAATGGCCATGAGTAATTTGTTTGTACGGAAGTTTGTCCGAAGGCGGTTTGCCATGGTACCAGTTTCTTGGGCCAGTAGCCGGTAACATTATAACGGGTAGGGGTATACGCAGCAAAACCATTTACGGCGTTTACGTAGTTGGCATTGTTATCGTCCGTGTTGGCAGAGCCAAACCAGATACCGCCGTCAAAGGCTACATCTGCATAATACCGGGCTTCTCTGTAAAAATTACCGCGGGCAGTGGTGTATCCTTTCCGGATATAATACCGGTGTTCATCATCGCCGGTCTGCAGTTTATAGCGGTTAGCATAATCCCAGGTTCTGTCTTCACTGATAGGTACACCGTTTTGTGTATAAAACAATTCTGATTCTGCCATCGGAACGGAGAAATTGGAGTACACGGCAAACCCATTGGAAGCGGCATCCGCTGTCACCCGTGGAGAAGCCATATACTGCCATCCAAACTGTGGGTTGAGGGTCCATATCTGTTCGGTGTTCCATGGATCGGTGAGGGCGCCCTGCAATGTAAGCAGCTGTTTGGTGGCGTCTGACATATGTACAATGCCTCCGCTTGCCCGGAACTGGTACAGGGCAGCTCCTGTTGAAACAGCGGCATCAATGGCTGCTTTGCTGGCAACAGCCGCACGTTGCCATTTGGTAGCATCATATGCTGCCGGGAACAAACTTTCTCCTTCCTTTCCTTTGATAGCGGCGTAATCCGGGTTGCCGTTAAACAACGGGCTCGCCTGTGTAGCCAGCACTTCTGCTTTTACAGCTTTTGCAATCACAGAAGTAATACGGCCGGCTTCTGCACCTGCATTTTGTATCACATCCGGCAAATCAGGCATGGCCTGATCCAACAGGGCTACCACATAGCCAAAACAGGAATCCACAGACTGCTGTTTGAGCCGTGCTTCAGCAGAAGGTATATTGATAGGTAAGGCCACATCTGCAATAGGAATAGGACCATACATCCTGATCAGCCAGTAATGATAATAGGCTTTCAGAAATTTAGCTTCCGCTACCCATCTTTTACGCTGATATGCTGTCAGGTCCAGTGGCTGATGCACATTGTCCAGGAATGTATTGCACATGCGGATAGATTGCCACAGGTTCAATCCCATGTTATACCCATCCCAGTAATTTAATAACGGGTTGGGACTATTCTGCAAACCACGCATGACATTAAAACCATTATCGCCGCCCTCACCCCCTAATGTTTTTTTATCCAGCAGGTCTATAGGGAAGATCACTTCTCCGGAACTGGTAAAACCTGCATTGCGCCTTACATCGGCCAGATTCTGCATACTGGAGTAACAACCAAACAGATAAGCCTGTGTTTCATTTGCATTGGCAAATGAACTGTTCAGCGTAGCCACATTGTCCGGAGTAATATCTAAGTATTTTTTACAGGATACTGATAAAATGACCGGCAATACCACTAACAATGTTCTTTTAAGAAATCTCATTGTCTATATTTTTTATACTTAGAAATTAATGTTTACACCCAGGTTAAATACTTTCTGAATCGGGTATGCAAAACCATTACCTGCCTGCTCCGGATCCCATAGTTTAAAGCTGCTGAAGGTGAGCAAATTCAGACCACTGAAATACACACGGAAATTGGTCAGACGCAACGGAGCTATCCATCGCTTTGGTAATGAGTAACCCATTTCTACAGACTTTAATCTCATGAAACTACCATCCCGCATCCACCAGGTACTGGTTTGCTCATTATTGGCAACATGTGAAGTAGAAAGACGCGGCCACAAAGCGTACAGGTTCTGATTTTCTGCGGACCAGTGATTATCGGCGTATGCCTGCAGCAACTGGGCATTATCGGCAAATGGTGCAGTAGCTTTAGGATCGATGAAGAAAGATTCTCTGGCCAGCCCCTGGAAAAACGCGCTCACATCAAAGCTTTTATACCCGAATGAAAAACCGAAACCGTAAATGATCTGCGGAGTGGTAGGCAGACCGATAGGCACCTGGTCATCCTGGTTAATAATACCATCGCCATTGACGTCCCGATATTTGATATCACCGCCTTTGGGGAGTTCACCGAAATTCTGCACCGGTGAATTAGCCGCTTCTTTATCATCTACAAAAAGACGTTCTGCGACATATCCAAACTGCTGATTAACCGGGTTACCTGCAGCAAAACGGTAAGCATATTTATACTCCGGCTCTTCCTGCACACGGATTTTATTATCAGTTACGGTGAGGTTTCCCATCACGTTTAACCACATATCTTTTGACAAAACCTGCTTATAATCCAGGTGCAGATCAAAGCCTTTTGAATCTACTTTTCCGAGATTCGCCTGCAGGTTGTTGGAGGCAGAGCCTTCAATACCAGCGGTAACAGGAATGTAGCCACGCTTGATGAGAATGTTGTATCGGTTTTCGTGATAAACTTCTGCCGTTACATTCAGTTTATCGGCAATCGTCATTTCCACGGCCAGGTTACTCTTTTTAGAAGTTTCCCAGGTAACATCCGGATTGGGATATGCCTGTATGGTAGTACCTTTGAGCCCAAAGCTGTTGTTTGTTCCAAAGTAAGCACCCGGGCCATCTTTATCATCCGGCGTTACATTGGAGAGGTAGAAAAAACGCTGACTACCAATATTATCATTACCCACCAGACCATAGCTACCCCTGAACTTCAGACGGGAAATAATGTGGGCAATACCGCCCTCCCAGAATGCTTCGTTGGATACCACCCAGGCAGCACCAATGGTGGGAAAGAAGCCCCAGCGATGTTGCGGTGCAAATCTTTCTGAACCGTTGTAGCCAAAGTTGAATTCGAGAAAATATTTTCTGTCAAATGAATAGGTAGCCCTTCCGGAAAAACCGAGGTTTCTGTAAGGCAATGATCCCAACAGGCTGCCGGCGTTGCCATAAAGGGTTTGCTGCCGGGTACCTATCAATGTGCTGCTCACATTACTTTTCCCGAAATCACGATCATAATTCAGTGCGCCCTGTAAGTAGATATAGCTGTAAATGTTTTTGGCATTCTCCTTATAGTCCAGGAATTCCCGTGCCTGTCCGGGAGAGCTGTTCAGCCAGTTCAGCACATACGTATTATTGTCCTGGTCATAGCTACCCAAACCATAAAAGAAAGGAGCATAGGAACGACTCAGATCAAAATAGGAATAGCGGTTGGTACTGAAAATACCTTTGAAGGTGAGGCCTTCTGTAATGAAGCCAAAATCCTGGTTCAGCTCAAACTGTGCCGACATCCTGGATTCGGAAAAATTTTTATATCCATACATCAGATTCGCGTAGGGATTATTTAACAGGCTACCATCCGGACCCAAAGCGCTGCCAAACAAAATATGTTTGGTATTGGCGTTGGCAGCATCCGGTTCATAAAATGCGGGGAAGGCCACCGGGCTGGTATGAAGTACTTTGGAATATAAATCTGTGGCGATACCGGAGGCATCACTGGTGATGGGTCCCGTATAGTCGTTGAAGTTACCCCACAGCCGTACTACCGCTTCTGTTGTTTTAGTAATTTTCACGTTCACGTTGGAGCGAAGCTGGTAGTTTTCAAACTTCATCCCGGAGTTAAAATTATTCACCGGGTTTACCTGTAAAATACCGTTGTCACGGGAGTAAGAGCCGGCGATGTAATATTTAGTTACATCTGATCCACCCTGCACACTGAAGTTAGCACGCTTAGTAGTGGTTTGTTCTTTGAACAATGTCTTCATCCAGTCAACTGCCGGATAAACGAATGGATTACTGCCTGGTGCTTTATTGATTGTAGCCTGGGTAGCCAGTATGGTATTCGGTGTATAAAGCGGCTTATTCAGGGGATTCCGGGTGGTAATAGCTTCGTTGTATTGATTCATGAAAGTAATAGGATCTGCCAGCTTCAGGTTTTGCGTAGGTGTTGAAATGGCATCTTCCAACCGCACGGCTACTCTGGCTTTACCCGGCTTACCTTCTTTGGTAGTAACGAGGATCACGCCATTGGCGCCTCTGGCACCATATAGGGCTGCTGCGCTGGCATCTTTCAGGATAGAAAAACTGGCGATGTCATCTACCTGCAAACGGGCAAGGTCGCTGGCCCCCAACTCCACATTATCTACCAGGATCAGGGGACTGGCACTATATCCCAGGGTAGTTACCCCACGGATAAAAAACTGGGAGTTATCTGCTCCCGGCTGGCCACCACGCTGAAACGCAATCACACCGGCCATTTGACCGGCCAATGCATTCGTTAGATTACTGGTTGGAATTTTCAGGTCGCCGGGGTTGATGCTCGTCACCGAGCCTACTACCGCCTCCTTTCTTTGTTTACGACCAAATGCAGTAACCACTACTTCATCTACAGAAGCCACTACACTTTTTAACCGGATCGGGTAATCCTTTTGCGTGGCATTCACCACAAAACGGTGTTCAACAAAGCCAACAAATGTTACCTGGATGGTAGATCCCACTGTAACGTCCAGTATGAATCTCCCATTCCGGTCAGTGGCCGTTCCACTGGAACTTTTTCCGTTTACAGAGATGGTAGCCCCTTCCAGCGACCTGCCGGTGGTGTCAGTCACCGATCCGGTTATAGTCATCTTCACCGGAGTTTGCGCATAAACGCCACCTGCCAGCATTAATAGCAGGAGCAACAGGTAGAGCGGAGGAGCTGATAATACCACCGGCAACCCGACAGTAAATCGCTTTTTGTAGCAAGTAAATTTCCTGAACATATTAAGATCAATTATTGGAAGAATAAACAAATCATAACGTGCATTAAAGCATAGCGATGCTTACCGATTATCCGGCCGGACAAACGGGCATCATAAGTGTTCGTGGCAATTATTAAAAAAGGAGAAAAAGTTTTATTTCATAACGTTTACGTCATTCATTCCATTCATAACCGGGAATCTGCTAGTCTATCGGCATTTATTTGATTGATGTTTTTCTTTTACGGGAATCTCTTATGATCGTTATTTGGCTGAAGCATTCCATTCATCTACGGGAATCTCTTTTATCATCTTCATTTTGGCTGATTCATTCCAGTTATATGCCGGAACCATTATTGGTAGACAGCTATTTTGTGTGAAATCGACACTATCCTATACTATACTATCCTATAGCAAATATATATTTTTTTTATGCCTGCCAAAAGAAATGAGGAATTATTTTTTACAATGTCGCAAAAAAAGCAGTCGAGGGTTAAATAGCAATCAGGTTGGGAGAAAAGAGCATTAGCGAAAGGATAATAAAAGCTGTTTTTTTCAAAACGAACCCCGGAGATGATACTTTTTAATTTATATTCAAATCACAGGTACTTTCTCCCGAAATTTTTGTGCACAAAAAACCCTCCTTAACATTGGTGTAACATAGCCGGCTTATATTTATATCCGGATCATGTTACAACCTCGAACTATGTCTGACAGCCCTCCGAAGGAACTTTTTGAAAAAATATTTGAGGAGAACAATGCAAAAGTGTACCGGTTTGCATTCAAGTTAACCAACGATGCTTCCAGAGCTCAGGAAATCACACAGTTATGTTTTGTTCGTTTATGGGAAAACATAGACCAGGTGAAAAAAGGGCAGGATGTTTTCCCGTTGCTGTTTGTGTACGTAAGACATTTAGTGATAGATGAAAGCCGCAAATTGTACCGCGAAAAGAAAGCACTTTCCCTGGCTGCCCGGGAACAGAAAGATATTTCTGACAGCGGTGAAAAAGTATTTCTTCAAAAAGAATTCAGTTCCCAACTGCATAAGCTGGTAGAAAGAATGCCGGAGCAGCGCCGCAATGTATATACCCTGAGCCGTGACTATGGCTTTAGTCATAAGCAAATAGGCCAGCACCTGTCTATTTCTCCCGCAACTGTTAAAAATCACCTCACTGCCGCCTTACAATATATCCGGAAAGAGCTGACCAGCCATTTTTTAGTAGATATGGAAAGAAGAAAATAATTATCTCCCGGAGTCCACCGTACTGAAATCAACAAAAAAATCTTTATGCGATATACAATTTCCTTGTTCACCCTTTGCGTGCTGATAGGGTTGGCAGCCTGCCGTAAAAAGGATGATGCGCCCGTTGTTCCTACCGGGCCTGTTACCCAGCAGGAAATTAACCAATGGATACTCGATAGCATGCATCTATTCTATCTCTGGAATGATGAGCTCCCAGGCCAGGCTAATAATTCTATGGAAACCCAGGCATTTTTTAACAGCATCAAAAGCAGAGAAGATAAATTCTCCGTCATCTATAACCCCAAAGATCCGGCTACCATCAAAAGTGATATGCTGTATAAATACGGCATCGACTTTAGCATCATTGACTGGCCATCCGCTGCTGGCGGGGTAATTGGTGTAATAAAGCTGGTGGTACCTGGTTCATATGCTGCTGCAGACGGATTAAAAAGAGGCGATTATTTTACCCGCATCAATGAAACGGTATTAACCACAACGAACAGCACCACACTCCCGGAACAACTGCGCGCAGCAGCGGAAGGTGGCACTCTCACCCCCGCGATTATAAAAGACAATGTAATTACAGAAAGCCCGCTTGTTCAGTTGCGCCCTGGTAAAACAACAGAAAACCCGGTGTATAAAGCCATCGTTATCAACAGTGGCTCAAAAAAAGTGGGCTATCTTTTTTATAATGCTTTTACTGACGGCTACAATAACTATCTGCTGGCAGCTTTCCAGGATTTCAGGAACAAAGCGATTAATGACCTGGTGATTGACCTTCGCTATAATGTGGGCGGGAGTCTCGCCGCCGCTGCTATGATGACCTCCATGATTGCTCCCGACCTCACAGAAAAAAGCATTTTTGTAAAATACAGTGGCAATGGTAATATGGGCACCCGCACCCTGGATTTCGCGACTACAATGTCTGTTCCTGAAACCGGCGGCCCCATTCTTTTCAGCAGTTTGTCCACCGGACAGCTGAAACTCCCCCGCGTATTTATTCTCAGTGGCCGGCAAACGGTATCTGCAGCAGAACTGCTTATTAATAACCTGAAGCCCTATACACAGGTAATACAGATTGGTCAAACCACAGTGGGTAAGGATAAAGGTGCGGTGATTGTATATGATATGCGTACACCGCAACGTATTCCCTGGATCATGCATCCCCTCACCTACCGGCTTAGTAATGCGAGTGGAGCGGGAAATTATACCGCAGGCATCTCCCCTCAATATCCGATCGATGAAATGAGCCGGCAGCCATTGCTTCCATTAGGCAATACAGATGATCCTTTGCTGGCAAAAGCCCTGGCCATCATCAACGGCAACGTGAGAGCGACTCCTGAAAATAATATACCTGCACGAAAACATATTTATGATGCCCGGGAAAGAGCGGCGATGAACAGTGTAGTCATCTTCCCAAAATAAAGGAAAGGGAAAGGGTTAACAACAATGGTATATGCGTAGAAATTCAAACAGGGCTTTCCTCATTACTTCAAGTAGCTTAATGTAGTCTGTCGGCTTTCAGCGCAGACTTCTTCATGGGTAATGGGTGCAAAGTGATATCCTCAACAGCAGTCCGGCTTCCGGTTCCCAGCAGTAATAATCCCCCCAGGAACCCCGTACCGGCAATACGGTAGTAGTTAATATGCAGATGTTGTATAACGCCGGAACTATCATCCGGTACTTTTCCACCATAACTCAGGTGATTGAGTGACGGTCCATCCGGATTATCCAGTAAACTATTTCTTTTTTCAACAGCAGCTTTCCCCAATACGATGATGCCGGAAGCGCCGTTATTATTGGTTGCCGCCACATTTACCTGTATTGGCAATACTTCCGTTCCCGCTGCAATAAGATGTGCACCGCGGGTAATAATCAGGCCTCCACTGTGGCTGCCATCTTTCTTATTAACTGCCGAAGGCAGCACGTTTATAATAGTACCTGCTTCCAGACGCAGTGTGGCCTCATTGGTTACATACACCCAACCATCAATATACCAGGGATGATTAGCTGTCAGTAAAGTATGGGAGGCGATCACATGCCGGATAGTATCAGAAACAGGGATCATTTCCATTTTAATGTCCGGTGAAGCGGCGAGTGTTACTTCATCGTTTTTTTTGCAGCCTGCCGCTATAACGGATAAGCTGCTGATCCCATACAAGAGGTATGGAAACAGGCGGGTTATATGTTTTTTAGCAGGGCGCATGGGTTATCAGAGATCTATTTCATTGATATAAATAACACCGTTGTTATCATCTGCTACGGTAGTTATTTTTGACTTTCCGGCAACATTATCACCGAGAAAAACAAAGAGGTCATTCTGATTGGGCTGTAATACTACTGCGCCTGTTTCAGGGTCAATCAATTGTGCGGCATAGAAATAAGGCTTACCGTCATCCGTTACTACCCTGAATCTCAGGGTTGAAGATAACTTCTTTCGTTCCCAGCCTTTTACCACCACGTTGGAGGTAACAACCTCACCGGATACCGGATCAAGAAAAATAAATGAAAGGTCATACTTCTCTTTAGGATAAAAAGTAGCACTTAGATTATTAAAGAGGCGTACATCAAAAGAGTCAGCTGGAACATTGGCACTACTTCCTTCAGCGATAAAGCCTTTTAATCCAAACTCAGGGCTATAGGCAAATTTAAATTGCTGCTTACCATTTGGCGGAATGCTAATAAGTGTATCAGCCAGCAACTCTTTACTTGCAGCATCAAAGGCAGCTAACTTCCCTTTTTTTCCGGCAGGAACAATATACGAACTTCCTCCAATCACTTTGATGGTATCCAGTGGTTTACCATCGAAGTACATCATTACAGTGGGCGTATTGGGAAGATTCATTAAGGAAACATATACTTTTCCGAAATAACTTTCTTCCGGAAGATCGCCTTTCCGGCAGGAGACTGCCATTAACACAAATAGAAAAAGAGAAAGGCGTTTGATAGCAAGAAATGACATTTTATTCACGTGTACGCTGTTTATAAAAAATTAAATAGATGTAAATTATAAAACCCAATAGGCCATGTCTCGTCAATAATAAATGTTACAGCACTGTCCAGCCGTCAGCCCATGTAGTATTGCCTGCAGGAAACGCGCCAGCAATCAGTGCAGGAGATTACAGGAAACACTCAATATCATTCCTACTAGAACAATAGGTAAGAAGCAAGTAAAGGATCTGTTATACATTGGATACTACTTTAAAGTAAAAACGGTAATAACGTATAGGGGAAATTCCCCTATACGTTATCAGGTAATAAATATTACAGAATAGTCCAGCTGTTAGCCCATGTAGTGTTTCCGGTAGGGAAAGCACCAACGGCTTTGGCAGGAGAAAATGCCTGTGGAATGTAGTTGCTGATAGCACGGGTTGCACTGAATGGAGCAGCCAGTTTGATACCAAGATTTGGATCAGCATTCACATATCCTACGTTGGTAGTACCAAGTGGAGTGATAGCGTTGAATGTAGTAAAATTGGACTCTGTAGCAAAAGCATAAATGTAAGCATGTACATGGTTGGTACTCAGGGTAGAGGTACCAGCAATATACTTTGACAAAGTGTTAGGAGTCAGACCTTTAGGCAATGCAGTATCCTGAGAAATACCATAGTTGAAACCAAGGAAGATAGAGCTATTGATAGCAAATTCAGCATTTCTTCTCAGGTGAGCAGCACGACCATACTTACCAGTACCTGAAGGCTGACCATTAGTAATGGAAGCCGCAGCAGCAGTAGGCTGACCAATGATAGTGATGTTATTGTAAGTAGGATGCGTGTTTGGAGTTACAGCAGCGCCTGTAGCGTTGTTGTCACTTTCAAAACCATTAGACTGGCTCTTATCAGCACGGTTAGGATCAGAAACACCCAGTGCATAAGAGATAGTACCAGAATAACCATTGTCAGTATCAAACATATCATCCAGTGCGTCGATCGCAACCAGGTGAGAAGCATTTACTGTACCACCAAAGAATTCGAAAGCATCATCTTTTGATTTGTAAACTTCTACAAAATCAATTAAAGTCCCGCTACCAACACCAGCCAGGGTAAGACCATTCAGTTCATTGTCTGTAGCCAGCTCAAAACCAGCATACTCAATTCTCACATATTTCAGGGAACCAGAGTTGTCGCCTGGAATGTTATTAGTTGGTCCACCATAAGTTGCATCAGCAGGAGGAGTACCAGTGATACCTTCAACTGTTACTGCTGCAGCATGGTTGGTAGGTGCTTTACCTAACAATACCACACCACCCCAGTCACCAGAAGCTGGTATTGCTTCATTGGAGGTAAAGATAATAGGATCAGTAACAGTACCAACAGCATTCAGTTTTGAACCGCGTGTAACGATCAAACCACCACCTGCAGTACCTACAGCACCTTTAATACCTTTGATCACTGTACCGGCTTCAACGGTTACAGTTGCATTGTTGGCCACATAAACCAAGCCACTGAGTTTGTAAATTTTACAGCTTTTCAGTGTAATGTTGCTGGTAATTACACCAGTAATAGTACTGTCGCCGCAAGTACCAGATGCACCTGAAGGGCCACCAGCTACTACTGTACGATCATTTTGTACACCGTTGTTTTCTTTTTTGCAGGAAGTGCCTAACATCATACCCAGCAATGCTGCTGCCGATACGAGGGTTACCGCTAAGGGCTTCTTGTTCATGGGATTTTACTTTTTTAAGTTTAAACAAATCACTAGTTAATAATGGATAGAATACCTGATCAGGATATATTTTTCGGTTACGCGTAAAAAATTCTTGTGCGGACGTTACCCGTCATCGTTTCATTAAAACTGATAACTGATGGTAGCGCTATAAGTACGGCCCGGAGTTAATCTGTAGTTCAACAAATCTCCTGACTGATAATTCAATTGAGACATAGTAGGTGCTTTCCCACCTTGTAATTCCTTGCTTTCTTCTGCGGAAAATGCGTTGCGATAGATGACAGAAAAACTGTTCAATAGATTGCTGACATTCAATTTCACGGCTGCCTTATCTTTTAACAATTTCACTCCTACCTGCATATCCAATGCCTCCAACGGCTTTTCCATTAAAGCATTATAGTAAACGAGGTTGGGTATAAAAACACGATTGGTAACACGGTTATAGGCAAGGCTTACTGAAAACGGTTTGCTGTCATAATACACTCCTGCATTGAGCATGACATTACTGGCGCCCATTTGTGGACGTTTCTCTTCATCTCCCACTGTTTCTTGCAGCGATACTTTTAAAGGGTTAGCCGGATCAAAGATGCCGATGTTGCTGTTCATCTTTTTTACCCTCGCATCCAGGTAAGTGAAGTTTCCATACAACGTGATGTTACGCACTACCGGTACATTTGTAAAAGCCAGTGATTTTCTCACTTCCAGCTCAACGCCGTAATTCTTCGCCGACTTACTATTCTTCAACTCAAAACTGTTATTCAAATCCATCTGGTATATCTCCATAGGATACGAAAGATCTTTGTAGAACAACGATGCAGATATGATTTCACCAGGACCAGGATACCATTCATAACGCAGGTCAATATGTTTGATAGTAGTAGATCTTACAATTTGTGCGAAATACTCTCCACCTAGTTCAAAGTCATACTCCCGGAATACTGATAACTCACGTAAATCTGGCCGTATAATACTTTCTGAGTAAGCCACCCGCAGATTCATGGTAGGCGTCAGTGAATAGGTTAAATTTGCTGAAGGAAAAAATCTCCAGTTAGGCTCTCTGTTTAATAGTGCGGAATAATCATATTCTTTTCCTGGCTCTCGTTTGAAACTGGAGAATATAGAATCCAGGTTATCATTTACCTTATTTAAGTTGTAATACTCCGCCCTTACGCCCCAAACCAATCTCAATTTATTGCCAATCTTGTTATCCATCATAGCGAATAAGGCATGCAAAGAAGCCGATCTCCGTTTAAAGTTATCACCGAAATTACTCATTGCTACCGTTGTGTTGTGTTCTGGTGTGAACGCGCTGGCAAGTGGGAAATAATTTTCTTCCTTGTTCTCAAACTTCGAATTGGTATTCACCACAAAAAATAACCTGTCTTTGTTCCAGCCTGCATAGCCACCTTTAAAGGTATTATCCAGCCCTACATTACCTGCACTAAATTTAAACGGTACTGACACAGCCACATCCCAGTTTAAATTATTCTCCAGTGCACGGCTCCACCAGCGCAAAGCTCCTTCAGCAGCACTGCTTCCTGCGTTAGAAATATTATATTCATTTAAACCTGCGCCTTCTGGTTGCTTATAGTCAGCGAACATCTGGTGGTTATCAGGCTTTTGCCTGTCCAGTTTTAGGTAACTACCGGACCATTTTAACTTAACCCCGTTGCGTCCAAGCGAATGTTCACCTTTCAGCTGATTTTGCCATAATGTTGTTTGCATCGCAAGATCAAACAGCGCCAGTGTATTATCCGAACCGAATTTCCCATTCTGTCCTCTTCCGAAAATCAGCTGCTGATCCAGTGTACGCAGATACATAGATTGAAAGCCAATCCGATTCCTTTCGTTTCTATAACCTAGCCCCAGTAAGGCTGCTATATTAGTGGCAAATCCGTAACGTTGCCCCTTAAACTGCTGGGGATCGCTATCAGTCAGCGCCTCCTTAAATCCATCCCGGCCCAATAACGCATCCTGTGTGGCCAATGTATTCCTGTAACTGGCAGAGGCTACTACTCCCCATTGCTGGCCATTACCTACACGGAATACATGTCCAAAAGATGTCTGGAAATTAGGAGAAATCGGTGCTTTAAATTTAGTAACGCCCCAGTTGTTAGAGAATGCTGATCCTTCCTTACCCACCAATTCATATTTTTTAACTACATCATCCCTGTCTTTCCAGTCCAGAGACCCCATCAAATTCCGATGGTCACTCACACTACCACGATACTCATTCCCACTCAGGGGCAAAGACAAAAAATCCTTTCCTACTGTTTTATCATTATAACTGGCGCCTACGGCTACATTCAGAAAATTGTTTGTTGGAATATCCAGCGTATTCACTTCTACCAGACCACCTCCAAACTCCGCACTACGATCCGGTGTGATTGTTTTCACCACCGTGATGTTCTCTACGATATTGGAAGGAATAATATCAAAGCTGAAATTCTTCCTGTTCAACTCCGTGCTGGGCATTACCTGGCCATTCAGCACCGCCTGGTTATAACGTTCGCTAAGACCACGTACTACCACATACTTGTTATCAATAGTAGAAAGTCCACTCACCCGCTTTAATACTTCTCCAATATTTTTATCTGGTGTACGTGCAATCTGCTCGGCACTGATGCCATCGGTAATGGCCGCATTGTTCTTTTGTATAGCGTACAATCCTTCTATAGATGCTTTACGATAATTGCCGGTTACAGTTACTTCTTTTAGCCTGGAACTATTGCTTTTCAATACTATATTCAGCGGTGTTGCGCCATTATCTTTAACGGCAATTTCTGTGACTTTACGTGTTTCAAAAGAAACATAACTGAACGTAAGACTATAAACTCCTGCTGGCAAGGCGATATCATAAGTACCATCTACATTGGTCACTGCGCCTTGTCCTCCAAGAACCGCTACAGTGACACCTGGTAATGGTTCATTCTTATTGTCTACCACTTTTCCGGTGATGCGTCCGCCACTTCTGCCGGCAGCTTTCGGGCTGCTTCCTTTACGTAAGGTAATTGCATTGTCTTTCGTCAGCTCAATATCAATCGGTGCATTATTATCTATGTAGTTTAATACTTCACCCAATGGGGTTCCGGAAAATCTAACGTCATTCAACTCGCACTGCTGCAGGTATTCCGGGTCATAGATGAATGTATAATGGGTTTGTTGTTGTAACGACTTCACTACTTTCTCCGCATTCGTTCTGCTTAATTGTAACTGTACTTTATCGGTAAGAGATTTATAAGACTGCGCCATAGCTATCAATGGCGACAAGCTTGTGAATAAAACTAACAGAAAGGTCACATGACAAGACACACTTCTTCCTGTACAAAATCCATTTGTAGATTTTTGCATAAGGCTGTACTTTATTTTTATGTTGATTTAAATGATAGAACCTATCCCGCAGGCCCGTGAAAAAAATGTCATTGTTAACTATTTCCTACGTACGTGGAACGTACTATCATCCACCCGGGTAAACGAAATGTTATGCACATATTCCAGTGTTGATAATATTCTTTCCAATGACATGTCCCGGCTGAATTCCCCGGAAATCTTCTTTTTTCCTAATTGCGTTTCTTCCAGTACAATGTTGCAACCATAGCGCTGTTGTAACTTTGCCAATGCATCGGCCAGCATGGTGTTGTCGAAATGAATTTTTCCTTTCTTCCAATCCAGCACTTCATTACTTACGAAAGACAGCAGCTGCGGATCTTTTCCATCTACATACTGTAACATCTGTCCGGGTAACAATATTTTGTTGAAATTGTCTTGCGTACTAACGGCCACCTTTCCTTCCAATAAGCTTACCTGTATACTGCCATCCGCCTTATTAGCGGTAGCGATGTTAAAAACAGTTCCCAACACGGTAGTAGTAAGATTTCCGGTATGTACCAGGAATGGACGCTGATCATCTTTTGCTACTTTGAAATAGGCTTCTCCGTTCAGCCACAGCTCCCGACGGGTTTTATTATAGTCCTGCTGACAAATGAGCGAAGAATGCGTATTCAACCATACCTCACTCCCATCTGCCATGGTGAACAATTGTATATTATTGGTTTTGTTACGGAGCGTATCCCATTTCACTGCCACCGGGCGTTGAGGAGGATGATGCTGCCAGAAAAAGGTGACCATAGCGATAGCACCCAATACAGCGGCTGCCGCCGCATACCAGAGCCGATGCACTTTAGGCTTCATCACTACTGGTTCATTTGCCTCCGCCCACTTCTCCATCATAAACTCGTCCAGCAGGGGAGTGTCAGCCCCGGAAAGCCATGCTTCAACAGCTACGACTTCCTGTTCTGTGCAATCTCCTTTAAAATACTTTTCAAGTAGTTGTTTATCCATATCCCTGCTTTGGGTGTTTACAGAGAGAGTACGTTCCGGGAAGAAGATATTCCTAGTCAGATTTCGGGGTTAACAATTTGGTAATAATGAGATGGGCCCCACGGGAGGAAATGAGGCGCTGTTGGGGGCCGTTAATGCCAGTTATATGATCTTCATCCGGCATTTCCCTGCATTATTTCCGTAAAACAGCAATTTTGGAGAAATGAAAGTCCTGTTCATAGCGGTTCTTTGTACCAAAACATCCGCAACATGAAAACGATATTTGAACAGGCTACCAGGGATGAATTAATAAACAGGATCAACTCCCTGAATGAAAACAATGTAGCACAATGGGGGAAAATGAATGTTTACCAGATGGTAAAACATTGCCGGATGTGGGAAGAAATGATAAATGGTGACATCATCTGTAAACGCGCTTTCATTGGTCGCATATTTGGCCGGCTGGCACTGAAAAATTCAGTGAAAGATGACCACCCTATGATGAAAAAGGCACCAGCCAGCCCGGAAGTGATTGTAACAGAAACCAGTGGAGACTTCTCAACAGAAAAGAAGAAATGGATCTCCCTGATGGAAGGACATGCACGCTTTTCAAACCTGGGTTTCATACATCCTTTTTTTGGAAAGATGACGAAAGAGCAGATTGGGTATTTGGCGTATAAACATTCGGATCACCATCTCAGGCAGTTTAATAGTTAGGGGAAGTGAAACGAACTAAGCGGCTTCACCAAGTGGTTTTCATTGTTTTAGGCAGCTCCTGTACTTCCATCCTCCGCACGAAATCCACTTCCTTTCTCGGCATAAAAAAGCCCTGAATGACATTAGGATTTCGGATGCAAATCTGGATATGACTTTTTTCAAATAATCCGGCACCCGCAAATGCAGGTCCTCCTTCAGTAAACACACCGCGGGTGGAATCGAATATTTTTAGCTGTGAAAATCTTCCCGCAGTCATATCAGCCTTAATCTGGTCATATATTTCAGCATGCATAAATTCAATAACAGCACAATCCAGATGTCTCAGGATTTTATCCTTATGACGATCGTAAGAAAGATCTTTATTTTGTGGTAATATCTTACCCAACATCTTATGTCTTTCTTCCATCATCTTGAAATAACTGGCAAGCAAATTTATGTATCTGGTATCAAGAAAATCGCAGCAATATCCTAAATAAAGAACAGCACCAACAACAGCGGGATTTTTAATATCACCACGTCTCTTTTTGTCATTAGCCCATTGCAATGCGCGGTCGTAGTTATTTCCCAAAATACAAACCATGTCCTAACCAGTCAAATGGCTTTTGACTGATCTTATAATCATTCGGATTTTGCAAAAGCGCATCTCTCACGGCCACATCACAACCATGAAATCCAATGATTAAATTGGGCTTAACATCATACATAAAATTGATTGCTAACTTAAGAGATAGAAGTTACTTTGAGGCACTCATATGGTTTGGTGTAATTACCATTTTCATCAAGAATCCCTGCCCGAACAAGTGACTGCAGGGCCTCTTCAACAGAAACCTTTTCTTTCAGTTTTCGCTCGGCCAACTCCATTAAAGCATTATAGTCTTTTTCGCTCATAAAAATATATTTACAACAAAGGTACAACTCACTCAAAAAAAACAAGACTCAGGATGATCAATTTTAGCACATTCCGAGAAAGCTTTATATCTTCATCGCAGATATAATACATCAGCGATATGATAGCAGCAAACAGCACTATATACGATGTGATCATCATTGGCGGAGGACAGGCAGCCCTTTCAGCAGCTTACTTTCTTCGCAGAACCCACCTTAATTACCTCCTCCTCGATAATGAAATCAATCCCGGTGGCGCCTGGCAACACACCTGGAAATCACTCACCCTATTCTCACCTGCACTATGGAGTTCCCTGCCGGGCGTTTTAATGCCCGGTGGTCAGCATTATTATCCCTCCCGTTTGGAAACGATTAGCTACCTGCAGGAATATGAAGCCCGGTACAAATTCCCCGTGGTAAGACCCGTAAAAGTACTGGCAGTAACAAAACAGGAAGACCTCTTTGTACTGACAACTACTGCCGGAGATTATTTTTCGAAAACAGTTATCAGTGCTACGGGCATTTACACAAATCCTTTTACACCGGATATTCCCGGCAGAGATACCTTCCGCGGTACACTGATACATGCAGCACAATACAATGAACCCGAGCCTTTCTCCGGCCAACGCATAGCCATCGTAGGAGAAGGTAACTCCGGGGCACAGATTCTGGCTGAAGTATCTAAAGTTGCCGACACGGTATGGGTGACCCGGAAACCGCCGGAATTCCTGCCTRATGACATAGATGGTAAATACCTCTTTGATGCTGCCACACAACAGTATGAAGCCCAGAAACAAGGCAAAGATTATCAAAGGCTTTCCATTGGCAAGATAGTAGTAGTCCCCGCTGTAAAAGAAGCACGCGAAAGAGGTGTTTACGAAAATGCACTCCCTCCATTCGATCATTTTTATGAGGAAGGGCTCGGCTGGAACAGTGGCTGGAAGGAGCCTGCCGATGCCGTCATTTTCTGTACCGGCTATAAACCCGCTCTTGACCATTTGAAACCACTGGGTATTATACAGCCGGATGGCAGAATTAACACGCAGGGTACGCGGGCAACAGCTATCAGTGGCTTATGGCTCATGGGTTATGGCTCATGGACGGGCTTTGCTTCTGCTACACTCATTGGCGTTGGCAGAACAGCCAAACAAACCGTAACCGAATTAACCACCTTTTTCGAATAACCGGAATTATATAAATGATCTCATAATTATGTAACAATGCAATTGAAAAAACAGCCTAGTTTTACATTGTCAACATGAAAAAATTCGTTACGCTCATATTACTATTCCTCTATCTTGGTGTATCTACCGGGGCTACAGTGCATGTCCATTACTGCATGGGCAAAGTTAGCAACTGGGGATGGGGACATGAGAATAAAAAGCATTGCGATAACTGCGGCATTGAAAAGTCTTCTGGAAAAAAATGCTGTAAAGACGAACACAAAACATTTAAAATCACCAACGACCAACAACCTTCCGATAGCATATTTCATACCCTGTCGGTATTAGCAATGCTCCCTCCGCAGTCAGGCAACGGATACCGGCAGCCGGTACAGATGATCGTGAACATGCAGCCGCAAACGCATGCACCGCCCATACTTACGCCGTGTCCGCTCTATCTCCGTCATTGCATTTTCCTTATCTGATGCTTTTCTGCATAACTGGTACTCCTCTCGTATCAGCACCTACCTGTTCCAGGTAATCTTCTCATAAAATTATTTACGAAAAATGAATGCCGATCCCCATCAGGATCAGGATCGTCATTAATATAACTGACATGAAAGCATCCGGATTTATCATCTCCCTGTTATTACTTTTTACTACTGCTTCTTCCTATGCCCAGGTAAACGCAGATACCACCATTACTTTCAAGGTAGCTGGCGCCTGCGAACAATGCAAACACCGCATAGAAACCGCCGTGCAGGGAAAAGGTGTCATCAATGCCGTATGGGATGTGGACACAAAGCTGTTAACGCTGCGTTACAATACTGCCAAAACATCCCTGGATAAAATTCAGCATCGCATCCTCGGGGTAGGCCACGACCTGGATCACCAACAGGCAAAAACAGATGTGTATAATGAATTGCCCGCCTGCTGCCACTATCGTGAAATGGAACAAATGATACACGAAGCCAGACAGGATACCCTCCAAACTTTAAGTAAAGACGTCACCATCAAAGGTGTGGTGATGGAAGAAGACAGGAAAGGTGGCTTTACGCCACTGCCCGGAGCAAGCGTTGTTTGGCAGGGCACCAGCCGGGGCACAGTTACCGATGCTACTGGCGTGTTCCATATTAAACACGATGGTAACAGCAGCCGCCTGGTTGTTACCTATACCGGCTATCGCCCTGATACCATTACCGTTACCAACAAAGAAGAACTGAAAATCATACTCGCCTCCGGGATTCGTTTAGCAGAAGTGAAAATCACCGACCGGCAGTATTCTACCTATATCTCGTCTCTCAATCCTATCCGCACACAGGTAATGACAGACAAAGAATTATTCAAAGCTGCCTGTTGTAATCTGAGTGAAAGCTTTGAAACCAATCCTTCCGTAGATGTAGCTTACAACGATGCACTAACCGGTTCCAAACAAATTCAGTTACTGGGATTATCGGGTACTTATACCCAGCTAACGGTAGAAAATCTTCCGGGTCCCAGGGGCCTCGCTACCCCACTGGGCTTAAACGCTATTGCCGGCCCCTGGATAGAATCCATTCAATTGACCAAAGGCATGGGATCTGTTGCAAATGGCTATGAGAGCATTGCCGGACAGATCAATGTAGAATTGAAAAAGCCGGAAAATAGTGAACAGCTCTTTGCCAATGTGTATGTAAATGATTTTGGTAAGACAGACCTCAACCTGAACCTTTCACAAAAAATCGGGAAGAAATGGTCCACCGGTTTACTGCTGCATGATGATTTTATCAATAATAAAAAACTGGATGCCAATAAAGATGGTTTCCGGGATATCCCTACCGGCAATCAGTTCAGCGCCATCAACCGCTGGAAATACGATGATTCAAAAGGCTTCCTCGCACAATTTGGTGTAAAAGCATTAATTGATAAACGTACCGGCGGACAAACAGATTTCAATCCATCTACAGATAAATACGGAACCTCCTACTATGGATTGGGCATGAACACAGAAAGATATGAGGCCTTCGGAAAAATCGGGTATGTGTTTCCTCAAAAGAAATATAAAAGCATTGGCCTGCAATTATCCGGTATCAGTCATTCACAGGATGCTTACTTCGGCACCACTACCTATCATGCAAAACAACAGAACTTCTACGGTAACCTGATTTACCAGTCTATAATCAACAACACTACCCATCAGTTCAGAACTGGGTTTAGCTTTTTGTATGATAATTATAAAGAAGATTTTAAACTGGATATTTACAAAAGAACAGAAATTGTACCGGGAGCGTTCTTCGAATATACTTACAGTCCTTCCGGGAAAATAGGCATTGTGGCGGGTATCCGCGGTGATCATAATAATTTATTCGGATTTTTTGTAACACCCCGTCTGAATGTACGTTATGAGCCGGTTACCGGAACTACCATCCGCCTGAGTGCCGGCAGAGGACAACGAACCGCCAATATTTTTGCAGAAAATACCAGCGTATTTGTCAGCGCCAGGCAAGTAAATATTATAGGCGCCGCAGCTGGCAAAGCATATGGACTTAATCCGGAAGTAGCCTGGAATAAAGGTATAAGTGTAGACCAGAAATTTAAATTATTCCAACGCGATGCCCTCCTGAGCGTTGACTTTTTCCGGAACGACTTCAGTAACCAGGTAGTAGTAGACCTGGAAAACCCCAGACAGGTAAAGTTCTACAACCTGGATGGAAAATCTTATTCCAACAGTTTACAGGCAGAAGTAACCATGGAGCCGTTCAAAAAATTAGACGTCCGATTGGCCTACCGTTACTTTGATGTAAAAACCACCTATAGCGGGCAACTGATGGAAAAGCCGTTTACCAGCAGTCACCGCGCTTTTGCCAATGTAGCCTATGCCATCAGTGGCTGGAAGTTTGACTATACCGTTAACTACAATGGCAGAAAAAGGCTCCCTGGTACCGGCGAAAATCCGGTGGCCTATCAAAGACCATCCTATTCCAGCGATTATGTACTGATGAATGCACAGATCACGAAAACGGTTGGCAGGAAACATCCGATGGATTTTTATGTTGGGGGTGAGAATCTCTCCAACTTCATACAACCGGACGCCATCATCGCAGCTAACCAGCCTTTCAGTCCTTATTTCGATGCCTCACTGGTATGGGGGCCGGTTACTGGGCGGATGTTCTATGCAGGATGGCGGTATAAGATTAAATAATACAGATATAAAAGGTAATGACCCAGGTCCCGAAATTTTTTTTCCGGGACCTGTCCTATTTTTAACAGGTCAGTCCTTATAAGGGTGTATAACAACTTAAAACACCATACAATGGATACTTTTCTTTCTCCCATAGAAAAGCCCGCAGGGCTGATGATGAAAATTGCATATTTCTTTACCCGCAAACAGTTTGGTAAAGTGCTGATGCCACTGAAAGTGCATTCCGCCCGGCTGCCTGCCGCCTTTGGGATGTTCTACGGGAAGGTTTCCCAGCTGGATAAGAAGCTGATGCTGCCCAAGGAAACCGCTATGCTGATACGCGAACAGGTAGCCCGCTTAAACATTTGTCTTTTCTGCATAGATGCTGCCCGTTTGACTGCGATCAAAGCATCTATGAATGAAGCCAAATTTGATGCACTACAGCACTATAACAGCAGCCCCCTTTTCACAGAGGCAGAACGGGCAGTACTGGACTATGTGACGGTGCTGACAAAAGAAAAAAAAGCAGACCCCGATACATTTGCCCGGATGGCCCGTTATTTTTCTGAGCGGGAAATCTGTGAGATCATATTCCTGGTGGGCAGTGAGCACCTCTATAATTTAACCAACATTGGATTAAACATCCATTCTGATATGCTATGTGATATCAGCAAAAGATAGTTGTCCCATTTGTTTTCAGCCCTCACGGAAACCGTGGGGGCTTTTCCATTAGCTGGAAAATGCCCTGCTATGCTGCAAAACAAACCCTGAAGCGCCTGCCGCGACCGGTGATAAAAAAATAAACTAGGGAATCAATAATATTTTGCCGGTACTCTTCCGGCTTTCTAAAAAATCATGCGCGGCTTTTCCATCCGATAATTTAAACGTGGCAGGCGTAGCCACCTGTAACTGCTTTGTCCGGATCCATTCAAACAGTTGATGTGCCCTCTTTATTCTTTCTTCACCGGAAATTAAATAGTTCCACAAATCGCCACCAGTAATCGTTTTAGAGGTATCCATCAGCATCGCCGGATCCACCAGTGGTGGATTACCACCAGACATTCCAAAAAACACCACCTGTCCGCAAATTTTTGTTACACTAAAACTCTCTTCCAGCGTGCTGCCTACACTATCATATACCACATCTACCCCCGCAGGGCAGCGGTCCATAACGGCCTGTTTCCAGTCTTCTCCATATAAAAGTACAATATCAGCACCTTGTAAAAGCGCGATCTCTTTTTTGATGGCGGAAGAAGTTAACCCAATCACATACGCCCCGAGCAGTTTACATATTTGTGTCAATAACTGCCCCACCCCGCCGGCAGCGGCATGTATCAACACAGTTTCTCCTGGTTGTGTTTTATGACTGTCTGTCGCCAGGTAATGCGCAGTTAAACCTTGTAATAATACCGCCGCGGCGGTATCAAAGCTAATATCTTCCGGTAATGGAATGGCATGTGTAACCGGCACTGCCACCAATGTGGCATTGGCAAAAGGAACATCGGCAAAAGCCACCCGGTCGCCCTTCTTAAAGCCTGGTAAATCGTTGTTGTCAGCTACGATACCTGCTCCTTCATAACCGGCAATATATGGCGGTTCGCCTTTTAAATGATAAGTTCCTTTTCTACGGTAGATATCCGCAAAATTCAGCCCGATAGCTTTCATTTCTACGAGCAACTCTCCCGGCCGTAAAACCGGGTCAGCCACTTCTTTATATTCCAATACGTCTGAAGTGCCAAAGCTCGAAAAGGTTAATGCTTTCATATGCTTATTATTTTTATCCGGCGAATGCGATAGTCAAATATATCCAAACAATGTCAACTACCGGAAGGCAGTAACAGATTTACGCCTAAATCTGGCAATAAATAACAGCCTTAGATAGATGAACTAACTATCCAAAATAATTTATCATAAAAAAGGCCTGCTCTGCGAGCAAGCCTTTTTATGATAAATCAAAAATATCCTCAATACAACACGCGGAAACTAATCGTGTCCTTAATATGTTTCAGGTCCTTTAACACCTTTTTATCGTAATCCACGCTAATGTCGGTAATCACATAGCCAATCCGCTCATTCGTCATCAGGAATTGTGATACTATATTAATTTCACGATCTGCCAGCACGTGGTTTACCCTTGCCATAATCCCCGGCACATTGCGGTGGATATGAACAAAGCGATGTCCGTTCTTTACTTCAGGTAACTGAATATTGGGGAAATTGCTGCTCCTGAAGGCATCTCCGCTGTTAATAAACTTAGCGATTCTTTTGGCAACAGATTCAGGCTTTTTGATATTGTCGAAAATCACAACGCCCATATCCGTACAGGCATCCTGCGGAATATGTTTTTTACTGTTACCCAGGTAGCCAATGACTTTTAACTTGGTAGCCTTGCTGAGTTTTTCCGCTGAAACAGATTCTTTATTACCCAGCAAAATAATCCCGGCATCTTTCAGTTGCTTATCTTCCAGCGTGGTAGCATGCTTCACGGCAAAGCCATCTTTCTTCAGGTACTTCACGGCAATATCCGGCACGTCACCAATCACGAGGCAATGAATACGGTTTTTCGGGTAGGAAATAGCCGAAGGGAGGTTATTCACATACAGGAATTCATCCAGACTGGGCGTAATATGATCTGCCTTTTCGGTAACCGATTTGCGTTCTATATTCTCTGTAAAGGCATAAAATTTCTTGATCATTCCAAATTCCTTCAGCTGGAAATCGGAATATCCATCACCGATACCATGTATTTCGCCCTGTAATTGCAGCTCCTTCAGCAGTTTCACTTTGCCGCCTTCATTCGACAGTGGATTGCTTTCATCATACCCTACTATTTTCCCTTCGGCATTAAACACAAAAGTATTGGCGTAGATATTTTCCTTTTTAATATGAAAGGGCAACACCACCGGTGTAATAAACTCTTTGAATCCACCAGACACAATCAACACATCATCTGCATGATGTTTGAAAAAGTTCTTATTTCTTGAAAAAGACGTAGATACCTGCTTCTTTAAATGTTTCACCAGTTGCTTCAGGTGATCTTTGTTGGCTTCCAGTAACTGCACTCTTGCCGCCAGACTTTCCCTGAAAGACAATTTACCATCCATCGCCTGATTGGTCAGGTCTTCTATTTTTTTATAGATCTGCTCCCTGTCAGGGTGCTCCTGCAATGAAATGCGCGCCAGTTCATCTAATGCTTCCACCTGCGTAAAGGTGCTGTCGAAATCAATAATATAATATTTTTTACTCACGGATTTGTTTTTAAATAGCCTGCTGTTGCGCTAATTGGAGCACAAAAATATAAGTTTAAATAGGATTTAAAAGACAATCTTTCTTTTTCCCGACTTATGGCATCAGGAAAATATCAATGAGCAGGTGCTGTTCTTTACGCCATCTCAGCCAGCCAGTAAGCGGCGTTTTACATTGGGAAATGTACTCCTGACAAGGCATGCCTTCATGCGGGTTGTCGGCTTCATTGTAAAAGCAGTCGTACTTTACCTGTAGCCAGTCTCCCTGCAATTGTACCGGACAAAACAGCTCCTGTCCGGCTGGTACAGACAAAGTATCTGCGGCCTCGTCCGGCGCTGTTTTCAGCGGTTGCACACTAATATTATCTCCTTTTGGATTCACCAGACGCTTTACCCCAAAGGATTGCAGAAGGTACACTTCCCAGGTTTTAAATATATAGGAGGCTGTTTTCGGAAGATATTTAACTTCTTTGTAGTTGATTAAAATACGATACGATTGTGCGGTCTTTCCTACACAAACAAAATGCATGATGCCATAGTCCGGCTTAAAGAATTTCGGGCACACACGTGCCAGGCTTGTATCTTCGGCTGACATATCACCCCTGGTCCATCTCTCTGTTAACAAACTATCATTAAACACTTCAAATTTCCGGGGAGCTATCACCAGTCCAATACCCAGTGTAGATACTTCGTTATCAAAGGAGCAGGGACTCTCCGGGAGCGTTGCTGCTATGGGCTTTTCTACCCGTACAGTATCCATTGGCACTTTCTTTTTAGCGGGTGGCTGTTCACAAGCCAGCAGACAGGTACTGAAAAACAGGCAGGCTATAGCCCGTTGCAGGAGCGTGAAGTGTTTCATTGATATACTTTTTCACGGCCAATATACATACTTATTTTACTAATATAATTTTACTATAGGGAGATGATCATTACATGGGCAGCAACTGTAGATCAGATCATCTCCCGGTGCTGTCCCACCTCACAGCGCAACAGGTTGTCATCACATCTTCTGAAAAAAAATTAAAAGAGCAACGCACTATTACTTAAATTTAAAGATGAAAACCCTGCACATGCATCAAAAAATTGCCGCTCTCTTTGCCATCTTATTTTTGTTCTGTTCCGACCATATCACTGCACAGGAAAAAAACGATCCAAACCTAGACATTACGGCTGCTACCGGTCCGGAATACGACTGGCTGAAGCCGATGGCCGGCCATTACGAAGTAGACATGCGCATATGGCCGAAACCAGGCGCAGCACCCATTCCATTGGGTACCTTCAAAGTAACGCGGCAATTTGTTGGCAATTTCCTCCAGGAAATAATGGAACCATTGCCCGGAAAAAATACACCCCCCTTCAGCCGCATTACCTATCTCAGCTTCAACAAAATCAACCAGCGCTGGGAATATATTGTAATGGACACACGCTTCCCTATCATGATGTTTGAAACAAGCTTTGATGGAAAAGTTGCTAATGGGAAAGAGATGACAACCTACCTGTCTGCATTTCCCGTTCCCGCGATGATAGGCAAAGAAACCGCAGGACAGATGGCAAAACAACGCCGCACTTTCAGCATAGAAGGACCCGATCGCGATGTGATACACCAATACTGGACACTCCCTTCCGGCAAAGAATACCTCGCTATAGAGTATGTATATAAACGTGTTTCGCAGTAATCATTCTACAGTCCGCGCATGGCAGCGTTAAGAGATACACTTCCCGCATCTTACAATATCGTCAACCGTTACAGCGCGTCCCACTCCGCATCATCGGGGTCGGACGCTTCCTTTTCTTCTTTGGCCAACAATTCATCAGACCGTCTTTCCCCAATCTGTTGCCGCCACATCGCATAATAAAGCCCCTTATGCTCTACCAGTTCCTCATGTGTGCCGGTTTCTGCAATCTTACCTTTTTCCAGCACAATGATCCGGTCTGCGTGCATAATCGTAGATAAACGATGCGCAATCAACACGGTAATCTGTTCCCGCAAGGCAGAAATACTTCTCACAGTATCTGTAATTGCTTCCTCTGTAATAGAGTCCAGCGCGGAAGTAGCTTCATCAAAAATAAGTAAGCGGGGGCGCCGGATCAACGCCCGCGCAATGGAAATACGTTGTTTTTCCCCACCCGATAATTTCACCCCGCCTTCTCCCAGCTTCGTATAAATTCCTTTAGCAGAACGTGCCAGCAAAGCGTTACAGGATGCCTTGGACAGCGCTTCCAACACTTCTTCATCCGTGGCATCCGACTTTACAAACAACAGGTTTTCTTTAATAGTACCTGCAAATAGCTGCGTGTCCTGTGTTACAAAACCAATCTGTCTTCTTAACGCATTAAACCGGATATCCGCGGTAGGTACATCGTTGTAATATATTTCTCCTGATACCGGCTTATACAAGCCCACCAGCAATTTCACCAGGGTAGATTTACCGGATCCGGATGGCCCCACAAAAGCAATGGTATCACCGGTTTCCACAGAAAAAGAAATGCCATCCAACGCATTGGAGGTAGCCGTTTTATGCCTGAATACTACGTTTTCAAATCGTAGCTGCTGCAGATCCCCGATTTCCACCGGCTCCAGCGGGCGCTCTTCCACAGGGCGTTGCATCAGTTTATGAAATAAATATAAAGAAGCTTCCGCTTCCCTGTACTGAATAATGATATTCCCCAGATCCTGCAACGGCACAAATATAGCCGTGGTGATAAACTGCATGGTGATCAGCTCTCCCGTTGTTAAAATATTGCGGAAAATGAGCCAGAGTAAAATAAACAGGATAGACTGTTTCAGCACGTTGAGCGTGGTGCCCTGTAAAAAGGAAAGGGTTCGTACCTGTCTGGTTTTCTCCATTTCCAGGTCATATATTTCTTTGGTAAAAGTTTTTAAACGCCTTATTTCAGGGAAGGTAAGTCCCAGGCTTTTGACTAATTCTATATTGCGCAGCGACTCTGTAATAGCACCGGAAAGTTGCAGGGTTTCCCGGTTAATAGCACGCTGCACGGTTTTCATTTTTTTGCTGAGCAAGCCGGTGAGCCCGCCTAAAAAAATTATTCCTACCACAAATACCGGTATCAGCGCCCAATGCTTGGTGATAGCATACCAGATTAAAAATCCCATCCCCACTACAGCCGTAAACAGGATATTGATAAACGCGGTGATAAAACGTTCGGTATCTGTTCTTACTTTTTGCAATACCGCGAGGGTTTCGCCGCTCCGTTGTTCTTCATACTCCTCAAATGATAGGCGGAGCGTTTGTTTCAGGCCATCGTTGAATACCTGCATCCCAAATTTCTGTACCACCAGCCGCAACACATATTCCTGGAAGGATTTCGCCAACCGGGCCACCAAGGCAATGACCACTGCAATTCCCAACCAGAACAGCACCCCCTTGACTAATTCCGGCTCTGACTTACTCCCGGTTTTGCCTGCATAATCATCAATGATCTTTCCGAATATTAACGGATCCGTCATCACCAGGATCTGGCTGATTCCTGCAAGCAATAAAGACCAAACGACCAACCACTTGTGTGGCTTTAAGTAGCTCCAGAGAATTTTCATAAACAGCTTTTAGCTTTTAGCTTTTAGCTTTTAGCTTTTAGCTTTTAGCTTTTAGCCTTAAACAAAGGTAACAACGATTATGTTGCATTTGCTAACAGCTAAAAGCTAATGGCTAAAAACTAATTTTTCGCCCGGATGGTTTTCACTTCTGTAGCAGTAACTGCATTGGCCTTATTGCCAAAATTGTTACGCACATACGTTAATACATCTGCTATTTCCTGGTCTTTCAGAAAGTTATGCGGAGGCATATTATTGGAATAGTATTCATCATCTATTGGCTCGGACGACTGCATTCCTTTCAAAACAATTTGTACGAGTTTAGTTTTGTTCCCCAATACAAAAGTGGTTTTTGTCAACGGTGGATTCAGATGTGGCACGCCACTACCATCTACCTGGTGACAGGTCAGGCAGTATTGTTCATACACCTTTTTACCCCTGCTTACAGACTGGCTCTGAGCCGGGTTCTTCCCTGGTTTCGTTTGCGCCGATAAAAAAGAAAGTGTTGCACAGAGTGCAACACCAATCATCATAACTTTCTTCATACAATATTATTTACCGCTATAGCTGATTTTATATACTGTTCCTTTTACATCATCTGTTACATACAATGATCCGTCAGGGCCCTGTGCCAATCCGCAAGGGCGGTGCTGTGCCTGGCCGGGTGATTGTATATTGTCAATGCCTGTAAAGCCATCGGCAAATACTTCCCAGTTGCCGGCAGGCTTGCCATCTTTAAACGGAACAAATACTACAAAATATCCCTTTTGCCCTTTCTGGCGATTCCATGAACCATGAAAAGCAACGAAGGCGCCATTCTTATATTTCTCCGGAAACTGATTACCAGTATAAAACAAGAGCCCGTTGGGCGCCATATGCGCTGGAAATGCCACCACAGGGTCTATTGCATTCTCTCCACCTGTTTTATTACCATCACCGCCATATTCAGGCGCCAGCATTTTCTTATGCTTGAATCCATCATAATAAATATAAGGCCATCCTGCATTATCACCTTTCTTCAATGCATACATACACTCTGCTGGTAATTCATTTCCCTGTTCCAGGTTGTAGTATTCCGGGAACATATCAAACAAACCATCTCTGCCATGTTGCATTACAAATAACTGGTTAAGCGAGGTATTCCAGTCCAGCCCTACTACATTACGTAAACCGGTGGCATAACGCACGCCGTCACCATACGTCTGGTTCAGCTTATCTGCCTTAAACTGCCAGATGCCGCCTGCAGAATCCAATATAGGACAGCCTTCTATACCTTTGGAACCTTTTGCCCTGTCCTGCACCTGGCAGGAGTTAGAGTAAGCACCAATGTTTACGTAGATGTTGCCGTCATTATCCAATGTCAATGCCTTGGCCTCGTGCTGATGACGGTTGATTAAACCAGTCACTATCTTGTCCGGGTGTTCCGGGTTGATGATTTCGTATTTATCATTCAGTTTATAACGATACACCTCTTCATCGGAAGAAGTATACAGATAGTTTCCTTTAATCACCATACCAGTACCGCGGTAGGTGCCGAAAGATTTCGCAACACCATTGTGTATAACCGCAATCGCTTTCCCGGGTTTTGAAGACTGTACTTTTACATAGATATCCCCAAGCGGCGTTACTGCGATATGACGGGCTGCTCCCAGGTTTTCTGCCACTGTCTGCACTTTAAAGCCCGCTGGCAGCTTCAGGCCGGCATTCCCGGGATCAGCTGTTATGCGATGGTGCAGCGCACTGCTGTCGTCAGTACCTGCCAGACCGCGGGCAGCCAACAAGGTCATGACAGACAAGCACCCCAGCAAAATTATTTTCGTTTTCATGCTATTATAGTTTCAATGAAATAATAGAGTTTTTCAAATCCTGTCCTGTAAAAATAATAAGGTTTTTATTTAATCCGTAAATATTGGATAAATGGCATTCATGGCTGGGCCTACCTCAGCCTCTCGCTACCTTCGAGGCATAGTACTTCATCAGGTAATGATATATCACCAGCTCCTGCAACCGGGCATTGGCGCTGAACATCCTGTTCAGGAACATATGCAGATAATGCGGCAACAGCGCTGCCGTTGCAGATGCCCGGACCGCCGTCACCTTACCGGCCAGGTCTCTCAGGGCGGCACCACGCGCATGCAATATTTCCGCCGATGCTGCCGGCAGCGTATAATCGTTTCCGTTATTATCCAATACCGTCGTAATGAGCCGTGTATGTTGCCGGTACTTATTATTCAATTGCCGCAGCAACGCGGCATCTCCGTAATGCTCTGCAAAAAACTGCTGTTGCAGCTCCCGGAATAATTGCAGTTTCATTAAAGGTCCGTATCCGAAATGCGTCAGCAGGTCATCAGCTCCCTTCATGGCCAATAACCAGCGATCACTTGTTTCCGTACCGGATATCAGCGATAACAAACGGACAACCGCCACACTGTCGTGAAAAAAGAATTGTTCACTCAATTCCATTACATCTGCTCCATACCGCTCCAGTTCCCTTATGTAGGTGTCGAATTGTATTTTCTGTACAATATCATTTTCCAGGTAAGGGGCGATCACCTCCTGCAACTGCTGGATGATAACAGGGCTGCTATCCGGGTAATGTGGTAAATGAAAACGGATACGGAGATGATGGTCCGGATCCCGGAAGCGGATAAAGAACCAATAATCTGTTAGCTCCGCCGTCTGCAACCGGTTTATCAGCGGCTGCAATTCATTTATCAATAGTTTATCCATCCATTTGGTACCACAGTAAATCTTTACATATAGCCATTCACTGCCCGGAGGAAAATTTCGTTTTGTAACGCCCACCGCGTCCCTGGCGGGTGAAACCTCATCAACGCGGCCGTCCCATACCACAGGGGTGTCCTTATATCCTGTATTGCAGATCGGTATAATCACTTCATTACAGAAAAAGCCGCTTTCATTCGTCTGCAAACGGGTATCCTCATTAAATAACTGTTCATATAACACTACATTCCCCTTTTTCAGTTTATCCGTTAACAACATTCCGGCAAATACACTGCGGAGGTCTATCAACAGATCATTATCGCCTTCAGATAGTAACACCAGGTCCGGCATATGATGTTGCTCTTTCAGCAGCTGCAAGGCTGCCTCCGGAGAATGCTGCTGTAACAGCGCCTCGAAACGCTGTTTGGAAATAAACCAACGGGCTCTTTCGAGTATAATTTCCTGGTATACGACTCGTGGTAGAAATGGTTGTTCTGTCAGTTGCCCCCAGTTCCAATGAATGGATAATGCCTGCTGTTGCTGCAAATCACATAAAAACCGGTAGGCCGATAATCCCCTTGTAAAATTATGCGCGCTGGTGAGCCGGGGCAAGACTTCCCTGTCCAGCCGGGCAGAGCGCAATACCACCCTGTTGTTGCGTACCGATACATACAAATCACTGACGGGTAGTTGGAAATCAGCGGCCACGCTACCGTTTCCGAGAAAAGGGATTTCATAATCGTATAGGGATGGCCGTAATAATACATTGCCGGTGCGGCCTTCCGGTAAATGCACTACTTCTGCCAGGATACAGTCTTTTTCCAGGGCCTGTTCCATAGCAACAAACTCCTTCAGCTTTGCCTGCAGGGCCTCATTACCGGTGGCAAATCGTCCCAGCAGTGCCAGGGCGTTAGGACCGTTGCAGGACCGGAGCAACAACTGGAAGTCACCACTATCGAGTGCAGCGGCATCCTTAGCGATCAGGGATCCTAACAAAGAAAGAAATGGCGGCAGTACCGGGGCTTCCATGGCCTCCTTCAGTGCATCCAGGTCTGTATCCGTAATGTGGATAACCATTGCCTGCTGCTGTTGCGCCAGCAGGAATTGCTGTAACACAAACTTCGCCTGCGCATTCCAGGAAAAAGTGTCCTTTCTTTTGCCGGCGGGCATTACAAGATCATCGATCAGTGGAGTGTAGCTGGAATGATCTCCCGACACGATCCCGTAACCGATGCCTGATTCGCTGTCCAGTGCCATCATCAGGGGAATTTCCCGTTGCTCGTATTGTTGCAGAAATTGTTGTTTAAAAGTTTGCAGATCGGCAGGCATTCCCCGGGTACCCAATACTGCAAGCCGCTCCAGTCGGTGCAACAGCAGATCCATTACATGGTTGGAAAGATGGGCGGTGGCAGGCTGGAAGAAAAGATCTACCTGCACCGGATCTTTAGCGGTAATAGCAGGAAAATTTGCTGCCAGCAGCGTTTTAATTTCCAGGTAATGTTGTACTCCGGCTGTTTGCATGGGAAGTAGTTGCTGTATGCGTTGCAGGGCGGGCAAACCCGCTGGCGGCTGTTCACAGGCCTGTAACTCCCCGATGAGTACAGAAAGGTTGTCCCGGCTGGTAATAGCCGGCGTTAAACCGGTTACCAGGATCTGGTTGCTGATCAGGGATTCAATAAAAGGAAGGGCTTCTTCCGGAGAAATATCCAGTTTCCCCAGTTCCGCTACCAGTTGATCGATCCGGGTGCCGGCCCTGGCAGCGGTTAATATGGCAGTGATATAATCGTTTTGTGAGAAGGCGCTGAGAAAATAATGTCTTTTTTTATCCCTTAACTGATATTCAAAATAGCGGATGGAATACCCGATTTCATAAAGACTGTTGTTTGGATAAAATCGCAGCTGCTGCCGGAGTTCCGGTTGTTGTACCAGTTCATTCACCAGCTCGGACAGGTATTCCATGTCCAAACGGGCCACTTTATGATGGTTGTTGGTGGCGGCAGACGAAAATTCCGACGGATAATCACCAATATAACCAGTCATACAACCAGCAAATAGTCCGTAAGGTGTACAGCGGGCACTCATTCTCAGGAGGTAGCGATAGAGGGCCATCGGCAATTTAAGGTGGCTGTCCGGTTCTGCCAGCCACTTCAGCATTTCGCTATGCAGGGCCGGACTGGCCAGGAAAACAGCTTCCTGCAACAGTGGACGGGTATACGTTTCCCTGATCGCCGCTATAAAAGACGCCTGATCATTGTGACTCCTTTGGTGTAAGCGGAGTACTTCTTCACATGACAACAGCGGCATTCGGAGCAGGTAAAAGCCGCAACTAGTAAGCAGGGACATATCATTCAAACATACTTAGTTTAGTGGGAAATGAATATTTCCCGATCAGTATGCTTAAATAAAGATAAAAGGTTTTTTACGATGTCAGGTAACGGCTATTTTGATACCGGGAATTACTCTTTCCATTTCATGCACAAACTTCTTATAGCTGGCTGGTTTACCGAGGTATCCCCTCTTTTCTTTCCAGCAGAGGGAGGCTACTTCACGGCTGGAATAAGCGGTCACGAGAATAAAAACGCAGTCCTTTTTAAGGAACTGCGCTATAATATCTCTTGTATTTCCTCTTAAATTAACATCCAGAAAAACAACGTCCACTTTTCTTTCGGTGATCAGGTTATCAATCGTATCTAACTCTGATGCCTTTTTTACAAGTTTCAAATAGGAAGTTCGTTGGATATAGCTTTCCAGTATGTCTAATGCCAGAGGCTCGTCATCTATTATGGCACATCTGTATTGCATTTTATACCAAAGGGTTAAACAATTAGGAATAGTAAGCACCAGCGGGTTACGCTTCTGAAACAGCTGGGGAAGCCCCCCAGGTAGTTGGAATGGTGGGAAAACTTGAATCTGCCATTCTTACACCTGATTTATCGGAAGCACTCATATTTTCAATCGTAGAAACATCAGCTTTTGAAATAATTTGTTTCTCTAACATTAACACAGGACGATTATTTACAGACACATTCATTTTTGACATAACATATTTTTTTAATGATTGACGACAGCTATCAATCACCTAAGCTCGCCCTTAGATATTAAATCACATATTTTATTAGACGTAATTCCCGTTATTTTCGACCAACTGCTACTATTACGCGGTAGGATTGTTACTCATCGTCATCATTATAGTTGGCAATGCCAAGTAAGCGTTTAAGGTCCTGACGGGAAGCTTTGGAAATGATAACGGTTTGTCCGTTGATTACTTCCACGGTATTTCCCATAATGGACTTAATAGCCTGCAGCCGGATAATGTATGATTTGTGGATGCGCATGAACTGGTCTGGAGGCAATACATCTTCCATTACTTTCATGCGCATGTAAGTAATGATACTTTTGTCTTTACATACAATTTTGATATAGTCCTTCATCCCCTCCACATAGTAGATATCATCGAAAAGGACCTTGGTTAACTTATTATTATCTTTTACAAAAAGGTGGTTGGATGGTGTAGGTTTAGGCTTTACAGGCTCCGTAACGGACGACTGTTGTAACCGCTGACTGATATTATTACGGGCTTTATTAACTGCTTTCAGAAATCTTTCAAATGAAATAGGCTTTACCAGGTAATCAACCGCATCGAGTTCAAAACCTGCAATGGCATGCTCTTTTGAAGCAGTAGTAAAAATAACAAATGGTGGATTGCTGAGTGAACGGATCATTTCTATGCCATTGATATTTGGCATCTGTATATCTGAAAACAACAGGTCAACAGATTGCCGCTGTAATTCATTAATGGCATCAAAGGCATTTTCACAAAAGGCCACAGGTTGGAGATAGGGAACCCGTGCAATGTAATTTTCCATCAGGTCTCTTGCAAAGGGTTCGTCATCCACTACAAGGCAGGTAATTACTTGATCCATATTTTTTAGTTCAGCGTTAGTGTCAAGACAACTTTGTAATATTCGGGATTATTTTCTATAAATAAAGTGTGCTCATTTGGATACAACAAAATCAGTCGTTTCCGGGTATTACTAAGACCAATGCCGCCCTGTACTTTTCTGCCGGCAGGCATTTCTCCTTTACTATTAGAGATTTCAAATTTTAGTTGATGCGCCTCCACTTCGAGGGAGGCATGTATCCAGCATTTATCTGAATTAGTGCTATGTGAATATTTAAAGGCATTTTCTACAAAAGGAAACATCAGCAACGGGGCTATCTGCCGTTCTCCCATCCGGTCTGTGTCGCAATCAAACCGGATGCTGGCATTTTTTCCATACCGCACGCTTTCCAGCTCTACATAATTTTTCAGGAACTCTGCTTCCATATCCAGTGGCACCTTGTCTGTATTGGAATCATACAGCGTATAGCGCATCATTTCAGACAGGTGCATAATAAGATCCGATGCCAGGGCATCGTTTCGTATGGATAAAGAGTAAATATTATTCAATGTGTTGAACAGGAAATGCGGATTCAGCTGCGAACGCAAAAAACTCACTTCCAGATTCAGGTTATCCCGTTCCAGCCGCAATGTACGGGTAGATCCCCGGATAACATCCAATATCAGCTTCAATGACAAAGCCGGCGCAGTAGTCATCACCACCGGAAAGAAAATCTTCAGCATATGATCGAGCGCAAATGTATCCAGCCATCCCGCGTCCACTACCCGATGCAGAAAATCCCGCAGGGATGGATCATTTATCACCAGGAAATTAACCGCATACAGCGCGCACAAATAATTGATAACAGACCAGAAAATAAAAGGACCGCAAAAGCATAACAGTGCCAGGAAAAAATAGCCTTTCAGCAATACTTTAGGAATGATAAAGTAGAATGCCGTGTAAAAGAAAAACATAGCCCCCAGAATATTCCTGATCATAAACAGGATGCTCACGCTGATTGATACCGTAAAGTTGGAACTCATCATAAGCCCATACAGCACAGACAAACAAGCCCACATGAGCACATGAGACCATATCCGGATATTGGTTGCATAATACTTATCAGACAAAAAGAATGAAAACCATTCCATTAATTTTCGGCTGATATCAGGCGGCTTTGCACTGGTCTTACTTCTAAAAAAAGCTAGCATCTTATCCCTTATATATAAAATTTTACACTACGCAGCAGGTAAGTAATATAAAAATACATTATCAATTCGAATTTTCTTTATCATATAAAATAATATAATTATACAAATATCACTTTTAGTCTATAACTTACACATTATTAGCCCCTTCCAGTACTCCTTAAAGTATACAATGTTGGATACAACAGCATTTTCATCGCGTTTATGAGTCACTTCATCTAATAAGTTTAAAAGGCTAATTTATAATGCTGACTTTTGAAGTACAGCCAGATACAGTAGTGACTAAAAGATCTTTGCATTAAAAATATTTAAAAAACAAGGGTGAAGTTGCGCAACAACTTGCAATCATTATACTTTCATCCATTGTTGTTACCATTGTCACTTTATATAAATTAATTAAATAATATTACACCAATCTGGTCAGAAAACCTAGCATATTTCGTCCTGCGTTGCTCCAAAAACTAATATTAAATGAAGGGTAATAATATCTACCTGCTAATGTTATTCTATTCTATGTAAACACTATGAGAATCCCCTACAGCTCCTAAAGAGATAGACATCCGTCTATCTCTTTTCATTATACCCCATTTTTCCCAGTTGCCAGACTCCCCACTCTGCTATCAGCATCAACACGAGGTACCCCACCGGCTTATGGTGATAAATGCCCTGACACAGTCTTGCCAATCCTACAACCAGCATAAAAATAAACAACCATTTCAATGGCGCATAAAAATCGGCCAGAGAATCGAATAAACGAGGTAATAATATTGCCAGGCAGCTACCGCCTAAACAAATCCCATAAAACTGCAAAAATAGGGATCCTTTCACTGCAAAGGGACTCCACTGCGCCGTCATTGCATATACATACAGAAAAGGAACAAATATAATGATCAGGAGGAATACATATCCCCAGGTGGGGACAATCATTTTTTCTTTCATGACATTGTTTTAAATTTTCAGGAACCACACCCTCCGCAGCCGCCCCCGCAGCCACTTCCGCAACTGCTGCCACAGCTACTGCCACAACTGCTCCCGCTGCTGCAGCTGCTGCCTCCCCCGGTATCTTTTTTATTTGTGCCTTTATCGTCCTTATTCACTGTGAATGCACCGAAGGAGCCCAAAACAAGGAACACAACGATAAAAAAACCAGGGAGGCTGGCATTGCTACAGCCGGGAAATAAAAAGAAGGAAAGGAAGAAGAGAAGTAAGGTTAACCAATATTTGCGAAACAGAGATAATCGCTTTACTGCAGGTAACAATTGGGGAGTAGAATGATCGGGCCAGATGGCTGCCGGAGGATCTTCGCCGAAATATTGCCGGTACTGTTGCCGGGTGCTTTCCTCCCAAGCTATATATTTCTGCTTTTCGGATGGCCCGCCGGAAGAAGGATAGTGGTGGATTTTTTTTCCGAGTGTTTTTTCACAAAAGGCCTCCCAGTAATTTTGCGTGTAGAGTAAATGCTGGTGCCATACTTTATCTACTATATCTGAGGGCGAAGCGCCGGTAGGAGAAATACAACAGAGGTAAATAAATCGCTTGTATTCCTGGATGGCCTTTTGCGTGAAAGCTGCATCCCATTTGTTTTCCCTGGCCAGCTTCCTGGAAAAGGGAAGCGCTGCATCCGGATCATCCAGTCGGAAATCGCTGATTTGCTGCCATAGCAGCGTGCCCGGCGATAAGGCTACAAAGTGATTGTTTTTCATCATAATTTTCTTGTTTTATTTTGTTGATATAAATATCAGTTAATGCCGCAAGACTAAAGTATTCTGCATATCTTACGGAGGCTTATATCTGTATTATAATCGTATTATTATGAGTAAGGAAGAATTGCTTAACCTGGAGCGCTTAATGAATTACATAGCGCATCAATACCTCAAAAAGATAAGCTGGGAAGATGTTTCAAAGACGGAATGGAGTTTTATCGTGACAGAATTCAATACCGTTATTACCAAACAGCAGCGGCATAAAAAACTAAGCGCACCGTCGCCTTTATTTGGCGACAATTATTTCTATGAACATCTCATCATCCGGAAACTGAAAGCCGCTAAAAATCACTCTGCCCTGCCTTCCATCAGCAGTCCCAATTTCTCCAAACTAAATGTGATAGCAGTAGCGCTGGGATTTAACAGCTACATCGACTTTATCAACAACGCGACAGAAATATTTCCCTTTCATGAACTGAAAATCAATATTCCACTAGCCACCACCAATCACCAGTTATTGGATCACCTGGTAGGATACTGGTATTGCTATAACCGCAACCTGCCTTATAAATCAGGAAAAAAAGCAACAGAGCGGATCTGGCGTTCTGCTTTGGAAATTTATAAATCAGGAGATGAATACCTCGTGGAGCGCACCGGAAAAGACAACCATATGTACTATGGTAAAATAACGTCTTATGCCAGCTATATATTTATTATCATGAACAGTACTACGTTTATCCGTCAACGTCATTTTATAGGCAGACTGAAAGATGTAGAGGATAAAATGAAAAGACCCGGCTATGCCGTTAATGAACTGAATTTTGTCAGCACCTGCGTGAGCTTTAATGAAGAACCTATTGCACTCTATGAAATATTTCACCGGGTGGCGAAAGTAAAAGACTTTGAGAAAACATCCGTAGACCTGGCCTTTGACAGCCCACTCGTACCTCAGCATATTCTGCTACACCTGAAAGACAGTGAGCTAAACAGGATTACGGAACATTAAGATAACTGCTGCGTATTACTGAATGACAGTACCTTCCAGGGGCTGTCTGGCGCAACCAGCAGGTATTCCATGTTATTGTGCAGTGTTTCAAAACTGCCCATTTCTATGCCGTTCCATACACAACGGGCAAACTGATAAGAAATAGAAAGATGCCTCCAGGAAGTATATGTTCTTCTGATAAGTGATATACCCCACATGATATACTCCAATGCCTGGTCGTAAGTGATATACCCGGCATCATAACCGGCACGGCTCAGATTAATGATACGGCCAAAATCCCAGATCAGCATATCAGGCTGTAAGTCTTTATCAATCAGTTTCTTTTCCCGGAACAACTCCAGTGCATCACGGGTATTGCGTAAACGCTCCATCACTACGGCTTCTTCCAGTTCATTGGTGGCAATATACTCTCTTAAAAAAGCCTTGCTTTCTTTCATGGACACAGTATTAATGGCCTGCCATATAATATCGTATTCTATGCGGTGACCACTGTCCTGCAGCCAGGCAATCATCTCCTGTAATTCTTCCGTGCTATCTATATCCCACCACTCCGACAACTGCTCCCGGCAGTCGTGCTTGTCTAAACCAGTGGTAATATCATTGAGGTATTGACGGTTAACAAAAGCAATATCTGCCCCGCAGGCAACTGCCCATTGTTGGGCTATGTCCAGGCGTGTATTGGGATTTAGTACCACCTGAAGCGGCTCTTCGTCCATATCATTCACATCAGCATCATCACCGGAAAACATCTGGTTAAACTGCTTTATATTCTCAGCGAACATGTTCATCTGTGCGCTCCAGTCATTATTATGCTCGATGGCTTGTTCCATCTGTTGCTTGTACAGGGCGATCGCGTCTTCGGTAAATCCCATATCACGCAGTTGTTGCCAGTATTGGTCCATAGAATGAGGCTGATCCATGAGGATTCGGTTAAGGGTTATGGCTATTTGACTCTCTGGTATTTACGGCCAAAATTACAGAAAAGTTTTTTCATAGAAATTTTTTACATGTCAAATATAATTAATATCTCTTAAGATCCATGATAATCGCTATAAAAATCAGGGCTTCCCGGGAATTGCCCCTGAAGTGGAAAAACAGTCTGCTGCGCCTGCCTTGCAGTAGCAGGGGATAGTTGTTTGCCAGGAATAACCTCCTTCCCGGTGGAATCCATAGACTCAATCTTATCTTGTATTATTATTCTGAATAATGATAGGGGGCAGCCGGATCGTAACTGCAAAGGATACACGCTAAATAGCAAATGAAGATAACCTTTCATCGTACAGGGCTTACATCATCTGCCCACATAAACAACAAAGGGCAGGCCTTATGGCCTGCCCTTCTACTCCCAACATGGATTCACCACTATTACACTTAATTTTTATCCCACCATATTCTGCCCTTGGTATCGGCTGCACCGGCGCCATAAGCAGGATCTTTTGCTATCATCGTTTGCACCGCTGTATTATAATTGTCCTGGTTAAGCGTAGAACTCACATTCAGACTATTACGGCGGGCAATCAGTAAATTCTTACCACCATCCCATAAATTTTCCAGGTAGGCAATAGAAGATCCATCTCCTATTTTACCGTTATTACCTGGTCTTACATCAGTGAATTGTGGATAACCGGTACGTTTCCACATGGCCCATGCTTCATCCGGCTGCATTAAGAAATGCACCCAGGATTGTGAATAAATACTGGGTAATCCCTTGTAAGGAATACCGGCCGGTGTGGCAAATGCACCAATACTGATGGCATCTGCATTCGGTACTTTGGTAGCCACCGCAAAAGCCTGGTATTGATTAAAGGAAGCCTGTACACCTTTATAAAACCATTGGGAAGCCGTTTGTCCCAGGCCATTACCACCTTTTTCTGCTATCTCTGCCATCATAAAACAGGTTTCTGCATAGGTAACAAAGAAAGATTTCATTTTAATGGTAGATCCATCGGAATAAGGTTCATCCGTATGCATCAGGACTTGCTTGGAGCGCTGATCAAATCCACCAAAACCACCGTTCTTCACAAACAAACGGGTTTGAATAGCTGATAAGAAGAGCAGATTCTGCGTGGTACCATCTTTCAGGGTAAATGTTTTATTCCTGTCTAAACCGGTAGGACCATAAGCAGCATCACCAGCGGAGGCAGGAGACGCATGTTTACCCCAGTAACGTACCTGGTTTTCCGGCAATGCCAGTGCAGCCTGCGATGCCGCATCCCCATTCACTTTCACGGTCAGATACTGATTACTGTTATTACCCATATCATTCTGCCGGATCATGAATCCAATACGCGGATCGTTCGTGGATTTCAGGTATTCCACAAAAGAAAAAGACGCATTGTAGTTAAACAGGATCACGTTAATATCATCCACATTATTATTCCAGTCGCGGGTATGATTGATGGCGAACGATCCATCATTGGTAGGATCTGATAAAGAAGGAGCAATCAGTTTGCCCGCGAAATTAGTCGCCACATCATTCAGCACCGCTGTTAAATTCGCAGCATCACGTTTTTCATAACGCTGTGCAATCTTAATACGCAGCGTATTGGCAAGGCCCAGCCACTCTCCATAATCGCCACCATAGAATAAATCCTGGTTGCCCAGCGCAAACTGGTTGGTCGTATTATTTTTCAACAAGGTAGCCGCATCTTTCAATTGCTGATCAAACACCTTATACAGGTTAAAATCATAATCGTATTGCGGTAAAGGATATTGCGCATCATTGAATGCCTGGCTGTAAGGTAATGCACCGAATATATCCGCTACTCTCCACGCATGATATACATCCACAATAGAACAAATCGCTTTCAACCCCTGGTAAGTCGCCTTGGTAGCATCCGGCAGGGAATTGATTTTGTCGATAATCCGGTGCATATCGCGACCGGTGGAATTGAAGTAGTCGCCGTAAAAAAAGAAATTCGGATTAGGACCGGTGCTCTTGGCAGGATCGGCATACTTGCCGGAAAGACTGCTGTTAGTCACCGCATCCGGTACCACATATTGCATATAACTTAAGGTGGCGCCGTACCTTTGAGCGGGACGGTCACGCCCATTGATATCAATATCTACGGTAGCCCCGGTGAACAGGAACTCCGGATTTACATCCGGCAGTAAATTCGGATTGGTGTTAATATCTATCAGCGTCTTTTTGCATGACTGACTTACCAAAGCGAGGGTAAGTAATCCAAGTATATATTTGTTAGTCTTTTTCATCGTCTATGTATTAGTTGTTTTACAGAGAAATGTGGAGGGTTGCTGCATAGTTGCGGGAAAAAGGTACCCCACCGGTAATGAACGGTCTGAATGGATCATTACTTTGCAGAGAAGCCGGATTCTGTCCACCAGTCAGTGTTCTGTACAAATAACCAACGTTGCGGGCAGTTAACGTTAACCTGGCTCCCTTCAAATGAATAGAATTGGTAATCGCAGCAGGCAACCGGTATCCCAGCGTGATTTCACGCAGCATTACCCAGGAATTTTTGCTGATAGTACCATTGTTATTCAGATTGGTTTCCCATCCGTAAAAAGTATTATAGTATAAAGACGCTTTAAAAGGCTCTACCAGCCCTTTATCATAAGCTTCTTTAAAGGTCATACCGGCAATGCTGACAGCTGGTTGTAACGGACTCATTTGTCCTTCATCAAATACTGCATTTGGAATTACACCATCATACATAGGTTTTCCACCATTCCACTGCGGATCCGTACGTGCTACGCCTCCGCGAGCCTGGTCGCGGTATTGCAGGGAATTTTTTGGTGTACCCTGCCCCATGGCATAAGCATAAGATTCCGAATATACATAACCACCAAAGCGGCCATCTACCTGTGTAAATAAACTGAAGTTCTTATATCTCACAGTAGCACTTATACCACCTGTTAAGTCTGGTTCTACTTTACCCATTCTCGGAGCAGCAGATCCATTCGGTAACTGCACCAGGTTATAGTTCACCATGTCGTACTGACCGGCAGGACTTGTAATTCTGCCGCCATAAGTAATCAGTGGGAATCCTGTTTTAGGATCATTTTTGGTGCTGGCCAGGTAGTCGCCCACGTTTGTAGTTAATACACCAAAGTCACCACCTTCATATGCATGTACACTTACGCCTTCATAGTTATCACTGAGGTTCCAGTCTTTGATACCATTACCAAACTCAATAATCTTGCTCTTATTATGTCCTAAGTTCACCGCAAAATCCAATCCCCAGTTTTTACCACGGATAGGTGAAATGTTCACTAACAATTCCCATCCTTTGTTCTGGATATTACCAGCATTAAAGAACACCTGGCTGTAACCTGTTTCCGGTACACCGGCCAGGTTAATCAACTGGTGGAAAGTATTGGTTTTATACCAGGCAAAATCCACATTGATCAGGTCCTTTAGCAAACCGAAATTGGTACCAAATTCCCAGGTACGGGATATCTGTGCTCTCAGGTCCAGGTTAGGTTTTACGTTGGCATTGTATTGTGTGGCGGTACCTACTGAAGCGCCATTCTGATTGAGGATAGTGCCGGGAGAATAACCAACACCTGTCTGGTAGGCACCGGCAATACCGGAGTTACCTACATACGCCAGGGAAGCCCTCAGTCTGCCGGAAGAAATCCATCCTGGCATACTCTTCTCGAAATGATCATAGAAAGAATAAGAGAGGTTAGCAGAAGGATAAAAAATAGAATAATTATTCTTCGCGCCAATAGCTGCTACCGGATAAGTCAGGGTAGATCTCCAGTCGTTACGTCCGGTAATTTCCAGGTTCAGGAATTGTTTGTAATTCAGGTTAAGGATACCACCTACACCAATCGTTAACTGGGAAGGATATCTGGGCCCCGGAACACTGGTAGAGCCGTAGTAGTACTGGTTTTGAATATTCAGGGAAGAGTTACCCAGGAAAAATACATTGGGTACGCTCAGCTGACCATTGGTAGAGGCTCCATAGCTTTCTCCGAGTCTGTCTCCATAAATTTCATTGTATAAACGAAAGTCGATGTTCAGGTCTTTATTCATGACATCCTTAGTGGCATGTGCCATAAACAGCAACGTGTAATCGCTGGTATAGCTGCCTCCGGATGAATAATAACCACCGGTATTATTAGTACCGTTACCATAGTCTTTTTCTTCTGTGCGAATTTTATAGAAATTGAAATTACCTCTGGCAGACAGGTCCAGCCAGGGGTTTACCTGTGCTTTCAGCTGCATGTATCCCAATATGGAATTTTCGTGGCGGAAATAATTATTCTTATCAAACCTGGAAAATGCATTCACCGCAGCACCAAGATTAGCGTAGGTATCTGCATAATCAGGTGTATTGTCTGGTGCGCGATACGTTTTATACCAATCACCAAAGTCTATATTTCTTGGCAGGTAGTAGGTATTAAATGCCAGGTTTTGTCCCCCGCCATAATAGTACCGGCCCTGGGAGAAGAAGTTCTTTGCTTCTGTATTGGAATAACTGATGCCGAAGTCGGTAGAAAATACTTTATTTAATTTGGCGCCGATTTTTAAATCAACGGAATTTCTTTTCATGCCATTGTTTGGCAATAAACCATTGGTATAGTTGTTGGAATACGACAGGCGATAGTTAAACTTATCAGTAGCACTGCTGATAGCAATATTATTATTGATGTAATTACCATCCTGGTAAAATGTTTTCCAGTTGTTGGGTTGTGGTGAATAAGGCACCATTTTTTTGGGATTAAAAGCAGCGGGGTGCAAACTACCATCCATCAAAGGTCCCCAGCTGGCATCAGTTTTGGTTTGTGTGCCATCTGGTCTGAAATTACCTTCTCTTTCTACATAGTCTCCCTGACCATATACATTTTGTAAATCCATTGGTGCACGGTACACACTTTCCTTCTGATAAGTGGAATTGACTTCAATTAAAAATCCATCTCCTGCTTTTGCTTTCTTAGTAGTAATAACGATGGCGCCGTTGATACCTCTGGAACCGTAGATAGAGGTTGCTGCCGCTCCTTTCAGAACAGTGATGGATTCATAATCATCGGGATTCAGGTTTTTCAACTGAGAACCCGCATCGGCATTATCTGCATCTGATACGTTATTGGTAATCACATTTCCATCTATTACAAAAATGGGCTGGTTCACGTTATTACCTGGTGTACCTAATACCTTGGCTCCCCTGATCTGGATAAAGGGAGATGTTTGCACGCCGGCGGCTGTCATTACGCTGATATTCACACCAGCTACTTTACCTTGCAGGGCGGTAATCGGATTCACGGAATTGGTACGGGTGAGTTCTTCACCTTTTACGGTAGTGAGTGCATAACCTACTGTTTTATCGTTTTTACCGATGCCCAGTGCGGTTACCACCACTTCACCCAATCCGCTGCTGGAGAGTTCCAGCTTTACAGACAGTTTGGTATTATCTCCTACTTTTATTTCCTGTTTTTTATATCCTACAAAACTGATCTCCAGTACGTCACCGGGTTCAGCATGAAGGGTAAATTCACCATTCGAATTACTGATAGTGCCTTTGTTGGTACCTTTTATTTTGATAGATACCCCTGCCAGCGGATGTTTATCCATATCGGTAATCACCCCGCTGATTTCGGCTACCGGGGCTATTTCGTGGTTGATATTGTCTTGCTGACTTTCTTCTTTTTGTTTTACTACCACTGTGCTGCCAACAATGGTATAGGTGAGTGGCTGGTTTTTAAAACATATGTCCAGCGTGGCTTCCAGGGAAGCGTCTTTCACATCAATTGTTACGGCATCTGCCTGCCGCATCCAGGATTCATCGAAGAAAAAGGAATACCCGGTTTGTTTTTTAATAGCACGGAACACTTTTCCCAGCCGTACATTTTTCTCGGCCAGTGTGATTTTCTGTGAGTAACCTTTTGCACTAATCTGCAGACAGGCGGCCATAATCAAAATGGCTGTTAGCTTCATAAACAGGAGCGTTTTGGGCAGTACGCGACGGCTGAAATACCAGGCGGTACGTAGAATTTTTTTCATACTTTAGTAGTGGTTTTGGTTGAGTAATTAGCAATTCGTCCCTACAAATTGTTATGACTAGTATTCTCCAGAACTATTTGCCGCTCTGACTCTCACCTCAGAGCGGTTTTTCATTATGGTAATACGATGATCCTTTTTTCTTCTATTCTGAAATGTACTTTACTCTCTTCCAGTATCTTCAACACCTGTGATACATTGGAACTACGTGAAATTTCCCCTCCAAAGCGGCGGTTTGGCACCTTGCCTCCGTATACGATTTCCACATCGTACCAGCGGGCAATTTGCCGCATTACACTGCTCAGGTCGGCCTGATCAAAAGAGAAATACCCATTTTTCCAGGCTACCTCTCCATCGGTGTCTACATCTTTATATAATACAATATTGTTTCCGGGGTTTAGCTGTGCCTGTTCTCCGGGCTTCAGCAGCTGTTTTGCATTCCCTTTGGTGACAATGACGCTGCCTTCCAGCAAGGTGGTTTTAATAGTATGTTCGTCCGGATAGGCGTTCACGTTAAAGTGTGTACCCAGTACCTGCACTTCCATGCCGCGGGTGGATACAATAAAAGGTACTTTCTTTCCATTACGCAGCAGGGGAGCCACTTCAAAATAGGCTTCCCCTGTGATCTCTACCTTTCTTACGTTGCCGGAAAAGGCAGCAGGAAAACGAACAGAGGAAGCAGCATTTAACCAAACACTGCTACCATCAGCCAATACCAGCTGATACTGTTTGCTTCTTGGGGTTACTACTGTGTTAAATAGTTGTTCACTATTCCCGCCGGAGGCATTATAAACGATTTTTCCCTGACGATTGGTCACTTTGGTACTTCCCTGCAGCGCCAGCAATCCATTGCCGGCACTGTCCAGTGCAATTTGCTGACCATTGGCCAACACCAAAATACCACCTGTTGTCCCGGGTGCGATGTCTTTGCGTTTAGTCGTTGACGTTATTGACGGTGGTGCCGTTGTTTTTTTAAAGGAGAAGAAATAACCGCCTATGGCAATCAATGCAGCGATACAGGCGGCCACGGCTATTTTCAGGAGTCTCCTTACCGGGCGACGGTCCTGTATTTGGGGGGCCTCCGCCATCATCGTGATAAACTTTGCATCCCAGTCCCGTCCACTATGGTCTGTTACGTCTCTGGAGGTTTCCCATTGTTCTTTCAATACGATGGTGAGCATCTCCATATCTTCCTCCTCTCCTGCCTTACGCAGTAGTTCCGCTAACTCCTCTTTTGAAATCCTGTTGTCAAGATATTGCGCCAACAGGTACTTCCACGTATGAACAGGACCCTTATCCATAATGCAATAATTGTGGTAAAAAGCATTCTCCTGTTAGTAAGACGAGTAAAAAAGGAACGATAACTAATGAAGGATAAAAAAAAGTTAAAATTTTCCGATAATGAGGATGACAATCGCTATATCTATCTCTTTAACAAGGTAATTACGGATAAAACGTTGGGCGAGTACGATGTGATTATTAACAGTTGCCCTTGAAATATGCAGCTGTTGTGCGATCTGATCATGTGACAGTTCTTCTTCACGACTTAACGTGTATACTTTTTTGCATTGTGGAGGCAGCAGGGAAATAGCGGTACGCACTTTCTCTTCATACTCGTGTACGATCAGCATAGTATCTGCACCTTCTGTGCCCGCGAGGTCAGTCACCTCATACAAGAGTTCCTGCAAACGAGGGTCCCTGGCCGCTGTGCGCAGGAAATCGATACTCTTATTATGTGCGATACGGAAAAGAAAGGCATCGAAATTATGGATCTGTGAAATGAGATCTCTACCGGTCCATATCTTCATAAATACGTCCAGTACCAGCTCCTCCGCCACCTGTTCTGATTTTATAAAGCGGGAAATGTAATAGAACAATCTTCCACGATACTGATCAAACAAAGCTTTGAATGCTTTTTCACTACCCGCAGCTACTTCCTGCAGATCAACCGGTTGATGATGTACTTGTTTCACTGTAAATGGAATATCAGGTAAAACGACAAGTGAACTCAATTTCTATCGCGTAAAAAAAACGCTTAATTCATGACGTGTTGCTGGTTGATATTACGTTAAAACGAATGATGAAATCTGTAATGGCATTTCAATACTGTGCTGGTTGATATAGAGAAAATTTTCGCGTCTCCAAACCAAACCTAAAATAAAAAAGCCGATCTACCAAATCTTTGCTTTGCAATCGGTCCCAATGAAAAACACAAAAGATGTATCTTTTTGTGATAATAAAAACAAGTAGTGTACTTCATACGTTTGAATACTAATTACATTATTATGGCCACCATTTCAGATAATCCAGGCAAAAAGATCAGGGATAAAGTCTCCCGTGCCTCCCAGGGAGATTTTAAACTGTCATCTAAACGCCCCACCATCCTGCAAGCGATCAACGCCTCCAACTACGACCGGGTACCAGACCTCATCCCCATTCGTTGCGGCAGAATGAGTGCATCCCCATTTGCTTTTTACCGGGGAACAGCAGATATTATGGCACATGATCTGTCCGGCCTCCCGCATACACAGCTACCTGTGCAGGCCATGGGTGACTGCCATCTCATGAACTTCGGCGGCTTTGCTACACCGGAACGTAATCTCATTTTCGATGCCAACGACTTTGATGAAACATTGCCCGCTACATGGGAATGGGATATCAAAAGACTGGCTACCAGCTTTGTGCTGGCAGCCAGGCATAATAATATGCGGGAAACGGATGCCCAACAAATGGCCATTGACATGGCCAGCGCTTATAGAATTGCCATTGCAGAATACGCCCGGATGAATACACTGGACCTCTGGTACATGAAATTTGAAATGCAGGACCTCCTTAATAAAGCCCGCAATGAAAAAGTGAAAACCATGCTGAGAGATGCTATGGACAAAGCACAAAAAAGTACTCCTGAAAAAGTATTTTATAAAATCACCCAAAGTGTATTGGGCAGCTTTGAAATCCTGGATCAGCACCCGCTCATCTACCACCCGATCGACCTGGTGAAACAGAAAGCGATGGTGCAGTCATTTCTGAACTTTTACATGAATACCCTGCAGGCCGACCGGCGCTTTCTTTTTAGCCAGTACAGGGTGATAGATATCGCCCTGAAAGTAGTAGGTGTGGGCAGCGTAGGCACCCGTTGCCTTGTTGCGCTGATGATGAATGCGAAAGATGAGCCGTTGTTCATGCAGATAAAAGAGGCCAGACCAAGTGTATTGGAAGCCTATACCGGCAAAAGTAAATATCAGCATAATGGTGAACGCATTGTACAGGGTCAGCGACTGGTGCAGGCAGCCAGTGATATGTTCCTGGGCTGGAGTACCGGGCTCGAAAACAGGCACTTTTACCTGCGGCAGCTGAGAGACCGGAAAATAGCCCCTGATGTGGAGCATTTCGATAAGGACGTAATGGCCGCCTATGCAGGTCTATGTGGCAGGGTACTCGCCCGGGCGCATGCTAAAACAGGGCCCGCAGATATCATCAGCGGCTATTTAGGAAAGGCAGATGTGATGGATCAGGCAATAGGCAAGTTCGCCGTTGCCTATGCAGATCAAACCGAGAAAGATTATGCAAACTTCGTAAAAGCGATTAAAGCAGGGAAAATCAAAGCGGAAATGATGTAATTTTTGTCTTACTCAGGATTATACTGATTTTGATGATTTCGGGATTTTTTACCGGATTAAAAAAGATTAGCGAAGATCAAAGCGACAATATCCGCTTTAATCTTCGCTAATTTTATATAACAAAATCATCAAAATCAGTATAATCCTGAGCAAGACAAAAAATCGCGTTAGAAAGTTTTGTCTCTCTTATCGATCCTGCCCCTTCTATTCTTAGGTTTAGGTCTTCTTGGATCTGCCTTAGGCATATCCGGATTAGCACTGTTGGCTTCCATTAATGCCGCCTCTTCAAAAGGATGGGGCACAGATGGAATGATTTGCCTGGTCAACTTGTTGATGCTGTTCAGGAAAGGTCTTTCTTCTGTATCACAGAAAGAAAGTGCATAACCTGCAGCACCTGCTCTACCGGTTCTGCCTATACGATGTACGTAAGTTTCAGAAACATTCGGTAAGTCATAGTTGATCACGTGCTCCAGTGAGTCCACATCAATACCTCTGGCAGCAATATCTGTAGCTACCAGCACACGCAGGCGGCCATTTTTAAAGTTGTTCAGGGTATTCTGACGGGAAGCCTGTGATTTATCGCCATGCAACGCATCTGCGTTGATATTGCGCTTCTTCAGATTTTTAGCGATCCTGTCTGCACCATGTTTGGTTTGTGTAAACACAATGGTACGTTCTATGGTTTTGTCTCTCAAAAGATGATCCAGCAGGGACTGCTTATCTTTCTTCTTCACAAAATAAACCGATTGTTCTACCCTTTCGGCGGTAGTAGCTACCGGCGTAATAGTTACTTTCTCTGGTTTATAGAGTAAAGAATTGGCCAACTGTGCAATGCTTGGTGGCATGGTAGCAGAAAAGAACAGGGTTTGACGCTGTTGCGGCAGCTCCCGTATTACTTTCTTGATATCATTGATAAAACCCATGTCCAGCATACGATCTGCCTCATCTAAAACAAATATTTCCAGATGGTTCAGGTAAATGTAGCCCTGGTTCATGAGATCCAGTAAGCGGCCCGGTGTAGCGATCAGGATATCGGTACCGTTACGCAGGGCAATGGTTTGCCTGTGCTGAGGTACTCCACCAAAAATCACATCGTGCTTCAGGCCGGTGTGCTTTCCGTATGCGGCAAAGCTTTCATCGATCTGAACCGCCAGTTCCCTGGTAGGTGTGAGAATCAGTGTACGGATATGTTTAAAGCCTTGATTGGCCGGCGTACTGTTATGTAATAACTGTAAAATGGGAATAGCAAACGCTGCCGTTTTACCGGTGCCTGTTTGCGCGCATCCGAGCAGGTCTTTACCTTCCAATACAATAGGAATAGATTGTAACTGTATGGGTGTAGGCGTAGTATAGCCTTCGGTTTTAACTGCTTTTAAAATGGGCTCAATAAGCCCTAATTGCTCAAATAACATGTTGATATATCTGATGTAATAAATTATAAAATAACGCTTCTTCATCTTTAGCGTTATCACAATTGAGGAGAGCAGTAAAGAAAAGATTTCCGGACTGGAGAGAATAGATACTTCTGTGCTTTATGCTTTTAACTCAACAGACGGAAGCAAAGATACTCTTTTTCCCGTCCCGATGCTGATAAATTAAAAAAATAACATATGAAAGACATTAAAAAGGGCATTATTGGACCTTTTCAAAAAGGTATTTGCCAACCAGCTGCGAAATAACCGCATTAAATCCTTCATAGGAGTCGGGTTTGGTAATCACCTGGTCCGCTCCCATCTCCAAACAGATAGCCGCCAGCCTGGCGTCATTAAAGGTTGAATAGATCACTACCGGAATATGCTTCAAACGCGGATCCTCTTTCAATAACCCCAGGGCTTCCTTTCCATTCATCTGCGGCATATTCTGATCCAGAATGATCAGGTCCGGCAGTGCGGAGGTTTCCAGCTGGGCAAGCAACTGAATGACTTTAAGCCCGTTATCAACAGCGCTGAAAGTAAAATCATTTACCATTTTCAGTTGTTCTACAATATCATCGAAGATCATTCTATCATCTTCGTCATCTTCTGCCAGTAATATCTTTTTAAATGGCTTCATATAATGTGCTTTAAATCTCCTGCTGCTCAGGTAAAATGATATGAAAACTCGCACCTTCACCAGCTTTACTTTCTGCAGTAATAAGCCCCTGGTGCTTTTCTACTATTTTTTTAATGATGGCCAACCCGATACCGGTACCCTCGTACATGTCTTTGGAATTCAGGCGCTGAAAAAGGTCGAATATTCTCGACTTAAACTGCTCATCAAAACCAATTCCATTATCCACAATGGATAATCTGTACCATTTACCATCTGCCGCCTCCATTGCCTCCAGGGATTTCTCTTTGATCCGCTGTGCGCTGATATGAATCTTTGGTGTTGTTTCCGGAGAAGTAAATTTCAGTGAATTACCAATAAGGTTTTGAAACACCTGCTGAATCTGGGACCTGTTGGCCATCAACTCCGGCATATCAGATACGATGATCTCCGCATCTTTCTCTTTCACCAGCATTTCAAAATCTTCCTGCACCTCCTCCATCACCTGGTTCAGATCTATCCATTCAAAACCCGCATTTTCCGTGGTTAATTTAGAAAAATGAAGAATATTGACCATCAGTGATTTCATACGGTTAACAGAGTGCATGATCTTATTGAGATATAATACAGTGCTCTCCGGCAACTCTGTATCATGTTTATCCCTGACCATTTTGGAAAACATGTGGATCTTACGCAGCGGTTCCTGCAAGTCGTGAGATGCCACTGAAGCAAATAATTGCAGGTCATTATTGCTGGATTCCAGGTCCAGGTTACTCTTTTGCAATTGCATCGTACGTTCTGCCACCTTTTCCTCCAGCACCTCGTTCATAACCTTTTGCTCATGAACATCCATGTTGGTAATTACCCAGCTGAAAAATTTCCCGTCCTCTCCCTTCCTGGCCTTGGCCCGCAACAGATTCCAGCGGTATTGCTCACCATGACTCAATATTCTTATATCGCAATTAAAGTCAGTATGAGCTATCGCGGCTTTCTTCCAGGTATCCAGCAGCGCCTCCAGATCGGATGGATAGATCACTCTTTGCCAACCGGCGCCAATGGCATCTTCATACAGCAGTTCTGTATAGTATTCAAACTGGCTGTTTACAAAATCAACCTGTCCCGCCTCTACCGACGTCCAAACCATCAATGGCATGGCCTCTGCCAGGAAACGTTTCTCTGCAATGTTGCTGGCAATCCGCTCTTCACTGATCGACAGCTCCCTGGTACGATCACGCACTTTATCTTCCAGTTCCAGGTTCAGCAATTTAAGATGTTCTTTCACCTCATTCAGCTCACTATAGCTTTGCTCTATTTCCTGGAATGCCAGTTTCTTATCCGTTACGTCTGTAAAAGTAACCACCAGTCCTCCCGGCATTTTTATAGCTGTCATCTCATACCAGCTGTTCTTCTCCTGCAGGAAAACATCCCGGTCAACGACACTGTCATTCTGCATGGCCACTAAATACTCATCAAACAATTCAGGCGTAGACAGCAGCGGCAGGTCATTCTTCAAACTCTTACCCGTGAGCCTTTGATGCTCTCCACCAAACCAATCATAGGCCATCCTGTTCACCGTAGTAATGATGAAATCATCTACTACTCCTGATTCAGATTCAACGGTATGCAAAGCAAAAATGGCACTCTGGCTGGCATTGAAAACACTTCGTATAATGTTATTGAGATTGGCGATAGTTGTAATATCCACGAAGGTTAGAATGATGCCGGCATGTCTGCCTTCACGGGTGATATAAGGCATGATACGCATCAACAACTCTCTGCCTTTGTTCAACTGTACTTCCTTTTCCACTACCTGCCTGGTTCGCTGCACGTACTCAATATCTTCCATCAGCTTATCATACCTGATATTATTGGAGATATGCGTAAAAGGTCGTCCCAGATCACTTTCAATGAAGTTGATCATAGAAGCGGAAGCCGGATTAAACTTACGTATGTTCAGCTGCTCATCCAGGAAAATCTGCCCGATATCGGTACTGCGGAAATAGTTATTCAGGTCATCATTCAACTCTATCAGTTCTTTTATCTTTAGCTGATGCTCTGTATTCAAGGTGTATAGCTCTTCATTCAACGATTGCAGTTCTTCGTTGGAGCTCTGCAACTCTTCGTTGGAAGACAACAATTCCTCATTGGAGCTTTGCAGTTCCTCGTTGGCAGTTTCCAGGTCTTCTACGGCGAGTTGCAGACTATTTCTTACTTCCTGCAACTCACTTTCCAGGCCATTGATATAATCCGGATCAATACCGTCTGTTACATAAGGAACTACCTCCACAGAAGGAGCTATTTCTACTTTTGTAATGGTTACCAGCGTGTAGTCATTTTCAGCCGATAGGATAGGATTGATCAACAAATTTATCACACCACTCTTATCGTCCTTTTTGTAGCGCAGGTTATTAACAATAACCTTCTCATTATTTTTCCACGCCCGGCGAATCTCTTTATTGATCACCAGGGAAAGCTCCTGTGGCAACATACGGATCAGGTTAAGGTTCAACACCTTTCTGGGTAGCTTAAGCAACTGATCATAATTACCCATTGTTTCTTTGACCTCAAAATTCCTGTCGATATATAATGCTATAAAGCCGAGATCATCTGTCAGCGCATCACGAGCGTCCATCCACAGGGAGCGTTGCACTTTTGTTTCAAACTGTTTACCTATGCGCGATAACATTTCCTTTCCTCTTGCACTGACAGGGGAAGTAAAAGTATCTCCGAAGCTGAGCCGCGGCTTTAAGTCCTGCAATTTTTTAAAGATCCGCCACTTATTACTGATCTGCAACATAGTGCCCTTGGGATAACCTGGATTTTCGCTGGGCCCCAGGAAAAGAAAACCTTCCTTGTTCAGTGAAAACTGCAGGGTATTGAAGATGCGCTCCTGTAGTATATTGTTCATATAAATAAGCATATTCCTGCAGGTAACCAGGTCGTTCTTAATAAACGGAGGATCCTTTGTGATATCATGTCTGGCAAAAACAATCTGTTTACGTAAACGGGGAGCTACCACGTATCCTTTCCCTTTTATCGTAAAATATTTACTGAGCATTTCTGCCGGTATATCATTGGATATCGCTAACGGATATACGCCCTGTGAGGCAATTTCCAGGTTAGCCACATCAATATCCGAAGCAAAGATTTTTACATCCAAACGCTTCCCGGTGCGCTCCAGCACTTTATCTATCAGCATAGCAATAGAATACGCTTCTTCTCCGGTGCTACAGGCAGATACCCATACTTTTAGCTGCTCATCGGGTTCTTTCGCAAAAATAATTTCAGGAATCACCTTACTTTCCAGCAACGTAAAGGCCTCTGTATCACGAAAAAAACGGGTAACGCTAATCAGGAAGTCGTGTGCCAACTCCCTGCATTCATCCGCATGTTCCTCCAGGTAAGCTGCATACTTCACAGGGTCTTTAAAATCCAGTTGTACCATTCTTTTACTGATGCGGCGCAGAATGGTAGGGGTTTTATAATAATGAAAATCATTGCCGCCATTTTTGTAAATCAGTTCAAAAATGCGACTCAGTGTTTTTTCATCCGGCTCTTTGGTATTAAAAATATTTACGTCCGGATGCCTGATATCATTGATGATAGCAGCTGCCAGGTCTGCCGGTGTACCTATAATATCTGCATAACCGGAAAGAATGGCGCTATTGGGCATGCCATCAAACTTGGCTGTTTTAGGGTCCTGTACCAATACAATGCCTCCCTGCTCTTTGATCGTCATAATACCACGTGTACCATCGGTACCGGTACCGGAAAGAATAACGGCTACCGCACGTTGGCGCTTATCCATTGCCAGCGAATGCAAAAAAACATCAATGGCATTGTTGGGCACTTTCTCATGTGTTTTTTCAGACAGCACTAATTTATTTTTCTCTATCCGTATCTGTTTTGTATTGGGGATCACATAAATACAGTGCTTTACCACCGGCTGGTTATGGGTGGCTTCCACTACTTTCATCTGCGTATGCCGCGATACCAGTTCTACCAACAGACTTTTAAAATCCGGCGACAAGTGTTGTATGATGACAAAAGACAGGTTATCTGTTTGTGGCATATTATCAAAAAACTCTTGGATGGCCTCCAGACCACCTGCCGATGCACCTACAGCTACTACATAATGATGTTGCACGCTCTTCATATATCCATTTTGGTTAGTACCTGGCAAAAGCAACTGAACAATGGGGCACTTTTATAGACACAGGTATTTCCCTTCCTCACCCTGGAAAAAAAGCCGCAGTATTGCGGATTTTTTTCCACACTCTCCTCCTTGCACTGCTATACCTTTTTGAAAATAAAAATGGCTTTCAACGGGTATTTGCAGTTGTCTGCTGACCATCTTTGCAATTATTGTTCCAGCCAGGTTGACCACGGTACACCTAAAGGATATCTTCTTTGTTCTTCATCACAAAAAAGGTGAAGCCCGTTTACGGGCTTCACCGGTAATAAATAAAAAAGCCGCTTTGCAGCGGCCCTTTCAATTTACTTTGCAGCTTCCGGTGCTGGGTCCGGTTTGGTTTTTGGTTCTTCATTACCGTGGTGGCAGGTATAACAGCTGACCGCCATTACTTCGCTACCCTTGAAGAACTTCTTGTTGATACGTTTGGTCATCTTCATCATGTCCCTTGCTGTTCCTTTGTGTGGATTTTCATCGCTGGCGAAATCCATTTTCTTTGGATCGTCTTTCCGCGGCTCGTGACAGAAATTACATTTTACGCCCAGCGCAGCATTAAAACCGCGCATTACGGTAATCAGCTCCTCATGGCTGATATCCTTTGGCAGTACTTTCAGATTTTTTGCCTTTTCAGGTTCCTGGGGTAATGCAAGTGAGCATAGCGTGCCGGCTGCCAATAGTGCCGCCACTACTACAAAACTTTTCCTGATTTTCATGACCATGGGTTTAATAAGTATATAAATGCTTCCTTCAGAAACGAAATCTACAAAAAAGAACAATAGGTTGTAGTTATCCCCATTCGTTTTTTCACCGGTCCGGCCACGTATCCGGAAAGCTTTTCAAAGAAAAAATAAAAAAAACCTAAAAAGTTGTCACGTTTTGCGGCGCTGTTTTGTCTTATTAGGGAAGAACGGCTTAAAAGGATTATTAATCCTTTCTTCTGGCTCAAAAAATCAACAATATAAAAACTAACATATGAAAATCGTAAAAGTAACTTACACGGTAAAATCAAGCTTTGCACAACAGAACAAGGAAAACGTAAGGGTAGCCATTAATGAATTGCGCAAGCTCAATATCCCTGCGATTAAATATTTCGTTAACCTGGGTGCGGATGGTAAAACCTTTACTCACTTTGCCATCTATGAAAACAATGAGGTACAGGACCTGTTGCTCAATGCACCATTCTTCAAAACCTTCCAGCAGCAAAGAGATGCGAGCGGACTTGAAGTAGCGCCAGTCATAGAAGAAATGAGTTTAGTAACTTCTTCCTTTGATATGTTCCTGTAAAACAGGGAAAATATAACCTCATCGTCAGCAAAAAGATTGTCTGAATGCCAATGGAGTAAGACTCGTCTTTGCTTTAAAAAGCTTGCTAAATGATTGTGAGTGTTCAAATCCCAATTCGTAAGCAATTTCGCTCACTGACAGGGTCGTTCCGGTTAACTTTTCTTTCGCTTTTTCGATCAGCTTTTCATGAATATGCTGTTGCGTATTAAGCCCGGTAGACACCTTCAGTAAGGTACTCATATAATCGGGAGAAAGGTTCAGCTGTTCGGCAACATAATTGACAGTGGGCAGTCCTTCTTTTTGCGTGACGTCATCAAAATAATCATCCAGCAGTGCCTCCAGCTTTTCAAGCACCTGGTGATTCGCTTCTTCGCGGGTAATAAATTGCCGTTGATAGAACCGGTCGGCATAATTGAGTAAAACCTCTATCTGGGATACAATAATTTGCCTGCTAAATTTATCGATGTTTGATTGATACTCCTGCCTGATATGTTGAACAATGCCGGAGATGGCTGTTTCTTCCTTTTCTGAAAGGAACAGGGCTTCCCGAACGGAATACCCAAAGTATTTGTATTTCTTAATATTTTTTGCCAGCGGCATATTCCAGAAAAAATCAGGATGGACCAGCAACATCCAACCGGACTTGCCTGGCGCGTCCTGATTAATTTCAATCTTAAATATCTGCCCCGGCGCTATAAAAAACATCGTGCCTTCATCAAAATCATATTCCAGCTGTCCGTATTTTATTTTGGCGTCAAGACCTCTTTTCAAAGCAATAAAATAAAAATCATACGCCCAGCTAATGTCATTATTCTCCCGCGAATGCTTTATTTTATTATAGTCTATCAGACTAATCAATGGATGTTCCGGTGCCGCCAAACCACGGATGCGGTGATATTCACTAATAGACTTTATCCGCTGAACATTATTGTTTACCATGACCATTTTTTTTAAACCTGACAGGCAATTCGAAAAGGATACAAATGCCCCCTGCAACATAAACAAATTCCGGCTGACACCGGAACTACTACCAGGGAATTTCCCCACCATCGTTGAAGAACCTCCCTGTTACCCTGGGGTCTGCCAACATGGCCAGCTGTACAATCGGCTTTGCCCCTTCCGCAACAGTCTTAAAACCCTTAAATCTATTAAGATCGGTCGCAGTATAACCCGGCGTAACACTATTGACCATTATATTTTCAGGACGCAGTTCGTTGGCCAGCATAACGGTAAAAGCATTCAATGCAGTTTTAGAAGATCCGTATGCCGAAAAATCAGCCCAGTTGGGACGTCTGTCGGCAGACATATTCATCGTTAAAGACCCTACTTCACTCGATACGTTAATGATGGCCGGAGCGGGAGATTTCCTTAATAACGGCAACATGATCTGTGTAGTTTGAATAGCGCCAAAATAATTCGTCTCAAATAAACTGCGAATGGTTTTCATACTGCCATCAGCAATTCGTTGCTCCTGTTCACCTGAAATACCGGCATTATTAATTAGTAAATCAAGGGAATCGATCTGACTGTCCAATTCAGCCTTTGCCCTTTTGAGAGTTGCTATATCCGTCACATCGATCTGGATAGCCGCCACATTAAGTATTCCCGAAGCTTTCAACTGATCTGCTGCCTTTTGTCCGGTTACAATATCCCTGCTGCCTATATAAACAAAGTCCCCCAACTGTGCCAGCTGTCTGGCTGTTTCAAAGCCAATGCCTTTATTAGCCCCTGTTATCAGAACTGTCCTCATAAACCCCCATATTAAAATTAAAAAATTCCGGATCAAATTGCCATCGCCATTTCTCAGCAGGACCAAATCCACTGCAAATATCCCCCCGTTTAAGAAAATACCTGTAGCCGAATCCTTCTGGTTTGTAGTCAAATCCCCGATTAAAGGTTGAAGCGCATGCAACTTGGAGGCAAACAACAAAGCCCCGCTACTTTTAGTAACGGGGCTTCTTATTTATAGCGCAATCCGGAATTAATTATCTACGCATAGTTTGTTATAAATCATCTCATCTGAAGAAATAGGCCAGATATATTGTGGAGCTGTTGGCTCAATCACCGGTACCACACTGCTTTTTGAAGGAAAGGAAATGCCGAGACGGGTTACTTCCATGCTACGGAACCCCTCCCCCAGTAATTCAATATGTTTTTCTTTGGTAATGGCGCTCAGCAGCACACCCGCGTTCGCGAAATCAGCAGTAGTATAAGTAACAGAGGCATCGGAGCGATGTCTTACAGCGGACAGCATGGCTACTGCAGTAGCATCTACCGTATTCAACTGCCTGACCCTTGCCTCTGCCACATCGAGCAGTATTTCTGCATACCTGATGACAGGAATAAAATCCGTAAAAGGGCTGGGAGTGGGAAACTTGATCCAGTACTTTTTTGCCCCCAGCACCAGGATGAAATTTCTCCGTGCATCGGTGGCAGACTTCCAGGAAGAGTCGGAAATAATTCCATTGGGATGCAGTGAGTACTCACCGTTGCCGGTGTACGGTTTTGAAGAAGGTGTGAAATAATAGCCAATCTGTGTTTGCGTGCCAGGGAAGTCACCCGTAGCCCCAGAGAAGGGCAGGGAGAAGATGGATTCTTTAGACGTGTAAGGAGTGGTAAACACTTTGAATATATCACCTTCCAGTGCATGCCCGCCGGGTGAAACAAAAGGCGCGCTGGCGGATACCAGTTTAGCCGCTTCCAATATTACTTTATCATACTGCTCCAGGAACAGGTACACCCGGATTTTAAATGCAATAGCGCTATATGCATTCGCATGTGTAATGGCTGTTATTGAACCGGCAGCAGGCTTCGGCAACAAGGCTTCCGCTGAATCCAGGTCCCTGATGATCTGCGCATAGGTTTCATTCACCGTACTGCGCGCCCTGGCATAACTGCCTATCTGGGAATGGCCTTCCCCATGAAGAATCAATCCCGGCTTACTTCCGGCGCCATCCCAATGTGGACGTGCATATAATTGCAGCAAGGAAAAATAACTCACCCCACGAACAAATTTCGCTTCACCGGCATATATCCTGGCAATAGAATCGCCCACTACTTTGTTACCCACGGCATTCATGCCCGTCAAAAAAACATTGACATTATTAATGGTAATATATCCCTGTGACCAGACTTCCTTTACCTCCTGCGCTTCGCCGGTAGGCACCATTCTCCAGCTGGCATTGAGTGTCACATTGTTGGCCTTTTCATTCACAAAATCTTCTCCCCTTACCTCATTGGCAATGGCAAATTTTCCGCCCAGGAACTTCCCGTGTTTCATCACGGAGTACAATCCATTCAATTGACTGTTGATACGGTCTTTTGTTTCAAATGCTTTGAAGTCAGGAATATCGGTGGAAGGCACCGGGTCTAATAAATCCTTCTGGCACGCGCTGAAACCTGCTATAGCTATGATTAGTATGTATATGCAATATTTTCTCATCTTCGTTGCAGTTTATAAGTTAATATTAAGCCCCACCGTAATTGTTCTTCCATTACCGATGGTATTACGATCTACTCCCTGACCGGAAGCATTGTTACCATTGGAAGAAACTTCAGGATCTGGTCCGGGGTATTTGGTGATCAACGCCAGGTTTTGTCCACGCAGAAACACATGCGCGCCGGTGAGATGAATGGATTTGGCCATGCTTTCCGGCAATCTGTACGATAACCCAACCGTGCTTAATTTTACGAAATCACCTTTAAATACATTAGCTGCAATCGCAAAAGAGGAACCATTGGAAATGTTATCCCCATTTACTAACCTCGGCACATCCGTTTGATCACCTATTTTCTGCCACCGGTTCAATACATCTGTGCTGTTGTTCCAGTAACGCTGATCCCTTAAGCCTGCATTACTGCCATAATACACATAAAACCCGGTTTGATAGGTAAGCAGCACATTAAGTTCAAAATCCCTGTAGCGGAAAGTATTTTCAAAGCCACCTAATACTTTAGGATTGGTATTTCTATACGCTACTGCATCTTTCACACCAATAGCTGGTGCTGCTTTGCCATCTGCATATTTATATTTAACGGCATCCGAATTACTGAAATATACCTGTTCGTCTTTGGCATTAATAAAAATCCTCCTTCCTGTGGCGGGATCCACACCGGCGGTACGCACTACATAAAGCATACTCGCGGGATTCCCTACCTTATTGATACTGGTCTGTTCCAGGCTACTGGTTACAAAAGGAATAGCAGTAATATCACCTGCGAGGGAAGTGATTTCATTTTTATTAAACGCTATGTTAAAAGCACTATTCCAGGAGAAATCTTTTTGATCAATCACTGCAGCATTCACACTGAACTCAACGCCTCTGTTATACATACTGCCTACGTTGGTAGGAATGGTAGCAATAGTGGCAGTAGTACTGGTGATAGGAATCCCCGCAGATGGCATTTGTGGTACAAACAGGATCAAACCATTGATGTCATTGTAGTAATAAGAGAACTCACCATTGATCCTGTTATTCAGTAATCCGTAAGTAAATCCTATATCGGTTTTCTTACTGGTTTCCCAGTTCAGATTAGGGTTACCGGCCTGATTAAAATAAATAGAAGAATTACCACCATAAGGAGATGGTTTGTATAACGACAATGCATCATAATCATTCAGTCCTGCGAAATTACCGACCTTACCATGACTGGCCCTGATCTTGAAGCCACTGAATACATTATCCAATCCTGCATTTTGCCAGAAAGCTTCTTTCGTAATTTCCCATCCCGCAGAAAAGCCATAAAAAGTACCTTTCTTGTAATTGGGGCCAAAGGCGGAGAACTGGTCCTGTCTTACGTTAGCGCTTATATAATATTTTTCTTTGTAATTATAATTTAAGCGGGAGAAGGCAGACAATAAATAGTTTTCCCGCCGCAGTAAATATCGGGAGAGATCCACCAGCCATCCGCCTTCGCTGTTGTTAAAATAATTATCCATTTGCTTTTGACGCTGTAATCCATAGCGTTCACGCGCGTCACGTTGCTGTTCGGAGCCCAGTAGTAAACTCAGGTTATGCTTGCCAAAAGAATGATCCAGTTGCATGGTACTGGTCCACACCCAACGCTTGTACTGCGAATAGGTGCTGGTAACATCACCGGTAGAAGCAACGGCATCACCGGATAAATAGTTCAGGTAAACGTCATTGTTCAGCATAATGTAATCCGCACCATATTGTGTTCTCAGGGTCATCCAGCTAAATGGCTTTACCTGCAGATAAATGTTTCCCTGGAAATGATTGGATTCCGTGTTGGAATGATCCAGGTCCAGTAACACCTGTGGATTGTAGATGCCGATCGGCAACTTATTCTTACCGCCGCCTAAACCGGAACCACTTACATTATAGCTGCCATCATCATTAAATGGTGCTACCAGTGGAGACGTCAGGAAAGCCAGGCGGGCAAGACCTCCGGAGTTAAACGCTTCTCCTTCCAGTGAACCGGAAGAACCGGAGATCAGACTTTGTTCATTGGAGTAATTGATCCGCGCACCAACTGTAAATGCTTTGCCTAACTGCTGATCAATATTGAACAGGAGATTTTTACGTGCAAACTCATTCCGCTTCACAATACCCTGTTGCTTCGTATAGCCACCGGAAAAGTAATAGCTGGTATTTTCCGTACCTCCGGAAACATTTATACTATGGCTCTGAGAAATGGCTTTATCACGGTATACCACATCCATCCATTTTGTATCAATATTTTTACCACTGGCATCCTGATTGGGCACATACACATCTGTACTACCGGCATTTTTCAATCCTTCATTTTTTACTTCCAGGTACTGTGCACTGTTCAATACTTCCGGTAACCGCGTTGGTTTGGTACTACCTACCCATCCGCTATAAGATACCTTAGGGCGACCGGCTTTCCCTTTCCGGGTAGTGATAAACACTACGCCATTGGCAGCACGGCTACCGTAGATAGCGGTAGCTGCAGCATCTTTGGCAATGTCAATCGATGCGATGTCAGCGGGATTCACGCTGGCCAATGGATTCAATGGCGCATTGGAGTTACCCACATCACCGGAAAAAGTAGGCACGCCATCAATTACAATCAGCGGGTAAGCACTCATAGAAATGGAGTTAGCCCCCCTGATACGAAACACCGGCGGGTTGTTCACAATGCCATTGGGTACGGTGATTTGTACACCGGCTGCACGACCACCCAAACCGGATTCAAAACTTTGCACTGCCAGCTCTGCTACTGCGCTGCCTTTAATAGAAACAATACTGCCCGTTACATCTTTTTTACGTTGCGTACCATAACCTACTACTACCACTTCCGAAATAGCTTTGGCGTCCGGCAACAAAGTAATACTTCCCGCATTGCTACCATTAATGGTCAACGTTTGTGATTCATAGCCTACAAAAGATGCTTTCAGGGAGGTCACATTTGCAGGTACAGAAAGCGAGAACTCTCCTTTGGAATCAGTAACAGTACCGGTTTTACCTCCGGGTAAACTTACCGAAACACCAGGTAATCCTTTGCCTGATTCATCCGTTACTTTTCCTTTAACAGTGTGGTTAGTCTGTGCAAGCAGGGAAGTTACTGCCAATAGCAGTCCTGCCAGCACGAGTAAAATTTTCCTCATGTCAGATTAGATTTAGATGTTGGTTAGACTATTAAAAAATACTACAGTACTGGTTCAGATTTTGGCATGGAACTCCCGTTCCCGTTCAGATTAACTGATCGCAATGCATTACAAAAACAGTTGTATTTGATATTACAAATAAGTACTACCGCTGACGGTCAATCAGATTTTAGTTGTATAAACAAATTAGATTCAGATTCAGATTCAGATTCAGATTCAGATTATTGGTTGCTCTCACGCTACAGTAAAGAAAATATGCAAAAACCCTTTCAATGATATTTTCTACCAGTTGCTTAAAAATAAAAAAGAAATCAATTATTTCATAGCAATAATGAATATAATTAAATTTCCATTTATGAAAATCAATTCTACCTTTCTTTAAGGACTAGCTATCAGCTTTTTATATATTTAAACCACGCTCTTTTTTCATAAGCAGATCTTTCTCCTTGTAAACCTACATAAAATAAATGCAGACAGCCATCAGTGCATAAAAAGAAAAGCCCCGTATCCGGGCAGATACGGGGCACGTGTTTGATAGACAATTATTTCAGCAACTCACTGAGCTTCTGTTCCAGTCGCTCATTCATATATCCCATTCCGATAATTTTTCCATCAGGTCCAACCAGGAAATTAACCGGGAGTGCCATTACATGATAGTCCTGCGCAACAGGACTGAAAGAAGCTCTCAGGTCAGACACCTGTGCCCATGCCTGTTTATCTTCCGCCACCGCCTGCAGCCATTTTTCTTTTTTATCATCTGCAGATACACTCAGGATTGTAAAGTTTTTATCTTTGAATTTTTCATACGCTGCTTTCAGCGAAGCATTTTGTGCACGACAGGGCCCACACCAGCTGGCCCAGAAATCAATCAGTACATACTTTCCTTTGTAATCAGACAAAGAAACCATTTTACCATTCACATCAGGTAAGGTGAAGTTAGGCGCCACACTACCCATATCCAGTCCTATGCCCATTGTTTTTTTCAGGAAAACAGCACTCGCAGCACGCTGCACATTTTGTGGCTGTTTACCCAACAGCTCCAGCAACTCATCTCTAGGCATCGTTTTATTCAGTACGTTAGCGATGAGGTAAGCAGAAACCGAAGACTTGGGATGTTTACTGATCCATACTTTGGCCACTTCAGACTGTTGCTTGTTAAACGCTTCTATCTGAGGTTGCAATTCATTTGACGTCAGCATATCACCTACATTTTCTGCTTCTTCCTGCCTGATAATTAATTTTCTTTTTTCAGAAAAAGCTGCTGATGTATCCAATATCGTACTACAGATGTCTACCCAATCTTTAATAAAAGGAGATCCGCTATAAGTAGCATTCTGAAAATAAGGACCTTTCCCGGTAATCTTCACTTCCCCAGGTTCAAGGAAAAGAATAGTTCCTTTTTTTTCATCTTTAATACTACCTACACCAATAATAAACACGCCACCACTACCAGTAGTCAGGGTTTTATTAAAGGTGAAGCTATGATTCTTAATCACTGTTGAGTCATATCCTTCCTGGAATGGTGTCCACAAACGCATCATGGTATCATTCGGCAAATCAGGCAAGGTACCGGTGATGACCACCTTATTCTGTGCGGAAGCATTCAGTGCGGCACCCATTGCCAGCATGGCTAGTATTCTTTTCATAAACAAGATTATTACAGATAAAATTTATTTTCTCATTTTCATCCACATACCCAACAGCTGGGTATAAACAGGATCAGAAGGTAATGGTGCAAAAGCAGTCAGGAATTTACCTTCCATGTCTATCATCAGGTAACGAGGCACACCCGTCAGCTGATAATGCTTTACAAAATCCTGCATGTTTTTATCATTTTCATCAGGAGATAACCGCAATTTGATAGCGCTACTTTTTGGGTGTTTATCCAGGTAGCTTTTCCAGACTGCTTCTTCATCCCACGCAATAGACACAAATACAATGGCACCATCCTGTTGCAGAGAATCAGCAATACGTTCAAAATTAGGCAGCTCCGCTACGCAGGTGGCGCACCAGGTAGCCCATAAATCAATAATCACCATCTTTCCTTTATAGTCAGATAATCGTACGGATTTTCCCTGCAGATCAGTTAAGGTAAAATCAAATGCCGGGTGACCTAAATTGAGAGGTTGATATGCATGGTATAGCGAATCATAATAAGCGCGGATTTCCGGCTGACTCACCTTCTGCTGTATCAATTCATAGATATCCGTAAAATGCTCATTGGCTCCATTATAATGCAACGTACTAACCGCATCATTTCCGGCTACCATATGCTTCAAACGATCGCCCACCAGGTGCTCCATCAGGTAAGCCATCCGGCCTTCATCCGCACCAGGCACGCAACCTGTTATATAAGCAGACACATAGGAATCACCTGCTATCAGAGACAGGTACGGATGATCCACTTCTGCATCTTCCTGTAACCAGGCTTTAAATAATACAGGCGTATTTGCCGCATGCACATTTTCATCTTTATACCGGGAAGCGTAATAACCCTTCACCCGCATTTTCATCATTTTCAAATACAAATAGGTAAGCGAGATATCTTCCTTTCCGGTTAAACGTGCACCGGTAATTAACCGCATCGCCAGCTCATGCTTCTGTTCCAGGATCTTTTTATACGCTTCAAAGCTGGTACTAAGTATAACACTATCCCGGAAACGATACAGGCTATCTAACTTGTACAGTAACTGTAAGCGGACAGACTGATTACCGGTAATCACCGCATCTTCACAGTTCACCAACTGTTCATTAAAAGGGCGGCGGCTCATCTTCACCAATAACTGATCACCGGGATGCACTAACACTGGTACGTTGTTAATATAGATCACCTGTGTATATGGGATTTTTAATCTTCCCTTCCAGTTACCGTTACCATTTGCCAGATTCAAGCCTTCCGTCATATTTGCTGTGGACATTGGATTCACCCGGTCGAGGTAACTGATGGTGACCATATTCAACCCATTCACGGAAACGCTGACATCTACACTGGAATCAGCCTTTGTGGCAGCAGACGCCATCTGCATATATAAACAGGCCAACAATAAAATCAATCGGTATCTCATAAAATATAATTTTAAAAAACTATTTAGGGCCGGTTGCCTATGGCCTGCAGATCTATGCCATATTTACGCTGGTAATAGCGCAGTATAATACCCCGCTTCACGCTGATTAATCCGCTTACATCTACCGCCGGCGATAGCAGCGTATGATCCCATTCGGTGGCCGACTTACTGGTAATGGCGGCGATGAAATCTGTAAAATCACGGCCAAGGCAATAGGAATTATTCATTGTACGCCCATCGTGAATACGGGCTACCATGCCAGCTGCATAAAAATCGTCTTCATTCATATTTATGTAATCCGGACTATACAAGGCAAAGCTATCCGGCATTTCCAGTTGCCTGGCATTATAGGCGCGTTTCCATAAGCACTGGTGCAGCCATCCACGCAACATCCTTAACTGTTCCGGTGTTTGTTGCGGTAATTTATTATTCGCCCAGGCAAAAGCCATCATATAATCGGTGGTAGCAAAGCCTACACTGTTCACATATTTAAACACGATCGGTTGTCCAAATTCAGCAATCGACACCAGGGAGTCGATCCGTGCCGGCAATAAGATCCGGTCAGGAAGTACCTGGTATAAAAAACTATCCGGATACAACTGTAAACATTCCTTTAGTAGCAGGTTCAATGCCGGTTCCACATCTGCCGGGTCGGGCTGCCAGGAGGTATCTCGCAGAGAAGTAGTGATGGCATACTTAAAATCTACCGGTGTATATTTATATAAAATATAGCAGTGATACTTTTTATAAAACGCTACAATCGCATCATCATAAGGATGATTTCCCTGCGGTAACTGGTAACCATACTTTTCACCGGAAGGTGTTGGTGCCGTTTCCCGCTTACAGGCAAAGATGCCGGTCAGCAGTAGCAGCAACCACAAAATATCAGATCTGAAATAACGAAAGTATATACGCATACAGCAATAAATTAAAGGTGATGGTTTATTCCGGCAATCTTGCACCGGTGCTTTGCGGATTTTGTACCAGTGCCGGGTTGCGTTGCAACACCACATCCGGTATCGGTAACACATACTGCGGATCACGTGCCCGCAGCCGATATACAGCCACCGTGCTCATGGAAGGCTTAAATACATGCGTAATAGCCGGCATACCATAACGGCGCAGATCAAACCAGCGATGTCCTTCTTCACTAAAAAATTCCCGGCGACGTTCAGCACGGCACTGCTGCAATAGCACATCTGCGGCAGCCATTTCCAGTGGCTGATAAGCACCCGGATCAAAACGATGCTGACGCAAGGCATTCAGATCACTTAGTGCCTGTTGCGCCGCTTCTGCTTTACCATATAACTTATACAACTGTATATTCGCTTCTGCCCTGTTGAGATACATCTCTGCACTGCGCCAGGTGGTTCCTCTTACATTCTCTGCATCGACATTGAATTTTCGCTGGCTGTAATCAATTCCTAAAATCGGCTTTAGAAAATCAGGTACTTCCACAAAATACAGGAAGCTCCGCAAGTCGCCGGCTTCATATGTTTTAGCCAGTGAAGCAGAAAAAGCATACGCCATGTTAAATCCATAAGGCTTATGTTCTTCATAGCTACCAAACAACCATACATTCTCCGTTGTCACGGTATTCATTATAAATTGTCCTTCTTCCAGGTTGATATTTGAAAAGTCCATCAGCTGCGGATGATACTGCATCACCATACCGGCGTGAGCAGCCGACTTATCCCATTGTTCCATAAACAAGGCAACCCTTGAAGCCAGGAAATGCGCAGCGATATAATTAAACCGGTAGGCAGTTTTATTAATTTTATCTACATCCAGCAAAATACAGGCGCTGTCTATATCCTGGCTTATCTGCCGGTATACTTCCGCCACCGTATTCCTCGCAGGATATGTTTCATATAAGTTAGCATCCAGTCGCAGTGGTACACCTAAACTTTTATCAGGTGTAGTAGTACTGTCGTTATAAGGACGGCCATATAAGTTCACCAGCATGAAATAATAATATGCCCTAAGCCCCAAAGCCTGCCCTTTAAGGTATCTTTTGGCCGCATCGCTGCCTATACTACCATCAACGGCTTGCAAGGCCACATTACAGCCCAAAATGAGTTTATAATAATTCGTCCAGGAATTGAAGGCGGCAGCATCGGGACTGCCATTTCGGGTAGCTGCTTCCAGGAAACCAGGTTGCCAGGTGAATACAGGCATATTACCAAATACCGCCTTTTGACTGGTAGCCAGCAAAGGCGTATTATAACATTGTACGTCATCATCCATAAACTGCAACTGCGGCTGCAGCACCACATTATCCAAAGGATAGCCATCGCCAAATAATAACTGGCTATAGTCTTCGGTAGACTTTGGCGTCATATCCGTTTGTGATTTTTCAGCAAGAAATTTTTTACAGGAAACCATTCCTGTCAACGCCATCAGGATACAGATGATCCTTGTTATTGATACCCTTTTCATTAGAACATAACATTAAGCGTGAAAGAATAGGATCTTGTAACCGGCAATGCCGTGGCTCCTGTACCCAATGTTTCAGGATCCTGTCCCAGTAATTTTTTGCTGGCAATAGTAAACGGGTTAGATATGGCACCACCTATATTCACGCCTTTCACACCTGCCTGACGGCATATGCCAGGCGACAGCCGGTAAAAAATATTCACAGTACGGCAGCGCAGGAAACTGGCATTAACCACCCGCAGATCTGACAGGTCATACATCTTGTATACGTCTTCTCCACTTTGCAAAGAAGGTATAGCCACATGCCTTTCTTCTCCAAAGGCAGGAACATCCGTAAATGCCTCATCGCCCGGCTTACGCCATCTTTGCGCCAGCAATACCGGCATATTCCATGATGGAAGAGGTGCCCCACCATCAATACCTTCCCCGTAAATAGCATTCAGGCGTTTATAATTACCATAGCTCAGGTACATATTGAGGTTAAGTGTAAAAGCGCCATATCTTACCCGGGGATTAAAGCCCATGGTAATAAGCGGATCTTTCCGCCCTGAATACACCAGGAAGCTGGCAGGATCAGCATTTGCATCTTTGAAAGTGCCGGTATTGCTAAAACGTGGAATCCCGGTATTATGATCCAATCCCGCATAAGCATATGACCATAAGCTGTTAATCGGTTTACCAGGAATCAATGCGTTACCCGCTAAATAATTGGTATAAAGATTAGCGTATTGACTACTAACGATGTTGTTGTAATTTTTTGCATAAGTGAAATCACAGGAAATTTCCGTCTTATCTGTACGCAGGGGTACTACCTGCAAAAACAGGTCAAACCCACTGTTCGTCATATTTCCGGCGTTGACCACCATGTTATTGATACCATATTCAAAAGGCAGCTCTTTGGTCGCCAGCAGGTCCACACTCTTTTTCATATAGGCTTCCGCGTTAAACGTTATACGGCCGTTAAACAGGGATAATTCTACGCCTCCATTTGACTGGTACGTTTTTTCCCAGCGCAGGTTAGGATAGGCCAGGCTCTTGGTATGCAGTATGTATTCCCCGCTACCCGGATCTATCGGTGATGAAGGATAAGAAGCTATCAATTCTGGTCCTACCTGGTCTACCACATTTCCCTGTGTACCATAGGAAGCATGAAAGCGCAGCCCGCTGATAATACGGCTATCGTTCAACCAGGACTCACGACCTGCATCCCAGCTACCGGAGAATACCATGTTAGGCAAAAAGCGCTGATTGGAATATTGTCCGAACCGGTTGGAACCATCGGCCCTTCCGGTTACACTCAACACATATTTCCCCATTAAACAATAAGTGGCCGCTGCATAAAAGCCCATGTTATTATTCAGTGTATTTACGATAACAGGTTTGTGATAATACGTGGCACCCTTGGCTGCATTGCCGCCCACATTATATTCATCAGAAAAAAAAGATTGCCCTCTGTCCGGGAAATAACCCAGTTCAACAGAAGAAAACCCTTTACGTTGTAATGATTTTATTTCATTTCCCACCATAACGGATACGCGATCACGCCCACCAAAAACACCATGATTATACTCCAGCTGATTGCGCATATTCAGCGCCACCATGTTTTCATGATTAATATTGGCGATGCCTCCGTAAGGCAGGGGGGATGATTTTCTCATACTATCTGTGACGACCTCTCCAAAATCATATCTCCTGATGCCTGATATCATGTAACTCCGATCATAGGCAGCCTGCATTCCCTCTGTGCTTCCCAACTGACCACTAAGCAAGGTGTTCCACTTCCAGGCGCGGGAAATCTGGTAATTCAGCGAGGCAGTTAACATCGTGTTGGTAGTGGTAGCCGTATTAGTCGTTTGGCCGATTTCATTCCCCATATTAAAGGTGAGTGGCTTGTGTAATTCATCCGAAAGACCTGCATCTGTCAGCAAGTCCTTATCAATAGTGCGGGAAGCAGTTACCGCGTAGTCGAAAGGATTCAGATTATAGTATCCGGAAGACCTGATATAACTGGCGTTGGCGCCAATATCTATTGTGAGCCGTTTGCTCAGTACCCCATGCAGATTTAACAACACACTGTATTGTTTATTCCCATCTTCCTTTGCAGCGCCACCGTTATTGGCGTAATTAAAGGAGGTATAATAATTGGTTTTGTCGTTTCCTCCCGTCAGGCTCAGGGAATGGCTGTTACTCAGGGCAGGACGGAATAAACTGGAAAACCAGTCGGTATTGATCGATTCCATGGCGGCAGTGCCGGCGTTCAATTCATCCAGGGTAATTTGTTTATTCAAAAACTTTTGTACTAAACTTTCATACCCCACATTCTTTGGGATATTATAATTCTTCAATCCTTCCTTTAACAATTCCCTGGACAGATCTACCCGCTGCCGGGAATTCATCAGCTGAAACTGGGAATAGGAGGGTCTTGCCTGAAAAGTAAGCGTACCATTATAAGACAGCTGTGCCGGTCCGCTCTTTCCCTTCTTTGTAGTGATCACAATAACGCCATTGGCTGCACGAACACCATAAACGGCAGTAGCAGCAGCATCTTTCAGGAACGTCATGCTTTCAATATCATAAGGGTTCAATCCGGATACAGCATTACCGATAATCGCAAAATTGGCGCCCAGCGCACCACCCATTGCTTCGTTCAGTTGTGCTGGCGTCAGATCTACCGGATCTTCTTTAATCACCCCATCTATTACCCACACCGGCGCCGCATTGCCAATAAAAGTAGAAGTACCGCGGATCCTCATTTTAGGTACGGCATTCGGACTACCGGAATTATTCACAATCATCAGTCCGGGTACTTTTCCCTGCAACATTTTATCTACCGTCGATTGTCCCGGTTGTATAATATCCGCTGCATCCAGCTTAAACACCGCTGCAGTAGACATTCGTTTGTCAATCACCTGGTAGCCATTCACCACTACTTCCCGGATCTCCTGGATAACAGAATCCATCATAATCTTCGCAAATACATTTTGTTTCACCCCCACCAGCATGGGCTTCATGCCTAAGCGGGTAACGCGTAGCTTATCTGTCTCCAATACCACCAGGAAAAACATTCCATCTTCCGTTGTATTGGTACCTACTTTGGATGCTATTGCCTGTACCGTTACGCCGGACAGCGCCGCGCCCTGCTTGTCTGTTACCTGTCCGCTCACCAGAAAACCCTTCCGTTCCGACTGCACTTCCGGTTCAACCCGGGGAAAAATGATGATGCCTGCCAGCCCTGTGCTATAGGTCAGGCTTGTTTTTTCCAACAGCTGTTTCAACAGATCCCGCAGCGGCATATCTTTCGCATCTACTGTAACCGCTGGCTGCTGTTCTATTTCTTCTACATTATAGGTAAACCGTATACCCGTAATAACACGAATGTCTTTCAACACAGCCGGTAATGATTTCCTGACTGCCTTGTAAGTAAATTTCTTATCCAATGCCGGAAAGTCCTGTGCAGATAAGTATTGTGGCCAGGACAGACATAGCAACAGCAGCAAAATAGACATAGCTACGCCATGCACAGCCCCTGCGGCTGATGGCAGCTTAAATAATCTGTTCATTGTTGTACAGCGATTTTAAAATAAAAACGGACATGCTTATACGAAAACCAGTGACCGTTTCAACGATGGTTGATAAATGTTGGTTACTATGTTGTTATTATTTCCCTGGTTTACTGACAAAAATTGTTCTGTTCACTGTTTTAAACTTCACTTTACCCGTTGTACCTGCAATATTATCCAGTATATCCTGTAAGGCGCCCGTTTTACGCATTTCCAGCGTAAAATGCAGGCGCTCCAGGGTAGGGTCATCGAAGTGAATAGTGTAGTCATATTCCCGTTCCAGACTATGGACAATCTCTTTTAAACTGGCTTCTTCAAAATAAATATCTCCGTCTTTCCAGGCAGTAAATACTCTGGCATCTACTTTTCGTTTAATGAGTCCTGATGCAGATGCATTATAAACCGCCTGTTCTCCGGGGAGCAGTACCACCGCTGAATTGCTGACTGTAGCACTTACTTTTCCTGTTGATAATGTTGTATGAATCTGATGATCGTAGGTGTTGATGTTAAAAGCGGTACCCAGTACTTTCACCTCCATTTCATTGGCCTTTACAATAAAGGACTGTTTCGCATTTTTGGCTACTTCAAAATAAGCTTCCCCGGTAATCTTCACTTCCCGGCGACTGCCGTTGAACGCAGCAGGATATTCCAGCCTGGAATCAGCATTTACCCACACCTGTGTACCATCTGCCAATACAAGTCTGGCCTGATGTCCACGCGGCACCTCCAGTATATTCATTTCTGTTCCTGCACCAGCCGTCATTCCGGGCTGATATACAATCATAGTATCACTGGCATTAATAGTGGTACCACCTGCTTCCTGCAACTGCTGCTCACCATCAGCCAATAGCACCTGCTGACCATTTGATAATGATAACCTCACTTTCGAAGCAGGCGGTAGATTGGCTTTAACAATGGCCGGCGATTTCTGTTGCGATTGAAAAAACCGTATGCCTGTAAACGTGAGTAGTACGGCCACTGCTGCTGCAATACTCCAGCGCAGATAGTGTACACGCTTCAATACCGGCTCATCGCCAAACCGTTCAGCGGCCGGCAGGGAACGTTGAAACCGCTCCCATCCTTCTGCCATTGGAAACTCCTGTTCTTCTTCCGCTGCTTCCTGCAGATATGGATGTATGGCTCCGGATAGCTGCACTATCTCTGCTTCACCGGCCGACAATGGCGTCCCTTCGGCGCCCTCTTCCAGCTGATGCAGCAGTTTATCCCAGTTAATATCTTTTTCCGGCATATCCATATACGTTATAGACACTCATTTATGAGAAAGGGTGAATGACAATAATTATTTTATCAAAAAAAATAAATACACCAGGCCCCGGATCAACCAGCTACACTCTTTACGCAGCATCTGATAAGCCAGCCTGATATGTGTTTTTACGGTGTTCACCGAGATATTTAATCGCCCTGCAATTTCCGTATACTTCAATCCATCACGGTTACTGAGCAAAAAAATAATGCGGCGCTGCTCCGGCAGCTGATCTATCATCGCCCACAATCTTTTGTGCAGCTCCTCCCGGGGCACCCCCTCTTCTTCCGGTTGCTCCGCCAGGTCCTCCACATCCGCTATCTCAAAAGAAAGCGGCCCCGCCTGCCGGAGATAATTTAAAGATGCATTCCGCACCGCACGGAAAGCATAACTGCTGAAATTCTTGACAATTGGCAGCGTAGCGCGTTTATTCCAGCAGTGAAGAAAGAAATCCTGCGCAATATCTTTGGCAGTATCCTTATCACCGACTACACGGAAAGAAACGGTACATAAGTGAGAATAATGCTGGCGGAATAATGTGGCAAAAGTCACCGGATCAATGGAGGGCGACAACTCTTCATTATCATATTCCGCCATAACCCCGAACATTTTTATTCATGAAAACTGGTTGATCTTGTATTTTATATCCACAAAATATAAAAAGGAACAGAAAAGCCGGCATTCATGCTAAAACATTTTTCACAAGTGGCTATCCATCTGCTGCATGATCTCTGCTGTCTTTAATAGATAAGCATCTTCGCCTGTTGCCTCCATCCACTTTTCATATCGCTGTTGCAAAGCTTTGTCTGCCAGTATATCCGTTCCCGTTAGTGTCATTCTTTTTCCTACCGGCAGTTTCCATATATTACTCAGCGTATCTATATGTGCCTGCAGCTTTTGCTGATGTTGCTTAAATGCGTCATAAGACAAAGGCACCGGATCCTCCTGGTGCTGCTTCATCCAGGTAGTATTTTCCAACACACCGGTAAACACCCGGTCTTCCTTCCATAAACGGTTACCCGCAGAGATCAGTTGCTGGTCCACTTCCGGACGCTGTATATCTGAATACAGCGTACCAGGAATAGTATCCCATGGCAACGCGGTAGCATTATCCCGTTCCTGCACTTTCATATAAGATGTAACACCAGGCAACAGAATATCCGGAATTACTCCTTTCTGTTGTGTGGACGCTCCATTCACCCGGTAAAATTTATGCTGTGTCAATGCAATGCTCCCAAACAACTGGGTAGGGATGCCTTTGTCGGGATCACCTGCTTTGCCCATCGGGAGCGTGGCCTGCGCCGTGCCTTTCCCATAGGAAGAAGCACTTCCGATGATGATGCCGCGATGATAATCCTGAATCGCTGCTGCAAAAATTTCCGCTGCGGAAGCACTGTTTTCATTGATCATTACCGTTAAAGGTCCTTTGTAGATCCAGGGTTGTGTGGAGTCCGTATTGTATAACATCACCCCATCTCTCTTTCTTAACTGTACCTTGGGGCCGGGGGGCAGAAAAAGTCCCAGCATCTTCACCACTTCGTCTAATGAGCCACCAGGGTTATTACGCATATCCATGACAATGCCATCTACCTGTGCCTTTTGCAAAAGCATTACTTCCTTCGCAATATCATCCGCGCAATGCACGCCATCCCTTCTCTCAAAATCAGCATAAAAAGAAGGTAAATAAATATAGCCGATCTTCTTGTTCTGCTGATGAATCACCGCACTTCTCGCAGCAGTTTCATCTTCTGTCACGATGCCTCTCTCAATGGCCACCATTGATTCTTTGCCGTTACCTTTACGCAATACCAGTTTCACCGTAGTACCCTTGTCACCGCGGATAAGCCGTGACACATCATTCAATGGCATACCGGCTACTTCTACCATGTCGCCGCTTTTGCTGCTTACCTGCACCAGGTGATCGTTCTCCTGTACAAGTCCACTACGCAAAGCAGCGCCGCCGTTGATTAATCGTTTGATAACAATCTCTTCATTCTTCACATCCAACTCCATTCCCAGCCCATAATAACGATGCGCCATCTGTTCCTGCAACAACCGCGCATCTGCCGGAGGATTATAAGCGGTATGCGGATCCATTTCAAATACTACTGCATTTACATACAAGGCAAACTTGCTGTCTTCCGCCGTGTTGGCCTGCAAGCTGCTGAAGGAACGCTTAAACCAACGCTGCACTTTTCCCCTCGCCAATTGTTCCTGTTGCGCTAATGGCAATTTGCCCACACTATCTGCGGTCGCCGATTCCATCATCCGCTTCAACACTTCATAGGTAAGACGTTTACGCCAGATGGCTACCCGCTCCTTTTCATCGGCAGGATATGCCGCATCGTGGCGATTTAACAACACCTGCTCTTTTGAGCGCAAAGAAACCGGCTGCTGTAATATACTGTCTGCTATCCATGCAGCCTCCTTTACCCGCTGCTGATACAAGGCAAAAGCAACATTAAAAAAACGTACATCTCCCTGATGTAACTCGTTGTCAATTGTAGTTTCATAGGCTTGTAACTGCGCTATATCTGCCTGCAAAAACAAAGATTTATAGTCATCTATTGCGGTGATAAATCTTTTCCACACGGCCTTCGAATATGCATCACCGATTTCCTTCGGGGAGTAATGATCTCTTTCCAACCTGGCTACCACTAATTTTATAATGCCCTGGCGCGCGGCCTTTAAACTATCTGAGTGATGGTCATAAGAAAATGCCGGTAGCGTAACTACCAGTAATAGTAACAGTAACTTCAGTCTCGCTGTCATGATGATTCATTGATACATCAGGAAGACACAAAAAATCCGGAAAGGGTGAATGAGGGAGGGCCAGTTTAAAAAAGGCTTCGGGATTAAAATGAGAATAGTTCCAGGACGGCGTACATTCCAGTTCCAGCAGCTGCCGGCCATCTGTTTCAAACTGATGATCTATTCTGTCGGTGGTTTCTTCCTACAATATCTGCTTCGCCACTTGCGGTTTTGCTGTAAATAATGCAATGGCTACGGCCTCTACATCATACCAGGTGCCATGATTATTTTTCGCGGCCAGATCATCCCTGCCTATTTTACTGGTACGCATCCACGTGAGAAACTAGCGGAACCAGTTCTGTATTAACAAAAAACAATCGATTGAAATTATTGTAGTTTCGAAATTAATTAAAACCTCTGCTTTTCCATAAAAATCTTGAACAAGCATATTTATGCATACGTTTTTAGTACTTTTCATCTTTCCGGCTACCTGTAAATGATTCCCTTTACTTAGCAATAACCGGGTTTTTTACCGACATTCATGCCGCTACCTTTGTTTTAAAATTAACAGCCATGAACAATTATGATAAAATTGCAACGGCAATAGACTACATCAAAAGCAATTTTAAAACACAGCCTGATTTACAGGAAGTAGCTGCCGCAGTACATATGAGCCCATTTCATTTTCAACGGGTATTTTCAGAGTGGGCGGGCGTAACACCTAAAAAGTTTCTGCAATACCTCACACTGGACTACGCAAAAAATATTCTCAGAGAAGAAAAAGCTACCGTGTTCGATGCAGCCTTCGAAGCAGGGCTTTCCGGAACCGGACGCCTGCACGACCTGTTTATTAACATCGAAAGCATGACACCCGGCGAATACCGCAACGGCGGCAAGGCCCTGCAAATCAATTATAGCTTCGCAGAAAGCCCTTTCGGCAATATTATCGTAGCATCTACGCCCAAAGGCATTTGTCATATGGCCTTTGCAGACGATCGCGATGCGGCCCTGCTATCACTGAAAGAACAATTCCCTCATGCACAGTTTACCCAGGTAGTAGACCTTATCCAGCAAAATACCCTGTATATTTTTACGCAGGACTGGAGCCGGCTGTCTGAAATAAAACTGCATCTCCGGGGTACCGACTTCCAGCTGAAAGTATGGGAAGCTCTGCTCAAAATTCCGATGGGGAACCTCACCACCTATTCCCGCCTGGCAGAAGAAATCAGTCATCCTAAAGCATCCAGAGCAGTAGGCTCCGCAGTAGCACAAAACCCTGTGGCATTTCTCATCCCCTGTCATCGTGTTATAAAAGCCACCGGCGACTATGGGGAATATCATTGGGGAAGCACCCGCAAAAATGCCATCATAGGATGGGAAGCAGCACGTAAATCCGGAAAATAAGCAGGCATCAGTATCCTGGATCAGGTTGAAAAGTTGGGGAATATCTTTTTTCAATATGCGCTAAATGCCGCATTTGTCATTCTCAAATCCTCCCGAACTATCATTGAATATTAAACAATACCCATTACACTCCCGTAGCTAATCTTCCATCTGTTCCGAAAACACGTTCCCTGAATTATGTTATATTTATAGTAATCAAAATAATCTCCCATGGCAAAACAAATGTCTGTCATTCCCTTTACGGGAAAACTCGGTCCTCTCATTGGGTATAAGCGCAATGGCAAATACTTCCTGCGCTCCATGCCGGAAAGCGTGCAGCAAACGGCTGCTACCCGTCGCGCATCCCGACGCTTTGGCATCGCCAGCAGGAAAGGCGCTTTTATCCGTCATGCTTTCTACCCCCACCTGGATATCCATTGTGACGGCGGCCACATCAATCGGCTCAACAAGCTGCTCATTGCTGCCGGCGATCAGCACGCCACCATCACAGGCTTCCGCTTCAATCAGCATACCGGCGTAGATCGTTTCTTTCCGGTGGCTCCCCGGCTTCTCCCTAACGGGATATTAAATATCCCTGCACAAACCATCGCCGGGTATAAAGGTATGGCTACCCTGGAAGTAAAAGTGATCGCAACCCGTATTGATTTTAGATCACGTCAGGTGGCAGGTAGCGAAACGGTTACGCTAATGATAGACCCCGATACCACTTTTCAGGAAACAAATGTTTCGCTGGATGTACCCGGAGAGGGTTCACTGGTAGTGGTTTTCCAGGTAAGAGCGATGTACAGGGATGGCCCATCGGGCAACAGGCAATATATGGCCGCCGATATTATTGCAGTGGCAGCGCCACAGGTCCCCAAACATGCTCATAAACGCACTTACCCAAAGCGGAAGATATTGCTTCCCAACCTTACCTATACATACGCATACCCAGCTGTCATTCAACTGGAATAAAACGATCCTTGCCTCGTGGAGATATTTTGATGAATAATCCCTTTATACCTGCTTCCTTTCAATAGTCTATCTCTTTCCTCAGCTACAGCCCGACACTGAAGCAGCCTTGCTATGGCCGGTGCTGACCTCCATCCATTTGCTGATTCAATTTCATCCCGGTTATACATCCGGAACTCATCCCCGCATCAAGTCCACCTCTGCTGCAGGGCTACTATAGGTACGTATCGGGTGTTAAGCATAAACTCGACAAAGCCAACATAATGACTATATACTTTCCTGATCCCAGACAAAAATAAAAAGGGCTGCCCGCTTGTGAAGGACAGCCCCGTTTTTGCTTATGAAAATAAGGACCCGCACTGAAAAGCGCCTGCCCGGTTAGACGAGGAAATATTTTACACTGGGTATAAGGCCACAAATAAGATGATAAATGTAACATACCCGTTGGGCATGCGTAATAAATTACTCATGTGTATTCAGATTTTGGTTTAATTACTTACTCTTAACTCAGATTCTTGCCCGACTAACTATCTGCTCAGATGATACGCTCGGTTTATTGATTGTTGTTATTGCACGGTTATCAGCTTCACAATCGTTTAAGCTTACTTAAAAATAAAAAAATATTTTACATTTTCACGTATAAATATCCTTGTTTTCAATAAGAGACAAATATTTACAATAACAATATTTAGTATCAACAGGTTACATATTCCAATATCTCCCTTTTTTTATACCTTGGTCGAAAAAAACATGGCATCCGCGAAAACACCCGTTGGGCAAACAACCTCACAAGGCTGGGAAATGGGCATACGCCGTACATTTCCCCTCACTTCGGACCAGGCCTGGGAACTACTCTTCACACAACCCATTCTGGCATCCTGGCTGGACGATAAAGCCGATCTCCCATTTCAGAAAGGCGATGCCTACACCACTAAAACGGGTATCACCATCAGCGTATCTACTGTTACTGTCAGCAAAGTAATCCGTATGAAATGGCAAAGAAAAGACGAGCCTTCTGCATCTACCCTGCAGATAAGAGTCATCCCTACCAAAGAAAAAACAACTATCAGCTTTCACCAGGAACAGCTGCAAAACGAAGCCGACAGAAATCGCATGAAAGCCTATTGGGAAAATGTATTGGATAAAATAGCTGCAACGATCTGACCATAAGGCAAATCCCCCTTTCATCAACCCTGTTATACCGGTCATGACTATACGATTTTATCCAATCTGTTGTTACTGCTGCCGTTTGATGCCAGCACCTTAACTGCTGCAGTACATCCGTAGCAGCCAGGTTTGTTATAGAAATGTTATCATTTGGTGACTGCCAACGCTTCCCTGCCGAACAGAAAACGGAACTTTTTTCTCCCGGCCCATTAAGCGCTTTGCCTGTAATGTACTGATTATTACTGCCAGAAAAGTATACATTTCAGTAGACGGGAAACATGTAGCATCTTCTCAGATTATACGCAAATTTTCCCAAACATCCTATTATTTTTAAGGGTATTATAAGCCGCTACACCGATTCTTACCAGTAACTTTGCCACTACGAAACACCAATGAACCTACGGGAACGCGAACTTATGAATGTTTACAGTATAGTTAAGGGGCCCCAGCAGCCAGATTTGCTCCACCATGAAACCCTGGCAGACATTTTTTCACAGGCAGTGCAGGCGCATGCACATCATACCGCGCTGATATTCCAGCAACAAACACTTACCTATAAACAACTGGATCACTGGAGTGATGCGGTAGCCGCTTCCCTTCAATCCAGGGGTATAGGTCCCGGTAGTGTGGTAGGAATATGGTGGCCACGTGGACTTGAACTGCATGTAGCGATACTGGGTATCATCAAGGCCGGTGCCGCATATGTGCCACTGGACCGGGAAATGCCCGCAGAACGTGTGGAAGGAGTACTAACAGAAGTAAAGGCTGCCGCCTGTTTCAGCGAGGTGCCCCTGCAACTCGATGCGGCCGTATTAACCGTACCACCCGTACCTGACAGCACAGAAACATTCCAGCTCAGCGCAGGTCCTCAACCTGATAACTTCGCCTATGTACTGTATACTTCCGGCAGTACCGGTAAACCCAAAGGTATTCCTATCAGCCACCGGCAGATATGTCACCTGATCAGAGCAGAACAAACCGTTTTAAATATAAGTGCCACCGACAAAGTATACCAGGGCTTCTCTGTGTCCTTTGATATGTGGTGTGAAGAAACCTGGCTCAGCTACTTTGTGGGCGCCACCCTCTGGGTAGCCGATGCCACAACGGCCAAAGCCATCGACGAACTGGGAGATGTATTACGCCGTGAAAAAATCACGGTACTCCATGCAGTACCCAGCCTGCTGGCTATTATGGATGATAACATCCCCTCCCTTCGCCTCATCAATGCTGGCGGAGAAGCCTGCACACCACAGGTACTGGCCCGCTGGGCTGCACCTCCCCGTCATTTCTATAACAGTTATGGCCCTACGGAAACAACCGTCAGCGCTACTTTTGCGGCATTGAAACCCGGCGACTACATCACCATCGGTCAACCACTACCCAATTACAACATGGCCGTGGTAGATGAAAAACTGGATATATTACCCGTAGGCGAACGCGGTGAACTGGTGATTTCCGGCCCCGGCGTAGGCGCCGGTTATATAGACCGACCCGAACTGACCCGCGAAAAATTTGTGGATAAACCAGCGTCTATGAGCGAACTGCCCGGCAACCGCTTATACCGTACCGGCGATGCCGCTATCATCTTACCCGATGGCAGCATCGATTTCCAGGGCCGCCTCGATGATCAGATCAAATTACGCGGCTATCGCATAGAACTGGGAGAAATAGAAAATCAGCTCCACAGCATGGATGGCGTTGTAGCCGCCGCAGTAGCCGTTAAAAAAGACGGTAATGAACAGGATCAACTGGTAGGATATATAGTAAAGGGAGATGACCAACCTTTTGATGAATCACAGCTCAGGGCCAAACTCGCCAAAGTATTGCCCCCCTACATGGTGCCGGGTATCATACAGGTACTGGACGACATGCCCCGCTTACCCAGCGGCAAAATAAACCGTAAAGCATTGCCCGTACCGGCAGCCTTTACACAGGTCACCACCCATGAAGCTATCGATCCGAATGCACCACTGGAAGACAAAATAAAAATCATTCTCGCTAAAGTATTTCCTGACCGCAACATTGACCTGCAACAGGATTTCTTTACCGACCTGGGAGGCCACTCCCTGCTGGCTGCTGCCGTGGTATCACGACTGCGCCGGGAAGCCAATGTGCCACAGGCATCTCTCAAAGACATTTATATACACCGACCTTTACAGGAACTGGTAAATGTTTGGGCAGCCCAACCACAGGCAGGCAAACAACAAAACCGCGTTTTCAATAAGGTACCCTGGTGGCGACATCTTAGTTGCTGGACTGCACAAACAGTAGCCGTACTGGTGATCTTCGGATTATTTGCGATGCAGATATTCCTTCCCTACCTGGGCTACTATTATGTAGAACAGGCCACCAGCCATCTTGGATACGCCATCCTTACTGCACTGATCATGTTCTGCCTGCTGCCACCTGTATTCTCTGCACTGATCATCACCACCAAATGGGTGGTCATCGGAAAAATGAAAGCAGGCGATTACCCGGTATGGGGCACCTATTATTTCCGTTGGTGGCTGGTAAAAACTATCCAGCGCCTCATGCCTTCCCAATTCCTGAATGGCACACCTTTATACCCCGCTTATCTACGGATGCTGGGCGTAAAAATAGCGCCGGATGCACAACTGGGCGCCGTTACTATTGGCGCGGAAGATCTTGTAACTATTGGCAGCGATGTAAGTATCAGCTCCCAGGCAGTGATCAATAATGCCTGGGTAGAAGATGGCCTGCTGAAACTACGTAGTGTCCACCTGGGCGATCATGCCTACATAGGCAGCAGCGCTATTATTGGTGGCGATACGGTGATGGAACCCTGGAGTGAATTACAGGACCTCAGCTTCCTGTCTGCCAACACCACCGCTAAAACCGGTGAAGTATGGCAAGGCAGCCCCGCAGAATTAAAAGTCACCAAAAGTATCAGCGAACTGCCACAGCCACTACATGTGTCTAAAGCTACCCGTACTAAATACAGTATCATCTTTTCCCTGTTCCTGCTGGTATTTCCGTTCACCGTATTATTACCGTTATTGCCCACCATCATTACCCTTAACCAAATGGATAATGCGGCGCCGGATTATAACTTTAACTACATGGTGATTACGCCTGCACTGGCACTGAGCTATATTATTTTATTCACCACACAAACAGTGGTGCTGACCCGCCTATTGCAATGGGGCATCAAACCCGGTACCTATCCCATTTACAGCGCTTTTTATGCCCGCAAATGGTTTGCCGACCAGCTGATGTCTTTATCCCTGATTGTAATACATCCTATTTTTGCTACCGTATATATTTCTTCCCTGTTCCGTGCGCTGGGCGCTAAAATTGGTAAGAATACAGAAGTATCTACTGCCAGCAGCGTTACCCATCCCCTGCTGGAAATAGGCGATGGCGCCTTTATTGCCGATGCGGTAACATTGGGCGAATCAGATGTACGCGGACAACAACTGATCCTCGAAAAAACAATCATTCACAATACCAGTTTTGTAGGCAACAGTGCCCTGATACCGCAGGGCTACGAACTGCCGGAAAATATGCTCATCGGTGTGTTATCCACACCGCCGTCAAAAGAACAACTGGCAGGCAGCAACGCACGCGATTGGTTTGGGTCTCCTGCCATTGCGCTTCCACGCCGCCAGGAAAGTCATTTCTTTCCACCTGAACTCACTACTCATCCTTCGCCACAACGTAAACTGGCCAGGGCTACCGTGGAGTTCATACGCATACTCATTCCTGAAACCGTAGTGATTTGTTGCAGTATCCTTTTCATTGCCTACGCACATGACCTGGTCACCGACAAACCCTGGTGGATGATACTGCTGCAGTTCCCCTTCTATTACCTGTTCTTCCTGGGCTTACCGGCATTCCTGTTCACCGTCATCCTCAAATGGACTATCACCGGCATTTACAAGCCGTTGCAAAGCCCTATGTGGACATCCAAAGTATGGCGCAGTGAAATGATCACCTCTACCTACGAGGCTCTCTCTATTCCATTCCTGCTGGAATACCTGAAAGGTACGCCCTGGCTGCCTGTATTCCTTCGGTTACTTGGTGTAAAAACAGGTCGCCGCGTAGTACTGAACACCGCAGACATCACCGAATTTGATATGGTGGAAATAGGTAACGACAGCGTACTCAACGAAGACAGCGGACCACAAACACATCTGTTTGAAGACCGTGTAATGAAAGTAGGTGCTATCAAAATCGGTGAAAGAAGTAGTATTGGCGCCAGGTCTATCATTTTATACGATAGTGAAATTGGTGATGATGTAAACATTGCACCATTATCGCTGGTGATGAAAGGAGAGAAACTGCAATCCGGCACCAACTGGACCGGCAGCCCGGTGAAACCTGATTAATTATATAACGGGCAGTGATAACTAATACCACTGCCCGTTACGCATATATTTTGGGAGATGTGATACACGTTGATGGACGCAGATAAATGAGCATCCGGTAGTACTATCTTCTTAACACAATTAGTTCATGGTAACAATTAAGCCTATACGAATCCGTGACCATTATGCCCTTATCAGCGGCATGATGCAGCAGTTACACATCTCCGAAAAAGAATTTTTCCTAAAAACGGCCTCCTGGGAAAGTATTGCGGATAACTATATGCAGCATGTTATAGAAACCCAGGAAACCTGCGATGGCACCTGCCTACTCGCGTATGTGGATGATACACCTGCCGGCTTCATCTTTGCCTACCTGGAAGAAGCAGATGAAAGTCGTATAGAAGATTACACCAACGATACCCTCTATGTATCTGACGGCTATGTAGCCGCGGAATTCCGCCGGCAGGGCATTTACAAACTGATGAATGAAAAACTGGAAAGTATTTATATAGAGAAGGGCATACGTAGAATTGTGAGATATACCCTTACCAACAATGTGCGTATGCAACAGTTTTTAGCATCGAAAGACTATGAACCGGTGCGACTGGTATATGAAAAATGGCTGACCGAAGATGGGAAAAAGCCAGTAGCATTATTTCCCGGAAAAACCGGGCACCAGGAGTAAACCAAAAAACACCTAACCCCGTATATGCTTGTTAAACGATCCCGTGTTAAACAGGTTTATCATAGTCATACTTCTCTCCCATGGCATATTTACTGCCAACAGCCAAACTATTCAGTGGCAGGAATTTAATCAGCATGCTTTTGACCTGGCCAGCCAGCAACATAAGCCGGTATTGCTGGATCTGGGCGCCAGCTGGTGTCATTGGTGCCATGTGATGGATGATTCTACTTATGAGAATCCCGCAGTGATCAGTTATCTCTCCCAAAACTACATTTGTATAAAAGCCAACCAGGATAAAAGACCGGACCTTTATGCAAAATACAAGGACTATGGTTGGCCCGCCACCATTATATTTCATGAAGATGGCAGAGAGCTGTTAAAGCAAGCCGGCTACTTTAGCCCCGCCGACTTCCTCCCGCTGCTACAAAAAACGTACAATGGTTACCGTTATGTTGAACCACAAAAAAAAGCAGTTATCAATACAGCTGTACCTGGTAAATGGTCAGCCGCCACCGCTACATTTGTACGGAAAAATTTCTTCGAATACCTGGACATGTCAGATGGTGGTTACGATATGCAGCAACACTTCCTGGAATACGATGGGATTGAATATGCCCTGCGTCATTTTAATACAAATTCGCAGTTAAAGAAATGGCTACCCCTCACTATCCATGGCTCTTATCGTATCAATGATCCTGCCTGGGGTGGTGTGTATCAATACTCTACCGATGGCAACTGGGAACATCCGCACTTTGAAAAAATACTCAGCATACAGGCGAGGTACATAAAAATATATGCCCAATACTATGCTGTAACAAAAGATAGCAGTGCATTACAGTATGCCCAAAAAATCATCAGCTATCTGGACACTTTTCTGCACAGCAATGAACAACTGTATTACAATTCACAGGATGCAGACCTGAAGGCAGGAGAACATGCAGGCGGGTACTTTGCATTGTCCGCCGCGGAGCGCTACCAACAAGGTATTCCACGTATAGACAGCACCTGTTATGCAAAAGAAAATGCACAACTCGCAGATGCTTTCTTACATATGTATACCGCTACAAAAGAAAAGAGCTATCTGGATAATGCCGGAAATATGTTGCTGGCTATCCGGGAGAAATTCAGGCAACCCGATGGCAGTTATGTACATGACCGCGCCTTCACCGGCAGTATTGCACTCGCGGATCAGCTGTATCTCTGCCAGGCGTTGCTACACTACGCACAACTCAGTGGCGATACAACTTCCCTCACCGCAGCCAAAGAAGCTGCCAATTACATGCTCGCACATTTTACCGGAAAAAACAAAGCGCTTTACAGTTTCAGTAACAATAATAAATACCTGCCACCAGATGAGGTACTCAGTGAAAACATAGATGCCTGCCGGGTATTCCAGGAGCTTTCTCAGTACGGAAATCCCATATACAAAACAGCGGCAGAAAATATATTTAGTTATATATCTTCTCCCGCTGTATTAAAAACGATCATTGCCGAACCAGGTATATTAACGGCAAAGGAAATGCTGCATTAGTAATCGATGGAATGATCTTTCTTCACGGTAGCGCCAGCCCAGGCTTTCTTAGCCGTCCATGACTGTGCGGGGCCCATCCAGAAAGGATCCCCCATTGGTAAGCCCAGCGCCAGGAAACCGGTTGTGCATAAATACAAACTTCCGGTAGAAGTATATACATCTGCAATTTCCGGCTGATGGCCACAGAAACCGATCTGTAACCAACCCTTTTTATCGAATGTACCAGGTGTTTCAAAAATTCGTTTATTCACTGCCGTTAGTGCACACCGTACCTGTGCAGGTGAAATATCTTCCGGCAGTTTTCTCTCCAGTGCAGTTTGTGCCAGGGCCTGGAAAGCCGCGTTACGGTAGGGCATAGAACGACCTACTACCGGGAAAGTGCCTTCGGGAGATATTTGTCTTTCCAGTATGGCGCTATAGCGTTGCATACGCTTCAACGCCAGTTCATAGTTTTCTTTTTGTTCATCTTTCATTTCTGCCATTACTTTCAACACGTCCACCAGCATAGGTTGTATCACAAAGGAATTGTAGTAATCGTAATGAAAATGTGCACCATCACCGTACATACTATCTCCTTTATACCATTCCATGATCTTCTGCACAGCCAGGTCTATCGGCTGACGATCCCAGGCAGCACCAAATTTCAGCAGCATGGCTTCTATGATGGCAGAAAACAACACCCAGTTATTGTTAAACGCTTTGATACTGCGCAAGCTGATCAAAGCATCTATTACCTGTTGTTGTGTTTTAGGCGTCAGCCTTCCCCACAATTCTTTAGGCGCACGCATCAGGCCATGGGCCAGGAAAGCGCCATCGACCAATGGTTGCGCATCAAATTTACCAGTGAAGTCCATGTAATCGGGAGAGGCAGGATCTACAGCCATGGCAATAGCTTTGCGCGTCATTTCCAGCATGTCGATACGCTTACTGCCTTCCACGGTTTGGTCCGGGCCCAGTTCCAGCCAGGGCGCTAATCCTGCCAGTGTTCGGCCAAATGCTTCCAGGTAAGTGACTTTATCCACCGGCTTGGCATAATCAGGGGCTACTTCTGTAGGCATAGAAGCCTTCAGTTTCCCCTGGCTTAACTTACTGATAACGGGACGGGATATACGAATCAGCAGGTCTACATTGTAAGTCCTGTCATCCACTCCATCCATTGGCAGATTTTCAGCCGCCATTGCCTTCAGCAGTCCTTTATCCGAACCGATGGTACCAGCCACCCCTGCCATGGGGATGGCTTTAATAAAAAATCGTCTGTCCATGGAATAATTGTTAACACCTTATTTAGCCCACTGTTTGTACCGCAGCAATGCTTCTACAAAATAATAATCAGCATATGTTAACGGTACATCTACTTCTGATTTATGTGGTAATGAACCTACACTATGCATCAATATAAAATCATTATTCTCACCTTCTTTAGCCAGGTAAGCTGGACTGCATAAGCTGTTCAACATGGTTTCTGCTGCATTCCAGTAACGCTTGCCCTCTGTTTTTCCGGTATAGCGACTCAGCTCCAGCAATGCAGATGCAGCCACGGCAGCAGCAGAAACATCACGCAATGCATCAGGAATGCCCGGTGCATCGTAGTCCCAGTAAGGTACCAAATCTGCCGGCAGTTTTGGATTGTTAAGGATATACTCCGCAATATGACGGGCTTGTTCCAGGTAAGCTTTGACTTTCGTATCACGATACATCACAGTATAACCATACAGTCCCCATGCCTGGCCACGTGACCAGGCAGAGCTGTCTGCTGCACCCTGATGCGTTTTGCGCCCTAACACAGCTCCATTAGCCGGGTCATAATCTATTACATGATAGGAACTGTAATCCGGACGGAAATGATGCTTCATGGTGGTATTGGCATGTGTACGTGCAATCTGTTCAAACTGTTTATCACCACTTTCACGGGTAGCCCAGTTCAGTAACTCCAGGTTCATCATGTTATCAATGATCACCGGAAATTTCCAGGTGCCATGGTCCCAGGACTTAATGCAACCTATAGTGGGATTAAAGCGGGTAGATAAAGACTTAGCGCTGGTAAGCAGAATGGCTTTATAGGCGGGATCTTTAGTAATACGCAATGCGTTGCCGAATGGGCAATACATCATAAAGCCGAGATCATGTGTGCGGGTATTAAACTGTTCTTTTTGTACCAGTGCCATACGTTTCAGCGCCTCCGCTTTAAAGACAGGATCTTTCGTGTATTCAAACAGGTACCAGTTAGTGGCAGGATAAAAACCGGAAGTCCACCAGGTGGAGTTGGAAGTCATCAGGCTACCATCTTTGGTATTGGTGGTGCGAGGCAACAGGCTGTCCGGTACATGGGTCATCATCAACTTATACTGACGTGCGGCAAACTGCAGGGTAGCATCTGCTTTCGCCAGTAATGCTTTGTCTGCTTTACCGGATTGTGCATACGATTGCATAACCATCACCGGCAATAATATTACCGTAAAGAACAGGTTCTTCTTCATAAATAACGTGATTATAAAATGATCATTTCTTTTTTACGCTGCTCTTTGCCGTACCGGCAGAAGACTCGCGTGCTATCAGTTGAATAGGTATTATCTCCTGTGAATAACGTGGTACAGTAGAAGCTGCCGTGTTGATGAGTTCCATTAAAGCAGCCACCACTCTTTCTCCCATCATAGCCGGGTACTGGTCTATGCTGGTAACAGGTGGTGTAACTATTTCCGTGCGTGGATCATTGGAATAGCCTACTACTTTCAGGTCTTCCGGCACCCGCACATTTATTTTACGACAGTACTCCATAATGGTAATCGCGGTGGTATCGTTGGAAGCAAAAACACCATCCGGATAAGGTGGTTGCGCGAAAATCTTTTCGCAGGTTTGCCATGCATTTTCACGGGTGAGTTCATGATAAAAAATGCGTGTTTTCTTAAATGGTAATTTATGCTCCTGCAAAGCATTTTTATACCCCGCTACTCTTTCCACATACAGATTGCTCGTCAGCGGACCGGATATATGTACAATATCTTTACAACCCTTTTCTATCAGGTGCGTGGTAGCCGTATGTCCACCCAGGTAATCATCTCCCTTGATCACTTTTACATTATAATCTTTGGGCACCCGATCAAAAAATATTAATGGAATATTGTTGTCCTTAAATACATCAAAGTGAGAAAAGTCGGTGGTATATAGTGTAGTGGATACCACCAGACCATCTACCCTGGCAGAATACAGCGTATTCACCAGGGCTACTTCCTGGTCATATGAATCATTAGATTGACAAATGATCAGGTTATAACCATGTTCCTGCAGTTTGTTCTGGATGATGGTACTGATAGTCGCAGGAAAAAACATAGAAATACGCGGTACTATGAGTCCGATCGTTTTGCTTTTATTATTCCTCAAACCGGCAGCCAGCGCATTGGGACGATACCCCAGTTTGCGCGCCATCTTCTTCACTTTATCTTTCGTACGTGCGCTGATGTTAGGATTGTCATTCAGGGCGCGTGAAACAGTAGATACGGAGAGTTTCAGCTCTTCCGCAATGTCCACAATTGTTTTTTCTGTACGTTGTTTGCTCATGTATAGAGGCTATTAGCTGTAAATGTTCTGTTATCTTCCCATCCAGCCACCATCCACGGTAAGGATCGTTCCATGTACGTAATCTGCTGCCCTGGAGGCCAGGAATATTGCAGGTCCTGCAAAGTCTTCCGGTTGTCCCCAGCGACCAGCCGGAATACGATCCAGTATGCTGCTGCTACGCTGTTGATCCGCCCGGAGAGCAGCTGTATTGTCAGTTGCTATATATCCCGGCGCTATGGCGTTCACATTTACACCTTTGGAAGCCCATTCATTGGCAAATGCTTTTACCAGTGAACCCACAGCTCCTTTGCTGGCAGCATATCCCGGAACATTGATACCTCCCTGGAAAGTGAGGAGAGATGCTGTAAAGATAACCTTTCCACTTCCACGGGCAATCATTCCCTTTCCAATTTCCCGGGTCAGGATAAATTGCGCATTCAGGTTGATGTTGATCACTTCGTCCCAATACTCATCCGGGTGTTCTGCAGCGGGTTTGCGGAGGATGGTACCTGCGTTGTTGATCAGTATATCTACTACCGGTACATCCTGTTCCAGTTGTTTGATAAATGCGTATAAGGCGGTCCGGTTGGAGAAATCACACTGGTACGCCTTAAAATTACGGCCCAATGCTTTTACCTCCTGCTCTACCTCACTTCCACTAAGCTCCAGGGAAGCAGAAACACCAATGATATCTGCACCTGCTGCGGCCAGCGCTACGGCCATCCCCTTTCCTATACCACGTTTGCAACCTGTCACCAGGGCTGTTTTGCCCTTTAATTGAAATAAATCCATTGTATAAATATTGGAAGAATTCCGGATGGCAGCATCCGGAATTCCAGAATTATTGAATCGTTACGTCTAAAGGCTGTTTAATCTTTTGCGCAAATGTTTCCAGGTAGCTAAACCATTCTGTGGCGGAAGTAATCCGGCCTCCCTTGTTCCAGGCAGCTCCGAAATAATATACGTACGGCTGTTGATTGCCTGTTGTACCAGGGCTCAGCAAATGTACGTTATCCGTTTTCATGCCAGGTACTTCCCGTGCAAATACACAACCCACTCCAATGGTACCATCTTCGCCATGTGTAGGCTCCCAGTACCCCATTACACCGGTCTTTTCATCCAGCAAGACGGTACCCGGTTCCTTACGCTTTACAATACCTGTCACTACCGGCATACTATCCTTGCCTTTAAAGGTATACTGCAACTGCATCTTATTCAGCTGTGAACCTGCGTCCAGTGAAATTGTTTTGGTAACGGTAACGGCTGTATTACCAGCTTGCCAGCTATCATAGGTTAAAGCAAAAGTAGTCCGTAAGGGGCCATTATCCAGCGTTTTCCACTGACGATAGTTTTTTGGGTAATAGATCGTGTCCTTACCATAAGGTGCGGTATCACCGGCGCCCAGGGTTAAACCAACACTGTAATAATCCAGTCCCTGCCCATTATCATGGTGGTAGTTATCCAGTTTATACCAGGTATCAATCACCATATCGGTGGTGCGCTTGGCCCATACATCAATACCAAAAGCCATTTCCTTTGGCACCTGTTCCAGCGCTTTGCCGTACATGCGGTAAGCCATCCGGTCATTTTCCCAGGCGTAATCATCTTTACGTTCCGGTACATAACGACCATAAGCCCCTGTCTTTACCGGAGCAGGTGTGCCTTCTACAATGGCTGCATACAATTTAGCACCCGCAGGTAATGTTACCTGCAGTAATATTTTCTTTGCAGCTTTGCCGCCTTCATACAGCAGCTGGTAAGGGATTTCCTGTCCACCAATTACATCTACTACCTTAAAATTTTTCTGCGCACCTTTACTTGCTTTGCGTATAAAATCTCCATAAGGGATTTCTACAATATCACGTTCCCTGTTTATACCTGTGTTATTGGAGATGACTACCGCAGCAGTTGCATTTTTGCGCAGGTCGTATTTTATCAGTTCTGACCCAGCTAACAGGAACGCACCTACGCCATACACTTCTGTATCATCTGCTGTAGCTTTTCCGGGAGCTGCACCTATTTCCTGCACAAAACCCAGTTTGCCGTTAGGCTGCACGCAACCGGTTAGCGCATCCCATCCTTTTTGCACGATGGGTAAAAATTCTTTCTCCGGCAACAACCCGTTATTGATACCCCACATTAGCGCATATACGTAAAAACCGGTACCACTCGTTTCCTTTGCCGGATAGTTATCAGGATCCAGTAAGCTGGCATGCCAGGTACCATCGGCAGTTTGCAAAGCGGCAATACGGTAAGCCATTTGTTTATATAACTCCAGGAAACGTTGTTTACCTGCATAACTTGCCGGCATATTATCCAGCATGCGTACCAGGCCACCCATTACCCAGCCATTACCACGACTCCAATACACATTGGTACCATTCTTTTCTTTTTTGCCGATATAACTACCATCGCGGTAATACAGGCTATCCTGCTTATTGTACAGGTAATCGGTTGTTTTCCACCATAGTTTATCGGCGGTTTCCAGGTACCGTGGATAACGGGTAGCGGTAGAGAGGTATGCCAATGCCGGAGGTCCCATAAACAACGCATCACACCAGGCCCATTCGCGGTGGTGAATACCATTCTTCCATTCAAGGGATTCGTTATGTGGTGCAGCAACGATGCTATCTGCCAGTTTGCGGAATTTATCTACCATCAACGTATCTCCGTATACACTGTATAATTGTGAATACAGTTGGCCAACACAATATTCATCCGCAAAAAAACGATCCGGTCCGGTGTTCCAGTTATTGTCCTTTCCTACCTGTATCAGGCGGTCAGTAAAAAACGGATTGGCGGTTACCTGCGTGAGCGAGAACATACCGGCATACATAGCGCCGTTGGTCCAGTCCGTAGGCGCATGGTTCCAGCCTTTTGCGGTAATATACCGCCATTGCCAGGAAGCCACTTTCTCCATTTGAGCCCTAACTATTTGTGCAGTATAGGTATCGGTGAAAGCAGCAGCATACTTTTCCGTAACAGGTCCGGTAGCATGCGCCGGTAAGCCGGCATGCAGGAAAGACAAGCCCAGCAAGCTCCCTGCGATAATTGTTTTCATCATCATGATAGCAGCTATTATCAGTTCATTAACGTAAATCAGTGATCTTGCAGTGATCCATATCACTATAGTCCAGGTTTTCACCAGCCATACCCCAAATAAAAGTATAGTTGCTGGTACCAGCACCACTGTGCACCGACCATGGCGGCGATATGATAGCCTGTTCATTCTGCATCCACACGTGGCGGGTTTCCTGTGGTTGGCCCATAAAGTGGCATACCGACTGTCCTTCCGGTACTTCAAAATAAAAATATACTTCCATTCTTCTGTCGTGCGTATGCGCCGGCATCGTATTCCATACGCTGCCAGGTTGCAGTTCTGTCATGCCCATCTGTAGCTGGCAGGTTTCCAGCACACTGTTCACCAGCAGTTTATTGATGGTGCGGTGATTGGAAGTCTCCAATGTTCCCAGCGTCACCACATCTCCATCCTTTTTAGACACTTTACGTGTAGGGTAGGTATGATGTGCCGGCGTGGAATTCAGGTAAAATTTAGCGGGTGTTTGCGCATTTTTGCTATAAAAAACTACCTGCTGTTTGCCTTTACCGATATATAACGCTTCTTTGTAGGCGAGTTCAAATTTTTCTCCATCTACTTCCACCATGCCTTCACCACCCACATTAATCATTCCCAGTTCTCTTCTTTCCAGAAAACAATCTGCTTTCAGAAGATCGATGGTAACCAGTGTTACCGGGCCTTTCACCGGCATGGCGCCTCCCGTAAGATAGCGGTCGTAATGTGAATGTGTCCAGGTAATCTGATCTGCTTCAAAAATGTTTTCTATTAAAAAAGCCTGTCTCAACTGTGCGGTATCCATTTGCTTCACCTCTGCAGGACTGCTGGCGTACCTTGAATCTAACGTGGTGCTCATATAATTCTATCGTGTTTTTAATATAGTGAATAAGGTATTAGCGATTAGCTTTTAGTGAATGCAGCGAAGATCAACACAACATCTGCTAACAGCTAAAAGCTAATGGCTAATAGCTAACGTGATAATCTTTCTTTATTGCTTTACCGGACCATACTTTCTGCGCCGTCCATTCCGCTGCCGGATCTGCCCAGAAAGGATCTGTAGCAGGTAATCCAAGGGCCAGGAATCCGTTGGTGCAAATATACAGACTGCCGGTAGAGGTATAAACGTCTGCTACTTCCGGCTGATGCCCGCAAATACCGAGTTGCAGCCATCCCTGTTTATCGAAGGTACCTTCCATTTCAAAAATGTTTTTCATAATGGCGGTCATCGCGCAACGAACCTGCGCCGGCGCAATACCTTCAGGCAACTGATGCATCAGTGCCAGTTGAACCAATGGCTGAAAAGCAGCTGTGCGATAGGTCATAGACCTTCCCAATGCAGGATAAGTACCATCAGGTGCAATCATTCGCTCCTGCAGTTCGGAAAAACGTTGCATCCGTTTCACTGCCTGATCGTAATCTGCTTTAGGCCCTTGTTTCTTATCTGCCAATACTTTCAGCATGTCAGTAAACATCGGGTGTATCACATACCCATTGTAATAGTCCAGTGAAAACTGCGGACCATCGCTGTAAAAGCCATCACCGGCATACCATTCCTGTATTTTTTTGGTGGCCACCATGGTGCGCAACGGCTCCCATTCTTCCCCGATAGATAACAGGAACGCTTCTACCATCCCTGCAAATAATAACCAGTTGTTGTAAGCAGGGCGGATGCGTCTTAACTCCTTCAATTCTTTTACCACATTGGCTTTGGTAGCGTTGTCCAGCGGTGCCCATAACGCTTCGGGAGCACGCATAAAGGTCTGACACAAATAGGCAGCATCTACCAGGGGTTGTGCTTCTGTCCGGAAGTTCAGGTAATCCGGTGAAGCCGGATTTACACCGTTCACAATTCCCTGCAATACCTGCTCTCTCATTTGCTTACGCAGCTTTCCTTCTGCGGTTGCATCGTCTGGTAATGCCAGCCAGGGCGCTAGCCCTGAAATACAACGGCCGAAAGCTTCCAGGTAAGTCACCTTTTCTACTGCCAAACCATACCCTGGCCCTTTTTCCAAAGGCATGTTTTGCTTCAGCGTACCGTTGCTCATATTTTCCACTACCGGCCGGGAAATACGTTGCAATAGATTTACGTGATAGGAACGATCCGGTACGGCTGCCGTGGCAGCATTGTTCACTGTTCCTCCGTTCGCAGCGGCTGCCAGTGCTTTGCCAGGAGCCATGGCTCCTGCAAGACCCGCCAACGGCGCTATTTTGATAAAGTTTCTGCGTTCCACTGTAGAATAACTTTGATGTAGTTAAAATAACTGTTGCTATGACCCAGCTATGGCTAAAGCTCTAATGTAATGCAAACGTTTGCAAAAATCAAGCATTTATTTAAAAAAAAGGTAACTCAGCCAGCTGTTCTTATATTTTATCCCTTACCCGAGTCCCGTTATACAAACGGACCTCCCCCGACTTACCACCATACTATTATGCGGACTCGCCTTCGGGGATTTACCAAAAGACTACCGGCTCATTACAAATTGTATTTTATGTTGCCCCTTCAACACCTGCCTACGCGCTTTCAGACTGATACGGGTAACATGATCTCCCCATACCGGTAATAAGCGGCCATCTGCTACTTCCTGTCTTTCTGTGATCACTTCAAACAAAGCAGGATCATAAGAGATGGTTAAGTTAGCAGTGGCTCCCTTCAAGATCACCTTACCCGCCGCATTGGTATCTGCCGGTAAACAGGTCATGAAATGTAATAGAAAGGCTTCCTTCCATTCTTTCAGCTGATATGCTTCCTCGAGCTGCAGTGAAGTTTTGGCAGGTGCAAAAGTAAAAGTACGTTTCCAGGACTGTACCATAGCGGCTGCCGGATAAGCAGCCGCTATATCCATGCTTAGCTTGTTATTGGAAAAATGAACATCATTTGCCTGAAAACGGCGACCATCCTGTTGTTGCACACCATTGATCGTAGGACAATTATGCCACTGCGATTGCATAAACCACAGTTTATACCGATCCGCACTGAAAGTTTGTTTGGTATAAGTGCCTACACCCACATCGATCAATGCTGGCTTTCCATCCATATACAATACAAAGTTCCCTACATCATTGTGATTATGGCTCTCTGCATTATGTCCGCCCAAAGCAGCAAAAAATAACCCCTTGGAAGTACCTGCCTGTGAGCGTATGGACACTACCTGCAAATCAGGCAACCAGTTTACAGCCGTATAAGGCGCTGCCGGTTTGGTAGCCAGTAAAGCATCCCGGCATTCCAGGTTATAAATAAAGAAAGCCAGCGAAGGTGCTTTTATGTTCATGCTATCCGGATTATCCAGGCGGGATAAGTAAGCCGCAAAGTTGATCAGCAAAGGATCCTGGAAAGCGGTGCCATATAAATATACCGTATGAGGCGGCGGAATCGTACTCGCCGATGCATCCGCAAAGTTGACAAACCGGCTGCTGTCAACATGCATTTTATAAATATAAGCGCCAATCTGATGAATCAGTTCATTGTTGCTCCAGTTGAGTTTATGCGCGGAAGCATTGTTCAGTAGGGTGATAAACTCTATCAGCTTGCCGCCTGCATGCCCCCAGTAAGTGGGGCCTTCGTCACAACCACCATCATCGGGATACCCATTTACGAAATTATCCGCGCTGCGGATCGCTTTTTCAATCAGCTTATTACGTGTATCCGTCTCATTTATACTTAACAAAGCAGTTTGTAACACATTGGTATTAATCCAGATGTTCCAGTTATTCACAGTGCGGCCCGCCCAGCCCATCCACCAGAAATCGCTGCGCTTCAGAAAGGGTTCCACCACACGATGCTGCAGTTCATAGGTAATCCGCTTGTTCACCATCGGTGAAATTTTATCCAGCTGATCATGTAACAGGAATTGCGTCCAGCTAAGCGTAGCCGCGGTTTCTCCAGCCACCAGGTCTACTATCGGTTCTGCAGGATCTGCCAGACCACTTCCCGCCTTTTGTACGCCCACATGTGCGGGCAATACCCAGGTACTTTCTTCCAGTATCAGCCACAAGCCGTTTACGATCTGTGGTACATACTTTCCGTTGCCGCCGGCCAGTTCCCCCGCTACCAGGGTCGTTAATACCCTGCGGCGTTCAGATTGTACACTTTCAAAATTGATCCGGTTACCATTATCCCGGTATTCCAGGTACAAAGTCGCAGGTAAAGATGGCCAGCTAAATGCCATGGCTTTATCCGCTTCTTTTATCAGGGTGGCTTTAGTCACCGCCGGCAAGGCCGCCATTTTATCTGCAATGGATTTTAACCGGTCCTGTTTCCATTGTGCCAGGTCTTTGAAGACAGCCTCCCCACCACCGCGCTGGTACTCATTGTACAGGTAGTTCCTGTCTTTTTTCTGCTCCTGTGCCAGGGAGTCCTTTACAAAGCCGATCCCCGAAAAAAGCAATATTGCACCAACTATTTTTTTGATGTACATATGACAATTAATTTTCAGTAAGATAAAAAACACATGCCACGACTACTAGCCGTGGCATGATCATTTTTCATTGGTTTAGGCTGTCATTTTACTTTGCATAATCAGGATTTTGTACCAGGTTACTGTTGAGGTCTATTTCTGCCTGTGGAATAGGCCATAGATTAAACGCATTTACGAAATTAATCTTATCAATCTGTTGTCCTGCAATATTGGTCACCACCAGTCCATTCATTAACTGGGTAGCAATGCCCCAGCGACGGATATCTGAATAATAGGTACCTTCCATTGCAAACTCTATCATACGCTCGTGACGGATAATATTACGCATTTCTTCCTTCGACTTTCCCGCAGGAATCTCCGGCATCTCTACTCCTTTACGCGCTCTTACTTTATTGATAGCGGCATATACCGTAGCATCCGGCCCTGCTGCTTCATTCTGAGCTTCTGCCAGCATCAGCAATACATCAGCATAACGGAAAATTATAAAATTAAGTGGAGAATCCCCTGCACCAAAACCATCTACTTCCAATACATACTTTCTGGTCAGATAGCCGGTAAAGGTAGCGGCATTATCTAAGCGCAGATTGGCGTAAGGAATACCTTTCCAGCTGGCACCAGGCCTTACCACTGTATAATCCAGTCGTGGATCCCTGTTGCTATACGGGTTGGCGGGATCGTAGCCAGAACCCGCATCAGTAATGGCTTTCCCATTTTTCATCTCATAGTTATTCACCAGGTTCACAGACGCATATACATTACTCCAGCCACTGGAAAAAGAACTACGGGTAGAAAGACGTTTATCCAGCAAACTACCCTGACCTAATCCCGGCGCCAGGTACTGCACATCAAAAATCACTTCCACATTATTTTCTGCACTGGTAGATACAAACATGTTTTTATAATCAGTGTACAGATCGTACCCCAGTCCGGTGATCGTTTGGCAGGTAGCTGCGGCAGCATCATATTGTTTCGCCAGCAGCTGCGCCTTTGCTTTCAGCGTTAAGGCAGCACCCTGCGTAGCATGACCTACCAGTGCTGCAGCGTAACTCTTAGGCAGTGAATCGGCAGCAGCACCCGCTTCCTTTATGATGAAGCTAAGCAGGTTGGCCCTTGTTTCCTTACCAGGTAAAGGATCTCCCAGCTTCAGCGTTTTGGTAACCAGTGGTACATCTCCGTAAAAATCTGTCAGCTGATAGTAATACAGGGCACGTAAAAATGTAGCTTCTGCGATCAAACGATGATTGGTAGCCGCATTCATTGTCACACCCGGTAACTTTTCCAATGCCAGGTTAGCACGGTAAATACCATTGTACAATGCCTTGAACTTATTGGCTACCGAAGTAGTAAAAGGATTCATATTTCCTTTCGCAACAGGACCGAAACCTGTGCCCCCATCATCCCAGATAAAGGCAGAAGGTGTTAAGCCATCGTTATACACATACAGGCCAAAAATATCATTATTCTGCAGATCATTGTATATCGCGGTAACACCGGCATTCGCATCCTTTTCTGTTTGCCAGAAATTGGCGTCAGACACTTTATCGGAAGGAGTAACATTCAGAAAATCTTTCTTACAGGCACCCAGCGTTAATAAACTGCATGCACATATAGCGGTTATTATCTTATTCATTTCTTACAGTTTAACGATTAAAAGATTACGTTCACGCCACCGGTGATCACCCGCACATTAGGGTATTGAATACCTGACTGGGTGTAGTCACTTACTTCCGGATCAAGTCCTTTGAATTTAGTCCAGGTAAAGGCATTCTGCGCATTCACGTATACACGGATGCTCTGCAGGGTACTGTTAAACATCTTCTTTGGAAAAGTATAGGATAACTGTATATTTTTCAGGCGAACAAAAGAAGCATCCTGCACCCAGAAAGTATTGGCCTGCGTATTATCTGTGTTGGCAGCAGCTGTTAAACGTGGGATATTGGTATTTGGATTTTCCGGTGTCCATGCATTCAGGAACTCAGCATTAATTTCCCGGCCGGAACGGATACCCGTGGTATACCAGTTATCCTGGTAGTAACGGTTTACACCGCCTACGCCCTGGAATAAAAGCGCCAGGTCAAAACCTTTGTAGCCTGCATTCAGATTCAGGCCGAAATACCATTTTGGAATGGTGTTACCCATATTCACACGGTCGTTGCCATTTACTACCTTATCTCCATCCATGTCTACAAACTTAAGATCACCGGGTTTGTTTAAACCTGCGGTACGCTGCGCTGCCCAGGCTTTCACTTCAGCATCATTCTGGAAAATACCTGCCGATTGCAAACCATAGAGAGAACCAATAGACCAGCCTTCTTTAATCACTGCCGCACCGGCAATTGGACTAAAGGCACTGCCCCGGAATTTTACCACTTTGTTATTGATATTACTAACGTTGCCGGATATACCGTAACTAAAATCACCTGCTTTATTATTATACCCCATCGTCAACTCCCAGCCTTTATTATTCACAATACTCACATTCTGGAAAGGAGCAGTAAGACCGCCATAGAGAGAAGACAGTGGCAGTGGTACGAGTACATCAGAAGTCCGGCGATTGAACACATCAAATGTCAGGTTGAAATGATCCTGGAAAAGATTCGCATCTATACCCAGATTGGTAGTCGTTGTTTTTTCCCAGGTAATATTCGGATTAGCCATGGTAAGTGGTACTAAACCTGCGGCAATAGTACCGCCATAGGAATAGTTTTGTCCGGAGGAATACAGGTTCATGAAAGAAAATGACTTAATACGATCATTACCCAGTTTACCCCAGGAGGCGCGTACCTTCATATTATTCACCCAGGTTGGCACAACATCTTTAAGAAAAGGTTCTTCTAACAAGCGCCATGCTGCGGAGAACGAAGGATAAGTACCATACTGTAATCCGGAACGGAATTTAGAGGAACCATCTCTGCGGAGATTTGCTTCCAACAGGTATTTATTCTTATAGTCATAGTTAACGCGGCCGAAATAGGAAATAATGGTATAGAGATCAGAAGTACCGCCTACTTTAGGTTGTTCCAGTCCTGCACCCAGTTCCCAGGTATTGTTGGTAGGAAAGTTTTGTATGCTGCCGGTAAACAGGGTGCCTTTGACAGACTCCCGGCTGGTACCCGCCAGTACGTTGAAATGATGATCAGCGCCAATATTTTTGGTATAGTTGAGTGTGGCAAAATAGGTCAGGTGCAGGTTGGTACTATCCAGTTGAGACAAGGTAGCTGGTTGCTGATCCAGTTGCTGCGCAATCACATTTTTCTGGAAGTTCCACCTGTTTTGAATTGCGCCGGCATAGGCATAACTTTTCTGTCCCGTGTTAAAATAATCCGCAGCACCATTCAGCTGGAATTTCAGGCCATCTATGATACTCCATTCGCCATATACTTTGGCGAAAGTTCTTTGCTGACGGTTAGGACGGAACCAGGTTTCGATGTATTGCAGCGGGTTGTCCAGCTGTCCATTTTCATCATCTGTATTACGACCACCATAGCGGGTTCCGCTGGCATCTGTCACCTTCGGCGTCATGCCAGGTGTAGTGCTGGCGGCATATGCCAGGATAGTACCTACATCCTGCGGCTCCTTACGGTCTTTCCAGGTAAGCGCAATGTTGGCGCCTACTTTTATTTTTTTACTGATCTCATGATCTGCGTTCATACGCACCATGTACCTGTCCTGGCTGGTATTTTTCATGATACCTTCATTATGCAGGTAGTCGAGCGACATATAATAGGTGGTCTTTTCTGACCCACCGGATACGGACACGGTGTGCCCGGTCAGTTGTCCCTGCCCGAACAATACGCCCATCCAGTCTGTATTGGGATAGAGCGTTTTATCGGTGGCATTCTTCCAGGAGTCGATCGTCGCCTGTTTAAATGGCAATGCGCTACCGGGATTATCGGATACGGCTACACGATTCATCAGCTGCATATAGGTAGGGTAATCACTTACCATATCAAACAGTTTGGTAGCTTTTTGTACGCCATAGTAGCCGTTGTATGAAACAGACGTTCTGCCTTTCTTTCCTTTTTTGGTAGTAATGAGTACCACACCGTTGGAGGCGCGGGAGCCATAGATAGCGGCAGCGGAGGCATCCTTCAATACAGAAATGCTTTCCACATCCGCCATATTTACATCACTCATGCTGCTTTCAATACCATCTACCAGGATGAATGGATTGGCATCGTTGAGCGTTCCTACGCCCCTCACACGAATAGTCGCATTTTCACGGCCGGGTTGTCCGGATGCCTGCGAAATGCTTACGCCTGGCGCCATCCCGCTAAGAGCGGTGCTAAGATCCGTTACCGGACGGCTTTGCATGGTTTTGTCGAAGTTCACGCTGGTCACAGCGCCGGAGAGGTTGACTTTCTTTTGCACCCCATAGCCTACTACCACGGTTTCATTTAAACTGGTAGCGCTGACATCGAGTTTTATTTTTAAATCAGTTTGTTTATTAACAGGTACTTCTTTTTTATCATATCCGATGAAGCTAAGCACCAGTGTGTCCTGTTCTGATGCATTCAAATGGAATACACCATCGGGCCCTGTTACACTACCGGTAGCGGTATGTTTTACGCCCACGGTTACGCCGGGAATAGTAGCCCCCTGTGCATCTTTCACAGTCCCCCTGATGGATTTTTTTTCCTGGGCAATAGCTGTCTGTACTACACATATTCCCCATATGCATAGTGAAGCCCCTAGCAGTCTTTTCATAAACGTGTGTTTAATGTAAACGTTTGCATTAAATTGAATGAAATAATGGAATCTTGTTCACTGAATTGCTCATTTGTTCACTCTTGTCTCTCTAAATTGGAATTTGCCTCTATTTTGGTCTTAAAATCTATTAAACTAATTAATAGTTAGCTAGTTATCTATTTTTCATTGTTGGAAAACTGTTCACCTTAAGGCTTCATATGCGCCTGTTGAAATCAAATTTATCGAATAAATCGAATAATACAAACGTTTGCATAAATATTTTTAGAATTGATATATCCCGATAAAATAGGTTTGCCTATTCCGGCTAATAGCGATTTAACAATTTATAATTCATTCCTAACATGCTACCACCCGAGATTTCAGCTGTTTTGTCAAATAGTCAAAATGTTATCATGGATTAACATTTTAGTATCATCCGCCCGAGCGCATATTTACTACTTTAGCAGTCATGAACGCTTACTTACAAATTCATCCTGACGATAATGTGCTGGTAGCCCTACAGGATATACCAGCGGGAACCGATATATCATTTAACGGACATAACATTCAACTTCAGCAAAATATTTCTGCGAAACATAAATTCCTGATTTCAGATATACAGGAAGGCGCGCCTATTACCATGTACGGCGTACTGGTGGGCAAAGCCAACAAAACCATTTTGCAGGGACAAAGTATTACAACAGAAAATGTAGTACATGATGCCAACGCATTTCATGAAAAAGACAGTTCCCAGGAATGGCAGGCGCCTGATGTAAGCAAATGGAAAAATCGCACCTTTATGGGCTACCAGCGTACAGATGGACAGGTGGGAACCCGTAACTACTGGCTGGTAATTCCACTGGTATTCTGTGAAAACAGGAATGTGAGTGTGATTAAAACTGCCTTTGAAAAAGGATTGGGTTTTTCTCCTGCCGAAGTATATAATGAGCAGGTAACTGACCTCGTATCTCTTTACAAAAGCGGTAACCTGGAAGCTATTAAAAACTACGAAGCAGGCGCCCTAACGGAAACGAGCAAACGAAATGTAGTATTCCCTAATATAGATGGTATTAAATTCCTCACCCACGAAGGTGGTTGCGGTGGCACACGCCAGGATTCAGACGCACTCTGTGCATTACTGGCCGGCTACATACATCACTCCAATGTGGCAGGTGCTACTATCCTGAGCCTCGGCTGTCAGCATGCACAGGTATCCATTCTGCAGGAATCATTAAAGAAACTCAACCCGGACTTCAACAAACCGGTACTGGTATACGAACAACAGAAGAGCGCTTCTGAATTTGCCATGTTATCTGCCGCCATCAAGGATACTTTCCTCGCACTGGTGGAAGTCAACAAACAAACCCGTCAACCCAGCCCACTCTCCAAACTGGTGATAGGACTGGAATGTGGCGGTTCCGATGGTTTCTCCGGCATTTCTGCTAACCCGGCGGTAGGACATACCTCCGACCTATTGGTAGCATTGGGCGGTACTTCCATCCTCTCTGAATTTCCGGAACTCTGCGGTGTAGAGCAGGAACTCATTAACCGTTGCCAGACAGAAGAAACTTCTGATAAATTTATCCGCATCATGCGTGCGTACGAAAGTCAGGCCCAGTCAGTTGGTTCAGGTTTCTACATGAATCCTTCCCCGGGAAATATTAAAGACGGTCTTATTACCGATGCAATCAAGTCTGCCGGAGCAGCTAAAAAAGGAGGTACCTCTCCCGTAACAGATGTACTGGATTACACAGAATATGTGACCAAACCAGGACTGAACCTGTTATGCACACCAGGTAATGACGTAGAATCTACCTCTGCGGAAGTAGGTTCCGGCGCTAACGTGGTACTGTTTACCACTGGCCTGGGTACCCCTACCGGTAACCCTATTGCGCCTGTTTTAAAACTGGCTACCAATACCAAACTGGCTACCCGCATGAAAGATATTATCGACATCAACACCGGTACTATTATCAGCGGAGAGCACAGTATTGCTGATATGGGAGAAGAAATTCTGGAATATGTTATCAAAACCGCCAGCGGTGAGGTGCATACAAAAGCAGAACAACTGAATCAGGACGACTTCATTCCATGGAAAAGAGGCGTTTCCTTGTAGGATATTAACAAAAATAATTTTTGATACTCATAAGAATAAAAACAAACGTCCGGACATCTGCCCGGACGTTTTCTATTATTAAGATGCTACAGTTAATCAGTCTAATTGTACTCTCTCCATTTTAGGCGCAAACAAATGCATCACGCCCCAGGCGATCAGGTAAGCCACTGCGCATATGGAAAAAAGAATGTTATAGCCAATACCGATATTACCAATCAATTTATAATGATTCAGCATGGTACCTATTAACATTGGAAATAAAGTACCACCAATAGATCCGGCCATACCGCCAATACCCACAACAGAACTGACAGCACGTTTAGGGAACATATCGGACGCTGTGGTGAAAATAGTGGCTGACCAGGCCTGATGCGCCGCCGTTGCTAAACTGATCAACGCAATCGCCAGCCATACATTGTTGGAATACTGTATGAGCACAATTGGTACCACACAAAGCGCAAAAATCAGCATAGACACTTTACGCGCTTTGAAAACCGGCCATCCGCTTTTGATAAGATGAGAAGATAACCATCCGCCACCAATGCTACCGAAACTGGTAATAGAATAAATGATAATGATAGGTAGACCCAGACTGGATTTCATGTTCACATGAAAAATAGATTCCAGGTACCCGGGCAACCAGAACAGGAAAAACCACCACACCGGATCGGTCAGTAATTTGCCAAACACAAATGCCCAGGTTTGTCTGATTCCCAGCAACTTGATCCATTTTACCGGCTTAGGCTTTTCTTCTTCTACTTCCTGGTCAGAATGAATATGATCATATTCTACTTTAGATAATTTTTTGTGACGGCTTGGAATTTCATACAGCAACCACCAGAATATCAACCAGATAAAACCAATGGCGCCAGTCCACACAAACGCGTTTCTCCAGCCATGATTATTCGCCAGCCAGTATACCATCAGGGGGCCAACCACTGCGGCAATATTGGATCCTGAATTAAAGATCCCTGTCGCGAATGCCCGCTCTTTCTTGGGAAACCATTCCGCCGTGGCTTTAATAGCCGCTGGAAAGTTACCCGCCTCACTGATCCCCAATACAGATCTTACCACCCCAAAACCTAATGTAGTACGCACCAGGCCATGCGCCATCGCCGACAAACTCCATACTACCACAGAAACAGTATACCCCAGTTTGGAACCAATCTTGTCTACCAGTGCACCAAAGAAAAGCAAGCCCACGGCATAAGAGGCGGAAAATGCCATCACCAGGTTACTGTAATCTTTCTCTGACCAGCCAAATTCGGTGGATAAATCGGTTTTTAATAACCCTAATATCTGTCTGTCTATATAGTTAATGGTCGTCGCTACAAATAAAAGCGCACATACCCGCCAGCGATACTTACCTAAAGTTGTGGAATTCATTCTAATTGGAATTTATAGAGTGCAAAAGTTACTTCATAGCTTTGAGAAATGCAAACGTTTGCACAATTTTATCTTTCAGCCCGCGCCAGTCCTTACTTTCAATCAGGGATTTGGATAATAAGTTGGAACCCATTCCCACACAAACCACTCCTGCATCAAACCAGCTGTCCATGCTTACCTGGGTTGGTTCTACCCCGCCGGTTGGCATAAATTTCACCTGCGGGAATAAAGGTTTGATCGCCCTTACATAACCCGGTCCCAGCACATTGCCAGGGAACAGCTTCACCAGCTTTGCCCCGTTTTTCTCCGCCACGGAAATTTCTGTAGGTGTCATTGCGCCGGGAATCCAGCAAATATTTTCAGATTGACAATAAACAGCCGTTTCCGGATCAGTCACCGGGCAAACAATAAAGTCCGCACCCATACCAGCATACACCGCTGCATCTGCTGCATTTTTAATTGTACCGATACCCAGGTACAGATCAGGCATAGTGGCCAGCTTTTTGTCCCGGAGGATAGCGAAATTTTTACGGGCATTTTCTCCCCTGCTGGTAAACTCAAATACCCGCAAACCACCGTCATAACACGCTTGCAGCACCGCCAGGCAGACGTCTGCATCCTCGTGATAAAAAACAGGAATAATCCCGGTTTGCTCAAACGCAGCAATAATTACATCAGGACTTGGTGCCATATACTATATCAGTTTTATAATGTCTTCAGCGGAAGTGGTATTAAAATCTCCCTTCACAAAAAATTTGGAATAAGCGGCAGCGGCAGCATAAGAAATGATCTGCTGATCATCCAGTCCCTGTAGCTGTGCATGTATCAATCCGGCCATAAAACAATCCCCGCTACCAACTCTGTCTACCACATCGTGGGTATCATATTCGCGTGAAATGCTCATCTGTCCGTTATTGTAATAAAAAGCGTAATAGCGGTTATGCGTGGGTGCATCACTGAAACGGAAGGTAAATGCTACCCGCTTGCAACGTGTAAACCTCTCCGTTATTTCAGCGGCCACCAGCTCTGCCTGTTGCACGTACACCGCCTTGGTATCAGCTTCCAGCGCAGCAGTATCCAATGTGGTATCCAGCATGTTGTTGGCTGCCCAGATATTCCCCATGACCACATCACAGTACTGTACCAGCTCCGGCATAATGTCTACCGGCTTCTTTCCATACTGCCATAACTTACTGCGGTAATTCAAATCTGTAGATATCGTCATTCCTTTACGGGTGGCTGCCTGCAGCACTTCCTTGCAAATCGCTGCTGCATCGGGATTCAACGCGGGCGTAATAGCGCTCCAGTGAAACCACTCAGCATCGCCAAGCAGGGCATCCCAATCCACAGTCCCTGGAACAATCCGGCTAAAGGCCGACCATGCCCGGTCGTATACAACTTCTGCATGCTTCAGATCACTGCCCTGCGCCAGGTAGTAGATACCAATGCGCTCACCGCCCCATAATACCCTGTCGGTATGAATACCGCGGTTGCTCAGCTGCTGCAGCACGTCTTTAGACAAACCATTTTCAGGCACCCTGCTGATGTAGGCTACTTCTGTGCCCCAGTTGGCCAGCGCCGCTGCCACGTTAGCTTCTGCACCACCCACATAAATAGCAGCGGTGTTTTGCGCCAGCTCTGGCGACAGACGCAATAATATCTCTCCGAATGTGATAACTTTTACTGGCTTCATTAGAATCCAAAATATGCTTTTGCGTTATAGTAACAAATGTCCTGTACCATTTTTCCCAACCAGATCAGATCATTTGGCAATTCACCCTGCTCCACATCTTTCCCGATCAGGTTGCACAAAATACGGCGAAAATATTCATGTCGGGAATAAGATAGAAAACTTCTGGAATCTGTTAACATACCCACAAAACGACTGAGTAATCCCATGTTACTCAAAACATTCATCTGCTTTTCCATTCCATCTTTCTGATCCAGGAACCACCAGCCAGACCCATATTGTATTTTACCGGGTATAGTACCATCCTGGAAATTACCTGCCATGGTAGCAAATACTTCATTATAGGAAGGGTTCAGGTTATATACTACCGTCTTTGCCAGCTTATCTTTCTTATCCAGCGCGTCAAAAAAAGCACTCATGGCTTCTGCCACGTTCCAGTCACCAATAGAATCCACACCGGCATCGGCGCCTATGCGTTGCAGCAAACGGGAATTATTGTTACGGATAGCGCCCACATGAAATTGTTGTGTCCAGGCTCTCTCCTGGTTCCAGCTGCAAACAGCCAGTAATACAGCCGTTTTAAACTGGGCATTTTCATGCGGCGTGACAGCGGTATGATGACGGGCACTATTAAAAATAGTGTCCAGCTCCTTGTCACTCGCAGGCGCAAAATAAAAAGTGCTCAACCCATGATCACTCAGGCGGCAACCTGCTTCATGGAAATAAGTATGGCGACTTTGCAGTGCAGCCAGCAAATCATCAAAACGGTTGATATCTTTATGCAGTACCTCCGACAACTTATCCACAAAACTGTTGAACGTTTCGGGGTTGTCTACTGCCATCGCTCTGTCCGGGCGGAAGGTAGGCAGTACACGTGTACCAAATGGTTTGTTCGCAATCGTCCGGTGATGCTCCAGCGAATCAGCCGGATCATCCGTGGTACAGAGTACATCTACTTTATAATGTTGCAGCAGTGTTTGGGTAGACAGTTCCGGCAACTGTGCATTGCAATCATGGTATATTTTTTCTGCCGTTTTTTCACTGAGCAATTCTGTGATGCCAAATGGATTTTTCAGTTCCATGTGCGACCAGTGATATAGCGGATTACGCATGGTATAGGGTGCGGTAGCTGCCCAGTGGCGGAATTTGGTATAGTCATCCGCCGTTCCGGTGATGAATTCTTCCGCTACTCCATTGGCGCGCATGGCACGCCATTTATAATGATCTCCTTTCAGCCAGATGGCGTACAGGTTCTCAAAAGTTTTGTTACTGGCAATTTCGTCTGGTGGCAGGTGATTATGATAGTCAATTACCGGCATGGAAGCGGCGTAATCAAAATATAATCGTTTAGCCGTTTCCGTTTGCAATAAAAAATCTTCGGATAAAAACTCCTTCATAACGAATGACTATTTTTTTTGAAGCTGCGATTGAATAAATGCTTTCACTCCTTCATTTTTCAGCGAGGCTAAAATAGCTGCCACTTCAGCTGAAAATCCTGGAATAGCACTAAGATCGGTTTCCCATAAACGTTGATCGCTGCAAATACCAGCTACCATCGCAGGAATATCTGTATGATCGCGCCACCATGCAGCAAAGATGGGCGCATTATCATCTGTAATAACATATTCTTCCTGGCCTCTGTTACCAAAGTACTTGCCGTTCTCTTCTCTTGCTGGCCGCAGAAACAGCAGCATAGCAGCAAATCCCAGGCACAGGTGCGACGGCAGCGCATGATACTTTTCCTGGTAGCGAATCAGCGTGCGCACATTGCGGGCATTCATCTTGGAACTTTCCTGGAAAGTAATACTGATGAGTTTATGCGCAATAAACGGATTGGCGAAACGATCCAGTACATCTGTGGCGAATGCGGTAGCAGTGGGACAACTATCTGCAATGGTAGGCAGTATTTCCTCCAGCACGACCGACCGGAAAAAATGACTCATATATTCGTCCTGCATGCACTCATATACCGTATTCAAACCGGACAGGAAAGCCAGTGGTACAGCTGCTGTATGACTACCATTAAGTAACCGGAGCTTCTGTTCGCGGAAGGGTGTAATACTGTCCGCAATGAGCATTCTGTCATCTCCCTTATAAAAAGATAATACCTCGCGGATATGTTCCCCTCCTTCGATTGCCCATAAAAGATAGGGTTCTGCTTCTATCCATAACTGATCTGTATAACCTGCCCTGATGGCTATTTCCGACAGATTGCGGGGCTTTCCTGGCACGATGCGGTCTACCAGTGAATTACAAAAATAATTATCCGTATGAATCCAGTCTACAAATGTGGCAGGCATTTCATTATAAACAGCTAATTGCACTACAATGTCTTTCAATAAACGGCCATTATCCACTACCAGCTCTGTTGGTACAATCACAAAACCCGTATTGGCACTGCCTTTAAAGTAGGAAAATCGTTCCCATAATACCGCCAGTAATTTACCCGGGTAGGAAGATGGAACGCCAGTAGTTACTTTTTCCGGTACATACTGAATCCCTACTTCCGTGGTGTTGGAGATGATCGTATGCAAAGCGGGTTGATGCACAGCTTGTAAAACCTCCTGCCAATTTGCATTCGATTGCAAAACACGACTAATAGCCGCGTTAATAATCACCTTATCTACCAGTTCTCCCTGGGAAATACCTTTGATATGGGTGGTATACAAGCTGTCCTGGCTGGAAAATTCGGAGGTATCGCCTTCGGTAGATTTTACCACAACAATACGTCCTTCGTAGATGCCCTGCCTGTTGGCGTTATCTACCAGGTAGTCTACCAATCCGCGCAAAAGCACGCCGGTACCAAATTGAAGGATCTTTTCCGGAAAGGAGAAAGTTTTTTCATGAACGCCGGAATCACGCTTTTTTAATATAAACTCTTTGTTTAATATGGGTAGCATCACGTGTATTTTATACTAAAAGGTTGCTAAAACTAATAAATATATAATTCACAATTAACAATTTATAGTGTTTTGGGAAATAAACGCTAAAAAGAGGAGAAAATGCTATCAATCATATAATCAGAATCAATCCGCTCATTGTTAGGATCAATAAAGGATAGATGGCCGTTGGCTGGAATTTAAGTAATTTTGCATCCTTAAACTTTTCCAAATGAGCAAGCATGGTAAAGTGCTGGTAGCCATGAGCGGTGGTATAGACAGTACTGTTACAGCGCTGATGTTGCATGAGCAGGGATATGAAGTGGTGGGTATCACCATGAAAACCTGGGATTATGCATCTGCTGGTTCCAGTAAAAAGGAAACCGGCTGCTGTAACCTAGATTCTTTTAACGATGCCCGCGCGGCGGCGGTGCATCATGGATTCCCGCACTTTGTGCTGGATATCCGCGATGAATTCGGTGATTTTGTTATAAATAATTTTGTCGAGGAATATATTGCAGGACGTACACCCAATCCTTGTGTATTGTGCAATACCCATATAAAATGGCGCGCACTGATGAAACGGGCGGATGCTATGGACTGCGAGTTTATCGCTACCGGTCACTACGGACAAATCCGTCAGCACGACAATGGCCGTTACGTGATCAGTAAAGGCGTAGACGAAACCAAAGACCAGAGCTATGTGCTGTGGGGTATTCAACAGGATGTACTGGCCCGTACCATGCTTCCTCTGGGTAACTACCGTAAAACAGCTATCCGTCAGATGGCCTTTGATTTTGGATATCCGGAACTGGCTAAAAAGGCAGAAAGCTATGAAATCTGCTTTGTGCCGGATAATGATTATCGCGGATTTTTGAAGAGAAAGGTCGATGGTCTGGAAGAAAGGGTCAACGGAGGCAATTTTGTGCTCGCAGATGGCACTATTGTTGGTCACCACAAGGGTTACCCCTTCTATACAGTTGGGCAGCGTAAAGGGCTTGAAATTGCCCTTGGACGCCCGGTGTTTGTAACGGAGATCATCCCTGAAACAAATACGGTAGTGCTTGGTAATGAAGACGAACTACAGAAAAGCGAAATGTTTGTCAGTGGAATCAACATGGGTAAGTATGAAACGATTGCCGAAGGAATGGAAGCCACTACAAAAATCCGGTATAAAGATAAAGGCGCACTGAGTAACCTGTACAATGAAAACGGCCAGGTGAAAGTGAGCTTTTATGAAAGTGTGAAGGGCATTGCTCCTGGTCAGTCAGCCGTTTTTTACGAAGGCGATGACGTAATTGGTGGCGGCATTATTCAACGCGCAGTACCGATAGTGTTATAAGAACAATTTCATAAGATAGATAAAGCAAAGGGTGAGAAGATGGAAGTCTTCGCACCCTTTTTTATGTTGATAAATTTTTATTGTCAAAACTGATTACGACATCCTCACCGCATACATGGTATCCGCTCCCTTATCATACCCCGCAATCACGCCTCCTTTCTCCTGTCGCAAATCACTGATTTCTTCTATGTACTTCACCACTTCTTCATTCTCCTGCCTAAATACAGAACAGGTAATATAAATCAATGCGCCGCCCCTCCGTAAGAAAGGTATCACGTTATGGGCTATACGTTTCTGCAACTGCTGATACTTCGCTATTTCTTCTTTTTTGAAGAAGGAAATACTTTCAGGGGTACGCCCCCAGGTACCGGAACCACTGCAGGGAGCATCCAGGATAATGCCGTCAAATTGCTGGCTCCCCATGCTGGCAGGAAAATTTTCAGCTGTCAGGTCAGCCACACGCGCTTCATAGTTCTTAATTCCTGCTGCCACAAAACGTTGCTGCAGATTTTCGAGGATGGACCGTCTTACATCCGACACCAGCAGCTGCACACCCGGTTGCTGATCTTTCAGGAGAATAGATTTACCACCACTGGCAGCACAACAGTCCCACCAACGCTGCTGCTTTGTGGGCAAAAACAATTCGCCGGTTTGCTGACTCGATGCATCCTGTACTTCATACCAGCTTTTCTCCGGTACAATCACTTCTATCTTGGTGCCGTTAGGCAAAGCCACAGTAGTGTTATTGGCAAATACTTCATATATCACAGCCGCTTTATCCAGCAACTGCAATACTTTCTCCAGCCTGTTATTACGCACACGAATAAACAAACGTGGCTGCTTAAGAATAGTGTAGGCGTAAACGTTAGCATCAATACCTGCTGATAAATCTTCCAGTAAAGGGAAAATAGATGAGGGCGTTAATGCCTCAGATAACAAGGCGGCTTTCTCTGTTAATGGCAAGGTAGTAGAATGATTCCAGGCCGGCCTCACTGCTGCGAGAAAATCGTTCGGCGCTGTTTCACAAAGCAAGGCACCTGTTATTATCCGCTCACTTACGGGAAGTGATTTTCCCCAATGTCCCAAACGGAAATAATGATATACCAGTTGCGAAATCCAGCGCCGGTCGCGCCCGCCCATATAGGGATGCTCCTTAAAAAAGGATTTCAGAAAATGATGTAATGGCAGGCTGCCCTGGTAGGCGCCTATAATTTTCTCTGCTGATGCTAAATAATTTTCCCAACGGGTCATACGCGAAGATAAGGGCTAATATTGACGCTACCACATAGCAGCTAACATCGCTATTTTCACTAATTCATTTAACCTCCTAAACTGTTCCTGTTATGAAAGCATTACGCTATCCCTATATGCTATTAATGGCATATGCCTTTATTTGCTCCTATTCATGTAAGAAGATTCCATCACAGTATGTATGCAAAACACCGGTCAAAACAGTCAACGTATATGATACGACCAGTAACACCCTCAGCTTTGAACGACGTTATACGTATGATCAGGCAGGCAGGGTAGACAGCATTATTGATATAGAAAACAATGGCCACGGTACCAGCACCCTCACCTATATCATGACCTACGATGTACAAAATCATCTTACCAATGTACGTCTGATCGGCCTGGTGGGTGCTTATGATATCCAATATCGTTCTGTCAATGGTCTTATATCCGGGATCTCTTCTCCTCTTTTTGTTGCAACAAACTATGCCTATACTTTCAATCGTAATGTGCAATGGTATACCGGAGCAACAGCGGGGTTGCTTATTTCCAACGGAAGTTCGAAATTGAAGGAAATTGCCTTTTTCACCAATACCCTCCATCCCACTGACGCAGACTCTATTATTACCTCTGCACGTTCTTCGAATACCCCGGAAGAAAGTAAATACTATTACACTTACAGCAATGAGCTAAACCCGGAATACACCGCCTATAACAACGGATGGTTCTATGCTTATAGCATCAATCAACATTATGCCTTGCAATATGATCCGGCTGCTTCCAGTCTGCATCTGCCATCATCCAGTCATAATTTGCTACTACATCAATCACCAACTGCTGTTACCAGTTATACCTTCACTAAAGACAACTGTGGTCGTGTAACCAAAGTGTATGCTACGCGGCAGGGTGTACAAAAAATATGGAAAATATATACGTACTACTGATCTGAAAAAAGAAAGGCGGAGATGATAAATCATCTCCACCTTTCACAATCATATTGTTGTAAATTACTATTATAATTTCAGTAATGCTTTCAAGGGATCTTTACCGAACAACAGTTGTTCAGGATTTTCCAGCATTTCTTTCACTCTTACCAGGAAGCTTACTGACTCACGACCATCAATGATGCGGTGATCGTAACTCAGCGCCAGGTACATCATCGGACGAATCACAACCTGACCATTTACCGCCATCGGACGATCCTGTATTTTGTGCATACCCAGGATCGCAGATTGCGGGATGTTGATGATAGGTGTGCTCATCAGTGAACCAAATACGCCACCATTGGTGATGGTGAAAGTACCACCAGTCATTTCAGGCATCGTCAATTTGTTGTCACGGGCTTTGGTAGCCAGTTCCACCACGGCTTTTTCAATACCTGCCATATCCAGACTTTCTGCATTGCGGATCACCGGAACCACCAGGCCTTTAGGAGCAGATACTGCAATAGAGATATCGCAGTAGTCGTGGTATACCAGTTCTTCTCCATCGATGTAAGCATTTACAGACGGGAATTCCTGTAATGCAAAGCAGCATGCTTTCGTAAAGAAGCTCATAAAGCCCAGGTTTACTTCATGCTGTTTCTTGAAGACTTCCTTGTATTTGGCACGCAGCGCCATAATCTCGGTCATGTCTACCTCGTTGAAGGTAGTGAGCATAGCCGTTGTATTTTTGGCTTCCACGAGGCGGCGGGAAACGGTTTTACGCAGGTTGCTCATCTTTTCGCGGCGTTCCTGACGGGTAAACATTTCCTGACCAATAGCTACACCTGGATTTTGCAGGGCAGCCAGTACATCATCTTTCATGATTTTGCCATGTGCACCGGAGCCTTTGATGCTGGAGGCATCCACATGTTTGTCTGCAATCACTGCTGCTGCTACCGGAGATGCTTTCAGATCGTTCGGGATGCTGGTAACAGGCGCCTGTTGTGGCTGAGGAGTAGCTTTTGATGCCTGAGCTGCCGGAGCGACTGCCGGTGCTGCTTTACCCGCAGGTCTTGCAACACTGGTATCTATTTTACAGGCAACATCGCCTATTTTTAAAGTATCACCTTCTTTTGCTACAGTAATCAGCGCACCCGCTTCTTCTGCATTCAATTCGAAGGTAGCTTTCTCTGATTCCAGTTCACATATCACTTCATCACGCTCTACATAATCACCGTTATTTCTGATCCACTTTACCAGCGTTACTTCACTTATAGATTCTCCTACTGTAGGCACTTTCATTTCAATCGTCCCTTTGTTCACTGCAGGTGCAGCCGGTGCTGCTTCAGCTGCCGGTGCGGTTGCTGCAACAGGGGCAGCGGGAGCTGCTGCTGCAGGAGCGGCATCACCGGTTGGTGCGACTGCATCTGTATCAATGCTGCAGGCTACATCACCGATCTTCAAAGTAGCGCCTTCCTGAGCTGCCGGAGCAATTTTCAGGACACCTGCTTTTTCTGCATTCAGTTCGAAGGTTGCCTTCTCTGATTCCATTTCACATAATACCTCGTCCTGTTGCACATAATCTCCGTCTTTCTTCAACCACTTTGCAATTGTTACCTCGCTAATAGATTCTCCTACCGTAGGGACTTTGATTTCGATAACCATATTTAATCAGTTGATGGTGATACCAGGTTAGCTTTGCGCTTTCAGCTTTTAGCTTTCAGCTTAACATCAAACCAGGTTATTCTGTTTATACTTTTATTTTTTTAGATGTTAAAAGCCGTATCAATAATCTGCTGCTGCTCACGTGCATGTACTTTCGCATAACCGGTAGCAGTAGACGCACTTGGATTGCGGCTGATAACACCATAATTGATCTGCTTCAGGTTCATTTGCAGGAACGCGGCGGCACCCATATTCAGTGGTTCTTCCTGTACCCAGAAGAAGGTAGCACCTTTATACTTCTGAGAAACAGCTTCCAGTTGTTTGATGGGCAGTGGATACAATTGCTCCAGGCGAACGATGGCTACATCTTTGCGGTCATCTTTTCCTTGCTTATCACTCAGGTCAAAATACATTTTACCTGAACACAATAACACCTTCTTTACTACCGAAGCATCATCAATGAATGGATCATCCAGCACTTCTTTAAATCCACCCTGGGTAAATTCTTCCGTAGTAGAGTAAGCACCCACATGGCGCAGATTCGCTTTTGGAGAGAAGTTAATCAATGGTTTGCGGAACTGCCAGGTCAGCTGACGGCGTAATGCATGGAAGAAGTTAGCGGCAGTGGTAATATTGGTAATCACCACATTCTCTTCCGCACACTGCTGTAAGAAACGTTCCGGACGGGCATTGGAGTGATCTGGTCCACCACCTTCATAACCATGAGGCAATAACATCACCAGACCATTCTGCGTAGTCCATTTCTGTTCTGCGCTGGTAATATACTGATCAATCACTGTTTGTGCACCATTTACAAAGTCGCCATACTGCGCTTCCCACAATACCAGGCTGTTGGGGTTGGCCATGGCATAACCATATTCAAAACCCAATACACCATATTCACTCAGTAAAGAATTATAAATTCTGAATTTCCCCTGTTTGTCCTGGAAATGACTGAGACGGTTGTAGGTTTCGTTGGTATTTTCGTCAAACAACACCGCATGGCGATGAGAGAAAGTACCACGTTTTACATCTTCTCCGCTCATTCTAACATCTTTGCCTTCGATCAGGAGACTGGCGTAAGCTAACAGTTCACCAGTTGCCCAGTCTACCTTGCCTTCTTCCTGGTACAACTTGATCTTATCCTGCAGTAATTTGCTCACTTTGCGCAGGGGGACAAAATTCTCAGGCCATTTCATCAGCCCGTCAAACAGGCGTTTGAAATCTTCTTCCTTGATAGCAGTTACCGGGGAAGATTCGAAGTCCTGCGGCGTAGATTTGCGCAGGGCCTGCCACCACTGTTCCGGTTTCTGGTTGGCATACGGCAGCGGATGTTGTTTTACTTCATCCAGGCGGGCCTGTAATTCATCCCAGAATCCTTTTTCCATTTCCTTCGCCAATGCCGCTGCATCAGACTCGCCGTTATTCAGCAGGAACTGGGTATATACTTCACGCGGATTAGCGTGTTTTTCAATCAAGGCATACAAACTTGGCTGGGTGAACTTAGGTTCATCACCTTCGTTATGGCCATGTTTGCGATAACAAACCATATCAATGAACACGTCTTCATTGAATTCCTGACGGTAACGGGCAGCCAGCTGTGACACTTTCACCACCGCTTCTGCATCATCTCCATTCACATGGAATACCGGCGCCTGTACGATAGAAGCTACGCTGGTACAGTAGTCTGAAGAACGTGCGTCATCAAAGTCAGTAGTAAAACCGATCTGGTTATTGATCACAAAGTGAATGGTACCACCTACGTAGTAACCTTTCAGTTTGCTCATCTGCTCTACTTCATACACAATGCCCTGGCCGGCTACGGCAGCATCACCATGAATGAGGATAGGCAATATTTTGTCGTAATCGCTGTCATAAATTACATCTGCTTTACTGCGTGCAAAACCGATTACAATCGGGTCTACCACTTCCAGGTGGGAAGGGTTAGGCATCAGTTGCAGGTTTACCGGCTTGCCGGAGGGGGTGGTTACCTGGGAACGGAAACCAAGGTGATATTTCACATCACCACTACCCATGGTCATATCCGGCACGGCCAGTCCTTCAAATTCATTGAAGATCTGCTCGTAGGTTTTACCCAGGATATTTGCGAGTACGTTTAAACGGCCACGGTGAGCCATACCAATCACAGATTCCTGTACACCATATTCTGCGGCTACATTAAGGATAGCATCCAGTGCCGGAATAGTGGATTCACCACCTTCCAGACCAAAACGCTTTTGCCCGATATATTTTGTGTGGAGAAATTTTTCGAAAATAACACCCTGGTTCAGCTTCTGCAAAATGCGGCGGCGCTGTTCCAGTGACAAAGGTTGTGTCATTACTGCCTCAAATTCCTTTTCCAGCCATTTAGCCTTGTCGCGGGCGTTGATGTAAGTGTATTGCAATCCTACTGAGCTGGCATAAATCTGGGTCAGATAGGCAACAATCTTTTCGAGGGAAGCTTTGCCGACACCGATGGTAGTTCCTGCAAAGAATTCTGTTTTGAGATCAGCGTCCCCTAATCCAAAGCTGGCCAGATCGAGATTGGCCTTCCTGTCTTTTCTTTCACGGATGGGGTTGGTTTTAGCAATCAGGTGGCCTTTTTTGCGATACGCCTGTATCAGGCGGTATACGCCCAGTTCTTTTGCCAACTGGTCGTCGCTCACAGGCAACGAAGTGCTGCCCCCTGCTACAGGCGCTGATGCTGCCGCCTTGTTGCCGTTTACACCGGATACTGCAAAATCAAATCCTTCGAAAAATTTAACCCAATCCGGGTCTACAGAGTTGGGATCTTTGCGGAAATCCTGATATAACGATTCTATGTAAGCAGGATGTGAGTTGGTGACGAATGAGAAGTCCTTCATTTACAACGAGTTTTGCTGATCTTCAGTTCAAATACTTTTCTGTTGGTCCCAATATATTAATATATGGGATTGCAAATATCGCTCGTTTTTTGATACGCCGGATGGAAAAAATTAGAAAAAATCAACTGTTTATCTGTGATGAAAGACCCTTATATTTGCTCTTCGACGGAAAAACTACATTTAGTTTGTTTTCTAAATGGGAAATAGTTACCTTTGCCGTCCGAAACTTGAAATTTGAAAAATGGCAAACCATAAAGCAACGAAAAAAGACGTACGTCAAAGCAGAAAGCGTAATGAGCGTAACCGTTACTACGGTAAAACTACTCGTAATGCCATCCGTGACCTGAAAGCGGTGACTGAGAAAGCAACAGCGGAGAAAGATTTAGCAGAGGTAGCTTCTATGCTGGATAAATTAGCTAAACGTAACGTTATTCACAAGAACAAAGCAGCAAATCTGAAAAGCAAGCTGGCTAAGCGCGTTTTAGCGTTGGCTTAATTGCTTCAGTAACAATATTTACAGCTCTTCCTCCCAAAGGAAGGGCTTTTTGTTTTTCTATTCACTTTCGTATAATGAAAAAAATAGCTATCCTCCTCGCCTGTCTGCTACCACTGCTGTCCTCCGCTCAGGGCCTTACCACCCGCTACGAAAAGACAGCCGGTCAGGAAACCGCTACTTACCCGGAAGTCATTCAATACTACCAGCTACTCGCCAAACGCTTCCCACAAATCCATATGCAGGCCATCGGTTCCACAGATGCCGGATTTCCGCTTCACCTGGTGACCTACTCGCCTCAAAAGGATTTCGACTTTAAAAGTCTCCATAAAAAGAATAAACGCATTATCCTCATCAACAACGGTATCCACCCCGGAGAACCTGATGGGATAGACGCCAGCATGATGCTACTCCGCGACCTGGCCCTCGGCAAAATCAAACTCCCGGACAACATCATTCTTGCCGTTATTCCGGTGTACAACATCGGCGGCATGCTGAACCGCTCCCCCTGGTACCGCGTAGATCAGAACGGTCCCGATGCCTTTGGCTCCCGCGGAAATGCCCAGAACCTGGACCTTAACCGCGACTTCATCAAAACAGATTCAAAAAATGCCCTCGCCTTCCAGCAAATCTATCAACTCACCGATCCGGACGTTTTTGTAGATAACCACGTGAGCAATGGGGCAGACTACCAGCATATCATGACCCTACTAACCACCCAGCATAATAAACTCGGTGGCGCCATGGGTGAATTCATGAATAAAACATTTGAACCCGGATTATATGCCCTCATGAAAACAAAAGGCTATGACCTCGTTCCTTATGTAAATCATTTTGGTGAAACACCGGACAGCGGATGGGTGGAATTTGCAGATGCACCCCGCTACTCTACCGGCTATACCACCCTGTTTCATACCTTCGGATTTGTGCCGGAAACACATATGCTGAAACCCTATCCACTGCGCGTAAAAGCCACCTACGCCCTGATGGAATGCTTCATACAGTTTACATCCACACACAGCGAAACCATTAAACAACTGCGCGAACAGGCTAAGCAAACCGCTATTACACAAAAATCATTTCCGCTGTCATGGCAGTTTGATATGAATAAATACAGCCTGATTACCTTCCGTGGATTTGAGTCCGGACATAAGCCCAGCGCCATCTCTGGTTTACCACGACTATACTACGATCGGACGAAGCCCTACACCAGACAGATAAAATTTTATAACACCGCCACGGAAGAAAATTTTGTGGAGAAACCACGCGCGTATATTATACCACAAGGCTGGTGGGCCGTTATCCATCTCCTGAAAAACAATAATGTACAGCTGCAACCGCTAGCACATGATACCACGGTGTATGTAGAAGTATATCATATTACTGACTTCCAGACCAATTCCAAACCATACGAAAAACATTACCTGCACACCAATATAAAAGTAAGCAGCAGCATGGATTCTATCCGGTTTCGCAAAGGGGATGTTTACATTCCGATGAATCAAACGGCCAATCGCTTCCTGATAGAAACACTGGAACCTACTGCCAGTGATTCGTATTTTGCCTGGAACTTTTTTGATGCCATCCTCGGACAAAAAGAAGGTTATTCTCCTTATGTTTTTGAAGATACCGGCGCCGCTTATCTGCAGCAACATCCGGAATTACAGGATTCATTAAATAAGAAGAGGGCAAGTGATACCTCTTTTGCAAATAGTGCCAGTGCTCAACTGAATTTTATATACAGAAATTCTCCTTATGCAGAACCGGAATACATGCGCTATCCGGTATATAGAGTAAAGTAATTTTGTAAGATGATGAAAGCGGAGATATAAGCGGAGCTTGTATCTCCGCTTTTTTATTTTCAATTATGTAGTCACTGACGACCTGATTAAATTGATAATGAACAACTCATTTTGTCAATGAACAAAATGAACAATTCATGTTCGTTTGTAACCTTTAAATTCGTGCCCGTTTACACGTTTGCTAGCTATCTTCAATTGCGTGGTATAAACAACTTTCTCTCCTCACTGAGCAATCAGAAAAATTGATTCAACATCAATATCACAGTTATTAACATCCTGCAATTACAACAAATATTGACCACATAAACCATATCAACAATGAAGTTCAATCACCTGCTCAACAGCATTGAAACTACACATGTACATTTCCAGGAAGTAGCTGCCAAAGCTATTAACCGCTCACTCACTATCCGCAAACTGGATGATCGGTTGCTATATTGTAGAATACGAACAGAATGGTGTAGACAGAGCGAAATATGGGACACAATTACTGGAGCATATTTCCAAAGGATTGCCTGATTTAAAACTAGCTACTACTAATTTAAAATTGTGCAGACAGTTTTATCTATATTATCCACAAGTCGGAAAAGAGGTCTCTGACGAATTAAAAAAAGATGACATTCAAATTCGTCAGACACTGTCTGACGAATTACAAACAACTAATAGTCAATCAGATAAAATTCATCAGTCAATAACTCATAAACTAAAACCTTCCAAGAAAAAGATCGGGGCCTTACCAACTGATCAATTGTTAATCAATCGCGTGTCAGGAAAAAAAATAATCAATAACCTTTCCTTCTCTCATATCTCCTTGCTTCTACGCATAGATGACATATTACGACGCACTTTCTATGAAGTAGAATCTATCAAAGGTAACTGGAGCCTGCGGGAACTGAAACGCCAAATTCACACCGGCTATTTCGAACGCATGGGCTTTACCAACGACCCGCAAAAGCTTTCCCGGTTGGTACAACAATCAGCAGAAACTCCGATAACACCAGCAGACCTGATTAAAAATCTGTACGCCTTTGAGTTCCTCGACCTCCCACAAAAAGCAATAGAAAAAGAAAGCAAAGTAGAAGAAAAATTACTGAATCATCTGGAAGAATTCCTGCTCGAAATGGGCCATGGCTTTTGTCTTGAAGGACGACAGAAAAGGATACTGATAGGACAGGAATACTATTTCGTAGATGTGGTATTTTATCACCGTATCCTGAAATGCCATGTGCTGATAGAATTGAAAGTAGGTAAATTCAGTTATGCAGATACAGGTCAATTGACCACTTATCTGAATTACTTCAAAGCAGAAATGACAGAACCCGGCGATAATCCACCTATTGGCATTCTGTTGGTGACAGAAAGAGACAAAGATGGAGCACTAGCCAAATATGCTATTCCTGCAGGAATGGATCAGCAAATGTTTATTTCTACCTATGCTGTACAACTGCCTACTGTTGAGGAATTGCAACAGTGCCTGGCAGCAGAACTGAGAAGGTGCGAAAACTAAACCCTTTCCAACCGCAACATTACATGCTGTTCTCCGTAGAAATGATTATAAAATAAAATGGAATTAACAGGCGCAGATAATGGCTGCAGCTGGGGAAACCACTGTTGTGGCAGTTGCTGCGCTTTTATGATTTGTGCTGCGAGCCAAACACCAAAAGCACCTGCAGTATCATACTCACCACATAAATGTTTAAAAGGTACTTGGGGAACACCCAGATAACAGCTATCCAGTTCTTCATAAAAATGCTCATGATGGCTGTCGCCATTACGGCCGGTAATAATCAGATCGGCGCCTGCGCTAAAATCTTTCAGGGTAGCAGTCAGCTTGCCTGGCGCAGGTTTATACAACATTTTAAAACCGGAAATAGCCGCGTAAGTATGGGGCGATGGCGAACCAGTGAGGGCAAAAAAAGTAGCCCCTTCTCCCGCAATAGTACCTGGAGATAAATGTTGATACAGCTCCGCGCTGTTCACGGGTGTTTCTTTCCAGAAACCGATACGACTCTTAATATAAAAATGCTCCGCTGTAATTTCTTCAAAAGCGCCGGTCAATGTATGAGAAGCCCCTTCCTGTATCAGCATCATGCTGTCTAGTAATGCATTCTCAAATGAGAAACCGCGGTGTACAAATGTATTGTTATAGGCCGTGCACTTCTGCTGTAGGGCGATAAGCCCATTTACAGAGTTGTAGGTAGATTGAATAAATGGAGTAGGATTTAAGGCGGTTTCTTTATACTCCACAATTTCCTTGATGAACTTTTCGGTATCCTGTAAACTGCCTTTACCGGTGCCGGTAACAATAGGACCCGGTGTATCCAGTCCACTATCCTGTATACATCTGAGCGCAGCAGTCAGCCCTATTTTGAGCACACGTGTCATGCGGCGCAGACTGTTGCCTGGAATAAATGGTTTATAGTCGGGTTCAATACAGGCAAGCAGGTTACTATCTGTATGTATCAGTGGCGCCGAAAAAATATCCCCCTCGAAAGTTAGCTGCGGGGAAATAGCCGCCATTCCTTGTATGTAACAGTTACCCTTCATATTTGCTGATCACCAGGGAAGCATTATTGCCCCCAAAGCCGAATGAGTTTGAAATAACATTATTTACCGGGTGTCCCTCTATCAGTTCCGTTACCGGGCTGATATGCAGTTCCTCCATTCTTTCGGAGAAATTGAGATTAGGGAATATTAACCCATGTTGTATAGCCAAGATAGCATAAATAGCTTCTATTGCACCAGCTGCTGCCAATGTATGCCCTGTAAATGGCTTTGTAGAGCTGAACAAGGGCACTTTGTCCCCAAACAGGCGCTCCAGGGCCTTGCCTTCAGAAACATCATTATTCAGCGTGGCAGTACCGTGTACGTTGACATAGCTTACCTCCTCCAATGATCTGCCACTCATAGCGAGTGCCAACTTCATTGCTTCGTAGGCGCCATCACCTTCAGGTGAAGGAGACGTGGGATGGAAAGCTTCATTGGTATTACAGTAACCGCTCAGCTCCGCCAGAATACGGCTGTTGTTGGCCTTTACAAAAGATTCACCTTCCAGCACCAGGTAGGCAGCACCCTCGCCCAGATTAAGACCGGTACGTTGCTGATCAAAGGGACGGCAAAACTGCTTATCCACATTTTTCAGGGAGTTAAACCCGTTCAGCGTAAAGCGGGTAAGCGCTTCTGTACCTCCGCATACTACCCGTGGCAGCATACCTTGCTTAATCATACGTGCACCAAACATCAGTGCGTTGGCAGAGGAAGAACACGCGGTACTAATAGTGGCAATATGTTCCGTGAATCCTACGATGTCGGCTATACGTTGCGTGCAATCCGCGCAATCCAGGGTATCTATATATTGTAAAAACGTGCCTGTTTTATCGCGATCAATAATATCGAAATATAACTTCTCCGTATCACACATCCCGCCCACTGTACTGGCGTTGATAAAACCGGTAGGAGCCGACTGCACATCCGTGATGCCAGCATCCTGTAATGCTTCCCGCATAGCAGCCAACCCCAGTAAAGTAGTGCGGGTAAACCCGTCCTTCACCGGAATACCGGCCAAAGCAAACAATGCCTCGCTGGGATGCTTTACTTCCGCTACCGGAAGCACGCTTTTGTAAATAGTATCTATGTAACTGCTATAACCCAGGCCACTATGCTGTGCCCGCAGGTTATATAAATTTCCGGCTACATTATCACCAATAGCGGTGATCATTCCTACCCCTGTTATAAACACTCTTTCCGCCATGCAGCCAGTTTACTTATGCCGGTTGTTTTGATTCGATAAATTCTGCCATAGACTGAACAGACTGTAAGATCTTACGACCTTCACGTGGATCTTCTACTTTGATATGATACTGTCTTTCCAGCAACACCATCAATTCCAGTGAATCAATACTGTCAAGTCCCAGTCCGTCTCCGAATAATGGTGCGTTGTCATCAATATCTTCCGGTTTGGTATCCTGAAGATTCAACGCCTCGATGATTTGTTCTTTCAGTTTCTTTTTTAATTCTTCCATAATGTTGTAGGTTTATCGCCTGTTGTTCACAACAGGCGAATGCCCTTGTGGGGAGTAAAAATACAGTTTTACTATTGTTTTGAAAACATTTATCAGTTCATTCTTCTTTTTTCCACCCACCCGGCTATGGCCAGCATAGCCAATCCTGTGAGTATTAATCTCAACACATTCTTCCATACATAATCAATATCCCCATTGCGGAGGTATACGTCATTGATAGCATCCAGTCCCCAGCTAAGCGGCGATAAATGCCCCAGTAACTGCATCTTGGCAGGCATCACTTCAAGCGGAATCCATATACCACCGATGGCAGACAATATTACGATAGAGATCGCCCCGAAGTTCAATGCCTGGTTAGGCGTTTTAAATATCGTGCCAATCAGTATACCGTAAGCCGTGGCTGCCAGCCCTATTCCCGAAGCTACCAGAACGGTAGCGCCGTGATGGTGTCCCATGACCAGTCTGGGTAAGTCCAGCTGTGGCAATAGATAGATACCTACCAACATCATCGCATAAAACTGCAATACACAAATGCCTACAAAAAACAACATCTTGCCCGCCAGAATAGCCAGGTAAGATCCCGGTATCAGCTTCATCCGCAACAAACTACCATCTTCTCTTTCCCGGATCATATTGCCTGCAATAGGAATTACGATAAAAAACATGGCAAAGATGCTCCATGCCGGCACATTGTGCTGCACAGAATTGGATATTACATCCGGCTGTTTACCTGTACCTGTGCTATGCTCCTTTAATCCAACGGCTTGCAGCCGGATCGGTAAAGTATCAGTACTGGCGGCTGTTGAATCTTTACTGCGTAGCTGGTGTTTAATGCGATCCAGCAACATATCTGTTTCCACCTGCGTAAGAAAATTATCCAACGCCTGATGTATAGCCCCTTTGAATGCTTTCTTGGCAGCAGGATCAAAATAAATGATCACATTCAGCGAATCAGCGGTCTTCTTTACCGGTAAAGATACCGACATACCCATGCGCTGGGAAATGTCGTTAACAATACGGTTTGCATTACTGACAATAGCAGCTGTAGCTCCCGCAGGCACAATGATACTGATCTTGTACTTTCCTTCATTCACCAGCTGCTTGGCCCGTTCTGCTGTAATCGGCTCGCCTTCCAGCGAATCAATGATATTAAATTGTCCACCGGATTCAAGCCCTTCCCTTACATAACGGCCTAAACGACCGTGGTCATTGTCGACCGTTAATATATCAAATTTGATGTCCTGGTAATCTTTAAACGGAGCGTCCTGGATCAGCGCCATCACGGTGATTAATACCAGCGGCATCACAAACAGAAGTATTAATCCTGTTTTATCACGTAACAGCAGTTGCCATTCTTTCCTAATTGTTGCCAGTAATCTTAACATAGCCTTTAGCTCTCTGCTTTAGCTTTTAGTGTTCATTTAATCTATTTTTCCGGATCCCCTTCTGCAGTTTGTCTGCTAACAACTAATCCCTGACTGCATTACCGGTAAAATGCAGGAATACATCTTCCAGGTTATTGCATGCAGGATGTGCGTGAATCAGGGCAAGCGGATTTCCCTGTACAATCATCTTTCCTTCGTCCATAATCACTACTTCTTCACATAATGATTGTGCTTCTTCCAGCAGGTGGGAAGTATACAGGATACTGGCGCCCTGCTGGTTGTAGTCGCGCAGAAACTGCAATATCATACTGCGGGATTGCACATCTACACCTGCGGTAGGTTCATCCAGTATCAATAATTTGGGGTCGTGCAATATGGCGGCGATAATATTTGCGCGCCGCTTCATGCCACCGGAATATTTATGAATCTCTTTATGTGCACTCTTCTCCAACCCAAACAACTCCAGGTAATGCATAATTTTTTGCTGCAATGCCTTTCCTTTGAAACCATACAGGTTACCAAAGTAAGTGAGGTTTTCTACTGCTGATAGTTGCGGATATAATGCAATTTGTTGTGGAACAATACCAATCATCTGTTTAATGGCTTCCCGGTGTGCAGCATCCTGTTTTAAGCCATGAATCACTACTTCTCCGTTGTCTCCACGTACAATACCACACAAAATAGAAATAGTTGTTGTTTTACCTGCTCCGTTAGGTCCCAGCAAACCGGCAATCTTTCCTTCTCCAAACTGAAACGTAAGTCCTTTCAATGTGGGCTCTGCGCTTCCTTTGTAGGTTTTAAATAATTCATTAACTGATATGCCGGACATCATTTCATTCGATATTTTAATTACCACTTCACCTGTGACAGTTTCTTAAAGAAAACATCTTCAGAAGCAGCACATTCCAATAGCATTTCACTGAGTTCTTTATAAGAAACATTATCCGCCGATCTGCTTTTGCATACACGGCCGGCCGCAAATGCAAAGTTACGCCAGAGGTCACCGGTTTTGGTAAGCTCACCTGCCAGTTTACTTAGTTCATCTTTTTTCAACATCACTGCTGCTTCCTGTAAAAATGCAGCATACAGGAAACGGAACCCTGCACCGCCGGTACCTATCTCTTCCTGCATACGGATAATATTTCCCAGATACAGGGTGGCTTTGCGGTCACCCGGATTTTCTGCATAATTACGTACCCTTTTAGAGAGGAAACGAATACCCTTTACCCCAAACATCGGGATCGGCACCTTTAGCATAAAATGACAGGCCTGTTCAATGCCCGCCCTGATCGGCTTTTCAAAAGAAGCGGTTGCCGGTACATGTACCGGATAATACATTTTCCCTTTAGGGGCCGGAAATCCTTTGGCAAAGCGTGCCTGCACCAGGCTTTCCGGATCAATGGTGGTAACGGTATCCATTACAGGATCACTTACCAGGTATTGTCCGTCCTCTTTGCCATATACTACAAGGTTATGTGCATTAAAATGGAAACGATAGGAAGCAGGAAAGTAAGGCAGATAGTAAACACTGGACTGTAATCCAACAGGTATGCCTGCTTCAATAACTTTGTCCAGTGCGGCCATCCCTTTTTCCGGCGTAGAGAATTTTTCAGATTCCATTCTCACACCCAGGCGCTTACATACCCGTTGAAAAATAGCCCCCGGCCATATCCGGTAGGTAGTACCAGGCACACCATTCACCTTTACAAAAGGAAGATGTCCGAAAAATATACCTGCGCCAATACCAAATGCCATCGGCTCACTGATCTGTAAGCCGTAATGTCCCAGCAGATTTGATATTACTCCACTTTCGCAATGTGCCGTCTGCGTGTGTTGGAAGAAAGAATTACTCATAATATTTTTTGAAAAGAATTACGAATTAAGAATTACGAATTACGGATTTGTGGGTAGATCTTCGGATATCATCTACCCACAAATCCGTAATTCGTAATTTGTAATTCGCAATTATCTATTTGACCTGCAGCAGATCTGTTAAACTCACTTTGAAGGCATCCGCATAACGCTGCAGCATTTTTGGAGAAAGCCGTTTAAAAACACCCGGCTTCATATGCCTTTTTACCTGCCATTGAAACTTCCCGACATAACTTGCCAGCAAAGGCAGATCCATCAGGTTCTTTTCCATATAATAGGCTACGGGACTGATTTCTCCTGCTTCCACACGGGCGCGGGCAGCTTTCACCCGCTCATTTACTTCTTCCCAGGCCTGGTCCAGTGCAATGTTTTCCGGTTCCCATCCTGCACTCTGCACCTGCACATAATTGCCGGAATTATCCACTGCATACATAATCTGCTTGAATGTACCTTCATGCAGGTTATCACTATCCTGCGGTACTTCCTCTTTTTTCATGATGCCAGTTTTAGATGTGACGCTTATACTACGGTAATGTGTGCATAAGCATAAGAAAAACGTGCACTTTCCGGAACCATCAATACCACTTTCTGTCCTTTCTTAAAACGACCGGTATTCATCAGTTCTTCCAGCATCAGGTAAGGAGATGCGGTACCTACGTTACCCACATTGGCCAGATTGGTGAACCATTTTTCCAGTTTCACCGGCACGCCTAAACGGGTAATTTCCTCATCTATTTTTAACCTGAAAAATTCAGAAGAAAGATGTGGCAGGAAGAAGTCCAGTTCTTCCAGGTTGATGTTATGACGTTCTACCAGCTCTTTCCACATTTTTGCTCCGGAAGGAACTATATTTTTACCCAGTAAGCGGGTATCTTGTTTAAAAGAAAATACACTGTGCTGTGCCCATTCTTCCGGCGTCATATCTATCCAGCCGGTGGTGCTGCCGTCTGGCTGCTTGATAGCACCTGCATACATACAGGTTTCCAGTTCATTGGCATATGATAATATTTCTACCCAGTCTACCCGCAGCGATAAACCTTCTTCATTTGGTTTATCCTGGAACAAAGCAGCACTGGCGCCATCAGATAACATCCAGCGGAGAAAATCCTTTTCAAATGCGATGATCGGATTTTCATCCAGGCTCTTTAGATTCTCGGCTTCCGGCTGAAATTTCTGGGCCAGCATCCAGGCAGAAAATTTTTCTGAACCGGTACTTACGGCATTGGATGTATTGCCGCAACGAATAGACATCCAGGCATATTTGAAAGCCTGCATACCAGCTGCACAAGCACCTGTAGCCGCAATCAGCTCTACAGGCTGACATTTCAGGATGCCATGTACCATTGCTGCGTGATTGGGTAGCAACTGATCAGGAGAAGTGGTGCCGCAGGCCAGTAATTCTAATTTGCTGATCGGAAATTTCTCATCAAACAATTGTTCTACCGCTGTTGCCGTCATCTCTGCATTGGAATGAGTTGAATTCCCTTCCTTGTCCAAAGAATAGTAACGCGTTTTTATTTTGTTGTTACCCAGAATCTTTAAACGTGCACGGGAGGCCTTTCCATCTACCATGCCGAGAATGCTCTCCATTTCATCATTTTCAACAGGCTTGTTAGGTAAAAATTTAGACAGCCTGGTAATATAAACTTCCTTCATTTGAATATTATTCGTCTTTTAAGGCTACATGTAAAACCTGATCAGAACTGTCTTGCCTTACCAGCCAGCTCACAGTGATAAACATATTTAAATTTAATATACGTTGTATATAGACGTAAATATAGAATTCTAATTGGAATTACAACTATCACGCCATGGCGTAAAGCTAGCTATAATGCATGTTAACGCAAGGAAATACCCTTATAGTAATCCACCTCACGACGCAGTTGGTTCTTCTTTAGATTTAATTGTATAAGAGAAGTGATCAACGAGATAGGCGTTAAAACAAAAATCCCTGCCAGCAGCAACCCTCTGTACATAGATACACGTCCCTGCCGGGAAGCAGCACCAGGTCCGCCTTTGGCACTAATGAACCGGGCCCAGAAGCGGAAAGCCTTTATTCCTTTACCTTCCAGGACTACCAGGTTGGGGACTAACTCTACTGCATCCAGGGAAAGCAGTTGCGGATGCAACTCCTCCCATTGATTACGTAGTAATGCATTTTCTATGGGGCCGGCAAAACGACCGGAAGTGACAATCTCATTCTCCTGCACACCCGCCTGTGGTAAAAAGCGTGTGGCCTCCTTTTTACCTTTAAACGCCCAGCGCAGAATGGTGATAACAGATATAAGATTGGGGGATTTATCCACCAGCACTATATTGCCAACCAGATTGGCGCCCGCCTGCTGCAGGTAATTTTTCACTTTTTCCTGCGCATTGAGCCACATATTTCTGCTACCCAGCAAGGTAATCACCTTTTTACCCCTCAACAGTTGCTTAGCAGCCTCACTTTGCAGAAAAGCAGCCGTAGGCTGTGAAGGAGATAAAAACCAGGGCTGATAAGCCAGTATTACCAGATCAAAAGCCGCATTCACATCCACTTTCAACGGCTGTATTGCCCGCGGAGTAGACTGAACGGTTTCCGGCATGGTATCATAAAACTGCTGTTTTCCCCAGGGGAATGGGAACGGCGTTACAGGCACCAGTTGCTCGAACGTAATATCTGCTTTGCCCTCCAACGGCGCCAGCACATGATCAATAATCCTTTTCAATTGCCCTGTCTGGGTATAATATACCACCAGGATCTTCGGTCTTTCGTTCATAAAAGGAATAGGAGTTCAACAATTCAAGACGTAAATCAACAATTCAAATGGCAAAATCCACAATTCAAGCTGTAAACATACAAAAAAACAGCAATCATTCATGTGATTTAATGATAATTTGACGCGAAGTCTTGATGGGATGGGGTATAAAAAAAAGGGGTAATATATTGTGCCCCAGCCAGGTACAGCATCAACCGGTGTAAATTAGCGAATGCTGTACCTGGACTCAAGGACTTGTTATGTTCTATTAAAACACTCCTATAAACAGATAAACTGTACGAAATATGATTTCAGAAATGTTAAAGATTTGCCAATGTTAATATCTAATTTTTCTGTATAGATCCGGAACCAGCTACAGAAGAAGATACCTGGGGAGTACCTTTATATTTTACATCTCCGGAGCCTGCAATTTTTGCGTTCAGCTTTACACTGGCATATACATCTGCATCCCCGCTACCAGCAATAGAGATATCCACATTTTCCGAAAGCAGGTCACTGCCTTTGAAATTACCACTACCAGCAATAGATAGGTTCACCTCTTTGGTTTCTCCCTTCAGGAACATATTTCCTGAACCGGAAATAGATGCCTTCACCGCTGGCGCATTTACTTCTCCCCTGACATTACCAGAGCCGGACAACGAGACTTTCATATCGCTGGTCGAAGTAAATTTATCCGTCAGCTTCACATCTCCGGAACCTGACAAGCTCACCTCATTTAAGTCCGGTGTAGTTAAATACACATTCACATCATTATGCGTGCTGATGGAATAGCCTCTTTTCAGGCGGACAATCAGCCGGCCATCTTCTTCTGTCAGTTCCACCAATGGGATAATATTATCTTCCGCCTCAATAACAGCGGCTTTGGCGGGGCCTTGCGCCACAAACACATTCATGCTGCCTTCCAGTTTTACCCGGTGGAAAGAAGATACCTGCCTGTCTTCCTTGGCAACATGGCCGTTTCCTTTTACGCGATTCTGACCGATCACATCACAGGAATTAAGTAGTAAAATTGCTGAAAAGGCCACCATGGCCTGACATAGGAGTGATTTTGTTGATATCATGGGTTTGGATTATGGCAGAAAGGTACACCAGATTTCTGAAATTCGAATTTCAAAATCCGAAATTGCCGGAAGCACTTTATCTTTGCACCACCATGACAGAAAAGATACTTATCCTCGATTTCGGTTCGCAGTATACACAGCTGATTGCACGCAGCATCCGTGAACTGAATGTTTATTGCGAAATTAAGCCTTGTCTTCAGCCCATCGCCTGGGACGAAACGATCAAAGGTGTTATTTTATCCGGTAGTCCATTTTCGGTGAATGACGAAAATGCGCCTATCATTGACATTGCCGCCATTGCCGCAAAAGTACCTGTACTCGGCATTTGCTATGGCGCACAGATGATGGCCAAAGTGTTTGGCGGTGAAGTAGCTAAAAGCAACCTCCGTGAATATGGCCGCGCCTTTATGGAGCACAATGACAAAGAGGAAAAGTTATTATATGATATCTCCGCAAAAAGCCAGGTTTGGATGAGCCATGCAGATAGCATTAAACGTATTCCTGAAGCATTTGAAATCATTGCCACTACCGAAAACATACCAGTAGCGGCTTTCAAAAATACTACCCTGGCTGCCAACCCTATGTTCGGTTTGCAGTTTCACCCGGAAGTAACACACTCCCTGGAAGGTAAACTGATCCTGCGCAACTTCCTGTTACATATCTGTAACTGCAGCCAGGACTGGACCCCAGCTGCTTTTGTACACGAAACAGTAGAGAAAATAAAAGCACAGGTAGGCGATAAACGCGTGGTAATGGCATTGAGCGGTGGCGTAGATTCTACCGTAGCTGCTGAACTGATCCACAAAGCCATCGGCAAAAACCTGTTCTGCATATTTGTAGACAACGGTCTGCTGAGAAAAGATGAATTTGATACCGTACTGGAATCCTATAAACATATGGGATTGAATGTAAAAGGAATCAATGCAAAAGATCTTTTCTACGGAAAACTGGCAGGCGTTTCCGATCCGGAACAAAAACGCAAAATCATTGGCGGCCTGTTCATCGATGTTTTCCAGCAGGAAGCCACCCTCCTCACCGACATCTCCTTCCTGGGACAGGGCACCATTTACCCCGATGTAATTGAATCCGTTTCTGTAAACGGTCCTTCCGTTACCATCAAATCCCATCATAACGTAGGCGGATTACCTGAAAAGATGAATATGCAACTGGTAGAACCACTGCGTTTCCTCTTTAAAGATGAAGTACGCCGCGTAGGCCGCGAAATTGGTATCAGCGACATATTCCTGGGCCGTCACCCGTTCCCTGGTCCTGGTCTGGCTATCCGTATCCTCGGCGCTATCACCCCTGAAAAGGTACACATGCTGCAGGAAGCGGATAATGTATATGTAGAGGGACTCAAAGAAGCTGGTTTATACGATAAAGTATGGCAGGCGGGTACCATTCTGCTGCCGGTACAAAGCGTTGGCGTAATGGGCGACGAACGCACGTATGAATTCACTGTTGCGTTACGTGCAGTAACCTCCGTGGATGGTATGACTGCTGACTGGGCGCATCTGCCTTATGAATTCCTGGCTAAAATGTCTAACGACATCATTAACAAGGTAAAAGGCATTAACCGCGTAGTATACGATATCAGTTCCAAGCCTCCTGCTACTATTGAGTGGGAATAATACCGGAACACTAAAATACTGAGCTATAGTTACGGAGTTGGGGATAGATAGATACTTTTTATCTACCCACAACTCCGTAATGCTTTATTTCACATTCCCCGGAATGATTTTTGTAAATTAGCGCCAATTATGAACCATTTAGTTTCTATAAAACACCTGATATCCGGACTGGTATTATTGGTATTGATCAGCTCCTGCTCTTCTTCCAGGAAAAGCACCAAACGGGTAGACGGACCTCCGCCTTCTTTGAGTAAGCCTGCACCGGCTAAAAAACCGGAAGAAAAGAAAACAACTGCAGCAAAAGCACCTTTTAATGTGCCGGCATTTGGTAAAGAAGTAAAGAAAGAGACCTATAACATCGCCTTCTTTGCTCCCTTATACCTGGATTCCGTATTTGCTACCTCCGCTGATATTCCCGGCCGCACCATGCCTAAATACGTGTTACCCGGACTGGAATTCTATGAAGGAGCACAACTGGCACTGGATACCCTCCAACAACAGGGCTATAACCTGAAAGTGACGGTTTACGACAGCAAATCCAAACAAAGCGTAGCTTCCATCATCCGCAGCAAAGCACTCGATAATACAGATCTTATCATAGGCTCCGTAAGCAATCCGGAACTGAAAGAACTCAGTGATTTCGCAAAAGAAAAAGAAATTAACTTCGTTTCCGGCACCTTCCCTAATGATGCCGGCATCAGCGATAATCCCTTTCTATATATTTCCAACAGTACCCTGAAAACACATTGCGAAGCCCTGCAGAATTATGTACAGGACGCTTTCTCCAATAAAAATATTGTGCTGTTCCGTAGGAACACCGCCTTCGAAACAAGACTGGCAGCAGACTTCAAGGCATCCTACGACAAAATGGACAATACTAAAAAAATAAAGATCAAAGAAGTCATCTGGAATGATGCTACCTCCACAGAGGAAATCTCCAAATACCTGCTGACAGATCGGACCAACATCATCATCGTGACTGCACTGGATGAAACCGGCGCCAAAAACTTGCTGCGCAAACTCAGCGTTTCTGCCACTACTTATCCCCTGCAGATTTTTGGGATGCCTACCTGGGATGTGATTAAGCTGAAAGAACCAGAGTTTAAAGGTTTACAGGTGTATTATTCATCTCCCTACTATAACGACAAAACAGATGCCTACAGCAGGTATATAAGCGACTACTTCCGCAGAACATACAAGGCACGCCCGTCCGACATGGCCTACAAAGGATTTGACCTGACTTACTACTTTGTAAAACTGCTACATACCAACGGCGTTTATTTCAATGGCATGGTCAGCGAATCACCGAAAGTAATTACCAATTACAATTTCCTGCCAGTGTATCTGAAAGAAGGAGAAGCAACACCTTCCTACTTTGAAAATAAAAATATCTACATCATCCAGAAAGGAGATAGTGCAGATATTAAGATGAATAAATAGTTGCCCTGCAACTGATCTTCTGTCGTGCCATGATCCAGGTCATGGCACGATTTTTTTTGCGTATATTCCCTTATATGAATGTGCTGCAATTTACCGACAACGGCATCTACTGTCCGGCAGGTGATTTCTACATAGATCCCTGGAAACCCGTTAAGCGCGCGGTCATCACACATGCACACTCCGATCACGCACGTTGGGGAAATCAATACTACTTATGTGAAAATACTTCCGTTCCTCTGCTACGGCTCAGGCTGGGCAACGACATCCAGGTCCAAGGTGTTGCTTACGGCGAGTCGCTGTTTTTTAATGGGGTAAAAGTTTCCCTGCATCCCGCTGGTCATATGATAGGCGCTGCCCAGGTGCGGGTGGAGCAGGACGGCGAAGTATGGGTGGCCAGCGGAGATTACAAACTGGAAAACGATGGCTTGTCGGTCCCGTTCGAACCTTTGCGTTGTCATGCCTTCATTACCGAATCTACTTTTGGACTGCCCATTTATCGCTGGGAACCACAGCAACAGATTTTCGACAACATGACGCAATGGATATACGCCAATCAGCAGGCAGGCAAAGCCAGTGTGTTATTGGCCTACAGCCTGGGCAAAGCCCAGCGGTTGCTTTATCATCTGAAAGATAAAGTCGATCATTTTCTGGCACACGGGGCCATTGCTATTCCACACGAGGTGCTGCTAAAAGAAGGATGGCAGCTGCCGCCCGTAGAAAGGATTACGCCGGAAACTCCCAAATCTTCCTTTAAAAATGCGGTGATTATAGCACCGCCTTCGGCGGAAGATAATGCCTGGATGCGCAGGTTTCAGCCCTACGCGCTGGGTGTTTGCAGTGGCTGGATGCAGGTGCGCGGTAATATGCGCCGGCGCAATGCAGACGCGGGCTTCGCCCTGTCTGATCATGCTGACTGGCCGGGATTGCTGGAAGCTGTTACCGCCACCGGAGCAGAACAGGTGTTTGTTACCCACGGCTTCAGCAGCGTTTTTGCCCGTTATCTGAATGAAAAAGGGATCAATGCAAAGGAAGTAACCACTTCCTACGGAGATGAAGAACTGATTACTAACCCTGAAACTTAAGCCTTGCAACAATTTGCTCAACTGGTACAATTATTAAGCAACAGCACCAAAACCAACGAAAAACTGGAGGCGCTGAGCCAATACTTTGCGACCGCACCCGACAAAGATAAAAGCTGGGTACTGGCGCTGTTCTCCGGGCGTCGCCCCAAACGAACTGTCAACAGCACACAACTAAAAACATGGTGCATGCAGGCTACCTCCATCTCCGACTGGCTATTTGACGAATGTTATCACACCGTAGGCGACCTGGCAGAAACCATTGCATTATTACTGCCACCAGGCACCACTCCCATGGCTGCGCCCCTGCACTATTGGCTGGAACAGCTCCAACAACTGGAAAAAGCAGAAGAGAATATTAAGCAATCCTTCATCCTGGAAGCCTGGAATGCACTGGATAGTGGGGAAAGATTTGTATTTAATAAACTGATCACCGGAGGCTTTCGTATAGGCGTGTCTCAGAAAATGATGGTAAATGCACTGGCAAAAACTTATCATATTGAAGCAGCTACCCTCTCACATATGATCAGTGGCAACTGGGATCCCCGTAATGTAACTATCGAAGAATTACTACACCAGCATACTACCGGCGCAGATGCTTCCCGCCCCTATCCGTTTTACCTGGCCTATGCACTAGAAGGAGCCCCAGCCACACTGGGTACGGAAAAAGACTGGCAAGCAGAATGGAAATGGGACGGTATCCGCGGACAAATTATCAAACGGGAAAATCAGTTATTTGTATGGTCACGGGGAGAAGAACTGATCACTGAAAAATTCCCGGAATTCGCCCAATTGCTAACGGCCCTACCCGATGGCACTGTACTGGATGGAGAAATACTCACCTTCGCCAACGGCATGCCGTTGCCTTTCCAAACATTACAAACAAGAATTGGCAGAAAAAATGTTACCCGCAAACAATTGCAGGAAGCACCCGTTATTTTTCTCTCTTATGATTTACTGGAATGGGAAGGGAGCGATATGCGGGAGAAACCATTGGCAGAGCGTCGCGCCTTACTAGAGCAACTGGTACAGCAAATCCGCTTATCGGTATTACAATTATCGCCGGAAATTATTTTTGATACCTGGGAGCAACTCACCACATTACGTGAACAATCACGCGATAAAGGCAGTGAAGGACTAATGCTCAAAAAACGAATTGCAGCTTACCAGGTAGGCCGCAAACGCGGTGATTGGTGGAAATGGAAAATCGATCCATTAACCATTGACGCCGTAATGATTTACGCCCAAAAAGGCCATGGCCGACGCTCTAATTTATATACCGATTATACCTTTGCTGTAAAAGACGGAGATCAGTTAGTTCCCTTTACCAAGGCCTATTCCGGCCTCACAGATAAAGAAATTGCAGAAGTAGACAACTGGATCAAACGACACTCACTGGAAAAATTCGGTCCCGTGAGAACCGTACAACCAGAACTCGTATTTGAAATTGCCTTTGAAGGCATTGCTACTTCCAACCGTCACAAATCCGGTGTGGCACTGCGCTTTCCACGTATTAACCGTTGGAGAAAAGATAAACCTGTAACAGAAATAAATACATTGGAAGACCTGAAGGAATTACTACGACTGAACGGACACCACCCCGACGCCTGATTTATAACGTTGATAAAACAACAACAGCTGCCCAATCGCGGCCAGGCCCAACAGCACCAATACACCTAATCCTGCCCCATACGCACTCCAGCCCCTTGTATCCGCCACCTGCATCACCAACCCCACCAACGATAAACCAAGCCCCCCGCCAAGCGCATTAGCAGTACCATTAATACCTGAAGCCAATCCCTCCTGCCCTTCAGGCACCGACTGCACCGCCAATATCGTTACACACGGAAAACTAATCGCCATCCCAAAGGAATTAATACAACCTACCGCACAAAAAATAAATAAAAGCGTATGGTCCGTAAAATAACTGCCAATGAAAAACAGGATACCACACAGCATACATACATTACCAATAACTCCTGTTTTCACCACGCCCAACCGCTCAAACAAATAAGGCAATACAAACTTCGAAATAATACCAGACAGAATACTGAAGGGAAATAACAACAATCCGGCCTGTGAAGAAGAAAAATGAAGATCTTTCTGCAGATAAAGCGTCAACATAAATATATAACTCAGAAAAACACTTCCCAGCAGTATTGCTCCTACATTCCCGGTAATCACACCCCGCAAACGGAACAAGCGGAAATCTACTAACGGTGACGTATGAACGCGTTCACGACGTACAAAAAACAGCCCCGCTATAATGAACAAAAATAACAGCGATAAATACTTCGTATAGTGGTCACCGATATTACCCAAATCATGTATCAGCCAGGCGGCCAGCATCATTAATAACGTGATCAGGATAGCACTTAACGCATTATGCACCGGCTTCACTGTATGCTTTTCATCTGCCGGAATGTATACTGCTGCCAGTATGATCGCTACACCAATTACCGGTACATTTATAAAAAACACCCATTGCCAGCCCAAATAATTACTGATCAAACCCCCAATGGCCAAACCCGTAGCAAAACCTATTCCTGCCATCGCTCCAAAAATACCCAGGGCACGATTCCTCGCAGCAGACTCCGTAAATGTATTGGTGATGATAGCCATGGCAGCAGGAATAGCTAATGCAACCCCGGCTCCCTGTAATGCCCTGCATACCAGCAACCAGGCGAAAGAAAGCGAAAATCCGGCTGCCAGCGAAGCCAGCACAAATGAAACAGCGCCAGTAATAAATATCTTCTTCCTACCCTGGGTATCTGCTAAACGCCCACCCAACAGCACCAGGCCGGCATAAAATAATACATATACTGTCTGCACCCATTGAATAGCGTCTGCACCAAAATGAAAAAATGATTCCATTTGTGGTATGGCCATGTTCAGCACAGACACATCCAATGCTTCAAAAAATATAGCCATGCAGGCTACCGTCAAAATGATTCGTTGCTTTCTCACCATGCAAACCTAAAAAAACATTTCAATAGTAATTTAATCTTAAAAATTTTGGAACAAATAACTATTTTATGGCAAATAAATAGATATTTGTTCCAAACACATGATATCATGATCAACAAAAAAGAACATCATACGGATACACCACTTCACCTGGATGAAAAAGATATGGGCATCCTGAGATTATTACAGGTGGATGCTAAAATGACGATCCGGGATATTGCTGGTCAACTGAACCTTAGTACTACACCTGTATATGAACGTATCCGTAAAATGGAGCAGGCAGGGGTTATTAAACAATATGCGGCGATTGTAGATCCGCGGAAAATAAATAAAAGCCTCACCGTATTATGCTATATCACCCTCAAAGAACATAATAAAAAGTATGGTAAGAAATTTATTCAGGAGATATTAAACTTTACAGAGGTAACCGAATGTCTGAACATTTCAGGGGAATTTGACTTCATGATAAAAGTACAGGTAAAGGACATGGATGAATACCGTGAATTTTATGTAAATAAACTGGGAGAGTTAGATAATCTAAGCCATACACAAAGTATATTTGTAATTTCCGTTATTAAGGCAACCCACCAGGTGGTTTTTTAGCGTTATGATCTTTAAACATTCTCAATACCTATGTTCAGACTATACACATTATTGTGTGCAGGATGTTTTCTATTTTCCCAGATAAGTGCTAACGCCCAATCCCGGCTGTTTTCGCATGCTATAGGCGGAGGATTATTTGCAGGCAATAGTTATCTCGGCGCGGGTATCGTTTATTCCCCCCGGTTGAATTTCCTGCGCTTCTCCGACCAATCCGTTCTCTCCCTGGGTACCCATATAGGTTTGGGTACAACCGTCAACGATAACTACAACAGTAATACCGGTGGTAATTCTACCAGCATATTTATGACCAACATACCGGTGCTGCTCACCTGGAACTTCGGAAATGCAGCTACCAATTATGCCTATACGAAATGGGGCTTTTTTGCCGGCGCTGGTTATGGCTTTCAGAATGCTGCCCGCGGAGTAGAATTTATTGATGATGAAGAAGTGAGTACCAACCAGATTCATATATCAGGCGTTGTACTCAGCGCAGGGCTGCGACTCCCGGTAAAAAATAATTCCTTCGGATTACGGGTGGCCTATATGCTAAATAACAACAAATACAATCCCGATATTCCAGGCATTACCACTATAGGTATCGATTATAATATTGGGGGGAAGATTAAAAGACCCAAATAATCAAGTTAAATACGACTCCTTTTTTGCCCCCCGTAGCCTAACGATCCATCCAATCATAACAGGATAGAGCCAATCAAGATAAGCATTGTAAAAATAAACCCTATTTCAGGCCGTTTCGAGTAACTTAACAATACTTTTCTCCGTCTTATATACATGAAATACTTATCCCTTCCCCTGTTTGTATTTTTAAATACCTTATTTATTGCAACATCTGCCCAGAAAAAAAACTCTTTTCAAATGGCATTAGGCGGTGGCAGTATTCGTGGAGAACACCACAACGCTGTGATGTTTAACTTAGAGCCCCGGGTCAACCTATATGAATTTTCAGATAAATCAAGTCTGTCTGTTGGCTCCAGCCTTGGTGTAGGACCTACCGGTCCCAATGATTTCCGCACAAAAAACAAGAAACGAAAATTAATTAATCTCCCTGAAATTGGATATATGGTCAATATGCCCGTTACCCTTAATTATACATTCGGTAATGGCGCAACACCACGTGCCTACAAATACATGGGCTACTCCATAGGAGTAGGGTATGCCTGGCATGCTGCCAGCCGACGGATAGATGCAGGACCTGGCGTTGATACCACTACCATACACGCAAATGGACTGATATGCGATGCTAAAATTAACTTCCCGGTGGGCAATTCCTCCTGGAGTTTACATGCTTCATATATGTTTAATTTCGCCAAAATGAACCCGGATATAAATGCCATCAACAGTATCTCTCTGCAGTATACGTTTGGTTATCACATTCACAAACCGGATGGGCGTCGCTATAAAGACCGTGAATATTACCGGGAACTCGCCCGCCAGAAAAGAGAAGAAAAGAAGAAAAAGCAGGACCTGTTTTACGAAACAAAAAGAAAGAAAAAAACACAGTGAGTGTTATCTCCCGAAAAAATTATTTCTCCACCGGATTCATCATATCAAAGCCTGCATGAAAATCAAGGTATCCGGCAGCAGATTCGCCCGGATCAAATACTACCACCATAGAACAAACAGGTTTTTTACTGCGTGCATTAGTCGATTCAAAAGCAATACCCAATTTAGTATCCTCGTATACGGCAATACGTATTGCTTTGTTCGCGGACTCATAAGTTTGTTTTAATTGTACACCGGGATAAGCTTTCTTAATTGCCGCCATACTACTGCCTGCGCCTACTCCCTTCGCCGTTTTAAACCGGGGCGAATTTACACGGATCTGTTTTACATACTGGGTATCCTGCGTACGCATAGCAGTAAATACTGCTACCATATGTGAAGAATCAATGCCCTTATCTTTTTTACGACTATACCAGATACGCCATGCTTTCATCATCGCAGCATCACCTCCATCCGGCTTACCTAATACAGCGAGACGCTGAGACGGTGTTTCCAATGTTATCTGCCCGATAGATTTGCCCGGAACAATCAGCCAGGCTGCCTTTTGAGCGTAGCCAGCAGATGATAACAACAACATAAACAACCCTGTAATCATGTAACGCATAAAATAGCCATTTGAATAATCTTGACAAAAATACTGCCACTATCACAAGATAATTTTATTATATATAAAAGTTAAAAGGATGCGAAAAAAATCATGTAAGGATTTCCTTAACACTTACACCTCTAAATTTACGCTTGTAAGGCCTTACTATAGTACCTATTAATAACTGTAACTTTAATTATCCAACAACTCAAAAAATGAAAAAAGCATTATTGCTTCTGTTGCCCTTTACGGCAGCGGCCCTGACTACCCATGCTCAAAAAATGGACTATGGTATAAAAGGAGGCCTCAATCTATCCAATGACATCACCAGATTTGAACGCTACTTTCCCTCATTTTACGCGGGCGGTTTTGCCGAACTTAAATTTAGCAAGCATTGGGGCGTGCAGTCTGAATTACTGTACTCTCAATCCGGGGAATATTATACAGATCACAAGGGTTCATTCAGTAAAGACAAACATAATTACCTCAATATTCCAGTGATGCTGAAATATTACATCATACCTAACTTGTATTTAGAAGTAGGTCCGGAACTGAACATACTCCTTCAGGCAAAAGAGGAGACCGACCGCGACAGAAGGGATCTTACGCAGTATTACAGACGCACAAACCTCTCTGCCGGCGCAGGTATCGGCTATAAATTACCTTGGGGTTTGGGCATATCCACCAGGTACATGTTTGGTGTAAGTAACAAATCACAATCAGGAAGTTACTATACCAGCAACTTACAGGTTGGTGCTAACTATACCTTCCATAGAAAAAAATAAGCTGGCCACATCCATTGATTGTAACGTCCCTTCGGTCACAGGCCGGAGGGGCTTTTTTTATACTCCCGGAATAAAGTGGAATACTTTAATTTTGGTATCATGTTACTCAAATTCCCAAAAGATCAGGACGGACAACAAATACTGAAAGCCGGCAACACCCACTTCGCGATGCTGAAAAAACGCAGCATGGCGGATAAACGTACTATTTTCCTGAATGAAAACGTGATGATATTTGTACTGTCCGGACATAAATTATTACACTTTGATCGTAACACCGTTAAAGTAGAAGCAGGTTCCCTTCTATTGATGAAACGTGGCTTTTACGTCATGTCTGATTTTGTGGAAGATGGACTTAATTTCGAAAGCCTGCTGATTTATTTTTCAGATGAACAACTACGCAGATTTCTACATAAATTCAATTATACCACACCCGCAAAAACATCCGGGGGAGATCATCTCACCCTCCCTTTAAACCCACTCCTGGAAGCATTCCGGCAACAGTATCTTTCTTATTTTACACAAGCTCCCGATACGCTGGCTGCTTTATTATCTGTAAAATTATATGAGATATTCCTGTTACTGCTGGCCACTCCACAACAGTCATCCGTACTGGCATTCATGCAACAAATTGTATATGCGCAGCCATCCGACATTGCATTTGTAGTAAAACAACATCTATTCCAACCCCTCACATTACCTGAGCTCGCCAGGTTATCCGGGCGCAGTCTGGCTTCCTTCAAACGCGATTTTCAGCAACAATACCACGTCGCTCCCAAACGCTGGATCAATGAACAAAGATTATCCTACGCACAAACGCTGCTGCAAACCACCTCCAAACAGGTGGCTGAAATAGCCATGGAATGCGGATTTGAAAGCACGTCCCATTTTATCCGCATCTTTAAACAAACCTACGGCATCACCCCTAATAGCGAAAGAGCTAAAAAGGCTATTATCTGAGCTATTCGCGTTACCGGCAACTGCTATTCTCCCTGTAATTTTGCATCTATAAAAACAATAGCATGCAAACAATACAGGAAAAGAACAAAGCAGTGGTGAAACGTTTCAACGAAGCATTTATCATTAAAGGAGATCTCCAGGCATTTGAGGAAATAGTAGCACCTGATTTCATTAACCACACCGGGCCTGTTGGTAATAATGACGCCACTGCCACCCGTGATTTTATCATCAAATTACTACGGCCGGCATTCCCCGATATTCAACTGGAAATTCTTGATATGATAGCGGAAAACGACAAAGTAGTTACCCACAAAGCCTTTACGGGCACCTTCAGCGCCCCCTTCCTGGGACAACAGCCTACCGGGAAAAAAGCCACCCTTCGCATTATAGATATTGTACAGTTAAAAGATGGAAAATATATAGCCCACTGGTCAATACGGGAAATAACAACTGTAGGATGATTTGCCAAATTATGCTTATTTTAAGCGTATGAACCGCAAACATTTTCTGTCTGCTCTTGTTACTGCCGGTGCCGGATTACCTGCACTGCAAACACTTGCCGGCATTGGATTACCTGCTATTTCAGATAAGAAGGAACCATTGGTCCCTTCTTATCTGAAACCCGGTGATATCATTGGCATTACCTGTCCCGCCGGATACATCAAAAGAGAAGAGATACAACCCGCTATCCGCATTATGGAAAGCTGGGGATTCAATATTCGTATAGGCAAAACCGTAGGCGCCCGCGACTTTAGCTTTGGCGGCACTGATGCAGAAAGACTGGCAGACCTGCAGGCGATGCTCAATGATGACGATATTAAAGCGATCATGTGTGGCCGCGGGGGTTATGGTACCGCACGCATCGTTGACCAGCTCGACTTTTCCCGCTTCCAACGGAAGCCCAAATGGGTCATCGGCTTCAGTGATGCCACGGTATTACATTGTCATATCGGTCGCCACTTCGGGATAGCTTCTCTCCATTCCAAAATGTGTAATAGCTTCCCGGATGACTTCAGGAAAGCAGAGCCCATTGTACAGGACACCATCATGTCTATTTACCAGGCACTCACCGGTAAAAAAATGCAATACAGCACTACACCGGATAGTAACAACCGTAAGGGGAAAGCCAGGGGCATACTTACCGGCGGGAACCTTTCCATCATTCAAAGCATGTCTGCCACCGATTCAGAAATAGATACCAACGGCAAAATATTATTCCTGGAAGAAGTGGGTGAATATCCGTATAGCCTTGACCGTATGTTGGGAACACTTCAGCGATCCCATAAACTGGATAACCTCGCCGGCCTTATCATCGGCGGGTTTAACCGGATCAAACCGGATGATCCCGGCGAAGAATTCGGCAGAACAATTTATGATATGGTACTCGAAAAAGTAAAAGACTTCAAATACCCGGTGTGCTTTAACTTTCCCGTAGGACACCAGAAAAACAACTACGCCCTCAAATGTGGCATGATGCACACCCTGAGTGTAGGTGACGACACCGTTACCCTGAAGGAATAATTACTTCACCAGGAAAGTAATGATAAATAATACCGCCAATACATACATCACGGGACTGATACTTTTGTACTGTCCGGTTAATACTTTCAGTAACACATAAGACAACATACCAAATACAATTCCCTCTGCAATACTGTAGGTATACGGCATCATTACGATGGCAAGGAAAGCCGGGATGGCTTCTGTTACATCATTGAAATCAATTTTTGTAACAGCCCCCATCATCAACATACCTACAATGATCAAAGCAGGTGCTGTAGCCGCTTGCGGAATCATGGCAAAAACAGGCGCAAAAAACAGCGACAGCAAAAACATGATGGCAACAGTAAAAGAAGTCAAACCTGTTTTACCACCGGCAGCAATACCGCTCGCGCTTTCTACATAAGCAGTAACAACACTGGTACCTAACAAACCTGCTGCAGTGGTTCCTACTGCATCGGCCATCAGTGCCTGCTTGGCGCGTGGCAAACGACCATTTTCATCCAGCAGTCCTGCCTTATTACATAGTCCTATCAACGTACCTACGGTATCAAAAAGATTCACCATCAGCAGCGTAAACAGGATCATCACCATATCCAGGGTAAATATTTTATCGAATTGCAGCTTAAAAGCCACCGGCGCCAGTGATGGTGGCAAACTCACCAGGTGCCCGTTTGCAGGGAAATGGGTAATCCCCAAAGGGATTCCAATGACCGTAGCGGCCAGGATACCTATCAGCAAAGCAGCATTTATATTCTTATACATCAGCACTGCGCTTACAATCAACCCGATCAGCGCAATGAGTGGCCCTATGCTGGTGACGTCGCCCATCTTCAGGATCACCCCGTCCAGCCTACCTTCTCCTACATGATGCATACCTGTTTCTATGATACCGGCATTGGCCATCCCTATCAATGCTATCAGCAATCCTATTCCCACGGAAATAGCATGCTTCAGATTTTCCGGGATACTGTTGATAATAGCTTCCCGTATCCGGAACATAGAAAGGAAAATAAAAATGATCCCTTCCAGGAAAACGGCGGTCAGCGCAAACTGCCAGGTGTATCCCATGGAAGACACAATGGTATAGGCAAAAAAAGCGTTTAACCCCATCCCCGGTGCCACGCCAATAGGTAGTTTGGCATATAGCGCCATCACCAGTGTACCAATAGCTGCCGCCAGTGCGGTAGCCGTTATCAGGGCATTAAAGTCCATCCCGGTACGGGAAAGGATACTGGGATTCACCGCCAGTATATACGCCATCGTGGAAAAGGTAGTTAACCCTGCCAGTACTTCTTTCTTAACAGTTGTGTTATGTTCGGAGAGCCGGAAAAATTTTGCGAGCATGCTGCAAAAATAAGCGTTTCATGATTTATCATTTTATGCTAATTTCATTCCCATGCAACAACGTTCGGGTGGATGGAAAGTGATCAACAAATGGTTGGGCGACAAAGAACTGAAGCCCTTTAAATTCCAGGAAGATGCCTGGAAGGCTTATCTGCAGGGCAAGTCCGGCATTGTAAACGCTCCTACCGGCTTCGGAAAAACCTTTTCCCTGTTCCTCGGAGCCGTTATCGCCTGGATAGATGCCCATCCGAAAGACTATACCCATAAAACAAAAAATGGCTTACAGCTACTATGGGTAACACCTTTGCGCGCACTGGCCAAAGACCTCGGCAGGGCCATGGAAAGCGCCTTGCAGGAACTGAATGTACCCTGGCAGGTGGGGATCCGCAGCGGTGATACCTCCGTAGCACTACGTGCTGCACAAAAAAAACAGATGCCGGAAGTGCTCATCATTACGCCGGAAAGTTTACACCTCTTGCTGGGCCAGAAAGAATATCCCAAAGTATTCAGCCATATGCATACCGTGGTGGTAGACGAGTGGCATGAACTGATCGGCAGCAAACGGGGCGTCATGGTAGAACTGGCACTCAGTCGGCTCAAAGGCCTGCGCGGTGAACAGCTGAAAGTATGGGGCATCTCTGCTACCATCGGCAACCTGGATGAAGCGCTGGAAGTATTGCTGGGCGGCACTCACAGCGATGGCATCATTATCAGGGCTAAACTAAAAAAGAAAATTGCCCTCAAAAGTGTGATCCCCCATGAAATAGAAAACTATCCCTGGGCTGGTCATCTCGGACTCAAAATGTTACCACAGGCATTGCCCATCATTCATGAAAGCCAGACAACCCTCATATTTACCAACACCCGCTCTCAATCGGAGCGGTGGTACCAGTCGTTGTTGGTAGAAGATCCCATGCTGGCCGGCGCGCTGGCATTACATCATGGCTCTATAGACATGGAATTGCGCATATGGGTGGAAGAAGCCCTTCACAACGGTATCCTGAAAGCAGTGGTATGTACCGCCAGCCTGGACCTGGGAGTGGATTTCCGGCCGGTAGACAGTGTCATCCAGGTAGGCAGTCCCAAAGGAGTGGCGCGGTTCCTGCAAAGGGCCGGCCGTAGCGGACATCAGCCCGGCGCCGTGAGCAAAATATTTTTCCTGCCCACACATGCGCTGGAACTGGTAGAAGCAGCTGCACTGAAAGCTGCCATGGAACAGGATCTGATTGAAAGTAAAATGCCCGTTATACTAGCCTACGATGTACTACTCCAGTATCTCATGACGCTGGCAGTATCTGATGGCTTTTATGCGTCCGAAATATGGGAGGAGGTACGACATACTTTCTGTTATCAGCATATTACAGAAGAAGACTGGCAATGGCTGCTCTCCTTCCTCACTACCGGCGGCGATGCCTTAGCCAGCTACGATGAATTCAAAAAAATAGAACGCGAAGGCGATTTCTATATCTGCCGCAGCCGCATGATGGCGATGCGCCACCGTTTACACATTGGCACTATTGTCAGCGATGCCATGCTGAAAGTAAAGTTCATGACCGGCGGCTACATCGGCGTCATTGAAGAAGGATTCATTTCCCGCCTGCAGGTGGGCGACTCCTTTACGCTGGCAGGCCGTAACCTGGAATACGTGCTGATAAAAGATATGACGGTGCTGGTACGCAAATCGAATTCGAAAAAATCTATCGTACCCAGCTACCAGGGCGGACGGATTCCGCTTTCTTCCAACCTGGGCCGCATGCTGCGGGAAAAATTCAATGAAGCGCTGTCACGCAATACCAAAGATCCGGAGCTGATTGCCTTACAACCGCTGTTCAACCTGCAGGAAGAACTATCGCATATTCCTAAAGCCAACGAACTACTGATCGAGCAAATACAAACCAAAGATGGTTATCATCTCTTTGTATATCCTTTTGAAGGACGGCTGGTACATGAAGTAATGGCGGCACTGCTGGCCTACAGGATCAGCCGTATACAACCGATCACTTTTTCCATTGCCATGAACGATTACGGTTTTGAGCTGCTGTCGGACCAGCCCATCCCACTTACCCATGCCAATGCGAAGCAGCTTTTCTCCACCGATAACCTGCTCACAGAATTACAAACCAGCGTTAACGCCACAGAAATGGCCAGGCGTAAGTTCCGCGACATCGCAGTCATCGCTGGTCTCATATTTCAGGGTTATCCCGGGAAACACAAAGCCAACCGGCACCTGCAATCATCTGCCTCCCTGCTGTTCAATGTGTTTGGAGATTATGACCCACAAAACCTACTGCTGAAACAGGCTTTCAACGAAGCTTTCTTTTACCAGATGGAAGAAGCCCGCCTTCGTGAAACACTGGAGCGTATTGCCGTGAGCAAAATCGTCATCACTTTTCCTCAGCGGTTAACTCCTTTCTGCTTTCCTATTAAGGTGGACAGTCTGCGTGATACCATGACCAGTGAGAAACTGGAAGACCGCATCAAAAAATTGATCACGAACGGTTAAGAATTCAATAATTTGCAGGGCATTAAAAAACAGTTGATTCAGTGGTCGGGGAAATATTTCACTTTCAGCAACAACATTGGCACTTATTGCCCCAGCGGGCAATTTTTTGGGAAGAAGAAAAAGCGCTGATCCTTTCAGATCTGCATCTGGGGAAGGCGGCTCATTTTCGTAAAGCCGGTATTGCAGTCCCTGCGGGCATTGTACAGGAAGATCTTTTTCGTTTGCAACAGCTGATCACACAATATCTGCCCGTGCGGATCATTATTGTGGGAGATATGTTCCACAGCAGTGAAAATAATGAAGTGCAATATTTCAGGATATGGAGACAGCAATTTTCCCATATCACCGTTGACCTGGTTAAAGGCAATCACGACATTATGCCGGATACGATATATGAGCAGTTGCAGATTCAGGTACATGAAACCCTTACGCTCCGCAACATTCACTTTATCCATGAGCCTTGTGAAGATAACAACGGCTATCAATACACCTTTTCCGGGCATTTACACCCTGCCTTTGTCATGTATGGTGCCGGCAGGCAGCGGCTGCGTTTACCCTGCTTCTATTTTGGGCAGCATTGCGGCATTTTACCCGCTTTTGGGCACTTTACCGGCTCGGCCAGCCTTGACCCCGGCGGAAAGGATCCGGTGTTTGTAATCGCCGGAAAATCGATTATCCGGGCACAGTGATTATTCAGGGAGATGATATCAGCGGATATTTTGGGAGATGACCGACCGGATTACCAGGGAAAGATAGCAGCAGATATTTTCAGGAATATACCGGATATGGATTTTTCACAACAGCCTGCAGCGAATAGTTTATGAAGATTGCTTATCACGACATATACACGCATCCTTTGCCGGAAGATCACCGCTTCCCGATGCTCAAATACGAACTGATACCAGCCCAGCTATTACGGGAAGGCGTCATCACTGCCGGGCAGTTGTTTTTGCCGGCACCGGCCACTGCGGACACCATTCTCTTAACACATACCGCTGCATACTGGCAGCAACTCACAGATCAGACCCTTTCCCCCCGGGAACAGCGAAAAATTGGTTTCCCACAATCCCCGGCACTCACGCTAAGAGAGATGGTGATTGCACAGGGTACCATAGACATCGCACTGCATGCACTGGAGCATGGCATCGGCTTCAATGTGGCCGGCGGCACGCATCATGCCTTTGCGGATCATGGAGAAGGATTTTGCCTGTTGAACGACTTTGCGGTAGCTGCCAACTACCTGCTGCATCAACAGCATATTAAACAGGCGCTCGTTATAGACCTGGATGTACACCAGGGCAACGGTACCGCCGCCCTGTTTGCCAATAACGCCCATGTATACACGTTCAGCATGCACGGAGCGCATAACTATCCTTTCCATAAAGAAGTATCAGACTGGGACATTCCCCTGGCCGATGGCATGGATACAGCTACTTACCTCCGGTTGCTGGAAGATGCCTTGCCGGCGCTGATTAACCGGGTGAAACCCGATATTGTTTTTTACCTGTCAGGAGTAGATATCCTGTCCACCGATAAATTCGGGAAACTGAAAGTAACCCAACAGGGCTGCCAGGAACGGGACGAAATGGTTTTCCGTGAGCTCAAAAAGCACCATATCCCCTGTGCAGTTGCGATGGGAGGCGGTTACTCCACGCATATCCGCGATATCGTGAATGCACATTGTAATACGTTTAAGGCAGGGATCAGTATTTACGGTTATTGAGTCCCGCCTGACTTATATCAATAGCACCTTCCGGTTTAAATAATCTTCCCATCCCGCATCACCAGCTGCCGGTCGCTCATAGGCGCCAGTTCTTCGTTGTGGGTAACGATAATAAAGGTTTGCTGCAATTTATCCCGGAGCTCGAGAAACAGGTTATGGAGTTCGCGGGCGTTACGGGAATCGAGGTTACCCGTCGGTTCGTCTGCCATGACCACATCCGGATCGTTGATGAGGGCACGTGCCACGGCCACCCGCTGTTGCTCTCCGCCGGAGAGTGCATTGGGTTTGTGTTCAAGCCGGTCTTTCAGCCCCAGGGTTTCCAGCAGAAAGAGCGCTTTCTCTCTGACGGCTGCCTTCCGGGTACCGGCAATATAACCGGGTATGCAAACATTTTCGAGTGCAGTGAATTCAGGCAAGAGGTGATGAAACTGAAAAATAAAGCCAATATGACGGTTCCTGAAATCGGCCAGGGCATTCCCCTTTAAACCCGTCAGATTGACATTATTAAGCCATACTTCGCCGGCAGTGGGCATATCCAGTGTTCCCAGGATATGCAGCAAGGTACTCTTGCCGGCGCCAGAGGATCCTACGATGGTCACAATCTCTCCCTTACTGACAGTAATGTCTACCCCTTTCAATATGGGTAAATTGGAATAATTTTTGGTAACATTGCGGGCGGTTAGCATAACCCAAAGAAAAGTAATTAACCGATAAAATAGTAAAAGTTGTTTATTTCAAATTAAATAATACTTTTGCGAAAAATTAAAAAGTAAAAATTTTAATAAGATGTACTGGACATTAGAATTAGCTTCATACCTGGAGGACGCTCCATGGCCAGCTACTAAAGACGAACTTATCGACTACGCCATTCGTTCCGGTGCACCGATCGAAGTAATCGAGAACCTTCAGGAGCTGGAGGATGAGGGAGAAATTTATGAGGGGATTGAAGATATCTGGTCTGATTATCCGTCGCAAGACGACTTCTTCTTTAATGAGGATGAATATTAGCCAGCGTCGCTGACCGCACGCTCCCGTTCCTGCTACGACCAATAACATTTAAGCCGCTCCTGAGAAGGATGCGGCTTTTTTTATGGTGCTGAAGGCCAAAAGCATAAAGCAAAAAGCTATTGTAGCGAATGCCCAAAGCGGATTTTAATATTCGCTGAGTTCATTCGCTACAATAGCTTTTTGCTTTATGTCTTTAGCTTTGAGCTTATTTCTCCATCTGGTCAATAACTGGTTTGGATACCCCTGTAAAGGAGAAACCACCATCATGGAACAGGTTCTGCATGGTCACCATCTTGGTAAGGTCAGAGAACATGGCTACTGCGTAGTTAGCACATTCGTCTGCGGTGGCATTACCAAGCGGACTCATAGCATCTGCATAAGTCATGAAGCCATCGAAACCTTTTACACCACCACCTGCAGTTGTTTTAACAGGAGACTGGGAGATAGTATTAACACGTACTTTTTTGGCGGTACCGTAATGGTAACCAAAGCTGCGCGCAATTGATTCCAGCAGGGCTTTGGCATCCGCCATTTCGCCGTAGTCAGGGAATACCCGCTGTGACGCGATATAAGACAATGCAATTACAGATGCCCATTCGTTCAACGCATCCAGTTTGTAAGCTGTTTGCAATACGCGGTGCAGTGACATCGCAGAGATATCAAATGTTTTGTGATTAAAATCGTAATCCAGATCAGTATAGCTTCTGCCTTTACGAATATTCATACCCATTGCCACGGAGTGAAGAACGAAGTCGATCTTACCACCAAAGTGCTCCATGGATTTGTTGAACAGGTTGGCCAGATCATCCATATTGGTTACATCTGCCGGAATTACAGGTGCTTTACAGGTTTCCGCCAGTTTGTTGATCTCACCCATACGCAGGGCAATAGGGGCGTTGGTAAGCACAATTTCAGCGCCTTCTTCCACACAACGCAGTGCAGTTCTCCATGCAATAGACTTTTCGTCCAGTGCGCCGAAGATGATACCTTTCTTCCCTTTTAATAAGTTATGAGCCATTTGGTCAAAATTAATTTCGGCAAAAATAGTCGTTATAGTTGAAAAAAAAAGCTGTTAGCTGTCAGCGATGAGCTTTTAGCCTGTTTATCACAGACGAATGGCTTATCACTGAAGGCTAACAGCTGAATATCTGTGGGCACCTCCTTGCTGATAAAAGGGTGTGAGTGCGGTATTAAAGCTTATATTTCTCTTTATAAGGAAATCCCATACTACACAAGCTAACAGCTAATGCTAATAGCTAAAAGCTTCTCAAATAGTGACCGCCAGCATTTCCCGGGCATTCTCCAGGGCAGCTGCGGTTGGCTTCTCCCCACTCAGCATCTGCGCAATCTTATTCACCCGTTCATCTTCCGACAACAAACGTACGCTGGTCGTTACTTTATCAGCTTTGGCATCTTTATATACAAAATAATGGGCATCTGCTTTACCAGCTATTTGCGGCTGATGTGTAATACAGATGATCTGATGGGATTTGGCCAGGTCTTTCAGGATCACACCCACCTGGCGGGCTGCTTCGCCCGAAATACCCGTATCTATTTCATCAAAGATCAGCGTAGGTAACGCAACAGATTGTGCTACCAGGGATTTGATACAAAGCATCAAACGACTCAGTTCACCCCCGGAAGCCACTTTACCTACCGGAGCAAACTGATTGCTCTTATTGGCGTCAAATAAAAATTCAATGGTATCCTGTCCATAAGGATTCAGTTCTCCTGTAAGAATATCTACTTTCAACCGGGCATTTGGCATGCCTACCTGCGCCAGTAACGTATTCACATGTTTTTCGAAAGGAGTGGACTGTTCCTGTCTTTGTGCAGTAATCACAGCAGCGCTTTGCTGCAGGCTTTCTTTCAGGCGTGTTTGTTCCTGTTCCAGGGCAGCCAGTTGTTCATCCAGATTCAGTACATCTTCTACTTTCACTGCCAGCGCATCTTTGATGGCCAACAACTCATCGGTGGTATGTACTCCATGCTTTTTGAACAGGCGATAGCCGAGTGCCATCCGCTCATTCACTACTTCTATCCGCTGTGCATCATATTGCACCTGGTCGTTAATACTCTCTACTTCTCCTGCAATATCCTGCAGTTCGAGGTAGGTGGATAATAAACGCTCAGATACAGCTGGCATCGCCTTATGAAAAGCGGCTAGTCCCTGCAGGGAAGACTGTAATTGTTTTAATTGCTGTAAAATAGGCTGCTCATCTTCTTTTAGCTGGAAGTAAACACGGTTCAGCGTGTTCTTTATTTCTTCCGCATGGCTCAGGGTTTGCAGTTCAATTTCCAGGTCTTCTATTTCATTTGGACTGAAACCCGCATCAGATAACTCGTCCAGCAGGAAGCGGTTATAGTCCAGTTCCTTGTTGGCACTGTCGCGGTTATCAAATAGCTGTTTATATTTTTTCTGCACCTGCACATACTGAACATATACCTGGTGGTATTGTTGTAATGCGGTGGGCTTATTCACCAAAGCATCAATTACTTCCCGCTGAAAATCCGCGTTACCAAGTGCCAGGGTATCAAACTGCTGGTGCAGGTCTACCAGGTAACCGCTTAATTCCGTTAGCTGGGAGTTGTTTACAGGCGTATCATTTACAAAAGCCCTTGATTTGCCGGTAGCACTTACTTCTCTCCGGATGATCAGTTGGTCTTCCAGGTCCAGTTCATGCTGCTGAAAAAAGGCAGCTACCTGGGATTTCTTTACTTTAAAAAATCCCTCAATAATGCACTTACCTGTTTTATCGAACAATACACCTGGGTCGGCCCTTTCTCCCAGGATCAGGGAAATGGCGCCTAATAATATGGATTTACCTGCACCGGTTTCTCCGGTAATCACATTCAGGTTCCCTGAAAAGTCAACTTCCAGGTGATCGATAATTGCGTAATTCTTGATGGTTAATCGCTGTAACATAAGTAAGGAAATTCCTTTATGATGTTGAAAGCTTAGGTTCCATTCACCCGCTGAATGCCTGCTTTGGCACGCTGGTCAAGGGAATTCTTATAATCATGCCCTTTCATGCCCAGACAACGCTGGTAACATTCCAGAGCTTTGGCTTTTTCGTTTCTCTTTTCGTAAATGTAACCCATTTGGAGGGAAGCCCTGGCGGCATAATATTCCGGTCTGTTGCTGCCCACTTTCACCGTTACATCGTACATGGCAATTGCCTGGTCGTCCTGTCCGCTTTCATCGAAAATACGTCCCAAACGATAAGCATATTCCAGTTTATCTTCCATTGCAGGGAAATCGGCTGCTTTTTTTGTCTGCAGCATGCTCAGTGCCTTGGGGAAATACCCGCCATCACTCAGCAACCGCACCCGCAGTAAAAAAGGATTGGGCCACTTACCCGCTTTCGCTTCCTTCAGCGCCTGTTTGTCCGCATCCGTTTCAAGTCCACCTTTCGTCATAATCATGGCCCGGTACTTATCGGCTGCAGCCTGATTCCCTTCCAGGTAATAGTACCAGCTCAGTCGCTGTAAACATTCCTTCACATAAAACTTGCCTTTGAAGTTATTAACAAACCGCTCCAGGTAAATATGCGCATCGGGGTCAAGTTTTGTTAGTTTCAGTAACCCCATTACATAATTGTAATATTGAATATCCGCATACTCTGCGGTATCATTCCGGTCCTCCAGCACCTTTAACCCTACTGCCGCCTTCTGATTGTTAAGCGATAAATTAGCCACCATCAGCGCAAACAGGTAATTATTTTTGGTGTCCAGCTGCTTACGTTGCAGAAATTCCCACGTTTCTTCCGGTTTATTCACAATAAACAACATCAGGTAGCAATAATAGTAATAGGATTCTTCCCTGAACATTTTTGCTTCCGGTGCATTGCTCTCAATGAACTTATTCACATTGGCCATCCCATCCTTCATGCTTCCTTTAAGACCGAGAATATTGGTAATCCACTTATAGCCTTCGGGTATGGTGCCAAATACTGTTTGCATAGCCCCCAGTAAAAGGTTGTTGGGTACAAAATTGGGAAAACGCTGCTGATTGTCTTTCAGCATGATATATGCTTTCCGGATCTCCCAGGTGGCATCCCACTTTTCATCAAACTTTATCTTGATCAGCGCCCACTGGAATTTGATAGCCGCCTGCGTATACAGATAATAAGGAGAATCTTCGGATCCTTCTGCCATCTTATTCAGCCGGAAAGAACGCAGACTCCTTTTCCTGGAATATTCTGCCGGATCTTCATTAAAGAAGAGCGGGAAAAAATCTGCATAGTTATCCAGAAAATAAGGCGCCAGGTTATCCGGATGCTCTTTTTTCTCTGCTTCCAGTAAAGCCTTTCCCGTAGTAAGGCGCAATTGCATAATCGCATCATACGCCTGCTCACAACGGGTATTAAAATCAAATACTTTCTGCCTGGCACTAACATTCAACCCTACACTCAACAAAAGCAACAACGAAAAAATAATACGCATACGGGGAAAAATTCCAGAAATTAAAGGCCAAATCTCACATATCATCTTCCAAATCCCAAATAACAATTCACATTTTTTAAAGTTGCATTGCCCCATCCAATTCCCTGCCATAAAATAAAAGAACTACTACGCAAGGTACCTGCGTAACGGCACCGGACACAAAGCTAATATAATTAGTAAAACAAAACTAAATAAATTAGTATATTTTTTTACCCCCATGCCTACACGAAAAAAGGGCATCCTAAGATGCCCTTTTATTTCTTATAATGACTTTCGCCTGATTAGATAGTCACGGTTGCTTCCAGGTCGTTGTCTACCAGGATACGGCCGCAATGCTCACAAACGATAATCTTTTTGTGCTGACGGATTTCTGCCTGACGCTGAGGAGGAATTGCATTGAAGCAACCACCACAGGAATCACGCTCTACTGTTACCACAGCCAGACCGTTACGGTAGTTCTTACGGATTTTCTCGTAAGCCTGCAGTAAACGTGGATCTACCTTGGTTTTAGCATCTTCACTTTCTTTACGGAAAGCTTTCTCTTCTTTATCTGTTTCGCCAATGATCTTTTCCAGTTCACCTTTCTTATGCTTCAGGTTCGCTTCTTTATCCGCTACTGCTTTCTTAGCTACTTCCAGGACACGGCTCTTCTCTTTAATCTCTTCGTTGGCATCCTTGATATGCTTTTCAGCCAGCTTGATTTCCAGCGCCTGCATCTCCATTTCTTTGGTGATGGCTTCAAACTCACGGTTGTTCTTCACATTATCCTGCTGCTTCTCGTACTTCTTGATCAGCGCTTCAGCCTCTTTGATGGCGTTTTTCTTGCTGGCAACGAAGTCCTGTATACCTTTCATCTCATTCTCAATATGAGACTGGCGGGTGTTCAATCCTTCGATCTCGTCTTCCAGGTCTTTTACCTCCATCGGCAACTCCCCTTTCAGCACCTGGATTCCATCCAGCTTGGAATCAATCTTCTGTAATCTGAGTACAGACGCTAATTTTTCTTCAACGGAGTATTCTTTTACGGTTGCCATGTATTATAAATAATTTACCGGGTTTGTTTTAATCGTAGATTTAAGAGGCGCAAAATTACGGAATTTTTCAGTCAATATATGATAAAATAATTCTACTGTAAACTGCTCACTCTCAAAATGTCCAATATCTGCTATAATTAATTGATTATCAGCGTCAAAAAATTCATGGTATTTAAAATCCGATGATATGTAAGCATCCGCTCCGGCCGCTATCGCCTGCTTTAACAGGAAACTCCCTGCCCCTCCACACAACGCTACCTTTTTAACGGACCGACCCCGCAAAGGGGTATACTTCACACAACCTGTCTGGAACTGCTGCTTCACATATTGTAAAAATTGCATTTCTTCCATGGCCTCCGGTAAAATACCTACCAATCCCGAACCCACCTGCTGATAAGCATTATCCAGACTTACTATGTCATATGCCACTTCTTCATAAGGGTGGCTACTCTGCAAGGCCTGCAAAATTTTACCTTCCAAATATACCGGAAAAATTACTTCCAACTTTATTTCTGCCTCAAAATGTCTTTTTCCGGGCGTCCCGACATATGGATTCGTCCCTTCCGCTCCTTTGAAAGTTCCCTGACCTGCCCCATTAAAGCTGCACTCACTATAATTGCCAATATTCCCGGCCCCTGCCGCAAACAGGGCGCCCCTTACCTTCTCTATATCCGCCTCAGGCACAAATGTGTATAACTTTTTCAGCAATCCCCGCTTCGGCTGCAACACCCGGCACTCCTCCAGTCCCAGCATAGCCGCCATCTGCGCACAGACTCCGTTCCGCACATTATCCAGGTTGGTATGCGCAGCATACACCGCTATATCATTTTTAATGGCCTTAATAGCCACCCTTTCCACGTAATTATTCCCATTAATCTTCTTCAGCCCCCCAAAAACAATCGGATGGTGGGCAATCACCAGGTTACAACCACGCGCTATCGCCTCATCTATCACTGCCTCGGTTGCATCCAGGGTCAACAACACATTCGTTACCTCCCGGTCGGCCTGACCAAAAATAAGCCCCGCATTATCATAACTCTCCTGGTACTGCAAAGGAGCAAACTGCTCAATCACCTGTATGATCTCTTTTATTTTCATATCTGCAAAAATTAATGGTTCATTCCCGGCATCAACTAAATTTGCAAAAAAATAAGTTTTATGCCCGGAAGCAAATCTACAGCAGAACTATATGCGGATTACAAAATAAAAATGCAAAAAATTGCAGACGTAAGAAATGCCCTGGCAGTACTGGGCTGGGATCAGGAAACTTATCTCCCTGAAAAAGGAGCCGGATTCCGCGGTCAGCAAATCACAACCCTCAGCTCCATCGCCCATGAATTATTCACTGCCCCGGAACTGGATGCCGTATTGCTCGCCCTCAAAGGCAATACCACTACCGATGCCGTAGAACAGAAAAATATACTGCTCTCTACAGAAGATTTTGAAAAAAATAAAAAATACCCGGCGGCTTTCGTTGCGGAAATGTCTACTGTCACCAATGAAAGTTATCATGCCTGGATAAAAGCTCGCAAAGCCAACGATTACAACATCTTTGCCCCCGCCCTCTCCAGGATGATCGCTCTGAAAAAACAGGAAGCCGATATCCTTGGTTATGAAGGCCACCCCTATAATGCCCTGCTGAATGAATATGAGAAAGGCGCCAACACCCAAATGCTGGACACTATCTTCAATGAAGTGAAGACTGCCCTATCTCCGCTGCTCACACAAATAGAACAACAACCCACTGTTAACAAAGATTTTCTTCATCTCCATTATAACCGCGATGCACAGTGGAAATTCGGGCTCTCTCTCCTGGAAAACATGGGCTATGATATGCAGGCCGGACGTCAGGATATTTCTGAACACCCGTTTACCACCAGCTTTAATCCACAGGATGTAAGGGTAACCACCCGTATCGATGAAAATGATTTCGGGAACATGACCTGGAGCTGCATCCATGAAGGCGGACATGCACTGTACGAACAGGGACTACCCACAGAACAATATGGACTGCCTTGTGGCGAAGCCACCAGCTTAGGTATCCACGAATCACAGTCACGCCTCTGGGAAAACAATGTAGGCCGCAGCCTTATTTTCTGGCAACATCATTATCCCCGTCTGCAACAACTTTTCCCGGAAAACCTGGGCCAGGTATCACTGGATGATTTCTATAAAGCCATCAATAAAGTGCAGCCCTCACTTATCCGCACGGAAGCAGATGAACTGACTTATCATTTCCATATCATGATCCGCTACGAAATTGAAAAGGGATTGATAGACGGCAGTATTGATGTAAAAGACCTGAAACATACCTGGAATGAATACTACCGTCAATACCTGCACGTAGAAGTACCGGATGATGTACAAGGCGTATTACAGGATATTCACTGGTCCCACGGAAGCTTCGGCTACTTTCCCACCTACTCCCTCGGTAGTTTCTACGCCGCACAATTCTTTACTGCGGCACAAAAACAGGTACCCGGATTAGATAGCAGCATCGCCACTGGTAATTACCAGCCATTGCTGGAATGGTTACGTCATAACATCCATCCTTTCGGCAGATTTTACACCTCTAATGAATTATGTGAAAAAGTAACAGGGAAACAATTGGTATTCGGGGATTTCCTGGAATATGCAAAGAAGAAATACGGCGGGATATACAGCATTAATAGCTTTTAGCAGTTAGCTTTTAGCTTTTAGTAAATGCAGCGGAGATTAATACAATCCTTCGCTGCATTTACTAAAAGCTAACTGCTAGAAGCTAAAAGCTTTATCAAGTTCTTCCAGCGTTATTACTCCTTCCTTTCTCCCCACTTCTTTTCCATCTTTATAAAAAATAAAAGTCGGTAAGCTGCTGGCGTTAATCGCTTTCATAACATCCTGGTCCTTACCGCCATCTACAAATACTTTTTTTACCTGGGTATGTTTCCGGAAGAATTTTTCCAGCACCGGCTCCATCTGCTTACAGGGTGGGCACCAGGCGGCGCCTACATCTGTCAGCACCCATCCTTTTGCAAGTACCGATTTATTATAGTCTGCGATTGTAAGCTGCGGTTGTTTATCTGCCACACCATCTAAAGGCTTGCCCGCCTGCTTCCAGGCATTAATACCCCCTTCCAGTTCTACTACCTGGTCAAATCCGTTTTCCCGCATCCATTTGGCAGCAGCACTACTACGGCCACCACTCAAACAATAGATGTATACCGGCTTTTTCTTGTCCAGGTATTGCACCCTGTCTTTGAATTCCGCTTTCTTTGTATAATCTGCCTGTAACGCATTTGGTAAATGCCCGGTGTTAAATTCACCGGCAGTACGTACATCAAAGACCTGGATGCCAGATTGTTGAATATCCTTATCAAATGCAGCTGCATCTTCAGATTGTTTCTGCTGTGCCCTTAGTGAACTTCCTGCCAGCAATACCATGACTACTAATAAGAATCTGCGCATAATTTTTTTAGTTTCGGTATAAAGTTAATAAACAACTCACAGCCCTGTCTGGCCGGATGCGAATTGTAACAGGGATATAAGGTTTTAAAATCAAAATACGGTGCAAACAATTCCCGGTATTCTGCTTCAGAACCACCAAAAGGCGGACCTTCCTGTGTAAAGCTTCTGTTAAATAATACGCCTGCAAGATGACCACCAGGCTTTAACAGTGAATGCATATGTTTCACATAATCTGCTCTGCGTGAAGGCGGTATGGCACAGAAAAATGTTTGCTCCAAAATAAGATCATAACTACCGGTATGTTCAAAAAAATCTTCTTCCAATATCTTCACACGGGTACGGGCAAACGATTTTTGCAGTTGCTCTACCAGCACCGGAGCAATATCCAGTACGGTAACATCACTGAAAGCCTGTCCCACCAGGTAGGCGGCTTCATAGCTATTCCCTCCACCGGGAACGAGTATACGAACATCCCGGTTATGCACCTGGTCAATATACTCTTTCAACGGAGGCGACACAGCTCCCATATCCCAACTGGTATCTCCGTTAATATACCTGTTATTCCAGTACTGACTATCCATATCCTGAATTCTTTTATGCTAAGTTACGGCCATTCAGCCACATACATAAAACCATCGCTTTTACAAACATTATTGTTATTTTTATACTTTGAATATACCTATGACCGGCCTTAACGCCAACCTATGCCATGAAAAGCCTACTCTATTATTTACGGATTGTCATAAGACATTTTTTTTGTAGTCTGCTGCCTGTAATGGCTGTGGCTTTTTCTGCCCATGCGCAATCAGTATCCATTAAAGCGGATAAACTGGCAGCATGCCCACCGTTCCTGGTTAACTTCACCGCCACGCTGGATGCCGGCTATCAGAGCATTGAATGGGATTTTGGATTAGGTGCAAATGTTACCAACGATCTTACCCCTTCAAAAACATTCCAGAACCCCGGTATTTATCACGTAAAAATGACGGCTACATATGGACCTGCAAATATAATCGTCAAACAGCTTGATATACAGGTGTATAACAAACCAGCCGCCAAATTTACGACCAGCAGTATTAACGGATGCGCACCATACATGGCTACCTTTCAGGATCAGTCAACTCCCGGCGATGGCTCCATTACAGACATCACATGGGATTTCGGCGATGGCGGCGGCGCTGTAGGAGTAAATGTTCCTCATACCTATACGCAAGCCGGAACCTATAATGTCATCAGTGCTGTTACCAACAGCATGGGATGTTCCAGCACCGGCGGCCCTGTATCCGTAAAAGTACAAAGCGCTCCTGCTCCGGTATTTACAGCCGACAGAACACAAAGCTGTACCACTCCTTTTACCGTAAACTTTTTTAATAACACCGTTAATAACTCTCCGGATCCGGTCACCTATACCTGGGATTATGGCGACGGTACCACCGGAACAAGTAACCAGCACACCTATACGAAAGAAGGAAAGTTTACAGTAAAACTAACCGCTACCACCAGCGGCAACTGTTCTGCTCCACTAACCAAAACAGACTATATTGTTATCGCTAAAGTAAAACCAGCATTCACTTTTTCGGCACTTTGCGCAGGACAGAGTATTACCTTTAAAAATACCACTCAGCCAACACCAGATCAGGTAACCTGGGCGTTTCCGGATGGTACCACCCAAACAACCACTGACGCGGTAAAACAATTTACCGCACCAGGTGATTACATTGTGAAGATGCAGGCCACATTGGGAAGCTGTATGGAAGAAGTACAACAAACCATTCACGTAAATCCGGCACCGGATATAGACCCGGTAGCCACACCGGTAAATGCCTGTAATACACCCTTTACCACGCAATTCAGTGCACAATCTTCCAATGCCACGGCATGGAGCTGGAACTTCGGTGATGGTACTACTTCTATTGCAGAAAACCCTTCGCACACATATACCAAAGAAGGAATCTATTCCATCAGTCTGACCGCTACTAACACATTGGGGTGCAGTAAAACAGTCAGCAAACCGAATTACATTAAAATCATAAAGCCAGATCTTTCCATTTATCGCAGTGTTGCGGAAGGTTGTATTCCTTTGTCTGTAGATTTTTATGCAGAAGTAAATATACCGGATCCCATTGTCAGCTATGAGTGGGATTTCGGCGATGGTACTACTTCCACCGCAGCAAAACCTACACATATTTTTACTAAAGAAGGCATCTTCTTCGTCAATTTAAAAGTAACAACTGCTGGCGGTTGTATTGCAACGGGTCAAACAATCATAACAGCAGGTGCCAAGCCAGTAGTTGATTTCAGCGCCACGCCATTGAAATCCTGTGCAAAAGATCCTGTGCAGTTTACCAATCTGTCTGTCCCCCGTGGTACTTCCTGGATCTGGACATTTGTACAGGATAACAGCACCAGTACGCAGGAAAACCCCAATCATCAGTTCAATGAAATTGGTAGTCATGATGTTATCCTGGAAGTAAACAATAACGGCTGCCGGGTACAATTAATTAAAAGAAATTATATCCAGATCATTCCACCAATAGCCCGTTTTGCTACCACACCGGATTGTATTGATCCATATCATCGTAAGTTTACGGATAACTCCACCTTTGGTCCTATTCCTACACCTGTCAAAACATGGCTGTGGGAATTTGGCGAAAACGGTGCTACATCCACGGATCAAAACCCTGACTTCCAATACCAGACCACAGGTATCAAGCAGGTAAAACTCACCATTGATAATGGCATCTGTACCAGTACCTATTCTTCATCCGTGAATATCATAGATGAGAAACCTGTCATTACACCCGACAAACCGAGAATCTGTAAAACCGAAAAAATAAATATCAGTCTTGGGCCACTGAATAACGATAATATCAATGAATACAAATGGGATTGGGGAGATGGTAGTCCAATACAAGCCGTTCCGGCGTTTAATTTTGATCCGACCAAAGGTATTTCCCATCAGTACAATAAAACCGGCACCTTCACCATTAAACTAACCATTACAGATAAAAATGGTTGTACAAAAGATGCGCCTGCTGTATCCATAGATGTAAATGGCAGCGATCCTGATTTTGACTATACCGGCAAAAGATGCAAGGACGAAATTTTTACATTCACCGATAAATCAACTACCAACACCGGCAACCAGATACTCAACTGGGAATGGGATTTTGGTGATGGTAGCAATAAAGAAAGCTATCCCACACAACCGGTGGGTATTAAACATACCTATACTAACGCCAACGATTATACGGTTTCATTAACGGTAACAGATAAATTCAGCTGCATATCAAAAGTGCAGAAAGTAATCCAGTTTGATCGGGTAAAAGCCGATTTCATGGTGCCATCGAACATTGCCTGCCTGGGCAAATCATTTACTTTCGTAGATCAGTCACAGGGCAACGTACAAACGTATGCCTGGGATTTTGGTGACAACACTACCGGTACCGGAAACAAACCGGTAAAAATATACAACGCACCGGGTAAGTACAACGTGGTATTAAAAGTAACCACCACAGCCGGCTGTACAGATGAAATCACCAAAACAAATGTGATCACTGTACCTGACCCCAAAGCATCATTCACCATTCCTGATGACCTGGATTTATGTCCACCGGTAAAAGTATTATTTACCAATACCTCCACAGATTATAAAAATGCCGCCTGGGATTTCGGGGATAATGGTACTTCCACCAAAAACAATCCTGACGTACATATTTACGCACGCGTCAGAACATACAATGTGACTCTCACGGTATACTCGGAAGGCGGTTGCTCCAGTACTGCAACACTTCCTATCACCATCAAAGGCCCTGATGGCACCATGAAAACCACTCCCACACAAGGTTGTGTGCCGCTGGGCGTTAGTATCAGTGCCACCTCTGTTAAAACAGATAGTTATATGTGGGACTTTGATGATGGTACAGTATTGACTTCCACCACCGCAGTGTCTCCACCACATACCTACGTAAAACCTGGCATTTATTATCCCCGCGTATCACTGCTGGATAACCAGGGATGCGTGGTGAAAGCAGAAGGAAATGATAAAATCATTGTGGATAAAGCAACAGCTGATTTTACAACAAATGATTTCCAGGCTTGTGGCGGCGGCCTGGTAACATTTACCAATAAAAGTAAAACGCTGACAAAAGACTCGCTGGCACTTGATTTCGCTAATGCGTGGAATTTCGGGGTACCGGGCAATCCTGATAACACTGCCAGCACTACAGACGGAAAATTCACCTATCCACAGCCGGGAACAACGAATGTAAAACTTGTAGTAACAAGCGCGTACGGATGTACAGATGAAAAAACACTGCCGGTAGTTATTCCTCCACAGCCGGTAGCAGTGATAGCACCTATTTTACCATTATGCGTATCTGGTAAAATACAATTGTCCGGCAGTGATACTAAAAACATACCGGGTACAAAATGGCTATGGCAGGTAGGTACCGATAAAACATTTAATCAGCAGGTGCCTCCTGAAATCACGTTGAACAGTACGGGTACGGTGCCGGTAGTGTTAACAATCACCAACAGCGATGGTTCCTGTCCAGCCACTACCAATGCCAGTATGGTGGTAAACCCTTCACCGATTCTGAATCCTTCACCTGGCAGTGCAGAAATCTGCCGTGGAGCGGTACTTCAACTACAGGCTAATACCACTGCCAATGTTCAGGTACAATGGACAAATTATAATATTTCTGATGCCACCAATGTTTCTCCACAGGTAAAACCAGATATAGATACCGTGTATCACATTACAGCTACTAACGAATATGGTTGTACGAATCAGGGAGAAATACCAGTGAAGGTGACGCAGCCTTTTCGTATTTATGCACAGGACCAGGAAATATGCGCAGGCGAAAGCGTAAAAATGAATGCAGGCGGAGCACTACGCTACCAGTGGATTCCAGCGCGGGGCCTGAACCGGCCAGATATCCCGGATCCGGTAGCTACACCGGACGGCAATATTACTTACCAGGTAGTAGGATATAATAACAGCACTTGTTTCACGGATACCGCACTCGCCAGAATATATGTACGTGATGCCCCGGTAATAAATGCCGGCCCGGATATCGTAACGGCTACTGGTTCCGTGATACCATTGCCGGTGAAAGGCAGCACGGACATTATTAAAATAGAATGGACGCCGATGAAGGGACTCAACTGTTACGATTGCCTGTCGCCTACTGCTACCCCTACAGATGATATTACCTATCATGTAAAGGTGACGAATCAGTTTGGTTGTGTGAGCACAGATGATATTGCATTGAAACTGGTATGTGATGAAGGCAGCATCTTCATTCCCAATAGCTTCTCCCCTAACGGAGATGGCCAGAATGATGTTTTTTATGTGCGTGGACAGGGAATGCAGACCATCCGCGTTTTCAGAATATTCAACCGTTGGGGACAAGTAGTGTTTGAGCGTACCGGTGTTAATTCAAATGACCCTACCAAAGGTTGGGATGGCCGGTATAAAGGAGTCATATTGAATCCTGATGTATTTGTTTACTACGTAGAAATCGTCTGCGATAAGGGTGCAGTGAATTTATTGAAAGGCAACGTTACCCTTATCAGATAACAACAGATTTTCACATTTTTCGGCACCTGAAAGGTGTTTTATGCCTCTAAAAGGGTATAAAACACCTCCAATATCAAAAAATTTGAAAATCAAAAAATTTATATATGTAATTTTTGTTAATTTGTGGAGCTATTCAGTTAATGGAAAACCTGTGTACCCTATGAAATACCTACAGGCAAAGTGTTTATGTACATTGCTGCTCCTGATATCTCTATTGCAGGCAAACAACTTATTGGCGCAGAAAGCGGACTTTACCTATACAGCTGCACCGGGCAACCTATGTACACCCGTTACTATTACTATAAAAAATACCAGCACCGGCACTCCACTTACCTATAATTGGGATTTTGGCGATGGCAGAACATCGCATGATGTTGATCCACAGGTGACTTACACCACCGGCGGGCCTATAAAAATTACACTGGAAGCGAAATACCAGGTAATCGGTGGTGTAGCTACCAGCACTTATTATCGCACAATGGTAATAGGCAGTACCCCTCAGGTATCTTTTTCTGCGGATGTTACCAAAAGCTGCAAAGTATTCAGCGCTAATTTTACTGACGCCACACTGGATGCTACCAGCCGCACCTGGGATTTTGGTGATGGCACCGTTATTACCACCAGCAATGCCTATATATCACATAATTATACGCGCGCCGGCAAATTTGATGTCACCCTTTCCGTTACTAACAGCAACGGCTGTACGGCCACATTAAAAAAGCCAGCCTATATCGATATCTCACTACCTGATATCACACTTTCTTCACCGCTGTCGGGCTGTGTACCTTATACGGCAGCCTTTACCGCCACCTCCGCCAATAGTGTCAATGATCCGGTTACTTCATGGACGTGGAACTTCGGAGATGGAAATACACAAACAACTACTAACGGCAATGTAAATCACATTTTTACACAAACCGGCACTTATAATATAGGCGTTACCGTTACTACGCAAAATCAATGTGTTATCACCAAATCATTCGATAAATACGTACACACCGGCAACCCGCCCACCAATGTAAGTTTCAGCGTATCACCCACCAGTACCTGTGTGGGAGATCCGGTAAGACTGCTGGCCAACGCTAATTACGCAGATACCTATAGCTGGGATTTTGGTGATGGTACTACAGATGAGGGCAGTAATAATGACATCAGGCATTCATTCAATGCCAACGGTACACTGACCGTTAAAATGAAAGCTGGCAGCAATGGCTGTTTCACCGCTGCAACGCCTGCCCAGGTAGTAGTAACCGGCCCGGTATCACAATTCAATGTGGTACGCGACTGTACCGACAAAAGCAAATTCATCTTTACCAATAACTCCATCGGCATTAATGCTAACACCACCTATGAGTGGGACTTCGGGGATAACACTCCTTTGCTGAATACCAAAGATGCAGTACATAATTATACCACTCCTGGCAATTATACGGTTCGTCTTACTATCGGAGAGAACGGCAATAACTGTCACCATAGCAGCTTTCGGAGCATCTATTATTTCAGGGCAGATTTCACTGCCGGTGTCAGTTCTATCTGTCGTGGCAGCAAAGCGACCTATGAAGTGCTGAATGTACCACTGGGACTGGTATCGAGTTATACCTGGCAGTTTGGAGATGGAGAAGTATATACCACTACTAACCAAACGTACGTAAAAACATGGGTAGCAAAAGGCTCCTATAGTAATCAGCTAACGATTCATTATAAGGATGCCGCGTATTGCGATGACATTGTCACAAAGCCAAACGATATTAATATACTGGCACCACAAGCCGATTTTACAACAGGTCCCGCTACCTGCGCAGGTCAACCGGTATCTTTTATTAACAACACCATTACCTCTCCCAATATCCCCATCACCAACTGGAGCTGGGACCTGGGTAACGGACAAAAATCTACTTCGCAAACACCTCCTGGCACAAAGTATACTGCTTCCGGCGGACAGGCGATTAAACTGGTCGTAACAGATGCACGCAACTGTATGGACTCGGTGAGTAAAACTATTACTATTCATCCCACTCCTTTTGTGAAAGCAACTGCCAAACAACCTAAAATATGTGAAGGTAATAGTGTTGACCTCAACGCATTGTCTGACGGCACCGTGCAATGGCTTTCTGCCAGTACTCTGAGCTGCGTTTTCTGTACCGATCCCGTGGCTACTCCTGTGATTAATACCCGCTACCTGGTACAGGCATCTAACGTGTACGGGTGTACGGTATTTGATTCCACCGATGTGGCAGTCGTTCCAAAAGTCAATCTCACCGTGAGCAAGGATACCCTCGTTTGTTATGGTTCTTCCATACAAATAAGAGCTACCGGGGCTGCCATCTATAACTGGACACCGGTGACCGGCTTAACCAATAATACCATTGCTGATCCTTTTGCAACGCCGTCTACGGACATTACCTACCAGGTAACCGGGACAAACGATGCGCTGTGCCCGATGAGTGCACCGCTTTCTGTTAAAATAGCGGTTAAACCGGTACCAGAGGTCAGTGCAGGCAAAGATCAAACGGTGATGGTAGGCGATGTGGTAAAGCTGATGGCCAGCGGAAGTGCAGATATCATAAGCTGGAAATGGAGTCCGGAAGATTACCTGGATAATACCACTTCTCCTTATGTAACCGCTGCCATACGCAAGCCTATATCTTACAGTATTACCGGAACAAACCAGTATGGTTGCAGGAAAACAGATGTGATGAATGTGGACTTGATCTGCAATACAGATGTGGTGTTTATACCCAATACCTTCAGTCCTAACGGCGATGGACAGAATGATATTTTCTATCCCCGTGGAAAAGGTATCAACTTTATTAAATCCTTTCGCATTTTCAATCGTTGGGGACAGGAAGTATTCCATCGGGAACGAATCAATATAGACGATATCAGCGCAGGATGGAACGGCTCCTTCAATGGTAAACCGCAGGCCTCCGATGTATATATTTATTTCATCGAAGCATATTGCGATACCAACGAATTTTTCCAGCTGAAAGGCAATGTAACATTACTAAGATAATTATTTAACCTGGCAACCATGAAAACCGTATACCGCATATTACTGGCGATAGTTTGCATAACAGGTGCAACACAATTGTATGCACAGGATATACACCTCTCACAGTTCTATGAAACACCTATACTCCGCAATCCTGCGCTGATAGGCATTTTCAACGGAGATGTGCGTGTGCAGGCTGTTTACCGTAATCAATGGAACAGTGTTACTGTTCCCTATCAGACAGGCACCGTGAGTGGTGAAATAAAATTCCCTGTAGGTCGTAGTAACGACTACGTCACTACGGGTTTGCAACTCACCTACGACCGGGCGGGGACCTCCAAATTACAGTCTACACAAATCTTTCCAGCCATCAACTATCATAAATCACTCAATGAAGATAAAAGCAGTTTCCTGTCTTTGGGTTTTATGGGTGGTTTTGTGCAGCGTCAGTTTGATCCTACCAACATGACCTTCAATAACCAATATACCAGCGGCCGGTTTGATCCGGCGGCGCCTACCGGCGAAGAAGGCAAGCTGGCATTCAAAGGCTACAGCTACCTGGATGCTGGTGTGGGTATAAGTTATAACAGTGTGATAGGAGAAGACGTGAATTACTTTATCGGAGCCGGCTATTTCCATTTTAACCGGGCTAAAATTTCTTTCTACCATGACCAGAATATTGAATTGCAGCCGAAGCTGACATTTAATGCGGGTATTACCATACCAGTGGATGAAAGAGTAAAAGTGATTGCACACTACAATCAGTTGCATCAGGGCACCTATTCGGAATACATTGGAGGTGCTTTGATTGGATATGGTCTCATGAATCAGGGACTGGAGTCAACCCGGGCTATTTATGGCGGTCTCTTCCTTAGATGGAATGATGCCATTATTCCTACTATTAAGATAGATATGGATAAATATGAAATAGGAATGAGTTACGACACTAATATTTCGAAACTGAGAACCGCCAGTCAGACATTCGGAGGCTTTGAAATATCGTTGGTTTTCAAGGGATTCCTGAACAGCCGGAACTCAACCCTGGAAAGTGTCAACTGTCCTCGGTTTTAAATGAATGATAATCAATTGTTTATAAAAAATGTTATCAAGCGTTAAAATTTACATAAAAAAGGGAGAATCGCTAACAAAATGGCAGGTGGTTTGTTATTTTTATGTGGAAACAATGGCACTTAGATGAGCTGAATTTATCAAACAAAAATTAGGAAATATTTGAAAAAAACTTTATTTTTATAATACTATGTGGAAAACCTCTACCCTTATTCTCATAACGGTTTTCAGCTTGCTCTCATTAGTTGGCAAGGCTCAAAGCGATAAATCCCAACCAGGTCAGGACGGGGGTGTTAAAAACGTGAGCAAAATAGTGAAGTTGTACCCTAATCCTGCTACTACCAATATTAACTTTGTCATTCAACAACACAATAACGATCAGGTGTATGATCTTATTGTATATAATTTTCTGGGAAAGAAAATAGATCAGTTGAAAGGCGTTGGTGCACGCACTACTATGAATCTGGATAATTACTATAATGGTATTTACATATTCCAGTTACGTGATCAAAGAGGCAATCTGATTGAATCCGGAAAATTCAACGTCGTCAAATAGTTTACATCTGGCATCAAAATAAAAAAGGAAAAGTCACGATTTACATCGTGACTTTTCCTTTTTTATTTTGATGCTGTAAGCTGATCAGGATACTTCCACGATCAGGAACTTCAGGTACGTAGTGTTCTCTATGTTTCTTAAAATAGGGTGATCCTGTGCCTGTGTCTGGAAAGTTACCTGGCGCAATCTCTTCTTCGCATCTTTGGCAGCTGCATCAATAGTCTGCAGGAACAGATCAGGTGATACCAGGTTGGTACAGGAAGCTGTTACCAGGAATCCACCAGGCTTCAGCAGCTTCATTCCACGCAGATTAATTTCTTTATATCCAGTTACTGCTTTCTGGATATTCTCACGGCTTTTGGTGAAAGCCGGCGGATCCAGGATCACTACATCAAATTTCTTTTCTTCCCTGGTCCATTGTTTCAGCTGATCAAATGCGTTGACCGCCTGGAACTGACAAATATCCTGCAGATTATTGAGTTCCGCATTTTTGCGTGCGGTAGCTACTGCTGTTTCCGAAATATCCAGTCCCAGTACGCTTTTAGCGCCATAAAATCCCGCATGACAGGAGAAGGTACCAGTATAACAGAATGCTTCCATTACATCTGCACCTTTAACGATATGCTTAATCTCACGGCGGTTATCCTGCTGATCCAGGAAATAGCCGGTCTTCTGGCCATTTACGATATCCACATGAAACCGGAGTCCGTTTTCATTAATAATAAGATTGGTATCAAAAGGCGCGCTGAGGAAGCCCTTTTGCTGGGTCATTCCTTCCAATTCCCTTACTGGTACGTCATTCCTTTCGTAAATACCTTTCGGTGAAAAAATGCGGTTGATAGCATCTACGATGGCATCTTTCCATTTTTCCATACCCAGGGCCAGTGTCTGAATAACAAAGTAATCATTGAACTTATCGATTACCAGCGCAGGCATGTCGTCTGCTTCACCATATACCAGGCGGCAGTTTTCCACATAACCCAGCTTCTGCCGGTATTCCCAGCATTTCAACAGGCGGCGGTAAAAGAACTCCGGATTTATTTCTTCGTTCTTATCACGGGTCAGCAGGCGAACCAGTATCTGGGATTGAGGATTGATATAACCACGACCCAGGAAAAAACCTTTATGCGTATATACATCTACAATATCACCGGCATTTACATCTCCTTTTATTTCGGCTACTTCGTTGCCAAAAATCCAGGGATGCCCTTGTAATACCCTGTTTTGTATCTGCTTCTTTAAAAAAACTTTAGTCATTTATTGTATTTCGAGGTGCAAAGGTAGCTATTTAGCACTTAGCATAGCTGCAATTCTGCCTTTTTGTCGCCTAAACCGCTGTTGGCAAAGAAATTGACTGGTTACCCCGCAGACAATTATTACTTATTATGACAGAAAACGAAAAAGACATGCAGACAAACGGACAGGCTAACACTGGTAGCGAAAACGAGAAAAGCATGCCAGAAGAAAATATAAGCGATAGTTCAAATACGAATAATGAGTCAGATGAAGTGACGGAGCTGGAGAAGAAAGAACAGGAAGTAAACGAAATACGCGATAAATATCTCAGACTGCAGGCAGAATTTGACAACTATCGTAAACGTACTGCCAGGGAACGTATAGAACTTATGCAAACAGCCAGTAAAGAAGTTATCATATCTTTGCTGGATGTATTGGACGATAGCGACAGGGCTTCCAAACAATTAGAAAACGCTACTGACTTTGAAGCCGTTAAAGACGGTATCCTGCTGGTGTTTAATAAATTGAAAGCTACCCTGCAAGCAAAAGGACTGAAGCCAATGGAGAGTATCCACACCTCGTTTGATCCCGATTTACAGGAAGCGATTACAGAAATACCTGCTCCCACACCAGAACTGGTTGGAAAGGTAGTAGACGTATTGCAACCTGGTTATTACCTGAGTGACAAATTAATACGTCATGCTAAGGTGATTGTGGGCAAATAAAATGACGATGTGGCATAATCTCTAATGATTGCCTGTACAAAGCTGACGTAAAACAATTTTTTTACCGAAACAAAAGCTGGTGCCTGCACCAGCATTAAGTGATTTTTATAATGTCTACCAAGAGAGATTATTACGAAATACTGGTTGTTACCAAATCGGCCTCCCAGGATGAGATTAAAAAGGCTTACCGTAAGGTAGCCATGCAGTTTCACCCTGACCGCAACCCAAACAACAAAGAGGCGGAAGATAAATTCAAAGAAGCAGCTGAAGCTTATGAAGTATTAAGCGATCCTGATAAAAGGGCGCAATACGACCGCTTTGGCCATGCAGGCATGAATGGTAACCGTGGCGGCGGTGGATATGGTGGTGGTGGAATGAACATGGATGACATCTTCTCCAACTTCGGTGACATCTTTGGTAGCGATGATATTTTCGGAAGCTTTTTTGGCGGTGGTGGCGCCCGTGGTGGTGGAAACCGCCGTGGACGTGGTACACGTGGTTCGAATCTCCGGGTAAAAATCCGTCTCACCTATGAAGAGATCGCTAAAGGCGCCAACAAAAAAATAAAAGTAAAAAAATATGTACCCTGCCAACATTGTGGAGGCCTGGGTGCTAAAGATAAAAATGCATTCCAGTCATGTAATACCTGCGGCGGTTCCGGCCAGGTAAGGAAAGTAACACAAACTTTCCTCGGACAAATGCAAACCGTTACCACTTGCCCTACCTGTCATGGTGAAGGCCAGATCATCACCAGCAAATGTGGTCACTGTAAAGGTGAAGGTCGCATGTATGGTGAAGAAATGGTTAGCATCGACATCCCGGCAGGCGTACAGGAAGGCATGCAACTGAGCATGAGCGGCAAAGGTAATGCAGGTGAAAGAGGCGGCGCCCCCGGCGATCTGCTGATCCTCATCGAGGAAGAACCACATGCAGAACTGCAACGCGATGGACTCAATGTAGCTTACGATCTGCACATCTCTTTCCCGGATGCAGTGTACGGCACCTCCCTGGAAGTGCCTACCATTGACGGTAAAGCCAAAATAAAAATCCCTGCCGGTACTCAAAGCGGTAAAATATTCCGCCTGAAAGGCAAAGGATTCCCTTCTGTTAATTCCTACGAAAAAGGCGATCAGCTGATTCATGTGAATGTATGGACACCACAAACGGTGACCTCAGAAGAAAAAGAAATGCTCGATAAATTACAGTCCTCCGATAACTTTAAACCTAATCCCGAAAAATCTGAAAAAGGATTTTTTGAGAAAGTAAGAGATATTTTTAGCTGAGGATAAAAAGATAGTTTGAAACGGAGGGGAAGGCCGAAAAGCCTTCCCCTCTGCTTTAATAAAAAGTACACATGGATTCTAAACTGCAGATGTTCGAAAACCGGCTCACGAAAGTATTCCGGCATATTTCCAAACTGGCCAGACGGCAAARTATTACCTGTTACCGGGTATATGATGACGATATCCCTGAATTCCCCTTCAGCATTGAAATGTATGAAGATCATGTGTACATCGCAGAATACAACCGTAAACATGGCATGGAAGAAGATGCCCACGAAGAGTGGCTCGATACCTGCCTGGAACTGATCAGTAAAGTATTAGAAGTAGCCCCCAACAAAATTTGGGTGAAACAACGGCAACGTAAGGAAAACAGAAAAAGCCAGTATGAAAAACTCAGCCTGGAAAGTCATATCATGACTGCCTATGAAGCCGGGCTCCAATTTAAAGTAAACCTCTCCGATTACCTCGATACCGGCTTATTCCTTGACCATCGCATTACGCGCGGCATGATAAGGGAAGAAGTAAAAGATAAAAAGGTACTCAACCTTTTCTGCTATACCGGATCATTCTCCGTGTATGCCGCCGCAGGTGGTGCAGCAGAAGTCACTTCTGTAGATCTTTCTAAAACCTACCTCTCGTGGGCAGAAGAAAATATGCGGCTCAATGGATTTGATAGTCCCAAACATACTTTTGTACATGCCGATGTACTACAGTACCTCGATACATTGAAACTGAATACCTACGACCTGGTTATCATAGACCCTCCAACATTTTCCAACAGTAAACGGATGAAGGATTTCCTGGATGTACAGCGGGATCACGCAGATATGCTCAACAAAGTATTACTGGCTACGAAAAAAGACGGCGTGGTGTATTTCAGTAATAACTATCGCAGGTTTGTGATGGAAACGGAAAAGATCAATGCTGCCAGTATAAAGGATATTACCAATCAAACCCTCCCTTTTGATTTTCAGCAGAAGTTAATCAGGAAGTGCTATCGCCTGATAAAATAGGTGCCTAATGCTTTCCTTTACGCATCATTTTTACCATCTTTAGAAACTCCTGCCGGTAATGACCATTGTCATCGCCGAGAGCATGACGTGCTATTTGTATCACCATGTCTGTATTGCCGGTACCGCAATAAGACGATTTTCGCAATACCATACCAAACAATGCTACTGCTGTTGCAAAACGGCAATCATCCGATGCTTTGTCAAAATTTTTCAGCGCTGCAGGAATAATACCGGGTAAGTACTTTACTGTGGTGTCCTGCGGATCGCGATAGGTTATTCTTACATGAGCAAGCAGCGTATCCTCTACTGGTGCTGCTGTTGCAGGTATTATTTCATATAACGCCACAGAGCAATGCCCGCTGCCTATCACTCCTCCGTTGTATTCACTTTTCATCGTAGTATCTGCCGGCAGGATTTTATTTTCATAACCAATAAGTCTATACGATTTTACCAGGGCAGGATTAAACCATACTTCCGACTGCACATCGCGGGCAATCGTAAACAGGGTGCTGCCGAATTCACGGGCAAATATTTTATTGGCTTCTTCCAGATCATCTATATACGCAAAGTTACCATTCCCTTTGCTGGACAAGGATTGCAGCTTGGAGTCCTTATAATTCTTCATCCCAAATCCTAAGCAGGTCAACAGTACACCGCTTTCTTTCTGCTGTAGAATCAGCTGTTCCATTTCCTCATCGCTGCTGAGGCCCACGTTGAAATCACCATCGGTAGCCAGTATTACGCGGTTATTGCCGTCTGGAATATATTGTTCTGCTGCAATGCGGTAAGCCATTTTTATAGCGGCTTCGCCGGCGGTAGATCCTCCGGCATTCAGATTGTCGATGGCATTTAGAATTTTGGCTTTCTGATCACCGGGGGTAGCTGGCAGCATCACACCAGGTTCACCGGCATAAGCTACGATGGCTACTTTATCTGTCGGACGGAGGTTATTGACCAGGATACGAAATGCAGCCTGTAGTAAAGGCAATTTATTAGGTGTCCCCATAGAACCCGAAACATCTATGAGGAAAACGAGGTTGCTGGCGGGAAAACTGTCTGTTTCCAGTGCACGGGCCCTGATAGCAATCTGAAGGAGACGGTGGCTGGTTTCCCAGGGACAGCTAGTATAGTTACTATACAGGGCCATACTTTGACCCGCTAACGGCAACGGGTAATCGTAATGAAAGTAATTGATCATCTCCTCAATTCTTACGGCATCCACCGGTACGGGCTCTTTGAGGCGCAGAAAGCGGCGGATATTACTGTAGGCGGCTCTATCTACGTCAATGGCGAAGGAAGACAAAGGATGGCTGTCTGTACGCACAAATTTATTTTCGTAGATGGCGCCGTAAGTTTCATTGTAAAAGGAATGAATACCCATACTGGTATTACCATAGTTCGGATTGCTACTATGCAGCATTTTAGATCTGGCTTTGGCCATGGCAATAGGGTCAGTATCTTTTCGTACAGGCGATAACGTTACTAGCAGTCTGTCGGATTTACTCACCGTTATCTCTTTGGGTAGATAACCGTTTTGTGTGAGCAATAGTTTGGCGGTAGCCCTGGGGATTACAATTCTAAAAAGACCGAAAGCGTTTGTGACCACATTAGCTGTGTCATCCATCACCTTCACCTGTACGCCGGAAACGGGGCGATGTGATATACTGTCTTCGACCGCTCCCGATACCCAGATTGTTTGCGCTTGCAGCCCTCCACCCCAAAACAATAAGAGTAAAAGGAATTTCTGCATGTATTAAGATAAGATTTTTTCCGGGCACTTGCCCGGAAAAAATAATTATTCTGCAGATTCTACCAGCTGGTAAATAGCGGGTAAATTCCGGCCCAGGCCATCATAGTCAAGTCCATATCCTAACAGGAATTTATCAGGTACGGAAAAACCGAGGTAGTCAATTTTAATGGGATGTACCATTGCATCAGGCTTGGTGAGCAGGGAGGCAACGATCAGTTTTTTCGGCTGCTGATGTTCCAGCTGAGGGAGAAACTGGCTCATGGTTTTACCGGTATCCACAATATCTTCCAGGATTACCACGGTACGGCCAAAGAGGTCTTCATCCAAACCTATGGCCTGTACTACATTGCCGGTTGATTTAGTCCCTTTATAGGAAGCCAGTTTAATGAAGGAAATCTCCGCCTCTATAGTGAGGTACTTAAACATATCTGCGGCAAACATAAATGAGCCATTCAGAATGGCAATGAACAAAGGGCGCTCTCCCTCCAGATCTTTATTAATTTGTTCCGCCATTTCCTTAATTCGCTGCTGCAATTCTATAGCACTGATGTAGGGCTGGAACTGCTTGTCATGCACTTTGATTACCGACATAATACTTCTACATTTCCTTATTTAACAATTATAAGCGCAAAAAGATCGCAGCTTATTTATTCACCAGCAGGCGCTGACCGATTTTTATATCGAAGCCCTGCAAATTATTCCATTCCTGTATCTGCGTAACAGACTTATTGTACATTTTAGCAATGCCATACAGTGTTTCCTTGGGTTGCACATCGTGGTACTGTGCCCCGGCTTTCTGCACCGGCGCTGGTTTTGGCGTTGCAGGAGCTGGTGCTGGCTGCGGCATGGAAGCCTTTGGCGTAGTGGTGCTACCAGAAGTAGTCACCTCCCCTGCTTTCTTCAGGTCTTCAATCATGGCAACAGGTATACCACCCTTTGGCTGTTGGGCAGGTTTGGTTTCCGGCACTGCGGTGGGTCCGGAAACATTTTTTGCCACTTCTTCCTTCATGCCTTCCAGGGCTTTACGAGGAGAGAAATCTTCCGGCGGTTCCTGGTCTTCTTCCTTCAGTACCCGGGTATTTTTAGCTAACCGGGGAGCGCTGTTGGCAAAACCGTCCAGTGTTAAGCGCTGTCCGGCTGCAGGCTCCTCACCTTCATTCATTTTATTGCGGCGGCGCAACCATCTGAGCTGCACCCCTTCTGCCTGGGCCACGTCATGCATGGTTTCGCCATTGGCTACCGGATGAAATTCTTTATTACCCCGCTTACTTTTCTTTTGTAAGAAGATGATCATATCTTTTGCGGGAGGATTATCATTTTCGAGGTCATTGAAGCGTACCAGTTTGCGCAGGCGCATATTGCGCTGATCGGCTACCTGGATCAGGGATGTACCAGCCTTTACATAAACGGCTTTACGGCCATTGATTTCAAATATGCCTTTCGGATAATTACCGGCTACGGGTTTATTGTAGTTATGATTACTTTTTCCGGAAGATGCTTTCCCTTCCTGCTTGGGTGTTACCTCAGCATACAGTGTATTATCGATCTCTGTAGCACTGCCTGGCGCAGCCTTTCCCATGGCAATCATCGTATATTGTTGCAGGTTATAGTCTTCTATCACCTTGATCAACTGCTGCGGGTAGGTTTTGTTAGTGGCGTATCCGGCCTGTTTTAATCCGAAGGCCCAGGATTTATAATCATCTCCGTCAAATTGGAAAAGAAAGGCATAACGAGGGTTATTATGCAGAAAATCGGAATGGTCCCGATAGGAATCACGCGCGGTTTCATACACCCGGAAGCACTCCTGGGCAGCATCATCATCGTATTTAATGGTTTTGCCGGTCCAGGTATTCTTACATTTAATACCAAAGTGGTTATTCGACTGCAAACACAAAGTACCGTTGCCGGATTGTGTTTCGATAATACCCTGCGCCAGTTTGATGGCGGCAGGCACGCCGGAACGGCGCATTTCCTCAATGGCTAAGTTTTTATAGGTAGCAATATACTGCGGGGTGGTCATAGACTGAGCCTGCAGCACGGAAACGAAGCCAATAAGAAAACTGACAACCAATAAGAATTTTCTTACTTGCATGTATTTTCGGATTTAATGGGCGTATTATTTCTTCCTGATCATCAGGACACCATCACGGATGGTGAGTAAAACCTGTTCGGCACGATCGTCCGCCAACACCTTCTCACAAAAACTGATCATTGCCTTCGCCTGGCGGCCCTGCTCATTTTCAGGTGCCAGCACCTGTCCGTGATACAGTACATTATCTGCCAGGATAAATCCACCAGGACGTAATTTATCCCACACCTGGTCGTAATATTGCTCATAGCCTGATTTGTCTGCATCAATGAATACCAGGTCAAATACTTCGTCCAGTTGTTCAATGATATCTGCAGCTTTGCCTATGTGCATTTTAATTTTATCTGCTTGTCCGCTTGCCTCAAAATAGCGATGACAAAGGGTTTCCAGTTCTTCATTGATATCTACGGTATGCAAAATGCCGTCTGTAGTAAGACCTGCAGCCAGGCAAATAGCAGAATATCCTGTATAAGTGCCCAGTTCCAGGATACGGCGTGGATGAATCATATGACTCACCATGCTTAAAAATTTCCCCTGTACCTGACCGCTTAACATATGCGGCAGCTCTACTTTCAGATGTGTTTCCCGGTTCAACTGATGCATCAGTTCACTTTCTGCACTGGTGTATTTTTCTGAATAGGCCTCTACTGCTGCCGGTATGAGCTCCATATATTAAAATATTAGAATTTCTGCAAAGCTAAGGAAAAAGCAGAAGGCAGAAAGCAAAAAGGTAAAAGCTATTATAGCGGATGATGACCGGGATGCCCACCTGATATATACGTAAACGTTATTTATAGGCATTTTATTCTGGCGAAAGCTGAAAGCAGAAATCAAAAAGCTATTGCCGCGGATAACCATAAACGTTAATCATCCCCTGCAATAGCTTTTTGATTTCTGCTTTTCGCCTTAAGCGCTCCTGTTAGAAGTTAGGTCTTAATTTATTGGTGGTATAGAAAACACGGAAATATTCCACTACTTCTTCTGCGGTATCAAACAACTGCAGCAGATCAAGGTCCTGTGGATTAATGTTGCTCTCTTTTTCCATCATCACGTTGCGGATCCAATCCAGCAGGCCACTCCAGTACTCACGACCTACCAATACCATGGGGGTTTCCTCCATTTTCTTGGTTTGAATCAGAGTAGCAACTTCGAAAAATTCATCCATGGTACCAAAACCACCCGGCATCATCACAAATCCCTGGGAATATTTGGTGAACATCACTTTGCGGACAAAGAAATAGTCAAAATTCAGGCTGTTTTCCGGATCAATAAACACATTGGGATGTTGCTCATGTGGGAGGGAAATATTGGCGCCCACAGATTTACCATGTGCAGCCTGCGCGCCTTTGTTGGCAGCTTCCATTACACCGGGGCCACCACCGGTAATGATACCGAATCCCTCTTCCGCCAGTTTGGTGGCTATTTCCTGGGCCAGATCATAATAATGGTTGCCCGGTTTTGTACGTGCCGAGCCAAATATAGATATACAGGGGCCGATTTTTGCCAGCTTCTCAAAGCCTTCAACAAACTCCGCCATAATTTTGAATATCTGCCAGCTGGAATGCGCTCTTGTCTCCGTCCAGTCTCTTTCCTTAAGATTCTTTATACTGCTGTTCATGCGATTACTTTTTATTATACATAAAACACCTTCCACCTGCATGCACGTGGAATACTGTAATTTATATAATAATTAGCTTACAGACACTGCATTAAAAACAAAAAAGCAGGTAACTATAGAGAAACCTGCTTTACATTTAACACGTTATGAACGTGCAGCGATGTTAAAAAAACATCGCTGCAGAAACGTTGCTAATGCTGGCAATTAAAAATAAATATTGTTGAAAATGATTCGAAAGTTAACTATCGTTTTATTCAACAGGTGTTTTCATAACGCTTAATCTGAATTTAATTTATCAATTATTTGAGCAATAACCTAATTTAAATTTATCGAGATTACGCAAAGTATCTTTTATAAAGCGGAAGGCATAGCGCATAAAGCAAAAAGCTATTATAGCGAATGAGTTAAGCAGGTATTGGCTCCTATCATTCGCTATAATAGCTTTTTGCCTTATGCGCTATGCTGTTATCTCCTGTGCCAGGCCAAACGACAATGTCATTCCGGCGCCGCCCATTCCATTTACAATCGTTACATTTTTTTCTGGTGAAAACACCAGGTCCGTTTCACCATTGGTGAGCTTTGGATAGATGCCATGCCATTGTTCCTGTATTGTATAGTCCGGTGCCTCCAGGAAGGTATGCATATATTTCAGGATCAGGTCATTGATAAATGCCTTATCAAATGGTTCGAAGTCCGGACCATATTCATGTGAATCCCCGATGGTGAGTTCACCGGCACCATTTTGAGAAATGAGCAAATGAATGCCCCACTTCACATACTCCGGCATCTCCGCCGCAAAGCGTTGTTTCAAAGGTACCAGCGCTTCACAGCTATCAAACGCTGAATAATGTGCCAGTGTTAAACCTGCACACAGCGCAGGTCCCAGCTGCCAGTTCCCTGGCTGCGGAATTGTACGCATCATCTGCAGTTTGCACTTTTTCAGTGGTGCAGCCGTAAACTCAGCAGGATAAAGCGTTTCGAAGTCGGCTCCGCTACATACAAACACTTCATCCACTTTCCACTTTTCTGCCCTGGTTTCAATGTAAGGCATGTTGATACCATTTACAGCCGTACCAAAACGAACGGTGACATTCATTTTTTCTTCGAGATACTTTGCGATGGAAGCACTGGCCTGACGCGGGTTTACGGTCATTTCAGTGGCACTCCACATGGCACCTTTTAGTCCGCTGGTTTTAATGGCCTGCGTATATTTTCCTACCTGTGATGGCGTCAGTAATTCAACGTCATATCCATTGCCGGGAGCTGCCTGCGCAAATTCTTCCAGCACGGCCAGTTCATCTTTTTCATATGCCAGGTGCAAGGATCCTGTTTCCTGGCACTGCAGGCCGGTGGCGGCTGCCAGCTCCTTCCAGGTAGCCCTGCTACGCATGGCACGGTCATGCATTTTTCCGGCGGTTTGACCCACCGGCCATACCAGACCGAAATTACGGATGGAAGCACTGATCGCTTTACTGTTCCGTTCAAATAAAACAACTTTTTTCCCTTTGGCCGCCAGGTGGTACGCCATCGCTAAACCTACAATACCAGCGCCTATTACAGCCACATCTGCCTGTTGTTGTTGCATGTTATAAGAAATGAATAGTATTAAAAAATGGAGAGCAGTTCATCCAGTGTAGCCACTAAATGTGTATGCGGTCCCTTCTCCAGCTCTTCACGGGTATATGCGCCGGTGGTAACACCTATCACATAACGGCAGCCTGCATTGGTACCTTCTTCCAGATCAGAAATGGTATCGCCGGTTTTAGCTACCGACTGTATACTGCGGATTTCCAATTCTTCCATAATACGATATATCATGTACGGATAAGGACGACCAAAAGGTACTTCATCACTGGTAGCAACGGCATCAATCAATCCGTTTTTCTGCCAACCCACTCTTTCGAGAATTACATCAGTAATGGCACGATCAAAACCTGTGTCCAGCGCCACTTTGATTCCCTTTGCTTTTAATGCGGCAAATACAGCTGATACACCTTCTTTTTCACGTACCGCCGGATGGGTAGCATAATATGATTTCATATCGGCCACGAAACGATCATGCAACTGGCTGATAAATGCCTCGTCACTATAACGGCTATCCTGTTTATGCTGCAACAGGTAACGGATAGCATACGGCTTCGCATATCCCATTACCTCATTTACTTCTTCTACCGTTACGGAAACTCCCGCCAGCTGAACGGTTTGCTGTAATACTTTCGCCACATTGGACTCATCATGCAGGGTAGTACCCGCAATATCAAAAACAACTAATGCTATTCCCATCTTTTCCTGATTATTAAAATATTCCGCAAAGATATGCAGTCGGTAAAATAAAGTTTAGCATTTATAAACATTTAACATGCGGTTAATATTGTAGCCAGGATACCTGCTGCCAAAAAGAAAGCCGGATCATCTGTTGAACAGATGATCCGGCTTTCCAGTTATATGTCTGCCTGAAAAAATCAGTAAAAAGAAGGCTATTTAAAATCCTAAACCTGCCCCCACCCTGTATATCAGGTTATTATTATAGGGAGACCGGCTGTCCTGCAATACATCATATAAAATTGAAATACCAATACCAACTCTTCCACCAACACTCTGTGTATAACCCGCACCTATCAGCAAACTCGGCACACCATAGTTGGTTTTAAAGGTTCTTTTATCATCTCTTCCCGGTGTATCATAAACGGTAGAGGACTGTGTTACAAAGTTGTACTCCGGCTGAATATGTATAAACAGCATAGGCAGCGGATATACACGCCCCCATACTCCCCCGCCAAAAATGGTATACTTGTCGCGTTGTATGGTCCTGTCAGTAACATAATCAATGGACTTGTATTGTCCGTATTGTGCATTCACATTAATACCGGCCGCGATGTACTCTGAGAAACGATAACCCACCAGCGGAGAAATATCTACATTGGTATAATCTCCAAACACCACTCCCAGAGAGCCTCCCAGTATCAGCTTAGAGCGATCAAATCCTTTATGCGTGAGCGTATCTGTTTTATAATATTGGCCATGTGCCAGCTGCACGGCAGCCAGTAAGAAAAAACATATCAGAAAACGTTTCATGTTCAGATTTATTAGGTTTAACTATTTCCCGGAAGAAAAGTTTAACAATCAAAAATTTTACCCCGGTTTAATATATTTTTCGGATCAAAGATCTGCTTTATTTGCTTCATGAGCTGCATAGACGTCTGATCAAAAATTATATCCATATAGTTCTTCTGCACCAACCCAATACCATGCTCTCCGGAGATGGTACCACCGAGTTGTTTTACCAGTTCAAATATTTCCCGTATTCCTTCCGTGAGGGTACCGTTCCACTGTTCTTCCGTAAGGGTACCCCTGATAATATTTACATGCAGATTACCGTCACCGGCATGCCCATAGCATACAGAAAGAAATCCATACTTACTACCGATTTCCTTTACACCTTTCAGCAAAACCGGCAACTCCGCGCGGGGAACTACTGTATCTTCTTCTTTATACACGGAGTTTGCTTTCACTGCTTCTGCTACCCGGCGGCGCAGTTTCCAGAGTTCATCTTTCTGCTGTGCATCTTCTGCAAACAGGATTTCACCGATATCAAAACTTTCTACCACACCTGCTATTCCTTCCATTTCCTGCATCAGTACTTCAGGATAGTTACCGTCTACTTCTATCAGGAGATGAGCTTGTATATCGTCTTCGATTTTAACAGCACTACTTTGTACATATTGGGTCACCCATTCCAGGGCATCTCGTTCCATAAACTCCATGGCAGAAGGTGTATATCCTGCGCGGAAAATAGCACTTACTGCTGCACAGGCACTTTCGGCAGAACGGAAAGGTACCAGCATCAACAAGTCGTTTTTGGGCAATGGAATCAATCTTAATACTATTTTGGTAACAATACCCAGAGTGCCTTCGCTACCCACTATCAGCTGAGTAAGATTATAACCGGTGGCGTTTTTCAGGACATTGGCGCCGGTCCAGATAATTTCCCCGTTTGGCAGTACCAGTTCCAGGTTCAGTACATAGTCCTTTACCACGCCATATTTCACTGCTTTGGGGCCACCGGAGTTTTCGGCAATATTTCCGCCTATAAAACAGGTACCCCGGCTGCTGGGATCCGGTGGATAAAACAATCCCTTTTCCTTCACTGCATTCTGCAGCTCTTCGGTGATAACGCCTGGCTCGGTGATGACCTGCAGATTCCTTTCATCGATCAGGGTGATGCGGTTAAACCGTTCCATAGAAATAAGGACGCCGCCAAACTGTGCCAATGCACCACCACTGAGGCCAGTCCCGCCACCACGAGGCGTTACAGGCAACAACTCCTGGTTACATAAACGCATAATACGGCTTACTTGTTCTGTGGTATCCGGCTTCACCACCACTTCGGGTAGATAGTGCAGGTCTTCAGTTTCATCCTGCGCGTACCGGCTCATACTTTCTTCGTCGGCCAATACATATTGCACTCCGGCTATTTCCCGTAATGCCGCTATGTGGGCGGCAGTTACTTTATTGAACGTTGTCATGAAACAAAAATAATCATAATGCCGGTTTGGTGGTAATATCCGGCAGATTAAAAAGAGGGACAGATGGTAGACCTTCTTGCATTGCTGAAAGAGCGGTTGGTGTACAAACCTGTATATACAATTCCCAATTCATAAGCACCACGGCGATTGTTCGCAGCAGACAATCCAGACGTGGTAATATCGTAGTTAAACATAAACTTTATAGCATTCAGCTGGTACCCTACCAGGAAAATAGCCGCATCATTGGCCCTGTAGTAAAGTCCACCGAACAGTTGCTGTACCCCATCTCCTGAAAGATTATAGGCAGCATTTGCACCCAGCATCAATTCCTTTGCCCCCGCCTGTGTAGCGTAATACGCTGCCGGGTTAAGGATCACTTTATCACTCATCTTGATACTGGCATTCAGGAAACCAATGTAACGACGTGGTATCACATTGTTGCCGTCATAAAAAGTTTCCCGGGGCGTGTTAATATGTTGTACCGAAAAGCCGGCATTTACATAAATATTCTCCGTAGGAAAATACGCATAGTTCATACCTGCCTGTAAATCAAAATAATTCACACTGCTTTGCGTAATAGGCTCACCGGTAGGAATCTGCGAATCAAAGAATTTTCCATTCCACTGATCACCAAATGTCAGCTTGGTGATATCCACCCGTTTACCGGCTGAACCGGCATTAAATCCTAATGACAATAAACTGCTTTGTCCCAGTAACTGATGGTAAGCTATAGACGCATATCCTTTGGTAGAAGTAAGATTGCCGGCACCTGCCACATCGCGAAGCAGTACCCCGCCAATACCTACCCAACCATATTCAAGTCTGTCGCGGAACAACTGGAAGTCGCCATATACAGACATGGTTTTATAAGGCACTGGAATAGTGGCCCATTGATCACGGTAATTAATACCAATACGGTAGTTTCCATCCGGAATAAAACCAGTATTCGCTGGATTAGTTGTCAATGGCGAATTGAAAAATTGTGAAAAGTGAAGGTCTTGTGCATAACCTCCCACAGCAACAATTAACAATATTGCCAGGCATGTTGATAATTTAACAATCTGATTCATGGCTCATCATCTTAACAAGGTTACACTTCCTGATCTGCTGCCTTTCGTGCCATCTGTAAACTCAAGGTTTACAATATAGGCGTAAGCATCCATGGGCTGAACATTTCCTTTAAACCGGCCATCCCAGCCGATCCGGGGATCAGAACTTTCAAAAACCAATTGTCCCCAACGATTAAATATTTTAAGATTGAATTTGGTCGCACCAAAAGCTTTCACATAAAATATATTGTTCTTGCCGCTGGGTGCAAATGCATTCGGCACATCGAACAACGGTACTACTATTGCACTCACCTCTTTACAGGTGGTAGCAGTACATCCTTCTCTGTTAAAGGCGGTCAAACAAACATTATAGGTCCCTGATCTCAGGTATTGATGTGAAGGGCTTGCCACTGAAGTAGTATCTCCATCTCCGAAATTCCAGAGGAAATGAGATGCATCCGCAGAGGAAGTATTCACAAATTGAACAGGTGTGTTTTCTATTGGTTTAGTAGGCGAATATTCAAAATCTGCTACCGGCGGATTCGCCACCAGTATAAATTTGGAGATACTGTCTCTTTTATTGCAGGTATTAGGATCCAGCACCAGCAAGGAAATTTTCCAGCGACCTGATTTTCTGAAAGTATGCAGTGGATAAGGGTCTGATGAAGTGCTGCCGTCATCTTCAAAGGTCCAGGTAAAAGATTCTCCACCGAGTGTGGTATTATCCATCTGCAATTCTGTGCCTACACATACTGTATCGGGAAGCGTAAATGCTGCTACCACGTTAATGGCTACACGCAATGCCTTTGTTTGTGTTTGCGGGGCATTACAGAAGTTGGTATCTATCAGTGTTAAAGTGGCATTATAAATACCAGCTGCTTTGTAATAATGGAAGAGCGGGAAGGTATCCAGTCCTGTGTAGAAAGGAGGTGTACCATCACCATAATCCATGATAAAAGAACTATCTCTGAACTGGTTGGCCGGTGTAACAGACAGATTGGTGAACATGTATTTCAGACTATCACAAGGATCCTGTCTTTTTGCGTCAAAGTTGAAGTCTGCCTTATTATTGCCCAGTTTCACGGTGATATAAGCGGTATCTGATACGTTACAGCTTTCGGGATCAATCTTCACCAGTCTTACACGGTAAATGCCCACTTTGGTAAACGTATGTTTCACAGTATCCAGTTCCTGTCCTCCTGTCTGGAGCGGGGAACCATCATCAAAAAACCATTCAAATGTTTTACCGGGTCGACGGGTAGTATCCACAAACGTAATTGTTTCCGGTACGCAATAATTCACGCGGCGATCCAGTGTTTTGATCCCTGCCTTTATACCATCCAGGTTAAATGCAATTTTCAATGCGCCGAAGTTACAACCCGGAGGCGGTGTACTGGAGTAAGCACCCGGTGTGGTTGGATACCTGGGTTTGAAATTACCCTGTACATTACACCAGGCGCAGATACCCTGGTAAATGATCCCATTTTTATCAAACCGGCTGGTACCTCCATCTACGTGTTCAAACAGACCATTACCACCAAAGAAGCTTCCATACAGTTGCTGCGTGGCATCACGTTTTAATACAAAGAAATAAAAGTCCATGCCATCAGTCGTACGTTGCAATGCATCAGGCGTAGTACGAAGTCCTGTGGTACCGGAGTTAGGATATCTCAGGTTGATATTAATACCACCGCCCCAGCCGGATACGTATACATTTTCACAACGATCTACCAGGAAAGCAGTAGGTGAAATATTAGGCGCACTGATCATAGTTTTGCTACGACCAAAGGTGGTAGAATATACGAATTCACTCAGGTCTGCTTTTAGCTTGCAAATAAACTGAAGGCTGTTATCATTGTAATAACCGGCAGGTATCTTAATTGGCCAGTTGCCTTCTGTAGTACCTGTTACATACACAAAACCGTTTTTATCCAACTGGATACCGTATATCTGATCGGCAGATGCATTGTCTGACCCCAGAAAAGTACTTTGCAAAATAGTTTTTCCGTCATTGGAGATATGCGCTATAAACCCGTCACATACACCACCACGATAATCTTTATACAACGGAGTTCCCTTTATGGGAAAATCGCTGCTGGCGGTTCCACCAGCCACATACAAGGTATTGAGACCATTTAAGGCAATTACGTAAGCAGCATCCTCTTTAGTACCTCCCAGGTAACTGGCCCATACCAGGTCTCCGCACATGGGGTTTATTTTCATAATCACCCCATCCTGAGAACCACTGATTTTGTCCTGGAAAACACCGGGCGTTACCGGAAAGTCACCCGAGCGTGTACAGCTGGCTACGTAAATATATCCTGCATCATCTATCACGACTTCGCTACGTGCATCATCACCATAATTGCGTAACAACACAGAAGGACCCTGGAAACGATCTGCCCTGATATTTACCCCATCATCTGCACTACCTGCTATGATCAGGGAACCAATCAACGCAGTACCTGTTGCGTTTAATTTAGTAATGGCAATGTCCCATCCTCCCCTGTGATCGGCGCCTATAATTTTTGTACTGGGATAGTCCGCTGAAGTCGTTCTGCCGGAAATCACCAGGTTACCCTGGGGATCTACAAACAAACTATGTGGCTGATCCAGGCCATTTCCACCTAAGTAAGTAGCATAAAGCAGACGGGTACCGTTCGAATTAAACTTGGAAATGCCGATATCAAAAGCGGAATTACCACCGCCGGGTCCCTGGAAAACACTTTGTACGGCCCCGGGCGTTACGGGGTAACCGCTTCCAAATACAATTCCCCCACCGTAAAAATTACCGGCATCATCATATGTAGCGGTAAAGCCCCAGTTATCTGAACGGGAGCCGGATACAGTAGAGAAAACATAAATCGGATCTATCACAAGTGTATACGCCGGATCATATTCTCCTGATACCTTAAAGCCTACTTTATTGCCATTCAGCTTATAAGCCACCTTTACGGATATACGTTGATTATTAATATACTGGTAAGCATAGGGTAACTGTTCAATCGCATCACCTACAGAAGTATGTACATAGAGTTGTCCTTTCTTCAGTTCCATGCTGGTAGCGCCTTCATACTCCAGTTGAATTTCATTCGGATTAGCACCGGGATGCACAATCAGGTCGTACTTCAACTGAGATGCTTCGGAGTAAATGTGTGCATCTATACCTGCGTAAATACCGTTATAGGTAACTCCCTGAAACGTTTTCACATTGGAAGCCCATTTGCTGGGATCATTACCCAGGATATAGTTACTCATGGCTTCCTGTTCTTTTTCAGGAGCGATTTGTAAACCAGGAGAGGTGTTTAGAAAATTGACATTGTATGCATGCCCTCTCACGTTGGGGAGTGAGCCTGCTGGTCTTGGTGGCGAAGGCACACCGCCATCTCCCAGATAAGGATGCGAGGGAATAGCACTTGCTGCAGTGGCATTGCGGGGAACAAGCGCAACGCTGTCATGGGCACCAGGGTGTCCATGTACGGCTTCATCCAGCGCATACATATCTGCTTTGTTATACAGGAGAAAAGTAAAACTTGTTTTCCGCAGGAAGATAGAAGCACCGTCCAGCTCTGTTTTATAAATAACGTCCTTGTTCCACTGCCCTTTGTTCTCTATAAAATTCAGCGGGGTGTAATTCGCAGATTGCTGCTGTGCCTGGGCGATTCGTCCTGGCAACAAAAAGCAAATCATCCATCCAATAAGACCAGTCGGGAAGGTAAATTTCAACGGGATTAGATTTATTTTTGTACTTAATAACTAATATAATACTATAAACGCAGAAGCCTGTCAAATTGTTACGGTCGGGAGAACACAAAACTTCTGATGCGAAGAATAATAGGCTAAATGGGAAACAAGGTGAAATGGCTGCCTCAGAAGCTGTTTTACTTTATCACGTCATCAATTAATAAACGTTAAAATCCTCAGGAAATTTTACTCCAGATAGATTTACTTCGCTGGGCGGCCAAAAATTCCTTTAATGCCTGATTTTCAGGCAACAATAAATCGGTGTCTTCTTCCAGTATCTTTTCGGCACTGGCGCGGGCAGCATCCAGAATGGGCTTATCTGCGATGATGTCTGCCAGTTTAAAGTCCAGTACCCCACTTTGCCGGGTTCCTTCAATATCGCCGGGGCCTCTGAGTTCCATATCTTTCTCTGAAATAATAAAGCCATCATTGGTTTGTACCATCACATTAATCCGCTCTTTGGAGTCGTTACTCACCTTATTACCGGTCATGAGTATGCAAAAGGACTGTTCAGCCCCTCGCCCTACCCTGCCGCGCAACTGATGGAGTTGTGACAGGCCAAAGCGTTCTGTGCTTTCTATGACCATCACAGAAGCATTGGGCACGTTTACACCTACTTCAATCACTGTAGTGGCTACCATGATATGTGTATCTCCGGATACAAAACGCTGCATATTGGTTTGCCGCTGCTCTGCCGGCTGACGCCCGTGTACCATACTGATATAGTATCGCGGTTCGGGGAAAAAAGCTTTCACCTCTTCATATCCTTTCATCAGATTTTCATAGTCCAGCTTCTCTGAATCTTCAATCAGCGGGTAAACAATATAAGCCTGCCGGCCTTTTTTAACTTCTTCCTTAATAAAATCCATTACCTGCGGGCGCTGATACTCAGTGCGGTGCACGGTGGTAATAGGCTTACGTCCGGGCGGCATTTCGTCTATAACAGATACATCCAGATCTCCGTAGATCGTCATCGCCAGCGTTCTTGGTATAGGCGTTGCCGTCATTACCAGTATATGTGGTGGTATACTATTTTTTTCCCATAGCCGTGCCCGTTGTGCCACACCGAAACGGTGTTGCTCATCCACGATGGCCATCCCCAGGTTTTTAAACTGTACTTCTTTTTCCAACAGCGCATGCGTACCTACCAGTATATCAATAGTGCCGTCAAGCGCCTCCTCCAGTATCTTTCGCCTTGCTTTGCCTTTGATGCTGCCGGTGAGCAATGCCACCTTTACATCCATTTTTTCCAGTAATTCCGCAATACCTTTATAATGTTGCTGCGACAGGATTTCTGTAGGTGCCATCAGGCAAGCCTGAAAACCATTATCTTTTGCCAGTAGCATCGATAACAATGCCACCATGGTTTTGCCACTTCCTACATCTCCCTGCAGCAAACGATTCATCTGACGCCCGTGTACAGTATCTGTTCTGATTTCTTTCAGCACTCTTTTTTGTGCACCCGTTAATGAAAAAGGAAGATGGTGATTATAGAATTCATTAAATGATTCGCCTACTGCACCAAACACATAACCATGTGACTGCTTATGTCTTTTCAGCTTTAACCTGCATATACGTATCTGCGCGATAAACAGTTCTTCAAATTTCAACCGCCGCTGCGCCAGTCGCGCATCATCTTCATTAGCCGGCTGATGTATCCTGAAATAGGCCATGGACCTGGGCATGAGACGATACTGCTGTAATACTTCCAGTGGAATATTTTCCCTTATCTCCAGGGGAGATAATTGCTCGAGTAAGTTCTTTGTTAATTTTCCTATAGCCTTTGCCGTTAGTCCGCGGGCTTTCAGTTTTTCGGTAGTATAATATACCGGTTCCAGGAATTGTTTCCCGGTAGCAATTTCTTCGGTGAGTAAATCCAGTTCAGGGTGCGCCAGCTGTGTTACGCCATTGAATACAGAGATACGGCCAAATACAAGGTAGGCTACATTTTCACGCAATGACTTTTGCATCCACTGCCAGCCCTGAAACCAAACCAGGTCAATGGTGCCTGTTTCGTCCTTGAAAGTGGCGACCAGTCTCTTAGCCCTGTTTTCGCCCATGACCACCATATTGATGATCTTACCGCGGATCTGCACAAAATCCTCGTAACCGCTCAGGGACGCGATTTTATCTATCCTGGTACGATCTACATAACGGAAAGGGAAGTATTGCAGCAGGTCGCCAAAGGTATACACCTTGATTTCTTTGCGCAGCAGTTCACCTTTCTGGGGGCCTACGCCTTTCAGGTATTCTATCGGATTGGATAATATGGCAGTAAAAGTAGAAATGGCAATTTCGATTTTATGAGGAACAAAAATAAAAAAGGCAAATGGTAAAAATTCACCACTTGCCTCTTTTAGTAAAAAACAATTATAACTATTCGGCTATTGCATCTACTTTACCTTCAACAAACTGCTTCATCCACTCTGTGGTAACAGATTTTGGTCTTTCCAGGGAAAGGCCTAAAGCTCTGTCCCAGCAAAGAGATGCCAGTACACCCAGTGCACGTGAAACACCAAACAATACGGTGTAGAATTCATATTCTACCAGACCATAATGTACCAGCAATGCGCCGGAATGTGCGTCTACGTTAGGCCATGGGTTTTTCACTTTACCCAGGTCCTGCAGAATTGGAGGAACAGTTTCGTATACCATCCACACAATTTTCACCAGTTCATCATTAGGAAGATGTTTTTTCGCAAACTCCATCTGCGCTGTGAAGCGGGGATCTGTTTTGCGTAAAACAGCGTGGCCATAACCCGGTACTACTTTACCATCAGATAAGGTTTTGCGTACATAGGCTTCGATTTGTTCTTTGGTTGGTACGCCACCGCCCAGTTCTTCCCGCATTTGCAGGATCCACTTGATCACTTCCTGGTTAGCCAGTCCGTGTAAAGGACCTGCCAGACCATTCATGCCTGCAGCGAAAGAGAGGTAAGCATCGCTCAGTGCGGAACCTACCAGGTGAGTAGTGTGTGCGCTCACGTTACCACCTTCGTGGTCAGCGTGAATCACCATATAAAGACGCATCAGTTCTTTGAATCCTTCGTCAGAGTAACCCAGCATATGTGCAAAGTTACCTGCCCAGTCCAGCATGCCATTGGGCTGTATGTGCTGTCCACCTTTATATTTGCGACGATATACATAAGCAGCAATACGTGGCAGGCGGGCAATGAGGTTCATGGTATCCTCATAAGTATGACTCCAGTAATCTTTTTTATTCATCCCTTCTGCATAAGCATGTGCAAAAGAAGATTCTGTCTGCAACGCCATGATACCCACATTAAACATGGTCATCGGGTGAGCAGTAATAGGCAACGCTTCAATAGCATCAAATACGTGGTTGGGTACATGAGAACGGCGACCCCACATGCTGGACAGATATTGTACATCTGCTTCAGTAGGTAATTCTCCAATCAGCATCAGGTAAAATAAACCTTCCGGCAGCGGCTCTGCACCACCTGGCGCTTTAGGCAAATGATCCCTTAATTCCGGAATAGAATATCCGCGAAAACGAATTCCTTCATTGGCATCCAGCAAGGATGTCTCAGTTACCAGGCCGGTGATACCGCGCATACCCTGGTAAACCTGTGCCAGCGTTACTTCTTCAATCTTTTTAGTGCCGTGATTCTTTACCAGGTCTTTTACTTCAATGTTAAGTTCATCTGCTTTAACCTTGAATTTCTCTTTTATGTACCCCATTTTACTGCTATTGTTATTAATGAAAACAAAATCGATCAATAGTCAAAAGTAATGATTTGTTAACGAAGTTACCACCATTTCGTGGTATTTAATGCCAAATTAACAACGATCTGCCGGGGGAAGTATAAGGAAATATGGCTGCAGTAAGGCAATATAATCACCTCATTTAAAACATATTAAACAGTAATAATAATATATATTTATACAGACGTTAAAGAAATGTAAAATTTTCAGAATGAATTGAAAATATTGAAAGAAAAATCTTCGAAAAAATAATGCTGCACACAAAAGAAAGTGAGGATATCAAAAATAAAAAGGCGGCATCACCATCATGATACCGCCTTCAAAAAATCTTTTCACAACGCATCATTTAGGTGCGCGGCGATATAAATAGAGGGCCAGCCCGCCAAATAATATATTGGGGATCCATACGGCCAGCAAAGGGTTCAGATCTGCCTTCACCGAAAATACCGTTGCAAATTGAAGGAAAATAATGTAGCTGGCGCTGATCACAATACCGACTGCCAGGTGCAAACCACTTCCCCCTCTTACCTTTTTGGCAGCAATAATGCCTCCGATCAGGGTAAGAATAACCACTGCAAATGCAGCCGCTGTTCTCCTGTAATACTCTACCCAATAGGTATTCAGGCCCTCAGATCCACGGATGCTTTCTCTTTGTATGAACTTTCTGAGGTCGGGTGTTGTCATCGCTTCCTGCAGGTTCTTTTCATCTACCAGGTCTTTAGGCAGCAGGGCCAGTTTTAACAAGGTATCCTGTTTACTGCTCCATTGTTCCTTCAAACCGTTCATACTGCGCATCGTCACATAATCCAGTCGCCATTTTTTGGTGGTGGAATCCCAGGTAATGCGATCCGCCTTCATTTTGAAGGACATGTTTTGTTTATCTACGATCGCCAGGGTAAAGTTACTCCCACTCTTATAATTGGGATCGTAGGTACCAAAGGTCACATAAGTAAAGCTGTCGATACGGGTGGTACGGTTGTATTGCGATTTCTCATCATCATGGTTATGGAGGTACTTGTTTTCAAAACCGGTACGGATGCGGTTTGCATTGGGTACCACCCAGTAGTTAGCCAGCCACAGGATACCACCAAACAGGAAAGCCCCCATCCAGTAAGGACGGAGAAAACGGCGAAAACTCACGCCCGCCGCCAGGATGGCGATGATCTCGGAGCGATACGCCATCTTGGAGGTAAAAAATATAACAGATAAGAATATAAAAAGTGGAAACAGTAATGCGAGGATATGCGGAATAAAACCGAAGTAATAATCTACTATAATTTCATGCAGCGACAGATGATGTTTCATAAAGTCATCTACCTTTTCTGTCGTGTCTATCACTACAGAAATCAATAGGAATATCATCAGGGAATAAATGAAAGTACCTATGAGCTTGCGTAAAATGTACCAGTCAATTTTAGTCATGACCCCAAAGATATTAGTTTATTTTATAGTCCGAACTTTTACAGGCGTGTTTTCAGCTGATTCACCATACTGGTTTTCCAGGTGGCAAAAGTACCGGCCAATATTTGTTTACGGGCTTCCTGTACCAATTCCAGGTAAAACGCAAGGTTATGGATACTGGCCAATGTCATGCCTAAAATTTCCCCTGCCACAAACAAATGACGCAGATAAGCCCTGGAATACTTGCTGGTAGCAAAGCAGGGACTATTCTCATCTATAGGGTTAAAGTCAGTCGCCCATTTTTTATTACGGATGTTAATAACGCCATTCCAGGTAAACAACATACCGTTACGGCCATTACGGGTAGGCATTACGCAATCAAACATATCTACACCCAGGGCTATATTTTCGAGGATATTCCAGGGGGTACCCACTCCCATCAGGTAGCGGGGCTTGTCGACTGGCAGCACTTCGCACACCAGGCCGCACATTTCGTACATCTCATTTTCCGGTTCTCCTACACTGAGGCCACCAATAGCATTGCCGGCGCAGTTACGGGAGGCAATGAATTCAGCAGAAACCTTGCGGAGGTCCTTATAGGTACTGCCCTGCACAATCGGGAACAACGTTTGTTCATGACCGTAGGCAGGCTGCGTATCACTAAGGCGCTGAATACAGCGGTCGAGCCAACGGTGAGTGAGGTCCATTGACTTACGCGCATAACGGTAATCAGACGGGTATGGCGGGCATTCATCAAAGGCCATAATAATATCGGCCCCGATAGTGCGCTGAATATCCATCACATTTTCCGGTGTGAAAAGGTGACGGGAGCCATCAATATGTGATTGGAATACCACCCCTTCTTCTTTAATCTTGCGGTTGGCCGCCAGGGAAAATACCTGGTACCCGCCACTATCAGTCAGAATAGGACGATCCCAGCCATTAAATTTATGTAATCCACCTGCCAGAGATAATACCTCCAGACCCGGCCTTAAATATAAATGATAGGTATTGCCAAGGATAATCTGCGCCTGTACGGCTTCTTTCAATTGCTCCTGTGTAACAGCCTTTACGCTGCCAACAGTACCAACCGGCATAAAAATGGGCGTTTCTATTTCCCCGTGGGCAGTGGTGATTTTCCCGGCCCTGGCATTACTGCCACTATCTGTAGTTATCAGTTCAAAATTCACTCATCCTGTATTTGAGGCGCGAAGATAAGCAGAAAGCATAAAGGAGAAAGCAAAAAGCTCCCGAAACGAATGACCCGAACGGATAAATTTACCCGCAAATACCGAGGGTACGCTTCAATCATTCGCTTCGATAGCTTTTTGCTTTCTCCTTTATGCTTTCTGCTTCCCCCAAACAATTCTTTTACAGATAATAAAAATATTATATTTTTGCCAGCATTATGCTGGAACATCTAAGTGAAATTGCCTTATACTTTTTTGCTGCCGTTGCGGGGATACAGATCATTTATTTCCTTTTTGTCTTTTCCCGGGTTGCTTTTTATAACCGTAAATTTGACCTGGACCACGCACCGGACGGGCCCTTTTCAGTCATCATCTGCGCAAAGGATGAAGAGTTAAACTTACAGAAAAACCTTCCGGGAGTACTCCAACAACGGTATCACCATCACATGAAACCTGAATATGAGGTGATTGTGGTCAACGATAACTCCGAAGACGATACCAAATATTACCTGCGTTCTATTGAGCCGGGTTATCCACATTATCGCCACATAGAAATTAAACAGGCGGCAAAATTCATTCCCGGCAAAAAATATCCTTTATCTATTGGCCTGAAAGGCGCCCAGTATGAAACGGTATTGCTAACGGATGCTGACTGCAAACCCGGCAGCACTTACTGGCTTTCTTTCATGAGCCAGGGATTCACCGGAGAAAAAGAAATTGTACTTGGATATGGTGCTTACTATAAAAAGCCAGGCTTCCTGAATAAGATCATCCGGTATGAAACCTTTTTCAGCGCCCTGCAACACCTGTCCTTTGCCATGAGCGGCATGCCCTATATGGGCGTGGGCCGCAACCTGGCTTATAAAAGAGAACTGTTTTTCAAACATAAAGGCTTTACCAGCCACCAACACATTGCCAGTGGCGATGATGACCTGTTTGTAAACACTGCCGCCAACAGAAAAAATGTAGGTGTAGTTATTGATAAACAAGCGTTTACCTATTCAGAGCCCAAACAGAACTGGAAAAGCTGGTTCAGACAAAAAACCCGGCACATGTCTACCGGCAAGCATTACCGCTTCGGCCACAAGTTTGTCCTGGGATTATTTTCACTGACACATTTCCTTTTCTACCCCGCCTTTATCATTGGACTGTTTTTCCCACCACCGGTACTCTGGTACGTGCTGGGCATCTTTGGTCTGAAAGTGCTGGTACAATCCATTATCACCTTTGCCGCCATGCGCAGATTGGATGAAAGTGATTTGTTTAAGTTCAGCTGGCTGATGGATATTTTTATGGTGCTGTATTATATCATCTTTACACCGGCGCTGTTATTCAAGGCGAAGGCCAATAAGTGGTAAGCGCGATTTTTTGTCTTTTTCCAGGATTATACTGATTTAGATGATTTTCAATCTACCCGGGAAAAAACTTCCCCGGGTTAGGTTACTTTCGACTGCTACCCACCCAGCATCGTGCCGCTTTGGCATAGCCTGCTATAGCAGCGCTACTATGGCCGATTCTGGTTAACTCACCCCCGCATCAAGTCCACCTCAAGTCCACATCAAGTCCACCTCTGGTGCAGTGCTTCTATAGGTACTTAGCGGGTGCTAAGCATAGCATCGGCAGCATCACCATAATGAAGAGGTCATGTTGACCATAATGATGGGGGTTCTTAATGCACTATATCTTAAAAGCGTATTTAGAGACAACGAAGATAAAATTCCTACTAAAAATATCCGTGATGCAGGCTTTCGGGCAGATGGCGCAGGTTTGGATCTATAGCATTCTTCCTTTATAGATGGACTAAAATTTATGCTTAAAATTTACACTATTCCCCAGGTTTTCAACTTGATCCCTAAATCAGTATAATCCTGGAAAAGACAAAAAATCGCGTTAATCATCAAAAAACAGGCTAATCCTCCCTACTTTTGCGCAATGGAAATTATTTTAAAATATTTCAGCGACTTTACACCAGAGCAGTTGTCGCAGTTTGAGGCCCTGAAGGGATTGTATGAAGAGTGGAATGAAAAGATCAATGTGATATCCCGTAAAGATATTGAGGCCTTATATGAAAAACACGTATTACATTCTCTTAGTATAGCCGCTATTGCGGATTTTCAGCCAGGCACACAAATCCTGGATCTCGGCACAGGTGGTGGATTTCCTGGTATTCCGCTGGCCATCTTCTTTCCGGAAGTACAGTTCCACCTGGTAGATTCCATTGGCAAAAAGATCAAAGTAGTACAGGGCGTAGCGGAAGCGCTGCAGCTGAAAAACGTGACAGCAGCGCATAGCCGGGTTGAAGATATCAAGAACCGCAAATTTGATATTGTTGTTTCCCGTGCGGTGGCCCCATTGGGCGACCTTTGGCGCTGGAGTAAACCCGTACTGAAAAAGTCGGTAGTACCCGGCAAGCAATTCGAGAAGGGCTTAATTTGCCTGAAAGGCGGCGACCTGGCCCAGGAAATATCGGACAGTGGCTTAAAACCAAAGTTGCTGAAAGTATATGATATCTTCCCGGAAGAAAGCTTCCAGGAGAAATTTGTGGTATTGGCTAAAAGCTAAAAATACCCGATTTCCAGTGTAGAGTGGCGAATGCCCAGGTGTTCAAGTTCATGACGCAGTTCCTTTTTTAATGCTTCTGTTCCGGCAGCATCCAGTTGCGGATCAACTTTCACCTGGGCGGTGAGTGCATTTTCTGTTGTACTGAGCGCCCACACATGAATATGGTAAATATCCTGCACCCCTTTCACTGCCAGGGCTGTTTTCCTTACTTCCTGCAGGTCAATATTCTTTGGCACCCCATCCATAGACAAGCGTAAACTATCTTTTAGCAGTCCCCAGGTACCCAATACAATAACTACCATTACAATGATACTCAACAGGGGATCCAGCCAATACCACTTTGTGTAGATGATAACAATGCCAGCTACAACGGTCGCTAAAGACACCAAGGCATCCGCCGCCAGATGCAGATAAGCTCCTTTAATATTGAGATCTTTTTCTTTGTCCCTGAAAAACAACCAGGCCGTAAATGCGTTGATACCAATGCCAATGGCGGCAACAATAGCGATAGGCGTTCCCTGCACTTCGTAAGGCTCACTGAAGCGGCGGATAGCCTCATATCCTATAATACCGACTACAATCAGTAAGAGCATGGCGTTAAAGAGGGAAATAAGTATTGTACTTTTGCGGTATCCATACGTATACCCTGGGTTGGACGTTATTTTAGCCAGGCGGAAAGCCAGGAGTGACAGGGCCAGGCTGGCCACATCGCTGAGATTATGGCCGGCATCGGCCATGAGCGCCAGGGAATGGGTGATAAAACCGGCTATAAATTCTGCCGCCACAAAAATCAGGTTAAGGGTAATTCCCCATATGAAAGCCCGGTTAACCTTGGTGCCATCCAGACCAGAGCCCGGATTGTGAGCGTGATCATGCATAAAGGACTGATTTCCTGTTCTGTAATTTAAACAGATTTTTTTCTGTAATTATAAAATATCCTCGCCGTTGTTTCGTCATCCTTATTAAGATGAAACAGCTGGTCCTTACAAATAACATCATGGCCATAGAGCAAAACGAACGCATACAGGCAGCCGTGAAGCAGGAACGCAAGCGATTGCTGCATTTTATCCGGCAACGGGTAAATAATGCGTCCGATGCGGAGGATATTTTACAGGATGTTTTCTATCAATTCACCGAATACCTTAGACTGGGAAGCCAGGTAGACTCCATTACCGGGTGGCTGTTTGCCGTAACCCGCAACAAGATCACCGATTGGTTCCGTAAAAAGAAAGAAACTCCTTTTTCTGACTATACTCGCGAGATAGAAGGCGAAGAAGTATTATTTCTCCCCGAATTACTTTCCGACAAAAACCAGGAGGCAGATACGCCTATGATGAAGAAAATCATGTCTGAAGCCATTATGCAAGCCATTGGTGAGCTGCCGGCGGATCAAAGACAGGTATTTCTACAGCATGAACTGGAAGGTAAATCTTTTAAAGAAATGAGCGAAGAAACCGGCATTGGGGTAAATACCCTGCTGTCACGCAAACGCTATGCTGTACTGTTCCTGCGGGAACGCCTGACAGAACTGTACAACGAATTTTTAAACGACTGATTTTAAATTATTAAAGATATGAGAAACGAATACGGCAGAAGAAATGGAGGACGCATCGCCAAGTTCATTGTCTTCGGGATAGTGTTTATGGTAGCGGTGGGATTTGCCACCATGCAATTGTGGAACTGTCTGATCCCTGAACTGTTTCATGGTCCGGTGATCTCCTACTGGCAGGCATTAGGTCTCCTTTTATTAGGTAAACTCCTTTTTGGCTGGCATAATCACCATAACTCCTGGAACGACAAATGGAACCGGGGCCGCGAATGGAAAGAGAAACTCCGTCAAAAAATGTCCCATATGACACCCGAAGAACAGGATAGAATGAAAGAGGCGCTCCGCAACCGCTGCAGACCCGGGTTTGGTAGAACCAGACGCGAGGAATGGGAAAGGTACTGGTCAGATGATACCAATGATACCAGGAAGGGACCCGATGATCAGAAAAACGAAGAAAAAGAATCACACTAAAAATATTGTGCGATGATAGGTATATTCAAAACCAATATAGACAGCCTGGAAGACCGTCAGCAGATGATCCAGGCCATAGCATCCAGCTTCCCGGTTGGGTCCTGTCATGTAGATCTGGACGATTGCGATAAAGTATTACGCATTGCCGACTTACAGGTGGAAGAGGATATTATTATAGAATTCGTTCAAAAAAAGGGCTTTGAGTGCCAGGTACTGGAATAATTTAAGTTTTTATTAACGGTACATCAATATTCCCGGGCCAACCAGCCGATTTACTATACATTTAACTTTTTAATATGTAAAAAGCTATTGGCCGCCTCGCAAATCTGACGTAACTTCAAAGAGAATGCAGTGGCCCGGGTATATTGAATAAAATGTCTGGAAATGTGTTTCTGAACCCTCTAAATTTCGCTCCTATGTACCTGAACCAGCACGAGATCCAATCTCTTCTCAATAAAAGCTTCGACAATTTCGTAGATTTTGTCAATACGCTGCCGGATATACGTTTTACCGCTTCTCCATACGGTAAATGGTCGGCTGGTCAACAACTGGATCATCTTACCAAATCTATCAGGCCCATTAGCAGTGCATTGGGATTTCCCAAAGTTACCCTGCGCTATTTCGGCATCAGCCAGTCACCCTCACGCCCCTACGATAAACTGGTAGCCGACTATCAACATGCATTGAACAATGGCTTCAAGGCAGGCAGGGCCTATCAGCCAGGCGTGATTTATCAGGCCCAGCGTCCGGCACTGCTGCAGAGTTTTCTTCTTCAGAAAATAAAATTATCAGATAAACTCCTCACCTGGTCAGAAACTGACCTGGATAAATATCGTCTGCCACATCCCCTGTTAGGAAAAATTACCATCAGGGAAATGTTGTATTACATCGCACATCACAATCAGCACCATCTCTCTAAATTAAAAGATCAGGAACTGCAGGGCCATACCTGGCAAAACCAATTGCAGCAACTTATATTTTGATTTTTTAATTAAATTGTCCCTACCTAAAAAATCATCATGGCTACCACTGCGTTAGTCATCAGCGGCGGCGGCTCCCGGGGCGCTTTTGCTGTTGGCGCCCTCAAATACTTATATACACAACATCCTCCTATTGCATTTGATCTTTTTTGCGGAACCGGTACCAGCGCCCTCATTGCACCACTCGCTGCCCTCGGCGAAATTAATTTGCTCGAAAAATTATTTACCAGCAACAGCACCATAGATATCGTGAACACCAGCACCATGATGCAGCGATTTCCACAAAATAATTCGCTGTATAATGCCACCGCATTAACACATAAAATCAACAATATCTTTACAGACGCCAGGTTTCGCGCGCTCCAGCAGTTACAGGAAGAAGTATTTGTAGCCGGAAAATGCCTGCAAACAAACCGTACTACTTACTTCTCTCCCCGTAGTAATGACGCCGTAAAAAAAGACTACGACATTGTATCACTTCACGACAACTATACCTTCCGCGAAGCAGTACTGGCATCCTGTAGTATGCCCGTGTTTATGCCGCCAGTGGAAGTAGCTTCACTGCCAGACCATGTACAGCAATTTACCAACGGAGGTGGCGCACACTACAATCCCATCCAACTGGCTATAGATAAAGGTGCTACCACTATTTATGCCATCCTGCTTACGCCCGAAATACCAGGAGAAGAAGACCTGCACTTTAAAAATCTGTTGGATATACTGGAAAGACAGGTAGATCATACTACCAACGAAATGGCAGGACTGCAGCTATCCGGTTTTATCAATGATTCACTCACCTATATCGAAGCAGTAAAAAATAAAATGAAAGCGGCCGGGATAACTGCCGTAGATGATTATTTCGATGTTCCTGTAAATCCTTTCCATGAAAAGAAAGCGATAACCTTACATATTATCCGGCCACAACAGGCGCTGGATGTACATATGGGAGGATTGGAGTTTGTTCCCGCTGCCATGAAGGAGATGCTGGAAGCAGGAGAAAGAAGCGCCGCTGAAATCATGCGGGGAAAATAAAAATCTTAAAAAACGGGGCTGATTGGTATCAGCCCCGTCTCATATATCTTAGGATACTGCTTTATTATTGCTCCGGTCCACATCTGCCATACGCTGGCTGGGATCTATTTCCAGCTCTTTGACGTCGGTCAGCGGAATATTCAGTTCCACTTCGTAAACAGGATTTGTCCAGTACCAAACGGGATCGACTATACGTTTTACAGCCGGATTTTCATTTGGCTTTTCTCCATACATAATAGACAATGGAATGTAGTGCAGTTCTTTATTGCCCTTTTTATCTGTCACCATAAAATCTATCGGCATCGGCATATATCCGACTCTGCGCAGGCGCACAACAGTTTTATTGTTTCTCTCAAATACGCTATCAATACCATAATCAATGTGTTTTACGGAATTGATAAAGTATTGTTTGTACCAGTCCAGTTCTATGCCACTTTGCTTTTCCATCACACGTATAAAGTCATTTACATTCGGGTGTTTGAAGCGCCATTCTTTGTAGTAGCTTAACAAACCTGCATCGCGGTTGGCAGCACCAATCACATAGCCCAGCTGCTCCAGGAATACGGCACCTTTGGAGTAAGCAGTAAGACTGTAGCCGTAGTTAGTGTTATAATGATCAGAATGGGTGGTAGCTGGTTCCTCGAAAGGACTTCTGGCCAATGCAAAATAACCTGCATAAGAATCTTCCAGGGCGTTTTTCCCTTTCAGAGAATCGATCGTATTATGGATCACATTATTTTCCGCAAAAGTGGTGAACCCTTCGTCCATCCATGGATACAGGCTTTCGTTGGTAGCCAGCATTCCCTGGTACCAGCTGTGCATCCATTCGTGCATCGCCACGCCGTATAAACCATCCATCTTTCCATTCCCCATGATCAGCGTGCCCATAGGGTATTCCATACCGCCGTCTCCACCTTGAATGAATGAATATTGCTCGTACGGATAAGCACCATAATGTGCTTTGATGTAGGCGTAGGCAGCAGGAATCATCTTTGCCAGCTGAGGCCAGGTATCGTGTGTATGCTCATTATCGATATAGAAGAAATGCGCCGTAAAGCCATCTACTTTCTGGGTAATGTGCTTGTAATCCGGATCTGCGGCCCACATGAAGTCATGTACATTCGGCGCAATGAAATGCCAGGTAAGCATATTACCGGCAGGTTGATTTACTTTCACACCGGGTGTTTCATACCCATGGCCAATCTGGTTGGGGTTCTGCAGGTAACCGGTACCGCCTATTACATATTTTTTATCGATAGTGATTTTTACATCATAATCGCCCCAAACGCCATAAAATTCACGGGCAATATAAGGAGTGGCATGCCATCCTTCGTAATCATATTCACACATCTTAGGATACCACTGTGACATGGAGAAGTCCACTCCTTCTGCGTTATTGCGACCACTGCGACGGATCTGTACCGGCACCTGCGAAGCAAATTCCATATCAAATATGGCCTTTGAATGTGGCAGGATCGGCTTATCCAACGGCACTTCCAGGATCGTTTCCACTACCTTGAAATCCTGCGGTTTACCATCACGCTTCAGGGAAATAATTTTCTGATAACCAATTTCATCAGGCTTCAGTTCGGAGATGCGGTCACGTACCCGGCCGTCCCAGTCGCGACGCTCATTGCCTTTTTTGTCTCTTCCGATCACTATTTTACCAAGCTCGCGGCTACGCACGTCCATCATGCTGTTAGGCTGAAAGGCGTTCCAGTAAAGGTGATAGAAGACTTTCTTCAACGTATCGGGGGAGTTGTTAAAGTATTCAAGGTGTTGTTGTCCCTTGAATTGATTGGCTGGCGCATCTACTTTCACATCCATGGTATATTTCACCCGCTGTTGCCAGCGATCAGATTGTGCGCTTAGTTGTAACCAACTGCCTGCCAGCATAGCGATGGCCAGACAGCTCCCTGTTGTAACCCGATACTTCATTCCGTTTCTTTTTGATTAAACAGCTAAAATAAACATCATTTGGGTATTTTGATGTTTTGACTCCGGTTATTTCAGATCCGCCGCGGTGAATGCAGTGAGGGTTAAACCCAGGAAGTCTGCATATTGCTGTGCTGCCGGCTCAAAGGCTTTCAGTGCTGCTTTTTTGAGTGGCTTAAATGATTCAACGGTAACGGTTACACTATCTTTTTTGAAAGCACGTTTCCAGGTGCCGATGATCTGTCCGTTGTGCACCATAATAGGATTAAAAATGCCGTTGATGGTCATTACCTTTTTGGCGAACTGCATGTCTATCAGGGTACTACGATCTTTATAGCCGATAAAGTACTCATCAAAAGCGGGGAGTAATAAGTGGGTATCCGGAACAGCTTTCTTCCTGCCAGGCGCCATCCAATAAGTAGTATCGTTTATTTCCTGTGCCTGCAGGTGTTCCTGCGCACCATTCAGACCTGTGCGGGCATCCGTTACAGATAATCCTGACCACTGGGCAAAATCGGCCAGTGTGGCCGGGCCATGGCTGATAAAATAACGGCGGGCCAGTGTGATCAACGCATCTTGTCTGCTGAGCAAGGCAGATGCCGGCAACCACTCATCCAGGAGTGTATAGGTGAATTGTTTACCACTAAGAGGGCCATTACAGATGATTCCTTCCAGGGCAGCGTGATAAATAATATGATTCATGCGATGATCATCGGTGGCAATACCTTTCTCCTGTAAATGGGTAGTGAGTTCTTTACGGGTGAGGTGATTGCCTCCCTGCAAGGCTTTGATGATCAGCTGATTTGTTTTATGGAGTAAGGCATCATCCATGCCCAGCTGTCTTTTCATGCTTCCCATGCGTGTTTTCATATTGGGAGCGATGAGTTGCAGCATCCAGCGTACATCTGCAGCTGCTACCAGGTGCAGGGTACCGCGGAATACCGTGGTGCGGATCAGTGATTTATTGCTGAGCGCCTTTTCTATTGCGGCATCTGTGGTGCCGGGGAGTCGTACACCAATGCCCCATTTGCTATGTGCATGTTCCTGGGCCTGCATAGCGCCAAAAAAGGAAACGATGTCAGCTGGTTTTTTAAAAGAAGTATGGATCAGTTGCTGATGGAGTAATCGTTGTGCAGCGATATCGGTAACTAGCATGGGTAAATGGTTTGTAGTGCAAAACAACAACACATGGATGACAACGGTGTGTCAACAGCTTCCGCCCTACTAAAATAATTATTCGACGCCCTGTACCACGAGCACAATTTCTCCTTTCACACCTTTCTCTGCGTAGTAGTCATGAACTTCCTGGAGGGTACCGCGTTTATTTTCCTCGAACATTTTGGTGAGTTCGCGGCTAACGCAGCAGGGGCGGTCTGGTCCGAAGTATTGAATCAGGTCGGCCAGGGTTCTTACCAGCCTCATGGGCGACTCGTAAAAAACGATGGTACGTTCTTCTGTAGCGAGTTTTGTAAAAAGAGTATGGCGGCCTTTTTTGAGTGGAGGGAAGCCTTCAAAGGCAAAGCGGTTCATGGGGATACCGCTGTTCACCAGTGCGGGTACAAAGGCAGTGGCGCCGGGTAAGCATTCTACCGGGACACCGGCACGGCTGCATTCTCTCACCAGTAAAAATCCGGGATCAGATACACCGGGCGTACCGGCATCGGTGAGCAGGGCCATCGTTTTGCCTCCCTGCATTTGTTGCAGCAGGTGCTGTACTATCTTGTGCTCGTTATGCTGATGATAAGCCGTAACGGGCTTAGTGATATTGTAATGCCGGAGCAAAACGCTGGAAGTACGGGTGTCTTCCGCCAGAATCAGATCTGCTTCTTCGAGTACTTTGACAGCCCTGTAGGTAATATCGGCAAGGTTGCCGATAGGAGATGGAACGAGATATAATTTCATAATGTAATTACGAATTACGAATTATGAATTACGAGATTTGTGCGGAGACCTGATGGTATCTTCTTATGAATCTCCCCACCAATCCCGTAATTCGTAATTCCCAATTCGTAATTAATTATTGTATTTGTACTTCAAAAGATTCCATTACCTGATTTGCCAACAGCTTCTGGCAGGCATTTTCAGCGATCTGCCTTGCTTCTTCCTGGCTGGCGGCTTCAATTTGCAGAGTAATGTGTTTACCAATACGTACATCTTGTACCTGGCCCAGGCCGAGGTTCTTGAGACCACTCATCACCGCCTTTCCTTGCGGATCTAATAATTCTTTCAGTGGCATCACATTGATATGTGCAGTAAAAGTCATTGTGCTAGAAATTTTGCCGCAAACCTACTCAAAAATTACGAATTAAGAATTACGAATTACGGATTTGTGGGGATATAGACCGAAATCGTCCCACAAATCCGTCATTCGTAATTCTTAATTTGTAATTCTTGGAGGTACTGCTATTGATAATATTACGTAACAGATAAATATAAATGGTACGGTAGCGAATTTCAGGAAAGGTATGCTCAGTATCGTTAATCCGATCAGTAAAAACCGTGGCCAGTTGTCTGCGATGCGCTTACTTTTAAATTTCAGGCTGATCATTGGAATTTCTGCAATCATCAGGTAACACAGCAATGCGATGGTGATATACAGTACCCAGATGTTCTGGAACCAATGCGCCAGGTTAAAAGGATTAAATAAAAGGATTAATGGAAAAGAAGCCACCAGCAAAGCTACTGCAGGGGTAGGCACCCCGATGAAGTTTTCTGACTGCCGGGTGTCTATATTAAACTTAGCCAGGCGATATGCCGCAAAACAAGGCACCAGCAAGGCCGGAGCGAGGTTAAAGATAGATACATCAAAAACATCCGGTTGTTGAAAATACGCACTGCGGAGCAGTCTGTATAACATCATACCGGGTACTACGCCAAAAGTCACCACATCTGCCAGGGAGTCCAGCTCCTTGCCCATAGGCCCTGATACACCGAGCAGCCGGGCTACCATACCATCAAAAAAATCGAAGATACCTGCCAGTACTACCAATGCAGAAGCCCAGTATACCGGCTCCGGTGTTAGAATCGTATAGTCGGCACCGTTAATCTCCGCGCGGTATTCAGGTGCATGTAAGATGCAGATAATAGCCAGTGCCCCGCAAAAGAGGTTACATAGGGTAAGAATATTGGGTAGTTGCTTCATTTAATAGAAAGATTTAGTGCAAATTACGAATTACGAATTACGAATTACGAATTACGGGATTTGTGAGTAAATGGTAAACGCAAAGATCAACGTTTATTATCTACTCACAAATCCCGTAATTCGTAATTCGTAATTTGAAATTCTATTTCATCAGCGCCTCTATTTCATCGGCCGTGATCGGAATATTCTTCATCAGGTCCACATTACCTTCCGCTGTAAGCCAGATATTGTTTTCGATGCGGATACCCAGTTTTTCTTCTTCAATATAAATACCGGGTTCAATGGTCATCACTGCTCCTTCCGGAATAGGCTGATGGAAAGAAGGTCCCAGATCATGTACATCAACCCCCAGATGGTGAGAGATGCCATGGTACAGGTATTTGCGGTATGCCGGTGTTTCAGGGTCCTGGTTTTTCACTTCTTCTTCTGTGAGTAAACCCAGCTTAATAAATTCTTTTGTTGCTTCCACACCTACCATTTCATGGTACTTAGCGATGGTGATACCCGGACGCAGGATAGATTTGGCATAGTTGTGCAGGTGCAGACAGGCATCATATACCTGGCGCTGACGTGGCGAAAACTTGCCGTTTACAGGTACACTACGGGTAAGATCCGCATTGTAGCCACCATATTCTGCACCGAAGTCCATCAGGATAACTTCCCCATCTTTACATTCCTGGTTATTGGATACATAGTGCAGGGTACGGGCACGATCGCCGGAAGCGATGATAGAGCCATAGGCTTCTCCAGCAGAGCGGTTGCGCAGGAATTCGTGCATAATTTCTGCATGAATTTCATGTTCCCATACACCCGGTTTGATGAACTTCAGTAAACGGCGGAAAGTTTTTTCAGTAATATCCATCGCTTCCTGCATCACCTTGATTTCTTCCGGTGTTTTTACGGCACGCAGTTCTTTGAAGATAACAGCAGCACGCAGATAATTATGCAGCGGATAACGTTCTTTTGTTTCCTGTGCGTAGCGGTAATCTCTTACCGGTACCAGGTTTGACTTACGGTTATTTTCGTTGGTGTTCAGGTAGATGTTGGCCGCATCGTTGATCCATTGCTGTAATAATGCATCCAGGCTATCCAGCCAAACTACGGTAGACATGCCGGATACGGCATATGCTTCATCTTTGCGCAACCTGTGACCATCCCACTTTTCCTTTAACTCGTTAGGTCGCACCAGCACCAATACCTCACGGTATTTAGGATCCGGATTATCGGGAAACAATACCACCATCGTATCCTCCTGATCAATACCTGTCAGCCAATACAGATCTGAATTCTGCTTGAACTTATGCAAGGCGTCACCATTGGTGGGCAGTTCATCATTGGAGTTGATAATAGCGATAGACTGCGGCTTCATTTTAGCCACAAAACGCTGGCGGTTCTTTACAAACAGCTGCGGATCTAAGGGCAAATTCTTCATATCTCTTAATTTCAAATGAGGTTTCAAACCTAGGTAAAATTTCGGAGGTAGAAATATTGCTCAACACTGAATCATCAAATTGGTTAATATCTGCTGTATAAAATGACAAAATCGTACTAATATTTCCTTGCGGATAGGTAATGCTATATTATCCGCTTTTTAGTTTGATAATCCTGCAATGAAACACCCGCATATTGAAGATATCGCAATAACCACCCCAAAAACGGTTACTAATTTCTAAATTTTGATGGTATAACACCGATAAAATTTGACAATATCAAAAAATCGCTAGTTTTGCTTTTACACCAAAACAATCTTGCTTTTATGCAAATGAGTAGCGTAAGGAATCCTATTGCTGACTTACGGGGACTTGGCATAGAGAACGTGGCTAACGTTTATTACCAACTTTCACCCGAAAAACTGGCGGAACAAACCATCGCCCGTAAACAAGGGGTATATGCTGACACTGGGGCCCTGGCTGTTAACACCGGTGAATATACCGGTCGCTCCCCGAAAGACAAATTCATTGTAAAAGACAACATCACAACGGACACCGTAAACTGGAACGATTTCAACCTCCCTATCTCTGAAGAAAATTTCGATCGTTTATACAGTAAAATCACCCGTTATTTCACCGGTAAAGAGGTGTGGGTACGTGATTGTTATGCCTGTGCTGACGATGATTTCAGGGTCAACATTAAAGTCATCAGTGAACTGCCCTGGTCCAGTTTATTTGCCTACAACATGTTTCTCCGTCCTTCAGAAGAAGAACTGGATTACATGCATCCCGACTGGACGGTGATTCAAGCCCCTGGCTGTTTAGCTGATCCTGCCACTGATGGCACGCGGCAGCGGAACTTCTCTGTAGTAAACTTCACCAAAAAAATAATCATCATTGGTGGCAGTGCCTACACCGGAGAAATCAAAAAAGGTATTTTCACCATTTTGAATTATGAATTACCTCATAACAAAAATGTGCTGAGCATGCACTGCTCTGCCAACATTGGCGAGAAAGGTGATACTGCTATATTCTTTGGTTTGAGCGGCACCGGCAAAACTACCCTGAGCGCAGATCCTGCACGTAAGCTGATAGGAGATGATGAACATGGCTGGACGGATACCGGTGTGTTTAACTTCGAAGGCGGTTGTTATGCAAAATGTATTGATCTTTCTGAAGAAAAGGAACCACAGATATTTCATGCAGTGCGCGAAGGTGCCATGCTGGAGAATATCAACTTCTTCCCCGGCACACATACCGTGAATTATACAGATAGTACCATTACGGAAAATACCCGTGTGTCCTATCCACTGCACTATATTGACAATGCTCAGGAACCTTCAGTAGGAGGCATTCCAAAGAATATTTTCTTCCTTACCTGCGACGCTTATGGCGTGTTACCTCCTATTTCCAGGCTGTCGCCCGGACAGGCGATGTACCAGTTTATTTCTGGTTATACCGCTAAGGTAGCAGGTACAGAAGCTGGTGTTACCGAGCCCAAATCCACTTTCAGCGCATGTTTTGGCGCACCTTTCCTGCCATTGCATCCGGCACAGTATGCACAGATGCTGGGAGAAAGAATGCGTAAACACAACGTAAATGTCTGGCTGATCAATACTGGCTGGACAGGCGGCGCCTATGGTACCGGCAATCGCATTAAACTCAGTTATACCCGCGCCATGATCACTGCCGTATTAAACGGACAGCTTGATAAAGCAACCTTCCATGCACATCCAGTTTTCGGATTTCAGATTCCGGATAATTGCCCCGGTGTACCAGATAGTATCCTGGATCCGCGCAATACCTGGGAAAACAAAGGTGCTTACGATGCGCAGTTAACTGATCTTGCCGGACAATTTATCCGCAACTTTGAAAAATATGCCGCGGCAGCCGACAAAGAAATACTGGATGCTGCACCAAAAATTTAAGCATAAATACCTGTGATCTGGTCTTCTTTTGCATATATCAATAAGAAGATTTATATTTAAGTTTTGCCTTATAATTTCCACTAAACAATACGTAAGTTCCTGACAGGCGCAATGCCTGAGCAAAGCAAGTTCCTTTACCGGAGCTTGTTTTGCTGGACTTCGGCCACTCCCCAACGCTCTTCTCCCCAAATCAGCACTATCAAATCACAGTTTTCCTTACCTTTGCACATGCAAATTTTAGACGGTAAACTAGTTTCTGAGGCTATCAAAGCCCAATTAGCCGCTCAGGTGGCTGAATTAAAGGCCGCTGGTAAAAAAGTCCCTCACCTGGCAGCCATATTGGTAGGTAATAATCCGGCAAGTGAAACCTACGTAGCATCCAAAGTAAAATCATGCGCTGAATGCGGGTATAATTCTACCCTCCTCCGGTTTGATGCACAAATTTCTGAAAAACATCTGCTGGACCAGATCATTCTGCTGAATGAAAATCCGGATGTAGATGGCATTCTCGTTCAATTACCTTTACCCAAACATATCAACGAAGAACTGGTAATCAACACCATCGATCCCAGCAAAGATGTAGATGGCTTCCATCCCATGAACGTTGGTAAAATGGTAAGTGGCTTACCTGCCTTTATTCCGGCGACACCATATGGTATTATGTTGCTGCTGGAACATTATAATATTCCTACCAAAGGCAAGCATGCCGTGGTGATAGGCCGCAGCCATATTGTAGGTACACCGATGAGCATTTTGCTGAGCCGCAATACCAATCCAGGTAACTGCACGGTTACCCTCACACATTCGCATACCCATAATCTGGCCGACATCTGCCGGCAGGCAGATATCATTATTGCCGCCATCGGTAAACCGGATTTTGTGACCGCCGATATGGTAAAAGAAGGCGCTGTGATTGTGGATGTAGGTATTAATCGTGTGGAAGACGCCAGCAAAAAGAGTGGCTTCCGCCTGAAAGGAGACGTTAAATTTGATGAAGTGGCGCCTAAATGTAGCTACATCAGCCCCGTTCCCGGTGGCGTTGGACCTATGACAATAGCCGCTTTACTCAAGAATACCTATCACGCCACCATCGGTTTGAAAGGAAGTATGAATTGAGACAGCCGTTAGCTTTTAGCTGTCAGCTGTTAGCACGCGGAGGAAAAGCGCTTTGTGTTTTTAGCCGTTAGCTTTTATTAAATGTGTTACCGGTGGTAAAAAAACCGGAACTTTGTGAAGTAAGTCATGTCAGTAATAACTACAAATATTAAAACAAGTACCCTCCCGCTGATGGAGCGTTTTTACACCATTCAGGGGGAAGGCTTCCACCAGGGCAGGGCAGCCTATTTTATCAGGCTGGGAGGCTGTGATGTTGGCTGCGTATGGTGCGATGTAAAAGATAGCTGGGATGCTGACAAGCATCCGCAAGTGCCGGTAAATGATATCGTAACAGAGGCTGCCGCCTATCCAGGCCGCATAGCGGTGATAACCGGTGGTGAACCCCTCCTACACAACCTGGATACCCTCACCAAATCCTTACATAAACAAGGCTTTCAAACACATATAGAAACATCCGGCTCCTCACCTCTCAGCGGAAGTTGGGACTGGATTACTTTATCTCCCAAAAAATTCAAAGCGCCTTTACCGGAAATCTGTAAAGTAGCCCATGAACTGAAAGTAGTCATCTTCAACAAAACAGATTTTGCCTGGGCAGAGAAATATGCTGCCCTCGCCGGCAAACACTGTAAACTGTACCTGCAACCTGAATGGGAACGCAGCGCGGAAATGACACCACTTATTACGGAGTATATCAAAGATAACCCGCAATGGACCATGTCCCTGCAGATCCATAAATATATTAATGTACCGTAGAATAGCTTTTAGCTTTTAGCCATTAGCTTTTAGCAAAAATGCAGCGGAGATATGAGCATGTGTTAATCACTGTACTTATATCTCCGCTGCATTTTTGCTAAAAGCTAATGGCTAAAAGCTAAAAGCTAAATCGCTACACTATTTTTCGATAGAATTTCGTTAATTACATAGCGAATACATTCTATGAAAAAAACCTTCCTGTTAATACTGGGTTGCCTGTTGGGCATCGGGATGCAAATGCAGGCCCAGACAGTTACCTATGAAACTGCTCCTAAAAAAGCAAAAGCCAGCTTCGACCGTGCAATTGATGCCGTAAGAATTTACCAGACACAAACCGCCATCACTTTTCTGCAGGAAGCCATCAAAGCCGCACCTAACTTTACAGATGCATATGGACAAATGGGATTGTGTTATGTAGAGCTGAAAGATTATGCAGCGGCTGTCACTGCTTTTGAAAAATTAAAGCAACTGGATAGCAGCGGCCTGCGGCCTGTATCTGTAGCCTACTCACGGGCAATGGCAGGCACCGGAAATTTCGTAGGGGCGTTACAGTTAATCACACAATATCTTGCCAATATAAAATCAAAAAGTCCCAATGCAGAAAAGCTGAAAGCGAATTATGAATTTGCAGTAAACAACAGCCGTCAGACCGTTCCTTTTCATCCGGAAAACCTGGGTGATCCGGTGAATAGCAAAGATCCGGAATACTTTCCCTCCCTTACCATTGACAGTAAAACATTGATCTTCACAAGACGCGTAAATGGCCGTAATGAAGATTTTTATATTACGTACCGGGACAACAATAAATGGTCAACGGCACAAAACATGGGTGAACCTGTAAACTCCTCTTTCAATGAAGGCGCACAAAACATTTCACAAGATGGTACCATGCTGGTATTCACAGGCTGCGAATTTCCAGAAGGCAAAGGCAGCTGCGATCTGTATTACTCGGAAAAAACGGCTCAGGGATGGACCGCCCCAAAGAATTTTGGATCGCCCATCAACACACGTGACTGGGAATCACAACCCAGTCTCAGCACCGACAAACAAACACTTTATTTTGCACGTGAAACATCAGATAATGGTGCAGATATATTTGTAACCAACCGGCAGCCAAACGGACAATGGAGTATTCCTCAACGTTTGGGGCCTAATATTAACACCGCCGGCAGGGAAACCACTCCATTTATTCACGCAGACGGACAAACGCTTTACTTTGCCTCCAATGGTCATCCCGGCTATGGCGGACTCGATATTTTCTATTCCCGGCGGCAACCGGACGGCAGCTGGGGACCAGCTACCAACCTCGGTTACCCTATCAATACCATCGATGAAGATGCGTCCCTGGTAGTAGAAGCCGACGGTAAAACCGCCTATTTCGCATCCGATCGTTCGGATACCCGTGGCGCCCTGGATATCTACCGGTTTGAACTATATCCGGAAGCCCGCCCACTGCAAACGTTATATGTAAAAGGCTACGTGTATGATACCCTCACACATGCCCGCTTAGCTACCAGCATTGATATAATAGACCTGCAGGGCGGCTATAGCATTGCTACCGTAAAAACCAATGACAACGGTGACTACCTGGCACCATTGCCGGTAGGAAAAGATTACGCCATGCACGTGAACAGAAAAGGCTATCTCTTTTACTCCGATAATTTTTCACTGAAAGATCATAATCCCGGTGTGCCGTTCGAAAAAAATATTCCACTGCAACCATTGGCCGCCAATGCCAGTATTGTACTGCACAATATTTTCTTCGACAGCAAACAATACACACTTAAACCTGCATCTGTTACAGAGCTGAATAAACTGGTCAGCTTACTTCAGGACAATCCAACCATTAAAATTGAAATTGATGGTTATACTGATAACATAGGCACAGATAAAGACAACCAGGTGCTGTCTGAAAACCGCGCCAAATCAGTCGTTAAATACTTAACCGAGAAAGGTATTGCTGCTGCACGTCTTGCTGCAAAGGGCTATGGCGAAAGTGACCCGATTGCCACAAATGACACCGAAGAGGGTAGAGCAGATAACAGACGTACGGTATTCAGGATCATCAGCTTGTAATCATTCAAATCATCATCCGTTATGAATGCATCAGAATTCTTAACCGCCGCTTCACTTGACAACTACCTATCACGGCTACACGAAACTACGGTACCCGAATGGGGGAAAATGAATGCGGTGCAAATGCTCGAACACCTGGGGCTTGCGATGGCATTTTCCTGCAACAAGCATGAGACGTTAGCTATTTTAACACCACCTGAAAAAATAGAACGATACAAACAATTCCTGTATAGTGAAATGGAAATGCAGCGTAGTCTGCCTTCTCCCTTACAGGGCGATGTACCACCACCTCCTCATTCAGACAATCTGGTGATAGCCAGGCAATACCTGCTCGATGAAATCAGTGATTTTGATGCATATTTCCAACAGCATCCAACGCAGAAAACGGTGCATCATATATTTGGTATGCTGGATTATGAAGAATGGAAAGCATTTCACAGAAAACATTTTCTGCATCATTTCAGACAGTTCGGGATGTTGTAGTATCCAGTCTGTCACCACAAACATAAAAGGCCGCAAAGCTGCATCTACCTGCTCTTTGCGGCCTTCAATATTATCATTATTACTTAGTAATTTCTCAACCTGCTTTTCATGATGGAATCCTTCTGCTGAGTAGTGAGTTTATATTGAAAATTATACAACGCTCCTTCCCAATCGCCATACATGGGATTCGGTAATACAATGAAGCGGCTACCAAAGCTGGCAGCTGATTGTAGTGCTACACTATTTCTTTCATCTACCGGTTTTTTATCGAAGATCGCTGCGAAATCACCGAGGTTATCACCAAACAACATCACAATCTCATATTGCTGCAATACCTGTTGTCTGCGGGGTTCTTTACCAGACGTGGTTGTTTTCAGCAGCAGGTGCTGATCATCTGCATCCGGAAACTGGTAGCGCTGCAGGTTTTGGAGGGTAACGGCTCTCTCGCTTTCTGCGCGGTTAGTGATGTAAAATACTTTTACACCTTTGGAAGCAGCATATTTAAAAAATGCCGGGGCGCCGGGAACTGTGTCGGCAGCAACTTTCGCGGTCCATTCCATCCAGCTTTTATCATCGTATCCTTTACCGGCCAATGCCTGATGTACTGAGTAAGGACTGTTATCCAGTACCGTTTCATCTATGTCTGTTACTACAGCCAGCGGTTTGCTGCCTTTAGTAGAGAGGTATTGGTCCAGTCTTAATGCTGCCAGCTGATACGCCTGCAGGCACAGGGCTTTATATTCACCGGATTGTTGCTGCCACAAAGCAGCCCATGCCGGACCGCCCGGTATCAGTGCAGTAGCGGTACTTTTTTCTGTTACCGGCTGGGTGGTTTTACAGGCAAACAACCCGATCATCAGTACTCCTGTCAGTAGCCATTTCATCTTCATAAAAATTATCCGTTAGTGGCTGCAAAAATAAATCATGTGGCCCACAAAAAGTGCCATGAGAAAATTGTAAATTATGCGGAAATATTGTTTGTTATGCCCCAGGAATTAATGTATCAGATCGCATTAACCCGGATTCCCCTGATCGGTGATGTGATTATCAAAAAGCTGCTGGAACATTTTGGCAGCGCCGGCAACATATTCAAAGCTAAAAAATATGAACTGGAGAAAATTGAAACGGTGGGAAGTATCCGGGCGGCAGCGCTTTGCAATTTTCGTGACTTCGCGCCCATAGCTGCCGAAATTGATTTCATAGAAAAATACAGGATACAACCGCTGTTTTGTACGGATCCGGCCTATCCACAACGGCTGCTTCATTGTTACGACAATCCTGCGATGTTGTATTATAAAGGCAGTGCCATCTTAAATCCACCCCGGATCGTTAATGTAGTGGGTACCAGGCACCCTACCCCTTACGGGCGCGCTATATGCGAAACACTGGTAAAGGAGCTCGCTGCGGCCGGTATCACCATTGTAAGTGGCCTCGCCTATGGAATAGACATGATCGCCCATAAAACCGCCTTAAAAGAGCAAACGCCTACTATTGGCGTGCTGGCACATGGGCTGGACCGGATATATCCGCTTGCGCATAAGCAAATGGCCGTGGAAATGCTGGAGCAGGGCGGTTTACTAACCGACTTTATGAGCCAGACCCTGCCGGATAAACAAAATTTTCCCAAGCGCAACCGGATTGTGGCTGGCATCAGTGATGCCACTATTGTGATAGAAAGCGGGGTGAGGGGCGGTTCACTCATCACAGCGGATCTGGCCAACGGCTATAACCGGGATGTGATGTGTATTCCGGGCAGGTTGAATGATCCACAGTCGGCGGGCTGTAACTACCTGATCAAACATAACAAAGCTGTACTACTCACGGGCGCTGCTGATGTACTGGAGCTGATGGGCTGGCAGGACACCCCGCGTCCATCTGTTTCCGGCGTAGTGCAACCGGGGCTGTTTCCGGAGTTAACAGCAGATGAACAGCTGATAATGTCGCTTTTCCGGGAAAAGTCGCGGCGGCACCTGGAAGAATTGTACCTGCAAACCCGTTTATCGGGCAGCCAGGTAGCTACCGCTGTGTTCAACCTGGAGATGCAAAGTGTACTCCGCAGTCTGCCGGGTCAGCTCTACGAGCTGATTTAGCTGTTGGCAGGTGGAGAAAGGCCTGAGTACATTGTTAATATTATATTAACAAAAAACATTAAAAGCTAAAGGCTAAAAGCTAATATTTTTTCTATTAGCTAAAAAGGTGTACATTTGCGTGCAATTATTTTTTAACTGATTAATAGTTGCATCATGCCTGCGGGAAAATCTAAACCCAAATTTGTAGCTGACGGACTTACATTCGATGATGTGCTCCTGGTACCGGCCTACTCTGAAGTTCTGCCTAAAGAAGTAAATCTCTCTACGCAATTAACAAAAAACATACGTCTGAATATACCAATGGTATCTGCAGCGATGGATACTGTTACTGAAGCCACGCTGGCTATTGCATTGGCGAGAGAAGGTGGAATAGGTATTCTCCACAAGAACATGAGCATCGAACGACAAGCCGAAATGGTGAGACGCGTTAAGCGTAGCGAAAGCGGTATGATCATAGATCCCGTTACCCTGAAAGTAGACGCCACCATCGGTGAAGCGTTAAGACTGATGAAGGAAAACGGTATTGGTGGTATTCCCATTATCGATGATAATAACAAGCTGGTAGGTATCCTCACCAACAGGGACTTACGGTTTGAAAAGAATAAAAAACGCCTTGTAAAAGAGGTAATGACCAGTGAAAACCTGATCACTGCACCAGAAGGCACTGACCTGAAAAAGGCAGAAAAAATTCTCCAGCAATATAAAATCGAAAAATTACCGGTAGTAAACAAACAGGGTAAACTGGCAGGGCTGATCACTTACCGTGACATTCTGCAGTTAACCAGCTATCCTAACGCTGTAAAGGACGAATTCGGCCGTTTACTTGTAGGTGCTGCACTCGGTATCACTGCAGATCTGCTGGATCGCACACAGGCACTCGTGAATGTAGGTGTGGATGTAGTTTGCCTGGATAGCTCCCATGGTCATTCTATTGCGGTATTAAACAACCTCAAAAAATTAAAGAAAGCTTTCCCTAAACTGCAGGTGATTGCTGGTAACGTAGCTACTGCAGAAGGTGCACTGGCATTGGCACAGGCAGGTGCAGATGCGGTGAAAGTAGGGGTAGGACCAGGTTCTATCTGTACCACCCGTATTGTAACAGGCGCAGGTTTCCCACAGCTTTCTGCTGTAATGGAAGCTGCGGATGCACTGAAAAAACTGGGTATCCCGGTAATTGCCGATGGCGGTATCCGTTATACCGGTGATATGGTAAAAGCCCTCGCAGCAGGTGCATCTACCATCATGGCAGGATCTATCTTTGCAGGTGTGGAAGAAAGCCCCGGAGAAACTATTATTTACGAAGGACGTAAATTTAAATCCTACCGTGGTATGGGTTCTATTGAAGCCATGCAGGAAGGCAGTAAAGACCGTTACTTCCAGGATGAAGATGATATTAAGAAACTGGTACCGGAAGGTATTGTGGGCCGCGTTCCATACAAAGGTATGCTGTCTGAAATAGTACAGCAGTTTGTAGGCGGCTTACGAGCTGGTATGGGTCTTACCGGTTCTAAAGATATCAAGGCATTACAGGGTGCACAGTTTGTAAAAATTACAGCTGCTACTGTAAAAGAAAACCACCCGCATGATGTGGTAATCACCAAAGAAGCACCTAACTATAGCAGATAAGTAATTACGAATTATAAATTATGAATTACGCATATAAGCGGAGTTCTTATGTTAATATAAAATTAACGCCTGGTACTAAAGTACCGGGCGTTTTTGTTTTAAGGTATTCCGCGCTTATCTTCGCTATATTCCGTCATTCGTCATTCGTAATTCGTAATTTTTTAATGAAGAAGCCTTACCTGCTGTTAAGCATTCTGAGTGGTTTAATATTCTGGCTTGCCTGGCCTACTATGCCGCTTACGCCGCTTATTTTCGTTGCATTTACCCCATTGTTGTATATCAGCGAAAAAGTGCAGCATCGCTGGAAATATTTCGGTCTTGTGTTCAGCACCTTCCTGGTATGGAACGTAGCTTCTACCTGGTGGGTAGGTAATACTACCCTGCCCATGAGTGGTGTATTTGCCAACTGCTTCAATGCATTGCTCATGAGCATTCCCTGGCTGGGCTTTAAAAATACCCGTAGAAAATTACCTGAGCCCGTAGCTTACTTTGCCTTAATCGTATATTGGTTAACGTTTGAATATATTCATCAGACCTGGGAGTTCAGCTGGCCCTGGCTGGTATTGGGTCATGCCTTTGCACTGCGTCCCGGATGGATACAATGGTACGAATATACGGGCACCAGTGGTGGTACCTTCTGGGTACTCTGCGCCAATATTCTTATCTATAATGTATGGAAACGTGCCCGCCTATACGATTTTTCGTGGAAGCAGGTATTACGTGAAATATGGAAGCCCGCAGCAGTGATTGGTTTACCATTGATTATTTCTGCTTTTATTGCACCCACTCCCGATGATCCTGCGCGGAAAACAGCCGTAGTGATTGTACAACCCAACATAGATCCCTATGATGAAAAATTCAGTGCAGGATCTGCCGTGGATCAACTGGGAAAATTTTTGCGGCTCACGGAACAAAAAGCGGATAGCAATACCCGTTATATTATCTGGCCGGAAACTGCGTTGTTTCCACAGGGCGCCTGGGAAAATGAACTGAACTATCAACCGGAAGTAATGGCCATCCGGGAAATGCTGCGCAAATACCCTAAAGCAAAACTGATCAGTGGCGCCGCTACACTGAAACATTACAGCAGTACAGAAGAGATCCCCGTTACCGCCAGAACACTGAATGACGGTACCCGCTGGGATGCGTATAATAGTGCCATTCAGATAGATACTTCCAAAAGTATACAGGTTTACCATAAATATGAACTGGTACCTGGAGCCGAACTGGTGCCCTATGTACGTTACTTATCGTTCATGCAAAGCGTAGCGCTTGATTTCGGTGGTATTTCCGGCAGCTATGGCCGTATGCCTGGCGTGGAAATGTTTACCAATCCTGCAGACAGCATCAACGTTTTCCCGGTAATCTGTTATGAATCAGTATTTAGCAATTATATGGCCACGCACATTAAACCCGGGGCCAATTTATTAGTCATTATCACCAACGACGGATGGTGGGGCAATACAGAAGGTCACCGACAGCACTTACAATATGCCCGGATTCGCGCCATTGAAACCCGTCGTTGGATAGCACGTTGCGCAAATACCGGTATATCAGCAGTTATTGATCCGGCAGGTAATATTCATCAACCGCAAGCCTATTGGCAGCAAGCTGTTTTTAAAGCAACTGTAACACCGAGGACGGGTATTACGTTCTATGTAAAAAATGGCGATCTGGTGTCGAAAGCGGCATTAATATTTTGTATCTTGTTCCTGTTACATGCTTTTATTTCACGATTTATTCCCGGTTTAAAACATGCGGAAATCAATCAATAACGGAAACATCACCTGGTTGGATGAAGGCCAGGGCGCAACGGTAGTGCTTATACATGGTTTTGCAGAGAACTCAGGACTTTGGAACATACAAACTACGCAGCTTAAAACCCAATATCGCGTCATTATTCCGGATTTGCCGGGAACGGCAGTATCGCCACTGTCTTCACCACTGACTATTGAATCCATGGCGGAGTACGTATATGCGATCCTGTTAGCTGAAGATATCAGTGATGCAGTTATTATCGGTCACTCTATGGGTGGCTATATTGCACTGGCATTAGCAGAAAAATATCCTTCCGTTGTAAAAGGATTGGGACTTTTTCATTCTACTGCCAAAGCAGACAGTGAAGAGAAAAAAGAAGGCAGACGAAAGTCTGTTAAACTGATGGAACAATATGGAGCAGAAACATTTTTACGGCAAACATTGCCAAATATGTTTAGCCCTGCTACCAAAAGCACCCTGCCATCTGAGGTAGATGCATATGTGAAAATGGGGATGGAATGCCAGCTTCCGGCGCTGATAGCGTATTACGAGGCAATGGCCGCCCGTCCGGACAGAACAGGGGTACTGAAAGGGCTTCGGGTACCGGTATTATTTATGATCGGGAAAGATGATAATGCAGTGCCGCTGGATAACGTGTTACCGCAAATAACTTTACCACGGATCAGCAGCATTCATATTTTTGAAAATGTGGGGCACATGGGTATGTGGGAAATAGCAACAGAGAGTAATGTGATATTGGAACAGTTTACAGCGTTTTGTCAACTATAATCATAAAAATCGCATGTTTTGAAAAAACTACTTGCCATCCTGCTATGCATGGTGTGTGCCCTGGTGGCGCAGGCCAGTCATATTATAGGCGGACAGGTATACTATAAGTTTGTAAGCAGGAATGGTAACATGATTACCTATACGATCACCCTGAAATTATATCGTATCTGCGGTAATGGCCCCCGGATAGCCAAAATGCCCGATGCTGTTTACCTCTCTGCCTTCGACAAAAAAAATTATAGTAAGCTCGCTGATTATCAAATCACCCGCTCAGGTTTTGAGGAGAAAAACCTGGCGCAGATAGACCCCTGCATTGTGAATCCTCCGGTGATCTGTTACCAGATAGGAACATTTACAACCAACATTACGATACCTGCCAACGACAATGGTTACACCATCGCTTTTTCAAGTTGCTGCCGCGATCCGTTCATGCTCAATATAATAGCAGAGCCTCTCCCCAACAGCCCCGATGTAGGCACCGGTGCCACTTATTATATTGACATCCCAGGTAAAATCGACAACGTACAAATAATAAACTCCAGTCCAACATTCAATAAGGAAGAAGCCACCCTGGTATGTGCCAGTAAAAAATTCACCTACGACTTCTCTGCATCAGATCAGGATCACGATTCCCTCGCCTATGAATTCTGTGATGCTTTCAAAGGCGGAGCACTTACGGGCGATAACAACATACCTCCTCCTGCGGAAAATCCACCTTATGAGGAAGTTTCCTACATATCGCCGTTCAGTGGTGGCAGTCCACTTGGATCAACTGTCACCATAGATCCCAAAACCGGGATCATTTCAGGCATTGCCCCCACAGCGGGTAAATACGTGGTGACGGTATGTGTAAAAGAGTTTCGCAATGGTAAACAGATAGGCACCCTGCGTAAAGATTTTCATATTAACGTGACTACCTGTGTGAAACAGGTGACCGCCTCCATGCCTGATAAATACAACGACTGCACCAGTTTGACCGTCACCTTCACCAATAACAGTACACTTGGAAAACCGTACTTCTGGGACTTTGGAGATGGCACCACACTGTCTACCAACAGTACTGCTGCATTCACGCATACTTACGCCAAAGAAGGTTTATATACAGTGAAGATGTGGGTAGATAAAAACAGTAACTGTGGCGACAGTGCCATCGCGCTCGTGTATGCGTACCCGGTATTGAAAGCGGCATTTACAGCTGCTGGCTTTTGTTCGAATAAGGAGACAAAATTTAACTCTTCCCCTACCCGCTCAGATGCCGGAGGTATTGCCTATTATAAGTGGGATTTCGGCAATGGAGACACCACCAATGCGGCAAACCCCAACTACCTGTATAAAACACCCGGAAAATATGATGTAAAGCTTTATGTGCGCAATGACAAAGGATGCGAACAAACCATTACCAATCCGATTACTATTTACGACAAGCCTCCATTTAATGCCACTTCAGATACCTTACTATGCGCCAAAGACAGTTTGCATATGTGGGCCAACAGCACGTTACCAGGCAAGTTTAACTGGACACCGGACAACTACTTTATACTAAATCCCAACACACCTGATCCTATCGTATTTCCTCCACGTACATCCACTTATAAAGTCACTTTTGTAGATAACCAGGGATGTGTGAACGATAAAGATATATTGGTAGATGTAAGAACGACCATACATGTGAAAACAATTGCTGACAGCACGGTGTGTACAAATGATGAGATTCATTTGGAAACTACCGCCGATGGTTTGTATACCTACCGCTGGACAGACCTGACCAGGAATAGCGTTATATCGTTTAATCCTGATGTGTACGTGATACCTGCTCCACCTAAACAAACCTACGAAGTACAGGTAGCACTCGGTACATGTCGTGGGGCCGATACCGTTAGTCTTAAAGTAGTAGACCCTCCTAAAGCTACCGCCGCTCCTGATACCACTGTTTGTTTTGGTGTACCTTTAACGCTGCGTGCTACCGGGGGCGCCTATTACCGCTGGTCGCCAGCCTTTTATGTGGATAACGCTTCTTCACCGGTAACCATAGCACACCCCCTGGATACCACTTTATTCACAGTAACTGTAACGGATACACTCGGATGCCCCAAACCGGTTACCGCCAGTACATTGGTAAGAGTAGTGCCCAAAGTGCATGCCTTTGCCGGCAACGATACCATTATTATGCTGAACACCCCATTTCAGCTCAATGCCACCGGGGGCGTACGCTATACCTGGATGCCGCCAGACGGATTAAACAACCGTAGTATTTATAATCCGGTTACTACGTATAACCATGACATTACATATACCGTTACCGCCTATACGCAGGAAGGTTGTTCCGGCACCGACAATATTTTCGTCCGCTTTATTAAAGGGCCGGATATTTATATACCTAATGCATTCTCTCCCAACGGAGACGGATTAAATGATATTTTCCGCCCACTGCCGGTAGGTATTGTAACGATGGAATTTTTCCGCGTATTTGATCGCTGGGGCAAGCTAATATACTCCACCACGGCTTATCTTCAGGGATGGGATGGAACAGTGAATGGTCAGACTGCCGGCATTGGCACCTATGTTTGGGTAGTGCAAGGAAAGGATATCAACAATAATACTGTTCAACGTAAAGGTACCGTCACACTCGTAAGATAAAGTTGTCCGAAATGAACCGGATCTGCTCTTTTTTTGTTAAATTCAGAGAGCAGTACCCCCAATCATGAAGAGAGCAGTATTACTGGTATTGAGCTGCTTTTTGTTCCCTATTTTCGCAGCTGGATATCACATTATTGGTGGCGAAATTTTTTATAAAACATTAGGAATGAGCGGAGATAATACACGCTACCGTTATCTCATCACCCTCAAGTTGTACCGCGACGCAGATTTTACCTGTGGCGAGCGACAAGGTTGTATCGACCGATTCGAGAACCCTGTAACAGCTAACGTATTTACTTCCAACGGTTCCAAAGTTTTATCTTCTGTATATCTCTACATTTCTGAAACACGTCCACTCATTGATACGCTGAAAAATCCTTGCCTGGCACCACAGGCACAACACCTGGAAGTAGCCTTCTATACCGCAGTGATAGAACTGGCACCTGTTCCCGGCGGCTATTACGTTGCGTCACAACGGTGCTGCCGCGGTGAAAACCTGAACAATATCTATGACTCAGAACATGAAGGTTCTACCTATTATACCACTATTCCTGGTACTGAATCAAGACCGAATAACAACAGCGCTTATTTCAATAAGGATACATCCATTATTATTTGCAGTGCTATGCCCTTTACGCTGGACTACGCCGCGTATGATGAAGATGGTGATAGTTTGACCTACAATCTTTGCAGTGCGTTAACAGACGGTTCCAGCACCAATGAAAATACATCTACCACACCACCTCCCTATAACTCCACTGTACGGTATATACCACCTTATTCGGGTAGCAATCCAATGGGTGGCAGCCCGGGCATATCCATTTCTGCTCAGGGCCTGATTACCTGCACACCCAATAAACCGGGAAAGTATGTAATAACTGTGTGCGTGAATGAATACGATCCGTTTACAAAAAAATTCCTGGGCACACATAGCAAAGACATATTGTTGACGGTATTTAACTGTCAAACCAGGATCACTGCCACTTTTCCATCCGTGCTGAATAATTGTACAGATGATCCTGCATTACATGTTCCTATCAGCAATTCCAGCGTAGCGGGTTATTCATCTACCTATTACTGGACTTTTGGTGATGGCACCGATACCCTTACCGATAATAAAACGATGTTCTACCACCAGTATCCTGATACCGGTGTATACAAAGTAAAAATGGTGGTGAACCCCGGACTCGCCTGCACAGATAGCGCAGTGGGTACTGTCAACAACTACCCCGGACTGAAAGCCGGATTTACCTCCACTGGAATCTGCAGAGGTGATCTCATTCAGTTCAATGATACGTCCTCTTACCAGTATGGAAATATTACTTCCCATGTATGGGATTTCGGTACTACAGATAGTGTTGTTACGCCCGGCATACAACGATCGCTCCAGCATACCTTTACTAAAGGTGACGTATATACGATTTCACTGACCCTGCTGACTGATAAACAATGCGAAAAAACCGTCACAAAAAACATACGGATATACGAAGTCAATCCATTCGCAGGACACGATACCATACTAGCCAGGGGACAACCGCTGGTAATGCAGGGCAGCGGTGGTGACTTTTATTCGTGGATACCTTCAGACGGATTGACCAATCCAAACATCGCGAATCCCGTACTTAACTACAACCGCGACATTGCTTTTAAACTCCGTGTATCCAATCAGCAGGGATGTTTTGGGTATGCAACAGTGAGCGTAAAATATTATACCGGACCGGAAATGTATGTGCCAAATGCCTTTACTCCTAATGGTGATGGGCAAAATGATCATTTCCGGTTTATTCCCGTAGGTATTACCGCCTACAAATTCTTCCGCATATATAACCGGTGGGGAGTGGAAATTTATGCATCCACAGATTTCCGTACCGGATGGGATGGTACTTTCAGGGGTGCTCCGGCCCCGGTGGACACGTACATCTGGATACTACAGGGAACAGATTTTACGGGCAAAGAAATCATGAGAAAAGGAACCGTAACGTTGATCCGCTGATCCTTTGTAAATTGCATAAAAAATTACATCTCATGGGTATTGTTCTTATCACCGGAGCGACTGCCGGTTTTGGCCAGGCATGTGCAACTACGTATGCCGGTAAAGGTTATGATGTGATTATAACCGGACGGCGGAAAGAAAGACTGGATGCATTTCAAACACAGCTCACACAGGAATTTGGTGTAAATGTTCTGGCATTAAATTTTGATGTAAGAAATGAAGCGGAAGTAAAAGCCGTTTTAGGCAATATTCCGGAAGAATGGAGGAAAATTGATATCCTCGTAAATAATGCAGGTCTGGCAGCCGGATTAAGTACCATTGACGAAGGAAGTACCGATGACTGGGATGCCATGATAGATACCAACGTTAAAGGGCTGTTATACGTATCCCGTACCGTTATTCCGTGGATGCGTTCCCGTACGACCGGCCATATCATCAATATTGGCTCTACTGCCGCCAAACTGGTATATGCCAAAGGCAATGTTTACTGTGCTACCAAAGCCGCTGTAGACGCTATTTCCCAGGGTATGCGGATTGATTTACTCCCTTATCGTATAAAAGTAACCGCCGTTCACCCCGGTGCTGCAGAAACAGAATTTTCGCTGGTAAGGTTTAAAGGGGATGAAGAAAAGGCGAAAGAGGTGTATAAAGGCTTTATTCCATTAACACCACAGGATGTAGCAGACGTGGTATACTATTGTACCTCCCTGCCACCACACGTTTGTATTAATGATCTGGTAATGACACCTTTGCAACAAGCCAATGCTTACTACATAGATAAAAAATAACACATAGATGTGATTTGATGTTGCGACGGGAGTTATTATATTTGGAAACATTTATATATTTTTTGCACACATATAGCTATAGTAGCAAAAAATTTATGCCAATGCGACTAAACTAACTGACTATCCTAAACATTGAAACCATATCCCTATGCTTACATTTATCACTATGTACTTGTTACGTCTGTACTATCCCACGTGGAAAGAAGGATGGCGCCTTTACTTTGGTAGCTCCCGTAAAGGTAACTACGGTCGTTGGGCATCACGTAAAGATTGGGCCGGACAAAAAGGCTTTTCTTTGGGTTACAGCTGAGAATTTTTTAGAATTTGGGATGTAGGTATTTTTCAATGAACCACGGTGGCTGAAAATCATCTACATCCCAATTTATTTTTAGTCAGGATACCCGCTAATAAAGCCTATTGCACATCTAACCTGGTTACCACCACTTCACTCCTGTTTCCACTACGTTTTTTATAAGCCAGCAGTGCTTTGTCCTTTCCCACCGCACTGATCACGGGAAAATTTGCATAGCTGCTATCAGCGGTAAGGAGACCTGCCGTTATCGTTTTACCATCAGCCGATTTGTATTGAAAGCCTACCCTGCTGTTAAAATCATTTTTCCATTTTACAGGTTCATCCCATACTACCAGGATCTGATCATTTACGGTCGTCATCTGTGGATGTTTCGCCATCGGCGCTTTACTGAGGGACTCCTTTTGCGTATAGGTTTGACCGTTATCTGCAGAACGGCAGTAAAACGCTCCCTGTCCACCACCCATGGTGAACCAGGCGAAATGTAACCCGGTGCTATTGGCGGTCAGCGTTGGCCCTGTATGCGGACAACCATTCACGACCCAGTTATCCGCACTGATGCGCACCGGCGTAGAAAACGATTGGCCTCCATCGGTAGATACCTGGTGTACCATATCCCGAATAGAATCGTTGATAATATCCCGGTAGGCAAGATGAATATTGCCATTATCAGCTACATACATTTTAGTACGGCAACACTGGCAAATGGTAGTTGCTACCGGCATCGCAGATTGAAAACCACTTTGCCCGCTTGTTACCGCAAAATAAAGCGTTGATCCTTCCTCGTTAGTTTGCTTCCTATTATCCAGCCAGATAGCTGCCGCCTCTCCTGTGGGCAATAAAGCCATATCAAAATAACGCTGATCATACCCCGCAGTATCCGTTACCAGCGGCACCGCCGTCTGCCAGGTTTTGCCATGATCAAACGACTGTGTGTACATAACTTTACCTGCATACTTGTTACGCGGATCATTCGCCTCTACCCCAAACAACGCAATGATAGTACCGCCCGGCTTAAACAACAGCTTCGGCAGGTTTTCATCATGCGGAAAAACACCCGTAGTAGCCGGAATGACAACCGGTTCAGAAAACGTATGCCCGTTATCGTTAGATACTGCATAATACATCAGGCCCGTGTCTGCACTACTATCTTTCTCCACCCAGCTAATCACCGGATGCCCATCTGTATCTTTCGTCATAAAAGGACAGGAAGCATCCTTCCCTGCATGTGATACTACTACCGGTCCTTCCGGCTGTATCCCGCTGCGATGGCAGGATAGTGTCAACAACAACAATATCGCGGCTGCAATTGGTTTCATCTCTTTAATTTTTCCCGGTAAATGTATAGGCAACGCCGAAATTGAACGTCTGCCGTGGGCCAACCCTGTATGTTTTTCCATAGGCAGATTTCTCTGCAGTGGTGGCATACAACTGATCTCCAATGTTCATGCAGTTGAGCCAGCATTCAAATCCTTTAAATGCATATCCTGCCCTTGCATTAAATAAATCATACCCATTGTACACTGAAGTATTAGCGGCATCCATAAAGTACTTTCCTATGTGCTGCCACTCTGCGCCGATCCTGAAACCCTTCAGTACAGCCGGCTTCCAGGTAACTTCTGTATTGGCTATCCATTTAGGTGCACCATTCATCTGGTTATCACTATATACTTTACTCCCATCTGCATAAGCTTTAAAAAGATGTTCCGCATATGTACCACTGCTGCGTATCAGCAGACTATTAACAGGTGCATATTTTACATTCCACTCTATGCCACTATGCGTAGTAGCACCGGTATTCCTGTTTTCATAAACACCATCAGCATTTCTCACACTGATAATTTCATTGCTGCCATTCATACGGTAAATACTCAGATCCGCATATCCTTTGTGGTTGGCAAATCCAAACCAGCCACCTGCCTCATAGTTCTGATAAGTAGCAGATTTCAATACAGGGACTTTAACACCGGTATATAATTCCGAGATATTAGGCGGTGCAAACCCCACACTATAATTGGCATACAAACCCCGGTTACTACCGAGGTTATAAGTAAGTCCCAGCTTAGGTGTGAGCGCATTAAAATTATTACGCTCGCTGGGCGCGCCGGTATATGCAGATGGTGTTAAATGATTTTCAAAATTGTAATCCATGCGGTCATAGCGCAACGCGGCCACCACCCTCATTTGTTGTATCGGTGAAAATTCAAATTGCGTATATACGGCACTGTTAAGCAATCCTACCCGGTAATCAGTTAATAAAGAATCTGTTTGCCGGTAACTGGCATAATAACCCGCTGCATCTTTTGTGATCGCAATATAATCCGCCACATAAGTAGCAGGGCTGTAATCCGCACTCACACCCGCTATCAATGCGGCATCCTTCCAGTGAAATTGTTTCTTGTGCTGTACAATAATGCCATAGCTGTTAAATCCATCCTTATTGATCTGCCCATTTGCTTTTTGTGTACCTCTCACATCCTGTATCGCATAAAAGGGATTTTGCCCGATGGTATTATTGCGGAAGAAGCCAGTAAAAGTAGTATGGTTGCTGCTGTTCCATTCATGATCCAGGGTGCTGCGTATACGTAATGCTTTCACTTCGCGGTAGGTGAACGTCTGGAAATTGCGGTAGTTTTTCTCAAAGAAACGGGTGCTATCAAGACCGCCTGTCTGATCCGTTTTATAATTGATCAGGGTGGCAGCATTGGTCCACTTCGTTTTTTCATTGACCTGGTAATCTACTTTCGCCGTTAATGCCAGCTTATGAAAGTCGCTATGATCCATGTAGCCATTGCTTTGATTGGCATAATAGCCACTGACTGCAAAACCCACTTTTTTAACGGTATTGGATACACTGAAATCAGCTCTTCTGTATCCCCAGTTACTGCCTTCCAGTTGCACTTTGGCAGTAGGTACCAGCGTAGGCGAGGCAGTAATGAAATTCACAGCGCCACCTACTGCTTCGCTGCCATATAAAGAAGAGGCGGGTCCGCGAATAACTTCAATATTCCTCAATGCAGCCATATTAATTTCTATCAGCGCATTATGATTGAAGTCTCCTATTGTTCTGATAGGTATACCATCTTCCAGATACAAAAACAGGCTTTTATAACCAATAGGCTGACGGATAGCCATGGTATGCTGCTCGTTACCCAGATCTACCATATAAACCCCGCTTACCTTATTTAATACCTGGTCCAGGGTAGTGGCTTTGGCATCACTCAATGTTTGGGCAGAGATGGTACTAATGGCCACAGGAACGGCTGTCCGCTCCTGCTTGTCCCGGGAAGAGGAAACGATGATCTCATTCAGATTGGTAGTTCTTTGCTGGAGATAAATCACCGGCAAATGCGCGGCAGCATCAACGGATATCTGCCGGGTGATGTAGCCGATATAAGATATTTCAATAGAGTCGGTAGTTGGCGCAGATAATTCATATTTGCCCTGTGCATTGGTATTGCAGCCTGCTGCAGCATGCAACAGTCTTACATTCACACCAGGTAAAGCTTCTTTGGTTTGCACATCAGCCACACGCCCATGTAATTGCTGTGCATTACTGCTATACGCAGCTATACACGCAATGATGAGTAAACAACATTGTTTCATGTAAATAAAATAATTTACTGTTCGCTGTAAGCAAACAGAGTTAGTCAGGTAGTATAAAGGAATGTCAGGAAACTACTGACTGGGGCGGGTGGAAAACAGATGATACCAGTGTATCCGGGTGAGGGGCCTTATAAAAAGAAATAAATGTAATCTGGTCAGGTAGTGGTGCTGCATCAAACGATTGGATCGCTTCTACAAACATCACTTCATATTTTTCTTTATTGTTATTATTATTCTGGTCCTGGCGTGCATCCCGATCCAGCTCTTTCTTAAGATGACAGCGACCATTACAGTGCATCTGAGGCTTGTCTCTGTTTTCACAAAGCGCACTGGCTATATAAGACTGGTTCACCTTAAACTGCATCACAATAAGGCTTCTGCTGAAATTCTGCAGCAACAACCCCATAAATATGCATATAATAGCGAACCCTTTCACGCCGCAAACCTAGGAAATAATTACGAATTAAGAATTAAGAATTACGGGACTTGTATATAGATATTCGTGAATATAATCTACTGTATTCACTATCCATATGCAAGTCCCGTAATTCTTAATTCTTAATTATTTCTATTGCGACAATACGAACCTGAACGTAATACCTCCGCTGGTACTGGTAATCGGGTAAGAAGTAGATATTACTGGTATAGTTTGTCTTCTGTCATAGAAGAAACGAAGATTCAACCTGTTATTCACCACATAGTCAATAGACGGCGATATACCTATTACTTTCTGCCCGCTGGTAGGAATAGATAAATCTGCATCCAACCGGTTATTGGCGGTTTTATCATCCCGGAAACTCAGGTCCAGTCTGAAGTTCATATCGTTTTGCAGTTTCTTTCCACCATTTCTACTGAAGGAGAAAGGTAATTGTACCCCTCTTACACGGTAGCCTGCTCCAATAATAATTTCACTGGAACGTACTTCTGTCAGCTGGTAATCAATGAGACTCAAGCTGAGGGAACGGCTCTTTCTGAACTCCACCCTGGCATTCAGGCTATTTACGAATGTAAGGTCCACTCCCAGCAACGGAGAGAAGGACTCAGTCAGCGTAAGGTTAGGTACCAGGAAATAAGGGAAGTAATTTCCGGATACGGTATCCCTGAACGCCGGGAAGCCGGTGAGCCGCGGATCTTCAAAGTACATAGAAGTATTGTAGGAGTTCATACTAAGTGAACCCGTATAAGCATGTCTGACAGTAAAGTTGGTCAGGAAGGACTTGAAAGGTTCCAGCTTGGTCAACCCATTATATGTGATGTTCCAGTTGGGTTTAGGAATATAATTACTGAAAGGATTGCTTTTCACGTTATCATTTCCTTGTTTCAACAGGGCTATCTTATCGGGCGATGTTCCGGTATATGCGGCCAGGAATGCTGGTATCAGTACATCCTGTGCATACCTGGTATAACCATATGCATAGTTTGGATCTTTAGGATCTCCTGTTGGTACGCCCGGATCTTTATTGTATGGGTTGATGGCACCTAATCTTTTTGAGATCTGGTTACGGTAAGCTTCAAAGTTCCGGAAGGTATTGGAAATACCATCCGATGTATTGATTTTACCAAACATGGTTTTGATAGCAATGTAGGTGATTTCAAAACCGCCCGCATCGTATGGACTCAGGTGCTGGAAGTTGCTCGGATCTGTCAGATTTTTGAACAATTCCGTATGCGTTTTGGTAAACGACTTGGTCATGGTCAGGTCTATGCGCAAATCGTTCAACGGTTCCAATTGGGCCTGCAAATCCCATCTCTGCGTAAACTGTTGCTGGGCCTGTATATTAAATAAGGTGTCCGGCGTAATCAGTCCTTTTTGTGCAAATTTGTCCAACCACTTTCTATCCGGCTGATAACCAAATACGAAATTGAGACCTGGCGCCATGGTGGCCCAGTTCATACCTATAATTTTGGTACTGTCAATATACCCCGGCAAACGGGTACCTGCATTTTCGTTATAGTTAAATCCAATCCGTTTCAGCATCATCAGCGGTTTCAGCAATCCTTTCACCCATGGCGATATTTCATCGGGGGCAGGTTGATTCTGGTTTTGCTGATTAGCCGCAGTTTTGTTGTTCTGGTTATTGTTATTGTTGTTGTTCGTCTGTGGTTTGCGGGCATTGATCTGTCGCAGGAATTTCGACTTGTTATAGAGCTCTGTAAACTTGAATTCTGCTGTCAGTGTTTTCTGCTGTGTGTTTTCTATCGCGTTCCCCAGGTACAATGCCAGCTGTGAAGCGCCCGTCCACCGGTATTCCGTGCTGTAGCCAAATGCGATATTGGTCCAGTTGAGTGCCGGGAATTTGGAGGTAGGCAGCGTATAGGTGAAGTTGGCGTTGTGCATATAGTTGGTGTTACGCCCACCTTTGAAGAAGTTCCTGCGTACCGTGTCTTTCTTCGCTGCATCATCTAAACGGCCGTTTGGCTCATCAATACGTGCGTTATTTACTGCGTTGAACTCAAAATTGATGCTGCGGGTGAGATCCCATTTCACCGTATAATATCTGTCGAACGTAAAGTATTTATTATAGGTTTCGGGCAGCTGGTACTTAACATCGCCACCTACGTTGCGTACACGGGTAACACCAAACTGCCGGGATATATCTACCCGGAAGCTCAGGATAGCCGGTACATAGTTAATGTTGAAGTCTCGGATCAGATCCAGCCAGTGCGATTTACTTTTGATCAGTTTCTTAAACGGCTCCAGGTAATGCGGCTGACCGGCGTAGTTGTACCCTAATCCTCCACGGTGCTTCGTGAGCATATCATTTTGGATCAACGGATTATGCCGCAATATCTGGGAGAAGGAATAACTGAGGTCAAAGTTTTCCACATCCCACAGGTGTCGTTTACCACCACCTCCGAGATTTAATTTCCGGACGTTGGTAAAGTTCAGACTTTTGATAGAAGTGAAATCCTGGGCATTTTTCCGGATAGAATCTCTTTCCGCGCGGTTTCTGGCCAGGCTCATTTTATCCTTCAGTTTAATATCCAGGTCATAGGGATCATACTCCGGATTGCTGGCGGATTGTGAGTAGCCGGCATATACCGGAATAGAGATACCTGCTTTCTTTGGTAATAGTTTACCAAGATCAAGGTTAGCAGCTGCATCATATTGCAGGAAGTTATCCCTGAATCTTTCATTTACGCGCTGATCAATATTTCCGAAACCAGCGGTATGCATATTACCGGAAACCGAGATGGTACCTAAATCGGAAAGTTGTACATCCACCCTGGCGAGCGCAGCATAACCACCCTTCTCATCAAAATCAGAGAGGCGCAGTTCATCCAGCCATACCTCAGCGCAGTGTGGCTGTCCATCATCTTTCGGGTTTTGTATACCTATCATCATGGTGCGGGCGTCACCCAAACTAGGATTACCCACTACCGTCATAAAGTTTCCATACTGATCGGCTACTGGTGTTGCCGGGTAAGGCAGTATCGGAGAGCAGGAATCACACATATTACGTTTCTGCTTCAGTGCACTGAGCTGAGACATCACCAGTTCCATGTTATTACGTTCCGGCCAGATGTCCAAAGCGGTTTTAGGACCATTCCAGTCTGTTACTTTCAGCGGAATGCGGTACTCATAATAGTTACTTACAAAGTCGCTACCAATACGGATCACGGCTTGCATCTGTCCGTCTTTCAGGGCAGTAGCAGCACCTACAGCTTCCGCGTGTATGTACATCTGCAGTTTTTTGTACTGACGCAGATCCATATTCAGCGTTTTGTAGAGAGCACGCATTTCACCATCTTTCAGGTTGCAAAGCTGTACGGACAAAGACTGCTCATTCAGTTGCAGTGTAGTATTGTTGGTGCTGATTGTATTTTGTCTTACTACTCCCGGAGGCAACACATAAGGAATAGGTGTACGGGAAGAGTTTTCTTCAATATTAACAGCAGAAGAATTAAAGGTAGTAGAGTTATCCAATGGAATCGGATCGCCCGGACGCAGCTCGTACATATACCGGCGCCATTGGTTGCGTACCAGTTCCAGTTTGGCAAAACGTACAATCACGGAATCCGTAAAGCCGGTCAGGAACATACGCATGAAACGGATGGATTTGAAATCCGGTATGTTACCCACTTTCGCGTTATACTGGTTCAATGGTACTTTAAACTGGTACCAGGTTTCTGTTGTTTTCTGATTATTGGGTAAGGTTACATCTGCCTCTATCTTATCCACAATAAAGTTGGTACCTACCTGCATGTTAGGTTTCATATCCACTCTATACTGGAAGTATTCCTCTGTTTCATTCATGGTATTATCCCTGTTCAGATCTTCTGATTCAGGAATGTTGGTGGCGGCAGAGGAGAAAGTTGATTTAGGATCAGATACCGGAGAGTTGCCTTCCGGATTGCTATATCTTTTATAGCGCTGCAGAATGTTCATTCCATTATATGTCGGATCACGATAATGTTTGTAATCATCATTGGCCGGATCCTGCACCGCCTGGTTATATACAGGGCTACCTCCGAAATTCATCCGCAGTGTATCCATGTATGTTTTATAGAAGGCGCCTTCGTCCTGTGATTTCAAACCATCGTAACCCACATCCTGGTAACTGCGGATATTAGGATCATTATCAAATGCCTGGGTGATCTGCTGCTGGAATTTAGGTAAACGGCCCCATTTGGAAGAATCGATCTTATTAGGATCCTGGCGCGGATCAGGCATCCCGTTTTCAAAGAATTTCTTGGAATCTTTGAGGATGTCTTCAGATACGTTACCAAGGTTAAAGTACATCGCACCACCGGAACTGTTCGGCTGTTTAATAAATGGATCCTGTATCCAGAACTCAATATATTCAATGTTCGCAGTTTCAAAATCACTGTTATCGATCGCCCTCATGATACCCCCCCAGCGGGTTTGCGGTCTTGCCAGCAAACCATCCCGGTTCATCATGATTGGATTGTTGGTAAAGTTGTAGGGGCCTCTTTCTGTAGGATAATAGGCCAGATCAAGGGTGCTCAACTGGCTTTGTCCGAAGTCGGTAGACCTGTTTTTGAATACTTCTTTCTGATATACTAACCTCGAGCGGGGGTCGGATTGATCATCTATCGTAATCCCTGATGGCAGACTTGGTGATTTCGGTAATTGAAGGGTAGGTTCAATGATGTACCAGGCCAATTTTGCCCTGTTTTTTCCGTAATCCAGCACATTATTCAATTCTGCTTCCGGGAACATCACCCTACCGGAGGCATCTGTTGCTCCTTTAGGTGTAGAGGCCAGCGCCCAGCTGGTTGCCGGGAACTTCAGGTCGTATCCACTTTTCACGCCCTCAAAATCATCTATATAAGCTGTACCCTGTTTGCTGCCAGGTTCATTCACCAGCTTACTATGTCCGGGGAACAATCGGGCTACCTCACCGGTAAACAATATATTAGATGGAGAAGAGCTGGTATAGTTCGGCAATTTATCCAGGAATCGGTTTAATCCTTTCCATTCGGAAGCATAGTTCGCATCCAACCCTACCATGGTATTTTTAATCGGATCCTCTCCGTAGTTCACCTTCTGGTAATAAGGTCTTTCACTCATGCGCACGATTGTACCGCCCAAACTTAATTTATCATTGACGATATAATCCAGTCGGGTACCAAAATAGTTGCGGACCTGTTGCCCGAATAGCGCATTATTTTCAAACTGTACATTAATAGGTACGCCAGCGTTCAGCACCCCGCCGTTAATAATTTTCAGTCTGCCCAGGTTATAATCAATAATGTAATCCACATTTTCCCGCAGTTGCTGGCCGCCGGCGGTCACCGTAACAGAGCCTGGCGGGATGGTGGTACCAGAGCCCAGGTTAATTTCCGAGGAGTTGGCGGATTTATAGGAACCACGTATCACATATCGGTTCAGCTGAGGGAACTGCTGGGCCACCACTTTAATGGAGTCATACAGTACATTATAGAGGTATTGCTTTTCCAGTGCCGCATCTCCGCCGAACGCCTTTTTAAGGCCGGCAGAAAAAGGTTCCAGTGTCGGGAACATGATTTTACCGGTCAGGGAGTTTATCGTATATCCTTCCACGTAATCGAACACCCCATCTGGTTGCGGATCCAGCTGGTTATTCAATCGGTCGAGATTAAGAATGGTAATGATAGGGGCACCGGCGAAATCTCCCTTTGCATCGGGGATATAACGTTTATCACTGGGTGGACGGCCTTCTGCGCCAGGATCTTTATAGTATACATCCATCCGGAAATCTTCCTTATTTACCTGGAAGGCGCCGGTGGCGTAAATATTCTTCATCATCAGGTCCCATATGGGCAAGGTAGGACGGGCAGATGTTGCTTTCAGCAATTTGAGGAACAGAACAGGCTGATTGGCACTGTTGTTTTGGTCCGGAGGCACATCCTGCGAAAATTCACCCACCTGGTATACCCTTCCATTGTAGGTATACTGATAGGCGACTGCCAACACTTCATCGGCCTGTAATTGTTGGTTAAGGGAGATGAAACCCAGTTGTTTATTATAGATGTACTCCGTAGAATCAAGTTTGCGGGCAAATGTTTTCTCAAATTCCGAAACCGGTTGCAAGCCTAAGGCAAGCAATCGGCTGACGACCGTTCCGGTATTCCGGCTCATCGGATCGCGGATCAGATTGGAATACAGGTCATTTGTTCCTCTGTCCGGCAGTTTGGAAGTGGTATTAACGTGTATCGCTGTTTTATTAAAAGGGTTCTGTTCTGCGAGGTCCATTAAACCCACGATATCACGCGTTTGGGTAGTAGCCCCGGTTTTATTGGTTACCCATACTTCCATACGGGTAATATTTGTCAGTGACCTGATGATTGGCAGGTTAGACATGGCATAATTGAAGGTATCACGGAAGAATTGGGCCAAAAGGAAGTGGCGGTTGTCTTCATACTCATCTGCTCTCAGGTTATAGTCTTGTACCTGGGTACCGCCTTTGAGCATGAGATTTTGCTTCTGTGATTTCTGATTGGAGAGTACACTTGTAACGGTTAAGCGTCCGAACTGCAACTGTGTTTTCACCCCGAAAAGTGATTGGATCCCGGATATCAGGGAGCTACGCAGGGGAAAGCTAACGTTACCAGCTTCTATTTTCTTGATAATTTCATCATTATAGCCGGTATATTCAAGTTTTACCTGGTTTTCAAAATCAAACTGGGATTGGGTATTATAGTTGGTGATCAGTTTCAGTTTATCCCCGATTTTACCTACTACGTTCATGTTGATCCCCATATCAAAATTAAACCCGCCATTCTTTCTGGCTTGTTCTACCAGTACGGGGTTTTTGATATTCTGGCCCTGATAGCCGAAGGTGAGGTCCAGGCTACCCTGGGGGCGTATATCTACTTTACTGCCGCCAAAGATGCGGTCAAAGAGGTTATTGCCATTATACAGTGCGGGACCATTGCTGCGTTGGTTCAGGTTACCCAGGGCGCTGGCTCTTTTTTGCCAGTAGTCCTGTTCACTCTGGTGGGACTGCAGTTTATAGAACTCGTCAAAGCTCATGTAGGTAGGGTTACGGTAGTACTGATTACCGATTTTTTCGGTAACCGTATATTGCTTCGTAACGGGATCGTATTCTACTGTTTTGTTGATATTTGCGGGATCCTTCAGATCAATACCACTTCTGGACCCCGGATCCGTTATATTGGGGCCGCGTCTGTCCTGAAGGGGGTATTTCAAGGTATCTTTTTTTCCGGTAGTATCGATTTTGGTTTGACCTGTAATGGTGGTATCCGGCTTCCAGCTCCTTCTTGATAATTTCAGATTCCCAGAACGATCCCTAGCGGCAGTGTCAACAATGATAAAGGATACAATTGCTATCACGGCAAAAGCACCATAGTATGTTTTTCTTGCCAAGAAAAATAGGTTTTTATAGAGGATTTTATGTATTTATTATAAACTTTTCAGGGCTTTCTTTATGAGCTCTTCCAAGTTTTGCAATAGTGGCTCATTTTTCATAACTCTCTGAATTGCCGATTCTGCCATGTTCCGGGCTATGCCTAGAGTTATCAGAGCATTTAACGCATCTTCGTGCATTGTATTGTTTACAGTAGCAGATAAATGTGTTCCGGTATCCTTGTGTTTCGTTATTTTATCTTTCAGTTCGAGTATTATTCTTTTGGCTGTTTTAGCGCCGATCCCCTTCACGCTTTCGAGCATCCGCTCATTTTCCATCATGATAGCACGTTGTATATCTTCTGGTTGTAAAGATGACAACATCATTCGGGCGGTATTGGCCCCTACACCTGAAACACTTATCAGCAGGAGAAAAAGACTCCTTTCTGCCTCTTCAAAAAAACCATACAGCGTATGCGCATCTTCTTTAATCTGGAGGAAGGTTAACAGTTTGCAACTTTCCATATTCTGTATCCTGGAATATGTATTGAGGCTAATCTGTACTTCATAACCGATTCCGTTCACATCCAGATGAACAAGGGCTGGTGACTTATACGCCAATTTTCCATTCAGATAAGCAATCATACAAGGTAAAGGTTCAGTAATTTAATTAAACTTTCGGAAATTGATTAATAATGTATTTCGGGTAAACCGGGGCAAAGATGCTAACTTTTAACGGATTGTCAATCCTTAAAGTTCATCATATTCGACTTTTTTAGGAAATATACGTTTATATCGTATTTTTACGCCTCGTTTTAAACACATATTTAGTTTATATGAATAAAATAACGGCCGCTATTACAGCGGTGGGTGGGTATGTTCCCGATTACGTGCTAACCAACCAGGAATTAGAAAAATTAGTAGATACAACAAACGACTGGATAATAACCCGGACGGGCATTTCAGAGAGGAGGATATTGAAGGGAGAAGGGAAAGGGACATCTGATCTGTGTGTACCGGTAGCTCTTGAAATTTGCAACAAGAGAGGCATTTCTCCGGAAGAAATTGATCTGTTAATTGTGGCCACTGTTACCCCGGACATGACCTTCCCTGCTACAGCCAACGTAGTAACCGATAAAATCGGTGCTAAAAATGCTTTCGGCTTCGATATCAGTGCTGCTTGCTCAGGCTTTTTATACGCATTGGACACCGGTGCCCGCTTCATTGAAAGTGGCCGTTACAAAAAGGTAATGGTAATTGGTGCTGATAAAATGAGTTCCATCATTGACTATACCGACAGGACTACCTGCATCATTTTTGGCGATGGCGCCGGCGGCGTACTGCTGGAAGCCAACACCGAAGGATATGGCTTAATTGACAGTATCCTGAAAAGTGATGGCCATGGCCGTGAATACCTTCACATGAAGGCCGGAGGCTCTGTTAAACCCGCAACTGTTGAAACAGTAAACAGCCGTGAACACTTCGTATACCAGGAAGGCAAAATGGTGTTTAAATATGCGGTTTCCAACATGGCAGGTGCAGCAAAAGACATCATGGAACGTAACAACCTGACCTCGGAAGATATCGCTTGGCTGGTACCTCATCAGGCCAACAAACGTATCATTGGAGCCACTTCCCAGTATATCAACGTTCCCGATGAAAAGGTAATGATGAATATTCACCGCTATGGTAACACCACTGCCGGTACTATTCCTTTGTGCCTGTGGGACTATGAAAAATTCCTCAAAAAAGGCGACAACATCATGATGGCGGCCTTTGGTGGCGGATTTACCTGGGGAGCCAACTATATCCGTTGGGCATACGATGGCGATCAATACGGAAAAAAATAAAAATAGCATTTTTTGATTTCCGGATGCCCATACTTTGTTTCAGAAAGAAATTCTCCAGAAACGCAGTACGGGCATCCGGAATTTATATTATCCCGTCAATATCCCCGTAAATACCAGGTATTTCCCCTCACTCTCCGTTACCTGTAAGCCACCATTCATTTTATCTATAAAGTCTTTTGTAATAGCATAACTCAGTGCGTACATATCCTGCTGCCAGTCCGACAAAGTTTTTATAATGGCAGCCGCATCTACGCCGGTATCTGCAATGATGCGGCTATATGTCAGTCCTTCACTTCTCCAGGCAGAAACAATGAGCAAACTTCCCGGCCGGGCATAATGTACAGATAACCGCAATAAGTGCTGATGCACCATGCGAAGCATTTCTCCATCTGCAGTTAAGGTAAAGTCCTCCGGTACCAGGTTCACCACTACCAGAGATTTTTCCGTAATAACGGCATACACAGGTTTCAGCACGGTCTGTATCGCATCATACAACCGGCATGGGACAGGATGATACGCAAATCCCGCTAACTGCAGGCGTATCCACTTCAGGATATTATCAAAAACACACAATGTACTACCGGAAACATCTGCTATCTTCTTTATCAGCGCAGTCATGGTCACAGGGTCTTCTTCATGATCTTTTAACCGCCCCGCTACATTTGAAATGTAATACAATGGGGCCCTGAAATCATTGGCAATAATCGTAATCAGCTTATTCTTAAACTCATCATTGGCCCGCAGCGCTACGCGCTTCAGCGAAATATCGGCATAACTATCTGACAATTTCCGTTCCTGCTCCTGTGATGCACTGTATTGCTGATAACGGCTGAAAAGCAATATGAATAACAGGATCACTATAATAAATAACCCTGCTATCACAAACTGGCTGTTCCGTTTTTTAATTCGCCCCTTTTCCAGTTCCTGCTGCTGTTGCAGGTTGCTTTTGGAGAGTTGCCGTAAGGCTTGTTCTTTTAAAAAATAATCGATATAATTCACCCCATCCCGGTCGGGCTGATAACGATGTTGAGCGGCCATCCGCATGATTTCACCGCTATAATAATTCACTTTGGCCGTATCATTTTCCAGCCGGTAGTAGTCATATAAACCGGCTATGGTGGCAAGATTTAATTCTATACAACCTGCTTGTTTAGCCAGTTCATAAGATAGCTCCCGGTAGTGGGTAGAGTCTATCGTATATCCCATCCCGTGGTAGTTTTCCATGCGATTATATATATCCATCGCCACATATAGCAACCCTCGCTTCAATGCTTCATTAGCCAGCTGATTCATCCTTACCTCCGCCTCTTTTCCACGTCCCTGTTTTACCAGCGTATCCGCCTCATAGGCGTCGATATATAATGGCAGGCGGCTACGGGGGTATTTTTCTGAAATACGCCGTGCGGTTCGAAATGCCCATTGTACGGAGTCCTTACGGGTAGTATCATTATAAAACCGCATCGCATAATTTACCAGCAGTATACTGTACATCGAATCTGCTGAGGGCGGTAGCCGGCTGGCCATATTAAAGGCTTCGTAAAAATAATTGTTGGCATCTGTCTGTCTGCCCATATTCCGGTAGTAGAGATACAGGTTACTCAGGGTTTTGCAGATACGCGCACTGTCAGACAATGATTTATGTAACTGCAATGCCCTGTATGCATAGATACCGGCAATGTTGAAATCTGTTCTCAGCGCAAAGCAAAAACTCAACACATCATAGGCATCAGCCAAACCTTTTTTATCATGCAGTCTGTCAGATACTTCATATGTTCTGATGGCATAAATAAAGCTGCTGTCGATATTGATCATCATATACAGCGCGCCCAGTTTGCCCAACGTATTCACATAATGGCTGCTGTCCTTCGTTGTTTTCAGCTCCTGTAACAATTCAGACAGTTGCGGGCTTTGCGCGTTTGCATTGTATACAGCACATAGCCATGCAATAGCTAACCATAAGGCTGCTAATTTATGCTTATAACGTGCTTCAGTAGAGGTTTTTCTCATTTCTCGCCTGGTGCGCTTTTCAACGATTCCGGGAGCCGGTAATAAAAAGTACTCCCTTGCTGTTCATTATTTTGTGCATTAATGTCTCCGTCCATTTTATCCATAAAATCTTTACAGATGATCAACGCCAGGCCGGCGCCCTTGCCGGATCGCTCCTGTTCATAGGCTTTGCTGTTCCAGGCAAACAACAATGGAAATACCACTGCATCAATACCCGAACCTTCATCTGTAAAGGAAACTGTCAGCCATCTATTATTACGTATAGCCTTAATCGTTATTACGCCATTTTCAGGCGAAAATTTAATGGCATTGTGTAAAAAATTCCGGTGAATGAATTGCAGCATTTCAAAATCGGCCAACACAGTTGTTCCTTCCGGGATATCTGTTATCAGTTGTATTTTCTTTTCGTTTAATAAATGCTGTAAACTTTGTGTTACTGCACGGATCATATCTGCCAGCAAAAATATTTCCGGATGATATACAAAGCCCGACAGTTGGGTACGTATCCATTTTAATATTTCTTCAAATACCCCCAGGGTGGTAGTAGCGGTTTGTTCTACCTCGAGGATCATCTCCGCTGCCTCTGTTACGGTGAGCGCTTTTTCATCTATAAACCCGGTAATATTAACAATGTTGTGCAGAGGTGTTCTGAAATCATGTGCGATCATTGAGATTAGCTTATTCTTGAAATCATCACTCTCCTGTAATGCTTTATTTCCTTTGCGGATTTCTTCCTGCAACGTGGCCATGCTGGCGCTGTTGATCTTTGAAAGCCGGTAAGCCCGGATAAAATACGTCAGCAATATCACGAGTAGTATGGCGATGGCGGCGATGATGATGAGCTGGTAGTACCAGAAATGGTTAGTCGTTTGGGTATGTTCCAATTGTTCACGCTGCGACTGGTGCTGCATTTTCAAAGAGTCCATCAGCTCATCCCCGAAATTATAAGCGAGATAATCGGCCTCTCCTGCCTGCATATCTTCCTGTTGCTGTTGCATAATATGCAGGGCCATCCGGCTGTACACAGCGGCATGTCGGGCATCTTTCCGGTGCTGGTACCAATTAAACAAGGTAGTGACCACTGGCAGCATTAACCCGGTATATCCACCGGCCACCGCATAGTTGACTGATTGCTGCTGATACAGCAAGGAATCCGCTTTTCTTTGCCAGATCCGGTAACCTGTTAACTGTGCACAGGCATACATGGCAATGTAATTAAGTCCTGCGCTGTCGGCTACCCATATTACTTTTTTCAGTCTCTCTTCTGCTTTCTTTATTTCTCCAGCCCGGAGATCTTCATGGGCTTCAAATAATTGCACATACAGCATCCCTAACCGGTCATGATACCTGGCAGTGAGTGCCACGGCTTGTTGCAGCGCCTTTTGTGCGAATGCCAGTGCTGCCGTATCTCCCGCATTCACCAGGTAGTAGTTCACCAGCACCCATGCCCGCACAGAATCCAACCCGGGTGCCCAGGTTACTTTCAATGCCTTGTTCAGATAATTTTGTGCTTCCGCATGTTTGCCCTGGTATTGATAATAGGTACCGATGTTCATCAGCGATACCGCCACACCTGTTGAATCGCCGGCAGCGCGGCAGGCTGTTAATGCATTATCATAAAATAAAAAAGACAGGTAACGGTGGGGGCGCAGGGAATAATACCGGCCCAGGCCACGTAAGGCGTCCCGATGGCCTTTGTCGTAGCGTATCCTCGTGGCGATGTCATTAGCCGTTTTTGCATACCCTCCACTGCTATCCAGCTGACAGGGAAGATACAGGGACGACAACCTGTTTAGCGCATCCACATACTTCGTACTATCCGTTATCCCCGATAACGCATGCTTAATTGCTGTAATGTCATTATGCTGCCCGCACAATGTTTTTGAAAGGAATAGCAGACAACAAAGGCCTGCATGGCGCATCCATACCATAATTGGGAATCAACAATCCGTAAAATAGTTTTATTTACGGTGCTGACTGCCATCCATTTTGTTCATTTTGAGCCCTTAGATTTCAAACACCAATCCTTTACGTTTCAGTGCTTCATACTTTTCAGGATCGAAGCGGTATAGATGTGCTCCTTTTTTGGAAGATGTTTTGTCTTTTTCCTCCAGTTTTTCCATTACATCCAGGGATAATATTTTCTTACGGAAGTTGCGTTTATCCAGTGTTTTCTGATAAATTTCTTCGTAGAGACTTCTTAGTTGTGAGAGGGTAAATTTCTCCGGCAGCAGTTCAAAACCTATGGGATGGAATTGTGCATTATTACGGAGGGCCGCCAATGCATCTTCAATCATTTTGCCATGATCGAAGATCAGCTGGGGTATTTCGTGTAGCTCCAGCCAGTGCGCGCCATGTTCTCTGGCCAACGGCTTATCGTGGTTTTTAATACGTATGAGTGCATAGTAAGCAACAGATATTACCCTGGCGCCCGTATCGCGGTTTACATTGCCATAGCAATGCAGCTGGTTCATATAAATATCATCCAAACCGGTTGTATGTTCCAGCACACGGCCAGCCGCTTCATCCGTACTTTCATCTTCCTGTACAAAGCCTCCTACCAGCGACCATTCGCCGGCCATAGGAGCTACCTTACGTTGCATGATCAATAACTTCAACCGGCCTTCATCAAAACCGAAGATGATACAATCTACTGCCACCAGGTGTTTAGGGGCTTTAGCATAAAAAGAAGCAGCATTCATAAAGGAATTTTAAAGGCAGAATATCCGGTAAAAATAATAAAATCGACCTACTTTTTAGGTTTAAAACGACTGTAATCGGTAACAGGTATTTTATTGACACCTAATAGTCCTAACATATATACCAGTTGTCCCCGGTAAAAGGTACTATTATTACATACCTGAATAATAACGTCCTGAACGGCTATTTTATAATGTTCACTCTTTTTGAGTGTATAGGCAATGGTATGATTCAACTTCACCTGGTTAGCTTTCCCGACCCATTCTTCCAGCAACAACGATTGTTTTAGCCAGGAGGCACAGGCCACGGCAAAAGAATCGTTGAAGCCAATAGTAGGATCCGTTGTTTTCTCTGTGAGCTGTAATCGTTGATACCAGCTACTTTCCTCCTGCCACAAGTGGTAAACAGCAGCACGTACCGTCGAAAAACCGGCACCCAGCGGTTCGTCCAGCTGTTCTTCCGTTAGTTTAAGCAACCCCTTTACCAACTGTTGATTAGCCCAGTGGTTGTAAGAAGTATAGTGCACCAGCATATTTTTCATGTAAAAAAAAGATTAATGCAATCCCGCAGTAAACATCCTACAAATTACAATATTGTTTTTCATTTTAGCACACGATATTTGCCCTCCCTATAATCTCGAGACCATGAATACGCTTACCTATCTAAGCAGGTGCATCATCAGGAACATCCCGCAGATAACCGACTACCGGCACTTTCCCAATGCCCCGATCCGGCGTGGCGGTGTTGTCAGGAATTTTGAAGATGCCCGGTCCGGCTGGAAAGAACGCACCATTACGCATACTTACCATGGACGACCACAGCAGGTGCTGCTATCTGATTTACTGACGCAAACCGGTTCCACCGCCTGCATTGTAATGCAGCAAAACAACATACTACTGGATGCCTGCTTTAATGGTTATACCTCCAACTCCATCAACACCTCTTTCTCTGTCGCTAAATCTATGGTATCTGCCCTTACCGGCATTGCCCTGGAAGAAGGCGCCATCCATAGTATACAGGATACTGTAGGGAGATATATACCTTCATATGATGTTCCGGGGCTCCGGGATATTACCGTTGCGCACCTGTTGCAAATGTGTTCCGGATTGGAGTACCGGGAAGGCGTAACGCCCTGGTCGGATGACGCCCGGATCTATTACGGGACCCATCTAAGGGAACAGGCACTGAAAGCCAGACTGGTAGAAACACCGGGTAGTATATATCACTACAACAACTACAACCTCATTTTACTGGGTATGATCCTGGAAAAAGCCACGGGGCAGCCGGTGCCTTTATATTTCCAGGAAAAAATATGGCGGCATATTGGTGCTGCCGCAGATGCCTCCTGGAGCATGGACAGCCGCGCATCAGGATTTGCGAAAATGGAAAGCGGGTTCAATGCTATCGCCATGGACTTTGTACGCTTCGGGGCCTTGTACCTGCAAAACGGGGCCTTCAATGGCAAACAGGTGATCCCCGCAGCATGGCTGGAGAAATCTGTGAGTCCTCCGGTGCTTAAAGCCGATACGCAAAAATATCTCTCCCGGCTATCCCCTCCCCTGTGTAAATGGACAGGCAGCTCATCCGGTTATTACAAATACCTGTGGTGGGGCCAACAGGTGGATCCGCACAATTTTGATTATTTTGCGTTAGGAGCAAAAGGGCAGTTCATTTACATTTGCCCCCGCAAACAAGCTGTGATAGTACGTTTCGGTAAGCACTGGGGTAAAACAGACTGGTGGCCCGGTATACTAAAACAGATAGCTGATTCACTCGATTAATATTTACAGATATGGAAGATATAACGTTAAGGGTTGCACGAAAAGAAGATTGTCCGCGTTTGATGGAACTGATCCGTGAGCTGGCTGAATATGAAAAAGCACCGGAGCAGGTAACGGTAAATCTGGAACATTTTGAAGAAGCGGGTTTCGGCACCCAACCGGTGTGGAAAGCATTTGTAGCGACTACAGAAATCAATGGCCGGGAAGTCATACACGGAATGGCACTCTATTATATCCGCTACTCCACCTGGAAAGGATGTCGGATGTACCTGGAAGATATTATCGTAACAGAAAAATGGCGAGGCAAAGGCATTGGTAAGTTATTCTTTGACGAACTAATGAAAGAAGCGAAAGAAAAACAATTTAGTGGCATCATGTTCCAGGTACTGGAATGGAATACACCTGCCATTAATTTCTATAAAAAATATACCACCAAATTTGATCCTGAGTGGATTAATGTCAGCATAGAATTGCAATAATTTTTTCCGCTCATAAAATTCCGGGAGGGTATGTCATCAATCATTGCTAATATTGATGACATACCATTTCGCTATGATTTTTATTAACGATTTCCGAACCCTTCACAACGTTACCACGCCTCTTCTCTGCGACACATTCAACGCGGCTTTCAGCGATTATATAGTGCCCCTGCACCTTACACCTTCTATAATGGAACAAAAGATGCAGGGAGAAAATCTGCAACGCAATTATTCCATTGGCGCATTCGCAGGAGAAGAACTTGGTGGTTTCATTTTACACGCAGTAGATAACCTGGTACATCCTACCATTTTATACAATGGAGGTACCGGCGTAATACCAACTTATCGTGGACAACATCTGGTGCAAAAAATGTACTCACAGTTTATACCGGTTTACCAGGAACAAGGTATCCGGAAAATAATACTGGAAGTAATCAGCACCAATCTGCCAGCCATCAAAGCCTATACAAACAGTGGGTTCGATAAAACCCGCGTCATCCACTCATTCAAAGGCGAGGTGGATATGCGTAAACCCGCGGCAGACATCTCCATAAAAGAAAATAAAACACCCGACTGGAACTTGTTATCAACGTTTATGGATATGACGCCTTCCTGGTCTAATACTATGAGCAGTATTCAAAGAGAAGGTGCATTTACCATTACCTGGGAAGCAATAGCAGATGGAGAAACCGCCGGATATATCAGTGTACACAGAGATACACGGCGAATCCGAAACATTGCTGTAAACCCTGGTTTCCGCAGACAAGGAATAGGTACTGCATTATTACAGCATGCAGCCGAGGTACTGGAAGGTCCTATGACGATCATCAATATTGATGAACATTTCCCGGAAATAGGTACATTTCTTAACCAGGCCGGCCTGGCACATTATTTATCGCAGTATGAGATGGCGTTAAGCCTATAGCCATTAGCTTTTAGCTTTTAGCAAAAATGCAGCGGAGATTAAGTATTGCTTAATCTCCGCTGCATTTTTATTTTCGCTGCATTTTGCTAAAAGCTAATGGCTAAAAGCTGCCGTATCAGTTAATTCCGTTTACCACGGTTTCTTTATTAATTTTCTGGATCAGTCCCTGTAATACTTTACCAGGGCCTACTTCAGTGAATTCATGTCCACCATCAGCAATCATTGCCTGAACGGATTGTGTCCATCTTACGGCGCCTGTTAACTGATCAATCAGATTTTGTTTGATTTGTGCAGGATCGGTTACCGCTGCAGCTGCTACGTTCTGATAAACAGGGCAGGTAGGTGTATTGAAAGTAGCGGTATCGATAGCTGCCTGCAATTCGTCTTTGGCAGATGCCATTAACGGAGAGTGGAAAGCGCCTCCTACCGGCAATACTAATGCACGTTTGGCACCGGCAGCCTTCATTCTTTCGCAGGCAATTTCCACACCTTTGATGGTACCGGATATTACCAGTTGACCAGGACAGTTATAATTGGCAGGTACTACTATTTCGCCGGTTTCGGCGGTAACAGCAGCACATATTTCTTCTACTTTGGCGTCATCCAGTGCCAGTACAGCCGCCATGGTAGATGGTTGCTGTTCACATGCTTTCTGCATGGCATTGGCGCGGATAGCTACCAGTCGCAATGCCGCTTCAAACGACAATACACCATTAGCTACCAGGGCAGAAAATTCACCGAGGGAGTGGCCCGCTACCATTTCCGGCTGTGAATGTTCAGTACAAAGAAAAGCGATAACAGCATGCAGGAATACGGCGGGCTGTGTAACGTTGGTTTGCTTCAGGTCTTCATCTGTACCATTAAACATGATATCAGAAATACGGAACCCTAAAATTTCATTGGCTTGCTCAAAAAGTTCTTTAGCTTTTGCATTGGTGTCGTACAGATTTTTGCCCATACCCGGAAACTGTGATCCTTGTCCGGGAAATACGTAAGCATGCTTCATGTTAATATATTGTGTTTTAGCTTTTCAAATTAATAATTTTCCAAATATACAAGTAAAAGAATTATAAAAACATTTAGGGATTTCTGCCGGGTTTACGCCGGCAAAAATCCCTATATCGTTTGTCTTTTATGTTATTTGGAAATCAGTTTCATGAACTCTGCCCTCGTATCACCATGTTCAAACTGGCCGCTGAAAGCGGAAGTGGTGGTGATAGAGTTTTGTTTCTGCACACCGCGCATCATCATACAGAGATGTTGCGCTTCTATCACTACTCCAACACCTTGCGGTTGCAGGGTTTCCTGTATAGCATCCAGGATCTGGTGTGTTAAGCGCTCCTGTACCTGTAACCGGCGGGCGAATACATCCACTACCCGGGCTAATTTGCTCAGGCCTGTAATATATCCGTTCGGAATATAGGCTACGTGTGCCTTTCCGAAGAAGGGCAACATATGATGCTCACACATAGAATATATTTCTATATCCTTTACGATGACCATTTCGCTATAGGATTCTGTGAATTTTGCGCCCTCCAGGATGGCACGAGCGTCCTGCTGATAACCCTGGGTGAGAAATTGCATGGCTTTGGCCATACGTTCAGGCGTTTTCTGTAATCCTTCCCTGTCCGGATCTTCTCCTAACAGGTGCAGGCATTCTTTATAATTTTCTACAAGACCGGACGTGATCTTTTCATTGTAACTTTCAATCTTATTATACGCCATTCTTATATGATTTTAGCAAATTTCAAAGGCTGACATATACGCTACCTGTCTTCACTATTTTCCTCCGTAATATTCTACGTATATGCGAGGGGTTTCGTAGAGCTTAATACAATGCAGTTGTACATCTGCCGGCAAATGTTTGGCCAGCTGGTCCCAGATAGCAATAGAAAGGTTTTCGGCTGAGGTGAACTTACCTGCCATGAAATCTACATCCATATTCAGATTCCGGTGGTCTATCTTTTCGATAACAGCATCCCGGATAATCACACCTAATGTCTTGGCATTGAATACAAAACCTGTTTCCGGATCAGGATTACCTTTTATAGTGACGTGCAGTTCGTAATTGTGACCATGCCAGTTTTCGTTGGCGCATTTACCAAAAACTTCTTCGTTCTTTTCTTTGCTCCAAGCCGGGTTAGATAACTTATGCGCAGCATTGAAGTTTTCTACTCGCGTTAAATAAATCATTATTGCAAAAAATTTTTGCAAAAATACCACTATTAAATGAGTAGCCCCAAATTATCCTAATTCCTGTCAATTGTTTTACATGGGGAGCAATCAATTTTGCCGTATTTTTACGGCATGAAATTAATGGTAACCGCGGCTACCACACTGGAAATACAACCTTTTTTACAGTTCCTGGACCAACACCGCCCAACCTTATCCGCCGCTAATTGCGAAATCGATATCCTCATTGCCGGGATTGGTATGATGCACACTGCCTTCAGTCTGGGTCGGCACCTGATCCTGCATAAGCCGGATATTGCCATTCAGGCGGGTATCGCAGGCACTTTCCGCCACGATTGGGAGCTTGGACAGGTAGTAACCGTGAAACGGGAATACCTGGCCGATCTGGGAGCAGAAGACAATGATCAGTTTAAAGATTTATTTGATATACAGCTCTGGCAGCCTTCACAAACACCGTTCACCGGCACTTGTCTGGAGAATACATTTGCTGGCCTGCCAGAGCTGCCCCCCCTTCCTATCGCTACCGGTGTAAGCGTAAACCTGGTCAGCGGCAGTGAAGCCACCATCAGAAAACTGGTGGGTAAATATGATCCCGATGTAGAAAGTATGGAAGGTGCAGCCTTCCATTATGCCTGCCTGCTGGAAAATATTCCTTTCCTTCAGCTGAGAAGTCTCTCTAATTATGTGGAAATCAGGGATAAAAGTAAATGGAAGATTCCCCTCGCGGTAAAAACACTCAACGAAGAACTGGTAAGAACGGTACAAACACTGGCCGGCATTTAACAACAGACAATAAAATTTTGATAGCATATGCATTTATCTTTAGGTTTTTCACCTTGCCCGAATGATACCTTCATTTTTGATGCAATGGTCAATAACAAAATAGACACACAGGACTTCACCTTTGATACGCACCTGGAAGATGTGGAAACGCTCAACAACTGGGCATTGCAGGGTAAACTATCGATTACAAAACTGAGCTTCGCCGTATACCTGAAAGTGAAGGATCAATATGAGCTGCTCAATAGTGGCAGTGCACTGGGACGTGGTTGCGGCCCTTTGCTCATCGCCAAAAAAGATATTCCCCTGGAAGAAATCAAAAACATGACCATCGCTATTCCTGGCGAAAATACCACCGCTAACCTCCTCTTCTCTATTGCGTTTCCGGAAGCAAAGAAGAAAAAAATAATGGTATTCTCTGAAATAGAAAATGCCGTGTTAAATGGCGATGTAGATGCAGGTGTGATCATTCATGAAAACCGCTTTACCTATCAGCTCAAAGGCCTGGTAAAACTGATGGACATGGGCGAATTCTGGGAGAAAACTACCGGCAACCCCATTCCACTGGGTGGCATCTTTATCCGCAAAGATGTACCGGAAGCTACCCGTGCCCAGCTGGATGCACTCATACACCAAAGCCTGCAAAATAGCTACACCACCTATCCACATCTCTCTGAGTATGTGAAATCACATGCACAGGAAATGGACGAATCAGTGATGCGGCAACATATCGACCTGTATGTAAATGATTTCAGTCTTGACCTCGGTAATGAAGGAAAAGCAGCAGTAGCAGCGCTGATGACGGCTGCGAAAAAAATCGGTCGTTAAACCAACTGTTTTTTCGTTCTTTTGTTGCGGTATGATCGAAAACAAGGATACAGACCTGTGGAACAGGTTCCGGCAAGGAGAGGAGCAGGCGTTATATGCATTGTATGATCAGTATTATCATCTGCTCCTTTTCCTGGGCCTGAAAATATGCGCGAGAAGCGAACCGGTGAAGGATTGTATTCAACAGGTCTTTCTTTATCTCTGGGAGAAAAAAGAAGGCCTTGGTACCGTTACCAACGTACGGAGTTATATTATTACCTCCTTCAAACGCAAACTGCTGCTACATCTGCAACAGGAGAAAAAAGACAACGGACTATTATCGTTGTGGATAAACCAGGACCCCGGCGATGACATACCCTCCCGGGAACAGCTGCTGATACATCAGCAACAAAATAAAGAAGCCATCGGACGCATACAGGAAGCGATTACTTTACTTAGTCCACGGCAGAAAGAATTAATTAACCTCCGCTTTTATGAAGGCAGGAATTATGATGAAATAGCAGATATCACCGGACTTACACACCGTACTGTTTATAATCATTTGTATGAAGCACTGAAATCCCTCAAACAATCACTGGAACAGGATCTCAAGTCGGGTAAACTCAATTTGAGAATGTTGTTGCTGTTACTTCCCTTATAAATTCCCTTAGATTTTTTTCAAGAAAGCACGCTTAAAATAAAAAATATCAAAATCTGAATATTTATCGGTCCACACCCGGTAAAAAGGAAACGATTGTCGCTCTACTTTAAAAATGGATGGGAATGCAGCCAATGGACCTGACGGAATTAGATCTGTTACTCGATGATACCTTTCTGCAATATATCCGGCGCAATAACGACGGAGCTATTGAGAAATGGGAAACTTACATCGCACAACATCCCGAAATACGGGAGAAAGTGGTCGCAGCGGTGGAACTATATTATACTATCAATACCAGCGAAGCGGAAAGCGACAAAGCCACTCAGCTCACCCGCCTGCAACAGGCGGTAAAAGCAACGGCTTCGGCGCAGGTACGCCGTATTAACTGGCAAAACTATGCCTGGCGGGCTGTTGCCGCCGTACTTTTTCTCGCAGGCATTACCATGCTATGGAAAAAAATGCAGCCCAACACTACACCAGTTACCTTCCTGGTATACTCCAGCGAATGGGGACAACGCAAAATGCTGACTTTACCAGATGGATCTGCTGTGCTCCTGAATGCCAATACCACCGTCAGGATACCTTCTGATTACGGGAATAAACACCGGCATGTAGAATTGATAAAAGGCGCCGCCCTGTTTGATGTAACAGGCAATACAGATGATCCGTTTGTAGTCACCAGCAAACAAATACAAACCACTGTACTCGGTACCTCCTTCCTGGTAAAATCATATCCATACGAGCCACAGTCAACCGTTTCCCTGCTCAGCGGAAAAGTGCGGGTGAGTGAAAACTCCGGCAAAGCCAGCCCCATTATACTTGCACCAGGAGAACAGGCCGGATGGAATGAAACGGCACAGGAAATGACCAGGCAATCGTTTGATACCATTGCCGTGCATACCTGGAAAGCGGGGAAACTGGTATTCAACAATGCCAGCGTCCGGGAAGTAATCACTCAATTGGAAAACTGGTATGGAATACCATTCGAGATAAAAGGAAATCTGTTAAATGCCAAACGGTTCTCAGGAGCCTTCGATAATGATAAACTTGAAAAAGTACTAAACATTTTTTGTTTCACAGCCGGATGCAGTTTTCAAATACAACCGGATAAAGTAACGATTCAATTTTAATAAAAGCGTTTCCACCAAAATCGCTGAAATCGGGATCACCAGCAGACTGCCGGCGTCTGTAGTGACCATATCAACCATTACATTTTAAAATCTGATGCATGACTTTTAATTATGCGCGCCTCCGTGCGCTGTTAAGCACTGCTATAAAATGGCAGTTTCCAGCTTTGGTGTTGTTGATATTGATAACCAGTATGCACACATACGGGCAGCAAAAAAAAGTAATTCCCCTGCAGGATATTTCCATGCAGGCAGCCTTTCGTAAAATTGAGTCCACTTACCAGGTGAAATTCTTTTATGTAGCAGGCACTTTACCCCCGCAACATATTACCCTCCCTTCCAGAGTGAGAAATATCCGGGAGCTGCTGTATGAACTGGAGGCCGCGTCCGGCCTTGAATTCAGACTCAGTGGCAATATGATCGGTGTAGTAAAGCGGAATAGTCCATCCGGCGTAAACAGGCCACCTGCCCTGGTGAAAGGTATTATCACCGACCATAAAGGCCAGCCGCTACCCGCTACTACCATCCGGGATGTAATTACCGGCAAAGGTGCGGTCACAGATGCGAACGGCACTTTTGCCATCCCTACAGAAGACGGCCACCCCGTAATGATCTCCAGCATCGGCTATCGCGCTAAAACACAAACCATATCCGGTACCGATAACCATATTATTCTCGAAGAGGATGCCACCAGCCTGGGAAGCGTAGTGGTAATGGGCTACACCAATAAACAAGCGGCAGAATTAACAGGTGCGGTACAAAAAATCTCTGGTAACCAACTGCGCAGCTCTGTATCATCTGCCAATATCCTGTCTATGCTGAAAGCAAAAACTACCGGCATGTACATCGTAGAACCCAGTGCCAGCGCAGGCGCCAAAGGACAGGTATTACTCCGCGGCATTTCCTCTCTTCCTTCCGGCACCAGCTCCTACTTTGGACCACTCATCGTAGTGGACGGCGTCATCTCTAATTCACAATCATTACAGGATGTGGTAAACCCTGCCGATGTAGAAAGCATTACCATCCTGAAAGATGCGGCATCCACTGCTATTTATGGCTCCAGGGCAGCACAGGGGGTTATTGTAGTTACCACAAAAAGAGCCGGCCAAAACAGCGGTGTACACGTTACACTCGACACCCGCTATGGCGCTATCAAACTAAACCGGGCAATCCGGTTTATGAATACCTCAGAAAATATCGCGTGGATGGATAAAATGATGGAACACAGATGGGCGGAAACCCCTTCCCTTCAACAGGAATTCCCCACCGCGGCCGACTTCATCCAACAAAGAAGAATTTATACAGATGAGGATAAATCAAAAGATTTTGATTGGGAAAAAGCGATGTATGACAATGGTAACTTTTCAGATGTGAGCCTTGGCTTAACAAGCGGCAACGATAAAACCACCATCTATGCCGGTCTTGATTGGTACAAAGAAAAGGGAATCACGCTCGGTAATACCTTCGACCGCCGTAACCTCCGCCTGAACATCGAACAAAAATTTTCGGCTAAAGTAACCGGAGGAATCAATACCAGTGCCATCATTGATAAAACCATCACCCGAAATGCCTTACCACCGCTGTATATGACGCAGCCTTTTGTAACACCTTATAATGCAGATGGCTCATTGGCTGACAGTATACCGGTGAAACAATCCGACAATTTTGGAGTGCCGTATACCACTTACACACAAAATTTCCCGGCAGAGCAAAAGTTTGACAATACGGCGATTACAGACAACCAACACTTTACCGGCACCGGATGGCTTAGTTACAAAATATTGCCCTGGCTAAGCCTTAAAACCGCCAATACCATCGATTATATCAATATACATAGTAACTCCTATCTGGATCCAGGAAGTTTCTCCGGAAAATATGGAGGTTACCCTTATCTTTTTGCACCAGGTGCATCAGGCTTGAACGGTACCCTTTCGATTTCAGATTCACGCTTCTTTAATTTCATTACCACCAATACACTTCATGCTTCCAAACAGTTCGGCAGCCACAGCTTCAGCTTCCTGGCGGGAACAGAGTGGGCAAAGCGTCATACAGAAACATCCACCACAGGTTACTACAATCTGCTGCCAGGTGAACGGAATGCCGGTGCCGCCAAAAACTTCGGTGACATCAGTAGCTATGTATCCGGCCGCCCCTATCGTCCAATTGGTGCTTATGCCGAACGGGCCAGCTTTTCTGCCTTCGGTGAACTAAACTATAATTACCTGTCCCGCTATTATGCAGCGGCATCATTGCGCACAGATGCATTCACCAACTTCGGCCGCAACAAAAGATATGGTACTTTTTATGCCATCAGTGCCGGCTGGATGATTAACCGGGAAGCTTTTCTGGCAGATGTAAAAAGCATAGACCAATTGAAGCTGAGAGTGGTGCACGGTACTTCCGGCAGGGATGTAGGGGATGGCTACCTGAACCAAACACTCTATGGTACTAACAGTCCTTTTCCATATGATAATCAGAATGGGATAGGCTCCGCTATTACACAACTGGAAAACCCCAATATCAGCTGGGAAACAACAGTCAACAATACGCTGGGCATTGACCTGGGATTATGGAACCGCGTGGAACTCACCGCTGATCTCTATTCCAAGCTCAGTAAAAATCTGCTGCAGCAGGTGTATGTAGGCTCTGCACAAGGTTCTTTCCAACAGTATCAGAATGTGGGAGAAGTACTGAACAAAGGGCTGGAATTAATGTTGAACACCCGGAACATTGTTTCCAGGGATTTCAGCTGGACGACCAACTTAAACATCAGCTTTAATAAAAACAGCATACAAAAACTATACAACGATTCGCTGCTGGATGATTATAGCCGTGCCTATTATCGCTATAAAGGGGAAGATATCAATACCATTAAAGCCGTTCGTTATGTAGGTGTAAACCCGGATAATGGCGCACCACTATTCCAGAACTTTGATGCTTCCGGAAAACTACAGATAGTCGAAGGGATAGGCAATTATGGCGATCTACGCAATTTTCAGCGGGTGGGATCTGCCACACCGAAATTCTTTGGTGGCTTTACCAATACCTTCACTTACAAACAGTTTTCGCTCAGTGCAGAAATATGGTTCCAGGTGGGCAACTATACCGCTATGAGCCTGATCAATAACTTCCAGGATCCAACGGCTCCCTTTGGCGGCAGAAATAATGTCAGCTGGCAATCATCTCAAAAAATATGGCAGCAACCCGGCGACAAAAATGCTAACTACCCGGATGTATACAGTAGCAAGATGGATGACTGGAGAGTATTTACCGGCAATTCCTCTCTCATATACGGTAATGCCAGCCACCTGCGTATGCGTAACATACGACTGGGTTACGACCTATCCCCAAAGACATTATCTAAACTACACGCACAACGTGCAGGCGTATTCGTGAGTATGGACAACGTATTTGTCATCAAGCATAAAGATTATGTAGGTGCTGACCCGGAAGGCGCTCCTATCGGCAACTCCAGCTTTACTGGTATTGGTATCGAAAATGCCAACCCAAGACGTATCACCGCTGGTCTTAATGTAACCTTTTAAACTACTGTCACATGAATCGGAAAATATTAACAGCATTTTGCTCCATCATTGGACTAAGCGCCTGCAATAAACAACTGGATGATCTTCGTCCTCATAACGTGATTACCGAAAAAGCACAATTTTCAACACCTGACGGTTTTGCACAAGCCGCACTGGCCCTGTATCCTATGGTGACCCTTGGGGTTGGCATGGAAAACAACGCCTTTGGCTATGGCGGTACGGCCATGTTCCTGCCGGAAGCACTGGGAAACAATATCCACTCCCTGGACCTGGGCCCTAATATGAACAGCGATGCATTTAATTATATCAACTCAGCAGATAAAAATCACAGCTGGACATATAATTTCTGGCGTGCAAGTTATTTTGCTATTCTCCATGCCAACAAGCTGCTCGACAACGTAGCGAAAGATGAACAAAATCCGGTGATCCTGCAGGCGAAAGCAGAAGCGCTGTTTATGAGGGCATTTCTGTACTTCAACCTGGTCCGGTTATATGGCAAACCATACTACCAGGATGCTGCCAACAGCCCTGCTGTAATGCTGATCACCACGGCTGCCAATAATAGTGATGCTAAACCGGCACGCGCCAGCGTGAAAGCCGTGTATGATCAGATCATAAACGATCTCGAAACCGCTATGCCATTGTTCAACCAGGAGAAATCCAGTAGCTATGGCAGTAAAATCGCCGCAACGGCGTTGCTGTCGCGTGCTTATCTGTATATGGGTGGCACCTTTCAGCAGCCCGCAGCTCCCTTCAACCAGAAAGCGGTGACGAATGCTACAGCGGTCATCAACAGCAACAAGTTCGTTTTGCTGCAGGACAACGCTTATCGTCAGTATTATAACAGTAACAACAAAAGTAACCGGGAAGATATTTTTGCAGGCAACATGGACTATGGTAATTCATCTATCAGCCAGTTATATGCTTACCCAACCAGGTCCGGATACACAGGCGGTTATTATCGTCCTTCTTCCGCACTGTTGTCACTAGTATCTCCACAGGATCTGCGGTCTTCACATTACATAAAAAATGTAACACCTGGTTTGGATAAAGATACCATAGCTTCCGTGAAATACATGTATCTCTATACCGCCCTCTTTAGCAAATCACCTTTCCGCTATATCAGGCTGGCAGAGGTGTACCTGAATCGCGCAGAAGCCAATGTTAAACTGGGTAATAACGATGCTGCCTTAACAGATCTGAACACCATCCGCAACCGTGCGGGGCTTCCATCCGTAACCCTTTCCGGCCAGGCACTCTTTAATGAAATATTGCTGCAACGCCGTATAGAACTGGCTTTCGAAGGCCACAATGCTTTCGACTATTTCAGGAATGGCTTACCTATGGTCAGAAATTATGCATCTGTTGGCAGTGGGCCTATTACGATAGAAGCCAGCAGTAACAAAATATTACTCCGTATTCCACAGGAAGAAATCACACTCAATCCTAATCTTACACAAAATCCATAGTAGTATATGAAAAAAATAATCAGCGTACTATCATTATCGTTAGTCATCGCACAGCTGGCTGCTGCACAACAAAAATTCAGTATATCCGGCACCGTTAGCGGAAATGCTCCTGCTAAATACTACCTGCAATACAACAATGGTCAAAAATATATCACCGATAGCTCCATTGTAACAAACGGCAGGTTCAGTTTTGCCGGCGTAATGCCCCAACCAACACCCGGTATATTTTCCGCCAGGCTCTCTCAAAACATGAGTGGTGATAAAAGCGAACAGGCTTATCTGTTCCTGGAACCTACTGCTATGACCATTACCGTACAAAATGGAGACCTTGCTACCACCGTCCTGAAAGGTTCTGTGAGCAATGAGGATAATGTAAAGCTGGAGTTGGAAAAAGAAGCTGCTACCGCCCAATACAAACCGCTGCTGGAAGCCTTACGCAATGAAAAAGACCACGACAAAGCCGGCGCTATCCGCGAACAGTTGGCACCTTATTTCGAGACCAACAGTCAACTGTCAAGAAAATTCATCCGGGAACATCATAACGCTTTCCTAAGCCTTTACCTCATGCGTTTTGAAGTAGGGAGCATGTCGCTGGATTCCGCCAAATACTATTTCAATAGTTTAAGCAAAACTTTACAGCGAAGCAAAGATGGACAGAAGATAGCTAAAGAAATTAAACAGCTGGAAGAGGGATCTCCTGGTAGCATGGCCTTCAATTTCAGCAAAAAAGATATCAACGGGCAACCGCTGAATCTGGCTGATTTCCGGGGTAAATATGTGCTGCTCGACTTCTGGGCCAGTTGGTGCGTTCCTTGCCGTGCAGGTAATCCCCATCTGCTGGAATTGTACAAACAATACAAGGATAAAGGCTTTGAGATTATCAGCATTTCAGATGATGACCGCAATCATGATGCGTGGAGAAAGGCAGTAGAAAAAGATGGTATAGGCGTATGGAAACATGTATTGCGTGGCCTGGATTGGGACAAGCGCAACAAAAACCTGCCAAATCCTGAAGATACCAGCGATCATTTTGGTATTCATTCTTTACCCACTCAAATTCTTGTTGATCCCAAAGGCATGATCATTGCCCGCTATGGCGGTGGTGGAGAAGAGCATGAGGCACTCGACAAAAAATTGAAAGACGTTTTAAAGTAATAGTTTCAGAGCATAAAGCGAAAAGCCATCGAAGCGAATAAATAACGGGGTATCCGCTAAAACCAATCGCCTGGATGGCTTTTTGTTTTCCGCTTTATGCTTTCTTCAATGCCTTCCCATATACTTCCAGTGCACGCTTCCGCGCTTCTTCATGTAACACAACAGGTTTTACATAATCAAACCCTTCAAATTCAGGTACCCATTTACGGATATACTGCAAGTCTTTATCAAATTTCTGTGTTTGCAGTGTTGGATTAAATACGCGGAAATAAGGAGCTGCATCACAGCCCGAACCTGCCGCCCATTGCCATCCACCATTATTTGCCGCCAGGTCATAATCCAGTAATTTCGCGGCAAAATAGGCTTCTCCCCAACGCCAGTCAATCAATAAGTGTTTGGTTAAAAAACTGGCAGTAATCATGCGCACCCGGTTATGCATGTAGCCAGTGGTATTCAATTCCCGCATACCTGCATCTACAATAGGATAGCCTGTTTCACCTTTACACCATCGTTCAAATTCGACCGTATTATTACGCCAGGCTATTTTATCGTACTCTCTCTTAAAAGAACTTCCTACCACATGTGGAAAATGCCAGAGGATCATCTGGTAAAATTCGCGCCATATCAATTCTTTGGCAAAAGTAGCATTGAGTTGCATGGCATGCTGCATCAATGCCCGAATGCTGATAGTACCAAAACGCAGATGGATACCCAGCCGGGAAGTACCGTTTATCGCAGGAAAATCACGGGTGGTATCATAGTGTTTGATCAATGCTTCCGGTAGCGCTGCCGACGGAAATAGTTGCTTCCCTGCCACAAATCCCATCTCTTTCAGTGAAGGAATTTTCACGGATGGCTGCCGATGGAGATGTGCAATATATTTTTTACAGGGATAAGGTTTGAGATAAAAAAATGTCAGCTTATCATACCACTTTTTACTGTAGGGTGTAAAAATCGTATACGGTTCGCCGTTATCTTTCAGCACTTCATTTTTTTCCAGTATTACCTGATCCTTATAAGTATGAAATGAAATACCTTTCTGCCGGAGTTGCTTTTCTATAGCGGCATCCCGGCTTCTGGCATAAGGCTCATAATCACGATTGGCATACACTGAGGCCACGGAATATTTCGAAGTCCAATGTGCGAATGCTGCTTCAGGGGTACCATAAAAAACATCCAGTGAACTGTTTTCCTGCTGCAATTGTTCCTGCATTTCTTCCAGTACTGCATGAATAAAAGTAAGACGGCGATCCTGTTTATCTTCCAGATCATTCAGAATATTGGTATCAAAAACAAATACCGGTACTACCGGTATTCCTGCGCGCAAAGCATAATAAAAAGCGGCCTGGTCTTCCAGTCGCAGATCACGGCGAAACCAGCAGAGACTAACTTTTTGTTCCATCTTTATCAGATATTTTTTGCGGAGATAACCGTATGAGGCACTTCGTTGCATTTCGCCAAAGGCTAACTGCTTTTACAGCATTCCCTCATGTAATACTTCATGTAAAATAGCAGCAGTAGCATTGCCATAACTGCTGTCGCGGAAAAGGCCCACCCAGCGAATACCATAGATGGCATTCGTTAAAAATATTTCATCCGCATTTTCGAGGTCGTCAATATCGAGGGGTCTTTCCTGCACTTTAAAAGGAAGTTCTGCTTTCAGAAGGTACTTCCGCATCACGCCACAAACGCCTCCTTCCGTCAACGGTGGCGTATAAATTATTTTATCCCGTACGATAAACAAATTAGCGATGGTGCTATCAGCCACACGGCCATATTGATTCAGCAGGATGGCTTCATTCAACCGGTGTTGCTTGGCATACATGGCGGCCATTACATAAGGCAGGCAGTTATTGGATTTAACAGCCGATAACTTATCACAACTCTTTTTCACATCCGGAAATATATCCGTTACCAGGCCATTCTGATTTAATTCCAGTACAGTTTTACTTAATTCCCAGGATTGAATAATGTAATTGGGCAGGTTATTGACAGGGTCATACAAACCGCCATCAGAGCGAAATATAGCCAGTCGCACCCGGGCCATATGAGATACATTATTTTTGTTGCAGAGATCAATGATCTGCTTTACAAAATATGCTTTGGTAAAATGAGTAGGAATATCAAAATGCAGCAGATGTAAACTGGCGAGCAACCGCTCAAAGTGCAGGTCTGCCAGTAATACATTCCCCTGGTATACTTTCAGGGTTTCAAAAAATCCATCCCCGTATCTGAAAGAACGATTGTCGGCAGTAAAAATCGGGTCAGCCGCAGGAATGTATTTACCATTGTAACAAAGAAATCCAACTTGCACCTCGAACTATTTTAGCAAGTTGAAAGGTACCAATTATTTAGCGATTTCAGAAGTTTGGGATTTCCGGATTTTGTTTCAGGTAAGTATGTATTGCTGAAACAAAATATCTGATTTTAAACCAATCCGGTGGAAGCTGGCACCAGCATTCAGCTTAGACAATTCATTACAAGCCTGCTAATTCGCTGGTATACGAATAGGTGATGCAGCATGACATATCAAATCCTTTCTACAGTAACTATTGTAAGTTCCGAATAAACAAATGAGATTAACAATGCAAGCATGTAAACTTATAAATATTAAAATTATTCATATAGTAAAAACAACTATTTTATAAAATACGAATGCCCTGCGTTCCAACAAAGAAGGCAGGGCACGGGAACGTATATACGTAAATTATCCGGTTAGATATTCATCTCCGGAATTTCACCTTCTACAATCAACTTACCGGCAGTTTTGGAACGGATTTCTTCTACGCTTACACCTGGTGCACGTTCCAGCAACTTAAATCCTTCTGGAGTAACTTCCATCACAGCCAGCTCTGTTACTATCTTCTTCACACAATTAACACCTGTAAGCGGGAGTGTACATTGCGGCAGCAGTTTACTTTCTCCTTTGGGATTGGTATGCATCATAGCCACGATGATATTCCGGGCAGAAGCTACGAGATCCATCGCGCCTCCCATTCCTTTCACCATTTTACCTGGAATCTTCCAGTTGGCGATATCACCTTTATCAGAAACTTCCATAGCCCCGAGCACGGTGAGGTCTACTTTACCGGCGCGGATCATACCAAAGCTCTCCGCAGAATCGAAAAAGCTACCGCCAGCCAGTAAGGTAACGGTTTCTTTACCGGCATTGATCATATCAGCATCAATATCTTCCGCTGCCGGATAAGGGCCCATACCCAATATCCCATTTTCAGACTGCAGCATAATGGAAACACCTGCCGGGATATAGTTGGATACCAATGTAGGAATACCAATACCCAGGTTCACATACATACCATCCTGCAGTTCCTGCGCTATTCTTTTGGCAATGCCATATTTGTCGAGCGACATAAAATCAGATTTGAAGAGTGGAGAATTTGATGAACTAGATCTTTACAGTCTTGCGTTCAATCCGTTTTTCATAATTACTACCCTGGAAAATGCGGTGCACATAAATGCCCGGCACGTGGATCTGGTCAGGGTCCAGCTCTCCCGGTTGCACCAGGTGTTCCACTTCTACAATGGTAATATTCCCTGCCCTAGCCATAGAAGTGCTGAAATTCCGCGTGGTTTTGCGGAATACCAGGTTACCCATGGTATCACCTTTCCATGCCTTTACAATGGCATAATCTGCGTGCAGTGCCAGTTCCATCAGGTGAGGTTTTCCATTGAATTCACGGACTTCTTTGCCTTCAGCGATTTCTGTACCGTATCCGGCAGGTGTAAAAAAAGCAGGAATACCCATTCCGGCCATCTGGATACGGGTGGCCAGTGTACCTTGTGGAATCAGGTCTACTTCCAGTTCTCCCGCCAATAACTGTCTCTCAAATTCTGCATTTTCACCTACATAGGAAGACATCATTTTCCTGATCTGCCGTGTTTTTAACAACAGTCCCAGACCAAAATCATCTACCCCGGCATTATTGGAAATACAGGTAAGATTTTTCACCCCTTTTTTTACCAGGGCGGTAATACAATTTTCCGGAATCCCACACAAACCAAACCCTCCCAGCATCAGCACCGCCCCATCCCGGATATCTTGTAAGGCTTCGTCGGCATTAGCTACTACTTTGTTCATGTTTTGGTGTTTTATAGATTAAGGCTGCCGCTTAACAAACGGCCGGATGGTATCGGCCTTCGGCAACAACAGCACGCTGTCTGCATACGGGAAAAGACTCTTTACACGAAAGCGCAGGGGTGCGTTTTCTTCTATCGGGTTACCCAGTCGCTGTTTCTTGGCAGCGATATCTGTCTGCACCATTTGCATCACTTCTTTTAACCTGCTGGGATGACTTTCATAATATTTATAACTCTCCATAAATTCCTTTACAGTCACTTTATGGACATCCAGTATCTGTTTGTAATAGATCTTTACTTTTTCCTGTCTTACGGAATCATAATTCGGAGAATAGGTGAGTGACAATTGTTGCTCATTACTGTAAGCATCGGCAATAGACATATCTTCCAGGATACTGGTCATTTTCTCCTTGGACAGATATTTAGATGGTACATTATCACCATCACCACAGGCGAACAAAAACAATACTAACAAAGCCAGGGTGGTGGATTTCATCATTACGTTATTCATTATAGCTATTAGCTTTTAGCTATCAGCTTTTAGTTTAGTGCGAAGGATTTACCTGACAGCTAACTGCTAAAAGCCAATGGCTGTTACTTCATCTGTTGATATTTCTGTGCATTGGGTACGTCCATCTGGGACAGTAGCTCAGCGGCACGGCTTCGCTCCTGCGGCATTGCCTTGGAAAATAGCTTCTGCAGTTCATCCCCTTTGGCGCTGAAAAATGTTTGCATCAGCATGGAGTTGGGAATGTCCTGGTGAATGGAAAACAGCATATTCAGACAATTCAGGATGGTTGCGCGGCCTTTGTTCACATCATCATACATCACGTCTAGTCCCTGACGGTGATACTGATACATCACATCATGGAACTGCAGAAATTTCGCGTTCAGGAGGTTATCCTGCAGCCAGTAGCGGTTACGGTTCCCTTCAAAGGCTTTCCAGCCAGAGATATCCTTTCCATCCGGGGCATTATTGACAATGTTGAGTGCTTTTTTGAAGTACACATCGCCGCCACGTGGTGAAAAAGAATCGTAATCCAGTCCCAGGATCACATTTACATAATACGCAAGAATGGCCGTGAGATTGGATGCCAGCGGATCGTTGCCTACTATGCGGGTATCGCTGTATTCCAGTTGCTGAAATTCAACATAGCGGAATACCACATTATTATCCTGGATATTCAGCAGACTGGTAACATAACTGCTGTTATAAACCGGTCTGGTGGCCTGTATGGTCAGGGTAGCCTTATAACTATCGGCCCCGGAGGTACCGGTTACATTGAGCAAAAAATTACATTCTATCCGCTCCGCCGGTGTAAAGGCATCGTTGGCCCAGTGGCGATTATTGAGGAATTCCCGGATGGAATTTTGCAGGGTAGTAAATATTTTCTTATCTACCCCCTGTACCTGGCCGGCCACTACAGATACGTTGGCTCTGATTTCCTGGGCCTGAACGGGGCGGCAGCAGAATAATACAAATGCGCCTGCCATCAGCAGGAGGAACGGGAAACGGTTATGCATGTTGCAATTCGATTATAGCGGAAACAATATCCTGTGCCACGGCTTGTTTTGATTTCAGCGGAAAACTGGTTTCTTTCCCGTTTTTATCAAACAGCGTTACTTTGTTGGTATCATAGTTAAACCCGGCGCCTGCGTCTGCGAGTGAGTTCATTACAATCATGTCCAGGTGCTTTTCCCGTAGCTTTTTGAGGGCATATTCCTTTTCATTGTTTGTTTCCAGGGAGAAGCCTATCAGCAATTGCTGTGGTCCTTTCTGGTCGCCCAGTGAGCGGAGTATATCGGGTGTTTTTTCGAGATCTATATGTAATTGTGCCTCCCCTTTCTTAATCTTCTTATCTGCCACGTTTGCAGGACGGTAGTCTGCCACTGCGGCGGCCGCCACTACAATCGCAGCATTGGGATAGCGGGCTGTTACCTGGTCAAACATTTCCTGGGCGGTTTGCACGCGGATGGTGGTTACGCCGTTATGGGTGGTTTGCTGGGAGGTAGGTCCCAGTACCAGCTGTACATTAGCGCCGGCATCTGCGAGGGCTTCTGCAATGGCGATTCCCATTTTACCGCTGGAATGGTTGCTGATATAGCGCACCGGGTCAATATGCTCGATGGTAGGTCCGGCTGTAACGATAACCGTTTTACCCCTTAAGGGCTTGTTGTTATTGCTTGCCTTCGGCAGATGTTGTTGCAGCCAGGCGACTATTTGCTCAGGTTCCGCCATCCGGCCTTCACCAAACAGGCCGCTGGCAAGTTCACCGGAGGCGATGGGTATTTGCTGATGACCGTAGGAGATAAGTTTATCTACATTACCGCGGGTAGCCGGGTGATGCCACATATCTTCATCCATGGCCGGGGCAAATATGACCGGGCAGGTAGCAGAAAGGTATACCGCCAGCAACAGGTTATCGCAAAGGCCCTGGGCCATTTTGGCGATGGTGTTGGCTGAAGCGGGGGCTATCACCATCACATCCGCCCAGCGGCCCAGCACGACATGGTTATTCCAGCTGCTATGATCACTGATATTCATCGGCACCTCGTTTCTGGAGAGAGTGGCGAGGGTGAGGGGGGTAATGAAATCGGCAGCGGCAGGTGTCATAATCACCTTTACTTCAGCGCCTTCCTTTACCAGCAGGCGGATCAGGGTTGCCGCCTTATAGGCGGCAATGCTGCCGGAAACCCCCAGCAGGATCTTCTTTCCTTGTAGCATCTTAATAGCGTCCATGGACATATATAAAAACAAAAGCGGCAGAAATCATTCTGCCGCCATGAAATTAATATTTTTATTTTTCGCAATCGCGAACCTCACAAAATAATGTGTGGCGGATTAGCTAAACAAATCGTCGTCGTTCTTGCGGAAATAAATTTTGCTGTCCAGGAATTCCTGGGTGGCCTGGATAGCCGGATTTGCCAGTCTTTCGTAAAAACGGGAAATCTCAATCTGCTCCTTGTTTTCGTGTACTTCCTCGAGGTTGTCAGTATGACTGGCAAACTCTTCCAGTTTGGAATGGAGCTCCTCTTTCACGGAAATATTGATCTGATTGGCGCGTTTGGCTATCACGGCAATAGACTCATATAAATTACCAGTTCTGTTCTTAATATCGGTAGTATTTTTGGTTTCTACCCAGGGATTAAGGCTACTGGTTAGACTTCGCTTTAATTTGCTCATTATCCAGTGTTTTAATGTTGTTTTGCGCTAAGGTATAAAATTTTTCGGCATCGAGCTTCAATTTGCTGTTCGGGTAGTGATCCGCGAAGTCCAGGTATTCGTCCAAAACGGTGGCGTAGCGCTCCTTTTGTCTCTCCGGAATACTGTTTTTAGCATAATTATAATAAGCTCTGATGGCCATTACTTTGTATCCATCGCTTTTATCAGAGTCCGGATAGTTGCGCATCAGGTTTTTGAAGGCAATACCGGCTGYTTTGAAAAAGCCCAGGTTATAGTATAATTCGGCGCTGGAGAATTCTTTCTTTTCCAGCTTGCGACGGCACAACTCTATGACCAGGTTGGCTTCCGACACTTTATCAGCGGTTGGATAGTTATTGATGAAGGTTTGCATGGCAGCAATGGCCTTCATGGTATTGGTCTGATCCAGTGACACTTTAGGCGACTGCTTGTAATAGCAATAGGCCTGCATATAGTCAATTTCCACTGCTCTGGGGCTGTTAGGGAACAGATCCAGGTAATTCTTAAACTGGAATGCCGCCTGAACATAGTCCTTCACGTAATAAGAGCAGTATGCGAAATTATAATACATAGGCTCAAACTTCTCAGTACCCTTATACACCTGTACGAGGTCAGTGTAGAGTGTTATCGCCGTATTGTATTTTTTCTTCTGGAACAACTGGTTGGCGTAGTCCAACTTCTTTTCAAAGTTGTTGCTTTTCTCTATTCTCCGTAATTGGTTATTACAGGAGGTAGATACGATAACCGCAAGAACACTGATGTACAATAAAAATTTCCGCATAAAAGAGTGGCAAAATTAAGAATTAAATGTAAATGTAAGGCAGAGAGATTTTGATTGCTGTTAAAATTTTGCAAAAGAGGGAATTAAATCGTCGAAAGCGGTGTTTTCCACCACCACCTGAGTTGCTGACAATTTTCCCACCCGGGTGTGGAAAATTGCCTTTTTGACATAAAAAATGAGCGAAAAAAGTTTCAAATTAGAAAAAAAGCATACGCATAAATATTAAAACACCCTATTTTCCCACCCGACATCACTTTCAGGAACGATAGGCAGGATAGGCGATTTACAGAATATAAACATCTCTGTCGCTATTATCAACACATTATCCACATACATTCTTTTGCAATGCACACAATCAGTGAATAAATGGTAGCAAAGGGCCTCCTATGCAGGCGATCCCATCTGTGGAAAAAATTTATAAAGTATTTTTTCGTTAAAAAGTGGGAAAAAGTGTTATTTTGTGTTAGAAAATGGATTTTCAAGGACTTTGCCCCATGGTATGACAGGATTTCTCGGTGAATATGAATCGACGCTGGACGCAAAAGGACGCTTTCTTTTACCTGCTGGATTTAAAAAGCAGTTATCAGACGGGGCCGGAGGACAGTTTGTGATTAACCGAGGGTTTGAAAAATGCTTGTCCCTGTATCCCATGAACGAATGGCAGCCAATTTTTGAGCGTATCAGCAAGTTGAATGACTTTGACCCAAAAGTAAGGGAATTCAGGCGGTACTTTCTAAACGGAGCCACCATTCTGGAGTTAGACAGTGCAGGAAGACTGCTGGTACCAAAAAACCTGCTCTCCTACGCTAATCTGGAAAAAGATATTGTGCTGGCAGCAGCATCCAATAAAATCGAGATCTGGGATAAAGGTAAATACCAGGAGTTCTTTGAAAATTTCTCACCAGGAGCGTTCAGTGATCTGGCACAACAGGTAATGGGAGGAGGAGATAACAACATTTCAATTTAAAGAGGGGAGCATATGGGCGAACAACAATATCATTTACCCGTTCTGCTGCAGGAAACAACGGAGCTATTACAAATAAACCCGGAAGGGATTTATGTAGATGCCACGTTTGGAGGCGGAGGACATTCGAAAGCCATACTGGAGAAACTGGGTGAAAAAGGACGACTGATAGTATTTGATCAGGATGAAGATGCTTACCGAAACAGGATCATAGACGAACGCGTAACCTTTGTACAACAAAATTTCCGTCATCTGCAACGCTTTCTGAAATTACATAAAGCAGAACAGGTAGACGGGGTACTGGCAGATCTGGGCGTTTCATCGCACCAGTTTGATACAGCAGAAAGAGGATTCAGCACTCGCTTCGATGGCGATCTGGACATGCGAATGGATACGAGAACCGAATTTACTGCCGCACAATTGCTGGCTACTTGGGGCGAAGCACGGTTACAACTGATTTTCCAGGAATACGGAGAAGTAACCAACGCCAAAACCCTCGCACAAACAATTGTAAAGCAGCGCAAAACACACCCCATGCGCACCATCACTGACTTCAAATCCGTGATCCAGCCCATCGTAAAAGGCAACCCGCAAAAATACCTGGCACAGGTTTTCCAGGCATTGCGTATAGCCGTTAACGATGAACTGGGCGCTCTGAAAGATTTACTGGAGCAAGCTACCAACGTACTCAAACCGGGAGGCAGACTCGCCGTCATTACTTTCCACTCGCTGGAAGACAGGATGGTGAAAAATTTTATGAAGACAGGAAGTTTTGAAGAAGCACCCGAAGATCCGTTTGCGAAAGAAACACCCCCTAAATTGTTCAGATTAATCACAAAAAAACCGGTTACCGCCAGCGATGCAGAATTGAAGCTTAATGGAAGATCCAGAAGTGCAAAACTGCGGGTGGCCGAAAAACAAGCGTGACGCGGCATTAAACCGCTCACCACATCCTACCCTATCCTATACACATCTGTTTGATTTGCGTTCAGGTTTATATTGTCAATTTTAAAAAAAGGCATAGAGCGTGTTGCAGGAAGAAACTATAGAAACAAACCAGGATATTCCGGCTGAAGAAAACAACATTCCTCCGGAACAACGAAAAGAATGGCGTTTGCGCATCAACTACAGAGCGTTGGTGCAAAACATGCCCTTTATCGGCTTTTTGGCTTTCCTGGCCCTGATCTATATTGCTAACAGTCACCTCGCCGAAAAAAAAATCCGACGTATAAACAAACTTGGCAAAGAAATAAAAGAGCTGAAGTGGGAGTACATCAACGTGAAAAGTGAGCTCATGTTTCGAAGCAAAATGAGTGAAGTCAGTAAATCTGTAGAGCCGCTGGGACTTAAACAACTCAGCTCCCCTCCACAAAAGATTGTGCTGAAAAAGGATACAGAAAAATGAATTTATCACTGATGCCTGACGCTGCCCGCCTGACTTGAACTCAGGTCGGGGATGCTGGTAAATCAAATCAATGGCAAGCATCTCAAATACAAATGCAGCCAGTGTCAGGTATCTATTTAGCCTTTGGCTTTTAGCTTTCAGCCCTCAGTCACCACGACTTAGGGCATTCATGTAAAAACTAATCGCTAAAGCAATATAAACTAACAGCTGATAGCTTATCGCTAAACGCTGACAAAAACATAATCTAAAAGCTGAAAGCTAATGGCTAAAAGCTAATAAAATGAATAAGTGGATGTAAAAAAGGACATATTGTGGAGAGTGTATTTGTGCCTGATCGGCATGATGTTGTTTGGCGTGGCCATTCTGGTGAAAGTATTCTATATCCAGAACGTACAGGGAAACTACTGGCGCAGCATGGCCGATAGTCTCCATACCGGATACGTTGCCCTGGACGCAGAAAGAGGCACCATCTACTCCGAGGAAGGCAGAATGCTGTCTACCTCTATTCCTTATTTCGACATCCGTATAGATTTTGCCGCAGATGGCCTCCGCGACAAAAACGGAAAAATATTCAAGGAAAACCTGGACTCCCTCTCCTACAAATTGTCTGAAGTTTTCGCTGATCGCAGCAAAATCGCCTACAAACAATTACTGCAGGAAGGATATAAATCAAAGGACCGCTACTTCTTATTAAAAAGAGACGTACCCTTTAATCAATACCAGGAATTACGCAGCTTCCCCATGTTTCGCCTCGGCAAAAACAAAGGCGGTATGATCGCTGAATCTAAAAGTAAGCGTATCAACCCATTTAAACTGCTGGCTAACAGAACCATCGGGCTCGCCCGCGAAAACTCTCAAAGTGTAGGTATCGAAAGAACCTACAACGAATACCTGAAAGGCGTTACCGGTAAAAGACTGATGCGCCGCATTGCCGGAGGTACCTATGTTCCCGTGGATGGCTACGACATCGAACCCGAAAATGGACGCGATGTAGTTACTACCATCGATGTAAACATGCAGGATATCGTGGAAACAGCCCTCATGAATATGATGGTGCAAAATGAAGCAGATCACGGTACCTGTATACTCATGGAAGTAAAAACAGGTAAAATAAAAGCCATTGCCAACCTCGGTAAACAACCCGATGGCAACGGCTACTGGGAAGATATGAACTATGCACTGCAGGTAGCGGAACCCGGTTCCACTTTTAAACTGGCTACCATTATCTCAGTGCTGGAAGATAAATACGCCACCATGAATAGCATGGTAAATATGGATGGTGGACACTGGCAGGTAGGACGCAGAACGGTATTCGATTCCGAACCGCATCCCGGCCCACAGAATGTAACCGTGAAACACGCATTCGAACTCAGTTCCAATGTGGGAATGGCTAAACTGGCCTACCAGTTCTATAACCGGCAACCGAATAACTTTGTCGCCCATTTGAAAAAATTACGGCTCGACCAAATTACCGGTATCGACCTGATAGGCGAAGGAAGACCAGTGATTAAAACCACTGCCTCCAAAACATGGAGCAATACTTCCCTGCCATGGATGGCATTTGGATATGAAGTGCTTATCAGCCCGTTGCAAACCTGCATGTTATACAATGCTGTAGCTAACAACGGTAAAATGATGAAACCCTACCTCGTCAATTCCATTCAGGAATATGGCCAGGTAGTAAAACAATTTGAGCCTACTGTAGTGTTGGATAGCATCTGTTCCCGAAGCACACTTAAACAGGTACAGGCGATGTTGGAAGGTGTGCCAATAGAGGGTACCGCTAAGAAATTGCGTACTCCTTATTACAACTTCGCGGCGAAGACAGGTACTGCACTCGTGGCAAACGGCAACCGTGGATATGCAGACAAAATCTACCAGTCGTCATTTGCTGGCTATTTCCCGGCAAATGATCCACAGTATACCTGTGTGGTAGTCATAAAAAACAAACCGCATGCTTTGCGCTTTTACGGTGCAAACGTTGCGGGTCCCGTGTTTAGGGAAGTGGCAGATAAACTGTATGCCATTGCAGTGGAAAGACAAAAACCAATGCAGGCTACAATGCAACTGGATACCCTGCTGTCCCTGAAAAATGGAAAAGGCAGCGAATGGAAACAAATCCTGGGTACCCTGCAACTGCCAATAGGCACTGCTCCAGCCAACAACAGCTGGGTAAGTGCCAGGGTAACAGATCGTAAAATTGCCTTCCAGGCCGTAGCGCAAACAAAAGGCGCCGTACCGGACGTAACTGGAATGGGATTGAAAGACGCACTGTACCTGCTCGAAAACGCAGGCCTGCGGGTAGTAGTAAAAGGCGCCGGAAAAGTGAAAGTTCAATCACTCCCCGGCGGAACTAAAATAGGAAACGAACAAACAATCGTAATAGAACTGAGTTAGATGAAGACGCTGCGCGACATATTGTATAATGTAAGCATCCTGGCGGTGCATGGTAATACGGATATTACCATCAACGCCCTGACAACCGACTCCAGGTCCATCGGAGCCGGAGATGCTTTCATTGCGGTGAAAGGAGTACATGTGGACGGACACATATACATTGAAAAAGCCATCGGGCTGGGAGCTGTAGCAGTGATCTGTGAAACATTACCAGAACAATTATCTGAAAATGTATGCTATATACAGGTAAGCAACAGCGCTAACAGCACTGGTATCATGGCGGGTAACTTCTATGATAACCCCTCTCATAAAATACAACTGGTAGGGGTAACTGGTACAAATGGGAAAACCACCATCGCTACCCTGTTGTTCCGATTGTTTACCAAACTGGGATATCACTGTGGACTATTATCTACGGTACAAAATCAGATAGGCGATACCGTTATACCAGCCACACATACTACACCTGATCCTATCAGCCTCAATGCCCTGCTGGCACAGATGGTAGACGACGGTTGCCTGTATGTGTTTATGGAAGTAAGTTCTCATGCCATCCACCAGCAACGTATTGCAGGATTAAAATTCGCGGGGGGCATCTTCAGTAATATTACCCATGATCACCTGGACTATCACAAAACTTTTGATGAATATATCCGGGTGAAAAAATCATTCTTTGACAATCTCCCGGCAGGTGCATTTGCCATCACCAATCTCGATGATAAAAGAGGTACCGTGATGCTGCAAAATACCAAAGCAAAAAAGGCAACCTATAGCCTCCGCACCCTGGCTGATTTCAAAGGAAAGATCCTGGAAAATAATCTGACAGGACTCGTAATGCTGGTAGGTGATACAGAAGTACATTTCCGTCTGATAGGTGAATTCAACGCCTATAACCTGTTGGCTGTTTATGGCGCCGCGGTACTGTTAGGCATAGATAAAGCGAAAGTCTTACAGGCACTCAGCGACACACAAGGCGCAGAAGGCAGGTTTGACTATATCATTTCAGACAAAGAACAAATCATTGCTATAGTAGATTACGCACATACACCGGATGCATTAAAAAATGTACTGGCAACCATCAAAAATCTGCGGAAAGGCAACGAACAGGTGATCACCGTGGTAGGTTGTGGTGGCGACAGAGACACCACCAAACGCCCTATCATGGGAGATGTGGCCGTTGAAAACAGTGACCGCGTTATCCTGACATCTGATAATCCCCGCTCGGAAGATCCAGTGGCGATTATTCATGAAATGGAAGCTGGTGTTCCCGTTCATCTGAAAAGAAAAGTCATTTCCATTACCGACAGGAAAGAAGCTATTAAAACAGCACTCTCCCTGGCTAACAGAGAAGACATCATTCTCGTAGCCGGTAAAGGACATGAAAAATACCAGGAAATCAAAGGAGTGAAACATCACTTCGATGATAAAGAAGTGCTGCTCGAGATGATGAAGCTGATGGACAAATAAAATTAAAACTGAAACGAGATACTTAATAATCCAATGACTTAAAAGCCTGTCTCCCGAACAGCGGAGGACTGGTTACGACTAAAACATATGTTATATTATTTTTTAAATTACCTGAAAACAGAATTTAAGATCAGCGTCATCGGCGGTGGTATGTTTCAGTATATCACTTTCCGTGTAACGATGGCATTACTGCTATCGCTGGTTATTTCATTGCTGTTCGGTAAAAGGATTATTAGGTTTTTACAACGTAAACAAATCGGTGAAACCATTCGTGAACTGGGCCTTTCCGGTGAAAATACCAAAAAAGGAACTCCGACAATGGGTGGACTGATCATCCTTTCGGCGATCGTTATACCCACGTTACTCTTTGCACAAATCGCGAATGTATATATCTGGCTGATCTTATTATCCACTGTATGGTTAGGTTTGATCGGGTTCCTGGATGATTATATCAAAGTATTTAAAAAGAATAAAGAAGGACTGGCCGGAAGATTTAAAATCATGGGGCAGGTAGGACTGGGCCTGATTGTTGGTTGTACGCTTTACTTCAACAACGATGTAGTAGTGTCCCGTGAAGTAATGGGTGCAAAGAAACTGGCACCTTATGAAAGGCAGATCACCAACCATCCCGAGCGTGTAACCCGTGATGGACACAGGTTCGTGGATGTTAAAACGCCCATCACCACTATTCCTTTTGTAAAGAATCATGAGTTCAATTATTCAAAACTGATCTCCTGGATTCCCGGAGCAGAAAAATATACGTTCATACTCTATATACTGATCGTCATCTTCATTATTACTGCTGTATCCAACGGTGCTAATCTGACAGATGGGCTGGATGGCCTGGCAACAGGGGTTTCAGGGATCATTGGTGTAGGCCTGGGTATTTTCGCCTATGTATCTGGTAATATTCAGTTTGCGGAATACCTGAACATCATGTATATCCCTAACCTGGGAGAGTTGTCCATATTCATTGCTGCTTTTGTAGGCGCCTGCATCGGATTCCTCTGGTATAATGCTTATCCGGCACAGGTGTTTATGGGCGATACAGGAAGTCTGGCACTGGGCGGTATCATTGCATCTCTGGCCATTATTGTAAGAAAAGAATTACTGATACCCATCTTCTGTGGTGTATTCCTGGTAGAACTGTTATCTGTGATGTTACAGGTATCCTACTTCAAATACACGAAGAAAAAATATGGCGAAGGCAGACGCATACTGAAAATGTCACCATTGCATCACCATTACCAGAAGATAGGTTATCACGAAAGCAAAATATCAGTGCGCTTCTGGATCATTACCATCATGTGTGTGGTAGTAGCTATTGCAACACTGAAAATGAGATAATACTTAAACTAACAACGAAGACTAAACGAAATGGAACATAAACTCATCATATTAGGAGCCGGAGAAAGTGGTATAGGAGCAGCCTTGCTGGGAAAACAGCAGGGGTATGATGTATTTGTGTCTGATGGAGGAACAATAAAAGATAATTATAAACAGGAACTGGCGGTAAACCAGATCTCTTTTGAAGAAGGACATCATTCCTGGGACGTTATACTGGAGGCCAACGAAATTGTAAAAAGCCCTGGTATCCCTGAAAAGTCGGAGTTGATGAAAAAGGTACGCGAAAAAGGCATACCCGTGATTTCTGAAATAGAGCTGGCCTACCGTTTCTCGACAGGTAAAAAGATCATTGCCATCACCGGCAGCAACGGCAAAAGCACCACTACGGCCCTCACCTACCACATCTTCAAAAACGCAGGATTGAATGTGGCGATGGTGGGAAATATTGGTATCAGCTATGCAAGGCAGGTGGCAACCGCACCAGCGGAGTATTATGTGATTGAAATCAGCAGCTTCCAGCTGGATGACATTAAGGACTTCAAACCCAATGTGGCCATCCTGCTGAACATTACGCCTGATCATCTGGATCGCTACGATTACAAAATGGAAAATTACGTAGCCTCCAAATTCAGAATCGCCATGAACCAGACAGCGGAAGACTACTTCATCTACTGCATGGATGATCCTGAGATCATGCGACATTTAGCGCAGCAACCCATTTATTCAGCATCAATACCTTTTACCATCATGAAACCACTGAAAGAAGGCGGCTTTATTGCCAACGACCAGTTGAACATCGATGTCAACGGAGATCCGGTTATCATGTCCATGTATGACCTGTCACTAAAGGGAAAACATAATCTTTATAATTCGATGGCAGCAGCAATTGCAGGCAGAACCATGGATATTAGAAATGAGAAAATCCGCGAGAGTCTTACTTCGTTTGAAAGCCTCGAACACCGGATGGAATATGTGACGAGCGTAAGAGGAATCGATTTTATTAATGATAGCAAAGCTACCAATGTAAACTCCGTTTGGTTTGCACTGGAAAGTTTTGATAAACCCATTGTCCTGATCATGGGCGGTGTGGATAAAGGCAACGACTACGATGCCATCCGGGATCTGATAAAAGAAAAGGTAAAGGCTATAGTTTGCCTGGGGGTAGACAACACTCCCATCTTTGCTGCGTTATCAAAAGATACACCGGTCATGATCAATACTACCAGTATGCATGATGCAGTGCAGGAAGCGTTTAAACAGGCCACCAAAGGAGATATTGTTTTACTGTCTCCCGCATGTGCCAGTTTTGATCTCTTCAAAAATTATGAAGACAGAGGCCGGAAATTTAAGGATGAAGTAAAAGCATTGTAACAGTTACTGAATAAATGGATCAAACCAGAAATTAACAACAAAAAGCAGGAAAGCTAAAACCTAACTGCTAAAACCTAAAAGCTAAAAATGATCGGATTGCTCTATAGAACAAAAGGCGATAAGGTTATCTGGACGATAGTATTTTTTCTATCGCTGGTAAGCCTGCTCGCTGTATATAGTGCTACCGGCTCGCTCGCTTACCGCGAAAGGGGCGGCCATACGGAGTATTATCTCCTGAAGCAGCTCACCGTACTGGTAATGGGCCTGGTGATCATTTACTTTGCACACCGCGTGAACTATACTATTTATTCCCGCGTGGCGCAGATAGGCTTCCTGGTATCCATACCGTTACTCGTATATACACTGGCCTTCGGCCGGCATTTAAATGATGCCAGCAGGTGGATCAGTTTACCTATCATTAACCTCACCTTCCAGACATCGGATGTAGCCAAATTAGCCATCTTCATGTATGTAAGTAGGCAATTATCCAGGCGGCAAAACCTGATCACTGATTTCAAAAAAGGCTTTTTGCCGATCATTATACCGGTAGGCATCATCTGCGCATTGATCATGCCAGCCAACATGAGTACGGCGCTACTATTGGGCGCGAGCTGCATGTTGCTCTGTTTTATCGGCAGGGTACCTCTAAGGTTCCTCGCTTCTATGGTGGCTGCAGGCGCGGTATTGGTAGTATTACTTTTCATGGTCGCCAAACTGACGAGCATGGAAATGCGTACCAAAACTTGGGAAAAGCGTATCGACAACTTCATGCATGGAGATCATACAGATATGCCTTACCAGGTACAACAAGCCAACATCGCTATCGCAGGTGGCGGCATTTTAGGTAAAGGACCCGGCAATAGTACGCAACGTAACTTCCTGCCGCACGCCTATTCTGATTATATCTATGCAACGATTATTGAAGAATATGGCATGTTTGGCGCCTTCCTGATACTGGCAGCTTACATGATCTTATTACTGAGAAGTATCAGGATCTATAAAAGATGTCCGTATGCCTTTGGTGCATTCCTGGCAGTAGGGCTCAGCGTTACACTGGTGATACAGGCGTTGACTAATATGGCTGTAAATGTGCAGCTGTTCCCGGTTACAGGGGTTACCCTGCCACTGGTGAGTATGGGCGGATCTTCTGTTTTATTTACCAGTATGGCAATCGGAATTATCCTCAGTGTATCCAGAAATGTGGAAGAAATGGAAGGAAAGCAGGCGGAAAAAGAACGTTTGGAAAGAGTAATGGCGAGTACAGAAAACGCTGCAGTCGCTTAATACGTATTTATATAGCATCAATCGTAATTAGTATAATAATATGCAACGCAAAGTGATCATAGCAGGCGGCGGTACCGGGGGACATATCTTCCCCGCGATAGCGATCGCGAATGCGTTGAAAAAATTGCAGCCGGACATCAACATACTATTTGTAGGTGCCACCGGAAAAATGGAAATGGAGAAGGTGCCACAGGCAGGCTATCCAATTGAAGGATTGGAAATCGCAGGATTTAATCGCAGTAATATCTTCAAAAATATATTGCTGCCTTATAAAATCTGGAAAAGTTTGCGCCGGGCAAAGGCTATCCTGAAAAACTTTCAACCCGATGCAGTAGTAGGTGTGGGCGGATACGCCAGCTTCCCGATGCTGAACAGGGCGCAGAAAAATGGTATTCCTACCCTGATACAGGAACAAAATTCCTTTGCAGGTAAAACGAATAAAATATTAGGTAAGAAGGCGAAGAAGATTTGTGTAGCATACGATGGAATGGAGAAATTTTTTCCGGCAGACAAACTGGTGATGACCGGTAACCCTGTCAGAAACAACATTTCGCAATCAGCCGTAACAAGAGAAGATGCCCTGCATCATTTTGGCTTGCGCACTGATAAACAAACCATCTTTGCAGTAGGCGGTAGCTTAGGCGCTAAATCCATTAACGAGGGCTTACAACCCTTGCTGAAAATGATAGCGGATAAAGACATACAGCTGATCTGGCAAACCGGAAAGCCGTATTATGAAACCGCTAAAACAGCTGCCGCACCGTATGAGTCGCACATAAAAGTATACGACTTCATTAACGTGATGGATTTTGCCTACAAAGCAGCAGACGTAGTATTATCGAGGGCAGGTGCATTGGCCATTGCAGAATTATGTGTCGTGAAAAAGCCCGTGATATTTGTGCCTTATCCTTTTGCAGCGGAAGATCATCAAACTTCCAATGCGATGAACCTGGTAAACAAACAGGCAGGTTTAATCATTAAGGACGAAGAAGTAAAGTCACAATTAAGCAGCGTGTTGTTCAGCCTCCTGCAAAACAAGGCGCTGATGGAACAGCTGGAAAATCATATTGGTAAACTGGGTAATCCCAACGCTGATATGGTTATTGCAAAACAGGTATTGGAAATTATTTAGCGATTTAGCAGCATATATGGATTTGAATAACATACAAAGGGTTTATTTCATCGGTATCGGTGGTATTGGCATGAGCGCCATCGCACGCTTTTTCAATGAAAAAGGAGTGCAGGTAAGCGGTTATGACCGTACTTCCACAGCGCTTACAAAGCAGCTGGAAGCAGAGGGTATGCAAATCCATTACACAGACGATATTAACGCAGCAGATAAACAAGCTAACCTGGTGGTATATACACCGGCAATACCAGCCGCTCATACAGAGTTGCAGTGGTTCAGGGATAATGGCTATGAAGTGGTAAAGCGCAGTGATGTATTGCAGGAAATTACACGTTCATTGTTTGCCATCACGGTAGCGGGTACACATGGTAAAACAACCGTTTCTACTATGATCGCACACCTGCTCACCGACAGTGGGTATGGCTGTAATGCTTTCCTGGGTGGTATCAGCGTGAACTATAATAAAAATTTCTGGAGCAGCGACAAACAAGTAGCTGTAATTGAAGCAGATGAATATGACCGCTCTTTCCTGAAATTAAGTCCGGATGTAGCGGTGTTAACTGCCATGGATGCAGATCACCTCGATATATACGGCACACCGGAAGCAATGGAAGACGCTTTTATTCAGTATACACACAATATTAAGCCCAATGGCACGCTGATTGCTAGGTTCGGCCTGCATCGGAATAGCGAGCTCAATGCAACAAACAAGTTGTTGTACAGTTTACAAAACGATGCTGCCAATGCCTACGCTGCCAATATCCGCATGCTCAATGGCGGATATGAGTTTGATGTAATGCAGCAGGATTGGATGATCGACAACATTTCCATGCACATTGGCGGAATGCACAACGTGGAAAATGCAGTTGCAGCTATCACAGTAGCACACCTGCTGGGAATAGATGCTGATAAGATAAGATCTGCCATCGCTAATTTCAAAGGAATCAAACGCAGGTTTGAATACGTGGTAAAAAATGATCGACAGGTATATATCGATGATTATGCACACCATCCGGAAGAATTGCGCGCACTCATTACCAGTGCAAAAGCATTATTCCCCGGTAAAAAATGTACAGTTGTTTTCCAACCACATTTATTTACCCGTACCCGTGATCTGGCAGATGGTTTTGCGGAAAGTCTTTCTCTGGCAGACGAAGTAATACTGCTTCCTATCTACCCGGCACGTGAACTGCCTATTGAAGGGGTTAGCAGCGAAATGATTGCAGCAAAAATGACAGTACCTGTAAAAATAATACCGAAAGAAGAAGTAGTGGAATATTTAAGATCAAAAGATATCCCATTACTGATTACTGCCGGCGCAGGAGACATCGATCAGTTAAAAGAACCGATTGCAAACGAATTAAAAATGAAGTAAACATCACCACATAAACTTTAAAATACTTGTCTAAAACAACCACAATATTAAAACGCCTGGGCATCGCTCTCCTTTGGGGAATGGCATTGTCTGGCTTTATAGTATTGCTGGTAGCGGCTATACAAGATAAAGACGCCGGCAAGTGCAAAGGTATACAGGTGAAGTTTGAAGGGAAAGATGACAACTTTTTTATTGAGTCCAAGGATATAAAATCCCTGATCACAAAAGATAAAAGTCTGAATCCTGTAGGTAAACGGATTGGCGACATCAACATTTCGCAGCTGGAAGCAATAGTGGATCAGGATCCGTGGGTAAAGAATGCAGAGATTTATTTTGATAACGGGCAGCAGCTGAATATCAAAGTAACGCAACGCGAACCAGTAGCACGGGTATTCACTTTTTCCGGGAATAGCTTTTACCTCGATGGAGCCGGGGAACACATCCCGGTATCAAGTCGTTATGCTGCCAGAGTGCCTGTCTTCACCGGCTTTCCCACAGATGCAGAAAAGCTGCAGAAGGCAGATAGTCTTTTAACCGCACAGATCGTCGATCTGGGAAGTTATATTGGTGATGATCCTTTCTGGATGGCACAGGTAGAACAGCTAATGATTACGGAAGACCGCAGGTTTGAGTTCATACCTAAACTGGGAGACCAGGTCATCGCTTTCGGAGAAGGGATAGATATAGATAAGAAATTTACCAAACTGTTGGCTTTTTACAAAGAAGGATTGAATAAAGTAGGCTGGAATAATTATTCGCGCATCAATATCGCCTTTGACGATGAAGTGGTGTGCACCCGTAAAGATGGCGTAGTTCCATTGCAACCGGTTTTCAAAACGGATAGTTTGAAACTCACAGCTCCGGATGAGCCGCCGATATCGGACAGCGAAGACTCTACTGCAAAAACACCGGCAACAGTAAAACCGGAGCACACAGTAGCAGCAAAACCGGAAAAGAAACCGGCACCGGTAGTTAAAGAAAAGGCTAAAACGCAGCATGTAAAAGTGGCAAAGAAAGAAAAAGTAGCTGCTGCGCCGGCCAAACAACAACCTAAAGCAGTGTATAAGCCAGGGAATAAATCTGTTAACACATCAAAAAAACAAAAAACGCCATGAATCAGGAAGCTCCCATCATTGTAGGACTCGACATAGGTACTACGAAGATTGCTGCCATTGCAGGACGGAAGAATGAATACGGGAAACTGGAAATCCTGGGATTCGGTAAAGCTACATCGTTTGGTGTGCAGCACGGTATGGTGCTGAACATTGACCAAACAATAAAAGCTATCAGGCAAGCACTCGAAAATTGTTATGCATCCAACCCCAACCTGGAGATTAACGAAGTATATGTTGGTATAGCCGGTCATCATATAAAAAGTTTGCAAACCCGCGGCGATATTGTGCGCAACGACACCGATGCGGAAATCTCCCAGAAAGATATTGACCAGCTGATCAACGATCAGTACAAAACAGTTATTCCCGCGAGTGATCAGATCATCGATGTGATCCCGCAGCAATATATAGTGGATAGTTTGCAAAATATCACCTACCCTATTGGTATGTCTGGGGTGAAGGTGGGCGCAAACTTCCATATTATTACCGGCGATAAAAACGCCATCCGCAACATTAACCGCAGCGTGGAAAAATCAGGTCTCAAAATCCGCGACCTGGTATTGCAACCACTTGCCTCTGCAGCTGCTGTTATGTGCGACATGGACTTTGAAGCAGGTGTAGCCATTGTAGATATTGGTGGTGGTACCACTGACCTGGCCGTGTTTTACGAAGGTATTCTCAAACATACCGCAGTAATTCCTTATGGTGGTGAAAACATTACCAATGACATCAAAAACGGGCTGGGTGTATTAAAAACACAGGCAGAACAGATGAAAGTGCAGTTTGGTTATGCACTGGCAGATGAAGCTAAAAGCAATGCCTATATCACCATTCCCGGATTAAGAGGTCAGAGCCCCAAAGAAATTTCAGTGAAGAACCTCGCGCATATCATACAGGCGCGGATGAGTGAAATACTCGATTTCGTAGTATATCATCTCAAGCAAATCGGTATGGATAATAAAATGCTAAATGGCGGCATTATCCTCACTGGTGGCGGATCCCAACTGAAACACCTCATACAGCTGACTGAATACACCACCGGCGCAAGCGCCCGTATAGGTTTCCCCAATGAGCACCTTGCAAGTGGTCACATAGATGAACTAACCAAACCTATGTATGCTACCTGTGTGGGCTTGATCCTGAAAGGATACAATGATTTTGAAAATGATCGTAAAGCACTGGAAGAAAATTATGTAAAAATTAATACAAGCTATCTTGCCAAAGAACAGGCTGCACAGTCAGTTACTCCAACAGACGACTGGATAGAAGAAGCTGCCCCCACCAGCCAGGAAATACAGGACAGGAAAGCAAAAGAGCGGAATGCGTCATTAAAGAACTTCTTAGACAAAATGAAAACAAAGATCATTGATATGTTTACAGAAGAAGAAGATGCAAAACTTTAAAAGTTAAATGGCGCAATTGTTGCAAAAACGAAACGTTAATATAATAAGAATTAAGAACCGATAATAATAATGACAGGACAAATGAACCATAGTAACAGTAAAGCATATACGCACTTAATTCTTAATAGTTCATTATTATTTATCGTACTAACCCATAAAAGTATAGAGTCATGATACATTTTGATCTTCCTAAGGAAAAATCTTCTATCATCAAAGTCATCGGCATAGGTGGTGGAGGAAGTAATGCGGTGAATCATATGTATAGCCAGCGCATTGAAGGGGTAAATTTCATTATTTGCAATACCGATGCACAAGCTATTGCTAATAGCCCTGTTCCCAACAAAATTCAGTTGGGACCTCACCTTACCCAGGGGCTGGGAGCCGGTGCGAATCCTGAAATAGGGAAACAGGCGACAGAAGAATCCTTTGAAGAAATCAAAAAAATACTGGAGGTAAATACCAAAATGGCCTTCATTACTGCCGGTATGGGCGGTGGCACCGGTACCGGTGGCGCTCCTATTATCGCCAAAATATGTAAGGAACTGGGTATTTTGACTGTTGGTATTGTTACCACCCCGTTTTCTTATGAAGGTAAAAAAAGGATGTTGCAGGCAGACGAAGGCGTTTCCCGCCTGAAAGAGTATGTAGATACCCTGCTGATCATCTCCAACGATAAATTACGCCAGAAATTCGGCGACCTGAAATTCAAGGCGGCCTTCGAAAAAGCAGATAACGTGCTGGCTACTGCCGCCAAATGTATTACGGATGTCATCAATTCCACCGGTCAGATCAACGTGGATTTTGCCGACGTTTGTACCGTTATGCGTAACGGTGGCGTGGCGATTCTTGGTGCTGCTCTGGCAGAAGGTGAAAACCGTGCGCAAAGGGCTATCGAAGACGCATTGACTTCTCCGTTGCTGAATGATAACGATATACGCGGTGCTAAATGGATCCTTATCAACATCTCTTCCTCTGAAGGTGAATTTGAACATACACTGGATGAAATGGATATTATCCAGGCCTATGTACAAAGCCAGGCCGGAGAAGATTGCGATGTGATCCTGGGTGTGGGCTATGATCAGACACTGGACAGGCAACTGGGTGTAACCATCATTGCTACCGGTTTTGAACAAAAACCAATCACACAGCAAAAAATCACTCCCTCCAACCCGGAGCGCGTAGAACCTAAAATTGTAATGCAATTAGGGAAAGATGGTGATGAAAAAAAAATGAGCGTACAACAGGCACAGGGTCTGCTGTTCCAGGAGCCACAGGATCTGATGGCACCACGTCTCATGGAACCAGTCATCACACATCCTGAACCTGTGATGGCTTATACACCACCACAGCCACAACAACAGGCGCCCATTGCACCTGCCCGTCAGAACTATGTGCTGAATATCCAACAGGTACCACCAGCACAACCTCAGCAACCTGACCAGCAGCAGATACAACAACAAATCCAACAGGCGCAGCAACAACAACTGCAGCAAATGCAACAACAGCAAATGCAGCAGCCAATACAGCAACAACCTGTTCAACAGCCGGTTCAACAAATACCACCTGCACACGCCCAACAGCCGAATGTGAATATCATTCAGCCACAAACCGGTAATGCGGCAGGAGGATATTTAAACAGACCGTCTCATATATATGTAGAACCAGGTACACCTACTCCCGAAATGAAGATGGTGTATAAAGAAGATGAAGGTGCCGTAAATGTACCTCCAGCTCCTCCTGAAGTACCCATGCAACAGGCATATGAAGATCTGGAAGAACAGAAACGCAAACAGGCAGAGAGAGTAGCCAAATTACGCAGCATCAGTTTCAATGTGAAAAACATGGACAATAATGCGGAACTGGAAAATGTGCCCGCCTATCTGCGCAGAAATGTAAACCTGGATAACGGTGCCGGCTCCGCTGAGCATTTCTATTCTAATTACACCGTGAGCGATCCCGGACAAAATAATCATACAGAAATTAATACAATCAATACCTTTTTAGATGGGAAAAAGCCCGATTGATGAACACATTTGATTGTTTTTTAGTTGTGTTAAAAAAAATCCTCCGGTTCCCCGGAGGATTTTTTTTATAGTAACGCTATTGCGAAGATTATTATAAATAACGTTTAACCTTTACCGTTATATCGACTGTAAATCATAAACTGTTCAATCCCTGTTTGGCTACATCTAAAACAGCCGCTGCTGGAGTGGTTTTCAGCGTTTCTTCCTCAAAAGGTTTCAGTATAGTATTCAGTTGATTCAACGCTGCTGTATTGTTCGCCTTAGTAAATTCGGCCCTCAGAATTCTTATCTTCTCATAATCCTGTATACCTTCCACCATTCTTTCAAAACGAATAGAAGATCTCGGTCCCGGATATACGAAATAAGTATCTCCGGCTGACCAGCTACGGAAGCGGGAATCCTGTAATGGATCTGCGACCCAGCAATTAAATGCCCAGCGCAAATAACCGTTATATCCTTTCAAAGCAGCATGCCATCCCATAAATGCAGATTCTGCCGGAGGCGAAAAAGTGAAAGTGTTAGGAAATCCTTCTGTACAACAGGTATAGAAAGTAGTCGGCAAACCTTTCGCCAAACGTGCTTTCAGCACATCTGCAGGAAATGATTCTCTCAAAGCAATGCAATAGTCGTGAATTTCATTGGCCAGTGGTGCATGATAAGAACCTGCCAATGATAATTTGAAATCTTTATCTGCTTTACGGATAACGGTCATCGCCTGCTGCATATCTTCCATAGGTCTTTCATCCATAGCAATAGCAGTGATATTAAACCATCCTTTTGCTTTCAGGTGTTTCACAAAATCATTCAGCATAGGTTGCCAGTGAGCGCTATATTCAGGTGTACCTGGCTTGGCTACAATGAAAGTGTCTTTTGCAGCAGCTTCATCATAATAATAGAATTTCAGATTCCATGGAATCATGCTATAGCAGTTGATTTCCTTACGGATACCCTGATCCATCATGAACTGTACCCACTTATCAAAAATAGTATAATCATAAGCCCAGCCCCCATTTTTTTTCTTTGTCCATTTCACCATAGTGCCATAAATATCTTCCGTTTGGCTATTCCATGGATCGTAAATGATGGTGGTGGTAATCACTTTCTGACCAGCATCTGCCAACATTTTTATGTAAGGCTTCATTGCCTTGAAATGAGCCTCGCTCCAGGGTTTCACGCCATATACACGTGCTATCGCATAAGGACTCTGCCACAGATCCAGGTGGAAGCTCCAATCTTTCGGAGCGGGTAATGTATGCTCCAACACCGTTACTTCGTAAGGCATATTTACCGCAGTGGCACCGCCTTTTACGCTCACAGTGCCTTTATATACACCGGCTGGCGTATTGGCAGGGATCTGTATACTCAACCAAACAGGTTGTGTATTATTGGCGGCAATATCTCTTTTGTTGAGGATGTCGATGCCATCTGCTACCAGTGAAGAGTCAAATTCCCCGGGTTTGCGATATCCGCAGCCACCACCGTCTTTATTCAAACCATCGGTCATTACATATCTTACAAAGCCAGTTGTTACTGCATTAGCACCAATCTGATGGCCTTTGTTATCCTGTAGGGCCGACGCCTGAATAGTAACAGCTGATTGGGCAATAGTTGTCCAGATCACCAATTGAGTGTGGATACGCTCACCTTTCCATGCAGTGGCTTTCCAGGTGTCCCTGAGAAGGTCGTTACCAGGTGCATTTCGCTTTTCATAACGTGTATCTGCAGTACCGAATGCTACGTGAAGCCGGGCGTCATTAACAGCGGCCCAGGAGGCTTTATTTACAGGTTTTGGATCGGGCAGTTCCCTGTAATCGTTGCCAGGAGCTGTTTGCGCCCATAGGTTTTGTTGCAATGCCAGCATTACCAGCACGCCAAAAAATTTGTTCACCATTACTAAAATTTAGCTTTTTTCAGAAGTTGGAACCAATATCCAGTACAGAAACCGGCTCCCTTACACCCCAATATCTATAAAAAAAATGGGAATATCCAATTTGTGGGATAGGTGGAAATCAGGAGGGATGATCAAAAATTATATCGTCAGGAATGCCGATATTCAAAAAAAATGGGATTTTCAAACGTTGTTCACGTTGAAAATCCCATCTGTAAAAACTTAAATATTTTAATGCACAATCCTCTTCAGCTGAAGATTCGTAACAGGTGCTACTACCAAAGGATACTTTTCAATGGTTACATAGCTGGAATCCAGTCCGAAGCCTCTTTCTTCCGATAAACTGATCTTTTTCAGGAAGAAATACATTTTCATGACCATCCTTTCGTACAAAGGCAAATCATTATCATGTGAAAGGAACTTCTCCATTACAATGAACTGGAAGTCTCCTACTACATTATTCTTACTCAATGATTCGTAACGGCTGGTGATATTTACTTCTTTGTTCCGAACCATATCTTCCACCACCATCCTGAACATCAGGTTAATACGTTGTTCCACTTTGAATCCCAGGCGGAATTCCACGCGTATCACTTCATTCGGGATAATTGTTTGTACGGAATATTCACTTAAATAAGGCTCATCTACCACATCCACATGTACAAACCAATAGATATCAGCCCGTTTAGGCTTTTTATTAAGAATAGAATAGATGATCTTATGTTCTATTTCCTTAGGGTTATCCGCGCTGCTCATATATACCAGGTGGGTGGCATATTTGGGAATTGATGTATCATTACTCAGTTCCTGGATAATAGGTAGATAATCTTCCAGTCGCACGAACTCCACATAACGGTTTTTGATTTTACGGGATTTGAACCAGACAATCATCACCAGGAATAACGCACCGGCTACTATCACTGTAACATAACCTCCGTGCATGAATTTAATAACATTCGCAAACAGGAAGGAGAATTCAATCGTAAAATAGACGACCAGGTATAGTAGTATCCACCCGACCCATACTCGTTTGGTATACAGGTAAAAGGCAAAGAGACAGGAGGTCATGAGCATACAAATGGTAATAGACAATCCATAAGCTGCCTCCATATTGGAAGACTCCTGGAAGATCATTACAATAGCCGCACAACCGACAAACAACATCGTATTGATACCGGGAATATAGAGTTGCCCTCTCATTTCCGTTGGATAGTTTACCCGCATTTTCGGCCAGAGATTGAGTCGCATGGCTTCCGCGATGAGGGTAAAGGACCCGGATATCAATGCCTGACTGGCGATTACGGAAGCCAGTGTGGCAATTAATACACCAAAAATGATGAACCATTCCGGCATAATGGTAAAGAACGGATTCTGGTCTTTAGGGAGAATCTGACCTTTTTGTGTCAGCAACCATGCGCCCTGGCCCAGATAATTCAAAATAAGACAGGATTTAACGAAAATCCAGGAAATCCTGATGTTACCCCTACCGCAGTGTCCAAGGTCAGAATACAGGGCCTCTGCCCCTGTTGTACACAGGAATACTGCACCCAGTATCAGGAAACCTTTAGGATAAGTAGTTAAGAGTTCAATAGCGTAATGGGGGCTAAAAGCTTTAAAAATGCTGAGGTCATCGGCAATGTGTGAAATGCCGAGTATACCGAGCATAGAAAACCACAGTACCATGATGGGGCCGAACATACGACCGATAGAAACGGTACCGAACTGTTGCATCACGAAGAGGCCTGTAATGATGGTCAGTACTATTTTTACGATAGTCAGCTGTCCCAGGTCTTTGAAAACTTCCAGTGTTCGTAACCCTTCAATAGCAGAGGTGACGGTAATGGGAGGTGTAATAATACCATCAGCGAGTAAGGCCGCGCCGCCGATCATACCGAATATAACGGTCCATCTGGCATGCCGTCTTACGAGCGCGTACAGTGAAAAGATACCACCTTCCCCTTTATTATCTGCCCGGAGGGTCAGGATAACGTATTTAACGGTGGTTTGCAGGGTTAGTGTCCATATGATACAGGAGATACCACCTATCACCAGCAGATCGCTGATGGGGTTGCCCCCTACGATGGCCTTGAAAACATAAAGTGGAGATGTTCCGATGTCGCCGTAGATAATACCGAGCGCTACTACGAGACCTGCCAGGGAGACCCTGTTAATGTTTATTCCCACGTAATAATAAGTTGGTTAAAAAGCCTTCAAAATTAGGGGTAAATATTGACACTCCAACAATAAATCGTAAAGGAGTGTTTAGTGAATAAAAAAATCCCCACCCGAATGAACGGGCGGGGATTTTTTTAGTTATCATCTTAATGAGTGATACTGATTAGTTAGCAGGAGCTAAATCAACAGTGCCAGACTCACCAGGAGTGTTTTGTTTGATGAAACGACCGCGGTCGATTCCTTGTTTGTCAGCCAGGTAGTCGATAACTGAATCAACACGACGGCTGCTCAGGTCAACACCACCTTTTTTACCTTTCGCACCTGCGTGACCTGTTACCAGGACATTGCAAGATGGGTTAGATTTCAGGGTAGCTGCAACAGAAGCCAGGATAGCTTCCTGATCTTTACCAACTTTGGTAGTGCTTCCTTTGAAAGAAACGCTAGGCAGAACCAGGTTAGCGCAAGTCACTGCAGGAGCAATGTTTTTGCAGCATTCTGGATCTGGGCATTTACCAACACCATCAGCATCAACTGGCTGGCAATAAGTAGGTGTGATCAGTTGTTTGTCTTTGAAATCAGGAACGCCATCACCATCAGTATCTTTAGCAACACCATGAGAATCAACTGGTGCACCTGCTGGGGTGTTAGGTTCGCGATCGAATTGGTCAGTTACGCCATCACCATCAGCATCAGGCAGAACCGGAGCTGGGATCTTCATGTGACGTGGGTTGCTCAGCTCGCTGTAAGCGTATTCCAGTGGGTTGATCCACCATAATGGCTGTACACGTTTAGCTGGGTTACCCAGGTTGAAGTTCAGACGTAAGCTGGTGTAAGAATAGAAATCTTTAGAAGAACCATAAGGATTAGCATATCCATCCAGGTATGCGTCAAATGGCATGGTGATTTTTTCTTCAATACCGATGTTGAAACGTTTAGAAACTTTAAACGCTACACCAGTACCGAGATCCAGGGCGTGACGGAGCAACTGGTTGTCATCCTTACGGCCAATGGAAGTTCTGTTACCCTGTGAAGGAGCATTCTGTTCGTACTTTTTGTCCTGAACACTCTTGATATAACTCTTGATATCAGAACGTTTACCACCCAGTTTAGCTGGATCGTATTTGTAACCGTTACCTGCAGCATCTAATGCATCAACGTCAACATCAGCCATTACGATAGAGTAACCACCCAGTAAATACCAGTTAACTTTAGGTTCAGCTCTGTAGAACAGAATGTTGCTCAGGGAAGCGATCACATCCAAAGACAGCTGATGATTCTGAGACTTGTAGTTCGGAATGATCTGACCACCGTTCAGCGCCGCAGTCTTAGCCCATGGATTACCATTAGCTATGATAGTAGGACGCAGTCTGTAATCCTGACCTTTATCAATGGAACCGATGTACTCAGCTCTCAGGGAGAAAGTGTGACCCAGTGCTTTTCTCAGGGAGATACCGCCACCGAAACCTGCTTGGGGAGGAACAGTTCCGCTAATCAGGTGTAAACCACCACTAAAACCCAGTTCCCACATATCTCTCGGTTTCGCCGGGAAATTCGATTGGTGGTTCGTGAAGTTATTTTGTTGTACCATACGCTTGCTAGACACTTTGGTGCTATCCAGAGCATCATAGCCGGTTGGTTGAACCTGTGCAAAACTAGAAGATGCTGATAGTAAACCCACAGCGCCTGCCAGTAATAAGTACTTTTTGCTTGCCATAATTGTTTTTTTTATTAAAAACTGTTAAAAATTTACTAATAACCCGTTTTTTACCTAGCAAAGGTAAATATCATAAATGAATATACAAATTTTTCTTGCAATATTATTTTCATTGATAAGTCCTTCAATATTAGAGCTTAAATGAAAGTATTTATATACCTTAAATCCAGTTAAGTTAAACTTATGCATACCTCGTGTTAAAGGAATCTTTACCTCATGTTAAAGGAATGTTATACTCCATATACAAATTAAAGGCCAAAATGTTAAAATGTGATTTATAAAACCTAGCTTAGCAATCCTTTTTTATTTAATACATGGATGACATTAAACACCTGATAGGTAAAGAATTACAGGATTTTGAAAGTAAGTTCGCAGATTCAGTAAAAAGTCATGTGCCATTGCTGGACAGGATCATGCATTACATTGTGAAGCGCAAGGGAAAGCAGATCAGGCCCATGTTTGTTTTATTATCAGCAAAACTTTTCAGCGACAATATCCAGGAGAGTACCTACCGTGCAGCAGCACTGGTAGAATTGCTACATACTGCTACACTGGTGCACGATGATGTGGTGGATGACGCCAACGAACGCCGGGGCCTCTTTTCTATCAACGCTTTATGGAAAAATAAAATAGCGGTGCTGGTTGGCGACTATCTGCTATCCAAAGGCCTGCTGCTATCTCTTAATAATAATGACTTCCGAACTTTACAGATATTATCTGAAGCGGTGAAAGAAATGAGTGAAGGGGAATTGCTGCAAATTGAGAAAACCCGTAAACTGAATATCAAGGAAGATATTTATTTCGAGATCATCCGTCGCAAAACGGCCTCATTACTGGCCTCTGCCTGCGCTGCAGGCGCATGGAGCAGCAGCAATGATGAACACACCACGGAACAAATGCGCCTTTTCGGAGAAAAAGTAGGTGTCGCCTTTCAAATAAAGGATGACCTCTTCGATTATGGTTCCGCTAAAATCGGTAAGCCTACCGGTATTGATATCCGCGAGAAAAAAATGACCCTGCCACTCATCTATACGCTGGAACATGCATCCACAGAAACCAGGAGGAAAATTATTAACATAGTAAAAAATCACAATACCGATAAAGACCGCGTAGAAGAAGTCATCCGCCTGGTAAAAGCATCCGGGGGGATTGATTACACCAGACAAAAAATGTTTGAATACCGCGATGAAGCCCTTACCATTTTAAATAAGTTCCCTGAAAATGCTGTCAGAAACGGACTGGAATCTCTTGTTAGATTTACAACTGACAGAACATTTTAGAAAGAATAAAAAATAATGTAATATGCGGAAGAAGCGGATAGCTTAAGCCTTTAAAATAAAATAATGCAAAAACGCTGGACAGTAAAGGCATATCAACCAAATCAGGAACAGTTACTACAGTCATCATTGCGTATACACCCGTTGCTATGCCGGTTATTAGTACAACGCAGTGTAACCAACTTTGAGGCTGCCCGGCAATTTTTTCGCCCTACGCTTGAAGATCTCCATGATCCATGGAAGATGAAAGATATGGATAAAGCCATTTCACGTATAGAACTGGCCTTCTTCCAGCATGAAAAAATACTGATTTACGGAGATTATGATGTGGATGGCACCACTGCAGTAGCTACTGTGTACGCTTTTCTACAGAAACTCTACAGCAATATTGAATTTTATATCCCACACCGCTACCGTGAGGGCTACGGTATTTCCATGCAAGGCATTGAATATGCCCGGGATAATGATTTCAGCCTGATTATAGCCCTGGACTGTGGCATTAAATCTATAGAACATATTACTGTGGCCAAGGAATGGGGAATAGACTTCATCATCTGTGACCACCACCTTCCCGACGCCATATTACCTCCGGCAGTAGCCATTCTGAACCCAAAACAGGCAGACTGTCCCTATCCTTATAAAGAGTTAAGCGGGTGTGGTATCGGTTATAAGCTGATCTGCGCTTTTGCTCAAAAAAGAGGATTACCATCCGCCGAGGCCAATAAATTCCTCGATCTGGTAGCCACCAGCATTGCCGCAGATATTGTTCCCATGACCGGAGAGAACAGGATACTGGCTTTTCATGGTCTCATAAAAGTAAATGAAGATCCGCTGCCCGGCATCAAAGCGCTGATTACCCTCAGTGCGCTAAAAGAAAAGTTAACCATTGCCAACCTCGTATTCGTGATTGCCCCACGTGTGAATGCGGCCGGCAGAATGGATGATGCCCGGAAGGCGGTCAACCTTTTTATAGAAAATGATGTGGAAAAAGCAGCCGCTATTGCTGCCGTATTACACGCAGATAATTTCGACAGAAAAGAAATTGACAGCACCATTACCCAGGAAGCAATTTTGCTCCTGCAAAATGATGTGGACATTGCCAACAGAAAATCAACTGTCCTCTACCAGGCCCACTGGCACAAGGGAGTAGTAGGAATTGTTGCGTCCAGGTTGATTGATAAATATTACTATCGCCCCACAATTATTCTTACACAATCAAACGATAAGGTAGCAGGGTCCGCACGCTCTGTTATGGGCTTTAACGTATATGAAGCCATTCACCAGTGTAAAGATTTGCTCGAAAACTATGGCGGACATTTTTATGCAGCAGGGATGACCCTCAAAACAGAAAATGTAAAAGCTTTTCAGGAACGTTTTGAAGAAGTAGTGGCCAGAACTATACACCCGGATCAACTGGTGCCGGAAATAGTTATTGATTCAGAAATTCATTTCTCCGATATCACGCCGGCATTTTTTAATATTCTTAAACAATTTGAACCCCTGGGACCAGAAAATCTACGCCCTGTTTTCCTGGCCAGAAATCTTGTAGACAACGGTTATTCAAAGATTGTAAAAGATGAACACATCAAATTTTCTGTAAAACAGGGGAGATATGGCCCCACCATGTCCGGGATTGGTTTTTATATGGCGGAAAAATTCCCGGTAATGGCCGGCAAAAAACCTTTTGACATGGTCTTTTCACTGGATGAAAATGAATGGAACGGTCAAACCTCTCTCCAGCTAAAAGTAATTGATATCAGAATCGGAAATAATTGATTTCTATTCAGATATTTTGTTCCGGTGAATGCCCCTCCTGAGGTAAAATATCTGAATAAAAATCAACCAATTATTTATGCTGCTTTAACAACCAGGTATATACATCGGCATTGGCGTAAGTACGTGTCCAGGCATCATGGCCACCATTAGGATACTCTGTATACTGTACATTTCCTCCAATTGCTTTCAGGGCTTTCACCAACACCCGCGAATTCTCCACATTTACAGTTGGATCATCGGCTGAATGGAAAACCCATGTAGGCATCGTTTTCAACGCCGGCATACGATTTACATCCCCACCTCCGGAAATTGGAATAATAGCAGCAAATTTCTCAGGATGAGCAGAACTCCAATCCCATGTTCCATATCCGCCCATGCTTAAACCCGTCAGATAAATCCGGCTGGGGTCCACATGATACTTAGCCAGCACTTCTTTATAGAGCACATCAAGATATTGTGGATTCCACCAACCGCTTAAACATTGTGGCGCAATCATCACAAAAGGTTTTCCACTCACAACCCTTACCAGTCCTACATTTCTCAGTACATTAATATCATTCCCCATTTCTCCAACCCCGTGCAGGAAAATAACAACCGGCCACTTATGGCTTTTCTCACTGTTATAAGTACTCGGAATATATAGCAGATAGTTACTGATATTCCCACCCTTTGTATCGATTTTTTGTATGGTGATACCGGCCGTTTGCTGGGGAAAAGTATCCCCTGCCGGTGGTGGCGTTACAGGTGTGGTCGTCACCGGTGGATTTGTTGCAACTGGCTGTGTGGTTTCTGTTTTCGAACAGGAAAAAAGTGCGAGCGTACTCAACACAATGACATGGCTTAAAATTTTAATTGTTCTTTTTTTCATATAACTACTATAAACTAAAAATCCCCTGGCAATATGCCAGGGGATAGGTTTTACAATATTTTTCTCCTGCCTTATTTAATATTATATGCAGTTTCAGGGGTTGCTGCAAATAAAAACTAAAAAACCAGGAAATGAAATACTTTTTTTATTGTGCAGTTATCTTACTTTTTACTTTCTTTCTCCCATCAGTTCCACGCTTCTATTGACAAATGCGGTAAGATCCGCTCCTGTTAATAAATTCTGCGATAATAGTRCCAAGTCCGCCAGATTCTTTATCTGCTTCTGTTGCAATGTATTATCACTTTCTTTCAGTATCTGCGTATATACCGGGTGATTCGCATTCACCGTCATACTTATTTCGTCAGGCATATTGGCATACCAGCTCATTCCGCCACCGCCCATAGCCGCCATGTCTTTCATACGGCGCATCAATTCCGGACGGGTAACAATAACTGGTTGCGCATCAGTACTCAAACCTTTCATTTCTACTTTGATGTTAGGTTGGGTAACCTGTGCACCAAACAATTCTTTCAGTGTACCTTCCTGCTCCTGCGATAATACAGTGGTGCTGTTCTCGTCTTTATCTATCAGATTATCTGCAATGTCTGCATCCACGCGGGTGAAAGAAACATTGTCCCACTTCATTTCCATATTGTTGATGAAAGCGGCATCTACCATGGTTTCCATCTTCACTACGAGGAAGCCTTTATTTTTTGCAGCCTGTACATAACTGTCCTGCTGTACCGGGTTGGTAGCATAGAGCACCACCAGCTTCTGCTCCTTATTGGTTTGCAGTGCTGCCGCTGCAGTACGGTATTCTTCCTGGGTATAAAATTTACCACCGGCTACATCTTCCATGATCAGGAATTTGTTGGCTTTGTCCATGAACTTGTCATCGGTCATCATACCGTATTTCACAAAAAGACCGATAGAATCCCATTTATCTTCAAAAGAAACACGGTCATTACGGAAGATTTCATCCAGTTTATCCGCTACCTTCTTAGTGATATGTGCGTTGATTTTCTTTACATTCGGATCTCCCTGCAGGTAGCTGCGACTCACGTTCAGCGGAATATCCGGGCTATCGATCACACCATGCAACAACATCAGGAATTCAGGAACAATGTCCTTTACCTCATCTGTTACGTATACCTGGTTGGAGTACAGATTGATCTTATCTTTCTGCATCTCGTAGCTCTTGTTAATTTTCGGAAAGTACAGGATACCAGTAAGATTAAAAGGATAATCCACATTCAGATGAATCCAGAATAACGGTGCTTCTGCGTATGGATATAATTCTTTGTAAAAATTCTGGTAATCTTCTGTGGTCAGTTCACTTGGTTTCTTAGTCCATGCAGGGCTGGTATTGTTGATCTGTGTACCTTCAAAAGTAACCGGAACAGGCAGGAATTTACAGAACTTCTCCAGGATAGAACGGATGCGGCCATCTTCCAGGAATTCTTCACTTTCTTCGTTGATATACATCACGATTTCGGTCCCCCTGTCAGCTTTGGTGGTTTCTTCCAGTTCATATTCCGGGCTGCCATCGCACTCCCAGCGAACCGCTGCAGCATCTTCTCTCCAGGATTTGGAGAAGATTTCCACTTTGCTGCTCACCATGAAAGAGGAATAAAAACCAAGACCAAAATGTCCGATGATATTGGTACCATTCTCTTGCCCTTTGTACTTCTTCAGGAATTCTTCCGCTCCTGAAAATGCCACCTGGTTAATATATTTATCCACTTCTTCAGCAGTCATACCTATACCATGATCTGCAATAGTAATCGTCTTTTTCTCCTTGTCTACTCTTACATCAATCGCAATGTCGCCCAGATCTCCTTTAAACTCCCCTACACTGGCTAACGTCTTTAATTTCTGGGTAGCATCCACAGCATTACTTACCAGCTCGCGGATAAAAATTTCATGATCGGAATACAGGAACTTTTTAATAATTGGGAATATGTTCTCTGTTTGAACACGTATTGCACCTTTTTGCATTGGTTATCTGATTTTTTTCGTGAACATTTTTCAAAGTGTGTGCCAGCAGGGTTATACTGACAAGATGACAAGACACAAATTAAAAAAATATAAAATATAAATACAGCAGGCTGTGAATATACAGAACCTATACTTGTCCACACAAAATTTTATCAGAAAAGAGGGACCGCTATTTCCATTTGCCTCTTTTGTTACCCAACCTAAGTAAGCGTGGCATTCATATGAAAATATGATATAGTTAAGGATCTTAACTATTAACAAAAAAATCATATGAAGGATGGTATGAATTCCGTAGATTTAAGATACCGAAATCTGATTACCCCTTTCTAAAAACATACTATGGAAAAACCTCTATTCTCCTTATTATTTATTGGTATTCTTATTTGCAACAACGTGGTTGGGCAAACTAATCCTGGGGCAAGGCCATTGCCATATCAACAGGATTTTGATGCCCTTCCTTCGTCTGCCACTACCTACCCGGATGGGTGGCAGGGATGGTTGTTAACCGGTGCGCCTTCCGGTAATTTTAATACCGCGGCGCCTTCCGGTGATAAACCACTAATAGCTAATGGCAGCGCATCATCCACCGCTAATGGTGTATACAACTACACCGGTAAAATTGGGTTCTTAAACAGTGGCAGTGTGGATAATGCACTGGTACTTTCTGTCAACACAGGCGGGCAACAAAATGTGCAGCTGAGTTACGATGTAATGACTATCAGGAATCCTTACGATGGGAATTCAAACACTCGCGTAAATGAAGTGATTGTACAATATCGTATAGGCGACACCGGTAGTTTTATTAATATCGGAGAGACAGCCTATCAGAACGACACTATTACACAAACCGGATCGGGTGTTACCCTGCCACAGCATGCTGTCAATAAATCAGTGCTGTTACCCCCCGCCTGTAATAACCAGGCATTGGTGCAGTTACGCTGGGTAAACCGACAAATCAGCGGAGCTGGCTCCAGACCTGGATTTGCCATTGATAACGTTCTGGCAAACGGATCTGGCAGTGATACTACTTCACCAGTTATCAGCAACCTGGTTCCGGCCAATGCTGCGGTGGGAGTGTCTCCTGTAACATCTCCCCAGATCACCTTCAGCGAAAATATACAGGCAGGTAATGGATTCATTTTCCTGCACAACAGCAACACGGGTACAACAGACAGTTTGGCTATAAATAATGCTGCGGTAATCATTAATAATAATGTACTCACTATTAAAAAAATACTGCAGCCCAACCGGCATTATTATATTACAGCAGATAGCGGTGTAATAAAAGACCTGTCAGGCAATGCGTTTGCAGGCATCAGCGACAGCACGCAATGGGGCTTTGCTACCGGCAGTCAGGAACTCAGCTATTCCTTTAACGACTGTACACCCAGTGGCAGTAGTGTCCTCAGTGGAGGTTTTACCCAATATAGTGTAAGCGGGGCACAACTATGGGGCTGCACCACTTTTGGTCAAAATAACAGCAATGGCATACAAATCAATGGCTATAGCGGAGGTCCGGTTGAGAATGAAGACTGGTTAATTTCTCCGGCTTTTGATCTGACAAGTTTACATTTTCCACTGTTACAATTCAGCAGTCGTACTGCCTTTGCTGGTCCATCCCTTAGTCTCCGTGTGTCTACCAACTATACTGGTAATGGTGATCCGCGGCTGGCCACCTGGACGACCATCAATGGTCGCTTTCCTGATGCCGGCAGTGATGTCTGGAAATTATCTTCCGGTATAAATCTTACGCCATTCAAACAAGGTAGTGTTTACGTTGCTTTTGTGTATACCTCAGGTCCATCGGTACAGGCAGCACGCTGGACAATAGATGATTTTGTGCTTACAGATACCACTGCCGCACCAGCGCCCACCCTGAACAGTAGCCCTGCTACACTTGATTTCGATTATGTGAAATCCGGGCAAACATCGGAGGCGCAAAGCATTCATTTCTGGGCCAATGATTTTACCAGTGATCTGAATATCAGTGCTCCTGCGGGTTTCAAAATATCACGCAACGACAGCACCTTCAGCAACCAGGTAACCTTTACACTGGCAGACATTAATGCCGGTCCGCAGGATGTATATATACAGTTTGCTCCTGCAGCCACCGGACAACCTTACAGCGGTACGCTTAGCTTTAGCAGCACGGCTTTCTCCGACCATCACATTACGTTATCCGGTACTTCGCTGCGCTCTTTAAAAGTAGTTAACTGGAATATTGAATGGTTTGGAAGTCCGGCACAGGACCCTGCGAATGATAGTCTGCAACAGGTGAATGTGACCACCATACTTAAAAAGCTGGATGCAGACATATTTGCATTGGCAGAAGTGGTGGACACGGCGCGCTTCCGGGCAGTGGTAGCCCAGCTGCCGGGTTATAGTTATGTATTATCCGATTTTGGATCTTACGCCGACAGCCTAACAGATGTGGATTATGTGAGTGCGCAGAAACTGGCTTTTGTATATAAAACAGCTGTGATCAGGAAGATCCGGACCTACGGTATACTACGAAAAGGCGGCAGCAGCAATGCTTATTATAACTGGTCCTCAGGACGTTTCCCTTATCTGATGGAAGCCACCGCCAAACTGGACAATGATTCGGCGCGGATACAGTTTGTATTATTACATGCCAAAGCCAATACTGGTACCAAGCCGGAAAAAATTACTTCCTGGCACCGGCGTAAGGATGGCTTAAAGGAACTGAAGGACACCCTGGATCTTCAATACCCTTATAGTAATATTATTATGTTGGGAGATTTTAATGATGACTTGTCTAAAACCATCACTACGGAGTTATTACCGGATAGCACCACATCTTACATCGACTTCATGAATGACAGCAGTGACTACCGGCCGCTGACTTTGCCGTTAAGTTTGTCAGGGCAGCGATCTACCATCAGTTTCCCTTCAGTTATTGACAATGTCATTGCTTCCAATGAAGTAGGTGTGGCCTACCTGGCAGGCTCTGCAAGTATTCAAAAGCAGGTAGAGAAACTGGTGAGCAGTTATGGCAGCACTACTACGGATCATTACCCGGTAATGAGTCGTTATAGCTTGCCGGTATTGGCGAATCCTTTGCCTGTCACTGGTTTTGATGCCAAAGGGGATGGCAGCAAGGTATTGCTGAGCTGGCATACACCGTATGAAATCAACAGTAAATACTTTGTGGTAGAGCGTTCCAGGAATTATCAGACGTATGAGGCGATAGATACCATTGCGGCTCATGGCACTACACGGGAAGCATCGGCCTATATTACCTATGATGAGAAGCCCTGGTTCGGATTTTCTCAATACCGGTTAAAAATAGTGGGCCTGGATAGCAGTATCCGGTACAGTCCGGTGAAATTGGTTTTCATGGCTGATAAAGATCTGTTGTGGAAGTTATTGTGGTGTATATTTGGTCGCCAATTGCAGTATTGGATTGATTGGCCGCGTGGTGGACAGGCAAATGTGCAGTTGATAGATGTACAAGGTCGTGTCCGCTACCAGGGTCGTACAGAGTTGATGAAGGGCAAAAATTATAAAACTATTGATATAGGGCAGCTGCCAACGGGTATTTATTTCCTGCGGGTACAATCGGGTGAACAGGTGCAGGTTAGCAAGATTCTCGTTAACCACTGATCTTTTTGAAAAAACCATGCAAACGAGACGCCGCCCTGGGCCACCGGGGCGGCTTTTTATATCCTATTCATCTGACTATCAATAAAATACACATACATCGCAAGATATTTGGGGAATAACGGGTCAATCGCGTGGAAATAAGGAATAGTTCAGTATCTTTGCGGTCCTAATTTTTTAATTAAACCATTTAAAACAGGGAATTATGAACTACGAATTGATGGTGATCTTTACCCCTGTGCTTTCCGAGGACGACTACAAAGCCGCCCAGAAGAAATTCGCTGATATCATTAAAGATAACGGCGGAGAAATCACGCACGAAAATCCCTGGGGATTAAGATCACTGGCGTATCCTATCCGGAAGAAAACTACAGGAATGTATGTTGTTCTGGAATACAATGCGCCATCCGACCTCAATGAGAAGCTGAAAATCCAGCTGAATCGCGATGAAAATGTATTACGTCACATGGTTACTGCGCTGGATAAGCACGCTGTTACTTACAACGGCCGCAAAAGACATGGCGTAAATGCTGAATCTAAAACCACTGAAGCTTAAAACTATGGCAGTTAAACCGAAACAAGAAATCAAGTACTTAACGGCCGTAAAAACCGAGAAACGTCAGAAGAAATACTGCCGTTTCAAGAAGTTGGGCATCAGGTACGTAGATTACAAAGACGCGGAGTTTTTGAAGAAATTTTTGAACGATCAAGGCAAAATGTTGCCACGTCGTATTACGGGTAACTCCCTGAAATTTCAGCGTAAAGTAGCCCAGGCTATTAAGAAAGCTCGTCAAATGGCTTTATTGCCTTATGTTACTGACCTTTTAAAGTAAGAAGTTATGCAAATTATCTTAATACAAGACGTAGATAACCTGGGTCAGAAGAATGAACTGGTTAGCGTAAAAAATGGTTACGCCAGGAATTTTCTGATTCCTCAGAAATTTGCAGTGGAAGCAAGCCCTTCTAACATGAAGCAACTGCAGGAACGCCTGAAGGTGCAGAAAGTGAAAGAAGAGAAACTGCTGGCTGAAATTGCGAAAGTAGTGGAAGTTCTGAAAGCTTCTCCTGTTAAAATTGGCGCTAAAACCGGTACTTCCGGTAAAATATTCGGTAGCGTAACTGGTGTTCAGATTGCACGTGCAATTAAAGAACAGAAAGGTTATGAAATCGACCGTCGCCGCATCCACATCCTGGATGACGTTAAAGAACTGGGTACATACAAAGCTCGCCTCGATTTCGGTAAAGGCAACGAAACCGAACTGGAATTTGAAGTAGTAGCTGAGTAATATTCCAACTTGTTGGAAAAAGAAACTTCCCGGGCTGATTCAGTCCGGGATTTTTTTGTGTCAGCATGATCGCGTTTGTGTTTCGTTCATGCCGCATCCCAATCAACCGCCGAAAAACTCAAATCTTATTAGTATTTTCATACCCTTATTCCGCCATGAGTATGAAAAATGTTATCTACTGTTTACTGATCGTTATCACTGTTTCAGCCTGTAGTACCAATAAATACAAGGCAGCCGTTCCCCGGCTGACGACTATTGGTATCCGTGGCGACAGTATTCCCCAATATACTTTTCACTACGATGCTGCAGGCAATCTGCAGGAACTGGTGCATCATGAACAGTTGAATGATACCAACATCAGCACCTTTTTTTACGATAGCTCCCACCGCATTACCGGCATGACATTATCCAGCCGGGATACCAACACCAACAAGATACAGGAACGTGCCACGGTAACTGCCTGGGATAAAGAGGGTAATGTTACCGCCATACAATATTTTGATGCCCAGGAGCGTCCATTACGTTCTGCCAGTATCCGCTGGAAAAAAGGCCTCCCTGAAGTAATGAAATATTCTGATTCCACGCAGGCGATCAGCTGGAACTACAAGCAGGGCAATCCTGAACGGAAAGATATCTGCATTGATACCTTTGCCGGTAAGCAAAAAGATACCCTGATTACTTTGCGAACCGCCCACTATGAGTGGGATGATTCTATTAATCCTATGCATCCGATTTTAAACCAGCTGCTCATCAGCCATGCAGTAGCACCGGTTATTCACCTGAGCCCAATGGGAGACCTTAACAATGCCTTTCTACATTTGAGTACCAATAACCCTTCCCTGGTGAAGATTACAGAAAAGGAAAAATCCATCTATCAGCAACATTTCCAGGAGTATGAACGTTCCACTGTTGTGCAATACACTTATAACTACAATGGTAACGGATATCCAACCGGAGCATGGGTGCACCTGCACAGTGTAGGTTTCACCAAACAGGATATAGATACCGAGTTCATAATGGAATATCGCTACGAGTAAAGCGTTATTGGTGTTTTTTCATTAACTTTTAGGAGATGAAAATCACAGACCGACTTAAAAAAATGCCGGTTACACTGGTGCTGATTGGTATAAATGTGGGAATGTTCCTGTTTACCATCCTAACAGGAATGGATATATGGTGGGGAAATGGCACACAGCTCCTGCACTGCGGTGCCAACTACTGGCCTTTGACCATCCATCATCAGGAGTATTGGCGATTATTAAGCAGTATGTTTTTACATGCCGGATTATGGCACCTTTTTACCAATATGCTGGGATTGTTCATTGGTGGTTTTTTCCTGGAGCCTGTACTGCGTAGTCTCCGGTATGGTGGGGCTTATATCATTACCGGCCTTTTATCCGACTATGTCAGTATCTGGTTTCATAAAAGTGCTGTTGGAGTGGGGGCATCCGGAGCTATTTTTGGCATTTATGGGGTGTTTCTGGCGCTGCTGACAACTCCTCTCTTCCACAGGGAAACACGTAAGGCTTTCCTTGCTTATATAGGCTTATTTATAGTATTAAACGTAATAGCTGCGGTTATCTCGCAAGGAGTGGATAACGCGGCACACCTGGCTGGCTTTCTGAGTGGCGCTCTTATCGGGTATCTTTTCTTCTTCACTTTAACAAAAGCAGATGGAGAAAGACTATCCGTCTAAGCATCCTCACAAAGGTCTAAATACTTACATTTGTACACTTAAATGCGACAAAAGATGATGAATAAGTTATGGTTCCTGCTATGTGCTGCCACTATACTGGTACTTGGCTGCAAAAATAAACAGGCAGGCAATACTACTACCGCAGCCAACGACTCTACACCACCAGCCATTCATAATATCCCTGATGATACCCTTCAGATGGGGAGTAAAACATTTTTTGTCTACTTTATTGAGAAAAAAGATTTTGACAAATATCCCCTCCCTCCGGTGGATTCCAACGAAACAGATGTACTGGCAAAAGATACCCTCGTAAAACGGGAAGGTACCCGGCTCACCATTCAACTGCAAAATGGCAAACAAAGAGTGATGGCCAACAATAGCAGCGAAGGAGAAGACTATATCGGATACACCTATGCCGCCAATTATCCCGTTATTAAAAGAAAAGGATTTTTTGTTACCTATTATGAAGGCAGTGCTTTTGAACTGGTGAATGCCTTGAACGGAGACTCCATGATGACCTGGTCTGCTCCTGCTATTTCGCCCGACAAAAAATATCTCCTCACCTCCTCCATGGACCTCGTGGCTGCCTTTGATCCAAATGGATTTCAACTGTTTTCCGTGAATAATAATGATATCAAACCTGTGGGAGAAGTGAGCCTGACTGACTGGGGACCGGGTATGGTGCAATGGATTAATAACAAAACAATACTGTCCGAATATATTACCATCGATGAAGAAGGAAACACGCAAATACAATACGTAAAAATGGTGATGCAATAAAGACTATTTAGTATATTTAAATAGCAATCACCAAAATCAAATCCACGCTATACATGAAAAAACTGATCACCTCTGGATTATTGCTGGTCTTCACCTTTTCCTATACAGCATTTGCTACGAATATACCCGTCAATACGCTGTTTCAGGCACCTACAATGAATATAGATGGTACGGCCAGTTCCATTGTAAGTAAGCTGGATAAATCGCTGCAGCTAACGGCCATACAAAAGCCGAAATTACTCAATATTGTAACAGGCTATTTAAAACAAAAAATAGCTATTCAACCGTTGCAACAAAGTAATCTGAAAGCATATACTACCAAGATGAACAGCATGCAAAATGGCCTGCAATCAAAATTAAAACCATTGCTTACGCTTACACAGTACACAGAGTACCTTGGCTTGAAACCAAAGTCATATGATGAAACAAATGTTTTGTCAAACTTGTACTACTGAGCGAAAAGCTAAAGGCATAAAGCAAAAAACTATTGAAGCGAATGAATAAAGTGGATATTGTTCCGCTCTAATCATTCGCTTCAATAGCTTTTTGCTTTATGCCTTTAGCTTTTCGTGTCTTAAACAATAATCTGTCTGTCGCGGGCTACGATCCTCCAGTTGGCTGTAACCGTATTCCCTTCCGCCACATAGGCCTTTTCGTATAAAGCTACTGTGGGACAAATGTGCAGTGGTACACCATAAAACATGGTGCCTACCGGATATAATGTCGTATCTGTGACTCTGAGTACCAGGTGCTCCTCACTTTGTGATACTGGTTCTGCTGCCGGTGCATTGAGAAAATGTACTCTTGGCTGCGGGCTTTCAGCTGCTACCGATTTATGCCCCAGGTCCAGGCAAATATGCGTTTCATCGATGACAGAAATTACCCGGCTGATCACCAGCGCGGCCCATTTAAATGCTTGCTCCGGCAAGTTTCTGCCATATCCCCAGTCCCAGAAAATAAAAGTACCCGGGCTACATTGAATATCTTTCCTTTTTGCATGTATGGGGAAAGTGGGACTACCACCGGCAATAATAACCGGCTGCGAAAGGCCGACGGCGACTATCTGCTCTGCCAGCAAGGCTACCGGTGCATACGCCGCATCGCATTTTTCTTTTCGTATATCCATCTCCGTATCATGAATATGACCGTCATAAGCATGCAGTCCTACTGGTGTTATTCCTGGTAAAGTATGCAGGTACTGATATAGTTCCAGTGCCGCTGCAGCAGGTTTGATACCGGTGCGGTTCATTCCTATATTCAAATCCATGTATACCGGCAAACGCCTTCCCTGTGCGGCAAATATACCGCTGATAGCCAGTGCTGCATCCGGGTTATCTACAATACACGAAAAGGATGTTTGAGGATATTTCTGTACCAGTTCCAGTAAACGTACAATCTTTGGCCCTACCGGCTGATATGCCAGTAATACATCCGAAGCATTTGCCATTCCCAGCATTTCTGCTTCTGCAATGGTGGCACATTTAAAACGCTGTATACCCGCCTCCTGCATTAGTTGCGCCACTTCCGCAATTTTATTTGTTTTTACGTGTGGGCGTAACCGTTGCACATCATCGATCATCGTTTTTAGCAACGTAATATTCTCTGCTACCCTATCCTTATAAACAACAACAGCCGGAGAGTCAATTTGTGCGGCATTTGTAAGCTGATACCATTCCATGAAAAAAAATTTATACCAATTTATTTTTATCGTTTCCCCGTACGCAGACAAAAGAAATATAATTACGTATATACTTATCCGTTATACCACCAAACTTAACAGCAAACAACCGATCAAACCCGTAACAGAAACAATCGTTTCCATCACCGACCATGTTTTGATGGTATCCTTCACTGACAAGTTAAAGTATTCCTTGAACATCCAGAAACCTGCATCATTTACATGTGAAAACATCAGGCTGCCTGCTCCGGTAGCCAGCACCATGAGATTAGGATTTACACCTGAAGCCGCTATCATAGGCGCTACAATACCGGCAGTAGTTAACCCTGCTACCGTAGCAGATCCAATACATACCCGTATAATAGCTGCAATACCCCAGGCCAGTAACAGCGGATGCAGGTGCATGTTCTGTAAGGTATCAGCAATATAACTGCTTACCTTACTATCATGCAATAATTGTGTAAGCGCACCGGAACCACCTATTACAAGAATAATAACGGCTACGTCTCTTACCGCTTCATCCATAATACCCATTACTTTTTTTGCCGGCATTCCTCTTCCCAATCCTAGTAAATACATACCATTTAATACCGCCAGTAACATCACAATCAATGGCTCTCCCAACCAGGTGGCTACATGATAAATGATATCATCTTCCCTGACAAATACTTTCACCAGCGCTGTTACTGCCAGTAAAAATACAGGTAACAATGCCGCAAAAAGACTGGTAAACATGCCAGGTAACTGCTCTTCCGGAATGGGAGCCCCCACAAACATTTTTCCCGGAGGATTCGTGTAATGCCTGAGAAAACGGGAAAATACCGGCCCTGCCAATATAATAGCAGGTATCGCCACCATAATTCCAAATACAAGAGTCATTCCCATATTAGCATGAAACTGCTGTACCAATGCAGTCGGTGAAGGATGAGGTGGTAAATAACCATGGGTAACAGATAAAGAGGCCAGCATAGGAATACCCAGGTATACCACCGGCAATTTGGTACGTGCTGCCACCGTAAAAATCAGCGGCACCATTAGTACAAATCCAATATTATAAAACAAGGGAATACCCACAATAAAGCCGGTGAGCATCAATGACCATTGCACGTATTTTGGTCCGAACAGGTTCATTAAGCCACCTGCAATCTTCTGCCCTGCGCCACTTTCCGCTACCAGCTTGCCTAACATACTACCAAAAACAATGACCACAATCAGTGAGCCAAGCGTTTTACCTATCCCCGTTTGAATAGACTGGGTAATGTCCGTTACATTCATATGCAACGCCAGCCCCATCAGCAAAGACACTATCAGGAAAGAAAGGAACGTATTTAAGCGCAGCCAGGTTACCAGTATGACCAGTAAAATAATAGCAGCAATAACGATTAATAAGGGCATATGGCTTACTGTTTTACATGAACATGGAAAACAACAAGATAATAAAATATTATTCGTATCTCAACGCAATGATAGGATCTAATTTAGAGGCTTTATAAGCGGGATAAAGGCCGGAAACCAATCCCACTGCGGCGCATATAGTTACGCCTATTAAAATCCATAACCAGGGTATTATAAAGGATGATTTCAGTAAGGCAGACACTATATTTCCTAACAACATACCCATAATTACGCCTATCACACCACCCATTACACTGATAATAATGGCTTCAAACAGGAATTGCGTACGCACAACGTGGCTGGTAGCGCCCAAGGCTTTGGTGACGCCTATTTCGCGGGTACGCTCTGCCACAGATACCAGCATGATGTTCATCAGGCCAATAGCCGAGCCGAAAAGCGTAATAAACGCAATGACAATGGCAAACAAATTTACCTTACTCAGGCTGGCGAACAACATTTCCGCTATACTATCGCTTTTACTAATATCAAAATTATCTTCTTCATTTATAGCCAGCCCACGGATAATGCGGAAAAGTCCGATAGCCTCTCCCTGCGCAGCATCCATCTGCTTAATGTCATTGACGTTCACCCCTATCTGGTAACTGGCACCGGGGCGGTTGAAGACTCTTCGTGTGTTATTAACCGTTGTAATGACCACATTATCGGCGCTCATCATTTTACTGCTTCCTTTGGTGGCCAGCACTCCTATTACCCGGTAACGGATATCTCCCACGCGAATAGTGCTGTTCACCACATTTTTCAGCTCCTTTCCAAACACTTTCTGTGCTACATCATTGCCCAGTATCGCTACATTTCTGCCAGACTGCACATCCAGCGTATTAAAATCCCTGCCCTGTGAAATCTCATAATTGGAAATCTTCAGGTAGTGTTCATCTCCCCCTATTACCTGTACGTTAGGATTCGTTTTCTTCTCATCCTTGTATACCGTAGCAATGCCGGTAGCCTGGAAAGAAACACTAACTGTTGCCGGAAAATCATAACGATCACGAAAAGCAATCGCTTCCTGGTAGGTGATAATTTTATTACTGTTGGATTTCTTTACTTTCTTAATATTCTTGTTGCCTTTGGATGCTTTATTATCATCATCTCCCATATGCACCTGCATCCCCCGGTTACGGATAGAAAAACTGTTGGCGCCCATACTGGCAAAGCTGCTGTAGATACTACTCTTCATGCTATCTATCGCAGTAAGAATACCTACCAGTACTGTAATACCTAATGCGATAATAGCTACAGTAAGGCCTGTGCGCAATTTATTGCCAGTTACAGAACGATATGCCAGTGAAAAAATATCTCTTGATTGCATAATGACGGGTTACCTATAAAGTTAATGTAATATAGCTATTAAATCCATTCCTTTTGGGATGAACGGCTAATCGTATAAAAGAGAAAGACCGAAGTAATACTTCGGTCTTTCTCTTTTATACGATTAGCTGTCAATTGTTTACAACCAGCATAATAACAGATTCGGGAACAGTCCTAATACCAGTACCAGCGCAATAGTCAGTATCAGGCCAGCTTTAAAACCACCGGAGATATTTTCCACTTCCGGTTCGCCTGTTCTAAAATACATGGCAATGATCACGCGGAAATAATAGTACACACTGATGGCTGCGCAGAGCACCGCCAGTATCACGAGCCACAGCAAGTGCCCATGCTGGATAGCAGCAGACAGTACAAAGTATTTCGCAAAGAAACCAGCTGTCACAGGGATACCTGCCAATGAAAACAGGAACACAGCTACTGCCGCCGCCAGTAAAGGCTGCTTGCGTGCCAGTCCGTTGAATCCTTCAAAAGTATAATCCTTCAGTTTCATCAGTACCGCAAACACTCCAATGGTGGCTATGCTGTAGGCCGCTGAATAAAGGATAATACCCTGTGTACCCATATTATTCATCGCCACTACTGCAAAAAGCATAAAACCCGCTTGTGCAATACTGGAATATGCCAGCATACGTTTAACACTTTGCTGAAACACGGCGCTGAAGTTACCAAGTACCAGGGTAGCCGCAGTAATAATAGACAGTATCAGCGTCCAGTGTTCGCTGATGGCACCACCGGCAAAGCTGGTATGGAACATCCGCAGGAATGCCACAAAACCACCGGCTTTTACTACGGTAGACATGAAAGCAGTAAACACAGTAGGTGAACCATCATATACGTCTGGCGTCCAGAAGTGAAACGGCACCGCAGATACTTTAAAGGATAAGGCAAATACAATGAGAATGATGCCACATAACGCTAACGGATGAACGCTTTCAGCGCCTAAACCTAAAGCAGCTACATCAAAACTACCGGCTGCACCATAAATCAGGGTAATACCCATGAGCAGGATACCGGTAGAGAAAGCTCCCATCAGGAAATATTTCAGGGACGCTTCATTGCCTTTCAGGCTTTTCTTATCTGCCCCTGCCAGTATATACTGCGGGATAGACATAATTTCAATTGCCAGGAATAACATGAGCAGGTTGCTGAAAGAGGCAGCCAGTGTAATACCTGCCAGGATAAAGAAGATCAGGGCAAAATAATCAGCTACATGTTCTCCAACCTTTTCAAACTCACTACCTGATAACAGGAAATATAACAAAGTGGCTCCCAATGCTACCGCATTGAATATCACACCAAATTTGGTCACTTCTATCATGCCATACATTACATATCCGCCAAGCTCCACAGACGGATACTGTGCCAGGTTAGCAATAAATGCTATTATGATGGCCGCGATGGCAAAAAATTTAATATGCTGCTTATTGCGTACAAATAAACCAACAAACATCAGTACAACGCCCGATAAAGCAGTAGAAATTAGTGCATTCATATTTTTGCGTTACAAAACCCCGTTACAAATTTTTCCACCTGTTATTTAGTAGCAACTAAATATCAGAATAATTGATTTACCACTTCCGTGGTGCTGCTCACCAAATCCAGCATGGGTTTGGGATAAACACCCAGCACTATGATCATGATCACAACCAGACTCAAAGCCAGGGTTTCGCCAGGCTGTAAATCTGTAGTAGTTTCGGTTAAGTCATTGCTCTGACCGAATATTACCTTCTGTATCATACCCAGGGTATAAACGGCAGCGAGGATAATACCTAATCCGGCAAATGCCATGAACCAGTGATTATATTGGAACAATCCGCTGAACATCAGGAACTCACCGATGAAACCATTGGTAAGCGGTAATCCGATGTTAGCCAGACTGATGATAACGAAGAAGATAGCCATGCGCGGAGCTTTCTGTGCCATTCCGCCCAGCTGATCCATATTCTTAACACCCAAACGCTGCTGTATTACTTCTACAATGATCCACAAACCAATGATATTGATACCGTGGTTAAACATCTGCACCATTACACCTTGCAGACTTTGTTCTGTATTAGCAAAAATAGCCGCACACATTAAACCGATGTGGGCTATTGAAGAATAGGCAATCAAACGTTTCAGATCATTCTGCACCATCGCAATGCAGGAAGCATAGATGATACCGATGATACATAATACAATCACTACATCAGACCACATCGCAGCACCCTGCGGAATTACCGGCAACAACCAGCGGATCACACCAAATAAACCCATTTTCACCATTACACCGGAAAGGATCATGGTAACAGGCGTAGGCGATTGCTCGTAAGTATCCGGCTGCCAGGTATGGAAAGGGAAGATGGGCATTTTGATGGCAAATGCCACAAAAAAGAGCCAGAACAACCATTTCTGATCTTCCGGATTCACCTGTAAATGACTAAAGGAAGCCCAGCTGAAAGAATGATCAGGTGTCAGTGAATACAGGTAGATAATACCTACCAGCATTAACAGGGAGCCGAGGAAAGTGTATACAAAGAATTTAAATGTAACGGCTATACGTTTTTCTCCTCCCCATAAAGAGCAGAGGAAATAAACAGGTATCAGCGCGAGTTCCCAGAATATATAAAACTGTAGGGCATCAAAAGCGGTGAATACACCGGTTAAGCCGGCCTGCGATAATAACATCAAACCATAAAAACTGTTAGGTTTTTCGTAGTTGCGGTTATAAATGGTGATGAAAACAAGCAGAGAAGCAATCGCTGTCAATAAGCAAAGCATCACCCCCATTCCATCTAACCCTACCCGGAATTGACTTCCCAGCTGCGGAATCCAGTTGGCAACAAAGTTCAGACTGTCAGGAGCAGTGCGAAAGGTACACCAGGTTCCTATTGCGATCACCACTGTTGCCAGCGATGAAATCATGCCCAGTACCTTTGGCCCGGACCCCTTCAGACCAAATGCGATAAGGCCTGCTATGAAAGGAATCAATATTAATAAAACTGTCAACATAATTTATCTGCGCTTGTAACTTCTGCTATTGGTTTATAATAAGAATCCGATCACAAATAATACGATCATACCGATCACCATGGCAAAGATGTAAAATCCTACCTGTCCGTTCTGCAAGAGGCGGATACGTTGTCCACCCAGCTGTACACCACGGCCTACACCGTTTACCAATCTGTCTATACCTGCCTTTTCCACGGTATCGCGGAAAAAACGGCCCAGTTCATAGAGCGGTTTAACGATGATAGTATCATATAGTTCGTCTATATACCATTTGTTTTCGAGCACTTTTGCAAAACCGGTACTTTCTGTACCTGCGTCTTCATAGTTTGCAAATTTCTGACGTGCAAACAGGATGAATACAATTACCAGCGCACTGCTCACACCCATCAATAACCATTCTGTACCATGCGACAGATGATGTGCTACTGCAAAAGGAGCAGAAGGTGCAAAAACCGGTTCCAGGTATTCCGCCAACCAGTTCTTCGTTCCAAATACTTCCGGTAAACCGATATAACCGCCCACGATAGAAAGCACTGCCAGTATCACCAATGGAATGGTCATAGCAGAAGGACTTTCATGCAGGTGATGTTCCTGGTCGTGTGTACCGCGGAACTTACCGGAGAAAGTAATATAGTATAAGCGGAACATGTAGAAAGCTGTCATGAGCGCACCAATGAGGCCCAGTACATATAATACCGGGTTATTGGCATACGCCTGTGCGAGGATCTCATCTTTCGAAAAGAAACCGGAGAAACCAGGGATACCTGCAATTGCCAGACAGCCCACCAGGAATGTCCAGGCGGTAGTAGGCATAAATCTTTTCAGACCACCCATTTTCCGGATATCCTGTTCACCACCCATCGCGTGAATAACAGAACCGGAGCCCAGGAACAACAATGCTTTGAAGAAGGCATGTGTCATTACGTGAAACACCGCCGCTCCATACGCACCCACACCGAGGGCCAGGAACATATAACCTAACTGACTTACTGTGGAATAAGCCAGTACTTTTTTAATATCGTTTTGCTTTAATGCAATAGATGCTGCAAACAGCGCGGTAGCCAGACCAATGATCGCAATCACCGTTTGGATATGTGGCGCCAGTGTGTAGATCACGTTGCTGCGTGCAATCATGTAAATACCAGCAGTAACCATCGTTGCCGCGTGGATCAGTGCAGATACAGGTGTTGGACCCGCCATTGCATCCGGTAACCAGGTATACAAGGGAATCTGTGCAGATTTTCCCATCGCGCCAACAAACAGCAGCATCGCAATAGCAGTAATAATACCGTTGTTCATGCCCAGTGGAGCTGCTTTTGCAAACACTTCCGGAAAAGTCACCGTGCCAAACTGCGTGATCATAAAGAAGATGGCAATCAGGAAGCCCAGATCACCAATGCGGTTCATCACAAATGCTTTCTTAGCGGCATTATTATAGCTGGTATTTTTAAACCAGAAACCGATCAGGAGGTAAGAACAAAGCCCTACACCTTCCCAACCAATAAACATCATTACGTAGTTGGCGCCCAGCACCAGGATCAGCATGGAAAAAATGAAGAGGTTCAGATAGGCAAAGTACCTGGCGAAACTTTCATCACTTTCATCATGCATGTAAGAAGTAGAGTAGATATGAATCAGGGTACCTACGCCGGTGATCACCAGCAGGAACAAGGCACTCAGCTGATCAACCTGGAAAGCGAAAGGAATATGCAGGGAACCTACAGAAATGAAATCAAACAGGGTGACAACCTGTGCGGAAAATCCCGGAGTTTTCACTTCCAGGAATATTAATAAGCTAATCACAAAGGACGCCAATACGGCGCCGCTTCCAACAAATCCTACCAGGGACTTGGATAAAAATCTGCGTCCCAATCCATTCACCAGGAAACCTAATAATGGTAAAAATGGTACAAGCCAAACTAGATTAATCATTTATCAATTCTATTTACGACGTCGAAAAATTTAATAATTAAGAAAGCAGAATTATTAATTTTTCAGCCTGTTAAGAATGTTAATATCTACTGAGTGTGTGTTTCTGTAGACCATAGTAATTATAGCCAGTCCTACTGCTACTTCCGCAGCTGCTACCACCATAATAAAGAATACAAATAGCTGTGCCGATCCGGCATCTACCCTACCTGCGTCTGCCCACATTTTGGAAAATGCTACCATCAACAGGTTTACCGCATTCAGCATCAGCTCTATGCACATAAAAATAATGATCGCATTTCTGCGCATCAGTACACCCATCACACCTATGCAAAACAAGGCGATACTCAGGAATATGTAATATTGAACAGGCATAAAATAAATTACGAATTACGAATTACGAGTTACGGAGAAGCCCGTATACCCGCATGTTGCTAGTCTTTTTTACCAATCACTACTGCTCCTACCATTGCACTGAGGAACAGGATGCTGCTCACCTCGAATGGTACCACATATTGTTTGAACAGGAGCATACCCAGGTTTTTGATCAATCCGATATCAGTAGCCTGTGTGCTCAATGCCGGCATGCTGGCATCCCGCAGGGCGGCTACCAATACTACCAGTAAAGCACCACCGCTGATAGCACCTGCATATTTCAGCCAGTTGCGTTTCTGCGGCTCCAGTTCAGCATTCAGATTCATCAGCATCATCACGTAAAGGAACAATACCATGATGGCTCCTGCATATACAATGATATGCACGACTGCCAGGAACTGGGCATTCATCATGATATAATGCCCGGCGATGGTAAAGAATGTTACGATCAGGCACAACACGCTCGTCACGGGATTCTTACTCAATACCACGCCCAACGCTGAAACCAGCGCGATGACCGACAGCACTATGAAAACTATTTGTTGTATACTCATTCCCATCTCTGCTATGTTTGACTATTGTATTTTTAGCTAAATGTGCGCTGTGAATAATATTATTTGTTCTCTTTCGGATGAGGAATCAGCAAATCATCTTTTCCATAGATGAAACCTTTACGCTGATAATTTGCCGGAGCAAATGTTTCAGACATGTATACCGCATCTTTAGGACAAGCTTCTTCACAAAAACCACAGAAAATACAACGCAGCATATTGATTTCATATTTTGCCGCATATTTTTCTTCCCTGTACAGATTTTCTTCTCCCTCTTTCCTTTCTGCTGCTTCCATCGTAATGGCTTCAGCAGGACAAGCTACTGCGCACAATCCACAGGCAGTGCATCTTTCACGTCCTTCCTCATCCCGGTTCAATACATGTAAACCACGGAATACCGGGCTAAAGTCACGTTTTTTCTCAGGAAAACTAACCGTCGCCTTACGTTGAAAAAGATGCTTGAAAGTAATACCCATGCCCTTTGCGATAGCAGGGATGTACAACTTCTCTGCGAAGGTCATCGGCCGGCGATCTACTGCTTTTGCCCTGTTTGTTAATGCTTGCATAATGAATGCTTTATTTAATCCACACGATCTGTGTGTATTTAATTAGATGATATTAATGTTGACGTGCCAGTATTAACGCTCCTGTGATCAGCATATTCACCAATGCCAATGGAATCATTATTTTCCAGCCCAAACGCATCAGCTGATCGTAACGGAATCTCGGAACCGTCCAGCGTACCCACATAAAGAAAAATATGAAGCACAATGTTTTAATAAACAGTGCCAGGAATCCGAGAATAGTCAACAGGTTACCGTCCAGTCCCAGGCTATCCATATACGGGAAAGCATAGCCACCGAAATACATGGTAGCAATCAGTGCAGAACTGACAAACATATTGATATATTCTGCGAACAGAAAGAAACCCAGTTTCATGGAAGAATATTCCAGGTGATAACCACCATTCAATTCATTCTCTGCTTCCGGTAAGTCAAATGGTGCACGGTTAGTTTCAGCAAAAGCACATACCAGGAATATGAAAAAGCCCAGTGGCTGATAACATACATTCCATAAGCTATGGCGTTGTTGCTCTACGATGTCTTTTAAACTCAGTGAGCCCGTCAGCATCAGCAGGGCTATCAAAGCCAGACCCATAGGCAGCTCGTAGGAAATGATCTGGGAAGCAGCACGTACAGAAGCCAGCAGGGAAAACTTGTTATTGGAAGCCCAGCCACCTATCATGATACCGTATACGCCCATGCTCACAGTACCAAAAATGAAGAGGATACCGATGTTTACATCTGCCACCTGTAAGGAAACAGTGCGACCAGCAATTACCAGGCTATCTCCCCAGGGAATCACAGCACTGGTCATACAGGCTACCAACATGGCAATAGACGGACCGAGAATAAAGAGGAAGCGGTTGGAGTTGGCAGGAATAATCTCTTCCTTGAAGAAGAGTTTACCACCATCAGCCAGTGGCTGCAGCAATCCCATAAAACCGGCACGGTTAGGACCAATACGATCCTGTATCCATGCTGCCACTTTTCTTTCACCCCAGGTAGAATACATGGCCACTACCAATGAAAGTACCAGTACCACTGATATCAGGAGTACTTTTTCAATTATAAAAAACCAATCTATGCTTAATAAGGTCATACTTACACGTAATTACGATTGTTACTTCTTAAAATCATCAGAGTGAGCCGGGCCCTGGATCTGCGAGAGATCCACATCCGGTCTGTTTACCTGGCTTTCAGAGTGAATATTAAACAGCAGCTTAGGTTGTCTGCCGTCCAATACTTCCACCAGCGGATCTTTAGGTTTTACGGTGTTCACGTAATGACCCTGGGAAATAACGCTGTTACGTTCTATTTTGCGTGGACCTTCGATGATCCAGTCTTTTGCTTCTTTTTTATCAAAGCGGCAGGTATCACAGATAAATGCTTCCACTTCTCCGTATTTATCCTTGCGGGCAGTTACACGGAATACTTCGTCACCGCGCATCCACAATACTGTTTTACCACAGCATTTCGGATTTTCGCAATTACGGTGTGCATCTACCGGTTTCAGGAACCATACACGGTTTTTGAAACGGAAAGTCTGATCTGTTAAAGCACCTACCGGACAAACATCTATCACGTTACCGATGAAATCATTATCCAGTGACTGGGAGATATAAGTGCTGATTTCAGAAGCATCTCCGCGGCCAAGGATACCATGTTCGCGTTTTTCAGTAAGCTGATCAGCGGTATACACACAACGGTAGCAAAGGATGCAACGTGTCATGTGTAATTTGATATGATCGCCGAGATCTACTTTATCAAAAGTTCTGCGTTTGAATTCGTAGCGGGTGCTGTCTGCTCCGTGTTCGTAGCTCAGATCCTGCAGGTGACATTCTCCTGCCTGATCACATACCGGGCAATCCAGCGGGTGATTGAGCAACAGGAATTCCACTACCCCCTTACGTGCGTCCAGTACTTCCGGAGAAGTAATGTTAGCCACTTCCATACCATCCATTACGGTAGTACGGCAGCTGGCCACCAGTTTAGGCATAGGGCGTGGATCGGCATCTGAACCTTTGGATACTTTTACCAGGCAGGTACGGCATTTACCACCGCTACCCTGCAGCTTGGAGTAGTAACACATGGCCGGCGGCACTATTTCTCCTCCTATCTTCCTGGCCGCGTTCAGTATGGTTGTACCGGGTTCCACCTCTACTGAGATGTTATCGATTTTAACCTTAAATAATTTTATTTCCTCCGCCATCTTAATATCTTTTGTGCTCCCGGGGAGCAACGTTTATTTATATATTGATTCCTTATTTCAGTATATGCATGCCCGTTATACAGCCGCTGGTGCAGGCAATGGCAATGGATCTGCGTAATGTGCCAGACCAAAATTGCGGGTCTGTGATTCCTGAGGATTAGCCACATGCCATTCGAATTCATCTCGGAAGTGGCGTATCGCTGCTGCTACCGGCCATGCAGCAGCATCACCGAGCGGACAGATGGTATTTCCTTCTATTTTGCGTTGAATATCCCACAGCAAATCGATATCACTCATTTTGCCTTTACCAGTCTCAATGTTCTGCAGTACTTTCTTCATCCAACCGGTACCTTCACGGCAAGGGCTGCACTGACCGCAGCTTTCGTGGTGGTAGAAACGAGCAAAGGTAAGCGTATTGCGTACAATACACTGGTCTTCATCCATTACAATGAAACCACCGGAACCCAGCATGGAACCTGTTGCAAATCCGCCATCAGCGAGACTTTCATAGGTCATCATACGGGTCTCGCCTTTCGCTGTTTTAAGCAGCAGGTTGGCTGGTAACACCGGAACGGAAGATCCGCCGGGGATACAGGCTTTCAGGCGTTTATTATTTTTGATGCCACCGCAGTACTCTTCGGAGTAAATAAATTCTTCTACGGAGATATTCATTTCGATCTCATACACGCCGGGTTTGTTGATATTACCACAGGCAGAGATCAATTTGGTACCGGTTGATTTGCCGGTGCCGTATTTAATATATTCATCGCCGCCGATATTGATGATAGGCACCACCGCTGCGAGTGTTTCTACGTTATTAACAACAGTAGGGGATTGCCATAATCCTTTTACTGCCGGGAATGGTGGCTTGATACGTGGGTTACCGCGTTTTCCTTCGAGGGATTCTATCAGGGCAGTTTCTTCACCACAGATATAAGCACCCGCACCGCGTTGCACATATATTTCCAGATCGAAACCGGTTCCCTGGATATTTTTACCCAGCCAGCCTTTGTTTTTAGCTTCTGCAATGGCCTGTTCCAGGATGTCCGGAATCCAGGCATATTCACCGCGGATATAGATGTAGCAACTGTTAGCGCCGAGGGCAAAGCTGGAGATAAGTAACCCTTCAATGAGGAGGTGGGGTAAAAATTCCATCAGGTAGCGGTCTTTGAATGTACCCGGCTCTGATTCATCCGCGTTACAAACGAGGTAACGGGGAACACCTTCTGGTTTGGCGATGAAACTCCACTTCAGGCCGGTAGGAAATCCTGCGCCACCGCGGCCTCTGAGGCCACTCTTTTTCACTTCTTCCAGTACGCCTTCCGGTCCCAGCGTTTTCAGCGCCTTTTCAGCTGCAGCATAACCGCCGTTGCTCCGGTAGGTATCATAATACCGGATGCCTTCTATATGTGCTTTATCTAACAGTAATTTGCGTCCCATTTTCTTCCTTATGGTGTAATGGTTCCGGTAAACCCGGCCCCATCAACAGATTTTTGTGTATATCTTTTATGCCTTACGTATGCCGTGTTGGGAAATGCGATCTGCCAGTCTGTAAAACAGCAGGCCCGCGCTAACACCACAAATAAAGGAAACAAACCAGTTATCTATCCGCCATAATGCAGTGAGTAATCCCACCAGCAAAAGAGCTTCTACGATTTGCAGTTTGTGGCGCTGATACATTTCCTTGAAACGTATGGATATGGTATGTTTCGGATGCATCAGTTTGCGTTTGCTTTAGATCTGCATTCTGTGATAATTTCATCTACTTTAGTAGGCGTCAGGTGTTCACGGTAATGTTTACCCAATTGCATCATGGGCGCATATCCGCAGGCACCTAGACATTCTACGGTTTTAAGGGTAAATAACCCGTCTGCCGTAGTTTCGCCTACGCCGATCCCCAGTTTACCTTTAATGTAATCAATGATCTGATCGGAACCACTTACCATGCAGGGACCTGTCTGGCATACCTCAAAAAGATAGGTACCAACCGGCTTCAGGTTAAACATGCTATAGAAAGTAGCTACTTCATATACTTCAATTGATTCCAGTTGCAGTAATGTTGCAACGTAGTCCATTGTTTCTGCACTTAACCATCCGCCAAATGCTTCCTGAGCCAGGTGCAGCACCGGTATCAATGCACTTTTCTGCTTCCCTTCCGGGTAGCGTGCAATGATTTCTTTTACTTTATTCAGTTTCTCTTCCGAAAATTGAACCACAGCCATTATTTTAATCAGCTTTAATCTTCAAAATATTCTTACGCATCCAGCTCTCCTGCAATCAGGTTCAGGCTACTCATACACACAATCGCATCGCTCAACATACCACCCTGTACCAGTTCAGCGTAAGCCTGGTAATAGATAAAGCAGGGACGGCGGAAATGCAGTCTGTAAGGACTACGGCCACCATCACTGATCAGGTAAAAACCAAGTTCACCATTAGCACCTTCTACAGCGTTATATACTTCACCTGGTAACATATCTGCTTCTCCCATCACTATTTTAAAGTGATAGATGAGTGCTTCCATTTTTGTGTATACATCCTGTTTCTCAGGCAGGTAGTAAGCAGGAACATCTGCATGATATACATCATCCGGCAGTGTTTTCAGTTTATCCATCGCCTGACGGATAATGCTGAGACTTTCCCACATTTCTGCGTTACGTACCAGGAAGCGATCATAGCTATCACCGGTAGTACCAACAGGTACAGAGAAATCAAAATCCTGGTAAGAGCTGTAAGGATTTGCTACACGTACATCGTAATCCACACCGGCTGCACGCAGGTTAGGACCTGTGAAACCGTAGCTGAGCGCTCTTTCCGCACTGATACCACCTACACCCTGTGTACGCTCCATGAAGATACGGTTACGGGTAAGCAGGGTTTCAAATTCTTTCAGTACAGCAGGATATTCTTTGAGGAAACGCTCGATTTTAGCAAAAGCAGCTGGCGTGAAATTTCTTTCAAAACCACCGATACGACCAATATTGGTGGTCAGTCGGGAGCCACATATTTCCTCATATATTTCGTATATGAGTTCACGATAGGTCATCACGTAAACGAAACCGGTTAATGCGCCGGTATCTACTCCCATTACGGAGCTGCAGATCAGGTGATCCGCAATACGTGCCAGCTCCATGATAATTACACGCAGGTAATCCACTCTTTTAGGCATTTCCAGGCCCAGGAGTTTTTCTACGGTGAGTATCCAACCCATATTATTGATAGGGGCAGAGCAATAGTTAAGACGATCTGTCAGCGGTGTAATCTGGTAATAGGGACGGCGTTCTGCGATCTTCTCAAAAGCACGGTGAATATACCCTACGGTAGAAACAGCGCTCACAATACGTTCGCCATCGATTTCCAGAATATTCTGAAATACGCCATGCGTAGCCGGGTGAGTAGGACCCAGGTTAAGCGTCTGCGTATCTTTTTCTATAGAGCCTTCCGGCAGTTTTATATGTTGTTTCTGATCTAACATAACCTGGTTGTATTAAAGATTTCCCCCTCTTCCAAACATCTCATCATCTTTATCAATACGCATGGAGTCTTCCAGCGGAAATTCCTTTCTCATAGGGAAATAGGTCATTTCATCCACATTCAGTACGCGTATCAGGTTGGGATGTCCTACAAAGTTGATCCCGTAAAAATCATAAGTTTCGCGCTCCATCCAGTTGGCGGATTCATACAGCTTGGTAGCTGTAAACACATCCGGTTGGGCTACTGGCGCGAATACTTTCAGACGGAGCCTGATATTATCCTGCAGGTTATGCAGATGATATACTACTGCCAGCTCTTCATTTTTTCTATCAGGATAATGCACCGCAGTGATATCCGTTAAAAAACGAAAACGCAATTCCTCATCGTCAAACAGGAATTGCATTACTTTCAGGTTATAATCTTTCTGTGCGGTGAGGGTAAGCAGGCCAAACGGCTCTTCAAAGCCGGTAAGCACATCTCCAAACTTCTCCGTCAGGCGTTGCTGTATGCGTTCGTTTGTTAAAGACATTAACAATTTGAAATTTACGATTTACAATTAACCATTCCCCCTCTTACTTGATACCATAAGACTCCATCAGCTCTTGATATCTGTCGGAGTTACGGCGGCGGAGACTTTCCTGACCTACCAGGTCCTGTATTTTCATAAAACCATCGATAATACCTTCTGGTCTTGGAGGACATCCTGGTACATATACATCTACCGGAATTACCTGGTCAATACCCTGTAATACAGAATAGGTATCAAATATACCACCGCTGCTGGCACAGGCACCTACGGCCATTACCCAGCGTGGTTCAGCCATTTGCAGGTATACCTGGCGTACAATAGGTCCCATTTTCTTGGAAATGGTACCCATTACCATCAGCAAATCGCACTGACGGGGTGTAAACGCCATACGTTCTGCCCCAAAACGGGCCATATCGTAGGTAGCTGCCATGGTGGCCATGAATTCGATACCACAGCAGGAAGTAGCAAATGGTAAAGGCCAGATGGAGTTTTTACGCGCCAGGCCTATTACTTTGTCAAATGATGTGGCATAAAATCCCTCACCGGAATATCCCTCAGGGATTTCCACCGTTTTCACCTTGTTATTATATTGAACCGGACGAGCCATTTGATTTAATTTAGAGATTTAAAATTAGTCTTCCCACTTCAGTGCACCCTTCTTAGTGATGTAGATAAAACCACACAAAAAGAAGCCCACAAACATCAGCACGGCAGTAAAGCCTTCCCATCCCAGTTCCCTGAAATTAACAGCATAAGGGTAGAAAAAGATGACTTCCACATCAAATAACACGAAAAGAATAGCGGTAAGAAAGTATTTGATGGCCACCGGCTGCCGGGCATTGCCCTTTTGCTCGATTCCACTCTCAAAGTTAATAAGCTTATCGCTGGTTTTGCGTTTAGGACCCAAAAAGTGAGTAGCTAACATCGTGATCCCTACGAATCCTAAAGCTGCAACAAGTTGCAATACTATAGGGAAATAGCTAGAAGGAGTAGTCGTTGCTGACAAAAATACAGTGTCTGTATACATAAGCTTCCCGATAAAAACATTGTCCGAATGCGCAAAAATACTGTAAGTTGACCAAATATCAAATCTATTAGGGTCTAAAATATTATCTTTTTTCACCAACCGGAAACTAAAAAACCTCCTGTGGGTACAGGAGGTTTTTTAATATCGTATATAATTAATAACTATTTCTTATTCTGGCCTTGTTTGGCAGCTGGTTTAGCAGCAGGCTTGGTAGCCGCTTTTTCACGGGCAGCCATGTTTTCTGTGATCTGTTTAACAGCACCGTTATTTGGATCAATAGCAGCCAGCTTATCAGCGTATGTCTTTATATTACCTTTATCTTCCTTGAAGTAGTAATATAATAACTCATAGGTATAAGCATTGATCAGCGTAGATTTAACTTTTGCAGGATCGCCCGCTTCAGACATTTCTATATACTTATCAAAGTAAGGCTTGGCAACACCAGCCTGTGCCTGCGGATCTTTAACAAAGTTGGCCATACCTCTCCAGTAGTAACCAGTACCCAGTTCAGGTTTCGCTTCGATCACTTTCTGGAAAGCAGCATCAGCTTTGCCCAGTTGAACAGTATCTGCTGGCTTAGCGGTTGCCGCAGCCAGGTAGTAGTTGTGACCTACGTTGAAGTAATCGATCGCCTGCAGTTGTACTTTATTGGCAAGAGATATTTCGTTTGCTTTCTCATACCATTCTGCTGCTGCTGCGTAACTTCTGGCCGCTTTCAGCTGATCTGCAATCTGGATAAAGGTTTCAGGATCCTTAGCAGTGATAGCACCCGCATACTTTTCCAGGTAAGTCAATGCTTTGGCATTGTACTGGTTCTGAGTAGCGGAATCGCTGGATTTCAGGCGCATGTAAATAGTGCTCAACAACTTATAGTCATTAGAGTCCAGTTTGGCGTCACCTACTTTTGTTGCGTAATCATCCATCACTTTTTTCGCGTTCAGGGAATCACCTTTCTGGAGGTAAGCATCACCAATCAGCAAGTTCAGCTTGTTCTGATAAAATTCATCAGCACCTGGCAGGGTAGCCTGGCCTTTGCTGATAGCGGCATCATAATCTTTCTTGAAGAAAGCGATGTAAGCTCCCAGGTATTGGTTCTTTGTTTTATCTGCCGGATCTGCTACAGCCATGTATTGCTCCAGGTATTTAGCAGCATTTTCCCAGGATAACTGATCCTTTTTAGGTGTGATGTAGAATTGAAACAGCTCGTAGAAAGCAGGACCATATTTAGGGTCCATGTTGGTAGCTTTGGTGTAATCTGCTACTGCTTCAGCTTTCAGCCTTGCATTGTAGTTCACCAAACCTTCTTTCATGACAGCTTCTGCATTGTTTGGATCTACTTCCAGTGCTTTTTCATAAGTGGTGATGGCTTTACCACCGTTTTCACCACCCAGGAAGCGGTAAGCATCTCCCAGTTCGATATAATCAGCTGCGGTAGCAGTGTATTGTTCTTTTTTCTTGCGTCCCTCATTGTTCAGGAGTTTTTCCATTACAGTCAGGGCGTAAGCACGATCACCACCTTTTATTTCTGAGCTGGCATCTGCAATTGCGCGGGCTACATCGCCATCACGACCTTGTGTAGCAGCACTGGCAGCGTCAAACTTTGTTTTGGCTGCAGCGGCATCTCCCTTTAGCAGATCAATACGGCCCATACCTACCTGTAATAAAGCGGAGGTAGGCACTGCCTGTAAACCTTTCTGGAAAGTAGCTGCAGCACCTGCTACATCTTCTTGTCCAAGCTGCGCTATACCGAGGTAATAATAAGCTTTGTCCTCCGTAGGCTTTGCTGCAATCACTTTCTCAAAATTCTGCTTGGCAGACAGATATTTACCATAATACAGGTCTTTTAATCCATCCTCCACAGATTGGGCCATCGCACCGCTAGATGCAGCGCAAAGCAATGCTACGATTAAACTTTTCCGTTTGTTCATGCAATCTGGTTTTTTAGTTTTAGTTGTGTGTTTTTTACTACTTAAGGTTTGCTTCTCTGAATACTACATTCAATCTGGCCGGAAACAAACGGAACTGCTTGATAACAAGCTGTCCTTCATAACTGCCGAGAAAGGTGGCGAATCCACTGCCCAGTCCGTGATAAGGTTCTTTCAGGCAGAAAAAGAAGCCGCGCTTCAATGGATAGGTACCAATACCAATATACGCCTGGTATGGTTTAACAAATTCTGAACCATTGTCTGCTCTTAGCCTCACTACAGATACTTTTTTTGTAAAAGCCATTGACAATGAGTCATTAGGATCAGAGATCCAGCTAACTCCTATCACACCTATTGCGTCTTTGTTTTTTGACACGTAGTCCACCACTTCCGGGTTGGTTTTAGCAGCCATAGTATTAGTTGGCAAAGGCTTACCCATATTGATGGAGTCCATGATATATCGCACGGTGCTTGAGTTGGCATTATCAAACACCAGTTGCCATTTCCTGTCCTTATTTGTGCCGTTCATGATACTGCGTACCTGTTCCATATTTAATATGGAGTCAGGGTTCTCCTTGTTCACCACCAGTGCGAGCGCGTCCCAGGCAAGTAAAAGGCTGTTAGGCGTAATTTTGATTTGCTTGAAGTAGTCGCGCTCCTGTTGGTTGAAATCGCGGGTAACGATCACCAGTCGGGCACTATCATTTAAAAGATCTTTAAAGCATTCAGCCTCCGGTTTATAGGTAGGGATGATATGCGCTTTCGGATACAGTGATTCAAAAACTTTTATTTCAGAATCTATCAGTGGCTTATAAGTTTCATCCACACTGATGCGGATGGTGCCTTCTGTAGCTGTATCTAATTTTTTCGCATTTGGATTAGGCCCACAAGCGGCCATCACAGTAATTGCTGCTAAATATACAGCATTCATCTTTCTAAAACTGAAAAACATATCACCCCCCTTTAGTTCCTGTTAAAAAAAAGTTTTCTTACTCCATTATAAACTCTAAAGAGGCCGTACGTTATCAACACCGCACCCACTATACTCATTGCTGAAGGGGATATACGGAACTGTGCCATTCCCAGTTTTTCCGCAAAAATTGCGAACAGACCAAAGAGTACAAAAAATATCCCTCTGATCAGCTCACCCATTGGCCGATACCTGTTTTCCTGTCGTCTGCTTGTTTGTTCTTCGTGTGTTTCCATGTTGCGAATTACAATTATACAAAAAAAAATTTTTTAATCGGGCAAAGAGAATTTTAGAAGAATGTTAAAAAACTGCCACAAAACCGCACCCTATTGCTTATTCAGCCGCAATTTGAGGCATTTTTTCAACATGTTGTTATATTTCGATCTAAAATCTCATCATTTCCTGTGTTTTACAATTTGCATCCATTTATGCTTTGTATCCGGGAAATCCCCCGATTTTTATCCTTGTTTTCATGATAAAGATGCAAATGAATGCACATTTCCATAATATCTTGTAGGTTTGCGGCCTGATATTCAAATATTCATCCGCATGAAAATATTGATGGTTTGCCTGGGTAATATTTGCCGTTCGCCTCTGGCAGAAGGGATTATGAGACATTTGGCGAAGGAAAAAGGACTGGATTGGGAAATTGATTCTGCCGGTACTGGTAACTGGCATATAGGCCATGCGCCTGACCACAGGTCCGTGAAAGAAGCCCGGAAAAATGGAGTGGATATATCCGGTCTCCGTGGCAGACAGTTTCAGGTCGCAGATTTTGATACATTTGACCTTATTTATGTAATGGACCGAAGCAATTATACGGATGTATTACGTAAGGCCCGCAATGAAGCCGATAAAGCGAAAGTACACTTCCTGCTGCCGGAACAACAGGAAGTACCTGATCCCTGGTTTGATGACGCACTGTTTACACCAGTATATAAAATGATTTATGAGGCCTGTGAAAACATTGCAGACCAGCAACAATAAAACTTTTAATAATTTTTTGAGATGATAAAGCCCGGTATTCCTAAAGGCACCCGTGATTTTGGCCCGGTGGTAGTGAGAAAACGTAATTACATTTTTCAAACCATCAGAGACACCTTTGAGGTATTCGGTTTCCAACCGCTGGAAACACCTGCGATGGAGAATTTGTCTACATTGACAGGAAAATATGGAGAAGAAGGTGATAAGCTGATGTTCAAAGTATTGGACAACGGAGATATTTATACTAAAGCACACCAGGCAAAAGATAACAGGGAACTCCTGGCAGCAGTGACCGAAAAAGCATTGCGCTATGATCTTACGATTCCTTTCGCACGTTATGTGGTAATGAACCAGAATGAACTGGCACTTCCTTTTAAACGTTACCAGATGCAGCCGGTATGGCGGGCTGATAAGCCTCAAAGGGGCCGCTATCGGGAGTTCTACCAATGTGATGCAGATGTGGTAGGCAGCAATTCTTTACTGAATGAAGTAGAATTGTTGTTGATCTATGATACAGTACTCACCAAACTGCGACTACAGGGTTATGAACTACGTATCAATAACCGCAAAATATTGTTTGGCCTCGCCGAAGTAATAGGTAAGACTGAATTGCTGACAGATATTACTATATCCATCGACAAACTGGATAAGATCGGTGCTGAAGGTGTTAGAAAGGAGCTACAGGAAAGAGGTTTGACTGATACCGATATAGACACCATTGAGAAATTCCTGGCCATTGATGGTAGTAGTGATGAAAAGCTGGCACAATTAAAAGAACTGCTGCAATCATCCGAAACGGCTTTGAAAGGTATAGAAGAATTATCCTTTGTAATTAATTCGGGATATGCCAGTTTTAATGCCACACCTATTATAGATGTTACCCTGGCGCGCGGTCTTAACTACTACACCGGTATGATTGTAGAAGTAAAAGCACCTGCTACCGTGAAAATGGGCAGCATCGGTGGTGGTGGCCGATACGATGACCTCACAGGACTCTTTGGCCTGAAAGGCATTTCCGGGGTAGGTATTTCTTTTGGGGTAGATCGTATTTACGATGTATTGGAAGAATTACAATTATTCCCTGAAGCAGCACAACAATCTACAAAAGTATTATTCCTGAATCTTGGGGAAGACAGTGCCCGTACAGCTTTTGGATATATGATGCAATTGCGGAAGAAAGGTATTGCTGCGGAGTTATTCCATGAAAATGCCAAAATGGATAAACAGATGAAGTATGCAGATAAAAGAAGTATACCTTATGTGATTATCCTGGGAGAATCCGAATTACAGGAAAATATGATAAGCGTGAAGAATCTGACTAATCGCCAGCAGGATAAAATCAGCGCTGCCGATTTACTGAATTATTCTTTCTGATAAATCATCACTATAAAAAGAAAGGCCGTTTGTTTTGAAACAAACGGCCTTTCTTTTTATAGTGATTTAAACTTATTTAGCGTGTCGTTTTGCAAATTCAGCTTTCGCGTTTTCCAGGTATTTCACAAATGCATCTACATCTTCTTTCGGATCATAACCATATCCTTTGTTCACCAGTGGCTTTCCTTCCAGATCCACCGGAATATAGTAAGGCTGTGAATTACGGTTAAAGTGGGTCACTTCCAGATCCTGATTCTTCTCTCCAATATTCCTCACCTTTTCACCTGATTTGTTAACATATTTTTCCTCATCAGGCAGAGAAGTTTTCTCATCTGTATACAAAGAAGCTACGATAAAATCATTGCGCAGAATCTTCATTACCGCCGGAGCAGACAATACAGATTTCTCAAACTTGCGGCAATTCACACAGGTATGTCCCGTGAAATCCAGCATGAGTGGCTTATTGGCTACCTTTGCAGCCGCCAGTGCTTCTTCATAATCGAAGAACAGACTTTCCACGCCTGGAATTTCAGAATGTAAAATATCTACCAGCTTTTTAGGCTTCACCGTATTCACATTACTTCCACCGGATCCGCTACCGCCACCGCTTTCCAGCGATGCCTGTATATCTACCAGCGATTTGTTCAGGTTAAAGTCCTGAGAACCTTCATGTGGCAGGAATCCGCTGATACCTTTCAACGGCGCACCCCACATACCCGGAATCATATACACCGTGAATGTGAAAGTAACAATCGCAAAGCAGAGCCTTGTAACAGTAAGAAAAGGTACGTCACTGTCGTGGCTGAATTTCAGCTTACCGATCAGGTACAACGTAAGCAGTGCAAAAATAGCAATCCACAATGCCAGGAATATTTCCCTATCCAGCAGATTCCAGTGATAAGCCATATCTACGTTAGAGAAGAATTTCAGCGCCAATGCCAGTTCTACGAAGCCCAGTGTTACTTTTACTGCGTTTAACCATCCACCGGATTTACCGATTTTATTCAGCAAACTAGGGAAAAGCGCAAACAGTGAGAATGGGATAGCCAATGCCAGCGAGAACCCAAACATACCTACCAGTGGACCGGAGTTACCTCCTTTGGCTGCCAGTACCAACAGGTTACCTAAAATCGGACCTGTGCAGGAGAACGACACAATCGCCAAGGTCAATGCCATGAAGAAAATGCCAACCATACTGCTCATGCCCGCTTTCGAATCGGATACATTGGCCCAGGAACTGGGCAAACTGATTTCAAATGCCCCAAGGAACGAGAAGGCAAATAACAGGAAGATCACAAAGAAAATCATATTGGCGATACCATTGCTGGCCAGTGAATTGAGTGCACTTGCGCCAAAGATTTTTGTGATCAGGAAGCCCAGCAGTGTATAAATAACAATAATGGACAGGGAATAAATAAATGCGTTCTTTATTCCCTGCGCCCTGGTAGCACTACGTTTAGTAAAGAAACTCACCGTAATCGGAATCATGGAGAACACACAAGGCGTAATCAATGCGATAAAGCCACCGCCAAAGCTCGCAATAAATATCCACCACAACGATTTATTAGATGCATCATCATCAGCTACATCACCGGCACCGGCTGCGGTAGCCTTATCTCCAGTGGTAGCGGTTGGAGCAGCAGCAGTTGCAGCTGCAGAAGCTTCCACTGGTACGCTAAACGTTTCTTCTTCAGGCACTGCATCTTCCCCTTTCAGAACCATATAGGTAATGGTTCCTTTCAGTTGGGCTACAGGGCCAGTCAGCTTTACGCTGGCCAGTAATTCTACTTCGTTCTCGAAGTATTTGATCTCAAGATTATCGAATAAAGGCTCCTTACGGTTTTCCAGTTTACCATTTTCCGTGATGCCTGCAATAGTACCTTTGACGCTGCTATCCAGCACCACTCTTGTATTAGGATCATCATTTCCCATGGTAGTAGAAAAAAGCAACCAGCCTTTTTCTATGGTGCCCTTCAGGTGAAGCACATATTCCTGGTCATTTTTCTTTTCTGCAGAAAACTGCCATTTAACAGGCTTCGGGCTGGCGTCCTGCGCATTTGCGCTGAGCGCAAAAATGGCGAAGACAGGTATCAAAAATGAAAGCAGATGCTTCATAAAGTCAATAGGCTTTAAATAATATAGATCTGAGAAAACAAGAAACGAGTTCCTGTTGAGAGGAACTCGTTTTATGAGTATTGTTATCAGTTACCGGATGCAAAATTATTTTCCTCCAACACTCACGGCAAACTCCACTTCTTTCGGAGGCAGACACTGGTGATCATCGCACACCATGAACTCTACTGATCCTTTTACTTTAGTAGCTGCTTTACCTTTCACGGTTACTTTCTGCACGAAATCTACGGTGCTTTCGTAATATTTCAGTTCAGAGTTGAAGTTCTTATCAAATGACTTGTGCAGTTTACCTACTTCTTCCACTTTACCTGTTGTGGCTACCAGTGGATTCTTTACGAATTTGAAGGCAGTTGGTACTGGTCCTTCTCCCGCTTCCTGTGCATACACGTGCCAACCGGCATCAATGGTAGCAGTGGCGTGTACTTCGTAGGTCGTTGCATTTACTTTCTTGGCGGTGAAATTCCATTTTACCGGATTCTCGATCTGAGCGCTTGCCAGAATGGGCAAGGCGAACAAAGCCAGTACTGTTAATAATTTTTTCATGCTTTTCTTTTTAATTGGTTGGTTGATTTAATCTATTAGTTGTTGTTGATCAGACTCTGTAAAATCAGCTGACCATCGGTATTACCCAAAGCCAGACTGGTAGCCCTCTCCGGGTGAGGCATCATACCAAAGACATTTCTTCCTTTGTTACAGATACCTGCTATGTTGCGGATGGCGCCGTTATGGTTAGCAGATTCAATAATATTGCCAAATTCATCGCAGTAGCGGAATAACACCTGGTTGTTTTTAAACAGTTCATCCAGCGTGGCGTCGTCCGCGTAGTAACGGCCTTCTCCGTGGGCAATAGGAATCATCAGTGATCTGCCTGCCACATCTTTAGTAATGGATGCAGTAGTATTCTCACTTTTCATATATACATTTTTGCAGATGAACTGCTGATGCTGGTTCTGCAATAATACGCCTGGCAGCAATCCTGCTTCACATAATACCTGGAAACCATTACAAACACCAATTACGCGGCCACCTTTATTGGCAAATTCTATCACGCTCTGCATCATTGGGCTGAATCTTGCAATAGCGCCGCAACGCAGGTAGTCACCATAGGAAAAACCACCCGGTAATACGATACAATCTTCTGTGCTGAATGCGCTCAGGTCTTTATCCTTATGCCACAGTTCTATTACTTCCTGTCCCAGGTCATTACGCAGGGAATCAATCATATCATGATCACAATTAGAACCGGGAAAGGTGACAACGCCAAATTTCATCTGAAAATGTTTTGTGTTTATGTGTAAATAATGCTTTAAAACTGTTTTTACCCGATGTTTTTATCATCATTTTCACGAATGACAAATCTACTGGGAAAGGACAAAATTACTTCGCCGTTCGCAATTTTCCATTGCCGTTTGTCCCGATTTAACAAATTACTGGTAATCAGCCCCTTAAAATGGAGAAATCAGCTGAAATATTGCATTACGATAACATATGCCAGCGTAATGAAGTGGATAATGTTGGCAAAAGTATCGTTGGTGACCGACCAGAATACATTACCGGCAAACATGGAAACCGGCAATACAGCCAGCACCCAATACGCAGCGGAAAAGTGTACGTTGAAGAAAGGTACCAGCATGGCTACCACTACATATATAATCAATGCCGCCCATATCTTGCGGCCCTGTATTAACATTTTCTTAAGAGGACGCTGTAATAACAACCACCCAATTACAAAAAAGAGTAAACTGGCCACCATGGCGCCCCATACCTTATAATCTGTAATCATGGGCAACGATGCACCGATATTCGGGATCTTCCACAACAATGTCATCTGCCCGGTAAGGAACAAATAAGTTCCCATCAGGTAAAGCGGACATATTAACCCAAGCAACGCAATAATCCACTCCGCCAGCCTGAAAGCACGCATAATCAGCATACTCGCCAACAGCAAAAAGCAAAAAATAACAGAAGGGAAGTAAAACAACCCACTCACCCCCAGCGCAAAACCTATATTAAATACCACATCACGGGCCGAAGTACGTGTATACAACTCCGTTATGCTGGTAAATACCCACAACATAATCAGGTTCACCAGCAAAGCCGGGGAAAATACGTTCCAGCTTTGCAACATGGAAGTAAAAAGCAGGAAACACATCGCCGGCAAATACGTAGGCCGGGGAAACAACCGGTGATGATTGATTATACGGGTGAAGAGCAACGACTGCAGAAATAACATCAACACTGCCAGTGATGTAAAAAACAAAGGACTATTTCCCACCAAAGTGGTCATCCATTTCACCAGCAGGTGATACAAAAGCCCCTCCGATCCATCCGCCATATAGGTAGACGGATGAATCAGATAGTAAAACTTAACGAGCAGTGTATATATTAACAACAGCAATACCGTAAGAGGATTGCCTGAACGGAAAAATCTTATCACAATGCAAAGGTGTGATTAAAAGTCAATTTTAGCAAAGCAAATATAATTCCTGTAGATACATGGTATCACAACAGTACGACCGGAAATTTGTTTTCCATACCGGGGCATCCAGGTAAAACCCTTATCCAGGTTGCGCAAGGTAGGCATACGGTTAACTTTACCGCCCGGCGCCAGGCTTACATCCGTCAACATATAACTTCTTCTGTCCAGCTCATTATACAGGAAACGCAGTTCACTGCCTACGTTTACCATCAGGTAAGATAAATACAGATCTGCATTATCGTCATACTGGCTCTTGTGTACAAAGTTGTTCCATTGCATATTGCCTTCGTCATCAAAAGACAACACCACTACATTATCATAGTGATAACGCAGTCCCTGTGAATTGTTCCAGTAGTAAGGATTGTAATACATGGAAGAATACGGGGAATAGTAATAAGGGGCATACATACCACTGTATGGGCTGCCATACATGTAATTCCACCGGTTCCAGGGCTGGTAGCGGGAGGAAGTAGAGAAAGATTCCGCAGTGAGCAGGAAGCCTCCGTTGGCCGTATTAATGATCTTACGGATAAAGTAGTCATTAAAAGCAGCATTGGTACTGGATTCTCCGCGGGCATTTACTTTCAGGTCGTCCGGAAATACCTGCGATTTCTCATATACCGTTTTATAGTTGCCATAGTCGTACTTATACAGGTATAAGCCTTCTACGTTCCCTCTTTTCTGTTTATAATAAAAAGCAGTAACCAGTGCCGTATGCTTATTGTTATCAAGCTTCATTTTTACCTCGTCCAGCAGCTGCGCTTTGAATCCCATCGGGCTGGCTTCAAAACTATCTACCAGTGCGCGTTTAACCACCATACTGCCGCTCACCACATAATCCCGGTTAGAGGTACGTTCCAGCTTATTAAAGATCAGGTCACCGGTATTGGTAAGGTTAAAGTTGCTCAGGAACTGCTTTTTCTGCATTGGCAGAGAGAAGCGGCTATTGTTTACCAGGCTCATGGCGCTGTCATACAGGAAGGTATAAAACACGTTGTTGTCTTCCCGGTCCTGGTTGATCTTATACACCATGATGCGGTTCTTATCTTCCGATACTTCCACAGAATACACCTTATTCTCTTTGGAATAGATGCCAATGCGGGTAGAATCGATCAGGATCGGTGCATCACTGAAAGTAGCTTCCGGCGACATGGTAGCACAGAAGCTGTATACCGCGTCTTTACGCTGGAACTGGTAAATCATGAGCACCTTGTCAGGATAGGCTACAAAGTCCATACTGATCACCTTACGGGGCAGAAAGTCCAGTTTCACCCTGTTTTTCAGCTGCATCGTGTTATCATATACCGATACAACATAATCACCCCGGTCTGTTTTATACACGAGGATATTACCGGCTACCTTACCAATAATCTCAAACTCAGTGCTCTTGTAGTCATCTTTCTCCGGCTCTGAATAGGTGATTTTCTGTGCCATTGCTGCCGTGCCGGCGAAAAGCAGCAATAATACTAACTGTAGGCGGTATAGCGTATGCATGCGGTAATATAGATTTCAGATATGTATGATAAAGCAGATGGCACATTTGCATGCACCATTTTCAAACTTACATTAAAATTCAGAAATTAAGTTGTCAATTTAAAGCTGGTAAGTCCTGCCTTTACATAAATTCCAAAAGGCCCGATTTATTGTGTATTTTTATTAAATTATTTTAAAAAATCAGCTATTACTGAATGGAAACCGTTATTATAACCGGTGGAACAGGACTCATAGGGACGGCATTAACCCGGCTGCTGCTGGAACGCGGCTATAAAGTAATTATTCTTAGCAGGAGCCCGGAAACAGGCAGCAACAAGGCGGTAACATATGCCCCCTGGAACATTGAAACACAAACCATAGACAAAGCAGCCATTCAACAGGCAGATTATATAGTACACCTGGCAGGAGCCAATGTAGGCGATAAACGCTGGACAGCAGCCCGGAAACAGGAAATTATTGACAGTCGCACCAGGAGCAGTGAATTGCTGTTCACCGCACTGCAAACAATCCCCAACAAGATAAAGAAGGTAATAAGCGCCTCGGCTACAGGCTACTACGGAGAGTTTAAAGACCATGTGTTTACGGAAACAGACCGGGCGTATACCGATTACCTGGCCAGTACCACCCAAATATGGGAGCAAAGCATTTCAAAAATAACTGCATTAAATAAAAAGCTGGTCATCTTTCGCACAGGCATTGTCCTGAGCCGGGAAGGCGGCGCATTAAAAGAATTCTACAAACCGCTCCGGTTTGGATTTGCCACCGTGCTGGGTTCCGGAGAACAATTTGTACCCTGGATCCATATTCATGATATCGTAAGATTATACTTCAATGCGATCGTCAACGATAAGCTGGAAGGCATATATAACGCTGTAAGCCCTAACCCGGTGACTAACCGGGAACTGATCCTCAGTATGGCTAAAATAGTGAAAGGACGCAGCTTTATGACCACCTACGTGCCTGCCTTTGCGCTGAAAATGGCATTGGGAGAAATGAGCGTCGAAGTATTGAAGAGTGTAAAAGCTTCTGCAGACAAAATACAAAGAACCGGTTTCCAGTTTTCCTATCCCACCATCAACGAGGCGATGGAGCAGTTGTTCAGCCAGTAATGGTTTTTTCCATGGCAGCTGCTTTCAGTAAACATTCTTCCCATTCTTTTTCCGGGTCACTGTAAAAAGTGATAGCGGAGCCGGTCTGGAAGGAAAGATATTGATTAGCGGCATTATACAGCATGCTGCGGATCACCACATTAAAGTCGAAATCGCCGCTTGGCGTAATATAGCCTACTGCACCGGAATAAAGCCCCCGGCGGGTTTGTTCGTATTGCTCAATGAGCTGCATCACCCTCATTTTAGGTGCACCTGTCATAGAGCCCATGGGGAATGAGGTGCGCAATACTTCCGTAAAAGGCAGCTGTGGGGACAATTGCGCCGCCACAGTAGAGATCATGTGGTGTACATGCGCAAAAGAATAGATGCCAAAGAGTTCGGTCACTTTCACGGTACCCTGTAGTGCAGTATGGGATAAGTCGTTGCGTACCAGGTCTACCACCATTACATTTTCAGCGCGTTCCTTTGCATTGTGCAATAGTTGTTGCTGTAGTTGTAAGTCAATAGCGGGATCTGCATCCTTGCGGCTGGTGCCCTTAATCGGTTGTGAAATCACCGTATCCCCTTTTTTCTGCATGAAACGTTCGGGGCTGGAACAGGCCATGTAGCGATCATGCAGACGATAGTAGACCGCAAATGGTGCGGGCGACAATGCATTCAGCTTTGCAAATAAAGCCGGTGGATGAACACTCACCGCCTCCATGTAGTTTTCGCGGCAGAAATTAACTTCATAGCAATCGCCATGAAGAATATGCTGCTGCAGCTCTTTCACTGCGGCGATATAGCGTTGATGATCGAGGCGGCTGCGCAGCGGCTGCAGACCGGAGTTGCGGGCGGGTACCACGTCAACGGGCATACGTAAACAGGCCGTAAACACGGCGTAGGCGTCCTGTTCACTGAAGGCTTCTCCGCCAATATGTACCTGTCCTTTCCGGAGTTGCATAACTACCCGCGGCACAAAGAAACACATATCAGGAAAGCCGATACCGTCATAGTGCTGCGATTGCAGTCCCGGCACGGTCTCATTTTTGAGATCATATGCCAGGTGACCAAAAAGCCAGTCCTGATGTGTATGATAAAATGCCTGTAAAGCCGGGAAAGCATTTCCTGCACTTACTTCGAGGGTATGTAAGGCATCTGCGGCAAGTATGGCTTCGTATTGGTGCCAGGGAGAATCGTAGTTATTATTATCTAAAAAACAACAAATGTTGAACTGGTTTCCCCAATCCAACATTTGTTGCTTAAATATTTTCTGATTATCAACCGGAAAAGTGTGGAATATCCTGATAACAATCGCGTTTTAGTGCTTAAAAATCATCATCGTCATCATCAAAACGATCGTTGAACAGATCCATGTCTTTGAATTCATCATCGATGCCCAAATCATCGTCATCATCGGCTTTTTTAGTGCCGGTGGCAGGACGACCGCGTTTTCCTTTTGACTTAGGCATGTCAAATTCTTCAAAATCAGGATCATAGTCATCATCTTCACCTTTTTCCCAGGCGTCATCAGCATCATCTCCATCATCGTCAGCATCATCATCTCCATCCTCATCGTCATCTTTACGTTTGGATTTAGATGCGGGCTTATCTGATTTCTTTGAGGCAGATTTGGAAGGTTTCACATCTTCATCATCATCTTCCTCATCATCATCATCCACCTCTTTCTTAGGCTTGGCCGCAGCTTTAGGAGCGTCTTTTGCAGTCTTAGGAGAAGTAGTTTTTTTGGTCTCTTTCTCTTTATCAGATTTTGATTTCATAATAGGTTGCCTTATTTCTTTGCCGTAAAGTTTTAATAGTTTTTTTTATTCGCCAAATTTTTTTTGCCGTTTTTTTTCCTTACTTTTTTTCCTTTTACTTTTCTAGGATCTGATCGCGTCCGGGTCCGTTAGAAACGTATTTCACGGGCACACCCAAATAGCTATCCACTGCTGCAACAAACGCTTTCATCTCTGCTGGTAACTCGTTGAATTGCTTGCAGGTAGAAGTTTTGTCGCTCCATCCGTTAAATGTCTCCCAGACAGGTTTAATGTCCAGACCGTTTAACTGGAAGGGTAATTGTTTCGTTTGCTGACCATTTATTTCGTAAGCCGTACAAGCTAAAACTTCATCAAATTCATCCAGTACATCACTTTTGGTCATAACCAGCTGAGTAACACCACTCAGCATGCAGGTATAATTCAATGCCACCAGGTCAATCCAGCCACAGCGGCGTGGGCGACCAGTTACTGCGCCAAATTCATGACCTGCACTACGCAGTTTTTCACCGGTAGCATCATGCAGTTCTGTAGGGAAAGGTCCGCCACCAACACGGGTGCAATAAGCTTTGGTTACACCAATTACTTCTTTGATCCACTGCGGCGCAATACCTAAACCTGTACATACACCCGCAGAAATGGTATTGGAAGAAGTAACAAATGGATAAGTTCCAAAGTCAACATCCAGCATACTTCCCTGTGCACCTTCTGCCAATACTTTTTTACCGGCTTTCAGTTTTTCATTCAGGAAATATTCACCACTAACCACATTCATTTTCTGTAGGAATGGAATCGCATCAAAAAATTCAGCTTCCCAGTTGGCGATATCTTCTGTAAACTCATTTATATCATACTGACACAACAGTTGCAGGTGCTTCTGTTTCAGTTTTTCATACTGATCCTTAAAATCCGGTGATAATACATCTCCCACACGCAACCCGTTTCTACCGGTTTTATCCATGTAAGCCGGGCCAATACCTTTTAAAGTAGAGCCTATTTTATCATTACCTTTTGCTATTTCGGACGCTTTGTCCAGCGCACGATGCGTAGGAACAATAATATGCGTTTTTTCCGCTATAAACAGATTTTTTGTCAGATCCACACCCAGTGCTGAGATATCTTCACTTTCTTTTTTGAAAGCCACAGGATCCAGCACCACTCCGTTACCAATCAGATTAATGGTCTTTTCATGGAATACACCGGAAGGAATTGTACGTAATACTACTTTCTGTCCGTTTACATATAAAGTGTGACCAGCGTTCGGGCCACCCTGAAAACGGGCAATCACGTCGTACCTGCCGGCAAAATAGTCCACAATCTTACCCTTGCCTTCGTCGCCCCATTGCAGGCCTAACAAAACGTCTACCATAATGATTTAATTAATTATCGGAGGTTGTTGCTTTAAAAGAAGTCGCAAAATTAAGGCGAATATTAACAAATACAAATTTTGTCGGCTTTTAGCCATTAGCTGTTAGCTTTTAGTAAATGCAGCGAAGACGAAGTTATGTTAATCTTCGCTGCATTTACTAAAAGCTAACAGCTAATGGCCAAAAGCTAAAAGCTTCATCAGGATTCTTCCAGACGTTGTATAGATTGAATTCCTTCCAGCTTTTTAAGCCTTTCTACGAGTTCATCCAGCTCCTCCTTGTCGTGCACATATACTTTAATCAAACCCTCAAATAAGCCTTCTTTTGACTCAATACTAAGAGCAGAAATATTAATCTTCAATTCACCTGAGATAATATTGGTAATCTTGTGAATAACACCGACATCATCCATACCAATAATACGTAAACCAGTCAGGAAAGAAATTTCACGGTTCTTCACCCACTTGGTTTTCACCACCCTATGGCCATAATTAGCCAATAGCTGTGCGGCATTGGGGCAGTTGGTACGATGTATTTTCAGTCCTTCACTGGCCGTAATAAAGCCAAATACATCATCTCCGGGAATAGGACGGCAACAGTTGGCCAGTTTATAGGCAATCTTATCTGAGCTTTCTCCGAAAATAATCAGTTCCGCATCTTTTTTGGAAGGCAACTGATGCTTGATGTGCTCTTCCGGCACATGATCCGGCACCTTTACCGGTTTTGGGGGTTCCAGTTTATCGCCCAGTACACTGAACTGTTTCAGCTCCTTCAGGTCAATATTTTTGACAGCTACCTGGTAGTACAGGTCCAGCGGGGAAGGTTGTTTATAGAACTGAACCAGTTCATTGATATTATGCTGATTGATAGAAATATTCATGTGAGACAGCTTACGCTCCAACGCCGCTTTCCCGTCCATAGCCACTTTACGCTTTTCTTCCTTCAGCGCATCCTTGATCTTGGATTTGGCTTTGGCTGTCAGCACAAAATTCAGCCAGTCTTCCGAAGGCTTTTGTTTATTGGAGGTAATAATCTCTACCTGGTCTCCACTGCGCAGTTTATGGCTCAGCGGCACCAGTTTATAATTCACTTTGGCACCGATACATTTATTTCCCACTGCACTGTGGATAGAATAAGCAAAATCAAGTGCAGTAGAGTTTACCGGCAATATTTTCAAGTCCCCTTTGGGAGTATAAACATAGATTTCTTCTGTGAACAGGTTACTCTTGAAATCAGCCAGGAAGTCCAGTGTATTGGAATCCGGGTTGTTCAGTATTTCCCTGATCTGGGTAAACCACTGATCAAATTTTGATTCCTGCTGTGGAGACGCCCCACTACCTTCCTTATAGCGCCAGTGCGCTGCCACACCTTTTTCCGCATAATCATTCATGCGTTTGGAGCGGATCTGGACTTCCACCCATTTACCATTAGGCCCCATCACTGTTACGTGCAAAGCCTCATACCCGTTGGATTTGGGGTTACTGAGCCAGTCACGGGTCCTCTCGGGGCTGGGGTGATAAAAGTCTGTAATGATGGAATATACTTTCCAGCAATCTGCCTTTTCCTTGTCCAGTGCGGAGTCCAGGATAATACGGATAGCAAAAAGATCGTATACTTCTTCAAAGGCTACGCCTTTGGTTTTGATTTTATTATGAATAGAATGGATCGATTTCGGACGGCCATAGATCTCGAACTGGAACCCTTCTTCCTGCAATACTTCTTTAATAGGCTTGATAAACTCGTTAATATAGCGGGTACGCTCACGTTTGGTTTCCTTCAGCCGCCTGGCTATTTCCCGGTAGGTTTGCTGCTCGGTATATTTCATGGCCAGGTCTTCCATCTCAGATTTAATATTATATAATCCAAGACGGTGCGCCAGGGGCGCATAAATGAACACTGTTTCAGAAGCGATCTTCAGCTGTTTCTCCCGGCTCATACTGTCGAGGGTACGCATGTTATGCAACCGGTCGGCCAGTTTGATCAGTATTACCCTGGGATCATCTGCCAGGGTCAGTAATATTTTCTTGAAATTCTCTGCCTGTGCGGTACTGGTGCTGGAATCGATGACGGTAGATATTTTTGTCAGGCCGTCAACGATGTGCGCAATTTCGGTACCAAATTCGCGGGCAACATCTTCCAGGGTTACTTCTGTATCTTCCACGGTATCGTGCAGCAATGCACAGATAGCGGAGCGTACACCCAGCCCTATCTCTTCCACACAAATCTGTGCCACTGCCAGCGGATGCAGGATATAAGGTTCCCCGGATTTGCGCCGCATTTCCTTATGTGCATCAGCTGCCATTTCAAAAGCAGTACGTACCAGCTCCCTGTCGCCTTTTTTCAAACGGGGTTTTAATGCCCTTAATAAAGCACGGTAATGCCGAACGATCTCTTTCTTTTCCTGCTCTTCGTCTAAATTATATTTTTGTACTACCACTGTTTCCATTGGAATAAAGTTACGATTTAATATAATCTGAAAGAAAAGCGGGGAGCGAAAAAGCGGGGTTTGGTATAAATGTCCTGCCCTTTCCCGGCTATGACACCAGAAAAGGGCAGGAACGATGATTGTTTTAGGTTAGTTGTATGACTCGCAGGTCACGTAAGTGGAACACATATTTTAACAGGCAGTAATGTCTCGGGCACATTCAGCCGCAGTCCAACGTTGTAAACTGTTTCCAGTTCCACACGTGGCTCCAGTTTCAACTGTTTCCGGATGCGGCCAATAAACACGTCCATACTGCGACTGGCATAAAAATCTTCTTTTCCCCATACCCTTAGCAGTACTTCATCTTTTTGCACAATGATATTGGGACGGCTCAGGAAATACCGCAGCATCTTCGCTTCGATGGGCGACAGCTTACTTTTTACCAGCTTACTTTCTGTTTCATAAATTTTCAGCTTCCGGTAATGGTAGGTGTAGGTACCCAGGTTATGCCCGATCAGCAACTCCGTTCTGTTCGGACGGGTCCATTTCAGGATCACCTTGATCCTTTTTACCAGCTCTTCAAAACTGAAGGGTTTTATCATGTAGCCATCTCCTCCCAGTTGAAAGCCACTGATGCGGTCTTCTGGCTGGGTTCTTTCGGACGACAGGAAAAAAATGGGGGTCAGCATGGTGCTGTTCCGGATTTCTTTAGCCAGTTCAAATCCATTCATTTTTGGAATGACGATGTCAATCAGGCAAATATCATAGCGGTTCCTGACATAAAGATTCCAGGCATCCACGCCATCATAACAATGTTCTACATTATAGCCAGCCTGTTCCAGGTGCTGTTTTACTATGCCGCCAAAGGCTTTATCATCTTCAACAAGTAAGACTCTTGGGTTTCTGTTCATAAAGCTACCATTTGTGATATTCCCGATTGTGAACTCCCCATTTGTTACTAACAAACGGACTTTGCTTTCAACAGCAGCTACTTCTTTTCCGAAGTTTGATTTGCCGGGAAGCGTTTTGTTGCCTGCACTCATCAGCTAAAAAGCAGGATGAGTTTCACGCTCCGTCTATAAAACAAAAAAGAGATGGCCGCGGGTAAGCGACCATCTCTTTTTTTTATTTATCAACACTAATTCACATCAATTAACAGCTTTTCCACATTTGATATCTTTATAGCAACAGCATGCTGAAAGCCTTTCTGGCGAATAGATTCAGGCACCTGTACGGCCACTCCGGCAGCAGTAGTTTTCCACACCAGCTTATTGGTAGTTCCCAGTAACTGTAAGCGTGTTCCTTTAGCAGGCGTCAATCCTTTGAAGGTAATTACAGCCGGTAATTTTTCATTTTCATCCAACAGGTAGATCGCATACACACTACCATCTTTTTTACGGGTGAAACATACTTTACCATCTTTGTAAGGCGCTACTGCACGGGTGCCATAAATAGCGTCTCCATTAACATGCATCCAGGCTCCCATATTTTTCATGGTAGTATAAGCCGCCTCGTGCAACTCACCATCAGGGCCAGGAGCCACATTCAACAGGTAATTACCGCCTTTCGCTACAATGTCCACCAGGTTGTGGATCAGCGTATTCACTGATTTATACTTATCATCAGGTGCATACGACCAGGAGCTGCCCATAGTCATACAGGTTTCCCATGGATAGCTCAGTGGCTTTGCAGGAATTTCCTGTTCAGGGGTACGGTAATTTTCATACGGACCATGCACACTGCGGTCAACCACAATCAGTCCAGGCTGATGGCTGCGGGCCATGGTAGTAATTTTGCCCATGTCTATGTCCTGATCCTGTGGAGCTGTTTGACTCCAGGAAAGTGATTCTTTGGTCTGCTGTTTCAATGGACGTACCCAGCCTCCATCCAACCAAAGGATGTCCAGTTTTCCGTAGCCTGTCATCAGTTCTTCAATCTGGTTGTAGGTAAACTGCTTGAACTTGTCCCATTTTTCCGGATATTTCTTTATGTCATAATTCACATTTCTATCCTTAGGCGGGAAATAGCTCCACCAGTAGTATTCGGTGTGCCAATCGGGCTTGGAGAAATAAGCTCCTGCGTGAATACCTTCCTGCCGGAAAGCCTGGAAGACTTCCTTCGCCACATTGGCGCGTGGATTTTTGCTGAAAGCACCGTCTGCGGCGGTTATCTTATAATCTGTTTGTTTGGTATCAAACATGCAGAAACCATCATGGTGCTTGGTGGTAAATACCAGGTACTTCATACCGGCATCCTTTGCTGCTTTAGCCCATTTTTCGGGGTTAAAGTTCACCGGGTTAAATGATTTCCCCAGTGCTTCATACTTTTTCAGGTAGTCATAATAAGGAATCCCTGCCGGCTTACGCTGCGTCCAGCCTTCATCTTCCGGGCAAATGCTCCAGGATTCCACGGCACCCCATTGGGAATAAGGTCCCCAATGCATGATCATCCCAAATTTCCAGTCCTGCCATTCATCCAGCTTTTGTAAAACTGCCTGATCTGTTTCAGGTACATAGGGATGCTCTTCGCTTTGTGCTTTGCAGACATTGATGGCCATCCATGTACAGCCTAATACGATCCAGAATTTTTTCATTGTCAATGTTTATAAGACGATTCTAAAGTGGTTATCTTCAATGCCTGTTGAATTATTTCAGGCAGTTGCTTTGTTTGCAACCTGATTGTCCGGGTTTCTCCGGGCAACAGATCGAAATAGTTTTCTTCAAAATGTTCCGATGCCAACGCATTGTCCAGCGACAGGCAGATGTTCCTTGCCAGCTTATCTGTCTTCAAACGGATATAAACAGCCTCCCTGTCATTTCCTGCTTTGCTGGTCACTACCTCCAGATGTGGTGTTTCGAGATTCATCTCCTTCGCAGCAACAAAGTAAAAGATATTCCGCTCCATATCCTTATTGTCTATTCGCAGTTGTGTATAGAATATTATCGTTGTTGGTTTTTTTCCCTTCAAAATAGCAGCGGTATCGATCGCATGTACCTTGACACTGGCATTACTATTTAATACTATATCCTTCAATTCGTCCTTCCAGATAACTTTACCACTTAGATCCATTGCGGTCATCATCAGGCTCACTGCTCCCTGGTATTCATCGGTAACAATATAAGTACTTAATTGCCCTTTTTCAATAACATTGGATATCAGGCGGGGCTTAAAGGCCTCTTTTACATAGTACTGCAGGGCTTTCCAGCGCCCACTATACTCACGGCCCGACCAGGAAGCACCCGGCCAGCAATCATTCAACTGCCAGTAAAGGGTACCCATACAATAAGGCATCGCCCTGCGGTGCGCTTCTATGGCCATTTTCATCCCTTCGGCCTGTAATACCTGGCTCAGATATACAAAAGACGGGAAGTCTTTTGGCTCCCGGTAATAATGCAACATATAGGTCTTAATGGCGGTATTCCCTTTAGCAGGGCTCTTCTGATGCGATTGCATCACATTGGAAAAAATATCGTAGTCCTCTTTTGTCGCAAAGGTGCGAATGGTTTCCATAGATGGGAAGGACTGGAAACCATATTCGCTCATAAAGCGGGGAATATGTGTATTGAAAGCTTCAAACCATTCCATCCCATGCCATACGCCCCAGTAGTGGTTATCCCCTTTGGTAAAGTCCTCCACCCTGCCCCAGTTGCTGATAGGGGAAGAATGAAAGTAGAAGGCGCCCGGCTGATAAGTAGCCACCTGCTGCGGTAATATCTCTTTAAATAATTTATCATACCCTCTCAACAGGCTTTGCCACTGCGTATTCGTATAGGCGTAACCGCTTTCCCAGCCCCAGTTTTTAATCGCCACACCTACTTCATTGTTACCACACCACAAGGCCAGGGCAGCGTGATTGCGCAGACGCCTGATATTATCTGCTGCTTCCTGTTGCACATTTTCCAGGAAAGCGGGATCGGAGGGATAGAGGGTACAAGCAAACATAAAGTCCTGCCACACCAATATACCCTTCTGATCTGCCAGCTGATAAAAAATGTCATCTTCATAAATACCACCACCCCAAACACGCACCATATTGAAGTTGGACTCCACCATGTCCTGGAACAGTTTACGCTGTTTCGCTGCGGTTACCCTTGGCAGAAAGTTATCCTGTGGAATATAATTGGCGCCTTTCATGAACACCGGGCGCCCGTTCACTTTCACATAAAATGATTCTCCCAGGCTATCGGGCTTATTCACTACTTCAATCGTACGCAGTCCCACACTATTTTTACTGGTGGTGATTGTTCTTTTACTGCTTTGCAAGTTGGCCTGCAGCTCATACAGGAAAGCATCTCCCATGCCCGCGGGCCACCACAGGATTGGCTTATTAATAACGAATGGCACCTTTAGTACATTGATACCCGCCTGCAGGCTAACCGGCTTTTTTGCCAGTTCAGGCAGTAATCCATGCGGATTTTTTCCCTGCAACTGCAGCGTGTACTCCCCTGCCACAGCGGCTTCTATGGTTACTTCCGCCTGCATATCTGCCTGTGCGGAATCCAGCTTTACCTGTTGCCAGTATACATCACGGATCGTTGCCTTGTTCCAGCTATGCAGGTATACCGGACGCCAGATACCGGAAGTAACCAGGCGCGGTCCCCAATCCCATCCATAATGGTAGGGCGCTTTACGGGCATATATGCTTAATGGAATATCGCTGGCATCATTACCAGCGGGATAGATAATACTGTCCTGCAAAAATTTGGGCATATCCGTTTTAACCGGACTTTTAAACAGGATACGTAATTCGTTGTCACCCGCTACCAGCCATTCTTTCACATTCACGATATGTGATACAAACATGTTGGCAGACTGTAATATCAAATGGTTGTTGAGGTATACATCTGCATAAGTATCCAAACCTTTGAACTCCAGTTCCACCACATCAAAGTTCAGGTCCGCTTTTTTCAGCTTCCACTTTTTGCGGTATTGCCAGTCCTTCTTATCCACCCATTGCACGGCCTTTTCATTGGTCCCCACAAAAGGATCAGGAATTAATTTCAATGCCAGCAAATCGGTATGTACGGTACCCGGCAGGGTGGCAGGTCGCCAGATACCTTCATCTGCACGGGAAAATTCCCATCCCGATGCCATTGGATTGTTCGCGTTGTCCTGCGCTGCTAAGTTGGTTAAAATGGTCAAAAACAAACAAGCAGTTAACAGTATATATTTCATGATTCTTATTTTTCAGAAGAACCAAAAATAGTACTGATTTACGATCTTTGAGAAATGAAAAGTATCTGGCAACAAATATTGAGGTATCTCTACATAGGCAAAAAGGATCCCAATGCACCAAAAACACGCTACGTGGCAATGATGCATGGGATGAACAGAATATCGTTATTACTTTTTTTAGTGGCGATCATTATTATGATCATCAAGCTAATCAGGAGACACTAAGCGATGGCATATTCATAGATCACTTCGGCAGCGCGGCGGGAAGCATCCTTTTCTCCCAGCTTATGCCATAGTTCTGCGTAATCTTTCATGACGCGGCTTCTGGCGGCTTCGTCCTTCAGTAAAGCGGTTAGTTCCTTCAGTAAATTTTCTTCGGTGAGGTCATGCTGAATGAGTTCTTTCACCACCAGCTTATCCATCACCAGGTTTACCAGTGAGATGTATTTTACTTTGATCAGACGTTTTGCGAAGAAATAGGAAATGGGATTTCCTTTATAGCACACTACTTCAGGTACTCCAAACAAAGCAGTTTCCAGTGTGGCCGTGCCGGAAGTTACCAGGGCTGCTTTCGCCTGACGCAGTAAATTATACGTTTGCCCTTTTACCATTGACACATTAGGGTGCTCTCCGGTCAGGGCTTCCAGGAAATGATCATCCAGGCTTGGCGCCTGTGCCACTACAAACTGGTAGTCCGGAAAGTGTTTCGCCATGGTGAGCATGATAGGTAATTTCACACTCACTTCCTGTTTACGGCTGCCAGGCAATACGGCGATCACCGGCTTGTCTGACAACGGAGCATCGGCAGGTTGTTCTTTGGCAGCTTTAATTACTTCCACCAAAGGATGTCCCACATATTCTACTTCATAATTCCATTTGTGATAAAAGGCTTTTTCAAAAGGAAGAATACAGAGCATTTTGTCTACGCTCTGTTTCAGCTTCTTTACACGGTTTTCTTTCCAGGCCCATACCTGCGGAGAAATATAATAGACAATTTTAAAACCTTGTTGTTTACCCCACTCTGCGATGCGCATGTTAAAACCAGGGTAATCTACCAGCACCAACACATCGGGTTTGAATGCTGCAATATCTTTTTTACAGATATCTATATTACGCAAAATGGTACGGAGATTCATTACTACTTCCACGAAACCCATAAAAGCCAATTCTTTGTAATGCTTTACCACATGGGCTCCGGCAGCTTCCATCAAGTCACCACCCCAACTGCGTATATCCGCAGACGTATCCAGCTGCCTTAATTGTTTTACAAGATTACTGCCATGCAAATCACCTGACGCCTCTCCTGCAATAATGTAATATTTCAAATTCGTGTAGATTAAAAATTATCTGATCAGTTTAAGCAGCAAAATGCCGATCGCATACAGCATGGTCATCAGGAAAATACCTTTGGCGGTAATGTCCAGCCGTTTTCTTGTATACAGGAAAAATACCAGCCCGTTCAGTAACAGGCAAATGCTGGTGAGCTTGGGAATCATCTGCCGGTTATCTTTTAAGATACCCAGAAATTGTCCCAGCCCCACGTCATTATGCTGTAACCTGATTACAAAAAAATAGTACAGGAAAAACGCGGCAAGGGGAGTTAAAAACCCCAGTAAAATCCCAAATGGAAGATTGTCTTTTTTTAACATACTGATGATAGCGTTTAGCTGTTAGCGCTTAGCTTTTAGTTTATCATTTGCCGGAAAGCGCTTGCTTTTAACTTTTTGCTTTCTGTTTTTTGCATGATCACAGGTCTTTCCAATCCGCTTCCAGCTTCTTTTTTAACGAATAATTAGTCAGGTCAAACTGTACCGGCACAATAGATGCGTAATTATTATCCAATGCCCATACATCTGTATCTTCTCCGGTATCGCGGTTCTTAAATTCACCGGTTAACCAGTAGTATTTTTTTCCATGCGGATCACGGCGTTCATCAAACTCCTCTACCCATTTAGCGTCTGCCTGCCGGCTGATTTTCAACCCCTTAAATTCCTGTTCGCTCACAATCGGGATGTTCACATTAAACAGGGTGCCCGGCGGCAAATCAGATTCCAGCATACGCCTGGTCACCTGGTATGCTACTTTCTTTGGTAAGGTAAAATCTGCATCATAGCTATATTCCAGGAAGGAAAAGCCTACAGAAGGAATGCCTTCAATAGCTGCTTCCATAGCCGCCGACATCGTTCCGGAATAAATAACGTTGATCGAATGATTGGCGCCATGGTTAATCCCACTGACACAAATATCCGGCTTACCGTGCAGGATTTTATCGCGGGCCAGCTTCACACAATCTACCGGTGTTCCGGAGCATTGCCACGCTTCTATGCCTTCAAAAATATCTACCTGGTTCAAACGCAAAGGAGTACCAATGGTAATCGCATGCCCTTTGCCCGACTGCGGACTATCCGGCGCTACTACCACCACTTTTCCCAATGGCTTCACTGCCTCTATCAATGCACGTATGCCCGGTGCGGTGATTCCATCATCATTCGTTACCAATATTACACGTTCCTTTGTAGCCATAATTCACATTTTTGCTTTGCACAACAAATTTAAGCTCTCTCCCAAACATTTCGCTTTAAAAGAATGTGAAATATATGGATATTTCTACAGATCGGATTTTAATACTTTCCTGAAAACCAGGTAGATGCCTAATGTGATATAAGCTATCATAGCAGTTACATACACATACGTATCATACTGGAATACGTAAGGCATTACCTTCCCAAGCAATGGAAAGGGCAGCAGTTCGTCTCCACTTTGCAGGGGTAACAACCCTCCAACAGGGCCTACATATCTTTTAACGAAAAAAGATAACAGCTGGTCTAACATCATGTTATATGCAATAAACAGCACGATACCCAGTCCGGCGCGCTTTACCAGCACCCCTATCAACAGCGCAATAGTCAGCATCACATTGAGTTGCAGGAAGTAATACAGCATATACTCATACCCTTCGAAAGTAAAGGGCGCATCACCATAGATCATTCCTATCAGCAGACTGCTTACAGTAGCCACCAACAGGGTAGTCAAAGAAATGGCTACCAGCCAGAATAATTTGGCATATACAAATTCTTTTCTTTCCCAACCATCAATTACATTTTGCCTGTTGGTACGGTAAGTATATTCATTGGTAACCAGGATGATCAGCAGCAAACCAAATAAAAGGGAGATATAACTATTCATAGATGCCATGGTGAGCCATACATTCGGGAAACTGAACGGATTTCCTATCAGTTTACCCAGCTGTTTGAAGTTCAGGTCACTGAACTTATCTGCTACCATGAAATTGCCGGCAGGAATAACGATGAGTGCCAACAGCAGCATTACCCAGAATGTACGGTAGTTCTTTACTTTCAGCCATTCGGTATATATAATTTGTTTCATCAGGCAGGGATATTAGTGATTTCCAGGAATGCAGTTTCAAGACTTTTCTTACGGAGTTGCAGGTGATTCAGCCAGATGCCCTGTTTGGCACAGTAGCCGTTGATGGCTGCCGCATCCGGGGAAACGGTAAAGGATGCTTTTATAATGCCGCCGGTAATTTCAGCACCTGTACAACCGGGATATTGCAGCAGCGCAGTCCGTAAGGCACTGTTATCTGCGGCTGATAACTCCACATAATCGTTGCGGCTGATCACCTCATTCACGGCACCAGACAACAGTAATTTTCCGGACCTGATGATGGCCACATGTGTACATACTTTCTCTACCTCGTCCAACAGGTGGCTCGCGAGGATAATTGTTTTACCGGTATCCGCCAGCTTTCTCACCAGGCTTCGTACCTCCGCAATACCGGAGGGGTCTAGTCCATTCGTAGGTTCATCCAGGATCAATACTTCCGGATCTCCCAGCAGTACTGCAGCAATGGCCAGCCGTTGCTTCATACCCAGTGAATACGTTTTAAATGCAGAATGCTGGCGTTGGGTAAGACCGCAGATCTCCAGTACGCGGGCGATATCATCTTTTCCCCGCTGTTTGATAGCAGCGGAAATTTCCAGGTTTTTATATCCGCTGAGATAATGATAGAAGTTGGGCGTTTCCAGCAAAGTGCCTATCTGCCGGCGTTCCCGGGCAGTAGGTGTTTTATCAAATAAAGTAAAACTGCCGGTATCGGCTTTAAGCACATCGGTCACAATGCCCAGCAAGGTAGTTTTACCGCTGCCGTTAGGCCCCAGCACACCAAAGACACTGCCTGTTGGTACTTCAAAGGAAACACCCGACAAGGCCTGTACTGTTCCGTATTTTTTGGAAATGTTTTGTAAGGATAGAATTGGCACGGGAAATAATATAAAAGTGTAGAATAAAAAGGGAAATGCAGCGAATGATCTTATGGCTAATCTTCACTACATTTCCCATAAATTAAAATAACAGTTTTTAGTTTCGTACAGGCTTGCCTGTTTTGATAACACTCTGTAAACGCTCCAGTGTTTTGCGTTCACCGCAGAGACTCAGGAAGGCTTCGCGTTCCAGGTCCAGCAGGTATTGTTCGCTTACATAGGAAGCTTCTGTGAGATCTCCTCCACACATGACATATGCCAGTTTATTAGCTACTTTCTGGTCGTGCTCTGAAATATAGTTACCAAACTTCATGGCGTAAACGCCTGCCAGTAAGGCACCCAGTGCACCGCGACCCATTACTTTGATATCTGTTCTCTCTACCGGACGGGTGTATCCTTCATCGGCCAGCGCTATTACACTGCGTTTCGCATCTGCAATGAGGCGGCTGAGATTCATGGTTATTTCATCATGTCCTTTGCGAAGTACGCCCATATCAAATCCTTCGAAACCGGAGGTAGCTACTTTTGCAGTAGCAACGGTCATGAAGTAATCTTTCAGTGGCTCTTCCTCGATACGTCCTTCTTTATATTCCAGGCTGGCGCGGAGCGTCATTTCTTTGGTTCCACCACCGCCAGGAATCAGACCTACCCCCAGTTCCACCAGTCCAATATAAGTTTCGGCTGCAGCCTGTACTTTATCTGCATGTAAACACATTTCGCAACCGCCGCCCAGGGTCAATGCATGCGGCGCTACTACCACCGGTATAGAGGAATAACGTAAACGCATGGTGCTGCGCTGGAACAGGCGCACCGCCATATCCAGTTCATCAAATTCCTGTTCTGCCGCCAGCATGAAGATCATGCCTACATTGGCGCCGGCAGAAAAGTTGGTGCCTTCATTTCCAACTACCAGGCCGCGGAAGTCTTTCTCTGCGCGGTCTATCGCCTTATTCAATCCTTCCAGCACTTCACCGCCGATAGTATTCATTTTTGTTTTCCAGTCGAAACAAACTACGCCATCTCCGATATCAATCAGGCTGCAGGCGCTGTTTTTCCATACCACATTATTGGAGAAATTTTCCAGGATGATGAATTGTCCTTCACCAGGCAAGGTTTTGTAAGCCTGGCTGGCTACATCGTAGTAAAATTTCTTACCGTTATCTACTTTGTAGAAGGTTTTGATACCCTTACCCAGCATATCTTTCACCCATTGGGCTACTGTTAATCCTTTTTCTTCTATCAACTTTACGGATGCTTCCACGCCCAGCAGATCCCAGGTTTCGAATGGACCAATCTCCCAGCCAAAGCCGGCTTTCATGGCGTCATCTACCTTATAAAGATCATCAGCTATTTCCGGGATGCGGTGTGATACATAGGAAAGCAGGTAAGCATGAAATTGTTTATAAAACTCTCCTGCTTTATCTGTGGCGGCGTTCAGTATTTTAATACGTTGCTTCAGGTCTTCCACTGGTTTAGCGGCATCGATGCTGGCAAACTTCGCTCTTTGCTTAGGCCCGTATTCCATGGTTTGCAGGTTCAGGGTAAGGATTTCCTTACTGCCGCCTTCACCTTTTGTTTTCTTATAAAAGCCTTGTCCTGTTTTATCTCCCAGCCAGTTGTTTTCCACTACTTTCTGCAGGAAATCCGGTATTTTAAATATGCCGATAGCTTCATCCTGCGGACAGTTATCCATTACGCCCTTGGCTACTTTCACGAGGGTATCTATCCCTACCACATCTGCGGTACGGAAGGTGGCTGATTTAGGTCGTCCTATTACCGGTCCGGTGAGAGCGTCTATTTCATCAATTCCCAATCCCATTTCCTGCATGATGTGGAAAATGGCCATGATAGAAAACACGCCTACCCTGTTGGCGATAAATGCCGGGGTATCTTTACACAATACAGTTGTTTTACCGAGGTAAAGGTCACCGTAGTGCATGAGGAAATCTATGATAGCGGGATCTGTATGTGGAGTAGGTATTATTTCGAGTAAACGGAGGTAGCGGGGAGGGTTGAAGAAGTGGGTACCGCAGAAGTGTTTTTGAAAATCTGCACTGCGGCCTTCTGTCATCAGGTGAATGGGGATGCCGGAAGTGTTGGAGGTGATGAGGGTACCGGGTTTACGGAATTGTTCCACCTGTTCAAATACAATCTTCTTTACATCCAGGTTTTCCACTACTACCTCGATGATCCAGTCTACATCTGCCACACGCTTCATATCATCGGTGAAGTTGCCTGTTTTGATGCGTTTGATCACATCTTTGGTAAAAACGGGCGATGGATTAGATTTAATGGCGGCCTGCAGGGCATCATTCACGATCCGGTTCTTCACAGCGGGATGGTCCAGTGCGAGGTTTTTCTTTTTTTCCGCGTCATTCAGTTCTTTGGGCGCTATGTCCAGCAGCAAAACCTGTACGCCAATGCCTGCGAAATGACAGGCAATCCTTGATCCCATTACTCCCGAGCCTAAAACGGCTACTTTGTTGATGTGTCTCGTCATAGCTTTTAGCTTTTAGCTGTTAGCAGTTAGTCTTTAGCGGAGCTTACAGCGGTTGTCAGTTTACTGATCATTGAATTTAGCATTTTTTGGACTTCAATCAGCAGAGGGAGGATGATTTCTGAAATACTTTTTTGGAGGGAAGGGTAAATTTGGCTCGAGATTAACAATTGGGTTTCCATTTCAAAGGAGGAACCGATGGCCATTAGCAGGAATCTTTTGAAGTGTTTGTCTGTCGGTTGAGCAGCCCCCTCGGCAATATTACTGGGAAGTGAAACTGCAGCTCTCCTGAGTTGGCTTATCAAACCGAATTTCTCTTCTGAAGGAAATAGTTTTGTGAGATCATAAATTTTTAGGGAGAGATCAAATGATTTCTGCCAAATAATCAGGTTTCTGAAGTTCCTCATTGGGTTAATGGTTATTGGGTTAACATCTACATCATAACATGATAAATATAAAAATAAAGCCGGTACAAAATGTACCGGCCTACTATAATGCTTACATTAAAATCTATCTGCCTCAAAAAACAAACTGCACCATCCCTCTTCGCTTGCTAACAGCCAATGGCTAAAAGCTAAAAGCTGTCTCAGTTTACTCCGCTGCCTGGTTTTACCGCTTCGGCGGGGTTTACAAAAATCAGCTTCCCGTTATCTTCGGCCATGAGGATCATTCCCTGGCTTTCGATACCGCGCATTTTGCGGGGGGCCAGGTTGGCTACCAGGGTTACCTGTTTGCCGATGATCTCTTCTGGTGAAAAGTGCATGGCGATACCGGATACGACGGTACGTTGTTCAGTACCAATGTCTACCAGCAGTTTTAATAATTTATCTGCTTTCGCAACTTTTTCCGCTTGTAAGATGGTGCCTACGCGCAGGTCCAGTTTGGCGAAATCATCGTATTGGATTTCTGGTTTGGCAGGAGCAGGTGGCGCTTCTTCCACTGCCGGAGCTGCAGCGGCGGCAGCTTCCATGGCCAATTTCAAGCCGTCATGAAGTTTCTGTACCTGTGCAGTAACCTGGTCGTCTTCTATCTTTTTGAATAGCAGTTCTGGTTCGCGGAGTGAGTAACCAACATTTACTAACTTTTGGCTACCCGCATTATCCCATTCCAGCATACGATCCACTACTTTCAGCATATGACAGATCTTCCTGGAGGTAAAAGGCAGGAACGGATGCGAGAAGATGGCCAGGTTGGCTGTCATCTGCAAAGCAATATGCAGACAGATGTCTATACGGGCACGTAAATACGCCTCACTTTTCCCTTCATACTTCTGATGCTTTTCGCTCCAGGTTCCGTTCTTCAGGTTTTCAAGTACAGTGGCCAGTATCCATGGTTCATTCTGCTGCAGATATATATTTCCTTTGCGGGAAAACTCAATAACTTCAGACAGTGCTTCCCGGAAGCGGTAATTCTCTATGCTGTTCTCTATCTTCTCTTTCGCCAGTCCGAATTCTTTCAGGATATCACGATCAGCATCTTCTATAAATTCCTCATGCAGTGGTGGTACTTTTCCTCCGCATAATTTATGCATCAATACCATCGCCCTGTTCACAAAGTTGCCAAAAACGGCTACCAGTTCACTGTTATTCCTATCCTGGAAATCTTTCCAGGTAAAGTCATTATCCTTGGTTTCAGGAGCAGTAGCGCAGAGTACATAACGCAGTACATCCTGCTGATCAGGGAAATCCTGGATATAATCATTTACCCATACTGCCCAGTTACGGGAAGTGGATACTTTTTCACCTTCAATATTCAGGAACTCGTTGGCAGGCACATTATCCGGCACTACAAAACCACCGTGCGCTTTCAGCATGGCAGGGAAAATAATACAGTGGAACACGATGTTGTCCTTACCGATAAAATGTACCAGTTTGGTATCGTCTTTACACCAGTAGTCCGCCCAGTTTTCGGTGAGTTCTTTGGTAGCAGAAATATAACCAATTGGCGCATCGAACCATACGTAGAGCACTTTTCCTTCTGCATCCGGTAATGGTACTTTGATACCCCAGTTGCTGTCACGTGTCATGGCGCGGCTCTGTAATCCGCTATCCAGCCAGCTTTTACACTGACCGTACACGTTGTTTTTCCACTCTTTATGACCATCGATAATATATTCCTTCAGCCATGGTTCATAGTTCTGCAGCGGCATGTACCAGTGTTTGGTGGTTTTCTTCACCAATGGTGCATTGCTCAGGGCAGAGTGAGGGTTGATCAGTTCGTCCGGGCTCAGGGTTCTGCCACAGCGTTCGCATTGATCGCCATAGGCTTTATCGTTACCGCAGTTGGGACAGGTACCTACAATATATCTGTCGGCCAGGAACATTTCTTTTTCCGGATCAAAATATTGCTCACTTTCTTTTTCTTCAAACAGGCCATCGTTATACATCTTCAGGAAAAAATCCTGGGAAGTTTTGTGATGAATAGGATCACTGGTACGGGCAAATATGTCGAAAGAGATGCCCATGGCGGCAAAGCTATCACCTATGATTTTGTGGTATTTGTCTACTACATCCTGCGGGCTCACACCTTCCTTCATCGCTTTGATGGTGATAGGTACACCATGTTCATCAGTTCCGCAAACAAATTTTACATCAGCCTTTCTGGAGCGTAAATAACGCACGTAAATATCTGCAGGCAGGTAGCAGCCGGCAAGGTGACCTATATGCACCGGGCCATTGGCATACGGTAATGCCGCAGTTATTAAATATCTATTAAATTTTGCCATATTCTCTTAACGAATGCTTAAATAAACTTTAAATCAGGTGATTGTTTTTGGAATCACCATTACAATTTATCACCTTAGTCAGCGAATAAAGATTGAATTTACGCTAACTAATCTGCAAAGGTAAACAAAAGGTACAATGGTAAAAATTCCGCCATATTTGAAAAAAGGTGATCTGATCGGAATTACCTGCTCCAGTAGCAAAATGGACCTGCAGGCAGCGGAGTACGCAAGAGATGTACTCAACTCCTGGGGTTACCGCGTGCACCTCGGCATTACTGCGGGCACCAGCTTTCATAACTTCTCCGCACCGGATGAACTGAGACTGGAAGAACTACAGGATATGCTGGATGATCCGGAAATAAAAGCCATTGTTTTTGGCCGTGGTGGTTATGGCATGGTGTGTATCATCGACAAGCTGGATTTTACGCGCTTCCGCAAGGAACCCAAGTGGTTATGCGGTTACAGTGATATCACTACCCTTCACTCACATGTGCATCGCCAATTCGGTATTGCTACCCTGCATTCCATGATGTGCAGCGGCATTACTCCGGAAACAGTGGATAACGAATATGTACATAGTCTGGCTACTGCCCTCAAAGGCAAGCCATACCGCTATACAGCCGCAGCGCATCCGCTGAACCAGGAAGGGAAAACCTCCGGTGTGCTGGTGGGTGGCAATTTATCTATGCTGGCTAATCTTTCGGGGACCGATTCCCAAATCAATACCAAAGGAAAAATCCTGCTGCTGGAAGATATCGGGGAATACCGGTATAACATAGACCGCATGATGTATAACCTGAAACGCGCCGGATGGCTGGATAAACTGGCCGGACTTGTGGTTGGATCTTTCGTGGACGGCAAGGAAACAGATACTCCCTTTGGTCAGACAGAATATGAAATTATCACCAACCTGATTAAAGAGTATGACTACCCTGTTTGCTTTGGTTTTCCGAGCGGACACCAGGCAGCCAATTATGCGCTGAAATTAGGGGTGAAGCACGAACTGAAAATCGGTGCGAAAACGATATTATCGGAAATTTGATTTTTGTCTTACTCAGGATTATACTGATGTTGATGATTTCAGAATTTTACTTTTTGATTTAAAAAGATTTGGGAAGACTTAAGCGGATACATTCGCTCAAGTCTTCCCAAATCTTTTTAAATCTTTCAATATCACAGGAAAAAATCCGGTAATCACCAAAATCAGTATAATCCTGAGTAAGACAATACCCGCGTTAATCTTCTACATCCGGTACAATCTCCAATCCATATTCTTCCGCAGTGAGAATACCAGCAGCGCGGGTACTTTCAATGAGAGCGGTATCAGGTTGCAGTTCATGCACCTGGGTTTGATTATGGAGATAGTCAATGCCATACAATTTTCCGGCAATTCCCGCCGGAACATCCATGAGATATTTTATGACTTCGCATACGATCTGCATGCCCAGTGCACCATGGGTGGCACCAATGGCCCCTGCATCAAAGTTGCGGTAATCTTCCGTGAGTGGTAACGCGCAGCGGTAAGAAGCGGAAGCAGTACCATCCGGCATGGGCATATTAAAGCCGGCAAACCAGGCCATCCAGTTATGCACTTCGCCGGTGATGAAAGGTTTGTTATGTACCAGGCAGGCATCATTGATCACCAGGTGGGTGGGCAGATGCTGGGTGCAGTCTATTACCAGGTCAAATCCTATCAGCATCATCCCGATCGACTCCGGCTTTACCTGCATGAGGATAGGATAATGTTTGGTATATGGGTTGACCGCCCAAAGCCTGCTGGCAGCCATTTTAGCTTTATGCTTGCGGATATCCTGCATCTGGTATACCGGCTGGCGGTGCATATCTTCATCATTGATCACACCGTAATCTGCGATGCCGAGTACGCCTATGCCACTGGCGCTGAGGTATTGTATAACGGGACTTCCCAATCCGCCCGCACCGACTACCAGCACACGGGCTTCTTTCAGTTTTTCCTGCATACTGATCCCCATGCCCGGAACGGCAATAGGATGTTTAAAATGCTGTATTTCTTTTTCACTAAGTATCATGTGCTTATCCTTTATCTAATCCTGTGGAAATTCCAGGGTAAACTTACTGCCTTTACCAACAGTACTTTCCACTTTAATTTTTCCTTTATGTGCGTCTACGATTGCCTTCACATAGGTGAGTCCCAGACCAAATCCTTTTACATTATGCACATTTCCTGTGTGGGCACGGTAGAATTTTTCAAAGATACGTGAAATAGTATCGCGGCTCATGCCGATACCGTTGTCCGAAATCACTATAAACAGGCTCTTACGGGTATTATGCGTCTGTATTTTTATCTCCAGCTGATCGTTGGAATACTTGATGGCATTATCCATCAGGTTAAAGATGAGGTTGGAGAAATGTACATCATCTGCTTTGATCACCGGGTTAATGGCATCCAGTTGCAGATCTACCACCCCATTTTTGGCGGCCAGTTGCAATTGCAGGTTATCGGTGGTATGCTGGATAACGGCATGTACATCTGTTGGTTGCAACTTAAGTCCTATTTCGTCTTTCTCCAGGAGGGCAGATTGCAGGATGCTTTCCACCTGCTTATTCATGCGTTTATTTTCTTCCTTAATAATACCGGAGAAGTACTGGATTTTTTCCGGTTTGGACATCACTTTTTCATTCCGGATGGCATCTATTGCCAGGGAAATAGTGGCCAATGGCGTTTTCAGCTCATGGGTCATATTATTGATAAAGTCCGACTTTATTTCCGAGAGTTTTTTCTGATTCAGCAGGGTCCGGATGGTGAGGGCGAAGGCCATAATGATGATCATGGTAAACAGGATACCTCCGGTAATCATGACCCCAAGTTGTTTCGCAATTGAATCATCTGAGGGCATGATGATAACCAGCTTTTCGCCTCTGGCATTTGAATCATTGAGACCGGAGAGTGGTATCACATGAAGTTTATACTGTTTACGGGTATTCACACTATCGGCCTCATTTTGCTGGTACATTTTTTCAAATCCCGGCGACTGCATTTTCCAGGTAAAGAACTCCGATCCGGAAGCAGATCCCGCGATGGCGAATTCAAAATCTGTGGAATCGAGGTAATTTTTCCTCATATTGTTCTCAATGCAATGTTTTACTTCCAGGGGAGTAAAAAAGTCACTAACGGCCGGGCCGTTATTCCCCATTCGGGACATATCGAGGTTAAACCCTTTTGAAGGCGAGGATTCTTTAGGAAGGGTGTTATCCAGCTTAAACACCACAGCAGCATCACGACGCAGCATCATGTCGTTATATACACCGTTAGCCATACTGACCGACCGCTGAAAAAGCTGTTCCCGTTTAATGAGTATGGCACTTTTGATCCAACTTACCTGGATATAAATAATTCCAAGCAGGGACAATGTAATCAGTACAACGATGACGGGGAAAATTTTCTTCAGTGGTATCATGTAAATTTTGTCAGGCTTTAAATTACCTCAAAGATAAGTGTACAGAAATAGTAAAATATGTTAAAAAAGATGTTTGCTATAGCAACTATGATACAAAATTCCGGGCGGGATATTGCAAGCAGCTTTATTAACAGCAATACAACATTACTTTAACGTAATTTTAACTGGCCACTGCTGATTTTATTAATGCTTCTTTCCTTACCTTTGCTTCAGAATCTTGGTACTAAATTTGATTAGTTCAAGATCATAACAAAGTAATTAAACTTTCTACATACATCGATGTGGATTCGTTCCATAAGCGATTTAGATTTTGGTTGATAAAATGGTAAGGAGGTTTTCTAGCCTCCTTTTTTTATTTTTCCTATCTCTCCTTTCCCGGATTAAGTTGAAAACCAGGGACCATCTTTTTTCAATATGCTTTAAATGCCATTCGACCCGCGTTTGCCATTCTCAAATCCCCCTCTCCCGGAGATATTTTGATGAAAAAAACCGTTTATACCTGCTTCCTTTAAACAGCATATGTCTTTTCGCAGCTACAGTTCGCTACATCAGCGCTGCCATGGCCGATTTTGACCTCCGATTCGGTGGTGTCATCCCCGCATCAAGTCCACCTCAAGTCCACATCAAGTCCACCTCTTCTGCCATGCTTCTATAGGTGCATAGCATGTGTCAAGCATAGGCTCGTCAGAGCCAACATAATAACAATACACTTTTGCAGGTAATGTGGACTATAATGATAGGGATTCTTAATGCACGATATCTTAAAGAATATTGAGGAACAACTAAGATAAAATTTCTTCTAAAACATCCGTGATGCAGGTTTTCGCGTTGCTACCAGTTGCATTCTTTCTTTATAGAAAGACTAAAATTTATGCTTAAAATTTACGCTATCCACCCAATTTTCAACTTGATCCCTTTTTTTCCTTTACTATTCAATCATTTAGTTAAATTTGAACAGGCTATAAAATTGTATGTCTATGGTAACTTTGTCGCCCGGCATTTTGCTGATAGCTGATCCATTTCTGAAAGATCCAAATTTTGCACGAACGGTAGTATTACTCTGTGAATACCAGGAAAAAGGCAGTTTTGGTTTCGTAATCAATAAGTTATTTGACCAGTCGCTCAGTGACCTCGTTCCTGAAGTGCTGATTGGCAATGTGCCTGTGTATTACGGAGGACCTGTGCAGATGGACACAATACATTTTATTCACCGGGATCCGGAGCTGATTAGCGGTGGACTGGAAATACTCCCTGGTATCTACTGGGGCGGAAAGTTCGATAACGTGGTGGATGCGCTCAATAAAGGCTTGCTGGACCCTGAAAAGGTAAAGTTTTTCATCGGCTATTCCGGGTGGACAGAAGGACAGCTGGAGGAAGAAGTGAAAGAGAAATCGTGGATCCTTTCCCAGACAGATGCAACGCTGGTATTCGATGCCAAAGAGCAGCAAATATGGCAGCAATCGCTCAAAAACCTTGGCAGCACCTTTGCCATGATGGCAAATTATCCAATTGATCCTTCCTTAAATTAAATGGTAATATTCTGAATAAGAACGACATCGGTGGAGCCCGCCGTTTAAAGTGAAAAATGAACAGAAGGAATGCTGTTTATTTAAAACAAATTAAATATCTTGCTAAAGTAATTGCTAATTATTACCAATTACATAACCCGTTTTCAGGTAAGTAAATAACCGATAAGAATACACCTATGAAGGCAAAACCTATGAAACATTTTGCTTCTTCTATAGACCGATACCAGAATTTTACCTGAATACTAATCATTTATTGTCAAAGGCATATTCATTAGGTAATATACTCAGCCCTTGATAAGGGCTGTCTATTGATGTACAGTATGTAACTGCGGCTATCTCGTATAGTCGTTCAGGTAATGTATTGTATATAGATGAATAGAGAGGAAATCCTGGTGAACAGTCCTGTTCATAACCGGGTCATCTAAGATTGGAATAGTTAGGACAAAAACGAAGGCCGGGTAATCTTACCCGGCCTGGTTATTATAATGTTTTGCTGGTATGCTTATTTCTCCACTGCTACAGCGCCTTCTACGAGTACGGTAGCCTTATTGCGCAACACTTCCACGAATCCACCACTGATAGTAAAAAACTCTGCACGGGTTTTATCTGTCAGCACTTTCATTTTACCATTTCCGAGAGCTGCAATTAATGGCGCATGTTTATCCAGTATTTCAAAAGAACCGTCAATGCCCGGCAGTTGTACTCCGTACACTTCTCCGGCATATAATTTTCTTTCTGGTGTTAATACTTCTAATAGCATGTTATGATCGTAAATGGTGAAGGGTAATGATCCCGGCAAAACCGGGATCATTGACTTAATTAGTTATTCGCTGATTCCAGTAATTTCTTACCTTTTTCAATAGCTGCTTCGATGTTACCTACAAGGTTGAAAGCTGCTTCAGGATACTCATCTACTTCACCGTCCATGATCATGTTAAAACCACGGATAGTTTCTTCGATAGGTACAAGTACACCTTTCAGACCGGTAAACTGTTCTGCCACGTGGAAAGGCTGTGACAGGAAACGTTGTACACGACGTGCACGGGATACCGTCAGTTTATCTTCGTCGCTCAATTCATCCAGACCGAGGATGGCGATGATATCCTGCAGTTCCTTGTAGCGTTGCAGGATCATTTTCACGCGCTGTGCACAGTTATAGTGAGCTTCACCCACGATAGCCGGAGACAGGATACGGGAAGTTGATTCCAGCGGGCTCACAGCAGGGTAGATACCAAGATCGGAGATCTTACGATCCAGTACCGTGGTAGCATCCAGGTGAGAGAAAGTTGTTGCCGGAGCCGGATCCGTCAAGTCATCCGCAGGTACGTAAACCGCCTGTACGGAAGTGATGGAACCATTTTTAGTGGAAGTGATACGTTCCTGCATCAGACCCATTTCAGTAGCCAGTGTTGGCTGGTAACCCACCGCTGAAGGCATACGACCTAACAGTGCGGATACTTCAGAACCTGCCTGGGTGAAACGGAAGATGTTATCTACGAAGAACAGGATGTCCTTACCACTACCTGCAGAACCATCTCCATCACGGAAATATTCTGCCAGTGTTAAACCGGACAATGCCACACGGGCACGAGCTCCAGGAGGTTCGTTCATCTGACCAAACACAAACGTAGCCTGTGATTGTTTCAGTAATTCTTTATCTACAGCGGTAACATCCCAGTCACCGTGTTCCATTGATTCTTTAAATTTATCACCGTATTTTACGATGTTAGCTTCGATCATTTCACGCATCAGATCGTTCCCTTCACGGGTACGCTCACCTACACCGGCGAATACGGACAAACCTTCGTAACCTTTTGCAATGTTGTTGATCAACTCCTGGATCAATACAGTTTTACCCACACCGGCACCACCGAACAAACCAATTTTACCACCCTTAGCGTATGGCTCAATCAGGTCAATTACTTTAATACCAGTGAACAGTACTTCTGTTTCAGTAGCCAGATCCTCAAATTTTGGCGGATCACGGTGAATAGGATAACCGTTTGACGCATCAATATCACCCAAACCGTCAATCGCCTCACCTACCACATTGAACAAACGTCCTTTAACCTGGTCGCCAATTGGCATTTTAATAGGCGCGCCTTTATCAACTACAGTCATGCCACGAACCATACCGTCGGTGGAGTCCATTGCCACTGTACGTACACTGTCTTCACCCAGGTGCTGTTGTACTTCCAATACTACCTTCTGACCATTTTCGCGGGTAATTTCCAATGCGCTGTAGATTTCGGGCAATTTGTCATCAAAATGCACGTCCACCACGGGACCGATAATTTGTTTGATCTTACCTGTGTTAGGCATATTTTTAAAGAGGTTTATAAAAATACTAAAATGTTACTGTTCCAAAAACGGCAGCAATTCATTGCATACAGTTTCCAAAATTTGCCGCAAAGGTAAGAGTTAATGGGTGAAAATCAAAACGCTAACGACGAAAAAAAACCTTTTCCCGCCCCATTTTTCACCGTTTTTCTCATTAATAAACTTTTAGCCGCCTGCAATGTAAAGCGTAGTCTATCAAATTATAAATAATTAATATTTATAAATAACCATTAACGGGAGACCGCCATCCATATAAAAATAGCTTCCTTTTCTTAATTCCTTTACTATTTTTAACCACTATCCTGATATATACAATATATAAATATGAAAAAGACAAACAGTGAACAATCCCGAAGGTCATTCCTCGGCAATCTTTCTAAAGCAGGATTATTGGGCATCACCGGAATAGTACCCGCAGCCGCCAAAGCCGGTATCCTGGCAGACAACAAAAAAGTAGCCGCCCCCGATCATGCTTTCCTTTGCAAACCTTATCTCCAATATCCCGGCCCACACACCATTTCTGTTATGTGGCTTACCTCACGCCCCTGTTACAGCTGGGTGGAATATGGCACAGATGGCCAACTGAACCAGAAAGCACATACCGTTACCAACGGACTGGTAGACGCCAATAACCGCCTGCACCGTATTGAACTGGATCATCTGCAGCCCGGAAAAAAATACAGCTATAAAGTTTACTCAAAAGACATCGTCTCCTTTGAGCCATATAAACTCACCTACGGCGATACCATCAGCAGCGATACCTACACCTTCACTGCACCTGATCCGCAGGCAAAGGAAGTGTCCTGGGTCATTATCAACGATATTCACGACCGCCCCGCTTCCATCCCACACCTGATGGGCCTGAACGGCAGCGATCCCTATGATTTTGTTTTTTTTAATGGAGATGTATTTGACTACCAGGCCGATGAACAACAGATCATCGACCATATGCTTACCCCCTGCGGCGATACCTTTTCTACCCAAACACCTTTTATGTATGTGCGCGGCAACCATGAAACCCGCGGCAAATACGCCCGGGAATGGCATCAGTATTTTGATAACCCCGGCCATGGCAACTATTTCACTTTCACAATAGGACCTGTATCCGCTATTGTGCTGGATACCGGAGAAGACAAAGAAGATGAACACCCGGTATATGCGGGCATCGTTGACTTTGACGCCTACCGGGTGCAGCAGGCGCATTGGCTGGAACAACAACTGCAAAGTCCTGCTTTCAAAAAGGCAAAGCATAAAGTAGTCATGATGCACATTCCTCATTATCATTCAGGCGAATGGCATGGCGTGAAACATTGCCGGGAACTGTTTGGCGGACTATTCAACAAACATAAAATTGATATCCTCATTTGCGGACATACGCACCAATACGGCGTATATGCCCCTGCCAAAGGACAGCATGAATATCCGCTGATTATTGGTGGTGGCCCCAAAGATGGTTACAGGACCCTCATAAAAATAAAAGCCGATCAGCAACACCTGGTGCTTACCATGCTGAAAGACGATGGCACTAAAGTGGGTGAATACACGGTGTAAGTACCGGATGCCGGAGCCATGGCTCCGGCATTTTTTTACTCTTTTTTATTGGCGGCCATCAACGCATTAGCCAGTTGCAATAGTTTCAGCAATATCCAGGCAGCAGCTGCCGCAATAAAAATGCTGGCCACCAGTACCGCATAGTACTTAATCGTCCACTCCAGCGCTACTTTCACACGGGTCACCCCACCAACAGATTTCTGAGCCGCCCCTTCATACATAGAAAATTGTACCGTGCAGAATTCATTCTCCGAATCAAAGTTCCCTAACTCCACACCCAGCCCCTGCAATTCCGTTTCCACCTCATAAATCCGGTTATGCAGGTTGATGAAATCTTCAATGCGTCCGTCTTTTTTCTTCAGTTCGTTCAGAGAAGCCAACGATTGCTCTAATGACACCTTCTTCGCATTGAGTTTGCGGTATTCATTCGTTTTATCCGTCTTGGTAATTTCTGTGGATTTAATAACACCTATTTCCTGCGCTGCATGATAAAAGGAATCGAACTTCTCCGGCAAAACACCAATCAGTAACTGGATTTCACGGTTGCCTTTATTACCCGACTCCTGTTGATACTGCACAATTGCATCGAACTTATTAATGGTGCCGTGAAGTAGTTTTTCATCTTCCGTAAAATGCGATGACTTAGATCGTACATTCGCTACTTTTTCATATTTCTGATTACCTGCAACGCTGGCAGGACCTGCGTTTGAAGTACTAAATGCTTTTCCTTTTTCAGACGCATAATTCTTCCGCTGTTTTTCAATACCAGACAAAAAGCTATTGTTTCCTGTCTCCTCATACTGAAATCCTTTGTAGGTATAGCCATAAAGAATTCTGAAAAGAAACATTACAACAAAAATGGAGATAAACACAACGGCTATACGCCTGAATTTTTGCTTAGTAGTGAACATAGGTGATGGTGTTATGAATTATTATAGTTTAGCGGAAACGGATTGCTGCTGGTAGGCTTTCACCCATTTAATCAGTCCCAGCGTAGCGATGATGAGCAAAATGAAATATTCTATTCCGAGGAATTTGACGCCCTTCTGAAAATAAATAATAGTGGCCACCACATCTACCAATACCCACAGCAGCCAGTTTTCCCAGATTCTTTTCGCCAGCAGAATATTGGCAAATACACTTAAAACGGCCACCAGTGAATCAGTATAAGGATAAGCAGCGGGATGTTCAAATACGCCGGGCCACCAGGTATGCAGGCGGCTGATAATAAAGCCCATGGCCCCGGAAAGCAGGATAGCAGCTCCTCCCAGCAGCCATCGTTGCCGGTTTCCCAAAGCATATATCGGCTCATTCTCGGGTTGCTTTCTATACCAGAAAAGCCAGCCGTAAACGCCGGTGGCAAAGAAATATATCTGCAGAAACATGTCTGCATATAACTGTAGCTGCCAGAAAAGAATAAAGAAGCAGCTCACATTTATCAATCCTACCGGCCAGGTAAAAATATGGTCCCGGGCCGCCAGCCAAACACATAGCAACCCTGTTAAGGTGCCAACAAACTCTATGTAACTAACCGAATATCCTAATGCGGTAAAAAAGATATGATGAATACTAAAAAATGAGGCCATCTTATAAATTAAATCAACTGTCACAATATTACAGTAATGTTTTATTATTCCCATAAGTGTTTCGTTAAACCCTGTATGACAAGCTATTACAGCGGAATATTATTTTGGAACCATTTTTGTCATACAAGGTATATAGCGCGTGAACTGCAGCATGAAGCGTTATAAAAATTTTAACAAATTCCTTTAACATTTAAACATGACGCCGCCATCTATACAGTACTCGAAACCATTAAAAAATGCTTGTTGAGATAAAATAATTTTACGCACAACAACATTCATTACATCTCCAGGGTCTACTATAAAACAACCTATCAGGACTAAAAAACAGGAGTTATGAACAGATTAATGAAACACACAGGAGTATCCCTGTTACTTATATCATTCTTTTTGGGCAGCTGTGCATCTACTTATGCACCTGTTTCCAATGATCAATATGATCAATACGGTTCTTCTTATGGATCTGGCCCGCAGGTACAAATAAGCGGTTCCATTTCATTTTATGATGAGTTGAGCCCTTATGGCCGCTGGGTAAGTTATCCCGGATATGACCAGGTATGGATACCAAATGCCGGCCGCGATTTCAGACCTTATTATACGAATGGACACTGGGTTTATACAGACTATGGCTGGACCTGGATGTCTGATTATTCATGGGGTTGGGCTGCTTTCCACTACGGCCGTTGGTTATTTGATGATTTCCAGGGCTGGATGTGGGTACCAGGCAATGACTGGGGTCCGGCGTGGGTAAGCTGGAGAACCGGTGGCGACTATTATGGATGGGCGCCAATGGGACCACAGTATTCTTATAATGCACCTGCTAATTATTGGGCGTTTGTGCCAAGACAATATATCAACAGTCCGCGTATAAATAACTACTACGTTAATAACAGCCGGAATGTGACGATTATTAACAACACGACTATTATCAATAACACCAATAATTACCGTGGTAACAGAGTATATTCAGGACCTAACGCCAACGATGTGCAACGTTATTCCGGTCAGGCGGTGAGACCTGTAAGAGTGGAAAACATGAGCAGACCTGGTACGGGAAGGGTTGACAACAACCGTTTACAAATTTACCGTCCGGATGCAGCCGCCATTCAGAGAGGCCGTGAAGCTGATCGTACAAGGCCGGTACAGTCAATAGATAACAGTCGTCCTACCCGTGTAACACCAGGTAATACAGGCAATAACAATACGGGCAACTTCCCTTCCAATAATGGAGGCAGGGTTGTTCCGGGCCGTGAAACAAATCAACCGGTAAACAATGGTAGCTTTCCTGCCAATAACAATGGCGGCGGAAGAGTAACTCCGGGTAGTACCACACAGCCAGGAAATAATACCCCTGGAAATTACAACAGACCATCCAGGGTTACACCAGACAGAATAAATGATCAACAGCAACAGCAGCAGAGACAACAGCAACAACAACAGCAGGAACAACAACGTATACAGCGGGTACAACAGCAAGAGCAACAGCAACAAAGGATACAACAGCAACAACAACAGCAGGATCAGCAACGTATACAGCGGGTACAACAACAACAGCAGCAACAACAGCAAAGGGCACAACAACAGCAGCAACAGCAACAACAGCAGCAGCAACGCGTACAAAGAGAGCAACAGCAACAACAGCAGAGACAACAGCAACAACAACAGCAACAACAGCAACGGGTACAAAGAGAACAGCAGCAGCAACCACAGAGACAAGAGCCACAGAGACAAGAGCCGCAGAGACAGGAACAACCGCAGGGTCAGAGCCAACGCGTACCGCGCCAGGGACAATAACAACAGGCGTTAATGCTGTGTAAGCATTGACCTCCATGATAGAAAAAAGTACGAATGATAACCAGTAATAAATGATGTTTAGTGAGATGACATCACCTTTATCTGGCATTTCATTCGTACTTTTTTATTTTGTATAAACGTACTTATAGAGTTGATCTTTTACCTGCTGAAAATTGGCTGCTGCCGGGGGAAACCCTTTATACATCAGGCACAGGGTAAGCGGGCCAGATTCCGGGTAATAGGATGGCTGCTCATAGGTGTCCGGAAAGGTTTGATAGCCCAGCCGCTCATAAAATTTTATTCTGCGAATGGCCTGTTCTGTTGCAGGAGGCTCTACCTCCAATACAATCGTACCTAACTTTTTTTCCAATAACTGCATTACCTGTGTACCAGCACCTCCGCCACGCGCATCTGCGTGAATGGCAAAGTGTTCAACAAAATTAAACGCCGGCAATTTCCAGTAAAACACAAACCCCGCGAAGAATGTTTCTTCCTTTACAATACGCAGTACCTGGATTTTACCGGCAGCAATCAGCTCCAGCTGCCAATCCCAGGGGCGTTTTTCTGCTTTCGGAAAAGCTTCCTCATACAAATCCTTTATTGCTTCATCAGCAATGGTAACGGGTATCATATCAATCATTTAGCTAAGTTACTGATTATCCTTAGCAGACGGTACGCATTCAAAAGGATCCGGATTTCCGGGAGGAATGGGTTTGGTAACGGACCAGCAAAAATTCATTGGCTGACTGGTAATACTCATCAGTTTCACATTTACCTTGCTCCCTTTTCGGCTGTTAGAAGCGGCAATACTACGTGTTCCCTTCTCCGGAATATTACTGATGGTATATTGTTCAGTTTTAAAAATTTCATTGTTATTACGCATGTACTCAACTTTAACCACCACATTATCCAGGGCGTATTCCGTCTGATTATTTACGGTGATGTTAAGGTCTTTGATACCTCCCAGCAATCCGGTGCGGTAGTCTCCTGCTGTTGCTGCGATAAACTGTTGCCAGTTGCGACGGTAATAAGCCCGGCGCTCAATAAACTGTCCGGCTGTTCTTTGCTGCACTTCCTGGTGGGTGGTAATCTGCTGGTTTACTGCCCCGAATTGATCCAGGCTTTTGCGTAAATCGCGGTTTTCGTTCCACAGGCGCTGGTTTTCAGACAATACCTTGCGTACGTGCCGTTGTTGCTGGCAATAGCCAAGGCCGAATACAACTACCAACAGCAACAGTATGGCGGGATAAACGTAAGTTCTTTTCATGTGTTAGATGGAGAAAAAATAATGCCAATGCAGTTTTTATTACATTTGTACAAATGGTCTCAATGCAACTGATTATTGTAAACGATGAACTAACAGCCCGGCAGTTTCTCGATGTGCATGTAATATTAAATAAAGATGTACCTGGATGGATAAGGCCGCTGGATAAGGATATAAACATAGTATTTGATCCAGAGAAAAATAAGGCATTCCGTCATGGAGAAATTATCAGATGGATTTTAAAAGATGATAATGGCAGGTCCATTGGCAGGATCGCAGCTTTTGTAAATAAGAAATATAAAAACAAAGGGGACGAATGTCCGGTGGGAGGTGTTGGATTCTTTGACTGTATCGATAACCAGGAGGCAGCCAACTTACTATTTGACACTGCCAAACAATGGCTGCAGGAAAGAGGTATGGGGGCTATGGATGGTCCCATCAACTTTGGCGAACGCAATAACTGGTGGGGACTACTTACACAGGGATTTCATGAACCCATTTACTGCATGAATTTCAACCCGCCTTATTACATCCGTTTATTTGAGCAATACGGGTTCCAGCTTTTCTTTAACCAGATCTGCTTTGGAATGAAGGTAAGTGATCAGCTACAACCTAAGTTTTTTGAACGCCATGCTCATATTGCAGCAGATCCTGCTTATAAGGCGATACATATCCGGAAAAATGAACTCCCAAAATTTGCAGAAGCTTTCAGTATAGTATATAACAAAGCCTGGGCACAGCATGGCGGTGGCAAGGAAATGGGAAAGGCACAGGTACTCGCCCTTTTTAAGCAGATGAAGCCATTACTGGATGAAAAGATCGCCTGGTTTGTATATCATCATGAGCAACCAATTGCTATCTGGCTCAACCTGCCGGATCTCAATCAGTATATTAAGCATATGAATGGAAAATTTGGGCTCCTGCAAAAACTGAAGTTCCTGTGGCTCAAACAAACCGGCTATTGCAAAAAAATGATAGGGATTATATTCGGTATTATACCGGAATTCCAGGGGAAAGGGATAGATGCCTATATGATTGTAGAAGGCGCTAAGCTCATCCAGACTGATATGGCACATTATGTAGATTATGAAATGCAGTGGATCGGTGACTTTAACCCGAGAATGCAGAATGTAGCAGAAAATCTTGGTGCAGTTCCTTCCAGACAGCTGACTACCTACCGCTATTTATTCGACCGTACTATTCCATATAAAAGGCACCCAATGGTGGGGTAAAGAAGTGATCCGGATGCAGGCGTTGCATATCTCCTGCATCCGGATATTACCACTGATCAGCTGCTCCGGGAATGCGTCCGGCTATGCGGAAATATCACACGTATCGTAACGCATAAAAGTGGTAATTGGTATTCCGGAAAACTTCTTCACCATTGCCTGCTGAATTTTTATCCGTATTTGATCTTCTTAAATAAGTCTGACGCCTTTACCGGCCGTTATTTCTGAGGGTAAACAATGAAAAAATGCCATTACATACAGTTGAAAAAAGTGTCATCAGGACAATTTTTACTGAATAACTGTCGTTCGCAATGAAGAAACACCTTTCTGTAACTTTTCCTCAAAAAAAACTATTGACGATGTGGCAACTAATATATTATCATGAAATATATACATTTGAAAAATCCCATAAAAACCAAATCAGGAAGGCTGCTCAGCAACCCATATAAATATCCGATAGCCTCAGAGTGGCAAAGAAGTTACTGAATATTATATACATTTAAATCCCTTTTGCTGTTACGATCGTATCTAACCTGATGTTTTGTTATGACCAACTTATATCCTGAGTGCCCGGAGAACGCGGATCTGGCACTTGTTCAGCCCACGTTATTATTTAGGCAACAGATAATGAAAGCCATCAGCTGCGTTGTCTTGTTCTTTATTCTTTACGTGGTACTATTGCTCACAGCGGTGGCCCTGGCGGTGACCTTTGTTTCAGGAGGTATAATACTATTCCGCACTTATCCTACCTGGATTTCCGGCATCATAGGACTTAGTCTTGTGTTACTGGGAGGGATGGTATTGTTTTTCCTCATCAAGTTTCTTTTTAATAAGCGTCCTGCAGTTAACCCATATCGTACCCAGATTTTTGCAGATAACCATCCTGATTTATTCGACTTCATTACCCAGCTGGTAAAAGACACACGCATACGTTTCCCAAAGAAAATATTTGTAGTCCCCGACATGAATGCAACTGTTTTTCACAATTCCAGCTTTTTAAGTTTGTTCTGGCCTACCCGTAAAAACCTGGAGATTGGGTTGGGGCTTGTCAATAGTGTGAATATCAGCGAACTCAAAATGTTACTGGCACATGAATTCACACATTTCTCACAGCGAAGTATGAAGCTGGGCAGCTATATATACACCTTAAATAAGACGTTGTATAATATGCTATATGAAAATGAGCGCTGGGAGGAAATGGAAGTACGATGGAGCAATGGTGGAAGCCTGTTAAGTTTCTTTGCCCATATTACTACCCGGATCCTGAATATCATGCAGTTAGTGCTGAGGAAAATATATTCCCTGATTAACAGGCAGTACCTCACTTTAAGCCGGGAAATGGAATTTTATACTGATACTGTGGCAGTGGGCCTTACCAGTACTGAAACCGCCGTGAGCGGCTTACGCCGCCTGGAAATGGGCAGCTACTGCCTGGACCACTGTTTTCATAAACTACCTGACCTCGCGGAAAGGGCGGTTCGGTTTTCCAATATTTTCAGGGTACAACGCGCCCTCATTCATTACTATGCTGCCCAGAATCACCTCGCACTGGACAGCGCCGGACTACCTGTTATTACAGACAATTATTTTCAAACCTTCCTGAAAAGCAGGGTACAGTTACGGGAGCAATGGACGTCCCATCTTACAAGAGAAGACCGGGAGGCGCATTACCTGCAGGCGAATGTGTCATGCAGGCAAATCAGCAGCAGTGCCTGGGGCTTATTTAGAGAACCGGAGCGTTTGCAGGAGCAAATGACTGCGCTGGTATATAATTTCACCGTTCTCCCTTCTGCGGAAACATTCACCGAAATCAGCCCGGCCAGTTATATTGAGGAACTGTCTGAACGTCACCGGCTATATGAATATCCTAAGGTATTTAATGATTATTATGACAACCGGCCATTCAACGAAATGACCGAAGGATATACCCAATTGCTGCTACCGGAAGAAATCCAAAATTGTGGTATTCAAACAATATATCATCCGGATATTATCGGGAGGATGCGGACATTTTACCGTGACCGCCAGGATGCAGAAACCCTCCAGGCCATCAGCAGCGGGCAGTTTCAGACCCGCTATTTTGAATTTGACGGACAGAAATACAGTGCTGCCCGGGCCAGACAGCTGGCACGGATGCTATCGGAAAAAGTATCTGCCGAACACGAATGGCTCCAGACACATGACCAGAAAGCATTTCGTTATCACTACACCATTGCACATCAAAAAAATCCAGCTGTTGCCCAGCTGCTAAAAGAGAAATATCTTCAGATATTACAATATCAGCAAACCGGCCATCAGCTGAATGATCAGGTGATAAGGATTATACATTGCATCAGCCTACTCTTTAATACCGGCGAACATGATATGGAGTCGATGCCGGCACTTTTTGATGAGTTATCTGCCGAATGCTGGAGTTTCCGTATGATGACAGAAAACATCAGCAACTCTCCCCTTTATAGTTCCTTTCCGGAAGGAATGAACGAGAAGCTAAAAAAATTCCGGCAGCAGGACTGTACCTTTATGGAAGATATGATACCCGATTATGTAGCTATCCAGGAGCTGCATGAAATCAGTTCTGCTATGATGGAACATTACAATAATGGAATCATATTATTAAAAAAGGCCTACCTGGAATTTATTTTAACGTTAGAACCAGGGGAATAATACCCTGTCAAAGCGCCGTTCCTGCCGTGCATTTTTCTCTTACTGAATTTGTGCGTATTTTCGGCGCTCGCGAAAGCGTAGCAGTCATATGGAGAATTTTATCGTTTCAGCCCGTAAATACCGTCCACAGAACTTTTCAACTGTTGTAGGACAAGCACATATTACCACCACTCTCAAAAATGCCATCCGCAATAACCAGCTGGCACATGCCTTCCTGTTTTGCGGACCTCGCGGAGTAGGAAAGACCACCTGTGCACGTATCCTGGCTAAAACCATTAACTGCGAAAACCTGCAGCCGGATGGGGAAGCCTGTAATGAATGTCATTCCTGTAAATCCTTTAATGAAGGCAGTTCTTTCAACATCCATGAACTGGATGCTGCCTCCAACAACTCAGTGGATGATATCCGTACCCTCGTGGAACAGGTACGTTTTGCACCACAGGCAGGAAAATATAAGATCTATATTATAGATGAGGTACACATGCTCAGTTCCTCGGCATTCAATGCTTTTCTGAAAACCCTGGAAGAACCGCCGTCATACGCGATTTTCATCCTGGCTACCACAGAAAAGCACAAGATATTGCCTACTATCCTGAGCCGTTGCCAGATCTTCGACTTTAAACGCATCACCATACAGGATACAGTAGACCATCTGCAGGAAATCTGTACCAAAGAGCATATTGAGGCAGAAACCGATGCCCTGCACCTGGTGGCGCAGAAGACGGATGGTTGTATGCGTGATTCCCTGAGCACACTGGATAAGATTGTTAGCTTTACCAGCGGACATCTTACCTATCAAAATACACTGGAGCACCTGAATATCCTGGATTACGATTATTTTTTCCGGGTAATGGGCTCCGTATTACAGCAGGATATAGCCAGTGCGCTTCTCCTGTTTGACGAAATTTTGCAGAAAGGTTTTGAAGGAGATAATTTCCTGAACGGTTGGGCGGAATTTTTGCGCAACCTGTTGCTCTGTAAAGAAGACAAGGCGCTTCACCTCGTAGAAGTATCCGGTAATCTGAAAGAGCGCTACAAGCAGTTATCCGGTCAGATAAGCCCGGCTTACCTGATCACCGCCCTGCACCTGCTCAATGAAACAGAGATCAATTACCGCATGGCCCGTAATAAGCGCTTGCATGTGGAAATGGCCCTCATCAAGTTATGTTATCTGCAACAGGCGGTAACGCTGGTCAGCGATGACAGCACCGGAGAGGTTTCAAAAAAAAAATTAGTACCTGATGGTTCCGTACCACAGAAGCTGCGCGCACCTGCTGCCCAGCCGGTAACGGCCAAAACCATCATAGATAAACCAGCTACTACTGAAAGTATTGCATCGGCACCTGCTGCCCGTTTAACGGTAGATACCGGAGCCTCCGGCCAGGCACCAGTCCCTCCCGCGGCACCTGCACAAAGTCCGGTAGCGGCAACACCAGTACAAACACCTCCCGGAACTTTGCCCGTAGAACAGCAGCAGCAACCGGTACCAACAGCACCGGTAAGTGCACAGGCACAAGCCGTTGCAGCTACAGCTCCAATACAGCAGTCAGTAGCTACACCGGTACAAACAGCGCCGGCCTCCGGCACTGGCATGCCTGCAACAGCGGCTCCTGCTGCCACTGCAGCCACACCGGCCAGCAAATTAACCGGACTGGCCGCCATGAAAGAGGCGATGGCTGCGAAACAGCAAACTACTACCCAGGTACAGTCTATCGCACTCACTATGGGAGCAATTGCTGTGTACTGGGAAGAATTTATTGATCTGTACCGGCAAGCCAACAAAATGACGGTGGTGAGTAACTTACAGCTGGCACAGCTGAAGTTGCTGGGCGCTACAGAAGTAGGCATTGTAAGCAGGAACATTGTGCAATTCCGGTTTATGGAAGAAGAGAAGCTGGTGATTGCTGAGTTCCTGAAAAAGAAATTTAACAATCCTACCATCGTGCTTACCCTACAGCTGGACGAAAGTCAGCAAACACAGGATATCGGCCCTGCTCCGCTATCCAGCAGGGAACAATTTCAGCAGATGTCTGAAAAATATCCGATGGTAAAAGAGCTGAAAGACAGACTTAATATGGAGCTGGATTTCTAATCCGGGTACTGTAATTAAATATTAACGATAGATAGACATTTTTAAACAGTTTACAATTCCTTCTTTGCGTTTTTGCGCAAAAACATGTAGGTTTGAACAAAATTTTGAATAAAACACTATGGCAGAAGTTATCAGAATGCCCCTTTTGAGTGATACGATGACGGAAGGGGTGATTGCGGAATGGCATAAAAAGGTGGGCGATACAGTAAAGGCAGACGATGTTATTGCTGAAGTGGAAACAGATAAAGCAACCATGGAAGTGATGGGTTACGTAGAAGGAACCCTCCTGTATATTGGTGTGGAGAAAGGAAAAGCAGCTAAGGTAAACGGAATTATTGCCATTGTAGGTAAACCGGGGGAAGATTATACTTCTCTGCTGGAAGATAAAAAAGAGGCTACTGCTGCTCCTGCAGCTGCTGCAGCCACACCTGCACCGGCGCCACAGGCCGCTCCTGCTGCTACTGCTGCACCGGCTGATGATGCTGCATTAAAAGAAGCACTGAAAAATGCGACTGTTATCCGTATGCCGCTGTTGAGCGATACCATGACAGAAGGTAAAATAGTTGCCTGGAATAAGAAAGTAGGCGATGTTGTGAAGAATGACGATGTACTGGCGGAAGTGGAAACGGATAAAGCGACCATGGAAGTAATGGGTTATGCCGACGGTACTTTATTATATATAGGTGTAAAAGAAGGTGAAGCTGCCAAAGTAAACGGTATCATTGCCATTGTTGGTAAAGCCGGCACCAGTGTAGATGCTATACTGGCTGCTGAAACCGGAGCTCCTGCCGCACAAACTGCTGCTCCTGCTGCTGCGCCTTCACAAAACGGTACCGCTCCTGCTGCTACCACTACTGCTCCTGCCGCTCCTGCTGCAGTTGCATCCGGTAATACAGACGGCCGTGTTAAAGCTTCTCCGCTGGCTAAGAAAGTAGCGGAAGAAAAAGGCATCGACATCAGCCAGATTCCTGGCTCCGGTGATGGTGGCCGTATCATCAAAAAAGACGTAGACAGCTTCGTTCCTGCTGCCAAAGCAGCTACTCCTGCTCAAAGCACAAGCAGTGCAGCACCTGCTGCTCCTGCCTTTGTTCCGGCTGGCCAGGAAGGCTTCACAGATATTCCGCTGACTAAAATGCGCCAGGTTATTGCCAGACGCCTTAGCGAAAGCAAATTTACTGCTCCCCACTTCTACCTGAAAATAGATGTGAATATGGATAAAGCCATGGAAGCACGTAAATCTATCAACGAAATTTCTCCGGTTAAGATTTCCTTCAATGACATGGTGATCAAAGCTTCTGCGATGGCACTGCGTCAGCATCCTGCGGTCAACAGCAGCTGGATGGGCGACTTTATCCGTCAGAACCAGCATGTACACATCGGTTCTGCGGTAGCTATTGAAGATGGTCTGATTGTACCGGTGATCCGCTTTGCTGATCAGAAAACACTGAGCCAGATTGCCAGCGATGCAAAAGGCCTGTACGACAAAGCCAAAAACAAGAAACTGCAACCACAGGAATTCAGCGGTAATACCTTCAGCATCTCCAACCTGGGTATGCTCGGTATCGATGAATTCACTGCTATTATCAACCCGCCGGATTCAGCGATCCTGGCAGTAGGTAATATCACAGAAACTGCAATTGTGGAAAAAGGTCAGGTGAAAATAGCCAACATCATGAAGCTGACCCTGAGCTGCGACCACAGAAGTGTGGATGGAGCTGTAGGCGCCCGTTTCCTGGCTACCCTGAAAGGGTTCCTGGAAAATCCGGTAACCATGCTGGTATAAACTGATTATAATAGCTATACGAAAGGCGGAGTGATACACTCCGCCTTTTTTGTGCGTTATCCGGTCATTGGGCCGTAAAATGTTTCATTAGCTTTTGAAAGTTCAAAAACTTGGTATACATTTGACCCTGTAAATTGTCAAACGCTATAAATTACAACCTACATGAACTTAGTGGAAGCAAAAGCACAGTTTATCCAAACCTGGGGATCTTTGGGCGCTCAGTGGGGTATTAACCGTACGATGGCTCAGATTCACGCGTTACTGCTGGTAATGCCGGATCCGTTGTGTGCAGATGATATCATGGAGCAACTGAATATTTCCCGTGGTAATACCAATATGAATGTGCGGGAACTTATTAACTGGGGATTGGTGGAACGTATCCTCATTCCTGGCGAAAGAAAGGAATTTTTTGTAGCCGAAAAAGACATCTGGAAAGTAGCTACCTATATTGCACGCGAAAGAAAGAAACGTGAGCTGGATCCTATCATGAAAGTACTGTTACAGCTGCAGCAGGCAGAAGGCGATCCAAAAGACAAAGAAATGAAAGCCTTCAAAGATTCCATCTCCAACATTACCAAGTTTGCTCAACAAACCGATAAAACAATCGGTGCATTTATTAAATCAGAAGAAAACTGGTTCTATAGCAGCCTGCTGAAACTCATCAAATAATTTTTTTTGTTTCGATATTTCATTCTTTCCTGAAAATTCCGAACTAACAAAATAAAAATGAAATGGTTTATTATTGCAGATGGAGTCATACAGGGCGTTCTTGCTGCGGCCTGTATCCTTGCCTGGGTATACCTCTTTTTCTTCTCTGATTACTTTCATTTTCCTATCCATCAATTGTATTGGGTACTGCTGGGGTGGCAGACCATCAGCAGCTTTATACATATATTCGAAGGCCGGCAGCTAGTCACACACAAGGGACTTTATTATCTGCAACTTATCCTGTTAGCCTTCAGTTTACTCCTGTCGATAGCCCTGATCCTCACTCACTTTATAGTATTATCCGGAGGGCTGCGCCTAGTATCCTTCTACTTTTTTTACGGGGGCATATTCCTACTACTCCCGGTCCTCTGCATCAGCATAGCTGTCATTTCTATCAGAAGATTGTTTTTAATCATCCGTCAAAAAGCATGACGGAAGGGGCTTTTTTTGGGGCCTATATTTCTGTTTTTACTGAAAATTCTGAAATATGGAAAGAAAAGAAAAAATTTTATTGCTCATTGATATTGTTATTCAGGTATTGCTCCTGCTTTTATCCTTTGTATGTTTTACTTCCATTGATGATAGTCAGGGCGGCCATGTACTGACCCTTGCTTTCATCTACCAGCTCTTCAGCTGTATTATCCACCAGGGGTTTCCTATTTCATTTTTCAGGAAGATATATCACTGGATATTGATTCCTCTACTCATGCTCTGCGCCATCCTGATAGTACTCAGCGTGATGGACATTGGCTTTGCCCTGTTTGGCCTGCTATGGCTGGTATATTGTGCACCCTTGCTGATGATTTACTACCTGTTGCTAACTTTTTATGAAACGCTTGAAAACGACAAATTACCATGAAAAATAAATGCATCATCATCGCTGCTGGTACCGGTTTCATTGGTAAAAGCCTGATCGAACATTTCGGTGAGGAGAACGATATCATTATCCTTACCCGCATGCCACGCCCTGCCGCCGGCCGTATCAGCTATGTGGCCTGGAATGGAATAAGTGGCGGCGAATGGTCCGCAGCACTGGAAAATGCCGACCTGTTGATTAATCTCACAGGCAAAAGTGTCAACTGCCGTTATACCCCGAAAAACAAACAAGCCATACTGGATAGTCGTGTGAACGCCACCAAGGCTTTAGGAGCCGCCATCCAAACCTTACAACATCCTCCCAAAGTGTGGATCAATGCAGGCAGCGCCACCATATACCGGCATGCGGATGACCGTCCCATGGATGAATTTAATGGGGAGATGGCCAATGATTTCTCGGTTCAGGTATGCAAATTATGGGAGAAAACTTTCAACGATATTACCCTGCCGCACACACGAAAAGCAATACTACGTATAGGCGTTACCTTAGGCTGGCAGCCCGGCGGGGTTATGCAGCCTTATCTGAACCTGGCGAAGTTCGGCCTGGGTGGCTATCAGGGTAGTGGCAAACAAATGTTTACCTGGATACATATCACAGATGTATGCAGGATGATAGCCTGGCTATACGAAAATGAAATGGGCAGCGGCACTTATAACTGCACGGCTCCCAACCCGGTGACCAATAAAGTATTCATGCAATCGTTGCGGGCTGCTACCGGCCACGCATTTGGTTTGCCAGCCCCTGCACCTTTATTAAAAATAGGAGCGGCCCTCATCGGCACAGAAACGGAACTGCTATTGAAAAGCAGGTGGGTACTACCATCCAGGGCACAACAGGCAGGTTTTACTTTTACCTTTCCGTTGTTAAAAGATGCGTTCCAGGATATCCTGACTCATCTGCCCTGGCATGCTTATCACTTGTTTTGAATTCCGTAAATTAGTGGTATGGAAACCAGCAACGATAAAAAACTCACCGTGGTACTGGGTGCATCACCCAATCCCGAAAGATATAGCAATATGGCCGTGAACAGACTTACCGCCAAAGGCCATCCTGTAGTGGCTATCGGGAGCCGTGCGGCTACGATTGGGGAAATCCCGGTGATCACAGAACATCCGGCATTGGAGAAAGTAGATACCGTTACCATGTACCTGAATCCTGTTGCACAGAAAGCGTATTACGACTATATTCTGCAGCTGCAACCCCGCCGCATTATATTTAATCCGGGTGCAGAAAACGAGGAACTGGAAGCTATTGCCAGGCAGCATAATATTCAACCAGTAGAAGCCTGTACACTGGTGCTGCTGAGTACTGGCCAGTTTTAGCCACATCTCCTCTTTCTTTCTTCTCATTTTTTTAACGTGCAGCTGTTGGCAATTGCTAACAGCTTTTTCGTATATTCGTATATATTGCTGTTATCCCCCAATGAACGCATCCCATATTGTTGACCCACCAAACGCATGGCATTACTTCAACAGGCAGGCATTATAGCATAACCCAATTTGCATGTTCACCCTTTAATATACATTTTATGCAATGGAGAAGATTTAATGGAGAGGTCATCCACCTTCCGGTAAAGGAGGAAGTACGACAAGCCATTGTTCGCGAAACCGCTAAGGGATTTCGTCTGAAAGTGTGCATTGGCACTGATTCCCAGGTAAAAGGAGTGGATACTGAATTCGCTACGGTGATCGTTTTCCTTCGGGAAGGTCATGGCGGATTTATGTTTATCCACAATGAAAAAACCAAAAACCGCTATTCTATCAAAGAGCGCATGCTGGTAGAAGTAGGCAAGAGTATTGAGATTGCGTATGAACTGTGTGACCTGTTTACTGAATATAATGTAGACATGGAAGTTCATGCAGACATCAATACCAATCCTCAGTTCAAGAGTAACCTGGCCCTGCGCGAAGCAATGGGTTATATCCTGGGTATGGGCTTTGCCTTCAAAGCCAAACCTGAAGCGTTTGCCAGCAGCAGCTGCGCCAATAAAATAGTGAACTAAGGCGCCTGTTTTTTGTACCTCTCTCAAATATTTTTCTGACGTGACACCACGTCAGGTGGCTTTTTCTCCCCTTATCTAGCTGTACAAGTCCTGCCCCTAATTGTAACTTTCCCATTGCTCCCACGCTTAACATACATAAAATACCTTTATTTATGACCTCACCAAAATCACTGATAGCAATATTGCTGTTAGCTACCATTAGCATTGTTGCCTGTAAGAAAGATAACATAACTCCAAAAGGGGATGCGCTTTTTATTGATTTTAACAGCCAGATAGCGGCATCTGAGGAGTTCCCATATAAAAGGCTACAAATCACTGCTGACGCCAGCTTTGAAATCAGGTTTACCGGAGAAAAAAAGGAAATCATTCAATTACCCGGTAATATTCATGACAGTTTGAAACCCTACCTCTCCAGCTTTCCACGTGCAGCCATCAAAGCGGATCCTCAAACAACTAAATATAGTGGCAGAGGAGCAAACGACATGCCTTTCCAAACATTCAGCTATGTAGAGGTAAAGTCTAACGATACCACTAAGATCTCCATAGATCAGGGTATTGTCGTACCTTATATAGACGAGTTTCAGAAAAAAATAAATCAAACCATTATCAATTGCAAGCTATTAAGACCTTAAACCCTTTAGCAGGAAATTAATACTGGCTGGCTGTTTAAATCTTACGGGAATTAAACAGCTTCCTTATTCATCGTTTTATACATAAAATAACCCTTATTATGACATCACCAAAATCACTGGTAGCAGTAATGCTAATTGCTTCCTTCAGTATTGCAGCCTGTAAAAACAAAGGCGGAAATACCACTCCACCTTCTTCAAAGGGTAATGCATTGTTTGTTAATTTCGGCGGCGGCAATGTACCTGTTCCGCATACCAAAAAGCTGCAGATCACCGCTGATGCCAGCTATGAAATCACTTATACCGGAGACAAAAGTGACACCACTACTTTGCCCGGTAATGTTCATGACAGTCTGAAACAATACCTCAGCAGTTTTCCGCAAACAACCATCAAAGCAGATACACTGGTGAGCAGTTATAGTCTTCTCGGTGCAGCAGACAATTCTTTTGAAACATTCACCTACATACAGGAAACACCTGCCGACACCACCAAAATCTCCATAGATACCGGTACCAGCGTGCCTTACATGGATGATTTCCAGAAAAAAATAAATCAGACCATTACCAATTGTAAGTTATTGGCCAATTAATACCATTTACTATGACAATTAAATACTGGATAACTACTTTCCTGCTGTTTATACTTATTGCCTCCTGCAAAAAAAAAGAAGAGGATACTTCTACCATAAAAATTGAAGGAAAGTGGTTGCTTATAAAAGCAGACGGCGACATGATTGAACAGGAACCCAGGATAACAAACAAGCAGGAATTAATTATCCAGCATGGAGAATACAGATTGCTGGTAGACGATTTACAGCTGGTAGCAACTACCTATAATGTTGTACAGACCAACATCGATACTGACCCCAGATGGCAACTCGAACTTGGGAACCAGAGTTCTTATCATATCGAAATAAAAAAGAATCTGCTTTATGTGTGGGATAAAAACCCGGAGGGAATGAGGCTCATCTATCAAAGAATATTATAGCACTTTTATAAAACAGGAAGGCCCGCATCAGCTGATGCGGGCCTTCCTGTTTTATAAAAGATGTTAGTCTTTCAACAACCACATCACACTATTTACATTATCACTTCCACCAAACTGCCGTTGAATAGCAGCATCCATATTCGCATTGTTATAGCTTAATTCGTTGGCAGGATACAACCATCTTACCGGGAACTGTGTACCTGGTGTATTCAGATTAGTGGTGCTATTCAACACAAACGCCGGGAAGCCGGTACGTCTTTGTTCATACCACGCATTATAGTTACAGCCTTGCAGGAAGCCTGCAAGGTACTTCTGTGTAATGATCTGCGACAACTGATTTTGCATATTGCCAGTGAGTGCCACGGAGGTAACGTATGCCTGAATATAAGCATCATCCATTTTCATGTTGTGATGAAAATCAGCTTGATCTGGTGTGTAGGCAGCTGTAAACTTCATGGCATTGGTAATACCATTTGCATAATACGTTTGAGCCGCCGTGGTGGAAATCCATCCGCGTATAGTGGCTTCTGCCAGTACAAACTGCAATTCAGGATAGCTGAATACGCTTACCGGCTCTGCATTTACCAGGTTTACATAACGGTTGTTCAGATCAGAATAATCTTTGGATACACGCATGGTTTGCAGTGCAGAAAATGCGTTGGATGGTTCTGCCCCTACATATGCATCCCAATCGCTGGGGAGTTTTCCTGCAGCAATTTTTACGGGAGAAGGTTTTGCATAATAGAACAGGCGGCGATCCTGCAATGTTTTCAACGGCGCGATTAACGTTGCCGAAAGCATGGTATAATTCGATTTCACAAATGAATTACCTGAACCCGCCGGCACATCGGACCAGGGATAATTTTGACCAGCAGCAGGAGTATAAGTCAATGCAAAGTTATCGGCATAAGAACGCATCAATGGCCTGTTGGCTACGATATCTTTAAACCGTTCCACCACTTTCAAATCTGCATCACCTGTTTTTTTATACAGGTTCATCAACACATGTAATTCAAAACTGTTGACCAGCCTGCGCCAGTTATCTACTTTACCGCTATATATGGGATCGCCTGCAAAATCTTTTCCTGCAGCAAACAGTGCGTTAGCGCTATCCAGTTCATTCAGGATGCCCAGGAACACTTTCTTCTGCGTATCGTATTCCGGCTGAATGATGTTCTCCGCTTCACCTTTGCCTGCCTGCGAATAAGGGATATCGCCTACCTGCATCGTAGTTTGGAAAAACTGCCAGGCCCGGATAAAGTGACCTAAGCCGTTGTATGATTTTCTGGCTTCTTCATCCAGAGCAGCATTCACCATAGGCGGGATGTTGCGCAACTGCAGCAACCGGTCAAAGTTGCTTCTCCCGAATTTATTATACTGTAAATTCTCCTGTCCTTCTCCCCAGGTAAGGTATTTACCCAACAGGTAGGGCTGCATAAATCCTTTAGTGGTACTGATGCTGCTTCTTGTGACATTCAGGATCAGCTGGGTAGCCAACAGATCTGAACCTACCTGTGTTGTTTGATTGGGGTTGGTATTGATCTTATCAAATTTAGAACATCCCGCTATCAAGCTGGCCACTAATGGGATCGCTAATATATATTTCAGTGAATTATTTTTCATGTGATTTACTTTGATGATGAAAGATTAGAACCCAATTTTGAAATTAACCCCAATCATCCGCTGCGATGGTGAATTCAGGTTTTCATCGTCCACATCAGGATCTGAAAATTTGAATTTGGTGAAGAGGAACAGGTTCTGGGCAGTAACGGAAACAGATGCATTTTTAATACCGGAATGAGCGAGCTTACTGGCCGGGAAACGGTATCCTACAGACAGTTCACGCACTTTTACGAATGATTTCTTTTGAATACCACGATCACCGCCCCTGAAGTTCTGCGCATAATCCTGGTAAGACACTTTGGTATCGTTGTCTGCATACTGACGGGTATCGCTGATGATCTTACCGAAGTTATCATAGCTTGCACTACCGGAGATTACTTTTACGCCTTTACCTACGTAATTAGTTAAGCCTTTCACTACTTCATCATAACGATACTGATTATCTGATTCAGGATTGGTACCGGAATCCCACATTTTATCATAAATATAATTGTACATCCATCCGCCGATACGTCCGTCGATATTGAGTCCTACGGTAAAGTTGCCGATGTAGAAGGTGTTGATAAACCCGAAACTAAAAGCAGGATCTGTATAACCATATAATTGTTCATAATCACTTTCTACCGGAATACCATTGTTGTGAATAATATTACCCTTAGGATCTCTTAACCAGTAGTTGTCGGTCATTACATCGAGTCTTTCTTTTGTTTTTACCCAAGGCTTTTTAGCAGAATATACAGAGTCGAGTTCTACGTAGTAACGATGTTGATTAGACCAGTTAACAGTAGATACCCACTGGAAATTTTTGTTTTTGATCACGGTACCACCGACAGTAATTTCTACGCCTTTTCTAACATAGGTTTCGCCGGTATTCACCAGGGTAGATTCAAATCCACTGCTGCCTGAAATAGGCACCAGTTCCTGCTGGTTGAAATAATATTTGTTGAAGTAGGCCACATCTATATTCAGGCGTTTTTTAAACAGGTAAGCGGCAGTACCGATTTCCCAGGTACGTTGTGAACTTGGGAGGATATTGTCTCCCAGTAAACTACCGGGATACCTGGCAGAATTGGCGCCGTTCCACACACCGGTACTGGTGCTATAGAGACGGTTGATAGCATATGGATTTGCAGGTGTTTTAAAGGTGGCCCAGGAACCGCGGATTTTCCACATATCAGTAAAGGCGGGCATTTTGAATAATTCAGATAATACCACACTTGATCCGATAGAAGGATAAAAGTAAGCCCTGTTTGCTTTCGGCTGTGCAGAGTTCCAGTCGTTTCTACCAGTAGCATCCACAAAAACGGTATTCTTCCAGCTAACTGCCAGTCTTCCGTACAGGCTATTTACCTGGTTGGCGGTATAGGACGGGCTGAACGTAGGTGCTTCCACTGATCCGTTCAATGAAAAATAGGTAGGTGAAACCAATCCGTTTTTAGTAGAAGCGTTTAATCCTTCTTTTTGATAGTAATAAATAGTACCACCAGCCATCGCATCAAAATTCCAGTTACCCACTTTTTTGGTATAGCTCAGTATCGCATCGTTATTGGTACTCCAGCCCCATGAGTTGTAAATAGCGTATAAACCTTTTGCGTTCCAGCCACCTCTTGTAGAGTAGATATTAGCTGTTGGGTTGGTTTGCGTTTCTTTATTGCTGTATACATCATAACCGAGGCGTACCAGGAGGGTCAGGTCTGGATTGAATTTATAGTTGGCGGTCAAACTGGCATTGGTAGTATTCTGTTGAATTCCATCCAGTTTCTCGTACGCAATCAGGTAAGGGTTATCGTACCAGTTGGTGTACATCCAGTTTTGTGTTTTGTTAGGCACTTTCCAGTAGTCACGGTATTGGCGGATATCATATTCGGGACCTGTCCACATGGTGAGCTGATAGATGTAACCCTGGTTACCGTAGCCAGTACCCCATGTTTGCGGCGCTATTCTTTTGCTGACGCCCATATGCCCTTCGAGGCTAAACTTTTCTGTTGCTTTCAATTCACCCCCCAGGGTGAAATTGTACATATTCAGTTTAGCATTGGGAAATTGTCCTTTATTGTAGATGTGGTTCATGGAAGCGCGGAAACTGCCATACTTGCCACTTTGGGATACGTTGATGTTGTTGTTGGTGATTAATCCCAGCTCCATAAAATTCTTCAGGTTATCTTTTCCTGCAGAAGTCAATGGCCTGTTATCTTCAAATTGTTTAGTGGCCGGATTCCAATCCCTGGCGGTGTTGCCCACATCTAATTTTGGTCCCCAAACGTAGTCGTTATCAATTGCTCCGTACTGTCCGCGGGCATAAGAAGTTTGTGATTTAGGGATAGCGAGGAAGCCACTCTGCAGCATGGTGTTGCTGTTGATATTCACCGACAAGCCGGTGCCTGTTCCTTTTTTGGTGGTTACCAGGAGTACGCCGCCGGAAGCTCTGGAGCCATACAATGCGGATGCAGTGGGGCCTTTGAGTACATCAAGACTTTCAATATCATCTGCAGGCACATCGCGCAGGGTCATGTTGGCATAGGGCACGCCATCAATTACGAGCAAAGCTCCTTCGCCTCTCAGTTCAATGGTAGGTTTGGCAAAAAATTCAGTGGAATTTTTCACCACCAGGCCGGATACCTGCCCGGTGAGAGAAGTGGCGAGGTCTACTCCCTTTACAGTTTGTACTGCTTCTCCTTTTACTTTTTGCACGGCGTATCCCAGTGCTTTTTCCGAACGTTTAATACCGAGAGCAGTGACTACTACCTGGTCGATGCTGATCGCCTGATCATTCAATACGATGGTAATGGTTTGTTCGCCTTTTACGATATATTCTTTAGGCGTGTATCCCATGAGGTTAAATACCAGCACCTCTCCATCGTTTACATTATCGATAGAGAAGTGACCGTCTTTATCAGTGACCGTTGCCTTCGAAGTACTTTTCACCTGTACAATTACGCCTGGCAATACGTTGCCGACAGAATCCTTTACCGTACCTTTTACGGTTTGCTTTTGTGCCGCATCTATTACTGTTGTTAATTTGGTTTTAGTACTGCCGGTATCTTCTGCTTTTACCACGTACAGTTTGCCATCTATTTTTTTGCATACCAGGCCCAAAGGTGCGATGTATTTATTCAGACCTCCTTCAATGTTATCTGCTTCAAAAACACTGGTGCTTTGCAGCAGGATACTTTTTCCTTTCAGCAGGTTGGTGTTATAGCTGAAGCGGACATCAAATTTTGCTTCCAGTTCATTGATCACCGTGATCAAAGGCACTGCCGTGGTGTGGTTTTCGCGGGTGGCAGCTGTTGTTATCTGTGCGGTTGTCCATTGCAGACAGCATAACAAAGCAGTAACCATTATCAGTTGGAAACTGATTGATTTAACTCTTTTCATAACTTAATTTTGGTTGTCTCTAAAGGTTTTTGTTATTCACGTAAATGATCTTGTGCTGTAAAACGAATTTTAAATTAAAGGACTGTTCTATCGTAAGGATCGCCTGTTGCAGGTTGTCGGATGGAAGATATCCGGTGAAGAGAAGGTTTTCTATTCCTTCTGCTTCGAATGCTACTTTATAATCATATTGTTCACCTAGTTGTTGCATTACTGTTTTTAGTGTTTGACTTTTAAATGCCAGCAGGTTGTACTTCCAGGAAGTTTGAAACAGGGTATCTACGGGCTGTTTCGATAACACCCTGGTGTTGTTGTTAAACGCAGCCATTTCTCCTGGCTTCAGCAGCAGGGATGCGGTTTTACCGGCATTTACTTTTACGCTTCCCTCGTTCAATACTACAGCGGCATTGCCATTGCGGGTATTTACGTTGAAGGCCGTTCCCAGTACACTGATATCCACGAGGTTGGCGGCGTGCACAATAAACGGTTGTGTGGCCTGGTGTTTAACGGTGAAGAAAGCTTCTCCTTCCAGCCATACTTCGCGGCGTTGGTCATTGGTCTTTACGGCCATGCTACTGCGTTGATTGAGCCGTATAACGGTACCATCTTCCAATTGAATGGTTTGTACCTGACGTGTATTATTGACAAAATGCCGGCGGTTGTCTTTCTCCCTATAGTATACTATAGCAAGGGAAGCCAGGCCTACAAAGGGAATCAGGGCGGCCGCTATTCTGAAACGGGTTCTTTTCCATAACGGGATCACAGGTGTTGCCGGGGAGTGCTGCATAATGGTATTAAAAACGTTGGCAGCGGCTTCCGGCGGCATCACCCGTCCGTTTCCGGTTTCCAACAGTTCTTCCACAGACGGGAATTCACTGGGCACCGGATCTTTTTCCAACCAGGCAATGAGTCGCAAACGCTCTTCCTGTGTAGATTTCCTTTCGGCTAGTTTTATAAAAAGGTCCTTTACACTATGCTTCTTTTCTTCCATTGTTCCTCGTTGACATAACAGTAATACGATCGGGATGATCTAAAAGACGATCGGCAGGAAAATTTTTTTTTAGTTCCGATAGATATGGCAAAAGACAGCCATGACGATAGAGATATCGGCGTGTTGATACAGGTAATGGCGTACAAAGCGGGAAGCCTTTACCAGCTGGTCTCTTACGGTATTGACAGAGATGCCCAGGTCATCGGCAATTTGCTGGTTGGATAATCCCTGTACTTTGCTCATTTTGAAGATCCGCTGCCGTTGGGCAGGTAAATGCGAGATGGCATTCATTTTAATGACTTCCAGCTGCCGGGTATAGAGGATATCGTCCATGGCGCCGGTATCTTCTGTATATAATTGCAGAAAATGTTCGCGGAAATTTTTATCATGAACCGCCTTTTTCAGGTAGTCGAATACGTAGTTGCGGGTGCTGGTAAAGAGGTAGGCCCGGAGAGACAAAGCCGGGTTGAGTTGTTCGCGCTTCAACCATATTTTCAGAAATACTTCCTGTACCGCATCTGCCGCCACGTCTGGTAAGCCGCAAAGTTTCAGGGTATAGCCGTATATGGGATCGCGGTATTTTTCGTACAATTCCCGGAAGGCTTCCTGATCTCTCTCCACTATCCTTTTACACAGTATTTCATCTGTTGCATCCAGCATGCCAACAAGTATTTGGGTAAAAAAATGCCATCATTTAACAAGTAGTACCAAATATAAAAAAATATTGGAGAGAGGAGGGCGACTGCTTTTATCAGGCAATGGCCCGGAATTGCGCATTCATTTCATCGATATAATTGAGTATTGCGTCTCTGCCTGTTTTCTTTATGGTAGAGGTCACGAAGTTAGGTGGGAGGAACTGCCATGTTTCCCTCATTTTGTTGAGGAATGTTTTTACGTTTTTGCTCACTTCCGCCTGGGTGCTTTTATCTGCCTTTGTAAATACGAGGCTGAACGGGATATTCCATTCACCGAGCTGGTTAACGAAATCCAGGTCTATTTTCTGCGGTTGGTGGCGGCTGTCGATCAGTACAAATACGCTCACCAGGTTAGTGCGTTTGCGCAGGTAGTTTTCGATCATTTGCTGCCATTGGCGGCGTTGTGATAAACTTCTTTTAGCGAAGCCGTATCCGGGTAAATCCACGAGATACCAGGCATTATTGATGGCAAAATGATTGATCAGCTGTGTTTTACCGGGTGTACCGGAGGTTTTGGCTAATTTTTCATTGTTGGCCAATATATTGATCAAAGAAGACTTACCCACGTTAGAACGGCCTATAAAGGCATATTCCGGCATTGTCGGACTGGGGCATTTTTCCCAATCGGGACTACTGATAAGATATTCTGCTGACTTAATTACCATAATGATATTTGCTTTGTTCCATTAAAAAACCCGTATCTCCTTATTTACATACTACATTTCTTTAACTTTGCGGACTATGTCAGAAAATGTAAATGTTCAGAAGATCGTTCCCTTTGAAGGGTCAAAATTAAGCAAGAAGGAGCAGATAGCGACCATGTTTGATGATATTGCTCATCGCTATGACTTTCTTAACCACTTTATGTCGCTCGGAATCGACATTATCTGGCGGAAAAAAGCATTGGGCTATTTGAAGTCACTTCAGCCTAAACTCATGCTGGACGTAGCTACCGGCACGGGCGACTTTGCCATTATGGCCGAAAAGCACCTTCATCCGGAAAAAATTGTGGGCATTGATATTTCTGAGGGGATGTTGACTCATGGGCGGGAAAAGATCGAAAAACTGGGCCTGGCAGATAAAATTACGCTGCAATCCGGCGATAGTGAGACAATAAGTTTTCCGGACCAGACGTTTGATGCCATAACAGTGGCTTTCGGCGTACGGAATTTCGAAAACCTGGAAAAGGGGCTGTCTGACATGTATCGTGTACTGAAACCAGGGGGTAAATTAGTGATACTTGAATTTTCGAATCCCACAGTTTTTCCTATTAAACAATTATATAATTTGTATTTTCGTTATATTACACCGCTGCTCGGGAAATGGATAGCGAAGAGCCAGGCGGCTTACAGTTATCTGCCAGAATCTGTGAAAGCGTTTCCGCAGGGTGAAGCAATGCGAACTATTTTAACTAACACCCGTTTCCAGGCCGTTACATGCAAAACGCTAACATTCGGCATATGTTCTATTTACTGCGCTACGCGCTGATATTCGTTTTATTGGTTGGAATGCTTCCTGCAAAGGCGCAAACCAATATGAATATGATAGAACATGATGCAAAACCCTATTACTTTGGCATTACGCTGGCCGCAAACCAGTCCTATTTTAAACTCGAACATTCACCTGCCTTCCTGGCGAGCGACTCTATTATGGTGGCAGAGCCATTGAAAACAATGGGGTTTAACCTGGGATTACTGGCTAATGCCAGGCTTAGCGAGCATTTCGATCTGCGCTTTAATCCGCAGCTCATCTTTGCATCCAAAAATCTATATTACCGGGACACCTATCCCAAACCACAGGATACCGAAAAAAAGATAGAATCTATTTTACTGAGCTTCCCTTTACAGATCAAATTTAAGTCGGACCGTATCGGCAATATGCGTGTATACACCATCGCCGGCCTGAAATACGACTATGATCTGGCCTCCAACGCCCGCCTACGCAGGGCAGACGACCTCGTAAAGATCAAAAAGAGCGACTATGGTTATGAAGCCGGCGCCGGATTTGAGTTTTACTTTGAAAGCTTCATCTTTGCGCCTGAATTCAAAATCAGCAACGGTTTCGGCAATGTACACGTAAAAGACCCTAACCTGCGATACTCCAATGTGGTAGAAAAGCTGCAATCCCGCATGTTTGTATTTTCCATTCACCTGGAAGGATAATGGAAAGAATTAAGAATTACGAATTACGATAATTGTAAACGCGTATGCCACTCCGTAATTCGTAATTCTTAATTCGTAATTCTTTATTTTTGCGGCATGCAAAATTACCTCATCAGGAATATAGCCGTGGTAAACGAAGGACAAACCACGGTACAGGATGTATGGATCAGAAACAGCCGCATTGAAAAAATAGCGCCTAATATCACTGTCACCGGCCAATACACGGAAATTAACGGAGAAGGGAAACACCTGCTGCCCGGCGTAATAGACGACCAGGTACATTTCCGCGAACCCGGCCTCACACAAAAAGCGACTATTTATACAGAAGCACGCGCTGCCGTAGCCGGTGGAACCACCAGCTTCATGGAAATGCCCAATACCAAGCCTGCTGCACTCACCCAGGAATTACTGGAAGATAAATATATCATCGCCCAACAACATTCACTGGCGAACTACTCCTTTTTCATGGGAGCTGCCAATGATAATGTCGAAGAAATTCTGAAGACAAACGCCAAAAAAGAAAGTGTTTGCGGCGTAAAAATATTCATGGGTTCTTCTACCGGCAACATGCTGGTTGATAACTACCTCACCCTGGAAACCGTTTTTTCCAACAGCGAATTACTGATAGCGACCCACTGCGAAGATGAAAAAATCATCCGCAGCAATATGGAAACTTTTCAGCGCGAAAAAGGAGATCACCTCACCGCTGCGGATCATCCGCTGATCCGCAATGTGGAAGCCTGTTTCGAGTCGTCACTGGTGGCTATACAGTTTGCACAGAAGCACAATGCCCGCCTGCATATTCTTCATATATCCACTGCCCGCGAACTGCAGTTGTTCAGCAATATGCTGCCACTGGCGGAGAAACGCATCACCGCAGAAGTATGTGTACATCATCTTCATTTTACAGCAGATGATTATGCACAATATGGTAACCTGATCAAATGCAACCCGGCCATTAAAGCGGCAGATAACAAAACTGCCCTGTGGCAGGGGCTTCTGGACGACAGGCTGGATATTATTGCCACAGACCACGCGCCACATACCTGGGAAGAAAAACAACTCCCCTACCTGCAGGCGCCATCTGGTGTGCCATTGGTACAACACAGCCTCTTGCTGATGCTGGAACATGCCCGTCAGGGTGATATCACGATAGAAAAAGTGGTGGAGAAAATGAGCCATGCACCCGCTATCTGTTTCCAGATAAAGGAAAGAGGATTTTTGAGAGAAGGCTACTTTGCAGACTGCGTCATCGTAGATCTGAATGGCCGGACCAACGTAAACAAACAGAACATTTATTATAAGTGTGCCTGGAGCCCGTTTGAAGGGCATACCTTCCCGGCTGCCATCACCCATACTTTTGTAAGCGGCCACCTGGCCTATGCTGACGGCGCTTTCAATGAAAATGTACTGGGTCAGCGGTTAGCATTTAGCCGCTAATAAGCACTAAAAGCAGAAAGTAAAAGGCCATCGAAGCGGATAATACCTGCGGAACCTCCGTCAGTCACCCACTTCGATGGCCTTTTACTTTCTGCTTTCAGCTTTTCTTTCTAATCTTATGGAATTTTTCTATCCTTGCATCTTCCACCGTATATTCACTAAAATGACGCTGCATGCAACTGGACAAAACATCCTACTACGACCTGTCTATTTTTAACCGCGACGAAGAGTATTCCCTATTTCACCGGCTTGATTTTACCACTACTTCCGGAGGCCGTGAATTCCTACGCCAATTATTCAGCAACCCATTAGAAGATATTACCTCGATCCAAAACCGGCAGAGGGCATTACAGTATATCCTGGAACAGGAAAATAACTGGCCCTCCATTATCTCCAACGGCACAGTGGTAGTAGTAGAAAACTATATGGAAGCGCAGATTGAACCCATCTCCAATACAGAGGGGATGTCGTTGTACATACAGGCAGTGATCAATAAAACATTGTATGCACCTGATTTTGGTTTCATTAAATTCTCTTTCACGCAGCTGGTAAACCTCCTGAAAGGATTCCGTTCTTTTATCAACGCTTTTAATTCAGATGACACCCCCAAATTACTGAAAACATTGCTGGACAGGGCGCAGCAGCTGTTAACGAAAAAAGATTTCTATGATATTCTGAAAGCAGACGAAGAAGGCAAACTGAATTACATAGAAATACTGCGCTATGATAATTATATCAGGAAAAGACATACAAAGGTGATCTCGGAGCTGGTGACCCTTTACCAGCAGCTGGATGCCTACTATGCTATGGCTAAAGCTATCAAGCATTACAACCTGATTTTCCCCAACTTTTCCAATAGTACAAGACCTGTTGTAAAAGCGAATCAGCTGTATCACATCATACTTCCGGAGCCGGTAGCTTATGATGTAACACTGGATGAGGCTTCGCACTTTATGTTCCTTACCGGAGCAAATATGGCGGGTAAAACTACCTTTATCAAAGCAGTAGGAGTAGCCGTATTTCTGGCGCATATAGGTATGGGTGTACCTGCCCAAAGTATGGAGCTAAGCTTCTTTCATGGCATCTTCAGCAACATACAGGTACAGGATAATATATTCAAGGGAGAAAGCTATTTCTATAGTGAAGTATTACGTATCAAGAATACAATTCTGCAGATCAGCAATGGTAAAAACTGGCTGGTACTGATTGATGAAATGTTTAAAGGCACCAATGTGGAAGATGCCAGAAACTGCTCACTGGCGGTTATCCGGGGACTGTTGCAAAGCACCAACTGCCTATTCATTTTATCTACTCACCTCTATGAAATAGCAGAAGATCTCAGCGCAGAGCAACGCATTCAATTCAAGTATTTTGAATCTACTGTTATAGAAGATGACCTTCATTTTACTTACCTCCTGAAAGATGGTATTGCAAAAGAAAAGATCGGGTACCTGATCCTGAAAAGAGAGAAGGTGCTTGATTTGCTGACGCAAATCAAGTAGAATTACGAATTACAAATTACGAATTACGGATTTGTGGGTAGATGATAAATGCGAATATTATTTCCGCGTTTATCTACCCACAAATCCGTAATTCGTAATTTGTAATTCGTAATTCAATATCTTCGCATCGTTAACCCAACATCCATATGATTGTTAAAACCTTCGGCAGCGCCATACAGGGCGTTAATGCCATCACCATTACCATAGAGGTAAATGTATCTTCCCAGGGAAACAGATTATTTATAGTGGGCCTGCCGGACAATGCGGTAAAGGAAAGTGAACGGCGTATTGAGTCCACTATCCAATGTATGGGATTCCGCATGCCGCGAACCCGGACAGTAGTAAATATGGCGCCTGCTGACATCCGCAAAGCCGGTGCCGCGTATGATCTGCCCATTGCAGCAGGTATTATGGCGGCATCCGGGCAAATACCTGCTACCCATCTGGAAGCTTATCTGATGATGGGAGAACTATCACTGGACGGCACCATACAGCCCATTAAAGGTGCTTTGCCGATGGCTATGCAGGCACAAAAAGATGGTTTCCAGGGATGCATACTCCCCAAACAAAATGCACAGGAAGCCGCGATGGTGAATGGATTGAAAGTATATGGCATTTCACATATTTCAGAAGCCGTTAACTTTTTCAATGATCCCAACACCTTGCAGCCAGTAGTACCGGCAAGGGATGAGTTTTATATTACGCAGGACCAGTTTGATGTAGACTTCAGCGAAGTAAAAGGGCAATACCAGATAAAACGTGCCCTGGAAATAGCTGCTGCCGGTGGACATAATGCTATTTTAATTGGTCCGCCGGGAGCCGGAAAAACCATGCTGGCCAAACGTTTGCCCACAATCCTGCCTCCACTCACCCTGCTGGAAGCACTGGAAACCACTAAAATACATTCAGTCGCAGGCAAGCTCCCACAACACGCTTCATTGATTGTACACCGGCCGTTTCGTTCTCCGCACCACACCATCAGCGATGCTGCACTGGTTGGGGGAGGCAGTATTCCACAGCCCGGAGAAATTTCGCTGGCGCATAATGGTGTATTATTCCTGGATGAGTTGCCGGAATTTAAACGCAAAGTGCTGGAAGTAATGCGACAACCAGTAGAAGAAAGAAAGGTCACCATTTCCAGGGCCAGAACGGCGATTGACTTTCCTGCGAGCTTCATGCTGCTGGCATCTATGAACCCCTGTCGTTTTGATGAACGCTTTCAACCCGAAAAAAAATGGATAAAATCATGGATAATTCGCTCCCAGGCCACTTTTCCCAGATTTCATCAAAAATCGTTTTACTGGTGACCATGTTGCGTTGACTTGTTAGTATCGAGGCTAATTTGTAGAATTCAAAATTTATTGACTGTGCTTTTGAAGATATTGAACTACTATACCCTTTGGTCTTCAGCATTGATAAACCCGAAGCTTCACTTGCTACTGCGGTACATGGTTCAATGTTGCTGCTGGAGTAATGCGTCTATCACATCGATTCTTTTTTGTCAAAGGCATATTTAATCCCTTTTCCCAGGCACGTACAGTAGAAGTATCGACTTTAAGAAGACGTGCCATATACTTGCAGCTAATCCCATTTTCCCACCGATAGGTTCGAATACGTTCGCGAAAATTGGTTTCATTAATCGCAGTTGTACAAAAACCTAAAAAATGATGTATCCTGGGATAATAGGTTATTGGGGGCTTGCTCCGGTTGTTTTCCCAATAGGCAACGCAGTCGGTACTCACATCGAGGATCTTGGCCAATTCCGCCTGGGACAGACCACTATCAATTCTTTTCTTTCTTATATGTTCCCCAATGGTCGCTGGATTTTCGGGGTAGTTTTGAGGAGTGCGTTTTCGAAACTTCCGATCAAAAAGTAAACCGGGTGATGCGCTGGAGTCGTTGTATTGGATATCTTGACCTCTAAGAAGGTTGTGCAAATTGACGGAAAATTCAATTCTAATAACATTTTCGCTGATTGAAGCGAGTTTAGTGATAGTTTCGTTTTTAGACCGTTTTCTTTCAAATGCCAATATAGACCAGTTCTTTACCAAAATCTTGGCTTCTTTGACCTAGTCTTCCAATAACTCAATTCGACGAACTTCCAAATCCATTTCGCACTGGAGCTTTTGTAAAAAATCCTCTAGGTGGACAACTTGCGTATTTAAAGAATGAAGGCTACCGACAAAATCTTCCCTTGTAATCACACCGGCCATCCTCATTTCCATATGCTTCTGTCTTGTTTTTTCCAGAGCTACTTTTTCATTAATCATATCTTTAAATAAAGCTTGCTTTCTACCCAGTAGATTGATGGAGTTTTCGACGAGCTTCGCTGCGTCGCGAAGGAAATGCATTTGAAATTGCCCATGATCCTTATGAAATAAAATCTATTGAGGGGCTGTTTTTATAATTATCTAAAGTAAGTAGCGAGTACTTGGATAATAAAATGAATTGATTTTCTTGCTCAGCGTCAATTCTATTGTGTTTTAGATTTCAACTGGATTATATTAACTTTCAACGATTATCATTTCTGATTCTACAATTGATTGGCTTTGAAAGAATCAGATAAATTTCCCTAGCTTCGATTTCAGGAATTTGAATACCTCGATATTGATTTTCTGGATTCCCGAGGATTAATAAAATAACCCTACTTTAATTTTCCTGGATTGCAAAATATTACTATGAATAGAAGCATTGAAATGACTCAAATACGGAAGCTGATAACTCTTTGGCTAACTGAAATCGGGTTAGCCAATGCTGAATCATATTTTGACATAAACAAAGTTTCTGAACACCTTTGCCGGCAGTTATTGAATTTAATTTTCGGCTATGATTTAATAGACCTGAATACGGATGAAAATCCCAATTTTCCCGGTTTGGATATTGGTGATGAAGTCAATTCAAAGGTAGCATTTCAAATCACTTCAAGAACAGACAATCGTAAAGTCTTTAAAAACCTAAAGACGGTAGTTGACAAAGGGTATGATAAAACATTCACTGCCGGTGTAAAATTTTTAATTCTAAACGCCACGCATAAAATTAAATTTGGCAAAAAAGCAAAGCAGCCAAGCGAAATACTTGCAACTTTTAATCCATCCAGAGATATTATACATCCTGAAGATCTGATCAAAGAAATCGACGCTATTTACGAAAAAGAAGCGGATTTGATCAAGTTTAATAAGGTTAAGCTGTTGCTTGAAAAAGAGTTGTCTCCAAAGTTTCCGGCGTCAGTTATCGATCAGCAGTCAAAAGGAATTGAAACTATACAAAAACTGATATCTGAGAGATTATTAGCTGGTAACAAAGAAACCGTAGAAATAAATGTATCCAGCAGTTTTTTTGATGATGATTTTGAAATCCCTTTGATCAAAAATCTCGTACCGAGAGCTGAGCTTGCAGACCGGTACATAGAAATGCTGCAGGAGGAGATATTGTGGGTACACGGCCCTTTGTCGTCGGGAAAAACGAGCATGGCGGTTGCTATTGCGCAAAAACTGGCAGGTTCCGTTTTCTGGATAGAATGCCGTGGCATTGAAGAAGAGCAATTGGTAGAACATATATTAAATGCATTGTCTGTCAGCCTGAAGGTGCAGGTTCCTCTGGGCTCCCGCTTTAAAGCTGTGGTTACCATTTTAACTGAACATCTGCCTGATACGACAGTCATACTAAACGACCTGCCGCAACTAAATGATGCCCGGAAAATTAAGAATCATTTTAGCTATTTATCCGGTAAAATATTGGATGCGGGTGCTTCGTTGTTGATCACTTCAAATTTCCCGGCGCCGGAAAGTCTGACAGATGATAATGACCTCCCTGTCATACACGAAGAAATACCTCCTTTCAACCAGGATGAAACAGCAGATTTGCTCACCGCATTTGGTGCAAATGAGGAAGTGAGTGCAGAATTAAAAGGTTTGATAACAACATCGACCGAGGGGCATCCTTTACTCATAAGATCTGCGGCAAGGTATCTGGCACAAAAAGACTGGAAGTTTAATGAAGATGATCTGTTCGCAATTTTCACCGGCAAATTTGACGTATCAACAAATCATTCTACCTATGCTGTCTTACTGGAGGCTACAACAGATGAACAGACAAGGGAACTACTGTACCGGTTAAAGTATGTGATCGGAAGTTTTGACAAAAATACTGCTGATCTGGTCGGCTCCATAGAGCCTGTCTTAGATCGTATCGGGGAGCGTTTGAACGAGCTTAACGGAACCTGGTTGCAGGAAAATCGCGAAAGACAATACCGGGTATCGCCCCTCATAAAGAAGTTAGGTGACAATGTCGCGGGAGATATAAAGGCGGCCATTTATGAAAAGCTGGCGAAAGACATCATCGAAAAGAAAAACATATCACAAATAGACGCATCCACTGCGATCGTTTACTTCTCCTTAGCCGGCCAGAGCAATCGTGCAGCAATGATTTTGATCCAGGTTTTGCATGAATTTTTAAAAACCCCTGAAGTGTTTTTTGACTGGGGGTTCGACATGCACTGGTATCGTGCAGCATTGCCTGATGATATGATTTCCAATTTCCAGGTCCAGATCCGTGTCGCGCAGATTGCTATAAGCGCCGGAATGGATCAGGAGCTGGCTTTTCTTAAATCTGATCTGGAAAGAATCATATGTCAGGACGGCGTTGGATTGTTTTACCGGTATCTGGGAAACAATGCTCTTTTCCAACTGAACTTTAAGCAAGCTCCATTGCGTGCAATGGATGAGCTTACAGCAATAGAAGCTGGTGGAAAGAAGCTTAGGGAGATGACGAACTTTATGGATTTATTTAAAGACGATAATCCGCTTGTCGATGACCGGTTATTGAATGGCATTTGGCTGATATTTTCTCAGTTATTTACAATTGAAGATTTCCGGGAATGGTTCGGTAAGCTAAGTCCGGGCGGTTATCCGGAACAAATTACCGACCCGGTCACCAACGATGCCTATGCGATGGCAGGTGTTTCTATCTACCGGAACATCGTGTTGACCTATACGCAGGCGGGCGATGTAAAAGCAACTTTAAAAGAGATTATAAGCYGTTCTGTGGATCACAGGTTATTTCTTTTGGCTGCATACGGTCTCAGGTTTTTAGTTAAATATTTGGCAGAACAGGAAAAAGATATTGAACAAGCACTTGCGCTCCATGCCGGTTATGAAGAATTACTTTCAAAATCTGATATTTACCGATTTCTGGTTTACGCAGAGCTGAGCCGGCAGTGCTACTTTAATGATAAGGAAGAACAGGCTTTCAAATATGCCGAACCTTTGCTGAAATTAAAGCTGCCGGATTTTTACATCGAGCAATTCGACTATTATATGGCGGTTTCACAGCTATATTTTAAGAAAGATGCTGCTTTGTCTTCGTCTTATTCGGTCGCCGCGCTGAAAATGGCAATAGCTAATCCTTTAATTGTTGCAGAGGATAAAGTGAAAATGTACGGAGAGGCAGCCATTGGGCTCGCCCGTATCGGCGGGTTTAAGGATGCGCTGTACACTTTAGCAGAGGGGTATGAAATAGTTTTAAATGCTTTTCTGGATACGGACGAATATAAGGCTATTGTTATCCGCTACGGCAGCACGATCCTATATGTATTACAATTGCTGACATTCGGCTCCGGCAAGGACTTCGGGGAAACTGAAAAATTCGTCGTACCCGAGCCTGGATTGTTCTATAGGGATCATGACAAATTGTTAGCGGGTGGTTTTTATTTTGAAGAGCGGAAGTTCATGGTCGCCGCTATTGCGACGGATGGTTTTGAGAAGATATTTGACCATGACAACGCCCAAAAATGGGCCTACAAAAGTTTGGAGCTGGGCACTGCATTGGAAGAAGCTCAGTTCCTACCGATTATACAGAAATTTGTGTTTTATCCGGTTGAGGATAAGCAGTATCGGCAGGCTTATAATTTACTCGCCGTAGTTGAAAAATTTTATCAGGACCTTTCTAAAAAAGTTGAAGACGATACGGCCAGCAAAGAGGGCCGGGAATTGCTAGATCGTGCGAAAAAAACGCGTTCTATACATGATGATTTTGGCATTTATCTATTCATATTATTTCCGGCCGCGCTAGATTTTTCTCTAAGGATTGTGACCGGGGAATTGCAGCCGGAGCAATTTCAGGCCAACATCAACGCGGCTTTTGAAAATGATAAATATCTACTAGTCAATGAAACGGAGTTTACACATGCCAAATCAGTCTTTGAAACAATAATGATCGATAGAATAGATTACGAGGAGTTTAAAGATCTGAATAACGAATCTACCGGAAGTAACAAGGATTTTATTTACGCCATAGGGTCTTTTTTGCTAAGCAGCTTTGCGGATGCAACGCACGCAGCAAACTTGCAACTTGCTAATGTGATCACACTGGAAAAGACATTTCAGAACACGATACCCGCTTTCTATAATTTCCAGGTAATACCTTATTTTGAACAATTCTGGCGACAAAAATTCATTACAAACAGGCACGATTTTAATACGCCTGGTCACCTGGAGGAAAAAGGCTTTTCATTGATCGAAAAAACCGAGCCGGAAAAAAGAGTGCGGAAAATATTCCAAGTTTTAGTCAACCATCTGCCGGTCGTGCAAACCAAGCAGATCGAAGATTTTATCGACCTCGATCAATAGACGACCGTGAATCAGGAAACGTTAATTCTAAGAAATCATGTCAGTCTATTTAGGCTGCACTTTGAAGATATCTCTGTTTATCCATTCGGGAACTTCTTTCCGAGTTAGTACGTAATACCATCGTAGCACCCGAACAACAATTGCTGCTGCTTCTCTTGCGTTTTCAATAGTTTCAATATCACTGGCAACAAGTAAAAGGCTATGGATTTTATAGTGCGTCAGGTGATTACGCCAGTCTTTCAATTTCCTTATTTCCTGAAACTCCTTCGTTCCTTTTAAACTCTGTTTCCCATTTTGGCAGATTTTTTCAATCCAGGTTGACCATTTATCGTCAAAGTAAGTATTCATAATACTATTATCCAGATCGTACTTCTGAGTTTCTGTCATTGATGTAGGCCCGTTCTTAAAACCCATTTCATCAAAATATTCCGCATTGATAAATGCTTCTAAAAATAAGAACGATGACAAAATGGTAAACCGCATGCCACGTTTTTGGGTAGGGAAAAGAATATCAGCTGGTTCTGGCCCTTTTAATACCTCTGCTGCCTCTGCCTGCTGCAGAAAATATTCAATATCGTCCCAGTAAGCAGTTACTAAATTATGTGGTTTTCTTATTACAGTCATAGATCAAAAATTAAAGTAAGAGCGGATTTTCGTTTCCATTTGCGTTTCAACCAGATTTAGGTCTTGGAATTCGGGAAATCGGATACTGGCGAGTAATTTAAAAGACATTCATTGAATATTTAGGGCTTGTTGCAGTAAAAATAATTTATTTCTATGTAAAGTATAACTCACGTGCAGCCTGTTGCGGACTGTGATGTGCATAACTCTGGGTAATTTCCATTCAATACATAAATTGTGTTTGATGCGGCGTTAAAAAGAAGGGGAGATAAATCTTTCAACTGACCTCCCCAAAATTAACGCTCTCACAACAATGATATTAATAACAAATCAAAATATCCAAGGAGATCGCATTCATTTTGTTCTGTCCCTAAAATGTGTATTTCGGCCATTTTGACCCAGAATAATGGGCAGTTCGGTTCTTCGTCACTTTCGGTGGTACCTTTAAAAGAACCTTACAATTATTTAGTTTATATATCCTAAAAATTCGTTTTCATTACCATTTTGAAAAACGATTATAACTAACCTATGGCTTACCGCCAAAAGTGGAGAAGAATCGCATTCAAAGAAATACACATATAGGTTAGTATTTAAAGCATTTTCGACATCTTGTTTTTATATTTGAGCGTTCATAGCAATAGATTTGGCTGGTTTTGCCGTTTTAATCAACTATATTAGTATTTAATTTAAAAATTTGGAAAGCAATTTAAGACGTTTAGGGAAGTTGGATAACGATGGACAGGCAGAACTGTCTTACGATCCTGATGACGTTAATATTCGTCTGCAGACCTTTCGGGTGGGAGAGCTGATTCAAATGGTGACTGATAGCAATCTCGATATTTTAGAGGATGATTTTGAGGATCTCAGATCACTATTAAATACTGATTCAGAGCGATTGGACGAAATGGATATTGACGGTGAGGACGATCTTCAGCGCAACAGAAACTTGTGGGATGCTCCTCAAAAGAGTCGTTTTATCGAATCTTTAATGATAAAACTGCCCATTCCTTTGTTCTATTTTGACGGTAGCCGTAAGCCATGGAGGGTTGTAGATGGTTTACAACGGTTAAATACCATCGTATCATTTATAAAAGGTGAGTTTCGCCTGACCGACCTGGAATACCTGAAAGATGAATGTGAAAAGCTAAAGTATTCAGACGACTTATTTCCGCCCAGACTTAAAAGACGGATTTATGATGCAGAGATCATCAGTTATGTCATCAATCCAGGCACGCCCCCGGAAGTAAAATATAATATTTTTAAGAGGATCAATACCGGCGGACTTAAGCTTAACGGACAGGAAATACGGAATGCTTTTTTTCGGGGAGGTCCGGCTGAGTTAACTAAAGAGTTGGCCAGGTCAGAGGAGTTCATATTGGCGACTGGAGGTAAAGTATCGTCGAGACGAATGGTAGACAGGGAATATGTTAATAGATTTATTGCGTTTCAAATTTTCAATTACGAAGAATACAATGGAAAAATGGATTTATTTCTATCCAGGTCTATGAATCTTCTGTTTAGGGCAACAAATGATGATCTTTTGCAAATTAGGGAATTATTCAAGCGCTCGATGAAAAGATCTTTTCAGCTCTTTGGAAACATGAGCTTCAGAAGGCAGAAAAGTAGTTCAGAATATTCTAAACAACCCAACAAGGCATTATTTGACACGATATCATGGAATCTGGTTCAGATAGGTGAACGCGATTTTGAGTACTTGAATGCCAATAAAATCAATTTCAACGAAAGCCTAGCTAGTTTTTTAAATTCTGAACAGATGTATAAAGCCATCAATGATACGACAGGCAGCAAGACTGCAATCAGAACTCGATTTTTACAACTTCAAAATTTTATCAACGCATTTTTAAATGATCAGCCATATACGTCTTAAAAACTTCAAGTGTTTCGTGGATGAGCCGTTCGAATTGGCTCAGCTCACTTTATTCACCGGAATCAATGGAATGGGTAAGTCCAGCGTGATTCAAAGTTTGCTGCTTCTTAAACAGAGTCATGCAAGTACCGTTTTGCAAATAAAGAAAGAGGTCGATCTCTGGAACTTTAGCTTTACAGATTTGCAGTCCGCAGATAGCTTGTGTAATGCGAATGCTTATCCGAAAACTGTCGGAATCGAAGTGGAAGATGATGACAAAACCTATGTTTGGGATATTGATGCGTCGAGTTCCGACAGCAGTCAACTCCCTGTTGTTTTCACCGGACACGAAGATTGGCAAAGACTAAATATATTTCAGAAAGATTTTATCTACATCAGCGCCGAACGCCTCGGACCGAGAAGGCAATATTCCAGGAAGACGGAAAGGGTATTTAATACCAAACTTGGCATTCAGGGAGAGGCTACACCAGTATATATTTTCGATGCAATCAATCGAAATGAACAGATTGGAATTAATGCGGTTAAGCATCCTTCGCTTGAATCTCTGGATTTTTACGAAAACCTGAATGCCTGGATAGGAGATATTCTAGGGCGCGAAGCAGTTGCAAAGGTTAGCTCTGATAACAAGGAGGAAGTGAATTTAAGTTACGGCTTCAAAGGTGCTCAGGGAGGTAACTTTTCTGCAATGCAGGTGGGTTTTGGCTATAGCTTTAGTTTGCCTGTCATCACTTCGGCTCTGATCTGTAAGAAAGGTGATTTGCTGATCATTGAGAATCCAGAAGCGCATTTGCATCCATCCGCTCAATCGAAAATCGGCATGTTGTTGGCACTAGTTGCCCAGAACGGCGTTCAAGTAATCATAGAAACCCACAGCGATCACGTAGTGAACGGTATCAGGGTAATCATTAAAGGATCACAGCGTTACGGAAAGGTTGATTCGGATCTGTTGAGAGTTCACTTTTTTAATTATGATATAGTTGGAAATGAAGAGCATCAAACCCATCGGAATCTCTCTGCGCTTCCTAATGGGAAACTAACCGGCTGGCCAATTGGATTTTTTGATGAATGGGATAACAACCTGGATAAATTGATCGATTAAATGTACTGCATTTTAAATGAGCTTTCAATTTCACCGGAGGGTGTGGTTGTTGCAAACCCGGGACCATTATTAAAAACTTTGATTGACACCTTTTTAAAGGCTAGAACCTACAAGCTTGAACAGGTAATCGTTCCCTCAGGTTTTTCAGATCTCGCAATAACATCAGGTATGTCGGCCAAAGCTTACAAAAATACTTTAGACGATCCGGATGAAAAAAGCCGAATAAATAGTTTTCTGGCGAACGCTACGCAACATTTTGATGGCCATTATGACCAGGATTTTGCCGCCGCAGAAGATGGAAGACTGATCGATGTTTCCTTCGACGGTGTACGTTCATCATCGATGAGGGATGCACACATTTGTGACTTGCCTTTGTTAAGTTTCGATGTTGATCCATTTCGGACGACAACTGTTAACTGTGATAAGTATATTTTGACTGATGCAGGCGAGCAAACTATGCCCATTACTGTCATGAACCTGCATGATCCAGAGAGTTTTGCTGCTCACGAAGCTGCTTTTTTGAAACTGTGTCAGGATATCATTCTTAAGTGGGAGCGGTGGGATCCGGCAGATAATCCATGCTGGAGAAAAGAGGTAACGGACAACATTTTGACAGATGCTGGTTATCCAAGTTTCACTGGGAAAGAAAGCATGCAGGAAAAGCGTTCGAAAAATACCAAGGTAGTATTAGACGTTTTGAAAGCGAATGGGTGGGTTTACAACTATATTGTGACTGGCAAAAATAATCGTCGCGCGGCGATATGGAAAATCTTTTCCAATCCTATGTCAAATGAGCAGGTATACATTTCGGTAGATCTTGGAGAAGGAGAATTCGAAATTCAGAACAGACACGGAAAATGGACAAATACCACTTTTTTTGACGGGCGTAAACATCCGACAAAAGATTACAAGGGTGAGAACTCTCACGATATTAAACTCAGGTAGTCTACAATGCATTTCGCTAAACCGAGTTATTGAGTTTAAAACTCAATACTCTGTCGGCAGTACCAAGCTACGTTTTGAATGTCTCGAAACCTGGGGTGTATAGCCTATAGGCATTTTTCCCACACATACTTTTTAGTTTTTTCTATGATTTGCGAGATGTACGATGGCCGGTGCTTTGCTATTTATAAGTGAACTCGCCCAATCGCAGCCCAGAGTGTATATAACACAAATAATTGGAAGGTTCTTTATAGCTACCACCAAAAGTGGGAAGAACCACATTTTCCGAAATGTACACAATAATAGATGTCTCCTTTTGCGGAAATTCCAGTGGTTTTAATTTATCACATATTCTTTGTCTTGGCAATTTATGCAGGTAGGGATTTTCTATAGTGGCTTGATGCTCGGGCTAACGTACCGTAAAGCGAATTTATAAAGTCCCTAGACCGATCTAAGACTTCCTTGGTAAAAACATCAACATTTAACAAGGGCGAAGTAGCAGCAAAATGGCTTTCAAACCTAATAATTTTGTAGGTTAATGTATCAGAAGCCAGATTCTGGTTGTAACCATGAACAAATGAGTTCCGCAAGCTATAAATCGTAAGTAGATAACCGTCAAAATACGCATCAAAACCATTGATACAAGTACTAAGTTCATCATTTCTCCTATAACCCAAACTGATAAGAATTTTAAGAAAGGTGCGATAATCATGTAATGGAGAACTTTGTGGAGGCTTATTTCCGTGAATAATCACTTTTTTCAACATGACTTCCGATAAGGTTACTAGACATTCGTAAATAGAAGAAATCATCAGGATAAAACTCTGAAAGTTCATATCTATAATTTCTTTGTACAACAATCTGTCATCACACTCAAAAACCTGCCTTAAAGTAGCTGTTCCATCGATAAATGTACAATCCATCAAATATGGCAATGTGGCGGGGTTTCCACTAAGTACTGCATGATCGATGTTTTCAAAATAGGTGATGTATAGCATTTCACACTTTCTAAACTTCCCTTCTATACCATCCAAAAGGCTTTTGAAAGCGTTAATTTCGATCTCCAGTTTCTTATTAATATCTTTATTTACAGTTGTGATTTTTGACGACAAAATTTTCCGATTCACTACAGATAACAGGGCGTTTCTTGCCGCAGCGAAATTGCTCAAATTAACAGATTTTACCATATAAAATTATCTCTATCAAATGATTGATTAATTTCTGCTTCGACCGCCTTCAAAACATCTCTCAAGAACAGTGTAGCTGGCAGATAGTCGGGCATAGTTGTGATCTTATTTTTCAATAGTGCCTGAACATCAAGATCAACCTTGAACGGCTGCCCAACTGCACCACTTTTGACTCCCAAAGTAGTTATTGCAAGATAGCCCTCCTGTCTAACAAGTTTATACGACTCTTCTTGAGTATCGCTATATTCATGAGCGATTGTAAAGGTTTCCGTAACCAGATCCACTAGACTCTCATCTTTAATATGAAAAATTGACCATGTTTCCATAAGCCTAGCAATCAGTTTTAGATCATTCCCTATTTCTTCTACCTTAAAGCTATACCATTTAATGAGTTCTGCATTTAGTGACTTACCCGGTTGCAGATATTCCAATAAATCCTTACCAAAATATCTTTCCGTTGGACCATCTAGTTCCAGATACCACAATACAGCCTTATAAAACATCTCTTGTTTCAAATCAGGCAAGCAGTCATCAAATAAATGGGAGTAATCTCCAGGAGGAACATATTCATATCCGGATAGCTTATTTTGAGTTTTCAACACCATCATTTGGAGGTCAAAACGACTCTTCAAATATTCAAATACTATATCTGATCCACTGAACTTTAGTGCTCTGTTCAGGCTTCGCTCTAATTCATAGCTAAGAGAGAATCTTTGTGTATGATTAAGCACAAGATCTGTGAGGAACGCTTCCTCTGCCTTTGAGTTGTCGGAAAGCCAAATAAAAAACATTCCAGCTTCTCGTTGGCCGGCAAAACTCAAAAACTCTCTGCAAATTCGCATGGCTTCTGGATGCTCAGCGACAATTAGGCTTTGAAGCCCACTGGCTAAACTAAAATTATTTGCAGTCCTCTTTTTATTAAAAATCTTAATGATTACCTCGGTATCCGCTTCATGAATTGTTGTCATGCCTGGCACCCTTCGGCCATAAACGGTCAATAAAACATTATCCGCCGCCTCTGTATCTCGCAGTTGGAGCGCTTTAACCTGCGCCCAATAAAAGTCTTCGTCTTTAAAAGTAAAATACGCACCTCCCAAAAGTGTTGCGCCGTATAAATCAAAAAGCTTTGGCGAATTCTGGGTTATATGAAGGTAAAATTCTTTGGCATACTCTGGATGGGAATCGATCATTCTATTTAAAAACGGTGAAAAAAAGTGCGGGGGATAAGCTTCCCCTTCTAAGGCCGACGCTAGCCCGACCGCCATTTCTTCTTTTGAGCTCATCGCAATTAGTTCATCGCATTTTGCAGACATTTGCCCATCTTTATCGAACGGGTTCAAGATGTCAATTTCTGCTTTCGTAAAAAGCTGCGAAATTTGCTCACTAAGATTTTTGGGGTGCAGCCTTAATTGAATTTTTTGGATCTGAGGAAGTAAATCTGTGTCAATTCCCCAGCGTTCGTATAGATGTAGTTTATCCTGTACTTCTTTTCGTTCCGATAATTCAAATAACGTAGCCTTCTGCTCCAAAAAATTAAACACAGTTTCTATTTCCTCATTTTGCACATATGGCTTTTCATTACGTTGCGTAGAAAGAATTGTTCTAGGAACATCCAAGATTGCCTTTAAAATTTCGAATGTCACCACTTGAGCCAATGATTGATCGTACATTTTAATGAATAGATCAATAATGCTCCTTCTTAATTTTTTAACTGAGGCCGTTGATGGTAAGTAGGCAGTGGTGATTATCAAGGTAGAACGGTCTGAAGGACTGCTACCTGTGAAAGTAAATTCTAGGTTAAGCATTTGCCTAAATGCGCTGGTAGCAAAGGCGGCCTCCTTATCACTCAATTTTTTTATTTTCTTACTGAAATGCTGTATAATAAATTGTTGAGCGGTGAACCGGAACTTTTCAGCCACATCTCGCCTGGAGAATGCATAGATATTGGAAATTTTCGTTTCACCAGTCCTCTCATACAATATTAAAGCTTTACGCACCACAAAATCATAATGTTCGGAATAATGCAAAAGAAACACAAGCAACTCTTGGACTTTAGCAAGGCCGCTGTCACCGGAATAATTCGGAAACTGCCCAATTTCGACTAACTCTCTGTAAATAACATGCTCAGGAATTGATACAATATTTAGATAATTTTGAATAGCCTGAATAGCTACCCCTGGCTTATAGGGAGCTATTTTTATTACTGTATTCAACACCCGATGAACTAATTCTATGGTATCTGCTCCGTTAATGTAACCTACATATGAATTGAGCATTTTATCTAACGCTTTTGTCTCGACTCCTGATATCTCATCAACACTACTTAAATTGATGATCATATTTTCAAAAAATTCGGGAAACCCTGCAAGGAAATCCACCACATGTTCTTGATCAATCTCAGACAGAATTATATCACTGTAGTAATCTGGCTTAACGCTTTGCTCCCAGCGGCCATCAACATATCCATTATCAATTAATAATTTAAGTGCTACACTTAGATCAGCACCTAGAACATTATGTTTTTCTGCTATTTTTTTAACAATTACTGAATCACTATAGTTAAGTGGCTCAATTAAAACAATATGCTGTAGGATTCGCTTAGATTGAAGTTTTGACCAACCTGTTAAAGTTGAAAGTTCATTATAGAAGCTATCAAAATAGCCCGTCACAAAGCCACGAAGGGAGCCTTTCTTACGTATTTCGCTCGTTGGCATTCCCTCATACATGGCCTGCAACATTGCAATTACTAGGATTGGTTTACCATATGATAATTCAACGAGTTCTGTTATAAAATTCTCATAATTCGAACCAGATATATACTTCCTGAACAACTCCTCTGTATCTGGTCTTGAAAGGTTATCCAACCTCACTTGTAAAACTTCATCCTTTTCATACTCTTTCAGAAGTTGCAGAGATTTGAATGCTTCTAGGTTACGAGCAGTAAGAATTAGTTTGACTTTGTTTGATGCCCCATCGCAAATGCGCTTTATATCGGCAATAATTTCAGGTGAATAAGTATGTGCGTCATCAATTAAGATCACGTAATTTCGGTCTCCAGCGAGTGCTTTGCGAATTTTATCAAATTCGATATTACGATTTTGTAAAACCAATGCAGACCAATCATCCCTTTCATCAATAATTGATCGGAAAAATTCTATAACCAAGCGGGTTTTCCCAATTCCGGCCTCCCCTGTGACCAAAGCAATGGTACGGTCATCAGAAAGAAAAGACTCTAGGATAAGGATATCAGCACTACGTGCGATGAACATATTATGAAATGTACCTGGCTTGAAACCTTCTAGTGTTAAATACTTGCTGAAGACGATAGGATATTCTCTTAATTGAGCAGAATTGAAACCGTCAGTAAGCCAGAGTTCCAGCAGCGGAAACTGCAAATACAGATTAAATAATTTTGTACCCTCCCAAATCCAGCATGAACACTCTTTTCCTAGCTTCTGAAGTTCACTATCAAACTCATCCTTTAACTCTTTCTTTTCCTGCGGGAGTAATTCAATATTTGTAACCAAAACAAAGTAATTCTCGTCATTAATCAATGAGAGTTCCTTTTTGACAACAGACTTCAAATTGGATACTGCTTGGCTTCTTACTCCGGAACGAAACTTATACTGAAATCTAAACTTGCCTGTGAATTCATCATAACTTCCCTCAAACAATCCATCAATCCCACCATCTTTACCGGAAGCCGAAAAACCCTGAAAGGTTTTTCCAATCTCAAAGGATAAAAGAGCATTACAAAAAAGCAGGAAATCTTGTTCCTTATAATTTGACCAATTTATAGAATCCATAGAAGCGTAATGAGATAGCCGAAGATACCAAATTCGTAGAAGTAAATCCAATGATTCACATTAGATTGCCTGTGCCCCGGATGATTTTGCCTCAAACAACAGCTCTAACTTCTGTAACATTCGAGGAAATGGAACATGGTCCCCTTTTCCCGATGAAATACCGTAGATTCATCTATATTAATTAATTTTCACATTTGTTCTTGAGTAAGGCCGTTTCTATACCTGTAATCCTTCAGCTTTCCTCCGATAATTGAGGTATCAACCTCAAAGGGTAAATATGTCAGAAGCTTAATGATTGCGGGGAAGTACTTAACTAATGGAATACTTCTGTTTTTTCCCCAATTGTAAATGCTGTCTTGTGTAACTTTTAAAATCTTAGCGACATCACTTTGTTTTAACTTTAACTCCATGCGTTTTTTCCTAATGTGATCCCCAATAGTAACTGGTTTTCCCGGATAGGAAATAGGCATGGGTTTCTTCTGCCGTCTCTCATATCGCAAACAAGGCAACGCATGTATGTCATTTTGATGAACGCTTTCACCCCAAATAAAAATGGAAATAATCATGGATAATTTGCTCCCAAGCCACTTTTTACAGATTTCATAAAAATTCTTTTTACTGGAGACCATGTTGCGTTGACTTGTTAGTATCGAGGCTAATTTGTAGAATTCAAAGTTTATTGACTATGCTTTTGAATAGATTGAACCCATATATCCTTTGGTCATCAGCTTTGATAAACCGGAAGCTTCACTTGCCGCTGCGGTACATTGTTCAATGTTGCTGCTGGAGTAATGCATCTATCGCATCGATTCTTTTTTGTGAAGGCATATTTAATCCCTTTTCCCAGGCTCGTACAGTAGAAGTATCGACTTTAAGCAGACGTGCCATATCCTTGCAGCTAATCCCATTTTTCCACCTATAGGTTCGAAGACGTTCGCGAAAATTCGTTTCATTGATCGTAGTTGTACAAAAACCTAAAAAAAGATGTATCCTGGGATAATAGGTTATTTGGGGCTTGCTCCGGTTGTTTTCCCAATAAGTTACACAGTCAGTACTCACATCGAGGATCTTCGCCAATTCTGCCTGGGTCAGACCACTATCAATTCTTTTCTTTCTTATATGTTCCCCAATGGTCGCTGGATTTTCGGGGTATTTATGAGGAGTTCGTTTCCGAAACTTCCGATCAAAAAGTAAACCGGGTGAGGCTCTGGAGTCGTTGTACTGGATATCTTGACCTCTAAGAAGGTTGTTCAAATTGACGGAAAATTCAATTCTAACATCTTTTTCGCTGATTGAAACGAGTTTGGTGATAGTTTCGATGATAGACCGTTTTCTATCAAAATCCAGTACAGGCCAGTTCTTTACCAAAATCTTTGCTTCTTTGACCTGGTCTTCCAATAACCTGATTTGACGAACTTCCAAATCCATTTCGGACTGGAGCTTTTGTAAAAAATCCTCTAGGTGCGCAACTTGTGTATTTAAAGGATGAAGGCTACCAACAAAATCCTCCCTTGTAATTTCACCGGCCATCCTCATTTCCATATGCTTCTGTCTTGTTTTTTCCAGAGCTATTTTTTCATTAATCATTTCTTTAAATAAAGCTTGCTTCCTAACCAGTAGATTGATGGAGTTTTCGACGAGTTTCGCTAAGTCGATATGACTTATGCAATCAGAAAGAAAGTCACAAAATATTGCGTCAATGTCCCCGACCGTAATTTTTACTCTACAATCCCTACAGTGGTAAATCTTATTACTTTTAACGTACATTTTCTTTGAACATGAACACTTCACGATGCCGGACAATAGGTATGCGGATTTTCTACCATTGCGTGTACTTTTTCTTTCCTGTTCGTCAAGTATGCTATTTGCTTTATTCCAGGTCTGTTCTGAGATGATCTGGGGACACTTCGTTATAGTCCATTCACTTTGGGGCTTTAGAACGGTCCGCTTTCCGTCTTCTGCGGTTTTGGTATAATTGGCAATCCGTTCTCCCTTAGCAGTCGTATCCCTTAGTAACCTTGTAACGGTGGTGTCCGAAAACCGCGCCCCTTTTCGGGTACGATAGCCGAGTTTGTTCAGCTCTTCGGCTGTAGTCTTTTTGCGTAACGTCCGAAGGAATATCTCATAGATCAACTTTCTAATGGGAGCTTCCGACTCATTTATTACATATTGTTTGTTCCGCCAGGAATATCCAAATATTGCCTGGCCTCCCAATGGTTTGCCAAGCTTTGCTCGGATTGGAATTGATGAGGAAACCCTGCTAGAGATTTCTTCACGCTCCCATTCTGCCATCGCCGATATGACCGTAAAAAAAAAGCATCCCAGACGGACTGCTAGTATCAATGTCTTCGGAAATGGAAATCAGGTTTGCTTTTGCGGATTTGAATATGTCGGCGAACTCCAGAAGTTCCTTTGTACTTCGTGCAAGACGAGAGAGCTTGGAGAAAACCAACCCATTAATTTCTCCACTTCTGACATCCTTTAACATCCGTTGGGTCTCTGGATGTTTCATAACATTCTTTCCGCTTACGCCATCAAGACGATAGATTTTAACTAAATCCCAACCCTTGGCATTGATATAGTGCTTCGCTCGTAGCTCATGATGCTCGGGACTTTCGTCCTTGACCTGCATATCGGTGGATACACGAATCCAGATTCCGACTTTGATGGGATCTTTCATTTTTTTGATTAAGTTATCGAAATTTGATTAAAAAAATGGTAGGCATATCCTTATGCCCACGACACCTAACTTTTACTTCATCCAATCCCTTAGTTAAAGCACATCTGATCGAAAGCAAACTGCCCCATCAACGTATTGAACGTATATAGCGACTTAACAAAAATATCCATAGCTACATCCCGGTAGTTTTTTTTCCGGTGAGGCCATGTTCCTGTTTTTTAATCATTACCAGCTACGCAAATAGGATGCGTTATGAAAACCAATTTTTGTCTCAACAAAATGAAGAATGATTAGGACAGCAAACAAATACTTATCTAGTTGACCTTTTCCGTATTTATACGCATTTTTTATGGATAGACAATAATTTAAATTTTGTGTTTTATCTTGTAAGAAGATTGTTATAGGACAAGGGAACAGTATATACCTAATTATTGTCCCTTGTTGCGTTAAGGACCAGGCGTCCGGTTAATACATTGAATAAATCGCATTACTACCCATCCAGCATAAATAGAAGTTTTAGATAGGCTTTGTACTTAGTTAACAGGAAACAATAAGAGTTCCTGAAATTATCCTAATACGCGATAAAAAACCTGCAATGAGAGTTTATTATTACCCTGTACTACATGGCATACAAATGTCCTCCAGTAACCCTGTGACTGTTCTTAATGCAGTCAGGTATAACATAGCTATGTCCAAATTCACCTCTGTTAATAATTACCTCTATTACTGGAAGTAATGGCATCGCTTTGCTTATGTACTGGGTTTGAGGCAAACAAATAACAGGTATATCGGCTTAATTAACCAAATCTCCCCAATATTAGCAAATTGACTGTTTTATGAAAACTGTCCTAATATCCGCATGCCTACTGTGCATTTCTTTTGTAGCTATTTCACAGGATTCAATGTTGCTAAACCGGCACACTATACTAGGGAAATATCTTTCGCAGGTAAAGAAGAAGTCCGACAAAATGGAGCGACAGGTTTCCAAGCACAGCGAACAGGCGTTGAGCCGGTTTTTGAAGCAAGAGGAAGAGATGAAACGCCGGTTGGGGCGAATTGACTCCCTGAAAGCTAATAACCTGTTTGCTACCTCAATTGCTTCTATGGAAGGGATGAAGGCCAGAGTTAAGGGAAAAGCGGCAAAATATGAGAGCCTTATTTCTTCAGACGGTGGTCCTTACCTTGACAGTTTGAGTAACTCCCTGGCATTTTTGAAACAATCAAAACAATTATTATCCCAATCTAAAGGTATAACGGGTAAGCTAAACGGGTCCTTAAAGGCAGTCGACAATCTGAAAGACAAACTCGCACAGGCAGAACAGATAAAAGCATATATACGGGAACGTAAACAGTTGCTAAAAGAGCAACTGAGCCAGTATACTGGGTTTACAAACGATCTGCAGAAAATGAACAAGGAAGCTTACTACTATGCTCAGCAGCTCAAAGATTATAAAGAGGTGTTTAAGGATAAGAAGAAAGCAGAGCAGAAGGCAATGGAAGTCATTAAGAAGTTACCTGCCTATAGTGAATTCATGCAAAAGCATTCACAGCTGGCCAGTCTGTTTAATATACAAGGTGCCACTGCCTCCGCACAAAGCCTGGAGGGCTTACAAACCCGTAGCCAGGTGGAGCAGCTTATCGCCGGGCGGCTTGGCAGCGGCCCCAATGCCAGCGCCGCAGTGAGTCAGCAGATGGCAGAAGCCCGCAGCAAGTTTGATGAGTTAAAAAGTAAGTTTCCCGATTTGGACAACGCCGCAGAAATGCCGGATTTCAAGCCCAAAGAGATGAAAACAAAAAGTTTTTCACAGCGGTTAGAGTTTGGCAGCAATATACAATTTCAACGCAGCAATAACTTTTTTCCAACAACCAGTGATCTCGCAGGGCAGGTCGCCTATAAATTTCACGAAAATGGTAGCGTTGGTATTGGCCTTGCCTATAAACTTGGACTAGGATCTGGATTAAATAACATCCGCTTTACCGGCCAGGGGATAGGAATCAGATCCTTTATTGACTGGAAGCTAAAAAAGACCTTTTATTTAAACGGAGGGTATGAACAGAATTACCAGCAAGGTTATTCAGGTATTCCACAGGGCATTGGACAGCAATGGACACAAAGCGGATTAGTCGGTATCAGTAAAAAATATAAGATCAACAGTAAACTAAAAGGGAATGTAATGGTGCTCTTTGATTTCCTCTATAATCAGCATGTTCCAAGGACAGATCCAATAAAGATCCGCACCGGTTATAATTTCTAATTCCTGAATTCAAAAGTTAAACCTAATACTATGCTTCACAAATGTTATCCCTTAGCGCTGCTATTCCAATTTGCAACGGCAATTACGGCATTCGGGCAGGTGGATCTTCCTACCGGCAAAGCAAATTACAGCCTACCTATATTTAATTACAATGATGGTGGCAGGTTATCTTTCGATATCTCCCTGAATTATGCAGGTGGCGGAGGTATCTTGGTAAATCAAATTCCATCCAGTGTAGGCTTAGGTTGGAACCTAATGGCAGGTGGTATGATTGTCAGAAGAACCATCGGTGAACCTGACGATCAGGAAGAGGGAACCTATGGTGGTGTTAAACAAGGAGTAGGATTCATGGTGCCGTATTTTCCCCGGAATACACCAATAGGTCCTAAAGCCGGATACGTCCCTCTTGTTCCAGCCGGCGCCTCAGACGATGAATATCAACCCGATTTTGATGTGCTTCGAGACCTACAGCAGGATATATTTGAATTCCAGTTTGGTGGCAGGACAGGTAGGTTTATCATATGGGAGGATCAAACCATACGTCCTATGGATAATTCCAAACTGAAAATTGAAAAAAGGGAGCTGTCAGTGCCGGAAGATGGTAACGTAATTACAACTATCAGCCAATTTATTATCACAGATGAATCCGGAATTAAGTATACGTTCAGCGCTAGCGAAAGAAGTAACCTGATTAAATATAAAAAGGGCCGCCAAATTGTGACAACATCGGGGCAAACAGTGGCTATCCCATATTTTGATGTCAGTGACTATTCCGTCAGAACAGCCTGGTATCTGACAGAAATTAAAGACCCGCTTTCAGGACACAAAATTACCCTTAATTACACCGACTATAAAATGCAGTACCTCATTGGATATGAAGGCATCTATACAATTTCGACCACCGATGGGCAATCCAAAGGAGCTGCCCAAAGTCTACCGCTATGGTTTTCCGGTACAAGGAAGCGACTTACAGATATCACATTTCCTGACAATAGGACAATGGTATCTCTGCTTTATCATGATGATGAGTTAGCTGATCTCCCCGGTGAAAAAGCTTTAAAACAGATTGTAATTAAAAAAGATTCCGATATCATTTCAGGATACCAATTTGGATATGAATATTTCTTTAAAGATTCTACACGCCCTTTTAACTTCTCTTTTGTAGGAGATGAATATAAGTATGCAAGGTTATGTTTAAAAACCGTCCAGAAAACAGGAAAGTTTAACATTCCGGACGCCCCATTTACTTTTTCTTATTATAATAAGGCAGCTAATAACTACGTACCTGGACGTGCCCTTTTTGAACGAGACCATTGGGGATACTCCAACGGTCATACGTTTGAACAGAATTACAATACGGCTGATGAGTGTTTCACCAGTATAAAAGTTTTGACATCAGTAATTAACCGGCAGGTTTCACAATCAACCGCGGCATTCATGGGAGCCCTCAAGTCGATTCAGTATCCAACAGGAGGTAAATTACAATACGAGTATGAGAACAATGATGCGATGAGCGCAGGCGTAAGAAAACTTTCTGGAGGTATCCGGGTAAAACAGACCACTTTATACGATATGGTGGATACCACCAAGAAAATTATTAAACAATACCAATATATTAATCCAGATGGTAGTTCCTCTGGATGGGGTTATGAAACCCCTGTTTATTCTGAAACAAATTACACCAAGTTTGTCCTTCCACCGGCTGGTACTGGTTTTAAAGCAGGCAATCTTACCTTCAGTATAGCATTTACTACGAACACCTTACCGATACTTTATGCTTTATGGGCTGGTGTTGGTGCAAAAGGGCTTAGTGCATTGATTTCACAAAACCTGTTCTGCATGATTGTAGTGGCGATGGTCAGTAATATTTTAACTCCACCACCTTCCTTAGTGCAACTTGATGCCACCAATAGCCAGGATTTCAGCCGCCATCCTGCCATGAACAACGAGCTGCCGCATCTTTACAAACGTGTTGTGGTGTATGAAGGAGATACCACCAATAACATAGGGAAAATGGTCTATGAATTTACTTCGCCGGATGATTTCCCGATCACCGTGCCAACCCAAAGCCAGCCCTATGCTACCAAATCCAGGTGTCTACCCTGGGTCTATGGCTTGCAAAAACATATACAGGAATATTCAAAAAGTAACAAGCTTTTATCCGATGTTACCTATTCCTATAGTCCGCAAACAATTGTACAGGGCAATTACAGCATTGCTTGGAAACCCAAGACAGTGCTGATGTGTGCCGAATACCTGTTCCCCACCTATTCTTCAGGTATTGAATTATATTCTGATTACTATACCTCATTACTAGGCAGGACCAGTTTAACATCCATGACAAAAAGAGATTATGACAGTACGGGTAATTTCTCCCAGTTGGTCACCTCCTACACCTACAATCCCTCCAATCTTCTACCTTCCAAAGTTCAGTCTGTCAACAGTGTTGGAGACACCATAGAAACTACTACCTATTATCCACAGGACTATAATGACAATAAACTCCCTGTGCATAAGGCTTTCAGTGATCTAAATATGATTTCGCTACCTATTGCCATTGAGGTCCGACAGAACAATTCCACAGGTCAGAAGCTGATTGATGCTTCAGTTACGGAGTATAAGTTCCAATCTAACGGAGACATTAAACCCGAGCAATTGCACGTACTGCAAAGCAGTACTCCACTTTCTGCAAGCGTGACAGGTCCATTTACGGGCACTTCGCTCAATAGAATACCTACTTATATTAAACAGCAGCAGGTAAATAACTTTGACGCTGATGGTAATCTGGTACATACCTTTAATCAGGGAGGGACTGAAGTAGGATATCAATGGGGATATGGAAGTCAGGCCGGCGATGAAAAGCAAAAGATCACCGCCTATGTGCATAATGCACATGCTACACATAACGATAAAAAGGGAACCATCGGGATAGTGACCAATGACAGTTTGCTGATTACAGATGGAACAACAAAGACAGCGACCATTACTTTAAGCCAACCGGGAACCATCTATCTACACCTGGATGATTATCAGACCTATGACGGTGCGCTGTGTAGTTATACATTAACAGGTGGATCTCCTGTAAAAAGCTATACGGGAACTTTATGTTATGTAAGGAGAGTTTTCAGAATGGATGATCATTACAATAGCTGGGCAGATAGCTTTCCACGATATCAAGTCCTTGCAGATCTGCCTGCAGGAACTTACACCCTTACCGCTCTAAAAAAATACCCATACAACTCCTTTAAATTAGTATACACCTATTTTACAGACCCTGGCACGGCCACAGCAGCGGAATTTAGCTACGAAGGATTTGAGGATACTCCATATACAGGTGCCGTTAAGCCATATGCGGGAAAAGGCTGTAAAGTTGGAGACTATACCCCTACTTTCACTATTCCAAACGCGCGGACCTATCGGGTAGATTATCGCTACCAGTTGGCAGGTAAATGGCTTTATAACGCCAAGCCTTATACCAACGGTATGCTACTTTCGGATGGAGATGCCATAGACGAGGTGAGGATATATCCAGTAGATGCAGTCATGACCACTTTTACTTATGATCCCACGTTTGGTCCCACCTCAGAAACTGACGTGAATGGCAATACCATTGCCAGAGAATACGACTACCTGGGTAGACCTAGTTTTATCCGCGACCAGGACGGCAATATCCTTCAACGTATTTGTTACAATTATGCTGGTCAACCTGAAATGTGTGGAGGTAAGTCTTATACCAACGATTCCCTCTCCCAAAAATTTACGCAGGTAGGATGTGGTCCTGGTTTTACACCAGGAGTAGGTTTATATATTGTACAGGTAGGGAAATACACAGCAGATGATAAAAACGCAGCTAATTTAATGGCATTGGAAGATATCAAGGCAAACGGACAAAACTATATCAACCAGAACACCCAATGCAGTTGTGGAATTGATGAAGGATTTGATCATAAAGTTATAAATGGAAAATGCGTAGCTGGAGTCAAAACATATTTTACTGAACCGGTACCTGGTGTCCCAAATATGTGTAGGACGGGATTCTGGTATAAATTCCCGGACGGTACTTATAGTGAGAAGATAATTTTAGAACAAAGGCCCTGTTAGCCTTTTCTCCTTTATCTAGCTACGATTCTATCACCTTGAAATTGAATTCTATGTTTTCTATTAATATAAAATGGTTTTTGCTGGCAACTGTTATTTTCAATTTTACGCTTTCAGTTTGTCATGGACAAGTTAGTCCCACGACAGCAACACAACCGCCAGCATCGCCAATTACAACGCCTTCTGCATATCAGAATCCTACCTTAAACTATATCCGGACCTGGGARCCCATTATGCCCACAACAGATGCTGTTACAGCTACAGGAACTGGACGGAAAGTGCAGGAGGTCAGACAATCCACCGTGTATACGGATGGTTTAAACCGCCCATTACAGTCTGTGGTAAAATCTGCCAGTAGTTCCGGAAAGGATATCGTACTGCCCCTTATTTACGATGCCTATGGAAGGCAACCAATAAATTATTTGCCATACGTACAGTCGGATGCGGTTACCAATGATGGAAAGTTTAAAAGTAGCCCATTCAACAGCCAGCTGACATTTATGCAAAATGCGGTGCTGAATCCATCTGGCAAAGGCGAAAGCATATTTTATAATCAATCCGTATTTGAACAGGCTCCATCATCTTCGATAATAAAAAGTTATGGGGCCGGAAACAGTTATGCGAATGAAGGTGGCAAGAAAAACAGGCAGCAGTATAATTTCGTTAATACCACCGCAGATTCAGTGCGAATCTGGGAAATTTCAGCTGGAATTCCGGCGACCACGAAGGTTTACGGCGCCGGACAGTTGACAGAATCTGTTTCCGTAGCTGAAAATGGCGCTCAGTTAGTAGAATACTATGATAAGTCAGGAAAGATCATTCTTAGGAAGGTGCAGCTGGCAGCAAGTCCCAGCCCATCACATACCGGGTGGCTATGTACTTATTTTGTTTATGATGAGTTAAATAACTTAAGATTTGTCATTCCCCCGCTTGCGGTAACACAGATATATCCTTCCTGGTCCGCAACTAATGTCCTTGCAGGGCTTTGCACGATCTACCGTTATGATTCTAAGGGGCGAAACATTATTAGAAAACTTCCAGGTGTAGACTCCACTGAAATGGTATACGACTCGCGGGATAGGCTGGTACTTGTACGTGACGGTAATCTAAAGGGAAATTCCCAATGGATGCTTACCTACTTTGACAACCTTGACCGGCCGGTAAAGATTTCTCTGTACTCTTCTGGCACCTCCAGAGACGTATTGCAAACCAGCGTAGATGGTGCAGCACCCGGTACTTTCCCTTTTATTTCAGTGGGTAACCTTTCTGACCAGAGCATGTTTTTTTACGATGACAATTATGCCTTTCCTGGTGTTCAGTCACCACTGACTGGGGATTTTTCGGCCCCACAGAAAGGAAGTAACCTTTATGAAATGCCCAATACCGGTATTAGTCATCGCGTAATGGGCAAGATGACCGGACTCAAGTCAAAGATACTGGGCACCAGTCAATGGCTTACCACTACCATTTATTACAATGATAAAGGCCGGGTATTACAGACAGTTTCAGATAACATATACGGGGGAAAGCAAACGACCACCTTCCTGTATGATTTCAGCGGAAAAGTGTTAAGTAGCTATTTACGTCATACCAATCCACATAGCACAGTTACACCAGAAACCAGGATACTCACTAATACGAACTATGATTCAACCGGAAGGGTTACCCAGATTAGCACCAGAATAAATGATTTTGCGTCTACCAACCGAATTATTGCCAGCTACAGCTATGATGAGTTGGGTAACATAATATCTAAGACCATACCCAAAGAGGCACAGTCCATTGAATATAATATTAACGGACAGCTAAAATCAATTAACAGCAGTTTTGTGAATACGGCCGGAAGTACAACAAACTGGTTTGGTGAAGATCTGGCCTATGATTATGGATTTAGTGCCAGCCAGTACGATGGTAGTATCGCAGGCGTAAAATGGAAAAGCCGGGGAGACGGGATTTCAAGAGCATTTGGATATACTTATGATACAGCGGGCAGGATATTAAAAGCCGATTTTACCCAACAAAATCAGGGCAGTACTGCCTGGACAGCCGATAAAGTTGATTTTTCCGTAAAGGGTCTTGCCTATGACGGCAACGGAAATATTTCTGGGTTGTTGCAGAAAGGAATGAAGGGGCTTTCTATTGCAGTCATTGACAGTCTTAAATATTCTTATATCCCTTATACAAATAAATTGTTTTTTGTAACCGATAAGAATAATGATCCACAGAGTAAGTTAGGGGACTTTAAGGAGATCAATAATAATGAATCGCAGGATTATGCTTATGACCCAAATGGAAACCTTACCCTGGATATGAACCGGCTGTTAAGTCCAAATCGTTATAATTATTTGAATCTGCCTGATAGTCTTACCATACTCGGGAAAGGCTACATTGAATATACCTATGATGCAATGGGGAACAGGTTGCGAAAAAAGGTAACAGATGTTTCGAGTACCTCACCGGGAATTAAAACCTATGATTACATAGAGGGTTTTGTTTACCAGAATGATAGTCTACTTTATTTTCCCCATAGTGAAGGCCGGGTAAGGGCAACCTATGCTACCGGAAAGCCAGTGGCACTGGTGTATGATTATTTCATAGCCGATCATCTTGGCAATACCCGGATGGTCCTGACCGAAGAGACGAATCTGGCCACCTATGCGGCTACCATGGAAACAGGTAATTCTCCAAAAGAAAATGCCTTGTTTTCCAATATTGAAAGTACCCGAAGTCCCAAACCGGTTGGCTATCCGGTGGATGGGACAACCTCCCCTAATGATTATGTGGCCAAGTTAAACGCAGGATCTGGCACACAGAAAATCGGTCCATCATTGGTTTTACGGGTGATGGCAGGCGATACCATTCAACTTGGGGCAAAGGCATTCTTTAAGTCAGCCGCAGCTAGTACTTCCAGTACTACCGCTGCTAATATGCTGACCGCTCTACTACAAGCATTTGCAACGGGGACCGCTCCATCGGATGGTTCCCATGGCAATGGGACAGGCCCAGGATCTCCACTGGTAACAAATTTTACGTCCTCAAACTATCAGGCCATAAGGGATAAGGATCCAAGCCAGAACCAACCAACACTTCCCAAAGCTTACCTTAACTATGTACTATTTGATGATCTGCTTAATATAGTAGACGAGAATAGTGGTGTCCGCCAGGTCCAAGGAAGCCCCGATCAGTTGCAGACATTGGCTACATCAAGAATGGTCATTAAAAAAGATGGCTTTTTTTATGTCTATACCAGCAATGAGAGTGTACAGGATGTATATTTTGATAACATTGTGGTAGCTCACAATAATGGACCGTTACTGGAAGAAACGCATTATTACCCTTTTGGGCTCACCATGGCTGGAATCAGTTCCAAAGCATTAAAAAACCCTTATGTTGAGAATAGGAATAATTACAATGGTATAGAGCAGACAACTGAATTTGGACTAAATCAGTATGACGCATTTTATCGGACACTTGATCCCCAAATTGGTCGTTGGTGGCAAATGGACCCCGCTTCGGACAATTATCCTGGAATCAGCCCCTATAATAGTAATCTCAATAACCCAATTTCCTTCATTGATCCATTTGGGGATGATCCCATATGGGCATTTATAGAAGGTGTTGGCTGGGGCTGGACCTATCCCGTTCTCGGGGGAGGGGTAGCCAAATCTTTGAATAAAATAATTACCGACGGGGCAATAAAAACCTTTGCAACAAATGGTTTTGTTCAGATTGGGAATTATGTAGAAAGACAACAAGCATTCAAGCGCAATTACGATCTCCAGAAAATACAAATAAAGCAGGCAGATCCACTTGATGAGCCTATTGACCAACAGTTTGAGGTTGAAAGAGGATTTCCCAAACGCCAGTTCGAGGCATATAACACCACTGCCCAGGCGTTTAGGGATGCTAGGGGTGCGTATCGAAAATCCTTTATATTTGTTACGGACTATGTAGAACCTGTAGTTACAGGTGTAGCAACGTTTGGTCTGGAGGGACTAGCTACAAGCGGAGTCGTTAAGACCCTAGCAGCAGCCACCGTTTGGGGAACAGTTGGAAGTGGTGGAAGTGCAGTCGGCCGTACTGCATTGACAGATTTACAATTGGTTACCAGGGCGGGTGAAATAGCAGAAAGATCAGTCGGAGGCACTGGAAGATTAGCTGGAACAGCGAAACATAAATATGCTACAGACCTGCTAAAACGATATGAAGATATTTTCGGAAGTAGAGGATTTGAATATGGAAAACAGTTTAATTTCGGAGCTGGAGATAGAGGAATTTTTGATGTATTCAAACGATCATCCACTACTATTTTTGATTGGAAGTTTGGCTATCCGGGAAAAACCATACCCCAATTCATGCAAACTCCTCAAATGCTAAAATATCAAAGGAATTTCCCCAATTTTACTATCGAAATAATTCATCTATGACTATAAGCACCGCTGTAAAAAAACAAATTACTTCAAGCTGGCTAACTCATTTTCCTGATTTAACTGCTTATTCTCAAAATAAATTGTATAAAGTCTTAGGACCGATTGTTATTGGAATTGAATTATTAAGCATACCAAGAAGTGAAGATTATCGGCCAAACTTTGTAATTTATCCACTTTGGAAAGAAAATGAAATTCAATGCCTTGACATGCCAATGATATCGATTGAGATTGAAAGGAAAAACGGACGCCCATTTGATGTTCCTTATGCTGATCATACTAAATTGGAAAATGAGGCTTTTGAATCCACATCGAAACAAATTATTCCATTTGATCGTAACATTCCATTACACCAGTTAATGCTATATGCTGAATTGGCAATACAAAAGAGCTTCCCTGTACCTATTGCAGAAGCAAATAATTATGAATTGAGATTATTTTCAGCAGTGTACGCATCAGATTGGCCCTTAACGGAAAATATTTTAGATGAATTATTTCAGGTCGGTAGTAATTGGAATCCTGCAGGTTTTAACTTTAAATTTGGTTCGTTTGAAAAGTGGTACAAATCTTTAGAAGAAAAAGTACGCAACAGAGATCTATTTTTAAGCCAAATATCTCGCAATTTGGAAGGCCCTAAACTATCTAAACTGAAGCGATCTGAACTCCTTCCTTAAAGAAGGTAAAACCGGTAATGAATTTTTATCCTCAGCAATTAAGACTCGAACTTGGTTACGATAGAGCAAAATCAATTTTTCTTCGTAGTGGGAACTAGCCAAAATCTAACATCAGCTGGGAGAAACGAACTACTATGAAATTATGTTTAAATTCTAAGTGCCAAAGGAAAGCTTCCTGGAAAAATAATTTTACTGCTAATTTAATCCATGTAATACAGCAATGAGCATTAGTAGTATAGAAAAAAGGCAGGTAACCAATAGCTGGTTAGAACGATTTCCTCAGTTAACAGCTTATACCAAAGTAAAACTATATAAAATTTTAGGACCGAATATTATAGGTATTGAAATTATTAAACTTCCAAGGACTGATGAATATAGACCGCATTTCGTAATCTACCCTTTATGGAAAGTTGATGAAAATAAATGTTTAGAAACGCCGGTGGTTATTAAAGATATCAAGAGAAAAGATGGATTTCAATTAGATATTCCTTACAAGGATAATGAGAAGTGGAAGAATGAAGCATTTGACTGCACCTCTAATCAGGTAATATCCTTAAATGAGGATGTAACCATTGATGACCTTTTTGAATTGATAGCAGATGTGCTAAAAACAGGAAGACGAGGGCCTATCCCAGAAGCAAATGCATTTGAAACAAAGTTATTTACTTCAGTTTATCTAGGTGATTGGAAGCGTACGGAAAAAATTTTAGATGAATTATCCGAGGTTGGTCCTACATGGCCGCCATTTGGATTTGATTTTATTTACGGACCATTTGACCAATGGTACAAATCACTAGAGGAAAAGGTGCGTAATAGAGATCTGTTCATGAACCAAATCTCAAAGAATTCAGAAAGTGCTAAGCTTTCCAAATTGAAGAGATCTGAACTCGTTCCATAACCGCACATTTTGCTCAGGAATCCAGACTATTTTATAAGGTAGTAATGCTGTAGAAATCAAAACATAAGTTTTGGTTTCTACAGCATTTTATAGGAAAATGATGTCCGGTTTAAAATTGAATAGTTTATGACAAAGAAAGAGGTAATGCAAAAAACTATTGAATCTATTGCCAAAGTAGGGGCACAATTTAACTTCAAAGCAGAATGGAAGAATCAATGGTTGATCAGGAACGAACCGGATCATATATTTATGTATGAATTGTTAATATACGATAGAACAATAATAGGTACAGGTGCTAAGGGTTTTCAAATTGAACCTATGATTTGGGTAAACGTGAAGGTTATTGAAGCTTACTACAAACAAATTACCGTAAACACAGAACTCAAAAAAGACGTAGATTTTAAAACGATTGGTAGTTCAATTGCCTCGTTAATCGCTAATCCAGACGGGATATTTCGTAAGAAAAATGAAAGTTTGAACTTACTGATTTTTGAGGAAAATCATATTCCAGGAATTGCTGAGACATTAATCAAACAATTTAATAAGGTTGCTTTACCTTATTGTCTGACAAATTGCAAAATTCCTGCAATAGATAAAATAGCAAACAGCCATCCTGATGAATGGATTGTCCATATGATGAACGACTACAGACGAATGATCAGAGGAGTAATTGCGGCCAAACTAAATGGCAATCCTGAACTTGATCATTTGCTTAATTTTTATGAAAGGAAAATGATCGACAGTAAAGCACCAGAAATGAATCTTGAAGAAATGAAACGACTCAAAATCGCATTGCCATCTATTGGTAGTAATTAGAACTAACGAGCAAATCATTTTCCTGGTTGCATAAGAATAAACTTCCACTTTTGAAAAAACAGCCCCGGAAATATCATATACTTATCTTATATTAATAGTAGTGATTCCTATACTCATTCCGCTAATCCTTCCAAAGCTCTATGAAAAGTACTCAGGAGATCTTCAAAAACAATACTCGCCGAAATGTTGAGGTAATGGTCATTATCGTCTCAGACGACAATTTCCCATAAAAAAGAAATTCACCGTTAGTCAAAATGACATCAAACGGGCAACGACAAAGGACAACAAAACAACCAGTCTCTAAAACAGGTAATACAAACCAAGCCATAAGTAATCTATATACATTCAATGAACACTATTATCCAGCAATATCACTACGCCTACAATACACTCAGTGAACTATTCGATAAAGAAGCTAACTCGTCAGGTTACAATTTCCATTCTACCAAAACCAGTGTAGAAAATCTACTAGACCACAACCATCTTTTCATTGTCGCCGAACCTGGCTATGGCAAAACCACCCTGATAAAGCAGATTAAAGATTACTTAGATTTACATAGAATTCCAAATATCAGGTATGAAGGAAGTGACAGCAAAGAAATTGCTGTCAACACTCCTGTTCAGTATCTTATCTATGATGCCCTGGATGAAAACAAAACGCCTATACCAACATTTATTGAATTACTAAACTATGGAAAAAACCATGAGCTAAAGCTGATTATTAGTAACCGGATCCACTATATATCTCAAATTGAGCATTTGATATCTGAAATAGATTTTACCTATATCAGGCTACTGTCCTTTAATGACTGGCAAATAGCCAATTTAATGACTAACAGATTATCACGGCTCGGATTCACGGAAGAACACATCGATAATATCATAAGAAAGACAAAAGCAGGCACTCCTCATTCTATCCTAAAAACACCTCGTTATCTGGATGAATTTTGCAAGTATATCATCTACAATAGTAAGAAACCGGAGGAAATCAGCTATCTTAAAAAGTCAGAACTATTCGAAAAAGTAATCTATTATAAACTAGAAAGTGAAAACAAGCTTTCTGAAATCAATAAAAACTATCCTTATATCGCAAAGAGGGTACTTGAAAGGCTTTCTCTGGCCATGGAAATTCATCAAACCAATGAAGTGAGCAAAGATGAATTTGTGACTTTCCTTGACCAATCTAATTCCAATATCAATCAGATACTGCTTACCTCAATTAGCCTTGACAACTTATGGGAAAGGGTCATGAAAACCACTGGAGCCTCCTTAAAGTTTGAGCACACTGAATTTCAAGAGTATTTAGCAGCAAAGGAACTATTACGACTTGGGCATAGATTTCAAATAGTCGCAGATCTAATGATTGAAGATCAAATTGACATAATTATTCCCAATTGGATTGATGTACTAAACTTCGCTATTGATATGGAGCCGTTGTTTATAGACCCGCTGCTTTCATTTATAAAAGCTAACAAATGGCAAAATATCAATGAAAAATTGATCGAAATAATATTATCTGTAGATCATTCAAAAATTGACATTTCGACGAGTGAGAAAATCTTCTCAACCTGCTTCTCTTACTATTCCCTTAGCGGCAAATATATTCCTCACGGAAACACAATCAGCGAATTCTATCAATCTGGTAATTGCGAAATTTTAACTCCTTTATACTCCGGGAGTAAAATATCACCACCCGTTTTTCATATTGTATGTAATCAGGTCAATATCATATCCTCTTTAAATATCAAAGGGAAGCTAAGCACAGCAAACAGGAGAAAATGGATATCCTATTTAAGTGAGCTACTGGAAAATAGCCTATCCTCTCCCTTATATGATACCCTTCTCTATGCTTTAGTCGATTTTGAGGACAAAGGCCCTATTCTTAAGTTAATGTCATACTTTGAGGAGCAGCCCGATCATATACTCAATTTGTACCTAATCCCAATGTCCAATCTGGCATCTGAAAACCAAGAGTCTATTGAATTATTAATTCGATCTCTAAAATCAGGCAGGAGATTAGACAATATCGCTCATGCAATTAAAAACGTGCGAGGCGAGCAAAATTTATTAGCACTATATACATTTCTTGTTGAACACCCCAAAAGTGTTTCCAATCCCAACCAATACCTACCAGGAAACAGTTACTGCAATTTATACCAATATGTTGCAGATCTAGATTCTGCAGACCTTGACAACGCTATTCATAACTATTTTACAGCGTATTTTGAGCAATTAGATTTCGAACATGAAAAAAGAGAGATTATCGCGGGCGCCTTATCCTATCTGATAAAAAAAAATACTGAATTTGTAGACACCTTAATAAAACTGGATGAATTCATAGATAACGCAGAAAATTACCTAGATGAAATATTCTCCGCTTGCTCACTGATGGATTTCCAGAAGATCGAATCTAAAATAATAGAGAATAGGAGCTGGAACACTAGAGAATTTATTCAGAAGAGCAAAGAAGAAGTCCGAAAAAACATCAATCCGGAAGTATATAGCTATATGGTTGATAAATATCCGATCGATCCAATAATATCGAGCCCAAAAAAAAATGACGCAGCAATAAACCTTCAAACTCTGCGCGGTTATTATGTACTGGACAAAAAATTATATAATACTGGATTAATTCCTTATCTGGTTGATAAATTCCAACACCTAAACGCATTACTTGAAGAAAAGGATAAAACTTATCTAAAACAGGTTATCAAAACAGCACTAAAGCACTATGATCCCGATAAATTCAAAATCAGTATAGAACAGACATCTGCTTCGCACCGAAATATCAACTACACAAATGGACTAGGTTTACAAATAGGCGAATATTTCCAGGCAGCATTTCTATTGGATGACATATCTACCTTAAAACAAAACAGGTTAAAGCTCTTAAAATCGTTTCCAATTCTCGGTTTCCGTTCTGATGCCGATATCAAAATGGCTAATATTGTATTTGAACAGATCGGACCAATCACTATTAATGACCAAAATAAAATGTTTGAGTCATTTATGGGCAGAAAGGATGATTTATTAGTGTTCAATCCTACCTCCTTTGCTGAGATGATTAGAAAGCTCAATCTGGGATTCTTAAGCCCATTGCTTGCAAAGCTTTTGCGAAATGCAAAGATTAGTACCATTGAAAAAATAACACTTCTAGAAGTAATAGGCGACTTTGCACAAAATAGAAATGACTACGATAGATTAAAACGAATATTCAATAGAAACCTAACGACTGAAGCAACCAAAGAACTAGCTGATGTCGCCAACTCATTTCTAATTAGCAAATTTAAAGACGAAGCAGCCGTCAAATGGCGATTCCAAGAGTTAAAATCAAGGCTAAAAGAATTTGATCCCCAAATAAGATTTAATGGTTTAAGACCTGTATCGGTATTCGAAAATGAATTGGATCACATGCGATTCGGAAAGTGTCTCCTGGGATTAAATCATTCGGTTGTACAAAAATTAATGCTCGACTTACTGGCCTATTCTTTTGACATCAGAACGAACAGGCTTCATCTCAAATATAGCGAGTACCTTCAATCCATTATCTTTCAATACTATAAATCGGTTCTTGACATTAAATGCTTAAAAGAGCTGCGAGATGTTATAGCCAGATATCGTCCTTCGGAAAATGCTTACAGCTTCAACCCTCTGCTGGAGAAATTGTCGGTCGAACTAAATAAAATGCAAAAAGGCGACAATACTTTCCTCGATGCTATCCATATTCTTAATAAGACTATTGGTAATTCCTATCTGCCTATAACCAGTAATTTCGAGCTTAAAGAAACAATCACTCGGATAATAAACATGGATATCGTTCACCTTATTGAAAATGAAGGATTTTATAGGGTATCACAGCAACTTGGCGGCCAAATACATAAAAACAATCTGTATATAAATGAGGAATTAGTACAGAAAACATTAAAAATTGCTTTAGAAAAGGCGCTTTTGGCACATGGATTCAGAAAAACAGATATTTATCGGGAAGTCGAAAGCCTTGATAGCCTTCGGTATGATTATCTGATCAAATATGGTTTATTTGGACCTATCGTTGTTGAAATTAAGCTTTTATATAACAATGAAATCCAAAATTCGTCTCATAGGTCAGCCTACAAGTCCAAACTATCTAAATACCTATCAGCAAACAATGGCTTAGGTATATACCTGATTTTTCAAACCAAACAGAGTCAGAGCCACTTAAACCAATATAATAATCTTCTACGGGAATATTCTGATATTAGCGGTCTAGATATTCTTTTAATTAAGTGTTACTAAACTTATATATATATATATATATATATATGTATATTCTTCAAACGACTCGTAGCTCACTTTTAGAAATCTGCCAAATTCAACAGTCATCATCTGGATAACTGCTTTAAAAATAGTACACAGTGCTGACTTTTGGCGAGCTATTAAAGTCAATAGCTCGCCAAAAGTCTCAATATATATTTTCGTCACAGGTACAAAATACTAATCTTAGAGGTAGTATTTTCTTTAGGTGAAGATGTAAACTTCAAACCTTCTGTTATGCACCTTGAGATGGCAAATACTCATTATAAATAAAAAATGTAACACAATTAAAAGAATTATGGAACACATAATTATGATACATAATAATATTTAAATAATTTTATTCTATCGATATCACCGAAGACGCCGAGTATGTTTTTTATGTAAATGGAAATGACAAAGTCCAGCTCTCACTGGGAGGTAAATTGCTGATAAATGCCGAAAATGCCCCTGGCATGTTTAAGGCCTCCTGTATAACAACCTTATCAAAAGGTAGATATCCCCTTCGACTAGAGCTGCTGCATTCCACAGCAAGGCTTGAACTAACCCTTATCATTTATTGTAGCAGATCCGGAATTGATAATTGGTAAGAAAAACCAAGTCCTTGCTTTTTAAGCGACCCGGTAATACTCACTTATGTCCAAACCGGTTACCCGATTTTTAACATGAAAGCACTTCATGTAGATTAAGGAAGCAGATAACCAACCAGTAACTCTTTCTTTTCAACCCACTCAGTCATCTTGTTTTCAAGGCACTGCAGGTAAACAGTTGCCACTTGTTTCATAAAACCTTATTGTAGAAAAAAATCCACAAAATTCCATGCTTTTTGTTAATCATGACATTGACCATTAAAGTCTAATTCCACTACAAACCCTTATTGGTGGCTCATCTTGTAATAAAAAAATAGTTAAGCATTTCTTACTAAGTTCTTATTTCCACTTTTCGAAGTCTGTTTGGAATTGATTCACACTTGAGGGCAGAAATTGGCGGACATTTACTTTGGATGAAGGACAAAACCTCATCCAGAAAACATGAGTTACATCACCTACGTTAAACGTTTCGGCAGCCACTGCCGTAGTCCAAGCAAGAACTATTTTGCTGAAGCATTATTTGATTTAAGATGTCCATTAAACCGGACTCACTATGGAGAAAAAGAGCGCTTCTGGAGAAAGAAGCAACAAAGTACGCTCGTTTAGGAAACGCGCTGGCAGAATTAGAAAAAAGCGACTGCCACATAAAGTACCTCTTAGTCCGGAAACTAAAAAGTGGGAATTGGTATACAAGATCCTATGTAAGGCGCACGACTGCCTTATATTACTTGTATCACTTAAGCCAATCATTATTATAATGATGGACCGCTTTTAAACTTGAAGTCCTGAATGTTCGCTGCATTCAGGCTTCTTGTTTTTGAACCATTACTTTAACAATGAAAAGTAACAATTGTTGAACGAAAATAGCATTGATTTTCATTCATTTCAAAAAATAGTAAAAAAAACTACTTTTTTCACTATATCAAATTAGCTATGAAATACTTATCAATTATCATATGATCGTATATTGCACTTGTCGCTACGCAATAAAAACGATTTTTTAATGCGTAGTTAAGTAAAAATTAGGCTTTGCAAGATTTTTTGAATCAGTGGACCTTTACTATATATTAGCAAAATCTATTTCCTTACTAAATACCTACCATTTACTACATGGCAATCCCTTATTTCAAAGAAGTATTTGAGCATCCGATAGCGGAATTCTCCAAACACCTCGGGCAAGCGTCCAACGAAAGGATTTTCTTCTCCGGAAAATATGGTGCAGGAAAGACCACTTTCCTTAAAGATTATTTTGAGCAGGTCGACGTTAAGAAAGAATATGAAGTCTACCACTTATTTCCTGTTAATTATTCCATTTGTTCCAACGAAGATATTTTCAAGTATATTAAGTACGATATCATTCTGGCAATGTTGGAACGCCATGATGAGTTTCCAGAAGAATGCAAAGGGTATCTTAAAACCTTTCCTAAGTTCTTACTCAAAAATATGGATAAAGCATTCGCCGCCCTTATTGCCATGATTCCAGAAGTAGGCAAAAGTATATTGGAGATGTATGAAAAACTGGGAGCGCTCAAAGATGCTTACCTCACGTATCATGACCTCCAAAATCAAAATGATGGCGATAAACTTCTAGAATATTTAGACACATTAGAAAGCAAGCCTGGTAGTTTAGTAGATAATGACATTATCACAAAAATTATATCCGCTAAAATATCTTCCAATAAGCCTAAAAAATCCATACTTATTGTTGATGACTTAGATCGTCTTGACCCTGAGCATGTTTTTAGGATTTTAAATGTTTTCGCTGCCCATTTTGATACAAATGTTAGTTCGAGGTCTCGCAATAAATTCGGATTCAATCAAGTTATCATTGTAAGTGACATTGAAAACATTCGCAATATCTTCTACCATAGGTATGGTTTACAAGCAGATTTTGCGGGCTACATCGACAAATTCTATAGTACTGACATTTATCATTTCGATAATCGAGCGGCAGTATCGAAAGTTGCTAATAGTATACTTTCCTCCTATACGGTAAACGGTGATAAAAACACTGCAGGCAAAATTTATTTGGCAGACCGATGGGTCGGCGCAATAATAACTCACCTCATCGAAAAAGGAGAACTCAGTTTAAGAGGCATTTTAAACACCCACGGAAAAGATTTTTCCTATCATGAAGAATCGGTGGATCTTTTGGATAACCACCTTACTGATGCCTGGCGGGTACCTCTTATTTACAAACTCAAATACCTTGCTGACTTATTGGGAGGCGCAGGCAGGTTAGTTACTAGTTTGAAAAAATTATCCAGTGAAAATATCTCTTTACGACATACTCGGCTTTATCTAGGCAATTTGCTATATATCCTAAATTATGAGTTTGCTAATTCTAATTATAATCAACCCTTCCTGGTAGATTACCAGGGCAAACAATTTTTCTTAGAGGCTCAAAGAGATTTCGAATATGATTCGGATATGATAACCAGAGTGGAAATGTATAGAGTTGTACTCTCAGGTGAAAAAGAACTGGGCAAAGGTGAACCATACTATGGCCAACTTAGAGAATACTGGGACCTTTGCATCCAGGTTGTCAACCGTTTAATGGTATTAGGCTACCTGAGGTAGTCTTCTAAAAACATCTTCAAAAATTCAGTTCATTCATGAATTTTTAGCGAGAACACTGATCCCTATATTCTTTAAGCCCTTTTACATGACTTTTATATTTGGATACATCTACAATGGAGCGGTGCATATCATAGCCGATTCTGTTGAAACAATATCGGCTGCGGGAAGACCGGATGAAATCTTACCAGAAGAGTTTTCCAGTACGATGATTGAATCATCAATTGTCAAGGATGAACAATTGATGACGGAGTGCGCGCATAAAATTTACAACATCCAGGATCGATTAATACTAGGCTTTGCCGGACAGGTTTCAGAAGGAACTAAAATGATTGAAAGGTTAGTCAGTGGCTTAGTGAAAACGGATGATATGAGAGCGTATATTTCACGAATTTTTGATCAGGAAAAACCCCGTAAAACTGAATACATAATTGGTTTCATGGAAGAAGAAAGACCTTGTATGTACTGTTATCGCTCTCCATTCGAAGAATTCAAAATGGTCCGAAATCTCGCTTTCAGTAACATTGGTAAGAATGAATGGGTGCCACCGGAAACAATTGCAACAATGCTTCGGCTTGCATTCGAAAATTCGCATAATCAAGATGATCTGTTGATCACCGCCATATCCACTATCCAAACGACTACCATTGGGATGAGAACTTTAGAGCAGGGGGTAGGTGGATATATTAACGGCGTATATATAGCTAACAGCGGGATACACTGGGCAAAAGACACCACATATGTGCTTTATAGCAGTCTTCATCAGGATAGACCAGAAACAATCTATAACATTGCGAAGTACAACCGGGATAATGCTGTATTTATACAAAAAAATGGACAACTAAAAATCTTTAGAACTGAACCCGATCTAACAGGCGAAAACCTTGAAAAAAAATGGAGCGAACACTTAGAGATTCTTGCAAATAGTAATATTTCAGATTATTATATTCTACTCTCCTACGATAAACACGTCATTTTTCTCATCAATAACAAACTAAACAATTCCTGCAAAGTTTTTATAAAAAAAGGAGCACTGACCTTCTCTCCGGATCTTGTCAAAGCCAACACCCTTGCCCACAACAGGCGAAGTGATCCCAATGCTCCATTTATATTGGTAAGCAACCTTCCCTAAATATGAAACACGCCACACATTTAACCTTTTCCCTTAAACCACCTTAGAAATACCTAACACTGATAGTACATTAGTTGACAAAGAAGTGTAGTCTGTAATAGACGTTTACAACACAAACTATCTTAATGGAAAAAACTAAAGAGTTGGGTTATGGCCAGGAATTCTGGGCTAATGACAATGGTGCCCCCTATCCTGCTCACCTACCACAGGAAGACTTGCGGCTATTAGCTTATAAATTTACCAGTTATCTGTTGGGGGTAATTGATAACGCCGAGGTAAGGTGGTTCAGGTCCATGATGGCAAAGGCTTTGATTGGGAAATCTCACAATTCAGCGAAGGCACTGATGTTAAATCCAAGCCTTGGCTCTCCCGGAAATATACGTTAAGCCTCTAGCCTTCCTGGAGAGTATGTGGATGCCATGATCATTGGTTATGTGGTCTAACACCGCGTTGCCACTATTCAGAAAGATAGGACCAGGCTATGCAATAGATTGTAGACGAATTCCGAATAGAACTTAAGAATAAATATAGCAGCGGTCGCCGCAATTGGTTCTTCCCGCAACTTGATAAATACCTAAGAAACAGAAACTGGACTAATATCATTAGCATCCGTCAAAAGAGTTTCTCTCAACAACCAATAAAAGTAGACCGGTGCAAAAAAGAAATAAGAGACGATGCCAAATGTCGCAGGGAAGTTAAAATATGGCTGAATGCCTCTCTATAGATCTAAAAATATAATTCTTGAAGACCTTTGTCCATTAGACTGTGCAATCCACTTTCTCTAAATTACCTATATTTAGACCCTATTTCTCAGTTAGAGAGTTAAATTCAACGAACACTTAAAGATGTTAATAGAAGATATTCAGTTTGACAAGATATCTCCTGCAAAGTTTGAAGAATTATGCTTTGAGCTCTTATTTAGAATGAATTATCGAAACATACGCTGGAGAGAGGGTGGGGCTGATTCAGGACGAGATTTAGAGGCAGAAAAAGAGATTGAGCTATTTGGGATACAACATTTTAAAGAAAAGTGGTTCTTTGAATGCAAACATTACCAAAATGGTGTCCCTCCTGCGGAGTTAAATTCGAAAATAGCCTGGGCTGATGCTGAAAGACCAGATCACCTGGTCTTCTTTGTCAGTTCTTATCTAACCAATGCGTCACGGAGTTGGATAGAAAAAATTCACCCTAAACCATACAAAATACATGTCATAGAAGGCAAGGAGCTTAAAAAGATACTCATCAATTTTCAGGATCTAATTTATAGATTCTTTAATACTGATCTTATCTTACAAATAATTAAGGAGGCGCAAAAGAATTGGTTGCTACATCGCATTTTTCCTGATTGCGAAGCGCTGGTAACCATTTTTGAGAAAATTGACTTTGATAAGCTATCCACAACAGACATTGCGTTCTTAACTACCTCCTTTCATGTCCGATATGATTGGCTGAAAGAACAACTTGACAAATACTATGGCGTTAAAGTAGAGAAATGTATAATTCCGCTAGACGTACAATTAGCTCATATCAATACCGATAAAAATGCTTCAATCATTAACATAGAAGACAAAATAGATGTTTTAGCTGATAATGGTGATGTGATTGATTATGACATCGAAACCAATTACGGCTTTATCGCAGCGGAATTAGCCTTTCATAGGCATAAATATCTGGGACTTTACGCCCTACTCAGAATTGATGACAACAGTGCCATTGAGATGTTGTCCATATGCACTAGCAGTTTTGAGGCCCGAATAAAATTAGTAGATGATTACAGCCCAGCCTATTTCAAAAATGCGCTTAAAGCACTAGGATATAGAGAAGAGAATATATCAAGGATTTCACAAACAAGTCCATTAATGACCTCTCCGCATTTTCCGCCGCATAAATAAACAATACATAAAATTTCACTTTACCTCTTCCGCTGGCTTCACAGCGCCGCCAGTTTATATTTATCAATAGCTGCCCTATCTGTCAAATCAACTACTTCTGCCAGGAACAACAGCTTTTCCAGCAGTCCATCAATACTTAAAGAAAAATAGCTTCCGATATCCAGGCCACGGGCAGCCGGGTAGTTGGTGAGGAATTTTTCATCAATGATGCCATTTCTATGGGCAAACAGGTGCCGGATCTGCAGAATGGCCTCTACTTTGTTTTCCCTGTCATCCACTGAAAATATATGGAGGTTTCTTATCAAAGCATTTTCAGAAATGAATCCCTTCACGCTTCCCTTCTGCATCTTAGCAATCAGACTTTTCGCGTAGCTCTGAATAAACTCCTCCATGTCGTTACATTTCAGCACGTCCTCCAGGCTCACCTGCTTTTTATCTGACCGGAGGGTCTCCGGCTTTGCCAGCCAGATTTCATACAGCAAATTGGATAAGTACAACTCAAAATTATCGACGATAGAGGAAAACAATATCCTGGTAAGTATACTTCCCTCCTTTAAGGGAGAAGGAGTATCTGCCCCGGCGGGATACAATAATTCGGGTAGATTATCAATGATTTTTAATGTCCCCTGATAGTGGTCTATAAACTGGGATTTAGCATCTGTCGTCACCTGCAAATACTCCTTTAACGTGTTACTGGCCGACAAAATGGGCCTGTAACCTCCAGGTCTAAACGATACGGCCTGTTTATTGAGCTCGACAGTTGTTTTGTCCTTTCGAGTATAGGCTTTCTCCTCGAGTGCGACCTTTTCTGCCGAAGGCTGTACCTCAATTACGAATAGCTGGACATTGTCCCAGTTGTAATATCCATACCTAATATCCGGCGTAGGCTTTAAAAGCCCTTGCGCTTTCTGGGTAATGGGGATGACGTTAAAATCGGCAGGTAGCCCATTTACCTCCAGTCCTTTTTTCTCCACGTAGTCCGCACCTAAAACAATATATCCCCCGCCACTATTGGCAAAGCCGGACATAATCTGTGCCAGCTGCCTGGACGGAGGTAAAATAGGCCGAATGTCAACGTTGTGCGCATTGGCTGACAGGTAGTCTTTAATTTTATCTATTAATTCCATCTATCGGGATTCGGTTTATGTTAGTAGACCGCAAAATCTTTCCCAGCGTCAAATGAAATGGCACTGTCTTTCCATCCTCTACCCAAAGCTCTGCATTGGACGTGTCCAATGCAGAGATTTCCGCTGGATAAAATATTAGTACCTCCTCATTATCAGAGGGCCGTACTACAACAGTAATATAAACGCCATGCTTTTTGATGCCCGCCAGTACAGTCCTAGCATGATCTTCCAATTCGGTCGTATCATAGTTGGATAATTCCGATAGATGTTTAATCACATTCTCCCGCGCTCTTTTGATCATTGCATCTGCTCTTAAATACATATCCAGTGTTGGTGTGGTATAATGCCTAAATATTTCACTGTCAGCACTTGTTCCAATTAAATTATCATATTCCTCCTTTGAAGTGATCCCCGAGGCTGCCAGTAATTCCACGGTAATGGGCTCTCTCTTCTTATTCTTTTTCCTGTTTCCATTTTCCTCCAACAGCTGCTTTAGGTCCTCCATAGACTCAATATCATAATCCTTCATCACCGCGTCCAGTTCCTCTACCTTCTTCATATTATCAGAGATCTCCTCGTCATCGTAGAGCTTATGTTGATGATAATATAAGTCCCCAAATAGCGCTGCTGCTTCTTGGTCATTCTTCTTAAAATATCGAAGCAAAAGTTTAAAGGCTTCCTTTACCGCGGCAGGGCGGGGAATCGTGGGAAGTGACTGTTGTACAAGCGTAACAATTTCCGTTGCTACTTCTTGCCCGGTAACAGTCCTATTTTCTGGTAACTCGAGCCATATATCCTTATCTAGTAGCGTCGATTTATAATCTACCCCAAATTTTTCCGCGATGAGTTTAAAGTCCTCAGGAATACTTCCGTCATCCAGATCCAAATTATCCTTAATAACAAAATTGCCATGCTGATTAGGCAAAATAGGGTGCTTCTTTAAATTTAGGAGCGCGTCCTTGTCATTGTTCACAAGAAAGCGTACCAGGTCATGTAAAAAAGAAAGGGTGTTGTCAAGACCCAGGTCGGCCGTTAACTGCTCCAGCGATGCAGACGCGGCAACCATCTTAACAATTTCTTCCAGCACGATCTGATCTGCATACTTCCAAAGATCAGCATCCTTTACGTTAGTAATAGTCCTTTCTACAATCTGGTCACCAAATACCGCCTTGGAAAAATGATAGAGCTCGCTCCGATATTTTTGGGGCTGCTCTCCCTCCGAATAAAGCGAAACAATGAGTTGAGACGCAGCTACTTTATTAGCCCTTACCACTTCTGTCTTGGTAAGCTGGGCATTTATCTGACTTATAGCTTCACTACCTTTGTATACACTATATTTAACTTCTCCTGTGCCAGCACCAAGAGGCACTAACTTTTCTCTAATATCGATTCCAACTGTTGATAGTATATCTTTTAGTACTTCTTCCATTTCCCGTTCCACATTCAGCTCACTGCGTTTCTTGAAAACACCATGCTGATTAGGGATGACAATATGCTTGTCGCTTATAACTTCTTCTAAAAAGATTGCGTCCAGGTTCATAATTTGATAAAACCGGCGCAACCAAATTTCCCCGCTCCCCTCCTCAACATTCAAAAAATCTTCCAGCCCCTCTATGTTCTTTTGTTCTTTGATAAGACCTGCCAGCCTGCGAAGATTTACCATTGTGCTGGTAGTCCATATCACCTGCGCCCAGTGATGTACGTCCTTTTTCAATGGAATTTCGTCGCTCGCGTACGTTTCGCATAATACCCACACCCCTTCTCTGATTTCTTCTGTACCGCCATCCGGAAATTGCAGCACATAGGTATCCCCTTCTTTGATAGCGCGCCTTCCTGCCGCGGTATCAACAATGGGCACCGTAAGTAACAGCTCCCGGAGATCTTTTAACACCTGCTTGTCAAACCATTCTTTCGATAACCACTCTGACTGCACCGCAGATCTCACCTTTGCAAGCATATATAAACGCTCCCACTTATGCTCACTAGCATATTTTAGCAGCTCTTCAAATAAGGCTACAGCCTCGTACATAATACCTTCATTTTCCCGTACTTGATCAAGGGCCTTGCCACTTAAATAAACACCGTTCCGGGGTTCATTGATATTAAACTCCGATGCATTTATGATAACCGGGAAAGGAAACTGTTCTGAGCCAATAAGCGGAAAATCGCAAAACAGCATTGGTATCTCCTCCGGAAGCTCTTCAAAAGCATACTTCCCCTTCTTAAGCTCCTCCACTTCTATAGCGATAGCCGCCTTATCTCCACGTACTACAACTATATGCCTACTTTCATCCGAACCCATCAGCTCCGATACCTCATTAATAGTAATTATCTCGATACGGGTGTCACGAATACTTTTTCGGCCCAGTACTTTATAAGCTATTCCGCTATGCTCAATAAGAACTTCGGCAATAGCATCAGAAAAAGCCAGTGTATAGGGGAGCGACACGTGCAGATCTGACAATCCTGTTGCGGCAACATCCAATTTCTCTTCATCAAGCTCATAAACAAAACTGGTATTAAATGCCATCGGGTCCAAATCCTGGGTATAATCCGTTGATAGTAGTACGGCGCGGAGTTCATCCAGGGAGGTAGTTGTCGTTTCTACGATATCATCAATTTCAGCAGGGCTTCTGTCTAACTGAATGCTAAATTGCTTAAATGGCAATTCTGCCTCTTTGATATATCCATGTACGGTAACTACTTCTGAAAGCAGGTGTGTACTTAAAAAACCTGTCCCGAACTTACCTGTAGTTCTCCTTTTATTGGCCGGATCCTGTTTTCTGGCTTTGCTGGATACCTGATGAATAAGAGAAGTAATGTTATCTACATCAAATGGCCGGCCATTGTGAGAAAATGTCACCTGACCGGAGGGCTGGCCCTCTACCAGATTAATTTGCACAGATACAGGCATATCATCATAGGCCACATCTTTGGCATTTTGTAACAATTCCCAGATCCACCTTCTGGCTGCATTGTCGCCGCTACCCATCCGGAGTTTATCCATCAGATCGAGTATCTTGGTTGCTAACAAACGATCAGTGGCCTTATCTCGGGAATTGCTTAATATTTCAGCATAATTCATAGTTAACGATCTTTCGTATTAATGCTTTTCACACTGGAATTAGTCTTCTTTAATGGTTTATATCTGGTAATTTAATATTAAAATGTCAGTTTTTAGACCCCTTTATGATTTTGGAATCCAGCAAGATCACCTTTCATGGCCTCTATGTTCTCCGTTTCAACCCATCAAATGCCAGGGGATCAGCAGTCCGCGGGTACTCGCGAATCCTACTTACCGATGGAGCTGCTACTAGGTTAAACTTTTCCTGTAAGTCATAGCCATATCGAATCCTAAAGCGCCGGTCTTCAAGCACACGTCTAACGCGTTCTTCTAACCGCTGCTTTTGTATAATTTTGAACTGTTGGCGCTCAGGCAGTTTACGTTTCCTTTCTTTTGTCTTATCGACTTGCTCAGAGGATTTCTCCATCTGGATGCCTTGCGCTTCCATCAGCCTATCCAGCTTATCATTCAGCAGGTTAAGCTTTTCTTCCAGCCTTCTAAAATCGGTGACAGTGGGTTGTTTTTGTTCCATGGTACCTATGTATAACTTCTAAATTAAGTAATTTAAAGTGCTTAAATCGCTTACATGAAAACCCAGACTTTTACCCGACAGCAGTTATACGATAAAGTATGGTCTACCCCTATCACCGCCATCGCAAAACAATTTGATATTACCGACGCCGACCTTCGGAAAATTTGTAAAGGGATGAGCATCCCGCTCCCACCTAATGGACACTGGCAGAAAATAAAGTATGGAAAGACTGTAGTGCAGCTCCCCTTATCAGGTGACTATGAGGGCAAGGAGAAAGTAACCCTTAACCAAGTAGATGAAAATACACCTAAAAAGCCTACCAAGAAAGAAGCGGCCACCCGGCTTCAGGGGAGTATCAAGCTCCCGGAAAAACTGACTAATCCGGATCCCCTGGTTATTTCGGCCAGAAAAAAACTAGCGGATCAACGCGCAGATAGCTTTCAATATATTGGCATGAAAAGCTGCAATTGGGAGTACCTCGACATTAGAGTAGCAGAAGAAAACATCAATCGTATTCTGCTCATCATTGATTCCTTTATAAAGTCGTTACACACGACAGAAAATGATCTACAGGTAAGAAATCATTCCACCTATGCTCTCGTCGATGGCCAGGACTTTAAGATATATTTTCGGGAAAGAATGAAAAGAACCGTTGTTAGCGACAAATCCTGGGCAAGTAGTGCCTATTTGCCGACGGGGCTGCTGTATATTCGCATTGACGGGTACTATCAAAAAGAATGGAGCGATGGAAAACTTAAGTTGGAAGAGCAACTGGAGCTTATCATCTCCTATCTGAAGGAAAAAGCAGCTGAGAAAAAGGAGCGTGATGCAAAACGGGAAAAGGAGCGGCAGGAAAAAGAATTGGAAAAACAACGGCAACAAGTGTTTGAGAAAAGGCAGGAAGAAGAGCTGAATACCTTCAAAAACATGTTATCCAGTTCCTCGCGCTGGCATAAAGCCAGCGACCTACGAAGTTATATAGCCGCCGTAGAAGATAAGGCTAATGCTCAAGGGCCTCTCTCCTCTGAATTAACTCAGTGGCTTATCTGGGCACGAAAAAAAGCAGACTGGTATGATCCCTTCACCGAAGACAAGGATGAACTATTAGATGACGTGGATAAGGAAACCTTGACCCTTAAAAAGAAACCCGCAGGCTATCTGAGCTGGTAGATAGGAAATTTTTCAGTTTATTCAGCTAGACTTACGGATCTAATACATATGAAATTAAATTTCTTCAAACGATCCAGTCCCGTGGCTCCTGACTTCGCGGCGCTGAAAAAGTCTCCCATAAAAGATCACTATTTTTACCGGGCACCCCAATGGTACTGGCTCAATAGTGACTTGATAACAGTCATTGACAGTCATGGCCCCAGAATGATCACTATGGATCCGTGGCTGCAGATGATCTTTCTGGATGCTACCGGGAAACTGACCATTACCGAGTACGTAGACTTTATAGCCGATAAGTATAAAAAGGAGATCCCAGCCGATCTGAATACGATCATTCTATCCATGACTGACCTACTCTTAAAAGATAAAGTAATCTGCCTCTCGCTCGTACCCAGGGAACCTGACCTGGAACATAACCGGCCCCTTAGCTTTAAATAGTAATGATAATGAAGATGGTTACCATCATAAATCGTTTTAACGAACAACGTGTCGATTTGATGAACACTTTCAACCCTAAAAAAACTGGATAATTCGCTCCCAAGCCCTTTTTTCAGATTTCATAAAAATCATTTTACTGGAGACTATGTTGCGTTGACTTGTTAGTCTCGAGACCAATTTGAGAAATTCAAATTTATTGACTGTGTTTTTGACGAGCACCAATGTTTAAACTAAAAATATTAGCAAAAAATTGTAGATTAGATTATTAATAGTTGGCAATGAAAAAATCTGTTTTCGACAGCAAAGAAGAGGAAAAGCTTTTCAAAAGGTTAAAGACCTATTGGAGCAAGTATTTAGATGTTTTTCCGCAACTACCGCCGAGGAATGTGTTTGGCTATGATGAAATCATGAAGTCAGATATGAAGACTAGTGCAAAAGATTTCTTGCTTAGAACCAGTTTTGATTTTGTGATTTGTGATATCAATAACCACACACCATTACTGGTGATTGAATTTGATGGCCTGTCAGGCGGATTTTCGAGGCAGGCGGAGTATTTCATTCAAAAGCCATTTCGAGATGATCCACACCGGGAACTGAAAATGAATACCAAGCTCCAGGCTTGCCGAGATTTCAATATCCCTGCCGTGGTTGTTTCGTATCAGGAATGCTCTCTTTTAGAGGAAAGCGAACAAATGATCAATATTTTGGATGTGATAATTGCCGATGCCATAGAGAAAAGCGACCATGCAAAAAACTATGGAAAATATGTTGGCATGCTCACTGAAGCTTATGATTATGGCGGCCAGGATTCAGTTGATGATGCGATGATTGAAATAGAAATGATGAGTGAGAGGGCCAATCCTATAAAAAGAAAGATACTTGAGTTAACCAAAAAATTCCCGCATTGGGGCACCCAATTTTATTTCGCAAAGCCTGACGGGCATGGAAATCTTAGTGAAACTTTTAACCTCGATATTGATATCAATACCGTTGAAGGCGTGATGTTTACCAAAAGGCTACTATCGGTAAATATCAGCATAAGACAGGCGGGAGCATTTACAAATGATCCAGTATTTCTGCTCAATACCATTGGCGAATATTGTCTTGCTATGAAAACTAAGAAAGCCCTGGGTTTTGATTGGAAAAACTGGACGGAAGCGAGGGAAAAAGCCGAATGGGTCAGGTATTGATTGCTGCTGAGCAACAACAAATTGCCGAAAAATACAACTTAATAATAGATTAGAAAATGACAATATCAATGGGAGACGTGAAAGATCCTGAGCTTAATTAGATTTTAATAAAAGAAGAAATATCACTCTTATTTAGCTACAGACGTTAAAAGAATCTACAGGTAATAGGTAAAATGCTACGTTAAAAAGTTACGGAGTGCTACTTTTCGGGGTGACTTCCTACTTCCACTCCCCTTTATTCACCTTCCTTAAATCCACTACCAGTGTCCCTAATAAAACAACTATCCAGATAACGTCAACTATATTCCATAGCGTCCTTCCCAGTGGTGGTTTTACAAATGGACTAATCATAAAAGCTGATACCGCCCATACAATACCAAGATTGGTATACTTTCTTTTAAATGCCTCCACACAAAAAAGCAGAAACAGCGTAAATGCTACATACCTGAAAAACACATAGGATCCATAGGGCATTTTTAGTAAGCAAATACCACATAGGATCATCAATACTACTTTTAAAAACCAGATCAGATAACGCATCAACTAAAAGTTACTTAACACTGATAAAAAGCTGCCGATCCCTATCATAAAGCATGACCTCCAGTGAAAGGTTTAACGCCTTACTTACCCGGAGTACATACTGCTGCATACCGGTAGACAGCTTTACAAAGGGTAGTACCACATACAGACGACTGATCTTAATCTCCTTTTCCCAAACTGCATAATAAATCAACTGTCCGACTGCTTCCCGCAGGCCCCGCCGCAGATCAGTATCCGTCTTTATTTCGTAGATATCATAACTATTGCCCGCTTTCTTTACCACCACATCGGCCAGCTTTCCACCAAAACTGGTATTATCGGAGCAGATGCTACCTGCGGCAATACCTTTCCTTAGCAAATATTCATATAGGGCTACCTCACTTTGATATAAGTTTAACTCTATCCTTTTCTTTCTAATGTGGTCACCAAGGGTTAAAGGCCTTTCTGGATATGAAAAATGGTAAAGTTTTTTACGTTGTTGGGGGAAATCTAAGGTGGCACCCAGTAGTACCTCCAATTTGTTCAAAACTCCCAGTTGTCGCCTTGCTTTCTATTATACTCACACATACAAACGTTTATAGAAATTAAGCCATTAATCACCTTTTTCCCTGTAAGATCAGTAAATTTGGGTTTTATTTCTCCTAGAGGTACTGCCCATTGACTTCACTACTCCTGAATAACTAGTTACTCGTAAGTCACCTCATTTTTGAATTACTATCCTATTAATACCAATCACCTTACCCGTATCGGTTTGTATCTCCCCTTTAATATACACCAGTCCAGTGTAGGAGGTATCCTGCAGCCAATACTCAGTCGAACATTCTCCCTGATCATTAGTAACCGATGTGTTAAAAAACGCGCCGATGTGTTTATTGTTTGTAGTAGAGTCATAGAACTTTACCGTTAGCCCAGGTGATACACTGCCAGGCATACGTATCAGCAGGGCTTTGATGATCGCTTTTGAAGTAAATAAGGGACCTAAGACATTGGTTCCCGGCTCAATGAACATCTGTCTAGGCCAGGAGGTAACAAAATGGATATACTGTTCCCGGGAATAATTATCGATCGTTACGTTTACCCGCACTACCTCTGCGCGGTTATGTTTGAGCAGCGCCCGTGTAGTGTCGTTAGCGGCTGCCTGTACGACATAATTGGGGCTTCCATTAGAGAAAGTGCCCTTATCTGATGTGAAAGTAAGTTGCCGGCTGCCGGAAGGAATATCTGCCTTACGGGTAACTGCCACTAACTCTGCATATGAATAGCTATCTGCCGCTATGCTATCCTTCACAAGATAAACTTTTAGGGTATCGGTCTGCACTTTATAGAATTTCAACACTATCGTTTTGGTGACCTTTTCGATACTTGCTTTCACATTGGTAATTGCCGCATCAGATGCCAGCACAAATACATGCACTTCTCCTTTACCATCAAATGGAGATTGTATTTGGGTCAGGCCATTGTTAAATTTTCCCGGTGCGGAAATTTCCAGGGATACCTGCCTGTACTTCTTTACCACACTGTCGACTGCTTTTACCACTATTTCGGCGTAAGTTTTACCATCTGCCGGGATGCTGTCATTTACAGCTGTCAGAGATACAGCGGCGCCGTCCAGGGGAACATTGGTAAGATCAGGAGCCATTAGCTGACCGGGATCATTGCTACAGGCGAAAGTTAACAGTAAAAGCAAAGAGCACAATAGGAATTGTTTCATGATGACGTATTGAACGTGATTACTAGTTTTTCTTGGTGGCAGCACGGAATAATGATTTACGGCTACCCGAAAAGGGTGTATAGGTCAGAGAAATAAAGCCGCCGGCTTTCAACTCCTTGAAGTATTCGGCCCCCGCTGGTTTTGTGTCATACAGAATCTTTTGAGTAGCCATGGCTTCGTAATTGCTCTTCAGCCGGTTTACCTGAGTGGCCGCCAGTCCAGCGGTAAGGGCCAGTTGCCGGACGTCACCAAAAAACACGGAAGCGCCCCCGAGATAACAGATACGTGGCGATGTTTCTATGGTAAGCCCAGCCCCAGCTGAAAAGCCGGCACCAATAGATGCTCCAAACTTCCACTCAATATTGGCAAGGGCGGCAAAGCCCATAACAGGAAGACTATACCCACTTTCAACCAGCCGGTACTTGGAACTACCAGATACCACATTGCTGTCGCCGCTAACCGGCTGCCAATCATAGGTTTTATTCTGCATGTACCGCTCTATGGCCATGAAAGAACCGCTGCTGAAGCTAAAAAACGGCCTTCCTAAAACAGGCATATCGGCATATGAGGAGTCATAGTAAAGGGGCATGATGGCCTTCTTGGTAACAAAAGAGGTATCCCAGGGTTTTACCGTAATGATCAACTCCAGCCGGTTTCCGGTAGCGTAAATAGGAGGGGTTAGGAATTCGTTATTCTGCTTGCGGATGTTATGCACAAATAGGTAGAGGAACTCCAGGTCTTCGTCACTAGGCAATGTCGTTTGCAGCGCCGCTACATTTTTATATGCAGCCAGGCTTTGTTCAATCTCAACAATTTCCTGCGAAAGGTTGGGCTGATTACATAGATTTCCCCTATCGGTACTGATCTCCGCTTCAAGGGGAACTCTTTTAGCTGAATCAGTTTCTGCAGCCAGTTTCTTTTGGTTGTCTGCTATCCTTTTTGCCAGATCTGTACAGGCTTTCAGTACCGCCTGTTTGTCGGCCAGTGCCTGCTGCTGGACAGGCGTTTCTTCTTTGGCAACTCGCTGAAGATGGGAAAGACTTAGGCGTAGATTAAATAGGGAGGTAATAAATTCTTCATAGGATTGACCTATCTCATTTTCGCCACAGCACGGAAATTTGTTGCATAAATAAAATGCATTCAACCTTAATGCACGCAGTTCATTATAATTATTAAAAAAGGTTGCCAGGTCTGACTCGAATTGATCTACCTGTCCACTGAACCCAGGATTCGCGCTCATGGACTTAGGCAAATTGGAAGAAAGAGAATTTAACAGTGTGCCCAGCAATCCTGTTGAGTCTCCTGTAAAAATTGCTCTGAATAATGGCGGCATCTCACTTTCATAATGAACGTCTGTTCCTTCAATTTTAACTTCATAGAGATAACGATTTACATTTACAATCTTTAACTGAAAAGCCTGCCTTGGCCATAATTTATATTTGCTCAAGTTCAATATCTCCAGTTTATCACCCTTGCTGTCTTTTTTCAGGCGATAGAAGGATTTACAGGAGAAATCATAATAGACGAGTGACTTAGAGTATTTGAAATCCGTTAAACCACAGCTTTCGCATGCTTCATTTTTTTCTTCTCCCTTGCCAGAATGAGAATCAACTTCCCTACTACCATTGTTTTCATGTCTCGAACCGCGAGCGCCTTTTCGAATTTCCTTCAGCGAGATGCTAGTGCCTACTCGGTCTGCTGAATCCGCGAGATAAACGATGAAAAGATTTTCCACTAATTTACCATTTACATTCGAACCGAATACAGGATCAGCCTGCACCTTGCCACCAGCAATAAAATTAAAGACTATCTCTCCCCCTGGCGCGATAACAATCGGGGGAGTTGTCAGCATAGAAGAGTCGGCCGCATTGCCGATCCTTATCCCGGTAGGTTGATTGCGCTTGTTGTGTATGATAACATTTCCCATTGGAAAGGGTAATTTTCCAAATTCGGAAACCAAATTACCATGAGGATCCTCCATGAGGCCTTTATTAGCATCAATAAAAACTAGTTTACTTTCTTTGACACCTGTGATATCAATCCTGCAAGCTTCAGCCTTTTGCGCCGTTGACTGCGCCTGTCCTGTAAATGCAAGTATTAGCAAGAGCAAAAGGGAAATAGGGGTACGCTTCATTTTTAAAATATTAAAGGAGATCAATTTTTAATCTTTTTTCAATCTCGGTCATCTTAATGGCATAGGTAAAACATTTGTCCCCACCTACTACCATCCCCAGTACTTCGTTACTTACACGATCGATCACCAGGGAACCAGAATCCCCTTCGATGGTGAGTGACTTGTAATTTGCGCCTACCCTTTTGGTGAGTACCAGCAAGTCTTTCAGTTCCCATCCTTCTGGGTGATCTTTATACACAAGCTTTTGTGGCCAACTATCATTATGCACCAATCCATAAACCTCGTTTCCACTCATGCCGCCATAGATGCGTACCTGCGTGTCGGCTACAACATCGTCTGAAGTTACCTTACGAATCTGTTTGGGATTAAAGATGGCCCCATTATTAAATGCATGGTCTGTTGTCCTGATACGCGCAATGGCCGCATCAATGGTTTGGGTACGTTCCCCCTCTGTTAGCTCACCAAGCGGCAGCTCATTGCTTCCATCCCTGTAGAAAATTTTATTAACGTCGGCATTGGTGGAATCCAGTTTAAGATCCGTGAGGCCACTAAATACATGATAACAGGAAAGAATATGCAGCTCATTATTTCCTTTTTTCTTAACCACGCAGCCAGCAGTACCGATACCATTGACTTTCTTATTGTTGCCAAGCAGCATACCCCCACCAAAAATACCAGCCTGCGCGATGGCATGCCCGGTGATGATCTTATTTACTGGTATAGGCACTACCAGACCGCTGCTAAGGGTAACGTTGTAATGGTCAGCGACCTGGCTTGTATCTGCATCCTCGGTAAAATGTACTTCCAGGCAGCCTACTTTGCCCTTGCTGCCAAAGATGTACCCCGGCCCAACACTAATAACCCCCTCTAATTCTGCAATAGTTTCGTGATGTTTTTCATCGGCCAAAAATGCAAGGCTGCCTTCCGGCGTATTTATAAAGTCATCGAACTGTTCGATGGTTTCCGGTAACTGAAACGTTCGCTCGTCATTTAATTTGCGCTTTAAGTTTTTTACCTCCAAAAGCAGGTCCAGCAGGTCATGCCAGAATTTTGAACCCAGAGAAATGAACAGCGAAGTGAGTATACAACCAATAATAATTTCCCCTAATGGCTCATGGTAATCTTTTATAGCACGTTCAGCATCTTTATACCACCATAAGGTTTCATTAGCCCTATCCATATACCGGAACATTGAAAAGATGTTCGCTTTGGCCAAAAAAGCGACCGTAAAACCGGAGATAAGGGCAAGCCAGGCAATTCGTCGTTCACGAATCTTTTCACAATCCGGATCCTCTGACTGGGTGCGGAAAGGCCCACCTGGAATAAATTTCCAGAATTTACGGCCTTCTGGCACTTCTGGTAAATTGAGTTTTAAAAAATTGGATATCCGCTCACTGATGAGGCTAAGTAAGAAGAGTAAAATAACAATAGGGATAAATACTTCCATCGTAATGTATTTTTTGATACACATAACAACTCAATGACTTCTACAATGAAGACATACAAGCCAATTAGGGAGTAGTGATACACTAATTACTATTTAGGGGTTGATGTGGTTATTACATAAAATTTAATGACTATTTTCTGGTCTTTAATTGGAGTTTTATACTCTTGCTTGCTGCCAGTTACCTGGTATTGGGGTACGCTACACCGATCAGTTAAGTGCCTTGTTCGCCAGATTAGCTGATACTTTCTAAGTTAGTTCATAATGTGGAATATAGCAAATAATTTATAAGTTATGTATTATAATTTAAAACGGTTTCGGTTCTTTAAATGTCGATTGAGTATGACATTAGTGTAAATTACAAAATATTAAAGGGTTGGAGTCTCTCAAACTTTTCATAAAAATTCAGATTAATACAGGGTGGATATTTCGGCAAAAGTGGTCAGTGAATCCGCGTTTAAACTGACAGGGGATTTCGCTTCAAAGTGACCACCCATTTCAGAGCAAAGTGGCCGTTTTAGTGCTTTTAAGCGACAGGCTTCCACTACTGGCTACGGGGCCATTTACGTGCAATCGGCTTTATCCACTCACTATCATTCCACACTATTTTGCAGAGCCGAGCCGCCACTGGTGTCTGGTTAACCAGCGTCACCTTGCCTTTCTCTCTCTTAAATAAATGCCGGTAGTTATTAACTCGCGCGCTTACCTGGGTGGCAACTGGCATCTTTCCGTCGGAAGGTTTCTTCCAGGACTCTTTCTTCTTCTTCGCTATATGCGCTGCAATTTCTGCCACCGTGGGCGGCGCTGGCGAAGCCTTGATCGTTTCAATAATCACCTCGTGTAGTTTTTTTGCCATATACCTGTGAGAGAAGTTTGGGGCTGATAAAATTAGCTCTTCTCCTATAAAAAGACATATTCATTTTGTTCAGCTCGAGCTACCTGTCCTTCTACGATCAGCCGCAGAAAGCAATTTTTAAGCTCCTTGCTAATGACATATCCACTTTCTGCACCCAATGAAAGATTAAATATCGCTTTCTGAATTAAACTATCTATTATAATTTTAAATACATTAAAAAGGAAATTCTTTTAACAGACCGGATTTAAAGAAAACTCCTACATAAAGCAGCTAAAGAGAGCGCTTCCAGTCACATCGCAACAACTTCCATCATACAACTTATCGGCATATACGGTAACCACACTACAAAAAACACCACATGAAGTATAAGTCTATCATAAGTTTCACGGGATCATTGCTGATGTGTTTTTGTTAATCATTCGTTAATCAATTCTTGTTTATGATTTCCTTATTGTCAAAATGATACTCAAGTATTTAATTTGTATTCAATATCAAAATGAAACTACTTTTATCGTCTAGTTAGTCACCACCGAGTTGCTTATTTTGTCAATCTATTGTAACCGTGAATCAGTAAAGCTTATTTGATCTTACTTACTATCAGAATGGTTATTCTCCAGCATTACATAATGAATTAAAAAATGGCTCTAAAAGTTAAAACATTCATATACTTCATGATGTTGACTCATGGAAGTATATGAATGCGCTAAACAAGAATTAGAAAACTAGAGAGCGTAGAAGTAGAATACCACTAATAATACAGTACCACTTCGAAACAAATGATGTCACATATTCAGTTAAATGCGACAATTCAATTACAATCAAATTAATTACAACAACTATATGTAATAGTTTGATACACATGCTTAACAGCGTGTTAAAGTCTCTCATTTTATATGAGTTTTTTTTTACTAATTATCCGCCTCAATCTTTCCCAGGAGGGGGCGGATTTTCACTGTTAAAGGTAAAAAACACGTTTCCTGACCCTTCATACTAAGTATATTGTAACTAGTGATTAACAACGCCTTAACACATTGTTAATTAATAGCTTCGATCTATCTACATATTAGATTACTCTTAATATGAGATTCCCAACTAAAGAATAGCCAGGAATTGATTACTTAGATAATTGCCAAAAAAATAGCAATTAAGCAAAGAACTACTCAGAAAGCAAGCACACCTTGTGTCGACTTGTTATCTCGAAGCTAATTTGTGGATGTCAACATTATTGACTGTGCATTTGAAGAGACCGCCAGCATGTATCCTATGGTCTTCAACATTGATAACCCGGAAGCTTGAGGCCCAGGTCAGTAACAGTAAGGGACCTGAAACCCTTACCGATATTGTCTCACAACTAGGAACCGCGCAAAAGCTGTAACAGTGAATGAGGCTGCTACAGCGGATATCAATTTCTGCATGCGATACATAAATTTCGCTTAAACTCTTGGTTCAAAGCTTAGGTATAGCAATCGAGAAGTCCATTTGATTTTCTTAACTTTGCATAATGTCAGCAAATGGAGAATCCGCTATTCCGCCATTCAGTGCAGAAGTGAAGCTCAAAGGATTTAAAGTCTACGAGGTGGATGTGAATGCACCCAATGGGCACAGCTATAACCGTAAAGACTTTTATAAGATCAGCTTGAATACCGGCAAATACATCTTCCATTATGCTGATAAGAGTTATGAAACCGGGGAAACTATTTTGTTTTTTGGCAATCCGCGCATTCCATATTCCTGTGACGTGATTTCCCAGACTGATGGTTATGCGTGCCTGTTTACAGAAGAATTTTTCAGGTTAAGCGAAAGGTCTGAAAGTATTTTGCATTCACCTTTATTCAAGATTGACGGAACACCGATATTCCAGATCACCCAAACGCGGAAGGCAGAAATTGCTGATATCTTTAAGAAAATGATTGCTGAACAGGATTCTGACTATGCTTATAAAGATGAATTGATTCACAGTTATATCGGTCTGATAATTCATGAAGCTCTAAAACTACAGCCTTCAGACAACAGCCCTTCACAGAAGAATGCAGCGGTTCGCATTGCCTCTGTATTTCTGGAATTGTTGGAACGCCAGTTTCCGATTGAGAATATGAATGAGCCTTTAGCACTGCGTACAGCCCAGGACTATGCTGAGGCGCTTTCCGTGCATGTCAATTACCTGAACAGCGCAGTGAAGAAAATTACCGGGCAGCCAACTAGCATTCATATCGCTGACCGAATCATTGCAGAGGCAAAGTCTCTATTGCAGCATACCGATTGGAGTATATCTGAAATTGCCTATTCCCTCGGCTTCGAATATCCCACCTATTTCAATAACTTCTTCAAAAAGAAGACGGGGTACGTCCCTAAAACAGTTCGAGCAGCCCACCTTTGATAATTATACTTTTTCATTTGAATTTCTTTATTTCAGCGGTATAGTTTGGGCAATCTTTGTGTCATGAAAGATCAGCATATTATCAACCGTCGAAATTTTTTGACGATGACAACAGAAAAGGGAATAGTAAACTGGCTGGAGCCGGTAACCGACGACCAATACAATAATTATAAATAATTAAACCGTTAAATAATATCATGGCAAATAGAGTATGGCTCATTACCGGCGCAGGGCGCGGTATGGGCGTTGATATCACAAAAGCCGCATTGAATGCGGGGCATCAGGTGATTGCTACAGGTCGTAATCCCGAAAAGGTCCTAAAAGCTATTGGCGATCATAAGAATCTATTTGTGGTGAAGCTTGATATTACCAGTTTTGCGGATGCGGTAGCCGCAGCTCAGGCTGGGGTGAGCAAGTTTGGTAAGATTGATGTGCTGGTAAATAACGCTGCAAATTTCAATGCCGGTTATTTTGAAGAGCTATCTATGGAAGAAATTGAAGACCAGTTAGCAACCAGCTTATTCGGGCCAATGAAAGTAACCAAAGCGGTTCTACCTGTTATGCGCAAACAACGCTCAGGGCAAATTATAACTATATCATCGACTGCAGGATTAACAGGCTATACATTCTGCTCCGCTTACTCGGCCTCAAAATTTGGTCTTGAGGGCTGGATGGAATCAATACAAACAGAGGTGGAACAATTCGGCGTCAAGACAACCATCATTAACCCCGGTTTTTTCCGTACTGAATTGCTCACAGAAGGATCTACGAAGTATACAGAAAATACGATTGACGATTACGACGAAAGTAGAAAACAACAACTGGAGTTTTGGAAGGGTGCAAATGGTCAGCAGACAGGTGACCCAGCTAAACTTGCCCAGGCATTAATTACAATTGTGGATGCACCTACCCCCCCCAAACGTTTCCTCGCAGGGGCTGACGCTGTTGCTACCGCAGAGCAGGTGGCAGCTCAATTGCAAAAGGAAACTAATGCTCACCGAGAATTGTCAAGTTCTTTAGCTTATGAGTAGTCTGATAGTTCGGAAATCGAAATTCAAAATAATGAATTTATCGTTTACAGAGTAATTAATGCCTTTGATCCAAAATAGTTAAATTATCTATGGTAAGACTTCTCAAACGGAATATATTACATTAGAAATAGGTGGTCAGATAACTGGCCGCCTGTTTAAACGTTCAGACCCAATATTATTCATATTCTTATTTCCCTTCCAAAATCTCTTTTAGCTTTGCTAACATTTCCTTTTGGGGCTTGAATTCCGCTAATTCCCAACTACAAATGGTCGCTCCGTTAACTTTAAGAATTTTCCCCAATTGCTTTTGACTCAGGCCATTAGTATACCGATGTGCCTTCAACTTCCCAGCAAGCGTAGATTTATCAACCTCAAAAGGCAAGTACCCTAGAAAATTGATAATGTGAGGAAAGAATTTGATTTGTGGTAAAGTTCTATTTTTCTCCCAATTTGTAATACAGTCTTCAGTGACTCTACAAATCACTGCCACGTCCTTTTGAAGAAGTTTAAGTTCCATCCGTTTCTTTCGTATATGATCCCCAATTGAAACAGGCTTTTCAGGATAAGAAATAGGCATCGGTTTTGGGATTTTGCGCTCAAAACGCAAACAAGGCAACGCATGTATGTCCATGCGGGTATTTCAACCATCCCGATAAGGAGTGTTCCTGCATGCCCGGGCAGGTACAGCAATATTTGAATAAAGTATCAGGACCTTTACTGGATCGTATAGACTTACACGTAGAGGTTACACCCGTTAAGTTTTCTGATCTGTCATCGGTTCATGCCACAGAGAAAAGTGCGTATATCCGTGATCGTGTTATTGCCGCACGTAGCATACAAGCCGATAGATTTGCCGGTTATCCGGGTATTCATTGTAATGCGCAGATGCATAGTAAGCTACTTTCGGCGGTATGTGTGATCAGTGATCAATGCAGGGCTCAACTGGGGCAGGCAATGCAAAAATTAAAATTGTCGGCGCGGGCTTATGACAGGATACTGAAGGTAAGTCGCACGATTGCTGATCTGGAAGGGAGCAGGAGTGTAACGCCTGCGCATATGGCCGAAGCCATACAGTTCAGGAGTCTGGACAGGGAAGGATGGGGCAATTAAATACTCAGATCTTCCTTATAACTTTCGCTTAATTTTTTCTGCATTTCTGCGGGTACCGGCGCATATTCTGCAAACTGGGATTTCAGTTTTGCCTTGCCTTGGGTCACGTTACGCAAAGCGGCAAACAGCTTATCTATTTCTGCCTGGGGTGTACGTGCTTTAATGACCTGGTAGCCATTCAGTGTATCCATACCCGTTATGATGCTGCGATGTGTTTGCAGTTCACTCATAATATCTCCCATCATTACATCGGGGGCGATGGCTTCCAGGTCATATACCGGTTCCAGCAACTGCGGGGCCGCCTGGTGGAAGGCCTCACGGAAAGCCATCATACCGGCTATTTTAAAGGATATATCGTTGCTATCTACTGGGTGCATTTTTCCATCGTATACGCTTACCCGTATATCGCGTACATACGATCCCGTTAGTGGGCCCTCCTGCATTTTTTCCATTACGCCTTTGAGGATGGAAGGCAGGAAACGATTGTCGATAGCGCCACCAACAATGCAGTTATTGAACACCAGTTTGCCTCCCCAGTTGAGTGCTATTTCTTCTGTGTCACGCACCGTATGTTCTTTATACGGTGGTATACCCTCATACCAGGGCTCTATTTTCATGTATACTTCTCCAAACTGTCCGGCGCCACCAGATTGCTTCTTATGGCGATAGGAAGCCTGTGCAGGCTTTTGTATGGTTTCGCGGTAAGGAATTTTGGCGGTATGGAAGGCGATCTGCATTTTATAGATGTTTTCCAGTCGCCATTTGGTAACTAGTAAATGTAGTTCTCCCTGTCCATGGAGGATAACCTGTTTCAGTTCCCGGTTGAATTCTATCAGCAGGGTAGGATCTTCCATGTGGATTTCCGCTAATACTTCGCTGAGTTTTTCATCGTCTCCCTTATTCTTTGCTTCAATGGCTACGCGCACTTTAGGGGAGGGAAAGTCGATGGGGGCAATTTCTCCGGGGAAATTCTTTTCTGCCAGTGTATGGTTGGTGAAGGTGTTTTTCATTTTAAGGGTGCAGCCGATATCTCCTGCCTGCAGGCGTTCTATGTTGTTACGGTTTTTACCGTCTGCAATAAACAGCTGGCTGATACGCTCTGTCGTGTTTTCCTGCGCATTGATGAGTTCCATACCGCCTTTCACTTCTCCCGACATTACTTTAAAATAGGTGAGCCTGCCTATGTGTGGCTCCTGTAATGTTTTGAATACAAACAGTGCTGCAGGACCGGCCGCATCACAGGGAACGGATTTCCCATTGGTAGTGGTTTCTGCGGGCATTTCTACCGCAGAAGGGGCCACATTGTCTATAAAGCCCATCAGGCGGCCACTACCCATGTTCATTTTTGCGGATAGGCAGAACAGGGGGAATACCTGGTGATTGAGCATGCCTATTTTGATGCCTTGTCTCAGTTCATCCTCATCCAGGCTGCCTTTTTCGAAATACAGCTCCATGAGCTGATCATCATTTTCGGCGGCTTTTTCCACCAGTTCGTTGTGCAGCTGGTCGGCGCGTTCCTTTTCACTGTCCGGAATGGGGAGTTTTTCGGGTTTACCACCATTTTCGGGGAAACGGTACATGGTCATTTTCAGGAGATCGATGATGGCATTGAATCCCGGGCCCTGATTAACGGGATACTGCATTACCGTAACAGGGTGTCCGAGTACACGGACGGCATCTTCCACTGTTTTATTGAAATTGGCTAATTCGGCGTCCAGTTGGTTAACCGCCAGGATGGTAGGCTTCCGGTACTTATCCACATAATCCCATACCAGTTCGGTGCCTACTTCCACGCCATATTGGGCATTGAGCAGCAGGACTGCCGTATCGGAGACCCGGATGGCGGCAATAACTTCGCCTATAAAGTCTTCCAGGCCAGGGGTATCAATAATATTGATTTTATAGTCTTTCCATTCTGTGTGCATCAGGGTCGCATATACGGAGTTGCCGCGTTCATGCTCAATTTCATGGTAGTCAGAAATTGTATTTTTTTCTTCTACAGTACCGCGTTTACTGATGATGCCGGCTTCGAATAACATGGTTTCAGAGAGGGTAGTTTTGCCGCTTTTGGGTGCACCTAACAGTACGATGTTTTTGATGTGTTTTTCATCATACGTTTTCATATGTGGAGATTTATTTAGATAATCCTTTATCACCTATGCCTTAAAAAGAACTTACTATTAAGTTAACGTTTTTTGGCTAAAATAGCCAGTACTTTTCCCCGCAATATGTGGCAACATGCAGTAACTTTGCACCTCAGGAAATCGGACATATGAAACTATTACTGCATTATTTAAAGAGATATAAATGGTTGGTCGTATTAGCAATGGCTTTGGCCAGTATTAACCAGCTTTTCTCACTGATGGACCCGATGATCTTTGGATGGATCATTGACAGGTTTGCATCTCATCCCCAGGCAACTACCAAAGGGGGAACTATATTCAGGCCGGAAAACGACTATTTATGGGGCGTACTGCTGCTGGTGGGCGCTGCCATAGGTGTGGCCATGGTATCCAGGATTGCCAAAGCTTTCCAGGATTATTTTGTGAACGTAATTGTTCAGAAATTCGGTGCTCAGGTGTATACAGACGGGCTTAAGCACTCACTGCGGCTGCCTTATCAGCAGTTTGAAGATCAGCGCAGCGGTGAAACGCTGGCAATTCTGCAAAAAGTAAGGGTAGACTGCGAAAAGTTTATTACTGCTTTTGTGAATGTGTTGTTTGTATCCATGATCGGCGTTGTGTTTGTGATGGTGTACGCAGCTACGGTGCACTGGACACTGCCTTTCGTGTACCTGACCGGTTGTATTTTACTGACGATCCTCATGAGTTTACTGAGCAGAAAAATTAAGGTGATACAGAAGACGATTGTAAAAGAAACTACCGCACTGGCAGGATCTACTACCGAATCGCTTCGTAACATTGAGCTGGTAAAGAGTTTGGGGTTAACCAACCAGGAAATACGGCGGTTAAATTCCACTACCCTGAAAATTTTAATGCTGGAACTGAAAAAAGTGCGGAGCATCCGCAGTATCAGTTTTGTGCAGGGTACTTTTGTGAACCTGATGCGCTCCAGCATCCTGTTCCTGTTGCTGTTTTACATTTATCATGGCACCGTGAGCATAGGCCAGCTGATGACATTGCAGCTGTACTCCTTCTTCATCTTCGGCCCATTACAGGAGTTGGGTAATATCATTCTCAACTACCGTGAGGCACAGGTATCCCTGTTAAACTTCCAGGGCATTCTGAGTACGCCGGTAGAAGAAATGCCGGCAAACCCGGTAAAGGTGAACCATATCAATGAACTGATGTTTAACCAGGTAGGGTTTAAGCACCTGACTGCGGCCACTAAGGCGCTCGATCACGTAAACTTCTCTGTAAAAGTGGGGGAAACGATTGCCTTTGTGGGACCTTCCGGATCCGGAAAAACCACGCTGGTAAAAATGTTGGTAGGGTTATACAAAGCGAACGAAGGGCATATTTACTATAACGGCGTAGATGCCAATGAAGTGGATATGGAAGAACTCCGTCACCAGGTGGGCTTTGTAACACAGGATACACAACTGTTTGCAGGTACGATCAAGGAAAACCTGTTATTCGTGAATCCTGGTGCCAGCGATGCAGAGGTAATGGAAGCACTGGACAAAGCGTCCTGCTATTCTTTACTGGCGCGGGCCGACAAAGGTCTTGAAACAGTGATTGGAGAAGGTGGTATTAAAATTTCCGGTGGGGAGAAGCAACGCTTATCCATTGCCAGGGCGCTATTGCGCAAACCGCGTTTGCTGGTATTTGATGAAGCTACATCTGCGCTGGACTCTATTACTGAAGAAGAAATTACTACTACTGTTCGCGAGGTGACTTCTACCAAGCAGCATATCACTGTGATGATTGCGCATCGTTTGAGTACAATCATGCACGCTGACCGCATTTACGTGCTGGAAAAAGGCCGTATCGTAGAAGTTGGTAAGCATGAAGATCTTGTAGACGAAAAGGGCCTGTATTACGCCATGTGGAGACAACAAATTGGTGAACGGAAAGTAGAAGCAGTATAAAGTACGAAGCGGAAAGGCTGGCGGGGACAGCTTCGCCAGCCGGTTCCTGATTGTAATTGATTAATTTTGTAACATGAGTACACAACAGCCCAGGCGCCCCAACTATTTTGTCAGCATGCTGACAATGAAATGTCCGAGATGCAGGAAAGGAGATATGTTCAAAGATCAGCACCCATTTCACATCAGGTTTTCGAAGATCTTTAACATGTATGATAACTGCCCTGTATGCGGACAAAAGTATGAGCTGGAAACCGGCTTCTGGTTTGGAACTGGCTATGTGAGCTATGCGTTATCAGTAGCTTTCAGTGTATTTAACCTGATCTGGTATGCTTTATTTTTTGGTATTACCTGGAGAGATAACAGCATATTTATATGGCTTGGTGTAAATGGGGTGTTGCTGGTACTTATTCAGCCCTGGCTGATGCGATTGTCGCGGGCTATCTATCTTTACTTCTTTGTGTATTATGATGAGGATACCGCTGCATTGGAAAAACCGGTTCATCATCATCAGAAATAGTTTAAAAAGTATGGGGCTGTAAAAACAGCCCCTTTCTTTTTCAACCAAAATCTGAACCAATGGTGGTCAGAAAAATCTTAATAATACAAAAACCAATTTTTTTTGAAAGCTGAGGGAATCTGTTTTTTCTTCCTGGCAGGACATTCAGTATGACACGTACATAACGAGGCTCAAAACTACAAAATCTATACTTATTTTACTCAATTATTTACATCAATGGTAAATAGCGGGATCAATTGTACCACTAAAACGATTTTATTTATCAAGCCCGTCTGGTATGGATCTTCATCAGCTAAAGCAAATTTATATAAATTATAAAAACAAATAATGTTAAGTTATTAAATAATATATAAGTAAGCGCTATATATGAATTCCCGCGGATGAGCAGATCCATAAAAATTCGATAGCTTTATCTTTCCAAACATCAACTTATCGTGTACAGAAACTTACTATTGATACCTATTTTATTGTTGAGCTGCCAGCAGTCTACTCCCGGAGAAGCTGCCAAAACAAACAGGATTGTGAAACCGGCTGAAAAAACAAAGCCGATCCCATTTAAACTGATCAGTGGAAATACGGAGAGTGACAGTGCGGTGTTTGAGGCAAAAGGAATTACGGCCACTATTGTTAACTCATCGGCAGGGATGCAAACGATTCATATCACTCAAAACGGCAAGCGGTTGATCAACTATATGCGGGCAGTTGACTCCAGCGCTAAGGCCATACCGTTACCTGAACTGCTTATTATAGGAACGGATACTGCTGTAGGGTTTAACATTCCATCACCATCTGCCAGGAAATTCTTCTTCAAAATAAAAAATAACAAGGCCACCTATACGAAAATGGCGGATGTACCGGCGGGCCTGGACAGCATAAAAAAAGCCCCTGCTGACGCAGGAGCCTTTTAAAAAAGCAACCTATTTAAAGTCAATCGGAATCGCCAGCTTGAGGCTGAAATTCCGGCCTACATTATATACGCCGGATCGTCCGGTGACTTCATTGATGGGCGCATATTTCAGCCTGCTAAGGTGATTCTGGTAAGCCACATCTGTAAAGTTATTCACTGCAAAATGCAGGGAGAACAATGTTTTGTTCTTCTTATTCACGAAATCAGATCCCAGTCCCGCGTTAAATAAGGTATAACCGGGAGTAGTGGTTTCAGTTTCATATGCTGTGAATGCATTGTTTTGTGCGAAGTTCACATCCATTTGCACTCCGATGTAAGCATTCTGCAAAGGACTTTTACCTACTTTTTTAAACTTCCCTTTTAATTCCGATAACCAACGGGTAGCCGGAATATTGGGCAGGTATTTCGTAGAGTCGGTACCGTTACTGGTAGTCGCTCTTACGTAAGAAACCGTGTTTTCAAAGTGCAGCCAGTCTATCGGATGCGGATGTATATCCAGCATCAGTTCACCACCATAAAGGTTCGCATCTGTTTGCTGATATTTAAAAGCGGAATATCCTTCTTCGTTATCTGTAGCCGGGATAGAGTCGGAGCCTGCCTGGTTAAAGAGTTTACGGGAGAAGATGAAGTTATTGATATGATTGTAAAAGAGACTGGCGTTTAAGGAGATATGCTGTGTGTTGAAGTCTACACCAGCATCTACCTGTGTACTTACTTCCGGCTTCAGGTCCTGGTTACCATACTCATATTTGATAGTACCTTCGTGTACGCCGTTGGCAGAGAGTTCCGCAATATTAGGTGCCCGAAAACCTCTGGCAGCATTGAGTTTCAATACCACGCGATCGCTGGCTTCGTAGCTCAAACCCACGCTACCGGATACATTGGAGAAGTTGCGTTTAAACGCATCAAACTTCGCATCCCCGCTGCCTGCGGGTTTACCGGAGGCATCCAGGAACAGGGCCTTGGAATTCATGGACCGGTTATCATACCGCACGCCACCGCTGAGGGTCAGCTTATTGAAGGTTTTGCTGGTTACTGCAAAAGCGCCAAAGTCGAACAGATCATATGCAGGGATGAGGAATTCCTCGCCTTTATTTTCATTGGTTTGCTGCATACCATTCACGCCTACTGTTGTTTGCCAGCCATTCATTTCAGGCAGGTAATATTTCAGGGCGTAGTTGAATGTTTGCAGGTGCAGGTACAATCCGGGAGTATTGGGATTCAGCGGGTCCCCGAATTCACGGCGCTGGTTGAGCTGATAACCCAGGGTAAGTCCTAAACGACCGCCATTATTCAGGTACAGGTTATTATCCCATACTATTTTCTGGTGATTGATCTGCTGCTTGGGCACCGTCATGCTATACGACTTGTTGTCGCTGCTGGTTACAGGCGCTTCATCTGCCACCCCATTATTGTTGATGGGCTTTACAAAGCCGCCGGTGCTGTCGCGGTCACCTTCCACGAGTCCCAGGTGCTGATTAAAGGAAGAAAAGCTCAGGTGAGAATATCCCCACTGTTTATTGATACCGATAGTAGCACCATAGTTGGTATTATTAAAGCGGGAATTAAAAACGTAGTTATCGTACTTGTTTTTATAATCGTGTGCCTGTTTTTGCGTAACGTAAGCGCCCCAGCTGAAACCATTATTATTGCCGGCGATATCCGCATGATAGGCCATCAGCCCACTATTGGTTTGATAGTTGGCTTCTACATTTCCTTTTATTTTTCCAAGTGGCAGTGGTGCAGGCGGTACAATGTTGACTACACCCGCCAGTGCATCTGAGCCGTAGATGAGGGAAGCAGGTCCTTTCAGGACTTCTATCCTGCTCACATTATAATCATCTATTTCAATACCATGTTCATCGCCCCATTGCTGGCCTTCCTGGCGGATGCCATCTCCTACCACCACTACACGGTTGTAACCGAGGCCGCGGATAAACGGTTTGGAAATAGCCGGGCCGGTAGAAAGCTGCGTAACTCCGGGTACTTTGGCAATAGCGTCTATGATGTTGGTCGAGATATTATCATCCAGGTAATCACGACGGATTACACTGATCGGCGTAGGTGTTTTCTTTACAGAAGTGGCCAGATTAGCGCCGGTAATGACTACTTCATTTTTTTCTATCAGCGTTTCTGCCAGCACAAAATCCCTGGTGGTAGCACCGGATATCGTTACTGGTTCAGTGTAAGCAGCATAACCGATATAGTGAACATCCACCAGGAATTTTCCTTTAGGAAGATTTTTGATTGTGTAATTTCCCTGTGCATCGGCTGCAGCACCTACGCGGAGATCCGGCAGGTACACCGTAGCGCCGGGTAAAGGTGTTTGTGTTAATTTATCCACCACCTTACCGGATAATGAGTTTGAATATACCCCTTCTTCAGGGTTAACGCCGGCATAGGCAGCAGGCAATGCCAGTAAGATTACACTCCAGAGTCCGAGTATAAATACGCGCAAATAATGCATATCTGAAAATATATAGAATCAGTAAAGATTGGACAGTCGCCAATATTGAATAGCAAACGCGCACAGGTTGGTCACGCTGCAATAAAAAGAGGATTATGCAACGACTATCGGAGGTGCCCTGGGGGTGAGGTTATAATAAGCAGTATGCGTGGTTTCCGGTATGGACAGCGGGTAAAATACCCAAATTACTTTTTGAACCGGTGCTATATAATAGGCAACAAATGGCTCATATGGCTCTATGCCTATTTGCAGGAAGTCGCAGTGACGGTGGTGTTCAGAAATGGTAGCACCATCGTGCTGGTGTACCACATCCACCGTGTCGTGGTGGCCTGAAAACTCGTGTATAAATTCCCTTGGGATGGTATTTATGGCAAATACACCCAAGAGAATAATAGCTAATATTTTATGGAGATAGCTTTTGTACACGGAGGCAAAGGTAGCAAAATCCATCTATTTGCAACAGCGTTGCACGATTATTAATGAAATTATAAGGTCATTTTACTTTGAGCATAGGCCATACCTGTTGTATTGGACCGTTTTGGAAACGGGCATAATAAATACCAGCGGGCAATTGCCGGCCATCGAATGTAATTTTATAGGTACCCGGCGTATGCACACTATTTACGGGTACGCTGATGAGGCGGCCGGTAGTATCAAAGATCTGGATCATGGTATTGCCACTGCCGGTGATATAGGTAATATACGTATAGTCGGCAAAGGGATTGGGCGCATTATAGATGAGCTTTTTACCATCTGTGCTCAGATCCGGCAAACCGGTGATGGTACCACAAGCCACGCCACTGACCAGAGGAAGGCGTTGGTAATCTTTCCCCATAATTTTTTGCAACGCAGTTTGATCCACACAAAACCATTGCTCGAGGATAGAAGCGTAGATGGATCTGAAATCGTATTGCATGGGGATATTATCAATCACAGAGGAAGTATCCGGTAAGGTCGGTGAATTACCCAGCACGCCCTGATTTACGTAATCTCCAAAAATGATCATGGGAGCTGCGGCGCCGTGGTCGGTACCCATACTATAGTTGGATTTGATGCGGCGGCCGAATTCAGAGAAGGTCATCCCCACTACCCTGCGGGAAGCATGCAGTCCTTTAAGATCATCCATGAAAGCCTTGATGGCATCAGATACACCGCCCAGCAGGTTGGCGTGACCACCTTTACTGGTGTCGCCGCCTTCTGTTTGATTGGCATGTGTATCAAAACCACCGGTGCTGACCATATAAAGCCTTGTTTTGAGTCCACCAGCTACCAGTCGTGCTACTATCTTCAGCTGTTCCGCCAGGTTGTTATTGGCGGGATACGCACCCTGTGCTGTCACTTTTTTAGCGGCAGCCAGGATAGCCGTTTCATATGCATTGGTTTGTTTGGCAATGAGTCGGATATATGCCAGTTCCTTACCTGCTTTGGTATTGGGAACGGGATCTGTCACCCCATCAATCAGGTTATAAAAATCATCTGCGCTCGTAATGGCAATGCCCATGCTGGCATTAGGTCCCTGGAAAGCGGGCGACACGATAGATCCTATCTGTATGGCTAATGGGTCCGGTGCTTCTGCATTCGGGTATCCATCAGGAAAATTATCGTATTGTGTATCGAGGTAGCGGCCTCCCCAACCTGTAGTCAGCACTTCGTTGGAATCTGAGCCGGTGAGCCATATATCGGTGGCGCGGAAATGTGAATAGTTGGGAGAAGGGTATCCCACACTTTGCACAATGCTAACCTTTCCATCGTTGTATAGCTGCTGAATACCTTTCATCGATGGATGCAACCCGGATTTGACGTAGTTATCCAGGCGGAGTACTTTACTTTCCTGGATGGCAATATTGGTACGTGCTGCCTGGTATTTACCATAGACATCGAGTGGTATCACCATGTTCAGCCCATCGTTTCCTCCTGTCATCTGGATCATTACCAGCACGTGATCATTATCTGTAGAAGCGCTGCTCAGCGCATTCAGCATAGGAGAGGAAGCGAAGGCTTTAATAGAAAAGCCGTTAATTAAAGTAGGCAGGATAGCAGCTGGCGCTGTATATTTAAGGAAGTCTCTTCTTTTCATAAAAAGGTTTTTCAGCTATCAGGCTAATTGATATTCCGATAGGTCCATGATGTATTTATACAGTGCTTTGAGGCGGCTTTCCACGTTGTCTTTTAAGGCTGCATCTCCGGGAGATGCTTTATAGGCGTTCCAGGCATCGGTCCAGTAATAGTTACTGTTAGGACTTTGGCCGAAGAGGATAATGCTGTTTTTCAGGAAGGCTTTCGTTGCATCGGAAACGCCTACACGATATAATATATCCAGGGAATCGCTCACCAATGCTACGGGGTCTTCCGGGTGTGGAAGCTGGCTGGCAAAGGCGATGGTATTTATATGGAGACCACCGAATCCGCCCGTGCTGACAAGGGCATCACTTAGTTTGTTTCGTTTAGGGAGTGTATCTGTGTTGATCCACAATTCATGAAAGGAAGGTGCCTGGTAATAGGCATCCCATCCGGCTACCAGTGGAGGGTCACCGAAATCCTGCAACATGGAAGCAGCTCTTCCATGAATGGCGGCCCAGGCGGTGTAACGGCTTGGATAGTCAGCAGGAAACGTGATGCCATATTCGCGACAGATCCCGATACAAAAATCTGCAGGGCTTTTAATGAGGCAGGCCATGTTTAACGGATCAAAAAAATGTTCGCTGGTAAACAGGGCGTTGAGTGTTGTTTTTATATCGTATTGGCTGCTGCGGAATATTTCCGCGAGTGGTGCTATGACGTTGGTTTCTGTGGCCTGGTCTATATCATAGTAAACAAAGAAGCGGTATAATTTCCGGCAGATAAATTTGGCAACTTCCGGTTGTGCAAAAATGATATCGAGCAGGTTATCTACTTCGGTAGCGCCATCCTGGCCGGTTTTTCCGGAGATGACTTTATTGAGATAGAAACCTGAAAATTGTTTATTGGTGAGATCATGCTGGGTGGTATCGAAGAGGCTCACGATGTTTGTTCTGTCGACCCGAAAGCCGGTGAGGACGCGGGCAGTGGCTCTTACGTCATCTTCCGTATAATGGGAATCCGGTCCTTTTCCTACCGTAAAAAGTTCATGCAATTCGCGCGCATAGTTTTCATCGGCTGCTCCTTTTGAGTTGAGATAACCGTTGAGATACACGAGCATGGCGGGATCGAGCGTGATGGCTTTTGTGAGATCCTTAAAATTGCCGAGGGCATGTTTGCGCAGGGTGAGGTTGTACTGGTAAATAAAGCGGCTGTCGCCTACCATACCTGTTTCCGTAACAAAATGATTATGCCAGAAGAGCACCATTTTTTCGTGTATGCTTGCGGGTTGGTTAATCATTTGTCCGGTCCACCAGGCTTTATAGGAGGCAATTCTTTTCCTTTCCAGCATTTCATCGCCGAGTGCGGCTCTTACCCAGGTAGCGCCGGGAGCTACGCCGGTAGCATCGATACCGTAGTTATTTACGGGTGGTGCGGGATCTGCCTGAGCGGTGAGGAGGGTATCTACTGCCTGTTGCATATTCATGCTTTTAAAGGCATTGACATTAGCGGGAGAAACGCCGAATAAGGTACGTTTCAGCAGGTGTATCAGTTGTAATGATTCCCAGTTGCCGGTATAGGGGGCCATGCCGGTGTCGGTACGTGCCGAAGCGACAGCATTCCGCGTATTGCTGCGATCAGGCGATAAGGTTAGGAATTGTCTGCGATCCATAAATGTGATATGGTTGATGGCTTAGGGGGCCGATTATGGAGCCAAATTAACAAAAAGTTTAATCTAATTAAAGAGAAAGGCATATTATATTATAAAGAAGTATCAAAACGATTCTTTTATTATCATTTTAAAATCGAAATTATCATTTTAACACTCTAATAATCATTGATTTACGAATAAATTTATTTGTGTACGCATTATAAAATGTCTAACTTTGGAAAATGTCTGTCGATATACAGACATGCCAAAAGGGAGCTGCCGGTTCCTGGAAAGAAAGACAGTCCCTTTGGCTTTTTCTGTTGTTACACAAAAAAAGAATTCAAAATGATTAAGTTAAAAACGGCGATTCGCCAGTTTGTATTCCGGTCCGGATGTTTTGCAAATTCCCTCACTCATAAACCACCCGATTTTTTTAACAGTCGTTAGTACCTGAAAAACGGTAGCTGATGTTTTCCCATTTTTTTACCGTTGTTGACGGTAACGGGTAGTTCTTGCTCAAAATGAAAATCGCTTTATCAAAAAAATGTCGCTTATATCAATTTAATGTAATTAATATCAGCACATTACATATTACAATACAAATATAGTCATTTATTGTTACAGCAACACAAATTTGTTACAATTTCAATCATAACAACCCATGTATCCTTACAATAAACGCTTCATTAAATTGATCCGTAAAGAACTAAAACTTACACAACATGAAATGAGTAATCTTCTTGGCATATCCCGCGGGAGCTTTGTAACCTACGAATCCGGAAGATCAAAAGGAAGTCATTTTTTCCATGAGAGAATGGTCGCACTATTTGGGATCGACCTTCGGCAGCCAGCAGACTTTCACGGCATTGTGTTTAAAGATCCCGGCAAAATAAAGGCAGCCTCGTTCGCATATCTCCATCAACTGGAAGTATACGATCAAACATAAAAAAAAGGAGCCCGTAGGCTCCTTTTTCCGTTATAAAGATGAGTTGACCGTATTAACTGATATTTTCTATGATACCTGCAATGCCTTGTCCGCCGCCTACACAAGCGGTTACGATACCATATTTTTTATTGAGTCGCTTTAAATCGCCCAGCAACTGAACGGTTAATTTCGCACCAGTACATCCCAATGGATGTCCCAGTGCAATAGCGCCACCATTGATATTTACAATATCCGGATTGATACCCAGCTCGCGGACAACAGCAATAGCCTGAGAAGCAAACGCTTCATTCAACTCCACCAAATCGATGTCCTGTAAGGTTTTGCCGGTACGCTGCAATACTTTCGGAATAGCTGCTACCGGGCCCACACCCATAATACGCGGATGCACACCTGCAGAAACACAACCCACCAAGCGACCGATAGGCTTCAATCCCAGCTCATTGACCATACGCTCACTCATCACCACCACGAAAGCTGCACCATCGGAAGTCTGTGAAGAGTTACCCGCTGTAACAGAACCACCTGCAGCAAAAACAGGCTTCAGTTTACCCAGCGCCTCCAGTGACGTATCCGCACGCGGCCCTTCATCTGTGTCCACTACGTAAGAACGTTTCTGTTTCTTCCCATTACCATCTACATATACTTCTTCTACATTAATGGGCAAAATGCCTGGCTTGAAATAACCGTTCTGAATAGCATTCAATGCCTTCTGATGCGACTTAAATGAGAACTCATCCTGGTCCTGGCGGCTTACTTTGAATTCATTAGCCACTGCTTCAGCGGTGAGTCCCATGCCAATATAATAATCGGGATTAGTACTGGCCACAGTATAATTAGGCACTGTTTTCCATCCTGCCACCGGTACAAGGCTCATGCTCTCGGTACCACCGGCAATGATGCAATCTGCCATCCCTGTCTGGATTTTAGCCGTTGCTATTGCAATGGTTTCCAATCCGGAAGCACAATAACGATTTACCGTCATGCCCGGAACATCAATACCCAATGCCCTTACAGAAATCATTCTACCAATCTGTAAACCCTGTTCTGCTTCGGGTACCGCATTCCCTACAATCAAATCGTCTACCCGCTTAGGATCCAGTTGTGGCAAGGATTGCAACAACCCGGTGATTACATCTACAGCCAGGTCATCTGGTCTGTAAAAGCGAAATCCCCCTCTTTTGGACTTGCCCACCGCGGTGCGGTATCCGGCTACTATATAAGCTTCCTGCATGAAAAAAAATTTTATAATGAGCTAACGGTTAGATTATCAACATAATGGATATTTATCCACATTTCGTCCTTCTTCTCAAATTTAATTAAATAAAGTACACGAATATTCAGAAGAACCGTTAAATTTGCACTCACGTTTTTTAACAGGAAACGTTGGAATGACTCCTTAGCTCAGTTGGTTAGAGCTACTGACTCTTAATCAGTAGGTCCAGGGTTCGAGCCCCTGAGGGGTCACCTTAAAGGACATTTCGGTATTATTACTGGAATGTCCTTTTTTATTTCTCCCAAAGCCATCATCACAGATGTTTTAGAAGGAATTTTATCTTCGTTGCCTCTACATACGCTTTTAAGATGCAGTGCATTAAGAACACCCATCATTATAGTCGGCATTACCTCTTCATTATGTAGACTCCGTCTATGCTATGCTTAGCACCCGCTAAGTACATATAGAAGCACTGCAGGAGAGGTGGACTTGATGCGGGGATGAGGTCCGGATGTATAACCCCGATGAAATTGCATCAGCAAATGGATGGAGGTGAGAACCGGCCATAGTAGCGCCGCTTCAGTGCCAGGCTGTAGCTGCGGAAAGAAATATATTATTGAAAGGAAGCAGGTATAAAAAGTTTATTCATCAAAATATCTCCGGGGGCAAAATAGCTTTATTCCAGTTGAATGACAGCTGGATTTGCGTGTGTATAGGTAAGGTTAGGAAGCAATCTTGTCCGCTTGGGGTAGGTACGTTTTTTAGCAAATTGGGGTACTTGTGGTGCTGCCACCGCAATAATATCGGCGGCCATGTATTGTTTGTTGCGCGAAGGGCCATCCTTGTACATCGCTCTTACCTGGAAAACCACTACCAATGAGCCATTTCCGGGTACATCCAACGAGATATTTGTTTCCTGGAAAGTGGTATCCGTATCTATCATTAACGTAACCGTTTCGCTCCCCACCACCTGGCGTGATGTAAAGTCAATACGCGTTGCGATTATTTTTACTTCGAGGGCAGCAATACCTTTATACCCGTCGATAGTTTGTGCGGGGATATTTAATATCCCGTTCCTTAAAAGCCGGGGAGCCACTGTAAAGAAACGATCTACTCCGGTATGCTGATTGAAGCGGAAGCCTGTTATAGCGGCGTGATGATCGCCGGCAGCAATGAGTAGCCTGTTCAGCCGATTGATATGGCCACCGTCACAATGGACATCCAGGTGGGGGTAGAAAGCATGCCGGATAAAAGCGCCTTTCCTGCTGGCGATGCCGAAGCGCCTGGATGCGCGGCGGGTAGCAGCCGTTTGCTGCACGCTTTCAGGCATGGAGCGCAGGAAGTATTCACCATTGCGCTTATACCCAATGAGAGGGCCGAGTTTTCCCGTAAAGGGAAGGATAGACATTTGTTTTGCCATGGGAGATTATTTTGATTACTATAAATATAACACAATTAGGGGAACGGGTTTTCGGGACAGATGGAAGATTAACTAAAGGGAGTGTAATGGGTATTGTTTAATATTCAACGATAGTTCGGAAGGTATTTGAGAATGGCAAACGCGAGTGTATTGGCATTTAGAGAATAGGATATTCCCCGGGTTTTCGACTTTATCCATCAAAGGTCTGTTTTCCGGGATTGATCGAACTCGCGATCAGGCGCTTTTCTAACACCGTTAACGAAATGCTTATTTCCAGAAGTGGATAGTATACACCCTTTGTTTTCTTCTTAATCCATTATTGACACCGGAAAAACTTCATTGATTTTATGGGTCCCTTCTTTAATCAAAACTTTGTTTCCATTATCACCAATTTTAAAATTAATCAAGTATTTATTAATCTTCGATAGCATATTAAACTCGATTTCAAATTCATTGGAGGCTTTCCAATATCCTCTTAATGCATATAGATGACCTGAACCGGCATCTTGATAAAATTTATATGCASCACCAATTCCTAAAGGATAGATGATGGTTTGTTCCCCGGTTTGCTTTAACATAAGCGATAGATTCCCTTTTTTCCATACAATCTCCGCGCTTTTAATAGCTAAACTGTTTGTTGGAAAAATGATCGTCTTATTAAACAACTTCCCTTTTTCTGTAGTGTTGGAAATGTATCCGGGCGAATCGACAACCACTCTTGCCGCCTGAAGTTCCATTTTTTTTAAGCTATTAAAGGCTACAGGATCACTTTTCAATTTTTTATCAGAGCGAAGCGAATTACCGATAATATCACCAATCCGTTCCTTCTCATCCTCTCCAAGCCCTCCCGCCGTGACTAAGACAATTGCATGATGCATCGAATCGATATGCAACCTTTGTGTCCCCCTGCCTTCCGCATTGTAGCCATGATCCTTGTCGATCCAAAAACCATATCCGTAGCCATTTCCGTTTGGAAATACTGTGTTCATCGATTTGGATTTTCTTACCCAATCTGCGGAGATAATGGATTTATTATTCCATTTGCCACCGTCTAACAATAGTTGGCCAATTTTAGCAAGATCATGTGATTTGAGGGCAAGATCTCCCCAACCGTAATTAATACCATGATTATTTTTCGACCAATAAAAGGACTTTATCCCTAAATCATTAAAGAGATATTTTTTAGCAAAATCTTCAGGGGATAATCCAGTTGCCCGGTAAATGATTTCGGCCAGCAAATAATAATTGCAACTGCAATAAGAGAACTGCTGGCCGGGCTTAGCTACAAAAGGAATATCGAAAATAAATCCGGGCCAATTGTTTGATGGAAATAATTCATTGAACAGACTATCTTCATTTGAAGAGCCACAATCAAAACCAGAGGTCATGGTGAGCAGGTTTTTGATTGATAATGTTTCAAAGCCCTTGCCTGTTAGTTTAATCTCTGGAAAAAATGACGCAACCAATTGATCTTCACTTTTTATATAGCCTTTATCTATGGCTATGCCAATAAGTATGGATGTTATTGATTTTGTGCAAGATGCTATGTCATGCCGTAAATCTGAGCGAAAAGGATAAAAATAGGCATCAAGTACGATCTTCTTATTTCGTATGATTAAAAGGCTGTGAATATTTATTTTGTTTTCTTTCACATAAGTAAATATATCACTTAAGCCTTTTGAGGAAAACCCTTCGTCTTCCGGTGCAGAGAAAGAAAATGTTTCATCCGGGATCGCAGGTGCAGAGATCTTTGTTATCTGAGAAAAAATCAGCGCTGCTTTAAACAGCAACAGTAGTAATAAAGTAATCCTTTTATGATGGGAGCTAAGCATAAATAGAAATTAATATATATGGGCGAAGATAAAAAATTTCCCTGTCAGCCGATTTTATCTCGGGTATTGAACGTCATACCGAGCCGGATTATCAATGCAGCGAACCGAAAACATACATCCAACCGTTACTATAAGTGTTTAGCCCTGTAGATTCACTTAGTGAGCTTCTATACAGTGCTTTGGCTCTGTGAGGTCTGCGAGGGTATATTGGCCTGTGAAGACCAGTTGTCCCATCTGGGAAACCTATACCTGGGAAAAGAGGCAAAACGAATTAGGGAATTCGTTTTTTCGATAAAAAATAAATAATACATTTAGAAAATTTGTCAACAATATAAATACCTGCAATGAATTACCCGATTAATGGTTCCAAAAAGCAACTTGAAAAAATTTTAGATGGATTATCCCTCATGATTATATTCACCATAGTATGGGTAATAATCGGCGAGGTAACATTGCATGGCCGTGATTATTGGCTTATAGGTGCTGTGTTTACCCTGATAGTTTTATCGTTTTTAGCTTTTTATGTGAAGTTCTATGCGATAGCTAAAAGATTACCCGAAGACCCTGTTGCTGTTAATGACGATAAGAAAACGAAAAACAAAAGATTCATTATTATTTTCATTGCCGAAGGTGTTGGTATATTGATAATTAAAAATGTTCTGGTAAATACCGGCCACGATAACTGGTTTATCCCAGGTATTGCATTAATTGTTGGCTTACATTTTTTTCCTTTAGCCAAGGTATTCAACCGTACGTTTGATTATTTTGTGGGGACATTTGTTTGCCTGATTGCTATAATAGGGTTTGTATTGATCGGCAAAGGGTTTCCGGCTTATATAACAACTCCGATCATCAGCACCGGGTGCGCACTTGCAACGTCCGCTTATGCTACAATGATGATTCTTAAAGGAACGAAAATACGGTCCTGATAGCAGGTACTATTATTGCTGCGAAAGCGCATATCTGCATCTTTCCCCGCATTACCGATGAGGCATGAAGCCGCTTTGATTAACTGAATATTTTTTGCTTTTGAAGCCAGATTTGTTTATACTTTTCTTTACTTACGTCATCTAAAAAAGATGCAGTAATTAAAGCCTCAACGCGATCATTCATTGACGCAAACTTGCTAAAAGTATTGTCCCTTACTTTCCAAGGGATATTTAAACTGTCTGCGAGCGCTATAAAATCTGTTAATTTTATTTTTCTCTTTTTCGCATTCAATGTTAAGGCCAGATCCTCATCATCAGCCGGATTAACCATATTTACATTTAGTAAATCATAGGCCGGACACAAAACTATTTCTGAATCGAGGTGGAGCACTGAAAAGTTTTTCAAGTGCATATCATTATTTCCTGTGAGGTATGAAAACAATACCACTTCAAAATAATTCAATAGGTCAAGCCCTTTGTTGGTACAATATTTAGTAATCATCTTACCAATTTTCTCATAAGAGCCTTTGTACTTGTTCTCAGTCAGAAACTCTGATAACTGGCAAAAATCCTCCATGTGAATTTTCTGTCCGTTCTTTCTGTCAAGCCTTTTGGCAATGTAAACCATACTTCCATCGGTAGCTTTCAGCAAAGCATGCTCACATACTTTTATTTTAAAAAGAGAAGCAAGATGCATGGTTAAATCTTCGTTCTCAGGCATCAGATGATATGACTGATGTTGCGGTTTGAGAATATATTCTCCCCAGAACCCTACAATTGCTAACCTGGCATCCTGCGTATTACCATCAACACCTTCCAATGCAACAGATAACTTAGGCTGTACGCCTGTAAGGGCAATCCTTTGATTAATGGTTTTTTCCGCCAGCTCTTCCAATAATTGCTTATCCAACAACAATTCAGGCGCTTTTTTCTTATCAAAAAAAGTTTCACAACATTTAGTATGATATTGTTTCTCGCCTGCATCTTTATAACAAAACCAACAATTTGCCATCGTGTTAATTATTATCGTCAGAAATTATACTCACTGCCCCTATTGCATCCCTACATGTTTGTAACAATAATTCAAACCTGTCATTGGATTTTATTTTCCAATGCGTTGTGGCTATATCCAATAACCAGCCTTCCGGTATTAGCCCATCAAAGAATGCAAACAAAACCTTACTCAAATATGCACCATCCGTTAAAGGCAACGTAAGACTAACCGGCTTTGCATTATTGCTGCTCAGGTATGTCTTATCATAAAGAAAAATATAACCTTCATCCGTTTCAGATATAATACCTGCTAGTTTCTCACCATAGAAAACTTTTCCTTTCTTACTCATTGTGATATGTTTTAGCAACGGGAACCAATTCCATTCCGAATAGCGCAAGCAACTGATTTACTTTATCCATCCTCATGGTTGTTTTTCCCTGTTCAATTTTTCTGATCAACCGTAATCCCAAACCAGATTTAAGTGCAAGATCATATTGTGTTATCATGTTGCTTACGTTTGAGTTTAGCTAATTCAGATAGATTGTTCATGGTATACCCTTTAGGGTATAAAGATAATAAAGCATTGCTATACCCAAAAGGGTATAGTTCAATTTCTTACACTATACTTTATACCCTAAAGGGTATAAATCGGCAGATTTGCAGCTCATTTTGCACTCTATTTAGCCAATATGTGATTGATGGCAGAAAATATTACGATCTAATAGTGTCCCTCAACAAAACTTTCAACATTGAAAAAATTTCATTAAATTAGATAGAACTAATTCCAACTTAATTAACCCAATAATTAACCCAATGAAGTCAAAAGCCCATTTATAGTTTTCCCAGGCGTTGATCGCTTCACCTTATACATCACCTGTAATAAATAAGCTTAAATATTATATGCTGAACAACCACTCCACGGCATTGCTCCAAGCTAAAGACAGGAGAGGACTATTCATTAAATGTTTTCCACCATGAAACAGAACAGAAAACCCAAAAAACTCCAGCTAGCGAAAGTGAAAATTGTTAATCTCAATCCTCCTAAAGAGAAAGGAGCTGTTTGTCTGACATCCCTGGAGCAAACCACCTGCCCTCATTGCATTTTGTAATTGATTGTATTGAGTAAGGATGTGATAAACAATGTCAAAGGTCATCACAAAGTGTCGTTGACATTGTTTATCCCACGCTTGATCCATTCCGGAAATATTGCCTTAAATCTTGTCCATCAGTCGTATCTGTACAGCCAACCCGGGTCCAATAAACTACAAATACTTCCCAATCACGGCATTCTTCCGCACCCAAAACGTCACCCACCAACTCATGCCAACTGCAAAAAAGAAAGTAATAAAAAACTTCACCAACGCCGGCAAATTAAAATCCAGCAACAAAAACTGACACCACACCACAAAAATATAATGCACTAAATAAATGCCGTAAGCATTCGCAGCCAGCGACTTCCACCAACGCCCTGTTTTATTGAATATACTTTTAAACGTAGTCAAAAATGCGATACTACTCAGCGTGCAGGATAATATCCATACCGATCTGTAGATCAGTATCCCCTGCACTTCGCTTAACTGATGCTGTTGCACCATTACCGTTAATGGTGCCGCAATAAACATCAGCAATACAAATACGGCTACACAAGCCAGTAACCATACCGGCCAACGTTTTACCCATACAGCCTCCCCTGCAAATATTCCATTATTTAATCCTGGTACGCCTATTAATATTCCAAGCAGAAAATAACCGAAATACAAAAGGAATCTACTTATCTGGAAATCAAATGGACCGATGCCCGTCCATGCATCGGGAGAAACCAATAGTATAAAGGGAACGTAAACTATCCAGGTGAAGACATACCATAAGAGCAGCAACTTAAGTGGTCGTTGCTTTTGCAACGCAAGCCATGCGCCGGACATGCTGATACCATTCTTCACAAACGGATAGCATAATGCAAAAATCAGGTTAAACAGAAACAATACCCAGATAAACCAGGGAGGGCCAACAGGCCATGCTTCTACTGTAAAAAAATCTATCACATATGCTTTTAAATTAGTCTTCCCATATGCCAGGTAAAAGGCAGGATAATAAGCTAATAGCATCAGCAACGTAACACCAATAACAAACGGAATAAATAAGCGAAAAAATCTATCTCTGATAAATATTCCAACCTGTTTATTTTGAAGACTAGGCATCACAAAAATGCCACTGATTAAAAACATCAATGACATAAAAAACCCGTCATTAAAAATCACCAATACATCCAGCTCCCTTGATCTTACAGCATCTACTACCGGATGCGTTGATGCGATGTATACTGTTTTATTAAACCAGGAAAAGGTTGCATAGGCAAGTGCCGCATGATGAGCCACGACTAAAATGGTGATGAAAGAGCGTAAGTTATCTACCCAACTATTTCTCGTAACATTCTTTTCCATATTATTAATACGATTAATGAGGAGCAGGTGCTCAGGGCGGTACTACAACTAAGTTACCAGTAATTTAAGTGGTTGTATAACAAAAACCTCAATAAATTACAAGACTGGTATTCCTTAGATCATCTCCTGATAAAAAAGTAATTTGCAATAGCAACACTAAACTTTTGGCAAATGAAAATAGCTATTCCGGATGACTACCAAAATATTATCAGGAGTCTTGACTGTTTCAAATTATTAGCATCCCAGGATGTGATCATTCTCCATCAAACAGAAAAAGACCCTGCATTGCTGGCAGAAAAACTGAAAGACGCAGATATCCTTGTATTGACCAGAGAAAGAACGAAAATAAATGAAGCGTTGCTGGAAAAACTGCCTCACCTGAAATTGATCAGTCAGACCGGAAAAATAGCTGCACACCTGGATCTGGCTGCCTGTACAAAGTACAAAGTGGCTGTAGCAGAAGGCATTGGTTCTCCCGTAGCACCCGCCGAACTAACCTGGATACTGATTATGAATACACTCAGGCAAATTCCTGCCGCCATAGAAGGGATGAAAAACGGGAGGTGGCAGATAAACATCGGCTCCACCGTTCATGGTAAAACGATTGGTATTTGGGGATATGGAAAAATCGGTAAAATGATAGCCGGTTATGCAAAAGCATTTGGCGCCAGGGTGCTGGTATGGGGAAGCGATACTTCCAGAGAAAATGCAGTCAAAGATGGATATGAAAAAGCCGCAACAAGAGAGGACTTCTTCCAAAACGCTGACGTTATTACACTGCATCTTCGTTTGAACGACAGCACTACAGGTATTGTGAAAGAGACAGATTTAAGTTTGATGAAACCCACTGCTGTCCTCATCAATACCTCCAGAGCCGAACTCATTGAAAAGGGCGCCTTATTAAAATGTCTCAAAAAAGGAAGGCCCGGATTTGCAGGCATTGATGTATATGAAGAAGAACCTGTGTACGATACTGCATTTGAATGGCTCCATATGCCCAATGTCGTTTGCACACCACACCTGGGGTATGTGGAAAAAGATAGTTACGAATTGTATTTTGGTAAAGCATTTGAAAACGTGATGAGCTTTATTAACGGGCACCCAATCAACATCGCCAACCCGTCTGTTTTGTAATCAAGAAAAGTTGATTACTTACAACACTGCCTTTATTTACAAGGGTTTCCAGGTATTACAATACATGGTTACAGTAAATTGCTGTATACTTACCAATAAGAATTCGCTATCTATGAGCAAAAAAATGAGAATAATTACCGCAGTACTATTAGTATGTTTTGCCGTTAGCTTTTATCAGCGGTTTAATCACACCATTTATGCAAGCAGGACGGCGATACCGGGAGCCGTTTCTCTGGCCGGGCTGCAGGTTATTTTCATTTTGTCCGTGATAAGGATGTTTATTGCCTGGAGACAACGATAGTAACTGTTACTCATAGGATAAATTTATACGCACTACCTAATAACTCTAATCACCGCCAGATCATCTGTATGATTCAGGCCATACTTATGTTCTATTGCCTTTAATTTCATATTCAACATCTCTTCATTTCCCAATCCTGCTGTATCATGCAGTAAAAAGGCGATAGGATCTACGATTTCAGAATTTTCCGGAGCGGCCACTCTTGTAAAAGATTCAATACCATCTGTGGCAATACTAATATCACTTAGGCTCTCAATAAATAATCGCTGTTCTTGTGCAGAATACCAGGTATCAAAATCTTCTGACAAATGAAATCCAAGGTAGTCTGGTTTATTATCCTGATCAAATGATGTAACCGTTCCATTGACACTGACTACACCATCTCCAATCGCCAGCAGTACACCTTTATCTGCTTTTACATCTGCCAGCAAGATGATTAATGTTGTCAACAGCTCTTCCCGTTCCAGCTGCAATTGATTTTTAAGCATTTTCATCTCACTGAATAATTCCTGCAATATCCCTTTAAGGTAAATATCGAGCGATAATTCATCTGCTTTCTTTGCATAGAATTCCTTGTAACTGAGTGATTTGCAGATTTTCCTCAACAATTTGCCAACAATGGTCGAGATCAGATAGCTATCCTTTCCCATGGTGCATCCATCCATCACAGCGCAGATAATTTTATTGTTCCCTATTTTATCTGCAAAAAGGTAATCTTCACAATGGTTAATGTGGTAAGCGCCAATGCGGAGTGTAGTGTATATGTTCATAGTTAACTAAAAACAAGATAGCAACTTTCCATCCTATATCAAAAACAAAAATGGTTGCTGCGAAACACAGCAACCATTTTCATTATTCATTCAACCGCATCAAAACGTTGGATCCGGTGGCGTATTAGGATTATCATTCCGCTCAACAAACGGATACGGAAAATAATTCCTTTTCCGCTCTGACTGTGGCCTTCCAAACCGGCGGCTATCCTCCAGTTCCTGTGCACCCATAAATAACTCTATCCGGCGATGCTGATAAATCAAGTTCAGCAGCTCAGGCTCTGTAGTGGCAACAACCGGGGGTAACTGAGCACCTACTCCAAAAGGGTCAGCAGAAATTTGCTTGGTAACCACTTTATTCAACGCTATCAACCCATTGGGCACATCATGCTGACGGGCAAAACATTCTGCTTTTATCAGCATTATTTCTCCCGGCAGGTAAATAGGAACAATAGTAACGTTACCCTTGAAAAAACCATTAATAATGAAACGTGGTTTCTGCGATGCGGGTCTGAGTATATAAAATGGTATGCGCTGATCTGCGAGATTCGGTTGGATGGCCACCGGTAGGCCCATAGAAGAGTCGATGACGTTATAGATATTGTTCGTGGCCGTTACTAAAGTAAAGATCGGGTTGGTGATCTGAGGATTGAAAGCATGAAAGGATCTTACACTCAGATCTACTTTGTTAGCAGCAGCCATAGCGGTAGCATAGTCTCCGGCATACAAAGCGTACCTGGCTTTCAGCGCATACAGCGTGTTGATGATGTTGACGCTGTCTGGTACGCTCGCTGTAAAATTACTACCAATAGGCGTAGCCGTTATTGTATTGATGGCATTATCCAGGGTAGCCACTGCCAGGGTGTATCCCTGCTTGCCGGGGATGAACTTTACGTCTGTAGTGGTGGTGTCTGGCCTGCCAGTGTTGGCTGGCACCTGTTCCCAGAAATTAGCCTGCACACCTATTGCCAGTGCCTTAAAGATAGAAGTATAGCCAATGATACCGCTGGCAAAACCTTTATCTGTAACAATTGTATTCGTGCGGCGTAAGATACTGTCCGCTTCATAGCGGATCTTATTACTAACGGCCCACATACCAGTCACCACTGCATTGGTGTTTAAGATACTGCTACCACCGGCGCCTATTTGTGCTTCATCTGTATTACCCGGATTGGTAACAAAGGTTTCTCCCGTGAGTAAACTACCGGAAGTAACGGTGGTATATAACAATCCTGTCCTGTCTTTTGCATACCATGCCCGTAGTCCTACTGCGTCACTTGCGAGAGTAGTAGGTGAACTGTATGCCTCTTCTGAAGATGGTCCTGAAGGATCCCGGTAATCTTTTTTACAGGCAACGAGGGTGGAGAAAATTGTGGCGCTTAATAAGCTATATCGGATATATCGTTTCATGATGGATCTTGTTTAATGGGTTTAAAATTTTGCGCGAACAGACAGGTTATAACTTCTGGGAATAGGTACTGAACCAAAATCAATTCCACGCAGTACTGTACTTTGTCCTGCGGCGTTTAATTCCGGATCATATCCTTTGTAGTTATCCCAGGAAATAAGATTCCTGCCTCCCAGGCTGATGGACAAATCACTTAACCCTTTCAGCTTACCAAAGTCGTAGGTAAATGATACTTCGCGCAGTTTTACAAAGGAGCCATCATCTATTCTCCATTCCTGTATGTTATAGTTACCCGCAATAAAACCACGTGGCACCTGCCCTTTATCTTCCATTTCCGCTACTTTACCATTGTCTACACCTTGTCTTGTTCTCCAGTCCGCATTAAACACATCCACTCCCTGTACCGCATCCAGCTGTATATGTAATCCCAGTTTTTTGTACTGAAAATCGGTGGTGATGGTGCCGGTGTATTTTGGATTAGGATCTCCAATTTTAGTATTTAACGCCGGCAATTTAGTATCTGGCAATCCGGTGGCCGGATCACGGTTAACCACATACGTAAGTGGCGATGTTTGTGTACCTCTTTCTGTAACCGGAATACCGGCTGGTGTTTTCAGGATATTCCCGTTGTTATCACGTGCAAAGAAGGTACCGTAGAAAAAGCCGATAGGTTCTCCGTTAGCGATGCCTATGGGCGCACCACCTACCGTGTTATAAAGAATCAGTGATTGTCCGATATCCACTGCTTTATTCTTATTACGGTTGTAGATGGCCGTCAGATTCCAGGTGAAGTCTTTCGTTTTTACCGGCGTGACATTCAACACTACTTCCACGCCACTATTCTGTAAAGTACCGATATTGTCGAGGTAGAAGGAGTAACCATTGGTAGGTGCAATAGCACGACTGATCAACAAATCTTCCACTCGTTTTTTGTAGTAGTTAACGGATAAGGATATACGATTATCCCAGAATGCCATATCTGTACCAAGTTCGAGTTCTTTTTGTTTTTCGGGTTTCACGTTTGGATTGGTGTAAGTACCGGGCGACTGAAAAGAAGAAGCCCCAATAAATGCGGTGGCGCTATAGGTATTATAACGGCCATAGGCGGGTATACCAGTCAGGTTACCGGATTCACCGTAAGCCGCGCGGAATTTCAGGAGGTTCCACCATTTGGAAATGGATGATTTTTCCCAGTAATCCGTTCCTGACAATACGTAGCTACCACTTAATTTGGTATACAGCTGATTTCTTTCATCTACACCAAATACAGAAGATCCATCTACCCGAAGTGCACCGGTAACAAACAACTGGTTACGGTATTTAAAATTCTGCTGAATATATTCTCCGGAAATAGATACTTCTGTCCGCTGATCGGCGCCAGGTATGATAGTGGTTGTTCTGTCGGATGTTTGTACAAAAGGCGGTAAGCCTCTGCCCTGCTCCAGTGTATAGTGCATCCGCTGGTATTGCACAGAATATCCGACCTGTGTAACAGAACTGAATTTGTCATTGATATCCCAGTTATAGGTAGCATTCAGGTCATGATTGATCATGAAAGAATTGTTATTACCTGCGCTGGCATATCCATTCTGAGACGGATCCAGGTTAGGTCCACCACCATAAAATCCAGGGCTTACAAAATAAGCAAAGGCCGGCATGAGCGTAGTACCTTCCTGGTTGTAATTATCTATTCCCAGGCGATAGTCTACAGTCAGGTTTTTAATAGGCCGGAGCTTGATCCCTGCACCAGCAATCACTCTGCCTACATGTTGCTGTTGTTGAAAATCTTCAATAACAGAAACCGGGTTCACACGTCCACGTTCTCCAACTTTCAATAGCTGTCCTAAATTGTTACGTTGCTGTATATCGTAGTAGTTGCCGATGATAGTAACCGCATTCATGGGTGAATAAAAAGTGTTGCCATCGGGCTTTTCATTTGACTTACTGTACACGTAATTCAGACTGGCATTAAAGCTGATCCAGTTATTCAGTTCCTGGTCGAGGTTGATCCGGAAACTATATCGACTGAAATCTGTATTCTTAATAATACCCTGGTTATAAAAATAACTGGCAGAAGCAAAGTATTTGGTTTTGTCTTTCCCTCCAGCTACAGAGATATTATTGTCGCTACCCACGCCTGTACGAAAAATATAATCCTGGTAGTTGTATCGGTTTACCGCGGTGGTGCTGACAACTGCCGGAGTGAGTATGTTTTGTGTAGAGTCGTTGGGAGAACCTCCAAACTTAAGCGGCGCCTCATTTACATCCAACTTCTTGCGAAGCTGGTTAACAGAAAAAGTGGTAGAGAAATTAACGACCGGCGCACCGGTGCTTCCTCTTTTAGTGAAGATCTGTACTACCCCGGCATTGGCGCGGGATCCATAGATCGCGGCGGCGGCAGCGCCATTCAGTACTTCTATTCTTTCTATATCTGCCGGGTTAATATCCGACATGCGGTTCTGACCTACACTACCAACAAAATTATCACCTGAAGAACTGGTTCCATAACTGGGATCAGCGTTGGTAACGCGGGTGGTGGAGTTATCAATGATTACCCCATCGATAATATACAAAGGTTCTGTTGACCCTGATATGGTACTGATACCACGGAGTTTTACAGAGATGCCACCCGAAGGGTCACCGGAATTCTGTGTGATCTGCGCACCGGCGGTTTTACCTTGCAGTGCTGCCAGCACGTTACCCGTTCCACCTTTGTTTAACTCATCAGCTTTCACTGTACTGATGTAGTTACCTAGTTGACGCCGGGTCGTTCCTTCTGAAGTACCTGTTACCACTATTTCGTCCAGTTTGGATACAGAGGTGGTTAATTGTATATTTTGCGTATAAGTGCCTGCAGCATCACTTACTACGAGTACACTTTCTTTTGGTGAATAGCCAATACCGGAATAAGCCAGTGTATAATTACCAGGTTGCAGATTTGCGCTGAGGATATAACGTCCATCAACATCTGTTTTAGTACCCAGCTTTGTGTTTTTGATCACCACTGTCATACCTGGCAGCGGTGCGTTTTGTTCATCAGTGATCCGGCCGGAAATCTTCACTTGTCCAAATGCAGCAAAGGCAAGGAAGTTCATGAATAACAACAGCACAAAGGACCGGCCTTTGGCCATTTTCGTTACTAAAAATAGGTGCATAAAAAAGTTTTAATGAGATGTGTTGGTTGATTACAGATAATGGATTCTAAGCAAAAACAATCCATACTATTGAGTTTAGGCCGATTCAGTGTTCATATCGTTTTTTTTAATGAGTGTATCAATGTGGGTAACAAAACAGGCAGACAAAAGTTTAAATAACGTTTCCTCGTCCGGACAATATTCATTTCAAAAAACAGGCAAAAAAACTCGCTTACTCTAATACTTTTTCAAGTGTATCGAAATGATATCCTTTCTTCTTAAGTGTGGCAATAAGTAAAGACAATCTGTTATAAAATTTGTCGGTGCGGCGTGGATCCGTGCCGATATGTATCAGCAACAAAAAACCATTTAACCCACCTGGGTGACTGTTTTCATATTGAATAACGGCATTATAAATCGCCTCGGATGACCGGTACTTCCTGCCCATTTCAGGATAAGTATAATCCGCATTTGAACTCGTCCCCGGTGTAAAATTAACCAGTCTTATACCTGCTGCAGAAGTCCACGCTGCAATGCTATCGTTATACCATTCGTAAGCAGGCAAAAACCAGCGCGCCGATTTTTTGGAGATGCCGGCAGCTTCCATACTTTTATAATTGGCTGCCAGATCCTCCTGGAATTGTGTTTTAGTCACCAGCAAACTATCACGCTGCTGCCAGTCGCAATACAATAAATGCTGATCACCATGCGGGCCGAGATAGTGCCCGTCTGCTTTTAATTGTTGAATCAATTGCTGCGTAGCGGGCTCACGATAAAATTTCCCGGTAAAGAAAAAGGAGGCAGGTATTTGTTGTTGTCGCAGTATAGTACGTATTACCGGTCCACCGTCTGCGAATTCATCTCCCGTAAAAACAAGTGCCAGCTGCTTACGGCTACTATCACCACGGATGATACCTCCATGATCGTATTGCCGTTTCCCTGCCCCTTCCTGCGCCTTGGCCGCCAGGAGGTATACCAGGGAGGCGGTGCCGTCCATAGTGGGCTCATTGGTGCTGTAATCACCTACATCGTCATGATACACGGCCAGGTCACTCTGAAAAGCGGCATACTCATCCGGTTTTGATAAACGTATACCGATCAGATTTTTGTAGATATTGGTATACACAGGTCCATCCACTAATCCTCCATCTACCGGATAATGACCGATGGCAGAAAATGCAGAATGTGGATCTTCGGGTGTATCGCCATTAGCGGGTAGACCATACACCATACCGGTACCCCATGGATTGCAGCCAAACAGCCAGTCGATATTCGCCTGTTCCAATGCGGCAAAATCATTGTTTCCGCTTAATTGCCGGTACCAGTAACATTGTATGGCAAATGCAGCGGTCAGGTTATTACTACACCAGATAAATGGCACACCACGATAAAATGCGTTGTGCTTTGCGCGGTTCCATACTTTTTCAATACCTGTTTTATAGTAGCTGATCAACTGTTGCTTTTCCGTACCGGAAGTTTGTTGTGCCAGTGCATAATGCCCCAGGTTAATAAAAGGATACCATTGGTAGTGATTGGCGGTATCTGCTCCCAGCCAGGGCGTTACCTTTTCCTGCTGTGCATAATCCCATGCTGCGCGCTGATATTTTTTCTCCTGCGTCAGGTGATGTAGGGTGGCAGCAGCCAGTTCCATATCATCGGTCCAATTGTCTTCTGCGTAAATATAAGGGGAGAGTGTGGAGGCAGTTTGACAAACACCGGGTTGCTGTAACCCCATATTATAGGCCGATATCGCTCGTTTTTTCAGTAACTGCGCATAGGTGGTATCCGTTACCTTAAATAAAGAATATCCCAATGCAAAAGCACTGGAAAACTTGCCCGCCGTAGAGGCAACACCGGTAGTCTTATTTTTATATTTCCCCAGGCCCTGTGGTTGTCCCGTACAAAAATATACCGGGCGTTCGAAACCTTTACCATAAAAATTATCTTCGCCTGGTAAGCGCATACCATGATGATCGCGGTCGTCTGCTACCTGGTTAAACATGAACTGATCACCGGGATGCATTTTCAGCAGCCAGTCCAGACCCCACCGGGCTTCATCCAGCACATCTTTCACATGATTGGCTCCCGGTAAGCCGTTAGCAGCATATTGATCACCAAATGCGTCCGGAAAATCCCGGTAGGCTGCCAGCAAATGAAAAGCTGCATTAGCGGAAGTTGTAACATATTGCAGGTAATCGCTGGCATCGTGCCAGCCTCCCGTTACGTTGATATGCGTACTGTCTGGCATAGGTCCATACATAGTATAACCATCATGCGTGTGGCACGAGTCTTTCAAAAAAGGGTTAAAACCACTTCTTTGCTGACGCATATAACGTAATAAAAAATCAGGCGTGCCGGCATATACGTTGTCGCCTATACGAAAAACAGGGGAAACGGTTGTTCCGCATTTCAGGTAATATTCACCGACATCTCTGAAAGTAGTAAAATCCAATCGGCAGGTTTGACGAAAGGGACCATAAGCACCGAATAAAGTGCTGGTATTACCAGTATACATCACCTTGTGCGAAACCGCCGATATCAGCTGAAAGCCTTGTGGGTGCTCATTTTCCTTACCAACCCAAACAGCTGCTTTAACGCTACCGGGAAGATAACCAAGCTGATTGATGCGTATCCACGCTGTAGGTAGCTGGGCCTGGCCGGGAGCTGCCAGCGACAATAAACAAAACAGGTGCAATACTAAAATCGTACTATTTTTCATCATGCCAGATCCGGTTGAAATCCTACATAATAAAAATAACTTTTTTACCGGAGAGCTGGAAGAAATACTTTACTCAATCGTTTTCGTAACTGCCAGCTTTTCGTCCAGACTCCAACGGTAGTAAGGCATAGTGGCCAACAACAAAGCAGAAGTACAATCGACCCATACTGCATACGTCAGAGCAGAGAGTGCACCAAAAGAATAAGTCATCGACAAAGCGAATATCAACGTGAGTATAGCCGCTCCCATGGCTACCCAACGGGTTTTATAACCCACCAGCAGTAAAATAGCAAAAAGGATTTCAAGAGCAGTGGCTGACACGGCAAGAAAAGGAATAATAGCTGTCGGTGCAAAGGAATTTACTTTTCCGGTGTAGATTACAAACTCCGTCCAGTTACCCTTTTCAGCGCCCCAAAGGCCAAAGCGGATAGCTACCGCTGACAAAAAATTAACGGCAGTGGCTACTCGTAGTAGCAGCACTGCCAGATCCTGGTACTTTTTCATACCCTAAAATTAACCGCTATCGGGGCGCTGCCGGTAGTCCAGATAGCGGATGCCAGGTAGTCCAGCTGCTTTTATTCTGCGCGTAAACTTTTTACCGGATTAGCCATGGCTGCCTTAGCTGCCTGATAGCTCACCGTTGCCAACGCTATCAGCAAAGCACCCGCTCCTGTTACCGCGAAAATCTCCCATACGATGGTGGTATGGTAATAATATTGCATCAACCATTTATGCAAACAATACCAGGCTACCGGGATAGCGAGACAGCAGGAAATACTGACCAGTATGACAAAGTCTTTGGATAACATCTGCCATAGCTGGAATACAGATGCTCCCAGCGCTTTGCGGATACCTATTTCTTTGGTTCGTTGCTCTGCTAAAAAAGAAGCCAGCCCAAATAGTCCGAGGCAACTGATCATAATGGCCAGTACTGCAAAGAAAGTAGATAGTTGCCCGATACGTTCTTCTTCGCTGAATTTCCTGGCATATTCCTGATCAGCAAATTTGTATTCAAAAGGAGCAGCAGGATTATACTTTTGCATCACCTGTTCAATAGCTGCCAAAGCCATGGTGGTGCTCATTTGCGGATTAACCCGCATATTAATAAAATTACCTCCTTCTTTCAGCAGGTAGTAAATACCCGGACGCACCGGCTCATAGGGAGATGTCATGATCATATTTTTCACAACACCCAGTACATGATAATCCATGCTATCTTTCCTGATAATTTCACCTACCGGATTTTCCAGGCCCATATACTTTACCGCCGCTTCATTTAATATCAGGCCCATCGAGTCTGTTGCGAACTGTTCCGAAAAATCACGACCAGCTACAAAGCGCCAGTCTACCACTTTGCCGTAGCCGAATTTTGCGCCAATAACAGAAAACCCCTGCTGCTGATCGGGCTTACGCCCTTTCCACTCAAATCCGCCGGCACTGGACCATATGTCTGTTACAGGTCCCTGCGACTCCGACATTTCTGTGATAGCGCCGCTGCTCCGCAATTCAGTACGGATAATATTATAGTTGCTATAGATTTCCGGCGTTGTCATTTGTATAGAAAGCAAACCGTTCCGGGTATACCCAACGGGCAAATCCTTTGCAAACTGTATTTGCCGATAGATGACAATAGTGCCGATAATCAAAATAATAGATACTGTGAATTGCACTACTATCAATGTTTTACGGGGAACTGCTGCCAGGCGGCCTACACGGAAAGTTCCTTTCAACACTTTCAATGGCTGAAAAGAAGACAAATAAAGCGCGGGATAGCTCCCCGCCAGCAAACCCGTGAACAGGCTGAAACCAATACCACATAACCAGAAACCAGGACTGCTCCACAGGATACCAATATGCTTATCAGCCACCTGGTTAAACCAGGGCAATACTATTAACACCAGCAACAAAGACAGCACGAAAGAAAAGGCAGCCACCATTACTGATTCACTTAAAAACTGCGAGATCAGTTGTCTGCGCATAGATCCAATCGCTTTGCGGATACCCACTTCTTTGGCTCGTTTTTCTGAGCGGGCAGTACTCAGGTTCATAAAATTGATACAGGCCAGCAACAATACAAATATGCCGATGATACCAAACAATCTCACATAACGGATTTGTCCACCCGTATTTATCCCATTTTCAAAGGTGGAATAAAGATGCCACTTACTCATTGGATGCAAAAAAAGGTCCACCTTAAAACCCCGTTCCGGCTTAGCATGTATGGTTTTAACATCCTTTATCTTCCGGGAAACTTTCTCGAAATCTGTATTATCTGCCAGCTGTACAAAAATCCGCATCGAATTAAAAGACCAGTTGTCTTTTGAATTCTTCACCCAATCCCACCTGGAAACAAACAGCTCCCAGGGGATAATGTAGTTCATGCCTGCTAACGTGGTATTATCCGGTAAATCCTCATATACACCAGTTACCTTGATGTTCAGCTGACTATTATTATCCAGTTTGATCAGCTGATCCATCGGATCTTTATCGCCAAAGAGAGATCTGGCAAAAGAAGCCGATAACAACACACTCCCTGGTTCTTTCAGAGCTGCCTGGCTGCCTTTCAATATTTTCAGGGAAAACAGTGCAGGACCACCACTTTCCATAAAAGCCCCCATACTGGTAAACTTCTTATCTCCAAATGATACCGTATGTGTACCGAGAGAGGCGAGTACTACCTGCTTAAAATCATTGGCATAAGAAGATCTTAGTTCTGCTGCCAGAGGTATGGGCATGGCGTTATAGGCATCTGATTGCTCACCCGTTGTTTCCCGCTGCCAGACCTGGGCTATCTGGTCGTAATGCACATGGTATTTATCGTAAGACAGTTCATTCCATATCCAGAGTCCTATCAGCATAGTAACAGCCATGCCGGCAGATAAACCGAAGATGTTGATAAATGAAATTCCTTTGTTCTTAAACATATTCCTGATGGCAATTTTCAGGTAGTTCTTTACCATAGCAACTGGATTTAGGGATGAATGTGGTAAAGACACAAGAAAACTGCCATAGTTGCATGGCTTGTCTGGTAAAGGTTTACCTGCAGCTTGTTATTACCGTTTGTTCATAAGTGAACAGGAAATGGCCGGAAATGAACAATCAGCATACGAGTTCCGTGAGCTCTTCAGCAATCATGTCAAAAGTATGTTCTCCGATTCCGTCCCGGCTCAGGTGGATTATTTTTTCCCGGCCGTTGTATAAGTCGATGTAAGGAATAAATCTTTTGCCTTCTTTCCCGCTTTTATACCTTACCTCCGTGAGTGGAATATGTTGTGTTTTTTCCCTGGAGAATAAGGTAACAGTAGTGATCTCCATTACCTGTAACTGGTAATCGAAGCAGATCCACACCAGCATTTTATCAAATACTGTTTTTACTAAAAAATAAACCGCCAGCAAGCCAAAGAAGATCCAGGTAATTACATCATCATTAAATTTACGGGCCCCCAGAAAGCCCGCCACTCCCAGCACCAGGAACAGCAAAGCAAAAAAGCCTGCCAGTCTGATGATTCTTTCGGAAGGGCTCCTTAGTTTTTCATTGTACAGTTTCTGTGATACTTTAATCATATAGGATAGATAACCATTAAATACGATCTTATTCCGGTTGCTGTATAATCACACACACGTCTTCACTGTCTCTGAGGGCAAACTCCAATGCTCCCCATGGTTGCGGGCGAACTTCTGGTAAATTGGGGTGCAGCAGTTCCGGATGAGCTGCTTTCACCTGTGCATAAGCGGCTTCAATATCATCTGTTTCCAGCCGTATTTCAGGCCGGTCTTTAATCGCCCATTCATGGCTCTCTATCAGGTGAATCACCAGGGTATCCCGTTTGATGATGCAGAATGGCTGTTCGCCGCTATCATCTCTGTAAGCGATTATAAAACCAAGTGTGTCTACAAAAAGTTGCAAACCCACATTCATATCCGAATAAAATATATTTGGGATCAGTTTGGTAAATTGCATACACTCAATTTTTATAGAAAAGTAAATAATAATTCATCAATTCAGTAGCTTTGAAACCATGAAAGATTATAAAAAACATTTTATACTGTCTGCTCCGCCGGAAGAAGTATACGCCGCCCTCACCAATCCCGCTACCATTCAGCTGTGGACAGGTGAAGTAGCAGAAATGTCTACAGAACCCGGTTCTGAGTTTGCTTTATGGGAAGCAAGTATTGTAGGCAAAAACCTGGAATTTGAGCAGGACAAGAAAATTGTGCAGCAATGGTATTTTGGGGAAGATGAAGAAGAGGAAGCAGAAAATCCTTCTATTGTTACCATTAAACTGCATCCTTCGCCCAAAGGCACCGATGTGGAATTAAAGCATACCAATATTCCGGACGAGGCTTATGAAGATATTACTTCCGGCTGGAATGAACAGTATTTTGGATCACTGATTGATTTTTATAAAGCATAAAGCAGAAGGCATAAAGCAAAAAGCTATTGCAGCGGATATTTAATCGCTACAATAGCTTTTTGCTTTATGCCTTCTGCTTTCGGCTATCCTTTCACCTGGTAAGGGAAACTGCTATCCAACCATTCGAAATTCATTTCCTTCTCTACGATTTCATGTAAGGCTACATTGGTGAGCCTTCCAAAATCATACACCGCCTCAATGATCTGCGCCTGATGGGACGTAAGATAGGGAGCATGTGTACGCAGAAAGTTCGCGCAATTCTCTTTCATATTTCCATGAACTATCAGGGATGGGTATTTGGGATCCAGGTCTGTTACCGCTTCCAGCATTTGAAGAAATATAAAGTCCTGCAGGTTTTTAGCCAGTATACAAGCTTCATTCACATCATGAAATACCTGTACAATAGGTACATCTTCGCCATTCTGCAAATTGAAGTAAAACGCAAACCAGTCGCCGGCACCGCTCATAGCAAAGGGAACAAACTTATGAACAGGATCAGCAAACAGCAGTCCTTCATCCATTTCTTCATCCACTGTTGTCAGCGCCATCATTTCAAGGTCATTGGCATAGAGCAGTAAGGGTGGAGCTGTTTTTATAGCTGGATATACTTTGTCCAGCCAGTCTTCACCAAACTCTCCCCAGTCCAGCATTCCATCTTTATATAATTGTTTATAGAGCGTTGGATAGGTAAATCCGTAGTCTTTTTCAAGTTCCTCCAGCATAGTTTTTCTTTTAGCATCCCGAATGTACCGGCAAAATAGCTAAACTTTCGGAAATACGCGTTCGTTCTGGCGCGTAAGCGGGTTCATGATAAAGGAGAGGAGGCTACCATCTTCCTTTAATTCCACTACGCGAAAGCCGTGATAGCCGACGCCCCAGCTACCGCCAATATGTCCATCGAAGAGGAAAGGTATTTTACAGTCGTCCAGCATTTTCACGCTATCCTGGTCATGGTCATGTCCGTTAAAGACCGCCCTGATATTCGGGTACTTCTTAATCAGTGTCTGGAATTCGGCGCAATCCAACCCGTTATCGGTCCATTTTACCGGTGTGATATGTAAGAAGATGAATATATTGGCGGCATCCCTGTATTGCTCCAGTTTACGGGCAAACCAGGGCACATCGGGGCAGAGGTACTTCCCTTTCTCATCCGCGGTGTTTCCCAGCAAAATTACCTGGTTTCCCACTACCACATCGTGATTCAGGGGATAGCCCCAGGCTTGTTCCCAGGCGGCAGCCGTTACCATGTCATGATTACCATGGGTAACAAACAGCTGAGGATGCAATTGCTTTAATTTGGCGGCAGCTGGCAACAGGAGGGCGGGGTCATTGTGGATAATGTCGCCGTTGAGCACAAAAAATTCGCAGGGATACTGTTGCTGATACTGGTTAAAAGCCTGTTGCAGGTCCTGGAAATATTGCTCTGACGGCGTTTTGGGTTCTCCAAAATGCCAGTCAGACCCTACCGCAAAGCGGAAAATGGTTTTGCTGTCGAAATGCCGGGGAGTAACGGCGGATACTATTTTACCACAGGCAGATATGACTACGGCAGCGGATATTCCCTTAAAAAATGCACGTCTGTTCATCATAAAATAAAAATAATATTTCCCGGCAGTCATTTATTTAATTACCAGATGCTTAACCAAAATATAAAATAATATATACTTCTCCATGCATTCAAAACTTTCAATCCGTTCAGAAAGAATTGTAATAGTATTGTTAAAGTGTAGCAAACGAGCAATTTAATCACCCTGCATAATTGTTTTGATTGTAACTTTGCACCTCGAATAAAAATGGGGTTATGTTTAGAAGCAAGAGTACAGCTGGAACAGGTCCGGATGTGGTTTTAATCGGCGCCGGAATCATGAGCGCCACACTGGGAATGCTCCTGAAAGAGCTGGAACCTGAGTTAACCATTGCAATTTTTGAACGACTGGATGTGGCTGCAGCAGAAAGTTCCGATGCCTGGAACAATGCCGGTACCGGTCACTCTGCATTTTGCGAGTTGAACTACACGCCACAGAAACAGGATGGATCAGTAGACATTAAAAAGGCGGTGAACATTGCAGAGCAATTTGAAGTGTCCCGTCAATTCTGGTCCTACCTGATAGAAAATAACATCATTTCCAATCCGCACAACTTTATACAAAGTGTTCCCCACATGAGTTTTGTTTGGGGAGAAGAGAATGTGGATTATCTCAAAAAAAGATACAAAGCCCTGCAGCAGTGTCATCTTTTCAAAACCATGGAGTATTCGGAAGATCCCGAAAAGCTGAATAGCTGGATGCCCCTGGTGATGAAAGGTCGTGATGCGACTCAAAAAGTGGCGGCTACCCATATGGAAATGGGTACAGACGTGAACTTCGGTGCTTTGAGCCGCGCCCTGTTTAACCACCTGGAAAAACTGGATGGCGTATCCCTTCACTTCAATCATGACGTACGTGATTTCAAAAAAGAAGCGGATGGCAGCTGGGTGATCAAGGTGAAAAACCGGGAAACCCGCGAAAAGCAAAGCGTCAAAACAAAATTCGTATTTATTGGTGCTGGTGGCGGTTCTCTGCCTTTACTGGAAAAGTCAGACATTCCGGAAGGAAAAGGTTTTGGCGGTTTCCCGGTAAGCGGACAATGGCTGCGTTGCAACAATCCGGAAATAATTGAACAACACCGTGCAAAAGTATATGGCAAAGCCTCTGTAGGCGCGCCTCCTATGTCGGTGCCTCACCTCGATACCCGCATGATCGACGGACAAAAAGCCCTGCTGTTTGGACCGTATGCCGGGTTTTCCACCAAGTTCCTGAAAAATGGTTCTTTCATGGATCTGCCTTTATCTATCAAAGCCAATAACATACGCCCTATGGTGTCTGCCGGCCTGGATAATATTCCGCTGACCAAATACCTGATTGCACAGGTACGACAGAAGCCGGAAGACAGACTGGAAGCCTTACGCGAATATTTCCCGGAAGCTAAGATGGAAGACTGGGAACTGGAAATTGCCGGACAACGTGTACAGGTAATCAAAAAAGATCCTGAACATGGTGGCATCCTGGAATTCGGTACAGAAGTAGTGAGTGCTGCTGATGGCTCCATTGCTGCACTGCTGGGAGCATCTCCCGGTGCATCTACTGCCGTTTCTATCATGCTCAACCTGCTGAAACGCTGCTTCAAGGAAGAAGTGGAAACAGAAGCATGGCAGATCAAACTGAAAAAAATGATCCCTTCCTACGGACAGTCCCTGCTGAACAATCCTGCACTGGTAGATGAACTGCGTGTATGGACCACCCAGATGCTGGAACTGCGTGAAGTAGAAATGGCCTGATGATAAGTATATATTATGTAGATATTTTGTTTTTGAAGCATCCATCTTCCCAAACAAAATATCTACATAAAAAAATATTAGCTTCTGGTAAAATCAATCCATTCTGGTCCGTTTTTTTTATAGATATTAGTAGGTAATTAGGAAGATAAGAGCGCCCTGCGCTTATTTTTTACCCGTACTATGCAAACGATTGCATAATATGCAACATCCACATTATGTTTATGAAAAAAGGGATTCTGTTCCTGGTGGCGCTGCTGATTCCGGCATCCATCTTATTCGCACAAAATACACTGACCCATGATCAGCGCATGCAATGGTGGCGCGATGCCCGTTTTGGTATGTTCATTCACTGGGGCGATTACGCTCAGCTGGCCGGCAACTACAAAGGACAGCAGGTAGCCCGCGGCGGCGAATGGATTATGAACCGCGCTAAAATACCCGTTACTGAATATCAGCAGTTTGCCAAACAATTTAACCCTGTTAAATATGATGCAGACGCCTGGGTGAAAACAGCGAAGGATGCAGGTATGAAATACATTGTAATCACAGCCAAACACCACGACGGATTTGCCATGTTTAAATCCAATGCCAGCAAATGGAATATCGCAGATGCTACCCCATATGGCAAAGACGTGCTGACACCACTGGCCGCTGCCTGTAAAAAATATGGTATTAAACTGGGCTTCTACTATTCACAGGCACAGGACTGGAACAACCCCGGTGGCGCTGTTGCCCGCAAAGTAGCAACTGAAGGCTGGCCTAATCCGGATTCCGCACAAATAGATGCTTACACACAAGCACACAGCGGGCATTGGGATCCACTGCAAACCAGTGCTACCATGTCTGATTACATTGATAAAGTAGCAGTACCGCAGGTAAAGGAACTGCTGACCAACTACGGCGAAGTAGCCGTATTATGGTGGGATACTCCTACCAATATGACAGATGAATATGCACAAAAGCTGCAGGACGTACTCGCACTGCAACCCAATATCATCACCAACGACCGCCTGAAACGTCCCAACTTCGCAGGCGACTATAAAACACCGGAACAAAAAATCCCCAACCAATCAGAGCTGGACGGACGTGACTGGGAAACCTGCATGACCATGAACGGTACCTGGGGATATAAAAGTTTTGATAATAAATGGAAAAGCACGGAAACGCTTATACGTAACCTGGTAGACATCGCCTCTAAAAATGGTAACTACCTGCTGAACGTAGGCCCCGATGCCAGCGGTCAATTCCCGGAAGGCAGTCTCACTGCCCTAAAAGGCATAGGACAGTGGATGAAGATAAATGGGGAAGCCATTTATGCCACACAAGGCAGTCCGCTGCCAACCTTAGACTGGGGCCGTTGCACCCAGAAGAAAAATGGCAACAACACCACACTGTACCTGCATGTATTTAACTGGCCCGCCAATGGTCAATTGCATGTACCAGGTGTAAAAGGAAAAGTGAATAGTGCGAAGTTGCTCGCAAACGGTAAAAAGCTCATCACTACCACCGGTACAGATGACCTGTTGATCAACGTGCCTACACAGGCACCTGATGCTATATCTACCGTCATAAAACTGGAAATTTCTAATGCCGGATAATTAAAACAGCCGTTGGCTGTTAGTGTTTTCAGATGAGCAATGCTATCTGAAACTACTAACAGTCAACGGCTAATTACGAAAGGTTATCCCGCCAATCCTCCCAGCATACTGAATAAAATAATCCCCAGCACGATCAACGTAATCACCACATACAGGTAATCCTTCTCTATCAGGAAGGCTATAACAGAAAAGGCTATACGAATAATAGGGGTAGCAATCAGTAATACCACTCCCAGCTGAATAATATTCATTCCTCTGTTTTCCATCACGCCCCGCCAGATACCCGGCAGATTGGTCAATCCTTCCCGCACGCCGGTAAAATCGCCATAGGAGGGCTGTTCATGCCCATGACGGCTCAGGTAAATGATGCCACCAATAAATACAATGATACTGGAAGCGATCACGCCCACGCGTAATTGTTTTCCTATCAGCTGCTGAATATCCTTGTCCCGGAAATAATTTGAAAGTTGTTTCATCGTTTATAATTTTCCGGTAACACCATTATAGATCATCTGCAGCGCCAGGAAACCGATTACTACGCTAAAGACTATACGCAACCACTTCACATTGGCACGGGTCAGCAATTTAGAGCCGGCAAAAGCTCCTGCCAGCACGCCCAGTACCACCGGCATACATAATCCGGGGGAAATGTAACCCCGCTGCAGATACACAACCGCACTGGCAGCTGCTGTTACCCCAATCATAAAATTGCTGGTGGTGGTAGATACTTTAAATGGAATACGCATGATGTTATCCATTGCCAGTACTTTTAACGCGCCCGAACCAATGCCCAGCAGGCCCGACATCACGCCGGCAAAAGTCATCATAAAATAACCGCCCGGCACATGGTGTACCTCATAGTTAACCGTTCCTTCCCCGGTAGGATAGCTGCTGTTAAGCCGTAGCTGTGCTGCCAGTTTACTCTGTTGTTCCTCTGTAGGTACGGCTATCTTTTTGCGGAAAGACATCAGCGAGGAGAAAATGAGTACCAGCCCAAAAATAATCGCTACCACATTGGTTGGCATGTACACCGCTATCAGCGCACCCACCACAGCACCTGTGGTAGTGGCAATTTCGAGGAACATGCCTAGCCGGATGTTGGTAATTCCTTCTTTTACATAGGCAGAAGCCGATCCAGAAGAAGTGGCAATAGAAGCCACTAACGCGGTACCAATGGCATAGCGGATGTCTGCATGAAATACAAGGGTTAGCAAGGGTATGATCACTACGCCGCCCCCTAAACCGGTCAGCGACCCCAGCAGTCCAGCCATAAAGGCCCCGCATAGGAGGATCAGGGTGAATGATAAAATCGTCATAAGATGGTTTGGTTGGTTTAGATCAGTCATTCCGGAATTACAGTACTCACTGAATAGCTGATGATTACAAAAGTAAGGAGAATATGATTCTCGCAATCCGGCAATCTATAAGTAACTTGCACCCTGACAATTAATCGAATTTTTATGATAAAGGTGGGTGAATACAACCAGTTAAGGGTAAAAAAGGAAGCTGACTTTGGTGTATACCTGGAAGGAGTAGATCAGGAAATCCTGCTCCCTACAAGGTTTGTACCGGCAGGTACACGGGTGGGCGATGAGCTCGAAGTGTTCCTGTATCATGATTCTGAAAACCGCCTTATTGCCACCACCCAGCGTCCTTTCGGTATTGTAGGAGATATTGTACTGCTGAAAACCGTGAGCGTCACTAAACAAGGTGCATTTCTCGACTGGGGACTCATGAAAGACCTTTTTGTTGCCACCTCTCAGCAATTGACCCGTATGGCGCCAGGACAGGAATACCTGGTGAAAATATACATCGATGAGCAAACCGGTCGCCTCGCTGCCACCGAAAAGCTGGATAGGTTCCTCAGCAATGAAAACCTTACTGTAAAAGAAAAAGACCCCGTAGACCTGGTCATCTACCGCCGCACCGACATCGGTTTTGTTGCCATCATCAATAATCTGCACACCGGAATCCTGCACCACAACGAAATATTCCGCTCCCTGGAAATTGGCGACAAAATGAAAGGCTTTATCCGTCAGATCAAAGAAGATAAAATAGACCTGATCATCGGCAAGCCGGGATTTGAAAGGGTAGAAGACGAAGCAGAGAAAGTACTGCGGCTCCTGCAGGAAAATGATGGCTACCTGCCATACCATGATAAATCATCCCCTGAAGAAATCCAGGAGTTCTTTGGTATGAGTAAAAAAACATTTAAAATGACCATCGGCAACCTGTACAAACAACGCAAGATCATCTTTACACAAACAGGTATTAAGGCAGAAGAAAATATATAAATCTATTTATAAAGCAAAAACGGCGGCCTGTATAAGGTCGCCGTTTTTTTATGACTGTTTTTCTTCTATCGGGAAACTAATCAGGAAACTGGTGCCTTCTCCCAAAGCGCTGTCCACTGTAATGCTACCATGATGCTGTAGAATAATATTCTGGGTGGCAGTAAGTCCAAGCCCTGTACCTTTCGTTTTATTGGTAAAAAACGGTTCAAATAATTTAGCCAGATTCTGCTCAGAGATACCGCTACCGTTGTCGGATATACGAATAAATACACGTTCTGCATCCTGCCAGGAATGAATACCAAGGCGGCCTTCTCCGGCCTTCATGGCTTCAATACCATTGATAATAATATTCAGAAATGCAATAAGGATTTTGTCTTCATCTGCCAGGATCTTACAATCCGGCTCGCAGAGCTCCTTTACCACCGCAATGTTATTCAGTTGCAAGCGGTCAGCTGCCAGGTGCAATGCCTTTTCCACCAGTACATTCAATCCCAATGGCAACATGTTTAACTCAGACATGCGGGTAGACTGTAACAGTTCTGTTACCAGGTGATTTATACGATGACAGTTGCGTTCCATGATATCCAGGTACAACTGCGCATCTTCCGTTTCGGCCAGTGGCTCCATTTTAATCTGGGATACCGCCAGTAAAATATTAGTGAGCGGGTTGCGTACTTCATGGGCTATTAAGCGGGCTATACGACCGGTAATCGCAAACTTTTCCTGTTGCTGTTTCTCCCGTTCCTTGCGTTTACGGGCAGTAATATCCTGGATGATACATAAATACAGCTGTTTTTTCTCATCCAGCAAAGATGCATTGATCATTACATCCAGCTGCTGGCCTGACTTTCCGCGAAAAACATATTCCTTTTGTACCACCCCCTCTTCAGAACAAATCTGTTCCAGAAAATCCTTAATCACCAGTTCTTCCGCAAACAAACCCTGGAGATGACTGTTGTACAGCTCCTCTTCATTATAGTTCAACACCTGAAGGGCAGCCGGATTGGCGGCCACAATTTTGTGTTCACAGTCTGCCAGCAGAATAAGATCATTGGATTTTTCGAAAATGCTGAAGTAGCGTTTTTCACTTTTTTCAATGGCCAGGAGGTGATTAAACTTATCCAGGGTGTAACGAATGGCTCTTTCCAGCAAGGCGGCATTGATTTCGCTTTTCACGAGATAATCTGCCGCACCAGCCTGCATAGCTTCCTTATCTATGTGATAATCGCCTTTTCCGGTGAACAGGATCACCGGGGCTTTATATCCCAGATTGCGGAAATGATGCAACACATCAATCCCCGTATGCGCTCCCAGGCGGTAATCTACCAGGTAAAGATCGTGTGAACGTGCTTCTATCGCCAGCAACCCTTCTTTATAGGAAGATACCCATTGCAGTACATATTGATCCGGTGAAATATCCTGTAGCAAAGAATTTACAAGGAAAAAATCATCTTCATCATCATCAATCATCAGGATATGCTTCTTACCAATTGTTGCCATAAGTACCGAAAAAGTTCACCGATATTACCCAATAATCATGCAGTAAAAAAATCAGGTATCTATATGCGCATCGGTATCTTTTAATACCACATTTCTACGTGGCAGGAACCAGGCTGGGATCAGGGTTACCAACAATATGATCAGGGAAATATGAAATCCTTCCCGTAACGCCAGGTGGTGCGCAGGCATGTTGGACATGCCACCCAATACATGCTTATTATAAGCGGCCTGTGTAATAATGGCCAGTACAGCGATGCCAATGGCACCACCCACCTGCTGCATCAGCGTACTGATGGAGGAAGCCATCGTAACCTCGCTGGGTCTCACCGCACTCAGGGTAGCGGCATTCAACGGCGCGAGTAATAGCCCCATACCAAGTCCCCGTACGACCATCGCAGTAATAACTCCGCTGATGCTGCTTCCCCGGTCCAGTATGGAAAACAGGTACATAGAAACAGCCAGCAAGGCGATGCCCAGGATAGAAATTTCCCTGGAGCCATGTTTATCGGACCAGCGGCCGGCAAAAGGCATCAATGCTGCCATAAAAACGGAGTTGGGTAATATAAGCAACCCGGATATCCCTTCAGAAAAGCCCATTTGTTCCTGTAGCAGGAAAGGCATCAGAAAGAGGCCGCCAAACAAGGCGGCAGACCGGGAAATAGTGACGAGGATACAACTCACAAAAGAATAATTGGTAAACAGTGTCAGGTCCATAATCGGATCCTTTTTCTGTTTGTCTATCCATATAAAAAATGCAAATGCCAGCAGCGACACTCCCAGTGTAGCCAGTATTTCGGGAGAAGTAATTCCCACTACTTCCGCCCTGGCAATGCCATACTGCAAACATACCAGGAAGATGGTGAGGGCCACAAAACCGGTCAGGTCAAAGGGGAGCTTGAGCTTGGGCTGCTTACGCAATACGCCCAGGTACCGGAAAGCCAGGACCACCGTTATTATACCTATAGGCAGATTAATATAAAAGATGGAAGGCCAGCCGAATTTCTCCGTAAGAATCCCCCCTAAAGTAGGTCCCAGCGCAGGCCCTACGAGATTACCCAGCCCCCACCAACCTAATACAGTGCCGCGCACCCTGGCTGGAAATACATAAGAAATGATGGCCATGGACGTGGGCGCCATAGCACCGCCCCCCAGCGCCTGTACCACCCGTGCGACTAGCAGGGAATCCAGGTTGGTAGACAAAGCGCACATCAGCGAGCCTAATGTGAAAAGGGAAATGGCGCCGATATAAAGATTAAAAAAACCTATCCTGTTTTTCAGCCAGTTGGTCAATGGCATTAACACAGAAAAACTAAGCATGTATACTGTAATCACCCATTCTATTTCCGACAGCGTACAGTTAAACTGCTTGCTCATAACGGGAAGGGATATATTTACAATACTGGAATCTATTCCGGCCATGGTAGTGCCCATAATAACCACTATCAGGATACCGGTCCGGTTGATATCTCTCATACTCGGTCTTTCATCATAAAGATCAGTTGTGCTTTAGCCACAAAAGGATTCAATGGATTACAATTGATCATAAACAGGTAAGTAGCCAGTTCTGACAATTGCCAGTCCGTGGTTAGTTCACCGTCTTTAAAACAAAATACTTTCTTGAAATTAAAGTCCACCGGGATATTCAATGCTGCACAGGCGTGCATTGCCCTGTCCAGTGGCTCCTGTTCCATTCCGGACTGRCCATAGCCCAGTTCCTGCATGATTTCGCTGGCGGTATATAGCAGTTTTGGGTTGTTTAGCTGCGAAATCCGCTCAGTAGACATGACTTCTTCCAGGTAATCAAAAAGTTTAAGCATCGCCATTCTCATTTAATTGTGAAAGTTGCTGAAACAGTTCTTTTTCCTTTGCGGAAAGGTTTTTTGGTATATGTACCATTGCTTTGATATATAGATCTCCCGCCGTTCCGCTGTTATCGTAGGCAGGCATTCCTTTACCCTTTAAGCGAAATACTTTACCACTGTCTGTGCCTGCCGGAATATTCATATTCAGGTCGGCGCCAGGTGTATATACGATCGTTTTACCACCCAATACAGCGGTATACAAAGGCAAGGCCAGATCTGTATAAATGTCCTGTCCTTTCAGTTCAAATTTAGGATGTGGCGCCAGATGAATACTGATCAGCAGATCACCATTTTCTCCGCCTTTGCGGCCGGGATTACCTTTCCCTTTCAACCGGATCACCTGACCTTCGTATAAACCAGGCTTCAGCTTAATGTTCAGCCGGCTGCCATTTACTTCTACCTGTCGCGTAGCGCCGGCATAAGCATCTTCCAGTGATACTTCCATAGTGGCCTGTACATCCCGGCCGCGACCGGGCCCCTGTTGTTGCCGGCGACCACCGCCACCGCCGGAAAAGCGGCTACCAAAAAGTTGTTCAAAAAAATCAGAGAAATTACCCTCCCCTCCGCCAAACATATCATCCATATTGCCACTGCTATAGGAATGCGTGCGGCCCTGTCCGCCACCACCACCATACTGCGACCAGTCATAATCTTCCGGCCGGCCACCATGCTGTTCGTAATATTTATAATTTTCCCCGAACTGATCATATTTCTTACGCTTCTCCGCGTCACTCAACACTTCGTAGGCTTCATTGATCTCTTTAAATTTATCCTCCGCGGCTTTATTATCGGGATTCTTATCCGGATGATATTTCACCGCCAGTTTACGGTACGCCTTCTTAATCTGTTCAGCTGTTGCCGCTTTCTCGACTCCCAGTACCTTGTAATAATCCTTGACATCCATAGCTCTAAAACATGTTAATGTGATAACTTGTTTTATGAATTTACGAATTAACCTTGAAAAATAATTGGTGAACAGCCACCGGAACTCCCGGTACTGTTCACCAAATTTGCCATACAGAGATGATAATTATTTTCCTAAATACACATTAGCCTCCAGCTTATCGGAAATATATTTGATCGCCTGCTGGGCACGTACGCTATTACCGGCTTTATCCAGCGGAGGAGAAAAAACAGCAACCGCAAACCTGCCGGGCACTACGGATATAATACCGCCACCAACACCGCTTTTACTGGGTAAGCCTACCTTAAACATCCAGTCACCCGTAGTTTCATACAATCCTGTTGTCCCCATAATTGCCAATACTTTGGGAACATATTTTTCGCGGATCAACCGTTCTTTGGTGATGGGATTCACACCTCCATTTGCCAGCGTCCCCGCCATAATACCCAGATCCCGGGTATTTACGCCATAAGAACATTGTTTGGTATAAAAATCACAGGCATATATAGGATCATCATACATATATCCATACGATTTCAGCAACATGGCAATAGCCTGATTATGCTGATTGGTAGCGGCTTCTGATTTATACAGCTCATCCAGCACTGTTAGATTACGACCGGCAAACCTGGCGAAATATGCATTCACCTTATCCCAGGCATCCGCATGACCGAAGTGACTGGTGAGCAAACTGGAAGTAGCCATGGCGCCCGCATTTACCAGCGGATTTGATGGCTTTTGTCCATTTAGTTCTATAGCTGGTACGGAGTTAAAAGGCAAACCCGTTTGATCAGCGCCCACTTTTTGCAGAATTACGGAATCGCCCACAATTTCCATCGCCATACAAAGTGTAAATACTTTCTCTATCGACTCAATACCAAATTCAAACTTTGTTTCTCCTACCTGGTATACCTGTCCTTCCGTGGTCACCAGCACAATGCCATACATGTCGGAATTTACTTTGTCCAGGTAAGGAATATAATCTGCATTCTTCCCACCCTTTTCATTTTTATATAAATTAAATGCCTCGTTAATGACAGCATTGTAATCAACTGGTTTTGCACGCTTCTGGGAATAAGCAGCTGTAACACCCAGTGTCAGCAGCATGGTTAATCCAATTATAATTTTCATGGTGTATGATTTTATGCAGATGGTCAGAATTTGAAGAACGCACTGAACTGCGCGCGAACATCTTCTCCGGAGGTATTATCCCTGTTTTCCCTTTTCCCATACAATACTTCACCTGCTATTTTAAAGAAAGTGGTGAAGTAGTAAGTGGTATTGAAAGATGCATAGTGTGTGGCTTTAATGGCCGCATCGGGTAATGCCAGATCCGGTGTATTCAGGCGAAGATAGCCATATCCGATAGTAGATCCCAGACTTTTAGTCCAGAAGTGATCAAAATACAGCCAGGTGGCGAGCATATTGATATTTTTGATGCTCTTATCATTCGTACCTGCAAACCCATCATATCCCTGTCCACTGATATCTTCGCTGTATTTCGCATAGCCGCTACCGTAGGCAAACTGGAATTTCACGTCATCATTTTTACCCAGATCAATATTACCTGATAGGTTAAAAGCACCACCGATAGTGGTTTTGTTGTCTTTGTCAGCATTCTTGTAATCCATCGGATGCATCAAACCGGATAAGCGTATATGACTGCCATTATTTTTGCCAAAATTCTTTTGAAAAGCGGCTGTTACATCCGGAAAGTTCGTTCTGCTCTTCCAGGTATCCGGTATGGACAAATCCCCTCCGGGCTGTTCTGCAGATACAGAAAATTTCATGGAAGTACTGATCTGTTGTGTAAACCGCAACTGTATCTGTCGCGTCCATACATAGGAGTTAGGGCCCCAGTAGTCCATGATGTTAGGCCAGTTATCATCATCCATGAAGTTACTCCAGTATTGTCCGAATGTCCATTTACCATGTTGTATATAAGCGTGGCGCAACCTGGGTGCGCCGGAAAGACTACCCCATAAATCAAATTCGAGTACAGCTTTTAATGCTCGTCCTTTTGCATCGGGTGCGCCGAAAGCCGTAAATGCAAAGCGTGATTGGCGAACCGTAAAGGCGGTGTTACCTTCTGTAACCGTAGGTACCGTAATCGTAGAAGGCTGCATCGCATGTATGTTGCTTATTTGCATAAAGTCGTGGATGTAATCTGCCTGCACATAGCCACTGAATTGCAACCGAATGCCTTTTACATCGGTGAACAGGAAGCCCTGATACTTTCCACCTTCAATCATATTACGGGTCAGCCCCTTACCATTTTCTGCAGTATCCTTTTGCGCCATGACATACAAAGATGCCATAGACATACATATAACGCAAATGAATACACGTAAATAACGGGTAGATTTTGCTATCACGGTATATCTCATTTATGATGAATAGTTTTCACAGCTGATTTAAGTCATCAGTATCACAATCACTACCCCCCAGATGATCAGTAGCGTATTTCCTACTGCGTATGTGATAGTATATCCCAGCGAAGGAAGGTTACTCTGTACCTCATCCTGTATAGCAGAAAGCGCCGCAGTAGTTGTTCTGGCGCCGGCGGTACATCCCAGGATCAATGCAGGATGAAATTTAAAAATATATTTAGCCATTAACACACCCACAATCAGCGGAATGCTCGTGGCAGCAATACCAACCAAAAATAATCCCCAGCCCACTTCTTTGAAACCAGCCACAAAACTGGGTCCGGCAGTAATACCCACTACAGCAATAAAGGTATTCAGTCCTACATTATTCATCACCCACAAAGCCGGTTCAGGAATTCTGCCAAAGGCCGGATGCCGGGAACGTAGCCAGCCAAACACTAGCCCCATGATCAACGCGCCACCACTGGTACTTAAGCTGAGCGGCACTCCTCCCACACGGATACTCATCGCACCAATCAAGCCACCCAACACAATACCCAGTCCCACAAAAATCATATCTGTTTTGTCAGTAGGAATATCGGCATAACCAATATGCGCAACCGCCCTGTCCATATCCCTTTTATACCCCACCAACTGTATATTATCGCCTCTTTCCAACACCGCTTCAGGATATACAGGCATCGCGATGCCCGCACGCCGTATACTTTGTACCGGTATGCCGTGCATATAATCCATTGTACGTAGTTCCCTGATCGTTTTGCCAATCGCTTCCTTATTAATCACAAATACCATTACATTCTCTACCGGAAAATTCAGCAGGTCTACATCTATAATTTCTTTGCCAATATTTTCTTCTTCACCCAGGATAAACTCTCTGCGGCCACTGAGTACAATTTCATCACCGGCTTTAATCACGTATTCGGGAGTCGGATCCATTATTTTCTTATCTGCCGCCTGACGTATACGTTCTACAAACAACCGGTGTTCACGTCCCATTAATTCATCTTCCAGTTGTTTTACAGACTTCCCGGCAGCAATAGATTTTTCGCTGATGAGATAAGCCCGGAAGGTGACGGAAATAAATGCCGAACGCATCCCCGGGTCCTGCGAAGGATCTCCGGCGCCCATTGTTTTTTCCAACTCTTTGCAGGCCGCTCTTACTTTATCAATACCACCCAGCATCATAGGCGCCACACTTGATAGCAACCATGCAGAACCGGCAGTACCAAAAATATAAGTCACTGCATAACAAACAGGCATTGCATTTATCATCAACTGTTTCTGATCAGGGGAAAGATTTACCTGGTTAATGGTATCTGCGGCCACACCCATTACAGCTGATATAGTTTGCGAGCCGGCAATCAAACCGGCCGCTTGTCCTACGTTATAGCCCATCAGGATAGACAATAACCAGGGAGCAATCAGGCATACCACACACATAAGAACTGCAAACAATACCTGGGGCAATCCATCTTTTTTGAGGCCACGGAAAAACTGCGGACCTACGGCATACCCTACTGCAAACAGGAACATCAGGAAAAAAACTGATTTCACGTTGGCTGATACCTGTATATCCATCTGCCCCACCAGTACGCCCATCAGCAATACACCAGTTACGGATCCTAACGAAAATTTTCCGATCCTGATACTGCCTATAAAATAGCCTGCTGCCAATGTGAGGAACACGGCCAGCTCAGGGTATTCCTGAAATGTATGATGTAACCAGTTCATTGATATCTGTATTATAAGAAGAAGAAAATGGTCATAATTTCGGTCGTAATAGGTAACACAGGTCATTCCCCATTTGTTCAGTGAAATTCAATTTATATAGCACCTACGCTATTTTTCATTGGTAGCTGAACAAGTACTCYATCCCGTTGTTAGACATCAAAAGAATTTCTAACAATTAAGCCCATATTGTTATGCCATTATTCACCAAGAAAAAAGAGAATGAAAATTCCCGCTTAGGGTTATACGCATCTGCAGATAGCAGGGAAAGTATCCCTAAATACAAGATACCCGGCGAGGCGCAGGACATGCGTACGGTATATCACCTGGTACATGATGAATTAATGCTGGATGGCAATTCCAGGATGAACCTTGCCACTTTTTGTCAGACGTGGCTGGATGAATATGTACATAAATTAATGGATGAATGCCTGGATAAAAACATGATCGACAAGGATGAATATCCACAGACTGCCGAGATTGAAGACAGGTGTGTACATATTTTAGCTGATTTGTTCAATGCACCGGAAAGTGCCAGCACTATGGGTTGCAGCACTACAGGATCCAGCGAAGCCGCTATGTTGGGCGGTCTTGCATTGAAATGGCAATGGCGAAAAAGAAGAGAGAAAGAAGGTAAATCTACTGATAAACCCAATCTTATTTGCGGTGCGGTACAAGTGTGCTGGCATAAGTTTGCCAGATATTTTGATGTAGAACTGCGTGAAGTAGGAATGGAACATGGCCGTTATAATTTAACGCCGGAAAAAGTACTGGAACTGGTAGATGAAAATACGATTGGTGTAGTGCCTACTTTCGGTGTTACATTCACGCTGATGTATGAGCCGGTATTAGACATTGCGAAGGCACTGGATAAACTGCAACAGGAAAAAGGCTGGGACATCCCCATCCATGTGGATGCCGCCAGTGGCGCTTTTATATCACCATTTGTTTCGCCGGACCTGGTGTGGGATTTCCGTATTCCACGTGTAAAGTCCATTAATGCATCTGGTCATAAATATGGGCTGAGTCCATTAGGGGTGGGCTGGGTTATCTGGCGTGAAAAAGAAGATCTGCCGGAAGAATTGATTTTCCGGGTAGATTACCTGGGCGGCGACATGCCTACTTTTGCGTTGAATTTCTCGAGACCAGGTGGACAAATAGTAGCACAATACTATAATCTCCTGCGTCATGGCAGAGAGGGATATAAAAAGTTGCAACAAGCTTGTCTGGATCATGCTTCCTACATAGCGGAAGCCATAGAAAAACTGGGGCATTTCGATATCCTCTACAATGGCAAAGGAGGATTACCAGGCGCCTGCTGGACATTAAAGCCGGGCGATCATGGGTTTACGCTCTATGACATTACAGATAAGATCCGCTCACGTGGCTGGCAGATCGCATCCTATCCCCTCACCGGTGATGCCAGGGATATAGTGGTGCAACGCGTATTAATACGCCATGGGTTTAGCCGGGATATGGCAGATATGCTTATACAGGATTACACCCGTTGTGTAAAATACTTCGAAGAAAATCCTGTAAGAAAACCGCTGACACAGAAAGAAGGCGGCGGCTTCCATCACTAATCAGCGCTAAGGAATCCGGAAGATGTTTCCAGGATATCATATGTGTTCAGCAACGCCTGCACCTCCGCTGTCATATTCGCAAGGGTACATATTTCAGCGGGAGTTACCAGCATCATTACATGATCAGCTGGAAGGGGTAAACAAATCATCTTTTCATTTTCTGTTGAATAACAATGGTCATCTGCCAGTCGGGTGACCATCTTTTTGAAGCACTCAAACTCTGTAATATCAAGGTTAACAACCGTGGTACCAAAAGCAAGCTGAATTCCTTTACAATGGGGGCAACGGATAACATATCCTGCCGAACCGTGATACAATGTCTGGTAATTACACATGGGCCTATGGGTTTGTGCCTCCAGCGGCCACGTAACGGCCGCTGTCAGGACTTAATTCATCACTCTTAACTGTCTATCTGAATTTTGTGGTGCAAACAACGGATGTATTTTATGTTTCGCTATAAATTACTCCGGGGTATTATTTACATGGCACAAAAGTAAAGCACGAAAAACGGGGATAATGCTCGGATCAGGAAAACGAGTTACGCAAAAGGGAAAAGTATTGATTCAGCTATTAGGCGGTAGTATTTAGCCTTTAGCAAAATGCAGCGAAGATATTAGCGTAGCTCGTGTTAAAGCTTTGCTAATAAATGTCTTGCCCGCTCTTCAGTGTCAACGAGCCATAGTCATACAGTTCAAATCCGAACAGGCTATGATAAGCCGGGAAAATCTAAAAAAAATTAGTTCGTAGTGCAACTAAATCGATTTCTAGGTGTTTATAACTGCAATAAAATTATTTTTCATGGATTGGGAAGAGTTACTGGACCCACTATCGCCAATGTATAAAGACACTATGCAGGAACAAATCAAAATTGTAAACTTACAAGATGGACTCATTGAAGCTGCTAAAAAGCTCGCAGCGGAAAACTATCCGGCGCTCAGCACCGCCACACCAGGTATTCACAAAGCTTTAAACAGCGTAATTATCAAGCATTCCATTACGATGTCAGTAGACATTAACAACGCCATCGCAGGAGGAGAAGCGGAGGATTTCCAGTTTTAATAACTATGCCATTTTACCATGTACCGCTGAGATAATGTGAGGGCTTCACTTGTTCAACAGCTATTCAACCTTAAACAGCATTTTTCGTGTATTGATGCCACCTACAATGCCATAGCCATTCGTCACATTGGTAAAGACGCGTACGGGGTTGCCAATCACAACATTGCCGCCTTCCTTTTGTGCCGTAATAGTACTGAAATATTCATAGGAAGCACGGGTGAGGGTGCTCACTTCCACGGTCACCTGGCTCAGGGCGGCGATAGGTTCTGCTGTTTGCAATACAAAGTTGACTTCCTTACCATCGAAGCGTTCATCACTCATGACAAGGCTGTTATAACTGCTTTTGGTGAAGAAATCCACCAGGTTATTATTGAAGGCAGGATCTAACCGGAAAAGCCGGTAAGCTCCCTGTCCACCCATATCATCAGCTACATAGATCCGTATCCGGTAATAATCTCCCGCGCCACGGCCATCTTTTAATGTAAACTGTACGCGGCTGCTATTTCTTTGTGCGCCGGCATTTTTCACATCGGGAGCTACCGGTAGTGTATCCGTAGCCGTTACTGACGTGAGCCCTGGTGCAGCTACCTGTACTGTATATTGTTTGCCTCTCACCGCTTTCTGCTCAGATACAAAATAGGAAAAGCCGTTGATCTGCTGTACGTGTAATGGGGTAAGCGACACGCCATCAGCCGATAACGTTACTGTACTACCAGGAATATCTTTATAGCCGTTATCATCCAATACATTGGATGGTATGCTACGGGTTACACGGATATATACCACACTATCCGGTTGGATAAGTGTGTTCACCACTATTTTGTCGCCTTCATAAGGCAACTTAATTTCTACTCTTTTGGAACATGCACTTAACAGCATGACTAACAGTACCGTACCTACGAAAAAAAGTTTCCTGCACATCTCTTTAAAATTTAATAGCGTATGTGACACTGGGTAATATGGGCAAAATGGTGGCCTGCGAAAGATATCTCTTCTGCTCTGAGGCATCATCCATCATTGTATAAAAAAATGGGTTCTTCCGGTTATACACATTAAATATGCTCAGGTTCCAGCTTCGGCTCCAATGCTTTTTCTGTTTGGTATGCGTAATTCCTATATCCAACCGATGTATATCTGCGCCGCGGTAATTATTCCAGTTGTCATAACGATCAATGGAAGTATGACCACCACTGGGATCCCACGGCGATGCCCCGCCAACACCGGCATAACTGGAAACAGGTATGGTGATAGGCGTACCGGAGTTATAATGCCAGGACGCAGAGAATTCCCAGTGTTTACCTAAACGTTGCATCAGTACCAGCTCCAGGTCGTGACGGTGATCATATTTATAAGGATAAATTTCATCGTTGTTCACGCCTGGGAAACGGCGTGTAGACCACGACAACGTATATCCAATCCAACCGGTAGTAGTTCCTTTGCGTTTATGCAACATCACTTCTGCACCATAGCTCCAGCCTTTTCCTACAGTCACATTTTCATCCCAATGTGGGCCCAACTGGTTAACAATACTATTGCTCTCCTTATTTTCAATCATGTTGTGCATGGATTTGAAATAGCCCTCCAGCGTACATTCGTACATGTTGTTAGCCGATGTTTTAGCTACCCCCAATGTCACCTGTTTCGAAAACATAGGCGCTACACGCTGGGTAGAAGGTACCCATATATCTGTAGGCAACGAAGTTCCATTACTCGACAACAGGTGAATATACTGGTTCATATGTGTATACGCCGCCTTTACCGCCCAATTGCGTGGCAATACGTAACGCAGTCCCAGTCTGGGTTGTACAGAGTAATAAAATCGCCCTTGCACCAGGAAGCCAGAAGCATGCACACCAATATTGGTGAACAGGTTGGGCCGCAGCTGCCAGTCATCCTCCGCGTACATCGACAATTCGGCCCCGGTTACCCGCAGCACCGACTGTAACGTATCCAGCGGTTTTACGGGGCTGCCCTTATCTTGAAAAGAGGAGTTCCCGGGCTTAAAATAATGCATGGTGGTAATGGCGCCAAACCTGAAAGAATGCTTAGGATTAGGACGGAAATCAAAGTCAATTCTTCCACCACTGTTTTCCATCCTGGAGCTATATTTTCCATATACATCCGACAGCTCTGCGGCAGGAGGTACTACAGACTTATTTTCATACTGTGTGAAGAAAGAATACTGCGAATAATTCAGGGTAATATTGGAAAATAAGCGGGGGCCGTAAATATGATTCCAGCGTAAAGCTGCAATCGTATTCCCCCAGCCCAGCTGAAATTTTGAACTTTCACCGCTTTTCGCAGGATCGTTTGCCAGCACACTGTCGGAGGGCGTTTCTTTCACCAAAAGATTATCTTCTCCTTTATAAAAACTAAGGAACACCCTGTCTTTGGGAGAAAAAATATGATTCACTTTTGCATTGATATCATAAAAATAAGCCCTGAAATCACCACCACTTCCCAGCGCATTTTCCGACTTCATCGCTGCATTCAGCAGCAGGTCCGGATAAGAGCGGCGGGCAGATAACATAAAGGAAGTTTTACCCTTAACAATAGGACCTTCTACATTGAATTTGGCCGCAATTAACCCTATAGACACATCACCATGATAATTGTTCATATCTCCTTCCTTCATGGCAATATCCACCACGGAAGATAAGCGCCCGCCAAAACGCGCCGGGAACGCGCCTTTATACAGGTCGGTCGTTTTTACCACATTGGCATTTACCAAAGAGTACACACCAAAAAAATGAGAAAAATTAAATATCGGTGTTCCATCCATTAACACCAGGTTCTGGTCGGGACTACCGCCTCTTACACACAATCCGCCGGCACCATCCATACCACCACTTACTCCCGGCATCGACTGCAACGTACGCATTACATCTACCTCTCCCAGCAGTCTCGGCATAGCCTGCAATTCCGAAGCGGAAAGGGTCACCTTACTCATCTGGGTTTGTTCCTGTAGCTTACTTTTTTCCCTGCCACTGATCACCACTTCCTTTAAACTGCCCACCGGCTTTAAGGAGATGTTGAGCAGTTGATCTCCCTTCTGCGGAACAGGCTGTAAACGGGAAGCATAGCCAATATAGGAGATGACCAGGCTATTGGAATCCTTTACGGTAGTGAAACTAAAAAAACCATATTGATTAGTGGTAGTACCCTGTTTTAGTGCAGGTGAATATACAGTGGCGCCAATCAGGTTTTCACCACTCACTGCATCTTTTATATAACCGCTGATCGTGCGTGTAGTGCGCTGGTCCGGCAATAGCACTACCTGGTCACCCACGCGGGCAAACCTGATACCATCGGGGGCAAACAGTTCTTCCAGTACCTTTTTAAGGCGCTGATTATGGGCTGTTAACGTAACTTTCCGTGACAAGTTGACAAGTTCCCTGCTATATGAAAAATGAATACCATACTCTCTTTCCAATAATCCACATATCATTTCTATCGGCTGGTCCTTTACTACTACGGTTACTCTTGTTTGCCAGTCCCACCCAAAAACGTTTAGTGGGAAACATAATATAAATATTCCCGTCAGCAGTTTTCCGGCTAACGACATAGTATAGTTAAATTGAAAGGGTGACAGTAGCAGCCATTAGCCGTTAGCTTTTAGCTTTTAGGAAATGCCGTGTGGACCATTTGTGATCTTCACGGCATTTCCTAAAAGCTAAAAGCTAACGGCTAATGGCTATTTCAATTTGTATTGTCTATCGTTCGTTTTTTCGTATCCCGCATTCAGCATCAGTGCCAGCGTTTTAATCACATCATCTGTAGACTCTCCTGTAAAGTCAGCACGAACCGGCAATTTAAGCAGGTCGGTGTTCATGACTTCTACTTTTATGTCGTACACTTCTGTAATGGTATGTAATACCTCTTCCAGTGGTGTATCATAAAATGACAGTGATCTTTTTCCCATATCAGTAATGTGGGAAGCTATACGAAATGCGGGTCTTTCATTATCTTTCTGTAACAGCATCCCATCCGTGAGAATAACGCTATCCTCTTTATCATGATCTATCACCATTACTTTACCACTGCTTACATGTACTTTCAACATGGCAGTGCCGGGCTGATAATTGATCATGAACCGGGTACCCAGTACTTTCACTTCTGTACGGCCCAATGTAATTACAAATGGGTTGGCAGCACTACCGCTTACATCAAATGTGGCGGTACCGGTGAGACTTACTTTCCTGTTACGGTCATTAAAGCCCCTGGCTACTTCCAGCCTGGAAGCAGCCGATAACTGCACACTGCTGCCATCCTGCAGCGTAGCCTTTACAGGGCCTGAATATGTTTGTTGCGGATGATTACCTGCCAGGAACCACCATCCGGCGCCAAATACGACCAGCAATACCGCGGCAATTTTCAGCCAGATAAAGCGGTTTTTAGGCCTGATGGCAATTAATGCCGGTTTGTCATCCATTTTTTCGCTCAGCTGAGACCAGGCAAAGTCGGTATCTGCTGCCACTATTTTTTCGTTGGCTGCTGCAGTATCCAATACTTTAGCCAGTGAGGTAAGCAGGGCCTGGTTACCAGGGTCCGTTTCTTTCCATGCTTCCACCCACGCATACTCTTCCGTATCCGCTTCATTCAGCAGGTACTTGCAGAGCAAGGTATACAGTGCCTCATCAGGCATTGCCTCATTGGGAAAAGATGGTGTCATTAGTTGTTGTAAGTTTTTACAGTCTGCGCCTTAAGGCGATTATACAATAATAAGACGCATGGGAAATATCAATGCCCCCATGCGACCCGAAATTTTTTTAAAACAAAAAACCTGTCAGCAATGGCAGGTATTCCTTCAGTTCCTGATGCAGGATCTTTAATGCTTTCCCCATCTGATTTTCTACCGTTTTCACGGAAATATTCATGGCCGCTGCTATTTCAGCATATTTCATATTCTGCTGCCGGCTGAGCACAAATACCTCCCGACAACGTTCCGGTAACCGTTCCAATGCCTGCCGGTAAAGTCTTTCCAGCTCCTTCACCTCTTCCCCGGCGCCAATCGTTGTTTCTGACACCTTTCCATAACCGGTTTCCTTTTCCGTACGCACAACATCCTTCCGCCATTGGCTAATGGCGGTATTACGAATAGCAGAAAACAAATATGCTTTCACGGGTCCTGTAATGGTAATGGTTTCCCGTTTCTCCCACAAACGCAGGAATACCTGTTGTACGATCTCCTCCGCTACATGGGAATCCCCCGTGTAGTGAGTGGCAAACGCCAGGCAATGAGCATGGTTTTCCCTGAATAATGCTTCAAATGTTTGCAGCTCCAGCATGATAAGCAGCAAATATAGCTATGATTTATTTGATTTCTACCATTCTGCACATAGGTAAAAATCTTTACGTACAAATACTGAAAAATGCCATCTACGGCCATTATATGAAAATTGAATAGGGGGTAAATACCACTTTCTGCGTCAGGAGAATCATCAAAATCACATAAATCCTGATTATCTTTGTCCCCGCAATGTACAACCTGATCAAAAACTTCCTTTTCCGCTATCCGCCGGAAAACATTCACCACAGCGTAATGCGTGGTATGAAAACAATTTATTCTTTGCCTCTGGGCAAAACTGTGCTGAACGCCTTCTGCGGTGTAAAAACCAAAGGACTGGAACGTGAACTGTTTGGACTGAGGTTTTCCAATCCGGTAGGGCTGGCAGCCGGTTTTGACAAAGATGCAAAGTACATTGACGAACTGGCCTGTCTGGGCTTTGGCTTTGTAGAAATAGGTACCGTGACGCCACAGCCACAACCGGGTAACGAACAGCCAAGACTGTTCCGCCTGCCGGCAGATAAAGCCCTCATTAACCGTATGGGCTTTAATAATGAAGGTGCAGTGGCCGCCGCCAAACGCTTACAACGCAAAAAATCCAATATCATCGTAGGGGGCAACATCGGGAAAAACAAAATCACCCCGAATGAAGAAGCCGTGAGCGACTATGAAAAGTGTTTTCATGCACTATATGATGTGGTGGATTACTTTGTTGTAAATGTAAGCTCACCTAATACCCCCAATCTGCGTGCCTTACAGGAAAAAGAACCATTAAAACAACTCCTGCATCACCTGCAGGTGCTGAATACACAGAAAGTGAAGCCCAAGCCTATCCTGCTTAAAATAGCGCCGGATCTGACAACAGAACAGCTGGATGATATCATCGAAATTGTGACAGAAACGAAGCTGGCAGGCATTGTAGCTACCAATACCACCATCAGCCGGGCAGGATTAAAAACGCCTGCGGCGGAAGTGAATGATATCGGCGCCGGTGGTTTGAGTGGATTACCTGTGAAACGCAAAGCCACAGAAGTAATCCGTTATATTCACACCCACAGCCAGGGCAGCATACCTATTATTGCGGTAGGTGGCATTTTCACAGCCGAGGATGCCCAGGAAAAACTGGATGCCGGGGCCTCCCTGGTACAGGTATATACGGGCTTCATTTATGAAGGCCCTACCATTGTGAAAAAGATCTGTGCCGGATTACGTCAGTAACATCGCATCATCTCTATCTATTCAACCTATATGGAACAGTTTCTAACAGCGGAATCGCTCATCAGTTTATTGACACTGGTGCTCATGGAAATCGTGTTGGGCATCGACAATGTCATCTTCGTTTCTATTGTACTTAACAGACTAACCCCTGAAAAAAGGCCAGCAGCCCGCCGCGTATGGATGTTTGCCGGTATGGCCATCCGTATCATTCTCCTGCTCTGCATCGGGTATATCGTAAAAGCGGTAAATCCCCTGTTCAGCATCGGCAGCCATGGCTTTAGTCTCCGTGACCTTATCATGCTGGGAGGCGGTATCTTCCTGCTGATCAAAACCACTCTCGAAATCCACCATAAGCTGGAAGGAGAGGAGGAATCCACTGAAATTAAAAACGGGGGCAAACCTGCCGCATCTTTCCTGAACATCGTGGGCCAGATTATCCTGATAGACACTATCTTCTCTTTCGATAGTATCATTACCGCTGTGGGACTCGCCAAACAGGTACCTGTAATGATTGTGGCCGTTATCATTGCCATGATTGTGATGTTCCTTTTTGCACCACGTATCAGTGACTTTATCCACAAACACCCTACGCTCAAAATGCTGGCACTGTCATTCCTCGTAATGGTAGGTGCAATCCTCATTATTGAAGGATGGGATGCAGAGAAAGCACATGATATGCACCTTAAAAACTACGTATATTTTGCGATGGCTTTTTCCTTTGGTGTAGAAATGCTGAATATGCGGGTAAGAAAACCATCTAAAGAAAAGCCGGTAGAATTGAGGGAACCGCACTAGCGTTTAGCCATTAGCTTTTAGCTTTTAGAAAAAATGCAGCGAGTATGAACACAATATATAAGTTCATACTCGCTGCATTTTTTCTAAAAGCTAAAAGCTAATGGCTAACTGCTAAACGTGTTATTCATCAGCGTTACCGCTACCATACCAGCTGTTTCTGTGCGTAAACGGGTATTACCCAATGATACGGGCACAAAACCCTGTTCCAGCGCCAGTTTAATTTCGTCCGATGTAAAATCACCTTCTGGTCCTATCAGTATCAGCGTATCTTTTCCAGGCAGCATAGTGTGTTGTAATTCCTGCTTTTGTTCCGGCAAGCAATGCGCGATCAACCGCTGTGGGTCCTTATTGCTTTTTACCAGTTTATCAAATGCCTGCGGCTCCTGTAATTCCGGTAAATAAAATTGTTGCGATTGCAGCATGGCTGATACGAGTATATTTTGCAGCCGTTCTGCTTTTATTTTCTCCTTCTCTGTACGCTGACTTACCAGGGGAATAATAGTTTGAATACCTATTTCCGTGGCCTTCTCCAGGAACCATTCAATGCGCGAAGCGTTTTTGGTAAAGGAGATCCCTATACGAAGCGCCCGGGCAGGTGGTGACACCGTTTCGCAATCCAGTATTTTCACTACGCACTTCTTGCGGTTATCATCGGTAATAGCAGCCGTAAACTTATGCCCACGGCCGTCTGCCAGCAACACTTTATCCTCCTTTTCATGACGGAGCACCTGGATACAGTACTTGGACGTATCCTCATTCATTGTATATGCAATGGCATCCGGTTGTATATCCGGTGCGTAAAAAACTGGCAGATCCATGCGCGCAAAGTTAAGCAGAAAGTTTTTTTGTTTTGATGTGAAACCGCACAAACAGTAATACCGAAGCTACCAGCAGGCCCAATAACAGTGCCCACCATACACCTTCTACACCAAAACCTAACTTAATACCCAACAGGTAACCCAGAGGAAGACCCAGTCCCCAGTATGCCAGCAGCGTAATCAACGTAGGTATACGTACATCACCCATGCCACGCAAAATACCCAGCCCTACCACCTGCATCCCATCAAATAACTGGAAGAAGGCGGCAATGATCAATAATCCGGAAGCAATCTTTATTACCTGTGGGTCCTGAATATAAAACGAAGGAAGCAGGTGATTACCCAGTGTAAATAACAGCGCAGCGCCCCCCATCAGTAACAGCACCATATGGTAACTGGCGATAGCGGATAAACGCAGTTCCCCGAAATTCTTCTTACCAAAATTATTACCGCTTTTAATACCGGCAGCAGCAGAAATACCACTGGCCATCATGTAGGTCATCGAAGCTAAACTCAGCGCTATCTGGTGAGCAGCCAACTCGGCTGCGCCCATCCAACCCACCATTACGGCGGCACCACTGAAGGCGCTCACTTCAAATAAATATTGCATGGCTACCGGCGTACCGATGCCCAATATTTTTTTAACCGCAGCGGCCTTCAGGTTTTTAAACCCGAATGATTGCAGGTAAGGCTTAAAACGTGGCGCCCGCAGTACATAGAACATCATGGTAATTCCCATGATCAGTCTGTCTGTGAACGTGGCAATACCCACCCCTATCACGCCCATTCTGGGCATACCAAACAAGCCGTATACCAGGGTAATACCAATGATAATATTAATCACGTTACCAATGATACTGATGTTCATCGCCTGTCGTGTAAATCCAAGCCCTTCTGCAAACTGCTTGAAGGATAGGAACAGCATCAGCGGAATAAACGAAAACCCCAGGAAACGCAGGAAGGGCCTGGCCTGTTCAGCTACATCGCCTTCCTGGTGCAGGAGAGACAAATGGCTGCTGCCTATATAAATGACAGCAGATAATAATACGCCCACCACCATATTGATGATCAGGCTATGACTCAGTAAATACCCGATGGCATTTTTGTTGCCTCGCCCGTTTTCCTGTGCAATCAGCGGTGTAAGGCCATAGGACATGCCGATGCCTGCCACCATAAAAACGGAAAACAAACCATTACCCAGTGATACCGCTGCCAGCGGTACTTTTCCTGTATGTCCGATAATAATACTATCCGATAATGCTACCAGGGTATGACCCAATTGAGAGATAACTACGGGGTAGGCTAAACTGAAATTGTCTTTGTAATGACCTTTGTATTTTAAGTACAGCTGTTTCATTGATTAATCTTATTATTCTTTATGTATTTAGGTTCCCATTTAAGTAAATACTTCTGCGGTATTTACTATGCTGACAGTTACGGGAGGGATAAAAGCTAAAAAGCCGGCGATCGATATCGATGCCGGCTTTTTAGCAAAATCTTTTATACGCTAAAAGGGTGCATCTTCAAAGCCTTCATCGAAGTTCATATCATTCATCTTGGATCCTTTCTGTATGTACAGTTTGGCTTCATCGTTGCCACCACCGCCGCCTTGCTGCGAGCGACTGATACCTGCGAAAGGACTGCCACCACCGCCAGGGTTTTCAAGACTTCCATCATCTTCAAATCGCTGGTATTCCAGTACAGCTCTCAGTTTGATGGTATCCAGCTGACCATTACGGTGCTTGGCTATACGAACGTGGGTTTCACCTTTATTGGATTCGCCCATTTCATTGGTATTGATTTCATAATATTCAGGACGATAGAGGAACATTACCATGTCCGCATCCTGCTCGATCGCCCCGGATTCACGGAGATCACTCAGCTGCGGCATTTTGTTGCCGTCTTTTCGTTTTTCCACATCACGGCTCAACTGCGAGAGGGCGATAATAGGTACCTGTAACTCCTTTGCCAATCCCTTCAGGTCACGGGAAATTTTACTGATTTCCTGTTCACGGTTGGATCCTTTACCATCACTGCTACCACTCATCAGCTGCAGGTAGTCGATGATGATAACGCCTACGCCGTGGTTGTGTACCAGCCTGCGGCACTTGGCGCGCAACTCAAAGATGTTGAGTGCCGGGGTATCGTCAATGAAGATAGGTGCTTTTGCCAGGCGTTCAATACCGTGGGTCATCAGCTTCTTCATTTCATACTCTTCCAGTTTACCACGGGAAATCTTTTCCAGCTTTATTTCTGACTCGGCCGAGAGAATACGTTGTACAATCTGACCGGAAGACATTTCCAATGAGAATACCGCTGCTCCTTTCGGGAAGCGGGGGTGAAGCGCCGCATTACGCGCAAGGTTCAGCGCGAAGGCGGTTTTACCTACAGAAGGACGGGCAGCTATGATGATCAGATCCGTAGATTGCCAGCCATAGGTAACCTTATCCAATGAAGGGAAGCCGGAAGGCACCCCGGTAATATCATCTCCCTTGTTACGCAGATCCTCAATACGCTTCATGGTATTTACCAATACACGGTCAATAGAATCATAGTTTTTACGGAGGTGATTATTGGTTACCTCAAATAGTTTAGACTCCGCACTGTCCAGCAGATCAAATACATCGGCCGTGTCTTCATAAGACTCCGTCAGTATTTCTCCGGAAATACGGATCAGTTCACGCTGAATAAATTTCTGGAGGATAATACGGGCATGTGCTTCAATGTTGGCCGAAGACACCACCATATTCGTGAGTTTCATCACGGTAAACGGGCCACCGATTTGTTCCAGGGAGCCCATTGATTTAAGCTCTTCTGTTACGGTGAGGATATCTACGGGCATTGACTTACCTGCCAGGCGAGTCATGGCGCTAAATATAATCTGGTGTGCTTCTACATAAAAGCACTCCCCTTTTAATATCTCAATTACGGAGTCAAAAGCTCCTTTTTCCAGCATTACGGCTCCCAAAACAGCTTCTTCCAATTCTTTAGCCTGTGGTGGTATCTTGCCATACACCAAGGATGACACATCAATGGACGGTTTTCTACGCACATTGCGGTCCTTCTTAAGATTGAGATCCATTTATGGTTAGTGTATTAAAAAAAGTTAATAAAAGGTTACTGTCAATGGGCCCTTCCAGTTGTTTTTACAATCGATATCTGCATTTTTCCCGCATTCATCAGGGTGATAGCTACTTTAAGAAATTGTAAACTTTTGCAAGCCGTACAAACTAAGGTAAAGGCATTTTTTTGATTAACACCCTTCCTTTAGTTATTAAATTTATTAAGCCTCATACACAGGTTATCCACAAGCAAAATGTCAGTTATCCACTGACAGCATCATGGTTATCCACCAAAACACCAGAAATTCCCAAGCAAAGGTCCGATTATTCACACACATTGTGTAAAAAGATTTTCCACATACTGCAAAAACATCGCACCCGAGCAAAGCATAAAGCATAAAGGATAAAGCAAAAAGCTATTGTAGCGGAGATTTAAGGGGATTACAGAAAACTTTAGCCGGCAGGAATATTCGCTCAAATCTCCGCTACAATAGCTTTTTGCTTTATCCTTTATGCTTTATCCTTTGCTCATTAGTTGTTAACTTTACGCCACTTATATAAACCGAGCAGATAAATGACGATTTCATACAACTGGCTATGTGATTATTTACCGGTGAAGCCTACACCGGAGGAACTATCTACCATTTTAACCAGAATTGGTCTGGAAGTAGAGCACCTGGAAAAATTTGAAGCTGTAAAGGGAAGCCTGGCTGGATTGGTGATCGGAGAAGTACTGACGGCGGAAAAGCACCCCAATGCGGATAAACTGAGACTGACCACCGTTAACACCGGCAACGGTGAGCCCCTGCACATTGTATGTGGCGCTCCTAATGTAGCAGTAGGCCAGAAAGTGGTGGTAGCACCCATTGGTACCACCATCTACCCACTCGGTGGGGAACCGCTGACCATGAAAAAAGCAAAAATCCGTGGAGAAGAAAGCCAGGGAATGATTTGCGCCGAAGATGAAATAGGACTGGGCAACAGTCATGACGGCATCATGGTACTCGATGCCTCCCTGCAACCCGGCACCCCTGCCAGCGAAGTGTTTAAACCTGCTAACGACTACATCTACGAAATTGGACTCACGCCTAACCGTATGGACGCTATGAGCCATATAGGCGTAGCTAAAGATGTATGCGCTTTCCTCAATAACATAGAAAACACGCATAAATACCAGGTAAAACTGCCGGAAATAAAAGCACTGCCTAAAGCAGCTACTCCTTTACCCATCAGCGTTACCGTTGAAAATACAGATGCCTGCCCCCGTTACAGTGGTATATCCATTACCGGTATACAGGTGGCGCCATCTCCTGAATGGCTGAAAGCCAAAGTGACCGCGATCGGCGTTCGTTCTATCAACAACATCGTGGATATCACCAACTTCATCCTGCATGAAACCGGGCAACCGCTCCATGCGTTTGATGTGGCAGCGATCAAAGGCAATGCTGTGATTGTAAAGAACCTGCCAACCGGCACACCATTTATTACCCTCGATGAAAAAGAAAGGAAACTGGACGCTACAGACCTGATGATCTGCAATGGTGCAGGCGAAGGCATGTCTATTGCCGGTGTATTTGGCGGTTTACATTCTGGCGTTTCCGATACCACCCACAGCATTTTCCTGGAAAGCGCCATTTTCAGCGCTGGTGGCATCCGTACCACTTCTTTCCGTCATGGATTACGTACCGATGCGGCCTCCCGCTTCGAAAAAGGAGTAGATATCTCTAATGCCGTGTTTGCTCTGCAACGTGCGGCCGGTCTCATCTGCGAACTCGGCGGCGGACAGGTCGCATCCGATATCATTGATATATACCCTGCCGTAAAAGTAAAAACACAGATAGAGACTACGTATAGCTATATCCGTAAGCTCAGCGGCAGCAACTATCCGGAAGATAAAATCAAAAACATCCTGCGCAGCCTCGGCTTTGAGATCCTGTCTGAATCTGCGGAAGGATTTCGTGTATCCGTACCATTCAGCAAACCGGATATCAGTCTCCCTGCCGACCTGGTAGAAGAAGTTATGAGGATAGATGGATTGGATAATATCGAGATCCCCTCTAAAATTGCCATTTCTCCCGCCCTTTCTGCCCAACCGGATGCAGAAAGTGTAAAGGAAAAAGTGGCCGATTATCTCGCTGGCAACGGCTTCAACGAAATTTTCACCAATTCCATTACTAACAGCAAATACTATACGCCGGAAGTACTGGAAACTGCGGTAAAAATGATGAACAGTCTCACTGTAGAACTGGACATCATGCGCCCTTCCATGCTGGAAACCGGTCTGGAAAGCATTTCACATAACCTGAACCGCAAAAACGAAGACCTGATGTTCTTCGAATTCGGTAAAACTTACCAGGTGCTGGAAAAAGGCTATGGTGAAAACAATCACCTGGTACTGTACCTGACAGGTAAACAAACAGCCGAAACCTGGATGCATGCATCCAGACCGGTAGACTTTTACTTCCTGAAAGGTTTTGTTATTAACATACTCAAACAACTGGGTTACAAGCAGCTAACCTGGGCGGAAAGCACCGAACCAGGCTTACAACCGGCCTGGGAAATCAAAGTAAAAAACCAGGTGGTAGTTACCCTCGGAGGCGTTCCCACAGCGAAACTCAAGCAATTTGATATCAGGCAGGCCGTATGGTTTGCTACCTTCAATTGGGATAAAATACTGGGACTCTTGCAAAAAAGTGATAACTTTTACAAAGAAATCCCGCGTTTCCCGGCAGTTCGCAGGGACCTGGCACTGGTACTGGACAAACAGGTGAAGTTTGCCGCAGTAGAAGCAGCTGCCCGCAGCGTGAAATCCGGCCTGCTACAACAGGTGAATCTGTTCGATGTATTTGAGAGCGAAAAACTAGGCACTAACAAGAAGTCTTACGCGGTAAGCTTTACCTTCCTGGATGCTCAAAAAACACTCACTGATAAAGAAATTGATGGTGTAATGGAAAAACTCATCAAAACATTCGAAACGCAGTTACAGGCAGAGATTAGAAAATAAGATATTGAAATGGTTTTAGAGCAATACATTCAACGCGTAGAAGAGAAACTGCACCTGCTGGTAAAAAAGCTCCAGCAGGTGCAGGCGGAGAATGTATTGCTGAAAGACGAAGTTAAAGTACAACAACAGGAGCTGCAACAGCAGCAACAATCGTTACAGGTACTGGAGGACAGGCTGCAACTCATGAAAATTGCATCCACCGCCCAGGGAGGTACCGCCATAGCAACAGAAGACGAAGCTTTCAAAAAAGAGATCCGCGGCAAGATCAATGATTACATTAAAGAAATTGACCGCTGTATCGCCTTGCTGAACAGCTGATATAAAATCATACATGATGGAACAACTCATTCCTATTAACATAATCGTATCGGACCGCTCTTACCGGATAAAGATAAAACCGGAAGAAGAAGCGGAAGTACGCCGTATTATGAAAGAAGTGAATGAGAAAATTGTCGATTTTAAAACTTCTTATGCAGGAAAAGACCTGCAGGACTATATCGCTATGGCCCTTATCATGTACGCCACACACCCTGTAACCAGCGGCGGAAAAGCCCAGGCAAGCACTGCACCCTTTTTGCAGGAAAAGCTGGAAAAGCTGGAAGAAATTATCAACCAGGCATTGGGTTGATCACGTTACCCATTGCTAAACAATGAATTAGCTAATTGGCTAATTATCACGTATCAAAGACGCTTTAACTGCTATTTTTTTGTATTTTCGCGGGTCAGTTCTCGCCCCTGTTGTGTTTTAGCAGCGACATGGGTATGAGGATACTACATAAATCAAGTATAAATAATTCATATGGATGTTACACTTATCACGACAATAGCTGCAGTAGTGGCATTGATCATTGGGATTGTGCTAGGTAAGGTGATTTTTGCCAAAAATACACAGCATAAAATAGATGAAGCTGAAAACCAGGCTAAAAAAATCATTGCAGATGCACAGATTAGTGCGGAAAATCTCAAGAAAGACAGACTGCTGGAAGCAAAAGAAAAATACCTGCAATTAAAAAGCGAGTACGAGAAAGATGTACTGCAACGCAATCAGAAACTGGGGGAGTCGGAAAATCGCATCAAACAGAAGGAACAGGCCATCAGCCTCAAAAACGAGCAACTTCAGAAGCAATTAAACGAAAACGATGCTATCAAAGAAGGCTTGAACCGTCAGATGGAACTGGTGACCATTAAGCGCACAGAACTCGAAAAACACCAGGAAGAACATATCCGCCGCCTGGAAAAAGTAGCCGGATTAACTGCAGATGAAGCGAAACACCAACTGGTAGAAAGTCTGAAAGAAGAAGCCCGCTCGCAGGCCCTCTCTCACATACAGGAAATCATTGAAGACGCTAAATTAAAAGCGAACAAAGAAGCCAAAAAAATCATCATACAATCTATTCAGCGTACTGCTGCTGAACAAACCATTGAAAATACCATCACTGTATTTACCCTGGAAAGTGATGAAATCAAAGGTCAGATCATTGGTCGTGAAGGCCGTAATATCCGTGCCATTGAAGCGGCTACCGGTGTGGATCTGATCGTAGACGATACCCCTGAAGCTATTGTATTATCTTCCTTCGATCCATTGCGCCGCGAAATAGCGCGTTTATCACTGCAACGCCTGGTACAGGATGGACGTATCCACCCTGCCCGTATTGAGGAAGTGGTAGAAAAAACCAAGAAACAACTGGAAGAACAGGTAATGGACATTGGTGAAAGAACGGTGATAGAACTGGGTATCCATGGCCTGCATAAAGAACTGGTGCGCCTGGTAGGTAAGATGCGTTTCCGCTCTTCCTACGGACAAAACCTGCTCATGCACTCCAAAGAAACGGCGAATCTTTGCGCCGTGATGGCCGCTGAGCTGGGCTTAAACCCTAAACTGGCCAAACGTGCCGGCTTACTGCACGATATTGGTAAAGTACCTGATGAAGAAACTGAGCTGAGCCACGCCCTCTTAGGTGCTAAACTCGCTGAAAAATATGGTGAACACGCTGCGGTAGTTAATGCCATCGGCGCTCACCACGATGAAATGGAAATGCAATATGTCATTTCCCCAATCGTTCAGGCCTGTGATGCGATCAGCGGTGCCCGCCCAGGTGCGCGTCGTGAAATCATGCAAAGCTACCTGCAACGTATCAAGGACCTGGAAAACCTGGCCCTGGCTCATGATGGCGTAGAAAAAGCATACGCTATCCAGGCTGGTAGAGAACTGCGTATTATCGTAGAAAGTGATAAGGTATCTGATGGCGACGCAGATCGTTTATCCTTCGAAATTGCCAATAAGATACAAACTGAAATGCAGTATCCTGGCCAGATTAAGGTAACCGTCATCCGTGAAAAAAGAGCAGTGAACATTGCGAGATAATTTTCTGATTTAGAAATCCAGGAAATTGAACTTATATTGGAGTCCTCCGGTTTTACCGGGGGACTTTTTTTATGAATTAAACTGGTATTCAATCAATAAATGCAGTGTTATGAAAAAAACCTTCCTTAAATTCCTGCTGGGTTCCGCCTTGTTACTGGGAACCGGCCAGGTGTTTGCACAAAAAACGCAATCATTATTCAATGGCAAGAACCTGGATGGATGGAAAATCTATGGTACCGAAAAGTGGTATGTAGAAAAAGGGGAACTCATCTGTGAAAGCGGCCCTGACAAAGAATACGGGTACCTGGGCACCGATGGTCAATACAAAGATTTTGAACTGACGGTACAATTCAAACAGGAAGCTAATGGCAACAGCGGCGTATTCTTCCACTCCTCCCTGGATGGAACTAAAATTACCGGCTGGCAGGCAGAAGTAGCCCCTCCCGGCATGCATACCGGCGGTATTTATGAATCTTATGGTCGTGGATGGCTGATACAACCCGACAAGGAAAAAGAAAAATACCTGAAAATGGGAGAATGGAATACCATGAAAGTGCGGGTACAGGGCGACAACGTAACGACCTGGCTTAATGGACAGGAAATGATCACCCTGAAAGACGATAAAATAGGCGCTGCCAATGGCCAGATCGCCCTGCAGATCCATTCCGGTGGTGGTATCAAGGTAAGATGGAAAAACATCAGGCTGACACCACTGAAATCGTAGATCAAACTGCTTAAATGCATTTTACGGATAAAGTAATACTTATTACAGGCGCCAGCTCGGGTATAGGCCATGAGCTGGCGCTTTTACTGGCAAAAGAAAAAGCCAGACTAATTCTGGCTGCCCGTAACCAGGCCGCCCTGGAAGCAGTCCGCAACCAATGCCTGTTATACACCCCTTACTGCGAAATTGTATTGATGGATGTAACAGATGAAACCCAGGTAAATGAAGGTGCCCACCGCGCTTTACAATTTTTCGGGAAGATAGATGTACTCGTAAATAATGCCGGCGTAACCCAACGGTCAAAGCTCATAGATACCTCTGTTTCCGCAGTCAGACAACTGATGGAAGTGAACTTTTTTGGCGCCGTCATGCTCACCCAGGCATTGTTACCCCATTTCAGGGAACAGGCAGGCGGACAAATCATTATTATCAGTAGTATGGCCGGATTAATGGGATACCCCTGGCGTTCCGGCTACAATGCAGCCAAACATGCGCTGCAGGGATACTTTGAAACCCTGCAAACAGAACAACCTATTCCCCATTTATATACCACCATCGTTTGTCCGGGAAGGATACACACACCCATTACCTATTCTGCCATCACGGCTAACGGTGACGCATATGGGAAAATGGATCCTAAGCAGGCAAAAGGATTATCTGTTGCTTTCTGCGCCCGACGTATACTAAAGGCCATGCATAAACGAAAAAAAGTAGTGCTGATTGCCAGGGAAGAGCGGATATTATTGTGGCTCAAAAGATATTTTCCTCCCCTGTTTTATGTGATTGCACGCAAAGGAAATTAATTTGCAGCGGATTCAATCAGGTATTGTATGGACCTGGACAGGTAACAGCAGCATATCTGCCCCCCTTTTCCTTATTCATCATTTATCCACTGAATAAAAAGTAAATATGTTACCCAAGAAGAATATCCTGTTATTGCTAACTACGATCTTGCTTTCCTGTAATAGCAATAGTACCGCCACGGAAGCACAACAGATAACGGATGTCCCCATGGCTTTTTCTTTCCTCAGTACACTTCCCCCTTATGAAGAGGACATTTCAACTACTATTTTAAAAGTGTTTAATACCGGCAGTATGAACCGTGCGGCGGCTAACCGGGAAGACAGTGCCGTAGTGTTTAAGGATGCAAATACTGGTGCGGTTCCGGTATATCCCGATATCTCCTTTTTTCCGGTGCAAAATAAAGACACGCTGGCAAAAGCATGCAGTGGCAGTTTTAGAAAACAGGCGGACCTTGACAGTATCGCTGCCATAGATTTCAGCCGATATTTCACAATGGTTGTCACACATCCGCCTTCCGGAGAACTGTCCTATTACGATATTCTTTCACAGGAACACCGGCCGGGGGATACGGTTTTTCTTTCCTTAACATCCCGCCCTACAAACAATTCCGATGGATCGTCTGCGGTGGTAAATAGTTTCTGGAGCACCTGCGTGTATAAGGCGCCAAAGGAGCATTACCGCGTATTGGCGCTTGCCTTCAGGAACGATACTACCTTTTATAAGTTGCAATAAATCAGTAACTAAAAGCAACGGCTGCACCTGAAATCAGTGCAGCCGTTGCTTTTAGTTATAATATGGTAATTCACTATTTCCAGAAGCCTTCATCTTCCTCATCATCATCTTCTCCGTTCTTATCTTTATCATCTTCTTCTTTCTTATCTTCCTCTTTCTCCTCCTCTTCTTCTTCCTCATCATCCGCTTCACCACCTCCTACTACCAGCAGGTTCTCTCCGAGGATGGCATCTTCTACCATGTCATCCGGGTCCTTATCGTCATCATCTTCGTCATCTTCTTCGGCTTCTTCTTCCAGTGTTGCTTCTTCTGTTTCTTTTCCGGAGATGCTGTTCTCTACGATGCCATCCGGATCTTCATCTTCTGTATCATTGTTTTCGGCCGACACAGTATCCACTGCCTGTTCGGCCGGATCTTCTGTAGTTGTGATGTTATCTTCGACCGTATCTTGTTCTGCTGAAATGGTATCTGTTGTAGTTTCGTCCGGATCTTCCTCACCGCCGAGTTCTTCGTTTACTTCCTCTATAATATCATCAAAGCGAACGATTTCGTCATCGGGTTCCACTTCTTCATCTTCCGAGGCAGGTTGTTCTTCTTCAGATGGTGTGAGGGTAATATCCAGTTTATGATCAGGGTCCAGTAGTTCTCCATCTTCAGACACCATCAGGGAATGCGCTGTTTCAGCGGCATGGGTGCTGTGTTCTCCACGACCCAGGGTCGCTGTTTCGTCACTGATGAGAGTAGGCTGTACCATTTCTTCATCAAACAGTTCCTTCAGTTTAGGCAAATCTGCTACGGAGCTGATACCGAAATAATCCATAAAGGAGCGGGAAACGGCGTATAGCAGGGGTTTACCGGGCTGATCTTCACTACGGCCGGTGATAACGATGAGTTCTTTTTCCAGGAGTTTTTGAATAGAATAATCGGTGCTGACACCACGGATATATTCTATTTCTCCTTTGGAAATAGGCTGACGGTAAGCAATAATGGCCAATGTTTCCAGCGCAGCTGTTGATAAGCGCTTCAGGAATTTGTCACCATTCAGCTGGGCTACTGTCTGATAATATTCTTTTTTGGTAAGGAATTGATAGCCGCCGCCACTGCTACGCACTTCAAATGCATAAAATTCAGAGCTGTATTTTTCCCTGATGGCCTCCATAGCAGCTTCTACCTGATCCAGGGTAGTGCGGTCTTCCAGGAAAGCCAATGCATTGTTGAGCAGATCCACTATTTCCAGCAAAGGCAATGGCCTGTCGGCCGCAAAAATTAATGCTTCCACGTGCGGGATGATCTGTGATATTTCCATACGTTAACAGGAGGTGTGGATGTTACAAAAAAGGTCAAAGACCGAAAATACAGTCTTTGACCCTAATCTGAAAATATTAATTCAGTTGTTGACTTAGTGCTAAAAATTGCCTTACAGTACTTAACTTCCTAATGCAGCAGCACCGCTCACGATTTCCGTCAGCTCGGTGGTAATGGCTGCCTGACGTGCACGGTTGTAAGAGATTTTCAGGGAACGCAACATTTCGCTGGCGTTTTCTGTTGCCTTATCCATCGCAGTCATACGGGCACCATGCTCGGAAGCATGAGAATCCAGGATGGCTTTGAAGAACTGAGTATTCAGGATCTTAGGCATCAGTTCTGTAATCAATGTATCTTTTTCAGGCTCGAAAATGAAGTCTGCTTTCAGACCGCTATTTTCCTGGTTTTCTACTTTGGCAATTGGCAGGAACTGTTCAGTAACAAATATCTGGGTAGCTGCATTTTTGAATTCGCTGTACACGATTTCAACTGCATCATAGGTACCGTCTGTGAAACCTTTCAGGGCCACAGCAGCTGCTTCTTTCACATGATCGAAAGTCAGACTACCAAAGATCTGCCAGAATTTATCGTTTACTTTATATCCGTTCTGTACAAAATGATCGTAACCTTTTTTACCGATTGGCAGGATTTCTACATTGCCTTGTTCAAACTGCTCAGCATACTTTTCGCGGATAACGCGCTTAGCAGCCTTGATCAGGTTGGAGTTGAAAGCACCGCACAAACCTCTGTCTGAAGTAATTACCACAATCAGTACTTTTTCAACGGGACGCTGTGCCGCCAGTGGCGTATCAATATTGCCTTCACTGTTGGAAACAATATTCTGCAACATTTCCTGGAGCTTTACTGCATAAGGACGCATCAGCAGGATAGCATCCTGTGCACGTCTTAATTTAGCAGCACTCACCATTTTCATGGCTTTCGTGATCTGCTGACCAGATTGAATAGATTTGATTCGGTTACGAACTTCTTTAAGCTGTCCGGACATATATAAAAATCAATTACGAATTACGAATTATCAATAGCCAAAGCAGGGATAGCCTCCTGAATTTGGCTGCAAAGGTAAGCAATGACAGTTTAATTTGAAAATCCGTAGAGAGATAATTTAAACTTTCTTTAAACTATTGATAATTATATTTTTATAAATAACTAAATATTAAAGCGTAATGCTCGTTCCAAGCACCTGTAAAAAGGCTGCCATCCATTGTGGATGAGCTGGCCATGCGGGTGCTGTTACCAGCTTACCATCTACCACTGCCTCATAAACATTCACGGAAACATAAGTGCCCCCGGCGGAGGTGACTTCAGGCGCTACTGCCGGATAAGCCGTTAATTTTTTGCCCCTTACCACATCGGCAGCGGTCAGGATCTGTATACCATGACAAACAGCTGCTACCGGTTTATCCTCCAAAAAGAAATGTTTTACCAGCTCCAATACATTTTTATTTAACCGCAGGTATTCGGGCGCACGGCCACCGGCTATTACCAGGGCATCATAATCGGCACCGGCAATATCATTAAAGGTGGCATTGAGCACAAAACCATGACCTGGCTTTTCGCTATAGGTCTGGTCACCTTCAAAATCGTGAATCGCAGTTTTGATCTTATCTCCAGCCGCCTTGTCGGGGCATACGGCGTGTACATCATGACCTATCATCTGCAACATCTGGAAAGGAACCATCGTTTCGTAGTCTTCAGCATAGTCTCCGGTCAGTAACAATATCTTCTTCTGTGCCATATGATAAAAGGTTAGTTTATGATTAAAGATAAGGTTTTTTAGCTGTTGGCTTTTAGCCATTAGCCATTAGAAAAAATGCAGCGAAGATCATCCATAATGATCTTCGCTGCATTTTTTCTAATGGCTAATGGCTAGAAGCTAATGCCTGAAAGCACTATTAATATCCCGGATTCTGCGGGAACTCATTCGTAGTTCTGTCAATCTGGTCCTGTGGAATAGGGCGCAATACGTGGGTTGGCTTAATATTGTTCCGGGCCTCCTCATTATGCAGCTTTACTCTTTCCAGCAGCTTGTGGGTGCGGGTCAGGTCAAACCAGCGCATTTGTTCTCCTACCAGCTCCCGGCCTCTTTCATCCAGAATAAAATCGATGGTCATATCTGCTGCGGATACGGTCATGGCATCGCGGTTGGCCTGTGTTTCTGCCGGGGTAGCGCCAATACGGGCAGATCTCCAGCGGATCACATTTACGAGATCAGCGGCCGCCTGTTTTTTTCCATCCATCATCAGGGCTTCTGCTTCTATCAGGTAAGTCTCCGCCAAACGCATTGCTATAAAAGGCCTTACACCGGAAGCCTGGTTATCAGGACGCAGTGCATCTGCAAATTTATTTAAGGAAGGATACAGCTTTTCTGTATACTGTCTTGGAGGTACCAGCAAATAAGGCTTGCTGGCAATCACGGCATCAGATACATCATAACCGGGCAGGTAAACAGCTGTATCGCCCATCTTCAAATTGTCAACAGGCGCATTGGTTCTCCAGAGTGTGGTGTAGAATTTCTCGTAACGCACATCATGTATCCTGTCTTTATACAGCGTATCGATCAGGAACTTTGTAGGTCTGAAACGCTTCCAGGGCGTACCATTTGGCAAATCACGTTTCATTCCTTTCAATACATCATACTGCATCAGGAAAAAGCGGCAGGCGTTGTTATCCGGGTAGCCATAAATTGGATCGGTGGTATATTGCGCGGCAAAAATAGTTTCATCATTATTTTCTTTACCCTGTGCCCATACCTGTCCAACGTCGGTGAGCAACTTAAATCCGTAGTTCTTAATTACCATGTCAGCATATTTGGCCGCATTCGCATAATCGCCTGCCTTTGCCTGCGGAGAAGAAGCCCGGGTCAGGTAAACCCTTGCCAACAGGTGTTCTGCGGCTGGCTTGGTAGCGCGGCCCCATTCCGCCTGTGTGGCAGGCAAGTCAGTTTCTGCAGCCAGCAGGTCGTTGATCACCGCATCGTAGATTGCAGATACCGAATCACGATGTGCCTCTCTTGAAATTTCGGTATTTTCGTGTAGGCGTAAGGGTATTGCACCAAATAGTTGCGTCAGCACAAAATGATAATGCGCCCTGCAAAACAGCGCCTCAGCTACTCCTTTTTTCCTGGAGGCATCATCCAGGTCAGCAATCTTGCCTGCCCGGTCTATCGCTACGTTACAGGCGTTGATCGTTTGATAGAAACTGTTCCATACTTCACGGATATGGTCATAACGGGAATCCAGCTGTGAAGTATACTGACTGGTAAATTTGAAATTCCCATCGGAGCCATTTGTAATTATATCTGTACCGGTTTCGGTGAGCGTCATGCCCCGTTCTGTGCTGTAAAAATTGCGCATAGACACATAGGAACCGTTTACAGCCGTCTGAAAGCCGGCCTTTGTATTATAGAAATCATCTGTTACGTTGGTGACTATCTTTTCATCCAGCATTTTATTACAGGAAGTAGCAGCAACGGTCAGCAGCATGATGACAGGAATTATATATCTCATAACATTTTCTTTTTAAGATGTTTAATCAGGACCGGTTGATTTTAAAATTTGGCACTTACTCCGAATTGCAACATCCAGGTAGCGGGAGCATCAATACCGATCACATTTACGTCTTCCGGATCAACTCCTTTCCAGGTTTGGCGGTAGGGCGCCAGGATCATTGGGTTTTTAACGCCCACGTTCACCCGGAGATCCTGCATCCGCATACTTTTCACCAGTGCGTCCGGGAAGGCATAGTTAAGTGTAATACTCCTGATCTTAAAGAAAGAGCCATCGAAATAACTTAACGACTGATAGTTGCTTGGTCTTTCCTGGTTGGCATTAGGTCGTGGAAAATCGTTGGTAGGATTAGCCGGTGTATTATAATCGATATTCAGGTTATTATAACGTCCAAACAGGGTGTTATAATTCTGGTAGAAATCACTTTTAATCATGCTTCCTACACGTGCAAAGGCAACGATCGACAATTCAAATCCTTTATAAGAAAAACGCTGGGTGGTACCTGCGGACCATTTAGGCTCCGGAGATCCCAGGATCTGCCGGTCGTTCTTAGCATCGATCAGCGTATCGTTATTCACATCTTCCAGCCTGATTTCACCTGGTTTCAGGTTATAGCGTTTAGCCAGCTGGGCGTCTTTATCCTGCCAGACACCGACCTTCTTAAAATCATAGTATACATAAGTAGGTTGACCTACAAACCAGGCATTTCCAACATCTGCGGTTCTACCATCGCCAAGCGAAAGAATCTTCGACCGGTTAAAGAACAGGTTAGCGTCCATTTTCCAGCTAAACCCTTTCGGGTTGTCAATGATGGTGGCACTCACTCCAAATTCAAAACCACGGTTCTGGGAAGAACCCAGGTTCATCAGCACTTCATTAAATCCATTGCTGAACGGGAGTGATTGAGGCATGAGCAGATCGGTGGTATGTTGGTTATACCATTCCATCACACCCGTGATACGTCCATTCAGGAATCCGAAGTCAATACCAATGTCGGTAGAAGTGGTGGACTCCCAGGTAAGGTTTGGATTGCGCAGATCGAGTGGTACAAAGCCCAGTACGCCTTTATTTCCGAAGGAATAAGGAATCCTGCTCAGGTTACCCTGCGTTGCATATGGGTTAATACCGGTGTTACCAATACGACCATAGCTTGCACGCAGTTTCAGGTTATCCAGGATATGCTGACCTTTCATCCAGTTTTCGTTGATCATGTTCCATGCTACGGCCACAGAAGGGAAATAACCCCATTTTTTACCGGGTGCGAAACGGGAAGATCCATCAGAGCGCAGGGTAAGGGTGGCGAGATAGCGGTCATCATAGCCATAGTTCAAACGCCCCATGTAGGAAAGAATGGTCCAGGAACTGAGACCACTGGTTACCCCTGTTACGTTGAGTGATTGTCCCAGATTGTAATACTGTTGTGATTCTACCGGTATACCTCTTACGTTGGTAGTAGAAAAATCGAGGTTCTGACGTTGAACACTGTATAAGCCGGTAAAGCCGATCGTATGTTTTTTGATCTCCTTGTTATAGGTCACAATGTTTTCGATAGTATACGCCATGGTAGACGCATTTCCTTTGCTAGCCGTAGCATCGCCACCGCCAATCAGCAGGTTGGTATTGTTTTTACCCTGAAAAAGGCCATAGTTGTAATTCTGGATATCCGGCCCTACATTCAGGCGATATTTCAAACCATCTATGATTTCTACTTCGGCAAACAGGCTGGTGAAAATGCGGAAGCGTTTCATCAATTCAACACGGTTGCCGGGTACATAATCCAACAGCGGGTTAGGTTGCTGACTATCGCCCGTTGGATAGGTGATCAGTTTTCCGTTATCATCGTAAGGAGTGGCAATCGGCAACATCTTCAGCGCATTGTCGATCCCATTATAGGTTTCACCGTTGCGTTCACTGTAAGCGCCCAGGAGGGTGGCTCCTACACGAACACGATTGCCAATCAGCTGGTCGATCCCAAAATTGAAATTATAGCGCTCATAACTTTGCAGCTTCAGTACACCCTGATCTTTGAAGTACCCCAATCCTACGGTGTACTTCGTTTTATCTGTACCTCCGGCTACGCTGAGGCCGTGATTGGTTTGATATCCCGGGGAGATCATCAGTTTCTGCCAGTCTACGTTCGTACCTTTCTGGATATTGGCATATTCAACTGTGTTAAATATTTTTTTGTCTGATGCATCCGCGTTGGCATCATCATATTTGCCGATAGTGCGGTTGGCTTCCCGACGCATATCAATGAAGCGTTTGGCGTCCATCATATCTGATTCTCCCAGCTGTTGTACATATCCGTAGGAACCGGTGTAGGAAACCACTGGTTTTCCTTCCTTGCCTTTCTGGGTGGTAATGAGTACCACGCCGTTGGCACCTCTGGAGCCATAGATGGCCGTTGCGGAGGCATCTTTCAAAATATCCATCGATTGTATTACACCTGTACCGATATCACTAAGGGTCCCTGCGTAAGGAATACCATCAACTACGTAGAGAGGATCATTGCCGGCGCGAAGGGAGCGGCTACCACGGATACGCACGGTGGGCTCATCACCGGGCTTGCTACTATTGTTGAGTACTTCCACACCAGGTGCGCGGCCCTGTAAAGCCTGCTGGGGGTTGGTTACCGGTACATCCTGTATAGACTTTGTGCCAACAGAGGAGATGGAGCCCGTTACGTCCTTTTTCTTTTGTGAACCGTAGCCCACTACTACGATTTCCTCGAGTTTCTTACGGTCTTCCTCCATCAACACTGAAATAATTTTGTTTCCGGTGTAGGGTTCTTCACGTGAAGTAAATCCGATAAAAGTGAATACCAGTACAGCATTGGCTGGCTCTTTAATTTGCAGGCGGTAATGTCCTTTGGCATCAGTTTGGGTACCGGTATTTTTGCCTTTCAGTGACACCGTAACTCCGACGAGTGGAGTTTTCTGGGCGTCCAGCACATTGCCTTCTACAGTAATGATGTTGCCCTGAGACATGGTAAGTTGATGGAATAGCAGACAGGCTACCATACAGACCATACGTGAAAAATACTTTTTCATAACGTTGTTTAATGTGATTGTGGAATAAAGGGTACTTAAGTTAGATTATTGGCTGTCTCTTCAGGTTCTTCCTGGTAGCCAAAATAAGATAATTTTAGATTATTGCAATCGTTTGCATGTATTATTTTCGTGTCAATTATTGCAAATGCCCCAGTGGCCGGATTATCATTCAGTTAAAAAATAAAATCTTTTGCAATCGGTTGTAAAAATGAAATTCATTGATTATTTTGGACACCTTATTCCGTTTAAGTTATGAAAAAGACGATCCTTTTATGTGGCTCCCTGCTGTGCATGTACGGTGGCCTTTTTGCTCAGAAAGCCCAGTGGCAGCAGCTTTTCAACGGTAAAGATCTGAAGGGCTGGAAACAGCTGGGGGGTGAAGCTAAATATAATGTGCAGAACGGTGAAATTGTGGGTACTACAGTACTGAACACACCGAATTCTTTTCTGGCAACGGACAAGGAGTATGGAGACTTTATCCTGGAGCTGGAATTCAAGCTGGGAAAGGAATTTAATTCCGGTATACAATTCCGCAGCCAAAGCAGATCCGATTATCAGAATGGCCGCGTATTTGGCTACCAGATGGAAATAGATCCTTCCGATCGTAAATGGAGCGGGGGGATATATGAAGAAGGCCGCAGGGGCTGGCAATACCCGATGGAACTGAATCCAGCAGGGCAGAATGCCTTCAAAAAAGACGGCTGGAATAAATACCGCATTGAGTGCCGGGGCAATGAAATGCGTACCTGGGTTAATGGTGTACCTACCGCTCACCTGGTAGATACTGCACTACCAAAGGGTTTCATCGCGTTACAGGTACATGGTATCGGCAAAAATGCAGCAGATGACAACAAAAATATCTACTGGAAAAATATCCGCCTGATAGAAAATCCCGCAGCTTCTCAGTATTCCCCTTATGACAACATTTATGTAGTTAATAATGTAGACAATACCATTTCCGGTCAGGAAAAGAAAAACGGGTACCAGTTATTATGGGATGGCAAAACCAGTAAAGGCTGGAGGGGCGTTTACAAAAAGGATTTCCCTACCAAAGGCTGGCATATGGAGAATGGAATATTAACCATTGGTCATTCTACGGGAGATGAAGAAGGCAGCGGCGGAGACATTATCACCGATAAACAATACGGCGCTTTCGAGCTGGAATTTACCTTCAAACTCACACCAGGTGCGAATAGTGGGGTAAAATACTTTGTAAGCGAAACCTATGAAACGGGGGGGAAGTCGGCCATCGGGCTGGAGTACCAGGTATTGGATGACGAAAAGCACCCGGATGCAAAATTAGGACGCGACGGAAACCGCACGTTAGCAAGTCTTTACGACCTCATGACAAGAAAACAGGAAAAACGTGCCATCAACCCTATTGGAGAATGGAACAAAGGTCGTATTATTGTGTATCCAAATAATCACGTAGAACATTGGTTAAACGGGTTTAAGGTGCTGGAATATGAGCGGGGCTCCCAAGCCTTCAAAGATCTGGTGGCGATCAGCAAGTATAAAGACTGGAAGAATTTTGGCTTGTGGCCCGAAGGGCATATCCTTTTACAGGATCATGGCAATGAGGTTTCTTTCAAGAGTATTCGAATAAAAATTCTTAAATAATATTTTTTATCTTTTTTTTCATTGTTCACTGTTCTAAATAAGCATTCCGATTCTTCGGAATGCTTTTTTTCTTTAGAGAAAACGGTAAATTACTCCTTATTCACAACCCATCATCATGAGTATGTTACAACAAAAAGGCTACCTGTTCCTGCTGGGAACCCTGCTTGCGGGTGCATGTCAGCAACAAAGCAGCCATAGTAATGCTTCGGCAGTGCAGGACTCCCTGCACCAACTGGCCGCCCGTTACTATGACGAAAACATGGCCCTCAATCCTTTGCAGGCCACGCAAAACGGGGAAAATCAGTACAATGATCAGCTGCCTATAGACATCAGCGAAGGATTCCGCGCAAAAGCAGATTCCTTCTATGCCAGCTACCAGCAAGTCATTAAAACCATTGACACTGCTGCACTTTCCGGCAATGACCGCATTACCTACGACATGTTGCAACGGGAGTTCAACATTAACCGGGAGGGGCTGCGCTTTCATGATCACCTGATGCCGGTACAACAGTTTACCTGTTTGCCGCTTACCCTGGCACAACTGGGCTCCGGGTCTTCGGCCCAGCCTTTTAAAACGGAAAAGGACTATCACAACTTCATGCACCGTATGGAACAATTTGCCATATGGACGGATACCGCTATTGCCAATATGCGCCGGGGCATTGCCACCGGATACGTATTGCCCAAAAGTCTGGTGGTGAAGGTGATTCCCCAGGTAGCGGAGCTGGCAAAGAAAGATACCGCCAACAATGTATACTATGCGCCGATAAAAACTATCCCGGATTCACTGGGCGCTGCGGTTAAAGCAGGTCTGCGTACTGATTATGCCGCTGCGGTTGAAAAATACATCCTGCCATCTTACGCTAAACTGCGTGATTTCATGCAACAGGAGTACCTGCCTAAAGCCCGTACCAGCAGTGGCATTGAAGCAATTCCGGATGGTGTGCCATACTATGCGTTTCTCATAAAAAGCTGGACCACCACCAATATGAAGCCAGAGGAAATTTACGCCCTGGGTGAAAAAGAGGTTGCCCGTATCCGTGGCGAAATGGAAACGGTGAAAAACAGCACCGGGTTCAAGGGAGATCTGCCGGCCTTCTTTGCATCTGTGCGTTCCGACAAAAAGCTGCGCATCTTCAAAACCCCTGCTGCGATACTGGATTCTTTCAAAGCAATTGAAAACAAGATCATGCCTGGCGTCAAAAAGATGTACGGTCATCTCCCTAAAACAAAATTCGAAATCCGTCAAACGGAAGCCTACCGGGCTGCTTCTGCCTCTGCTGAATATATGCAGGGTAGTGCAGATGGTACCCGTCCCGGTGTATTTTACGTGCCGATCCTGGATGCGGCTACATTTTCCTACACGGGGATGGAATGTCTCTTTTTGCATGAAGCCATTCCCGGTCACCATTTCCAGATCTCCCTGCAGCAGGAAAATGATTCCCTGCCTAAGTTCCGCCGTTTCTCCTGGGTTGGTGCCTATGGCGAGGGATATGCCCTGTATTGCGAAAGTTTGGGAAAAGAGCTGGGCCTGTATACCGATCCATATATGTACTTTGGCCGGTTAACCGATGAAATACACCGCGCTATTCGTTTAGTCGTGGATGTTGGCTTACATGCCAAGGGCTGGACCCGCGAGCAGGCGATTAAATATATGATGGACAACGAGCCATTATCCGAACAGGAAGCTACCGCTGAAATAGAGCGCTATATGGCCATTCCGGCGCAGGCGCTTTCCTATAAAATTGGTGAGCTGAAGATCCGTGGCTTGCGGAACAAGTATACCAATGAATTAGGCGATAAATTCAGCTTATCTTCTTTTCATGATGAGTTGCTGAAAGATGGTTGTGTACCACTTTCTGTGCTGGAACAAAAGATGGCTCGCTGGGCAGCAGCACAACACTAAGCATTACGCTAAAGCGATAAAGCAAAAGCCATTGAAGCGAGTAATGAACCCGCTTCAATGGCTTTTGCTTTATGCTTTACGCTTTAAGCTCTTCCAATCACTGATTAAATTTTGATTAAGAAAAAAATCAGTATTCCGGCAAAAGGCGCGCTGATTCAGGGGAGCACTATTCTCTTGCCTGCAAACTGTTACTTTTTAACATTCAGTATTGCGTTTTATTTCCTATTTTTATAAGGCAGTTTCATTCACTATTTACAGCGTAGATTTACCTAAACCACACATACTTCATATTTTAATATGTTAGTCTGTGCATGTAAACTATTCGGCAAACTTGTCGTTCTAAAAAACGGCGTTATATAATATTCTTTAAAACCTGCTGTTATGTTTGATCACACCCTCGATTTATGCCGGTCACTCCCGGCGGTCATCACTGAAAAAAAGTGGGACAATGAGCTGCGCTTTTATGTAGGCGAAAAATTATTCTGCATGATTTCTCTGGAGCCACCGCACCGGGTGTCATTTAAATGCAGTCAAACGCAATTTCATCAATTGATTTCAAGGCCTGGCATTGTGCCTGCACCTCATCTGGCGCGGTATCACTGGGTACAGTTGAAACAGGAAGATATGTTGCCGGAGCCGGAGCTGGAAACTTTTCTGCATAATGCTTATGAGATCATTGTGAGCTCCCTGCCACCATTTGAGCAGGAAGCTATCCATAAGATGAAGGCACACGCCTGATTATTTCCAGATGGTAAAGAAGATATCGTATACGCCGAATACGATAAGGGTGAGTGCAAATAATTTTTCGAGGGCAGGTGTTTTCATCTTAACGGCCGTTTTGGCGCCCAGGTAAGAAGCAGGCAAAGCAGTGAGCGATAACAGCAGTGCAATATTCCAGTCTATATGCCCCAGCCACCAGTGTGTTAATGCACCTGGTACCGATAAAACAGCCGACAACACTACTGCACAGGCAAGTGCCTGTTTGATCGGCATTTTCAATTTTTTAATAAAGAAGGAGCTGAATAAGATACCTCCTGCATTTGCCAGCAATCCCGACAAAAAGCCGATAAACAAAGCAGCTATGATCAGTTTACCTGCCGGCACATCTCCACTTTCCACCCGTACCTCTCCAACAGGTTTACCCCGCATAAAGGAATACATCAGGGAAAGGCCCGTAGCCATAATAAACAGGGCAGTCATAATCATCAGTGATTTCCCGGGCAAATAACTGCTGAGCCAGGAACCGATAATCGTGGCAGGTACGCCAAAAGCAGCCCCCAGCAGGATCACCCGCTTGTTGAATAACTTCTCTTTGCGATACACTGCCGTAGCAGATAAAGTGCTGGTAATAGACGCCGGTAAAGGCGATGCCAGTGCAAAAAAAGGATTAACACCGGCAAATATCTGCAGGGCAGGTGTGCTGATGGCACTGCCTCCTTTACCCAACAAACCAGATAAATAGCCTACTACTAAGCCTATCAGTAATACTGACAGGTATTGAGATTGTTGTAAAAACTCCATTCAATCATCCCTCCGGGAACGCGCAACTTCGTGGTTGGTGTGGTTGGTTATAAAAAATTACAGGTACACCAAAAATAGGCTAACATCATTCCACGAACAAATAATATGGATAACTAAAAGTTATGGGAGATAACAAGATATTATATTTATTGCTAGTCTATAAACGTAATAGGAGAAGGGGTTTGAAGATATGTGAAGATACGGAATTTTGAGATCCGATAATTGAAAGGAAGAGTAATTTTTTCAAAAATCAACTTTTACTTTCCAGTCACCGACACTCAAAATTCCGTCATTATTTATGCTTTGGGAGCCCAGCCTTTTTCATATTCTCTTTCCCACATTTTCATTGCTTCTTTATCATTGAGGATATGACCATTGGTAGGATCGGTATGAAGAATACGGCCGGAGCGCTGTGCGATATTGCCGAGCAAACAGAGCAGGGTGCTGCGGTAGCCGATATTGATTTCGGAATTAAGCGAGGCATTACCACGAATGCTTTCCAGGAAATTGCTGATATGCACGGCATCGTAGAATTCACCGGCAGGACTAACGGTATTGGTTACACTCTGATTAGGATTGGCTGCCTGTTTTACTTCTTTGATCACTTTGCCTTTAGGATCGATGAGCTTGTAGCTATCGCCACCTGAATTATACAGACTTCCGTTTTCACCGAACAATGCAAATCCGCGGCCACTGCCTTCCAGGTTAAAAGGGCTGCAGCTGCGGCCTTCCCAGGCAATTGCTTTGCCGCCTTCAAATTCGAAGTTGAGGGTTTGTGTATCTGGTGTTTCCCAATCATCTTTCGGATAAGCGTAACGCCCTCCTGCAGAAGTTACTTTGGTAGGGAATTCCACGTCCATAAACCAACGTAGACAGTCCAGTTCATGGGTGGCATTATTACATGTTTCAGAGGTGCCCCAGTTCCAGCGCCAATGCCAGTTGTAATGCACAATATTATCCAGGTAATCGCGGCGTGGTGCAGGGCCCTGCCATAAGTCCCAATCCAGTGTAGCCGGCACCGGGATCTTTTTACCGACACCAATAGGTTCCCGGTTATTTACATACCATCCCCTTCCATAATATACTTTTCCCAGTACCTGCTGCTCTTTTACCTCCTTTACTGCCTGTTGAAGGTTGGGCCAGGAACGGCGCTGATTCCCCATTTGCACAAGGCGATTGTATTTTTTCGCGGCCGCTAACAGTATTTCTCCCTCACCTGGATTGTGTGCACAGGGCTTTTCCACGTAAACGTGTTTACCTGCGGCAGTAGCCATTATGGCTGCCGGTGCATGCCAATGGTCTGGTGCTGCTACTATCAGCGCGTCAAAATCTTTGCGCTCCAGTAATTTGCGGATGTCTTTAATAACAGTGGGCTTCCTATCCTGCGCGCCTGCAACGGCTTTGAGTCCCTTTGCAATAGCGCCGTCTTCCACATCGCAGATATAGCCAATTTCAGCACCAGGCAGCTTAGCCGCGCATTGTGCCAGCCAGTTTCCCCTGGAGTTGACACCCATTACTCCCAGCACCAGTTTATTACTGGGTGCATTTTTCCCGAAAACAGGAAAATTAAGAATGGTGAGTCCTGCTCCTAAACCGGCCATGCTACCGGTTTTCAGAAAATCTCTTCTTTTCATAACGGACAGATATTTATTCTTGGTTGTTCGAAAAAACAATCGGTTGCATGAATGTAGAAAATTAATTCCCGGAATTATAGAAATTTTGATGAGAGGAAGCGGATTTTGTTTTTCCCAGGATTATACTGATTTCCCAGATACTGTTTTAAGGATTAAAAAAGATTTGCTAAGAAATCAGCGGATAATTTCGCTCACATCTTGCAAAATCATAAAAGTAAAAATCAGTATAATCAGTATAATCCTGGGAAAGACAATCTTCACTGGAACTACTAAAAGCGCAGACTCGCGGCAACACGCCCCGGAGCAAAGGTCACCTGCATGGCATCAAACTTTTGATAGAGGGCTTTCCCATGACGATGATGAATCGTGAGGTTCACTGCATCATATAACAACAGGAAGCCACCCTGCAGGATAATAGAGGTACCATAGCCTTTCCAGCGGTCCTGTTCTTTACCGGTTTGGTTTTTTCCGTATTCCCGGGCATAGAGGCCTCCCAGGATGTAAGCAACGTCCAGTGCACCGTTTACCAGGTATATCTTTTCTATCTTGTTTTGTTCTTTAATGCTGCCCTGCATATTATAGTTGCCAGGATTGAGTTTGCGGTTGCCAAGGTAACCGGCGGTGGCGATTCCCAGGTTCACTACATTCCAGATGGCATTCATCTGATGAAAGTATTTGGCTTCTCCGTTGGTTTGCCCCATGGCAATCAATCCTGTAGCAATATTGGCAACAGACCAACCTCCCAGTACGATCATAGCGTTTTTAGTAGTTTGTATGCGTTCCCGGTTAAATTTTTCCAGGTACAAACTATCCTGCGCCATTAGCCTTACAGCCAATAGCAGCGCGATTATCAGGGTACCACCATATTTATGCATACAAGTTATTTACCTGTCAACTGATTCCATATCACCTCATATACGTCAGTTGCCTGCAATTGGGTTTTGGAAACAGGATTAGGGCTGATGACCACTGCATGGTAATCAGAATTCTCTTCCAGACGGCCGTGGGAGCCTTTAATCAAGGTAGCATCCAGCGGTATCACATTCATGAGGTAACGGAAGCCCAGTTTCTTTTTCAGGAGCTTGCCGGCAGCCTTCAGTTTGATGAGCGGATCTGCAGGATTCATGAACATTTCCACCGGGTCGTAGCCTGGTTTACGGAAGATATCCACAATACGCGCAAAGTCAGGTGCTTTGGCATCATCCACCCAGTAGTAATAAGTAAACCAGCTGTTGGCATCCGCTACCGCTACCAGGTCGCCGGTACGGGCGTGGTGCAATTGATGCTGACGTTTACCTTCTCTGTCCAGCACCAGTTGTACACCTGGCACATTTTCCAGGATGGTACGTACTTTTTTATAACAGGATGGATCGTTGATATAAATATGGGCAATCTGGTGATCTGCTACTGCAAAAGCTTTGGAAGCGCCTGCATCGAGCAATTCCAGACCATTTTCCACACGCAGCGCCAGGAGACCTTCCTGTCTCAATATCCTGTTCAGGTGGATAGGATTATTCACGTTCGTGATGCCGTATTCAGACAATACGATTGGATCACAATTTTGTTGCTGATAGTAAGTAATTAACTGTTTCACTACCGCATCTATTTCGCTTAATTCCTTTGCATTGCGCACCGGATCCTGTCCGAACTTCTGTAAACAGTAATCCAGGTGAGGCAGGTAGATGAAGGTAAGAGTAGGATTATATAATTTATCTGTGAGAATAGATGCATCAGCTATCCACTGGCTGGATTTAATGCTCGCTGTCGGGCCCCAGTAGTTAAACAGGGGAAACTTCCCCAATTGCTCGGTCAGGTAATCCCTTAGGGTAGCCGGAGAAGTATAACAGTCCGGTACTTTACGGCCATCAGAAAGATAGTTGGGACGTGGTGTGAGAGAGTAATCTACATTGGCATACATATTATACCACCAGCACATTTGCGAACAGGTAAAGGAAGGATCCAGCTTCCTGGCGCGATCCCATATTTTAGGCGCGTCTACCAGTTTGTTGGATTGTTTCCAGAACTTTACTTCCGCATCTGTTCTATCGTACCAGCCATTGCCTACAATTCCATGCTCACTGGGCCATTGACCGGTAAGATACGTACTCTGCACCGACGTGGTAAGTGCCGGTAACATGGGTTTCACCGTAGCCAGGTGGTGCTGTTGCGTATAAGCCTTTATAAAAGGCAGGTGCTCCAGCAGAGAAGCGGAGAGCCCCACTACATCAATTACTACTGTCTTTCTCATAGATTCAATCGCTGTTACAATTCCGGCATAAAGCTATCATTCCCGATGGACAATTCCAAGAGGCGGTTGCCTTGGCTTTTAGCCGTTAGCTTTTAGCTTTTAGTAAAATGCAGCGAAGTTGATGATTTATAATGTTGTCTTCGCTGCATTTTGCTAAAAGCTAAAAGCTAATGGCTAAAAGCTGTTCTTTAATCCAGTTTAGTTCCCGGGAAACAGATAGCGACATCTCCTGTTTTAATTCAGGTGGTAGCACCTCCCAGGTGTATGTTTCTACTTCCAGGTGCGATGTAAAAGGTTGTTGTTTTTGTAACGCCAACACCTGTTTAATATCTTCCTGGGTAGATTGTAATACTCCGAATTTATCGAGAAATACCGGTACGTGAAAATGGGAACGCCATTCTGTTACGGCCGGATTATCCTCATCAGCCAGGGCTTCCGGCAGATCAGGATAATGAATAAAGGAGCCATCATTTTTCCTGGCAATTACCTGGTGCAAATATACCGGCTCATTAAATTTACGGAAAGCATCGGTCACTTCTTTTCGTGCAGCCGTATCCGTTGGCATGTCAGCTTTCAGCGCGGCACTGATCTGTAGCTTACCTACTTTCAGGCCATGGTGCTGAAGGCGCTCCAGCACACGCTGTGGCGGTTCATATACCAGTGCAAAATGACAAACGTCATAGCACAATTGAATATGCGATTTGATGATATCTGCTGCCTCCTGGTCTCCTACGTTAAATTTCTCCTTAATAAACGGAATACCTGCGGGTAATAATTCTTCGAAATACCAGCTGATATATTCACTGGTATTTTCCATCAGTCCATCTGGCTCCGGTTCCACATCAAGGTGCATCAAGGGTCCGCCACTACGGTGAATACGCACCAGTTGCTCCAGTACCAGCAGCATATTTAAAGTGGCGCTTTCTGTAAAGGAGTTTTTCTCTTCTTCACAACGATTGCACCAGAATTTATAGGTAAGGGGATTAGTAGAAATACCACCTTCCATACCATCAGGCAATAAAGCTGCCAGTATACGAAACAGGCGAATGGTATAGGCTACCCGATCGGCGCTGGTCCAGTCGGGTGCATGTACCTGGTCTTTCACCACTACATTATGAAAGCCGCCGTACGGAAAACCATTCATGGTAAACACATAACAATCTTCTTCCTTCAGCCATTGCTGAAATGCCCTCAATTGCTCTTCCTTACTCAGTTCCAGACTGGCGGTATTGGCCAGGCGCAGGCCTATGCCGAAAGGCTGATCAGGAGATACCTGTTGTTTAATAGCAGGTATAAATTTTTTCAGCTGCGCAAAATGATCGCCCCAGTTTTCGCCTGGATGAATATTTGTGCAGTAGGTAAGATGCCCGGCTGCTGTTTTCATTATTGATTATTTTTACAGATATCCACTGCTTTGTATAGCAGCTCCAGATCCATTTTGTGTACTTCTTCTCCTTTACCGACAGCACGTAACAGGGAAATTGTTAAGCGTCCTCCGAGGTGTTCACGGAATTCTTCCAAACCCACTACAACCGGAGACGGTTTGCCATCCTGCTTTTCCAGCAATGGATGCCAGATGGGCAATTTCATATTTTTTAATACCGTGAGAATGCGCTGCATGTCTGATTCCGGCAGCCAACCTAACAGGAACGAATATACGCTATCAACCGCAATACCAATAGATACTGCTTCCCCATGACGTAATTCGAAATTGGTCAGTTGCTCCAGCTTATGCGCACTCCAGTGCCCGAAATCCAATGGACGGGAGGAGCCGCTTTCAAACGGATCTCCGGCGCCACCAATATGTTGTACATGAAGTTCGGCGCAACGGTGAATCAGTTCCTGCATAGCAGGCATATCACCGGCTGTCATGGCCACCGCATTGGCCTCTATCCGGTTAAAGAAAGCCGCATCTTTTATGAGGGCCACTTTCACCGCTTCTACCATACCTGAGCGCCAGTCACGGGAATCCAGCGTGGTTAAAAATACGGGGTCATTAAACACCGCAGCCGGCGGCGCAAAGGAACCCAGGAAATTTTTCTTCCCCTTGTAGTTTACGCCGTTTTTTACGCCTACACCCGAATCATTCTGTGATAATACGGTAGTAGGTATGCGGATATGCTTTACCCCGCGATGGGAAATCGCTGCCGCAAATCCTACCAGGTCCAGCAGAGAACCTCCGCCGATGCCGATCACATAAGAATGACGGTCAATACCATATTTATCGATGGCATCTACCAGGCTGAAAAGCAATGGCAGATCATTCTTTACGCTTTCCCCACCGGTAATGGTAACAATTTCCGGGGCCAGCTGAAAACCGCGCACCTGCTGGAAATAGGTGTTGATTTGTTGTGTGAGCTGTGGGTGGTGTGCCGCTACACCTCCGTCTAATATTACGAGTAACTTTTTAACATACGCTTCTTCTGCTTTGGATTCCAGAAAAGAAGCTAAACATGCATTGGCAGGATCGAATAAATTACTGCTAAAGAAAACTCCGTAAGAAAAGTTTACATTGAAATTTTGTTGAATATATTCCATGGCTTATTCCGCATCGTCTGACTTAAAAAAACTATAGCTTTTAAAAGTACATAGAAAAATGCGATTTTTCATAAAGAATAAGGCTCCGGGAACGGAGCCTATTCCTTGGGGTTAGCCGGTAGAATCTTTTATCGGTATGCAAAGAAATCAGTTTTTAGCCCGATAGCCAACAGTACAAACCGTCATTTTACAAATTGCGTAGTTCTACTGACCTAAACCATTCATCGGAAAACGCCTTACTACAAAGGGTTTCAGCGCCATCACCTCTATATCAGCCCTGGTACCTGCAGCTGTTCCGCCATACCCTATTGCGTATTAAAACAGAATTAATGAACTTTACGCCACTGTAGAATAACTGTCAGTTATACAGCCCAAAAATTAACTTGTTGAACCAAAAACCTGAACATGGTACTCCCATGTTGTACCCCCCTGTAACATCGGTTGTTATTCACATCTTTTGTTGCATGCTGCGTATTTGTCGTGCACCAAGCTGACCGGGGATTGTTATTCGATCGCCTGCAGGGATTATTTATTATGCTAACCAATAAACATTGGATTATTAACAATGCAACCCCATGGTTGTCAAAGTGTATCAGAGATGTTGAGAATATTAGTATTTGTTTGTTGTATTGCTTCATGTAGCAGGCAGTCCTTATCGGCACAACCCTCCGATAGTATGTTGCGGATGCGCAAAGCTTATGAAGCGCTCAATGATTCACTGGTAGGAAATGTGCCGCGCAATAATGTGCAACAGCTGGAAATACAGTATCAAAGCGAGAAAAAAGCGCATTACCTAGCGGTTAAAAAATGGCAGCTGACACAAAAAGATCTGCTCCTGCAACAAAAAAATATCCGGATCGGTGCTTTCCTTTCAGGAGGACTCTTATTGCTCGTGGCAGCCTTGTTAATATGGCAGAAGTTACAACATCGGCACCATTTGCAGCAGCAACAATTACAGACGATGGAAATAGAAAAAACGGTGCAGGTACTGGAAGCCATGATGCAGGGAGAGGAAAAGGAACGTACCCGGTTATCGAAAGATCTGCACGATGGGATAGGCGGTTTATTATCAGCGGTGAAGATGCATTTCTGCGCACTCAAATATGAACGTACTTATCTACAGCAGGACAAGGGATTTAATCATGCACTCGGAATACTGGATGAGGCGATTGGAGAAGTGCGTAAAACCGCCCATAACCTGATGCCGGAAATACTGGCGCGTATGGGTCTGGCGGGAGCACTGGAATTTTTCTGCAACAATGTAAGCCACTCCCCTCAATTAGAGATCAGTTGCTATACATCCGGTAATATGCAACGGTTCAAGGGAAATTTTGAACTCTCCGTTTACCGGATAGTGCAGGAGCTGATCAACAATATTATCAAACATGCACATGCCACAGAAGCCCTGGTGCAAATAACGCAGCATGATCAGCTGCTCAGCATTACAGTAGAAGATAATGGTGTAGGTTTTGAAAATGTAGCGAAAAGTACAAATGGTATGGGATTAAAAAATCTGCATACAAGAATCAAATCATTAAACGGACACCTCACCCTGACTGCTAAGCCAGGCTGTGGCACTACTGTGTACATAGAATTTAACATTGCCATTATGCAGTTGATGAAAATGGAGCCTTCGTTTTAATACCAGATGATATGCAAATCAAAATCGCTATTACAGATGACCACCTGTTGGTTATCAGCGGACTAAAAGCCATGCTGGCACCTTATTCCCATATTTCAGTAGTGTATGAAAGCAATATGCCTGGCACCCTGATGGCTGCATTGCCGGCCGCACAACCAGATGTGTTGCTGCTCGATATCCAAATGCCGGAAATAGATGGTATGGAATTATGCAGGCAGGTAAGGAAAACGCATCCGGCAATTAAAATTATTGCACTGAGTACGTTTATGGATTCACACTACATCAGACAGATGATGCGCAATGGAGCTACCGGCTATTTGCTGAAAAATACCGATCCGGACAAACTGGTTAATGCTATTGAGAAAGTGAATGCAGGGGAACAATTTCTGGACGACCTTATCCAGCATCAATTGCTTCAGGAAATGATTACTGGCCAAAAGCGGTCGGGGTACGACATTCCGCTTACCCGCAGGGAAAAGGAAATTTTAAAACTGATTGCGGAAGAACATTCCAACCAGGAGATTGCCAACCTGTTGTTTATCAGTTTACGTACTGTAGAAACGCACCGGCTTAACCTGACACAGAAACTGGCCGTAAAAAATACAGCCGGCTTAGTAAGAGAAGCGATAAAAAGAGGAATAGTGGAATAGCTGTTAGCCGTTAGCTTTTAGCTTTTAGTCATTAGCGTATAGCCATTAGCATATAGCTTTTAGCCATTAGCGTATAGCCTGTATTTAAAACACTAACAGCTAAAAGCTAATGGCTAACAGCTATATCATGTTACTGCGAAAAGTTTCCCCAGGACCAGTGATACTGGCAGCATTAATAGTACAATCAATGCAAATGGTAGAGTTGCAAAAGCGGCAATCCAGGCGGCGTTCATGGCAATAAGTGCAATGATGCCTCCTTTTACGGCTTTTCCTATATTAGGGCCCGAAGGATCTTTCATTGCTTTGAACAATGGTACATTGATCATTATTGCAAAGAGCAAAATGAAAGGCAGGGCAGTCCAGATGCGATGATGGAGAAAGGCGAGCAATCCCATAGTAATGTATACTACAGCATAGCCAATAGCGGTGAGACGTAAGCTTTTTACGCTGCCGCCATGTACTTCTCCTCTGCTGATATTGGTAACGGCAGCAATATACAGAATGGGAATAAAACCCATCCACCAGTAGGCTTGCAGTGCATCTGGAACGATGCTGATACCCAGTAGCAGATTAAGTCCGCGACACAGACCCATGTTAAATGGGCCCAAAAAATGATGATGTTTTCCCCATTTATTATATATGAGGGCACTCGCCGCTACACCTATGGCCAGCCAACCGGAATAACCGGTGAGGCGTCCTACTGAAAAAGCGGCCAGTATACCTACCAGGAGTAAATAACCACCGAGTATGATGGCCTGTGTTTTGGATATCACACCGCTTGGAATGGGCCTTTCCGGGCGTTCAGTACTATCCAGTGTTGCATCAAATACATCATTGAATACTACGCCACCGCCGTACAGGCCAATGGTGGCCAGGCAAAGACAAACTACGGGCAGTGTAAAATCCAGTGTAAGCGTGTCGAACGAAACATTTATGAAATAGCCGGATATAGCTACGCCCGCCAATATATCTGCTATTGCAGTGACGATATTGGCTGGTCGCATCAGGCGCAGGTATCCTATCAATTTGCTAGCAATATAACTCACCGTATAATTAGGTTTTCATGGTTCATTGCCAGCAGAGACGAATCTGTCAGGCCTTTACCGGATGATGGTCGTGTTTTTGTTAATTCGAGGTTGCTGTCCTCCACGTAATACAGAGCTTCCGTTGAATTTCTCACTTTGGTCAATATTTCCTGCAATTTCAAAATCTGCTTCATTAATCTGGCCGCTCTGAGCAAAGGCTTTTACAGCATTGGTGTAAGTTACCAAATGAATATCATTCAAGTCAATACCACTTTCGTGCATTAAGGCAGCGGTTTTAGGAACAGCCAGCGGATCGCTGATACCCCAGTCTGCAGCGGAGTTGACCATGATACGTTCACTTCCGTACTGCTTAACCACCGCTACCATGCGTTCATTCCCCATTTTGGTGAATGGATAGATGGTAAATGCAGCCCAGAAGCCACGATCGAGTACTTCTTTCACAGTTTCCTCGTTATTATGATCTACAATGATCATGTGAGGCTCGAGCCCATGCTCCAATGCAATATCCATACTGCGCTGGGTTCCTTTTTTCTTATCGCGGTGAGGCGTATGGATTTGTACTGGTAAACCCGCTTCCTTGGCCAGCTCCAGCTGAGCACGATAATATTTTTCTTCCAGAGGTGTTTGATCATCAAAGCCAATTTCGCCTACACCCACTACACCTTCCTTGTAAATAAACTGTGGCAGTATTTCCATCACAGCTTCCGCCAGTTTTTCATTATTGGCTTCTTTGGAGTTGAGTCCAATGGTGCAATAGTGTTTAATCCCAAACTGAGAAGCGCGGAAACGCTCCCATCCCAGCAGGCTACTGAAATAATCGCGGAAGGTATCTACCCCGGTCCTTGGTTGTCCTAACCAGAATGCAGGTTCAATAATAGCCACTACACCAGCATCGGCCATTGCCTGGTAATCATCGGTAGTACGCGCAGTCATATGCACATGCGGATCAAAAAAACGCATGCCTTTTATTTTATCGAGGAAAGCAGGTGTATAAGTGAGGGGCTGAAGATCTTTTTCTGTTAAATCATGAATTCCGCACATATCAAATCAATTTTATTATTTTATTTTAATATTTTTTGCGCCAGTGTATTCCAGGTAAGACTACCGTCCTGAATTTCCGCCTGCAATGCGGGCGATTGTGCCAGTAATTCCTTTGCAGGAGCATAGTTACTTTGTGCACATACCAGTGCAGCAGCTTCTTTTTCAGTACTATTCAGAGAATGCCAGATGCGGGTAACATCTCCCAGATTATCCTCATTTACAAAATTTACCAGCAACCGCCACTGCATGGGATCCACGGTTCTGCCGGCGGCCCAGCGTTCGTGGGCAAAATCCACGAGGATGTTTACCAACGGCAAGTTAGCCCGTTCATCCAAACCTGTAATGAGATGTAATGGTTTATCGGTGAAGATCGCCTTCATAACCAGCTGGTTCCAGGCGGGTTCCGGGAGATATTTTGCGGGATAGGGATTATGCAGCATGATGGCTTCCTGTACAATACCGATATTAGACCTGATCCCTTCGGAGGTGCGGGCAATCCACTCTTCCGGCCATGGGAGCAGTGGCAGTGCACTGTATAAAGCGGCCAGTTCGTTCATTTCAGCGGTATTAAACAGTTTTTCCAGGGTATCCAGGTAAACCGATTTATCCGTTACAGGTAGCTGAAGGAGCCACCAGACACGCGCAAGGCGATCTAACGTCCACCCCTCTACGAAGAATGAAGGCAACAGCTGTTGCAACTGTTCATTTTCCAACGGTGAAAGTGTAATGATTTCTTTACCTGTAAAGCGTGGAATAGCTGTAAAAGTTTGATTGAACTGAGGGATACCACCGGATTGTTGCTGCAATTGCAGGCGTTGCTGCAGCCAGATATTTGCTTTCTCGTTACCCTTGTTCTTAATGATCGTGCTAAGCAGCGTGCTCACTTTATCCTGATCGTATACATATTCAGCCACTGATATATCCTGTTTAAAATAATAATGCTGATTTCCCACTAAAATTAACCCCTAATAATGGGATTTTCAGAATTCGCCTGCTTTTTTATGATAGGTGGCAAAAAAAGAATATTAAACCGTTTACCTGAGCGGTTGAGCGATGGGTATATAAAATAAAAGAGAGGCATTACTGCCTCTCCTTCCGCCATTCTAAAACCTGATTATGCATCAGGATTTCTTCATATCACCGGGCCTTTGACGGCAGGCACAGTGCAATAAGGTGTATGTTGGGAAAACGATGATCAAGAACGATTGTACATTATTAACTAAAAAACATATGAATATTATTCCCTAGCCTCTGATCTCAATAAGCAATATTGTATGTAGCAATAAAATACGGCCGTAAGATACATATTTCTGCTTTCATTCCAAATAAACAAACCATTTTTACGTTGCAATTAATGCTTCGAATTATTCTGTAATACTATAAAGGGCTGATATTCTTTCCAGTCTGGCTTATAATGATCGAGTATGATGAATCCTCTCGCATAGTTTCCTAGTACTATATCAAGGTCACCATCGTGATCATAATCCTTTACATCCATACAAATCCACCGGCCTTCTTTTTCAATGGGTGGTGCATGTGGTGTAAATGTAAGTGGTGTTTTGCCTCCTTCAAAAAAAATAAATTTCTCCGATGGATTATGTTGAAAATCCGCGAAAAAGGCTATGGCAGCGATATCTGGTTTACCATCCTGATTAAAATCTCCTGCTACAGCTTTAGTACATCCATTGACCGGATAGTTCCAGGCTAGCCTGTATTTATTATCTCCTTCATTTACATAGACGTATAAACCGTGGTAAGGTTTAAGCACCATAGAAAAATCCATGTTATCTCCACAGGTATATAGTATATCAAGTTGTCCATCTCCATTAAAATCCATTAGTTGAAAACTGGTAGACCCGTTGAGTGGCGGAAATCTCAGGAGATTCTTTGATATAAAGCTGCCTTTTTTGTCATTTTCAAATAACCAGATGCCTTCGTCACCAGCAGCAAACAAAACCATAATGTCCGTATAGCCGTCATGGTTAAAATCACCCGTTTCCGCATGAATGGCACCCGGCACCTCCCATATAGGTAGCTGTTTCCAGTGATGGTCCGGCAATTGTTTCAGCCAGTATAGGCCACCCTGATTATGCCCAAATGCACATACCAGCAAATCTTCCAGCCCGTCTTTGTCAAAATCTGCAGATAAAGTTTGTACCGGACGTTTCAGGAAAGGCATGATGTCGGCCTGTTTACCTTGCGGATCATCGGGATTAATACTGGTAATAATTCCAGCGGGCACATCCAAAGCGCGCATGTTTCCTATTTCTGTCAGGATCGTCTGCGTTCTGCCGGCAGTGTCTTTTGTGTATAATACGTCTGTAGCAGGAGAGGGTAGGTTTCGTGTATTTACTGCCGTCAGTGCCGTATCCCATTTTGTCAGGGTATTATCTGCATCGCTTGTCAGCAGGCCACCAGTGGGCAGAAACGACACCATGGTTGTAGCCGCCACCAAATGGCTGTCTTTCAGCGCCGGTAATTTCAGCGAAAAAACGGCCCAATCGTGCTGTAAAGGAACAGGAGGTTTGGCTGGCGTTAATTTTTCCGGGGCAGTGCGTTGATAGTACTCTACCAGCTCTGTCCATTCTTTAATAGAAATAAGGGCCGGTTTATCGCCCGGCATTGGCGGGTAGTATTTGCTTCCGCTCCACACTTTGATGCCTAATTTGGGCGCCATAGCAGGCAATACGTGGTTTGCCCAGGTATCTTTGTCGAGCAAAGCAGGTGACACCGATAAATGACAGCTGGAACAATATTTGTCTGCCAGTGCTTTTCCGGCTTCTTCTTTAGTGGGTGTATGGCAACTGCTGTTGATAATGATGCAGGAAGTGATTGTAAATAACAACGTCAGACAATATCGTTTCATTCTTGGTTGATCGGTCATCAGTAAAATAATTTTAACGGGCATTGTAAAGTACTAAAAAAGTTCGCGCAAAAAACGAATGCAGCGAAATGATCCGCTGCATTCGTTTTTATGGAAAGTTCAAGCTGCTTATTAATAGTTGGGGTTCTGGTCCAATACTCTTTGTCCTCCTACAATGGTCAGGTCAATCTGGCGTTGCGGGATAGGGAAATATTCATTCTTCCCTTTTGTAAAATGTCCCCCTTTCAAGTCGTTCGTGATACCTGATTCATAGGTAATGAAGGCATTCAGTGCAGTATCAGCAATGCCCCAGCGTACCAGGTCGAAAAAGCGGTGGCCTTCTGTAGCCAATTCCAATTTGCGTTCAAAATAGATCGCTTTCAAAGCGAAATCCTTACTGGCAAAAGTGGTGGTATATCTACCTATTTTATAATTGGCGGCCATTTTGGCGGGATCAAAGCCAAGTAAAGGTTTTGCATCATCCAGATATTTGTGCAACCAGTTTTCAGGATGGTTGATAATTCTATCGCGGATCTGGTTCACCAATGCCGTAGCGCCTGGCAGATCGCCATTTTGGGCATGACATTCAGCAGCCATCAGTATTACATCGGCGAAACGGATCAACAGTACATTAATAGCTGATCCTGGTGCCCAGGAGTGTGCGTCCTTGTATTTATCCTGGTTAAACTGCCAGTACACCATTTTCTTAGGAGCATAAGGACCTGCATAAGCCTGATCTCTTATCCAGCTTGCACCCGGGTGATTTCCCCAGTCGTGATAAGGGATCCCACGGCGGCCAACGGTCCAGTCGAGACGAGGGTCCAGCGAACCTGTTTCGGGTGTAAAAGGAGTAGAAGATAAAATTCCCTGGTCATTTTTCACCGGGGTTGTATTATAAGTGTCCAGGTTAGGCAAGCCGGTAGCGGGATCCGTACGGTAAGAATTTACCAGATCCTGTGTAGGCTGATAAAATCCGCAACATCCAAAAGGGCTATTGTACGGAAAGTTCAACATTTCTCCCTGATTAGCATTGGCAATGGTGTTGGTACCATCGTTGGCGTCCATCTGAATGGCAAATACTGATTCGGAATTATTCTTCCTGGCAGCATCAAAGTTATCCTCAAACGCATCGGTCAATTTATACTTAATACCGTTGGAAGTAACCCCTGAAGCAATGGCCTGATCAAATAATGGCATTGCTTCGGTATATTTTTTCTGATAGAGGTAGGCTTTGGCCAGGTAGATCTGTGCAGCCCACTTATTTGCGCGTGCCACATCGCTTTGAGTGGCAGGCAGGTTATCTGCCGAAAATTTTAAATCAGCTTCAATAAAAGGCCAGATATCTTTATCATTTTTGACACGAGGGTTTAGCGTTGTGTCGGAGATATAAGGTACTTTATTGAACATTTTTTTCAGCTCGAAATAGTAGTGACCGCGCAGGAAACGAGCTTCTGCTTCTACCTGTGTTTTTTCAGCGGCGGTCATGTCCGTTGCCTTCCGCAATTTTTCCAGGACGGTATTGGTACGGGTTACCCCTTCATAAACAGCTCTCCATTTGGTGTTAAAAAAGCCGTTACTGGCATCGACTGTAAATTTCGCGATAGGATCAATACCTGGCTGGTCACCGCTGAAGCTACCTTTATGCGAATCGCCACCAGCAACGCTGCCATAGATCCAGTTGGTAGGAGAGGCTTCCCATGGCCCGCCACCACCAAGGGCCGCCTGGGCTGTTTGCTGGCCATCAAGGGCCGCATATGCACCCACCAGCAAATAATTTATACCATCTTTATTAGCCACTATTTCATCACTGAGTGATCCGATAGGTGCCCTTTCCAGGAAGCTCTTTTTACAAGCACTTATTCCTACTGTTACCAGGGCAAGCATGACACTTAAATATCGTAATGTTTTCATTTTTCTCAATTTTGCTTTTCAGAAAAAAATTATCAGAAGGTAACATTCACACCAAGCAGGTATTGACGCTGATTAGGATAGGCTCCTTCATCCACACCAAAATTGCTGGTACCACCGGTAACTTCAGGATCAATACCGGAGTATTTCGTAATTGTAAACAGGTTTGCTGCCTGTGCATATACCCTGAACTTTGTTATGCCGACTCTTCTTAATACAGTGCCTGGTATAGTATAACCCAGCATGATATTTTTTGCGCGCAAGTAAGAACCGTTTTCAACAAAATATGAGTTAGGTACATTGGAAGTACTAAAAGACGGTGAAGTTTCCTGGATAGGCGCCTTCGCGTTCTGGCGGGTTGGCAGCCAGGAATCATACAGGGCTGTTTTACTCTTCGCCCCTTCAAAAGAAGGATAGAAGTCCGTCCACCATTTTACCTGATTCCAGATCTTATTTCCCTGCACACCATACAGGAATAAGCTGAAATCCCAGTTCTTATAGGTAAGTCCTATATTCAGACCATAGGAAAATTTAGGATTGGGGTTACCCAGGTAGGTACGATCTGCTTCCGTGATCCTGCCATCGCCGTTAACGTCTGCATATCGGAAACGGCCAGGTTTTGTATCTGTCTGATACACAATAGAATTATCATTAAATTGTTTTTGAGCAGCTGCATTGGCGTCATTTATTTCAGACTGGCTGTTCCAGAATCCGTCTACCTTATAACCATAGAATTCACTGATAGAATGGCCAACGGCATTTCGGATAATGAAAGTACCATTAAACCGGCGCTGCTCCTGATCAAAATAAGGCGCTGCATCTGATATCTTTATGATCTCATTATGGTAGGTGGTTAAGTTACCATTCAGGTCCAGTTTAAGGTCTTTGGAAAGATTTAATTTTGCGGTAGCTGAGAAATCAAATCCCTTATTTTTCATTTGTGCGATATTTACAGAGGGAGAAGCAGCTATTCCATAAACACCGGGTAATTCAGGATTATAGAGCAAATCTTTTACATCTTTGCGATAGTAGTCTGCCGTTATTTCCAGCGCGCCTTTGAACAATGTTGCATCAATACCAATATTGGTGTTGATGTTACTTTCCCATTTTGCATCGGGGTTACCGATTCTACTACGATAGAATCCTTGCTGGATAATATTTCCAGCTCCTTTCAGGTCATAAAATGAATTTCCTCTTTCAAATCCGTAAGCAGTAAAAGCGTTACCCGGATCCACATTGATCTGATTACCCATAATACCGTAGCCTCCTCTGATCTTAAGATCCGAGATCCAGCTGACATGTTTCATGAACTCTTCCTGGGAAATACGCCATGCACCACTTATCGCGGGGAAGTTACCATATCTGTTGTTGGCACCGAAACGGGAAGAACCGTCCCGGCGGATCAATGCACCAATGAGGTAGCGATCTTTAAAAGTATAATCCACTCTTGCAAACAGCGAAAACAGGCCATCTGTGAAGCTGTTGCTGTAGTTGGTAGGTGTACCGGTACCCGTGCTCAGATTGGTAAAGTTAGGATCAAATGTAAAATAGTTCAGAGAAGTTCCACCTACAATACGTCCCTGATTATTAAATGCTTCCGTACCCACCAATACTTTCACATCATGTGCCTGATTGAAATTCTGATGATAACTCAGGGTATTCGTCCAGGTCCAGTCATAACCGCTTCCGGCATTTTCTGTATATGAGTTTACTTTATTATTTTCTGCATTCTCATATTCAGGGAGTGTAAAACTGTGATTATTGAAGGAATAAATTTCACCACCGAAACTGGTACGGAGAGTGATGTGGTTGAAGATATCACCCTCTGCATAAACATTACCCAATAAGCGGCTGGCTAATGTTTTGGTGGTACCGAAACGATCCTGGATAGCCATCGGGTTACGCGCATTACCCAAGCCCTTACCGAAGCTACCGGCATAATTGCCTTTGATATCGTACACAGGGATAATGGGCATTTCACGGAAAGCCATACCAATACCACTACCTTCGGTAAGTGCACCGATCTGCGGATTGTTGATAATAGAATATTCAATGTTTTCTCCCACTCGTATGTGATCAGTAACATTATAGCTGCTATTGGATCTTACAGCATAACGTTTGTTATAAGTGTTCTTTAATGTGCCCTCCTGGTTAAAATAGTAGAAAGAGAAAAAATAGCTTCCCATATCTCCGCCACCTGCTACTGAAATATTATGACTGGTGATGGGCGCCGGTTTGAATATTTCATGAAACCAGTCTGTACCTGATTTATTGGCTTTAACTATGCGGTGAAAACCATCCACGTCACTTGCCACCTTGTAATTTGGATTTACAAAATATGTAGATGGATCAGTTCCGGGATCGCCTTCCATGGCGCCTACGGGTGCGATATAATCCGGCAGACGCGGTGTGGCGCCGGAGCCATATTGTTCATCCGCATAGGTAGGATTAGGCGTAGTGTTGGCAATAGCCATCCATTTGAGGTTGGCCTGTTCCTGTGGGCTCAGGATATTCCATACGTTGCCGCCTTTGGGCCGTTGTGTGCCGTAATAGCCATCGTAAGAAACTTTTACTTTACCGGTACCTCTTTTGGTGGTTATGATAATTACGCCGTTGGCAGCACGTGCTCCGTAGATAGAGGCTGCGCCGGCATCTTTCAATACCTGCATGGTTTGTACATCATTGGGATTTACATCCGTTAGATTGGAAATAGGTACACCATCCACCACATACAATGGGGTATTGTTTCCAAAGGTATTAACGCCGCGGATCTTTACCTGCGGCTCCTGTCCCGGCTGCCCGGAACCGAGAATGGTAACACCGGATACCTGTCCTTGTAGTTGATTGGCGATTTGCGAGGTAGGCTGTTTGGTCAGATTTTCCACTTTTACAATGGATACCGATCCGGTAAGGTCTTTCTTTTTCTGGCTGGCATAGCCAGTTACGACTACTTCTTCCAGTGATCCTACTTTTTCACTGAGTGCAACATTCAGCGGGCCGGAGCCGACCACTACTTCCTGTGGGTCATACCCGACAAAAGAAAAGATGAGTGTTTCTCCTGATTTTGCCTGCAGGGAAAAGTTTCCGGTGGGATCTGTAGCAGTACCGCGGTTGGTACCTTTTATAGACACTGTAACACCGGGGAGGGCATTGCCTGAGGCCTTGTCAGACACTTTTCCCGTAACTTTCGTTTGTGCGTAAACGTTGCTGCCGGCCAACAGCAACAGGATGCCACATAGCATGGCGATGGCCTGGTAGAGTTTCTTTTTCATAACGTGATTTAAGCGTAACGTTTAAGAAAAATTGTTTAAAAAAAGGGTACCTGTGTGCATATTTCCGTTGTTGTACAGATACGACATTGCATACGAACTCCTGCCCCGCTATGAAGTGTTCACAGCAGGTTCATTTATACAGCCAGTATATTAAGCATAGGAATTTCAGGCCCGTTATGATGTGGTCATAGCAGGTTAATTTATACAGCTGGTATAAAACATAAAACCCCAGCCCCGTTATGATGTACTCATATCAGGTTAATTATACAGCCGGTATGTAAAGTATTAGTTACCCATCGACTGTGCAAGATGCGCTACACAGTGAGAATAAGAAATAAGTGTCCGCACAACAGTTAAAATATAACGATTGAAAATGAATAAGAAGACTAACTAATTGTGCCTGGATCAGATGATGATTAAATCATATCAGCTCATAGTTTAATTGTTTACGGATATGTATTCGAATCAATTAATGGTGTGAGAAACTTTGTTGCTTGTAACAAACATTTTCAAACTCAGATTTTGGTTCTCACGTGGAATTGTGCTATTGATTTCGAATATATAACAATATTTTAGCCCAGACAAATGCTCTTTTAACATTTTCTTCAAAAGTGCCAAATTTGCAGGCTGTCATTCCACTATTCCACACTATAGGGATAAAATAATATAAGGAATATGCTTTTGAAATAGTTTTATGTATGTTTAAGCCCTAATTGTTGTGTCATGAAAATATTGAATATTGTCTTTTGCCTGATGTTTGTCGTGTTTGCGGGCTTACAGTACAATGATCCCGATCCGTACGTATGGATGCCTATCTATCTTTATTCCGCGGCGCTTTGCGGGCTGGCGGCCCGTCACCGCTTCTATCCGAAATGGTATCTGGCCGGCATAGCGGTGTACCTGGCGTATGCTATCTATAAATTTTTTGATCAGAACGGCGTGGAAGACTGGTTTACCAAACACAATGCGGAGAACCTTGCAGAAACCATGAAGGCGGCCAAACCCTGGATTGAAGAGACCCGGGAATTTTTTGGGCTATTTATCTGTATTGGCGCATTGGGGATTAACTATTTTTACAGCAAGCGGAAAAAAGCGTAGGCTGTCTTTACCAGGATTATACTGATTTTGATGATTTACCCGATTTTGCTTTTTTGATTTTGAAAGATTTAAAAGGATAAGGGAAGATATAGGCGAATTTATCCGCTTATATCTTCCCTTATCCTTTTAAATCATAACCCAAGAATCATTGTAATCAGTATAATCCGAGGTAAGACAAAAAGCCACATTACATACTGATCTTCTGAGGCCCTCCATTTAGCGTTACTTCCTTACCTCTCCAGCGGAACCGCCCGGTTACGCCAAAAGGCAGCTTAACGGTACCGGTTACACGATTATTTATGAAAGATAGGTCTACTTCCATGAGTTCGCCATCCGGATGTACCATCGCTGCTTTCACATGAGGTGAGACTCCCGGATCCGGCGCTATCAACACGGTTCTGAAGTCAGGTGAAGTGGATTGAATGCCTGCGGTAATGCCCAGGAGGAAGAGGTTTGCGAGCGCAGCAGCTGACTGATACATGGCAGCGCTGTTTTGTTCTTTCAAAGCGGATAATTGCTGCAGCTCTGCTCCAAAAGTGCCCGTTACACCCGTTTCCTGCATCGCCTTAAAGATGTAGTACTTTTCACGAAAGGATTCTTCCGGAGATGGCTTTTCATTTAGCAAACGTTGCATGATGCTTTTCACCTGCCGCGGCGGCACTGCCTGTGCCAGTACTGCCATCGCGTTGGTGTAACGGGAAAACGATTTCCTGGCAGGTGTTTCTCCATACAATCCTTTTTCTCCATCAAAACACTGCTGATACAATACCTCCCGCAGTTTATCTGCCGTACGGGTCCATGACAGGGAGTCGGCAGGTTTATCACAATAACCGGCGATGGTCGCTGCCTGCCGGAGCGCATACAGGTACTGACCTGACAGGGGGGCCAGAGCGAGACTATCTCTGTAAGGCATATCTCCTGGTAAGCCCGTAACCGGGTCCTGGTAACGATCTACCCAGTCGAGGATACTTCGTACTCCGGGAAACAATTGTTTTGCCAGTGTTTTATCTCCTTTATACAAGAGGTAATCCTGCAAGGTGCCGATCCAGGTCAGGGCGTCTGTAATATTTAAAAGGCGGTCGTCTGACGGGTAGCGGGAGCGGATCAGGCCTTCCGGAATGCGTGACTGGTCGGCCTGTATCAGTGCATTTCTCAGCAGTCCGTCATCTCCGGAAAAAAATGCAATGGCCAGTCCCTGTATATGGGCATCCTGTATATATTGTAGCTGTTCCTTACAGGGATCGTTGTACAAGTTATCCTGGGCGCCCAGTAGTGCAGCGCGTTTGCCATTATTCCACAGCGAATCGGCTTCGGCATTTGCCGTGAATGCAGCTTTGTCATCCAGCAAAGACTGCGTATATACGTTATAGTAGTCCAGCAGGGTAAGTGGTGCTTTATCTGTTTCTATATCCACCTGTGCATAACGGAAGGTACGATAGCCCGTAGTGGTGAATTTCCGGCGGGCACCACCATCCGGACAGATGACATCCTGCACGATGCTTTTTGTGTCGTACCCCGCCAGGTAGGTAATTTTTATGTTGGCTCCCAGCCCGCCGCTGATCAGCATTTCAGGGAAACCAGTTGTTTGCTCTCCGCAGTCGAGCTGTAACCTTATTTTTCGTTTAGCCGGTATCGTTATAGGCGCCGTTCCTTTCAAAAATGCGGCATCTACAGCGGTGCCCTGCGATAAAAGAACCGTCTTGAAATGCTGTCGTTCCTGGCTAAGCTGACTGATGGGCCTTGGCGACAGCAAGCGCCAGTCGTTGGCACTACTGCCTCGTAACGCCACGCCAGCGGTAGCTACCGCTGTTTCCCAGCAGGTATCTTTAAAAGTAGTTTGTTCCCAGCCCCAGGGATGATATTGTGCGGTGATACTATCGCCGGCATAAGCGCCGTAGAAAGTACCATCGTTCGTTTTTACGGGTAGCGCCTGAAAAGCGTCATCTTCCATTACCTGCCAGGGGGTAGTTCCGGTATTGACAATAGCGGCTTCGCGGGGGGTGTGTCCTTGTATGAGCAATCCCGTAGCAAGGGTCAGCTGTCCGCGGGGCTTGCTGCTCCCGTAATTCACCACTTCAGCAGCGAGTACGTTTTTGCCATATTTCAGATAGGGACTGATATCTATTGTTTCGTAGTACCAGTTGGAGAGGTCGCCGCGGGCGGGTCCCATCCCCACCTGGTGACCATTCACATACAAACGGTAACGGTTATCCGCAGAAATGTGAATAATAAACGAACCTGAATAATTCAGCAGCTCAAATTGTTTGCGGAAAAGGTAAACGCCAAATGCTGCCGGTGCGGCTGTCCCATCGCTGATCCACCGTGCATCCCATTGCTGTGGTACTGTGCAGACTTTTTTCGGCGGCTGTGCTTTCCCGGCCATGCTCAATGCTATGAGTGCCGGCAGTAGTACACATCGTTGCAGATATTTCATAGAAGGGTGGTTGTAGATAAAACTGGTCGTCAGGATATGTTATTTACAAATATATTAAATATTATAATAAGATCGCATACCTGTCTTTAGTGGCCGGATTGCGGAAAGAAAATGTTCGTATATTCATCTCCCTTAAACTCACCACATGAAAAAAAGTGATATCCAAATTGACCCGGGATATTATACCCGTTACATTAGCCTTGTACCGGATACAGACCTGAACACTGCGCTGGCAGCGTCTTTACAGACCCTGCAGTCGTTAGATATTGTACAACTGGAACCTTTGGCGGACTATGCATATGCACCCGGCAAATGGACCTTGAAAAATGTATTTCAACATATTACAGACACGGAACGGGTCTTCACCTATCGCGCCATGATGTTTGCCCGTAAGGACCCGCAAATGGCCCCCAGCATGGACCAGGACGTTTATGCCGACAATGCGGAAGTAGATGACCGCAGCCTGGCAGATGTACTGGCGGAGCTAATCACCCTACGTACAGCCACTATTGCACAATTCAATGGGTATTCCGATACAACCTTGTCCAGAACGGGTATGAGCTGGAAAACAGAGATGTCGGTATTAGCCCTGGGATTTACCACCGTAGGACACCAGCTGCATCATCTGGATATTATCCGTCAGCGGTACCTGCAGGATCCTCCGGAGTATTCACCAGCGCATAACTAACATAGAGGTTAGTAGTTAACAATTAGCACACCTCTTCTTTAAGCCAGTAGCGCGGTCTAGCTTTGCAGACATAAAATCATTACACATGAAACGTCTGGAAAATAAAATAGCCCTGGTTACAGGAGGAAGTCGCGGTATGGGTGCTGCCATTGTGAAACGTTTAGCAGGAGAAGGTGCTACAGTAGTATTTACCTATGTAAAAGGCGCCTCCCAGGCTACTGCCCTGGTGGAAGAATTAACAGCAAAGGGACAGCGGGCATCTGCTGTAGCAGCCGACAGTGCAGACCCGAAAGCGGTCATTGCTGCAGTAGATCATACCGTAAATGCACATGGTCGCATAGATATACTGGTTAATAATGCAGGTACAGCTGTAATGAAACCATTTTCAGAATATACCCTGGAAGATTATGAACACACTATGGCAGTAAATACCCGGGCAGTATTTGTGGGCACACAGGCAGCCCTCAACCATATGAGCAGTGGCGGCCGGGTGATCACTATTGGCAGCTGCATGGCGGACCGCGTGGTAGGTCCGCATGGTACACTCTACAGCATGAGTAAATCAGCTCTCACCGCTTTTAACAAGGGGCTGGCACGTGACCTTGGCAATCGTGGCATCACCACCAACCTGGTACAACCTGGTCCGGTAGATACCGACATGAATCCGGCGGATGGTCCGCATGCTGATTTTCAACGGCAGCACATTGCCCTGGGCCATTATGGCCAGGCTACCGATGTAGCTGACCTGGTGAGCTTCCTGGCAGGACCGGAAAGTGGTTATATCAACGGTTCTGCACTGACCATTGATGGTGGGTTGAACAGTTAAATTCTACAAATATTCAGTATGGAAAAGGGGGCCTTTGGAGCCCCCTTTTCTATTTATCTGGCGAGCAGGTGCCAGTACATATAATCTGTCATCGGCGCATCTGTTATCCCTGCATGACGACCAATAGTCACCACCTGTCCACGATGGTAAGCGCTGTGATTAGCTACATGCTGTATCATTTCAAAACGGGGAATGTCGAAATCACCTGTAAAAGGAATCGCTACTTTTCCCGTAGCGGTCCATTCCTCTTCAGACAAAGATTCACAATAGTCAACCAGGCGTACGGATGATATCCTCAATCCTTCTATCGTCTCCTCCACACTACCGGTATACACTTCTCCAAAGGTGAAGGCAGGTTCCTCTCCCAACAGGGCAGCCATCCACCAGTCCTGCACGTTCCAGATATGGCGGAGCGTTTTGCGGACAGAAGAAAAACTTGAGGCAACTTCTATATCCAGTAACTCCGGCGCCTTTGTTCCCAGCCAATCCAGCATAGTGGTGTTGGCCCAGCTATTCCAGGCAATATTGGCATTTGCCATGCCTGACAGAGAAGTACGGGAAACGTTGGTAGCAGTGTGTATCATAGTCGTTGTTGTTTTATAATACAAAGAAACAACCGGTATGTGACAGCCCTATGTCAGGAGGGTTTTGAAATATTTTTCGCCTCCCCGAAAAGAAAATTATTTCACTTTGTGCAAATCCCGTTCATGATTAGTTTAACTAATGGTTTTTTAATGTAAACTTGCGGTGCAATCAACTTTAGAGCAACATGAGCCGGAAATTCTACTACCTGAGCATCACCTACATCTTCCAAATCCTGTTAAGCATCACAAACGCCTATGCCTTCGAGGCTGACAAAGGTCATATTAAAGGCGTGGTGACTACCACAGATGGCAAACCAGCCGCCCATGTATCGGTGGATTTAGTGGGTACTTCGCGGAAAACAGTTACCTCCGCAGATGGCGATTTTACGCTGCGGGATATTGCTGCCGGCAATTATGAAATACGTATATCGCTGGTGGGCTATCAGCGTCAAACGCAGCAGGTGACCGTAATAGCGGGTAAAACCAGTAATATTGATATCCGACTGAATATATCTGACCAGCAGCTACAGGAAGTGATTGTATCATCTACCCGCAACAAGTTTAAAACCAGCAGCAGCAAGGACGTAGCCAAACTACCTTTGGCTAACCTCGAAAATCCGCAGGTATATACCACCATTAACAAAGAACTACTGCAGGAACAAGGTGTATTTACGGCAGATGATGCCATCCGCAATGCACCGGGTATCACCAAACTATGGGCCGCCAACGGACGCGCCGGTGATGGTAGTGCTACCTATACCATGAGAGGGTTTACCACTGCGGCCAAACTCAGGAATGGCATGGCCGGCCAGGTAACCAGCACGGTAGATGCTATTAACCTTGAAAAAATGGAAGTAATCAAAGGACCTTCCGGCACCTTATATGGCAGTACGCTGGTATCTTATGGCGGATTAATTAACCGCGTTACCAAGCAGCCATATGACCACTTTGGTGGTGAAATAAGCTATAGCGCGGGCAGCTATGGCTTAAGCCGGGTAACCGCAGATATCAATACCCCTCTCGATAAAGAGCATAAAGCTTTATTGCGCATTAATACCGCTTATAACAGCATGGGATCTTTCCAGGACAATGGGTTCAGCAAAAACTTTGCATTTGATCCTTCGTTCTCCTATAAAGTAAACGACCGGTTAACGCTCTCCTTTGAAGCAGAAATTAATTACCGCAAGGCAACGATGCCGGCGCAATACTTTTTTTATACTACCTATGCGCAACTAGGCGTGGACAGGGCGGATCAGCTGAATGTGGATTATAAAAAATCTTACCAGGCCGGCGACCTTGTTCAAACCAGCAACAATACCAACTTCTATGGTACAGCTATTTATAAGATGTCGGACCAGTGGAAATCGCAAACAACCTTCAGCACCACGCAGGGCAGTTCTGATGGCGCCAGTCCTTACTTTTTCCTGATGCCGGGCGATACTACCATCAAGCGGATGATATGGACACTCGATGGTAATACCAATAATATACAGCTACAACAGAATTTCACCGGTGACTTCCATATAGGTAGTTTGCGTAACCGGATGGTTGTAGGGCTGGATTACCTGAATCAGGTTTCCAACATCCGGTATATTAATCCTATGCCAGCGGGCGGTCCTGCCTTATTTGATACCATTCCTACCAGGGGCAAAAATCCTGCTTACTATAATTTCAATAAGGACAATGTAAATAACCTGTATCAAACGCAGCCAAAGGCTTACACCTACAACTACACCCGCTATAATATCTATAGTGTGTATGTATCCGATGTGCTGAACCTCATGCCCAACCTGATGGTAATGGCGAGTATCAGAATGGATCATTTCAACAGCCAGCCGGTTAATAATCCAGTGGACGACAAACCCACTCAAGGCTTTGATCAAACTACTTTTTCACCCAAACTGGGTATCGTATACCAGGTGGTAAAAGATAAAGTGTCTTTATTTGGTAACTATATGAATGGATTTACGAATCCGGGGTATAAGGCCGTTGCCAACGAAACAGGGGGGCTTACGAATAAACTGTTCAAATCGGAGCAGGCCAATCAGTGGGAAGCCGGTGTAAAACTGGATGTATGGGATGGCAGGTTAAGCAGTACCATCAGCTATTACGATATACAGGTGAAGAACAAAGCCATCCAGGGCAACATACCAGGTTCGGCTATTCAGGCTGGTACGCAATACAGTAAAGGGTTTGAGGCGGAAGTAAATGCCAATCCTTTTACCGGATTCAATATAGTGGCAGGCTATGCTTATAATGACAGCAAATGGAAGAATGCCGCTGCTTTATACGCAGGCAGGAGGCCAACAAGTACAGGTCCGTTGAACGCTGCTAATCTGTGGCTCAGCTATACACTCGCCACGACTGCGGCCAAAGGGCTGGGTATCGGTTTTGGAGGCAACTACGCAGGTGATAATATGGTCATAAACAACGCCATTAATGGTGTATTTACCTTACCTGCCTATACCGTGTTGAATGCGGCGGTTTATTACAATCAGCCGAAATACCGTATAGCCATCAACGTTAATAATCTGGCTAACCGGGAGTACTGGACGGGCTTCACCACTGCAGATCCGCAGATGTTAAGACAGGTAACCGGTACGTTGGCTTACAAATTTTAATCCCGCTCACGCGGAATACTGAACGGGTGCGGGGACGGAAGTTCCCGCACCTGGCGTTTATAACGGTTTGTCATTCAATGGCCCTGGGCCAGCTTTCCACTTTTCACAGACCAGATCCCGGTTAATTTTCTCTCAGAAATTTGGTAAAATGAAAAATACATCTACATTTGTTGTATAAACAACAGTTGTAATTGTAATTATGAAACTGGAAGAAGAACTGAAGCAGACCAGGTTTAAGGACGAATACCAACGTGCCATGCTAAATATAATATTTACCGGTGGTTGGCTGGAAGTAGGCGCTTCTCATGTGTTGAAGCAATACGACTTATCGAGCCAGCAATTCAACGTATTACGGATACTTCGAGGAAGTGCGCCTAAACCATTAAACCTGCTGGACATACAGGAGCGGATGATGGACAGGATGAGTAATGCCACCAGGCTGGTGGAGAAGCTCCGTCAGAAAGGACTGCTTACCCGCAAACAATGCGATTCCAACCGCCGTAAAGTAGAGATTGAGATTACAGATAAAGGTCTGACTTTATTAAAGGAGCTGGATCCGATCATGGAAAAGAATCACAAGGAACTCACGAAGAAACTTACAAAAGAAGAAGCTGTTATATTAAATGAATTGCTGGATAAACTCCGGGATTGATTTTTTTTGCCCTAACAATTGTATATACAATAAAAGTACAAACACTAACAAACCTACATTATCATGTTTAAAAGATTACTTCAAACAGACGACAGCCTTACCGCCTTTATAGTGCGTATCACCTTAGCATTAGTGATATTACCACATGGTGCTCAAAAATTACTGGGGCTGTTTGGTGGTTACGGATTCAAAGCCACCATCAACTACTTCACTTCCCAGGGCACCCCGGCCATCCTGGCTTTCCTGGTGATACTCACAGAAAGCATCGGTGCGCTGTTGATTCTTTTCGGATTTACTACGAGGCTGTGGGCAGCCATGCTGACTGTTATTATGCTGGTAGCAATTTCTATACATCAGGCTAACGGTTTTTTTATGAACTGGAGCGGAACGCAGTCTGGTGAAGGATTTGAATACCATTTACTGGTTATCGGTATCAACCTTGCACTGATCATTAAAGGCGCGGGACGCTGGTCCGTTGATCGTCAACTTTCTAAATAAATAATACTTAAATTCAATAAAAAACAATCATGAAAAAAGGTTTCTTTTTCACCACTCTCCTGGTATTAGCCAGCATCGTTAGTTTTGCACAGGTAAAATGGAATGCTGATCCAGCTCATACCAGCATCATCTTCGGTGTGAAGCACTTAGGTCTGAGCTATGTGCAAGGCCATTTCACCAAATTCAATGGTACCATTGAAACTGCTGACAGCACTAACTTCCAGAATGCTAAAATTGATTTCACGGTAGATGCTTCCAGCATTTCCACAGGGGTTGATCAGCGTGATGGTCACCTGAAAACAGACGATTTTTTTAACGTAGCAGAATACCCTTCTATCACCCTGAAAAGTGTTTCCCTGAAGAAATTAGCAGGTGACAAATATGTATTGCTGGCAGACCTTACCATCCGCAACACTACAAAACGTGTAACCTTTGACGTTACTTACAACGGTGTCATCAAAGATCCATGGGGCTTGAGAAGAGCTGGATTTACTGCCAAAGCCACTATCAACCGTCTTGATTTTGGTGTCAAATATGCAGACAAATTACCTTCCGGTGTGTATGCAGTAGCACCTACTGTTGATATCACCGTGAACCTGGAAGCAGTTAAGCAATAGTTTACAGATTATAATTAGTGTTTGAGTACGGTCCCGGTGTAAGCCGGGACCGTTTTTTATTTATGAAATACCTCACAAAAAAATGGCCGTTCCATCCGGAACAGCCACGCTATAATTTTCGATACTACTTTATTTCTTCTTTGCTTTCTTTTTCGCATTAGCCGCAGCTCTCTTCTTCACTTTTTTCTCTACTTCCGCCATTTCCTTATTATGCTCATCCAGCAGCAGCTGCCAGTTATCATTAGGGATATCTTCGGAGAAGCTGATGGTTTCCCGGTAATCATCTTTATTGATCTTCATTTCCGTGATAGGCTTACCGAGGAATTTCTGAATTTCATCCAGGATAGGCTTTTCTTCTGTGGCGCAGAAGGAAACTGCCTGTCCCTTCTGTACACCACGACCGGTACGGCCTACACGGTGTACATAATTTTCAGGCACGTCTGGTAAATCGTAGTTTACCACGTAATCCACGTTTGGAATATCAATACCACGTGCATTCACATCGGTAGTTACCAGTACTTTGACTTCCCCTTTTTTGAATATATCCATCACTCCGAGGCGATCATCCTGTTCTTTACCACCATGCATGGTAAGTGATTTGATACCAATACGTGCCATGGCCGCCATTACACGCTCTGCGCGTACTTTGGTACGTACAAAGACCAGGATTTTGCTTTCCGGAAATTCCTTGATCAGTCTTTCCAGGAAAAAGCGTTTATCATCCATTTCCACATAAGCTACAGCGTGGCTAACGTTCTTAGCGACCGGATCTTTGGGAGATATTTGTATGCGGATAGGATTATTTACTACGGAATACGCCAGGTCTTTAATGTCTTTATTCAGGGTAGCTGAAAAGAACAGGGTCTGATGTTCGCGGGGAATATGCTTGATAACATCGCGGATGTCGCGGATGAAGCCCAGGTCCAGCATGTGATCGGCCTCATCGAGTACGAGGGTTTTCACCTGGCTCAGGTCTATATGACCCTGATTGATCTGGTCAAACATACGGCCGGGGGTGGCAATGAGCACATCCACGCCTTTTTCGAGTACTTTGATCTGGGGGCCCTGCTCCACGCCGCCTACCAGGGCAAGTACTGTCAATTCGGTGTATTGTGCAATCGCCTGAAATACTTCTGCTATCTGGATGGCCAGTTCACGGGTAGGCACCATTACCAGGCATTTCACCTCATATTTGGCTTTCCGGTATTTACGATCCTGTTGTTGGAGACGGTGCAGGATAGGTATAGCAAAAGCAGCTGTTTTACCGGTTCCCGTCTGTGCGATGGCCATTACATCATCCCCGTTCAGGATAGATGGTATTGCCTTAAATTGTATATCTGTAGGCTTTTTAAAGCCCATTTCCTCTAAACTGTCCTTTATTTCAGCCGAGATATTGTATTGTTCAAATTTCATGTGATGCCGTTAGAAGGCACAAAGATAGCATAAAGCGGAAAGCATAAAGCACAAAGCTCCTGACATGGAGACAAAAGCGAATATTATGTGATATGATAGATCCGCCTTTGTCTCCATGTCAGGAGCTTTATGCTTTATGCCTTTAGCCTTTAGCCTTCAGCTATTGTTTAATCAGTTGTATTTCCATATTCAACTTCACCTCATCACTGAGTACAATGCCGCCGGCTTCCGTGGTGGCATTCCAGCGCAGGCCATAGTCTGCACGATGAAGGCGCCCTTTGAGGGCAAAACCCGCCTTGGTTTGTCCATAAGGGTCTACTGTTACGCCAGCATGCACTACATCCAGTTCGATCGGATGCGTTTCGCCCTTAATGGTAAGCTCTCCGAGTAATTTGTACTGCTCGTCATCAATCTTTTTTACTTTTTTGGAGACGAAGCTGATTTTAGGATGATTGGAGGAATCAAAAAAGTCGCCATTCTTCAGATGTTCGTCTCTTTGCCTGTTCTGCGTATCAATACTATCCGCCGCCGCTTCGAAGGTGATAGTTGCGTCATGAAAATCCTCGCTGTTCGTTTGAATACTTCCGGTAAAACGCGTAAAATATCCACTCACATTCGTAATCATGAGATGTTTAACTTTGAATCCGATTTCGCTGTGTGATTCATCAATTTTCCAATTTGTCATAGCACATTGTTTTTTATGTCTTCAAAGACCCAATAAAAATACGTGTTATCACATCATAAAACTTGGACATTTTGCTGGAAATGATGGACGATTCTAACATTAACATTTCTTTATAATAACCATATTATTTATTATAATTAAATTAAATTCATACCCAATTACCATTAGAAGATGCCATTTACGATATCACATGCAGCTATAGTTGTTCCCTTTTCCGACACTTCCCGCAAATACCTTTCTGCCACCGGTTTAATCATTGGCAGCATGGTTCCGGATTTTTTATACTTTATTTTCCTTAACCCTTACTTCAACCTGGGACACCTGTGGTGGGGCATTTTCGTATATGACATCCCGTTAGCGCTACTACTCGCATACCTGTATCATGGCGTGGTAAAACCAATACTGTTGCCCTATCTCCCGGAATGGATGCGGGGCAGACTACAGCTCTTCCGGCCTTTCAACTGGAACAACTATTTCAGGCAACATTACCTGGTGGTCCTTTCTTCCATCATCATTGGAATACTGACCCATTTTTTCCTGGACGCATTTACACATGAAGATGGCTTTTTTGTTGCCTGTTCATCTTTTCTGCAAAGGGATATCCAGGTGGGGAATCATCCTATGAAAATGTGGTACCTGATGCAATATGTCAGCTCCATAGCAGGGTTGTTGCTCCTGTTTTATTTCTTTCTGAAAATACCTTTTGTAAAAAACAGTCCAACAGTAACCACCCCACGAAAAATGGGTTTCTGGATCACAACGGCGCTGCTGAGCGGCGGGGTACTCCTGGTAAATGAATACTTCCATCATATCGACTGTAAAGGCATGGACTACCTGGCCACCGCCCTGGGCGGAGTTTTCTACGGGTTAATCATCACGGTGCTGATATTCAGACCCAATGCTTATTCATCGCGGTCCGACCGGTAACACCATTCCATATTAAGGATGTGGATTATTTCATTATAGCGTGCTTCGTTATTGGTGCCTATATAAACACCATTTATAGCGCCTTCCTGCTCCGTAGTGAGTACGAGAATGTCTTCGTAATCATTAGTAAAGAAACGCAGCAACTGGTTGGAAATACCTTTCTGTTCTTCCCATTTACCCGTAATCGCAGTGATATGTTCCGGCGTCAGGTCTTCTTCCAGATCCGTGAAAGCGGTGTGGGTAAGTCCGCCCAGCGCGCCATTCCACCATGCCATGGATAGCAGGAAATGTTCTGTGGTATCGGAGTCGGTAAACCATTCTTCCCGGGCGCTGTCATATGTACCATATACTGCAGGGTTATCCAGTTGTAATTCGGCCTTTGCGATTCCCCATAATACCACGGCCTGGTTTTCTTCATAAAAAATCAGGTGTTCATTTTCCGAAAAACCGATTTCACCCAGTGAGGTTAAGCGATTAAAACTATCGTTCACCGCTTTATTATTGCCCAATGAAAGATAATACTGCCGCAGGGATGCCGGGAGTTTAATCTGTAACCTGGCTTCCAGCGCAGCGACGACCGCCTCAGGATAACCATGATTGGCGTCTTCGGCTAAGTTGTATAATTTGTGTATGATTGCTAAGTAATGCATGATAAAAACAAACTTACAAAGTAAACCTGAAAACCTTATGACCAAATACGTAGCTTTTCTCAGGGCAGTGAATGTGGGTAAGCGAACCGTTAAAATGGAAGACTTACGGCAGCAGCTGGATGCTGCCGGCTTTAAAAATGTAAAGACGTACATCCAGAGTGGCAATGTGATGTTTGAATCAGGGAGTACTAATGCCGCCGCATTGTCTGACAAAATAGGAAAGCTGTTATTGAAAAACTATGGTTTTGAAGTGCCCACTATTATCAGATCCGTTGCACAACTGGAAGCGGTGGTTAAACAGACTCCCTTCCCGGGCATTGTTCCAGATAAATCGCGGCAGATATATGTATCCTTTCTTTCCGGCCCTGTTGGTCCACATGCGGCCCAGGTGATTGCCTCATTGCAATCGGCTGCAGAAACGCTGCATATGACGGCAGGCGAAGTATACACCATGATAAAAAAAGACCTGGAAATCAAGCCATTGGATGTGGTGGCCCAACTTGAAAAGAAACTGGGTATACCCTGTACCACCCGCAACTGGGCCACCGTAAATAAAGTAATCTGGTAAATATTTTTGTACCCTGTAAGTTTTTAGTCCTTTGATGCAACTAATCTCTTAAAGCAATATTCATGGATCAACCGGCATTTCTCGTTAGCATACAGCAGCACCAGGGCATCTTACACAAGCTTTGCCGGCTGTATCGGGATAGCCCGGAAGACCGGGAAGACTTATTCCAGGAAATGATCTACCAGCTATGGAAATCGTTTCCATCCTTTGAAGGGAATGCCAAAATCAGCACCTGGATATACCGGATTGCCCTGAACACTGCGCTGGCAGGCTTTCGTAAACGAAGTATCCCGGTTACTTACACAGATACGTTACCAGATGTGCCTATGGTACAGGAAAACAATACCACGCTCCAACAGGATCAGCTTTTTGCGGCACTTAAACAGCTCTCTGATGCAGAGAAAGCTATTATCGCATTGTATCTCGATGATATGAGCTACCAGGAAATTGCGGGCATCATTGGCATAGAAGAGAATTATGTAGGCGTAAAACTTAACAGGATTAAAACCAAGCTCAAAAATATTTTAAACTTATAAACATGGATCCTTTAAAAGCAGCCTGGGACAACGCGCCCACGCCATCCAGAAATACCGCAGAACTGGCCGCCATTGCTAACAGACAAGCCTCCCCTGTAATGAGGGGGATCAGGAAACAGCTGATCATAGAACTGGTGGGGTATACCCTTTTCCTGGTGGCCTACTATGATTTTTTTGATGGAAATAAAAAACCGTTTTATCTCAATGCCCTACTGGTTGTTTCTGTGCTGTTTTTGCTGGCATATAACGTATTCGGCTACACGCTGGCAAAAAATCCGGCTATTGGCAGTAATTTACTGGAGAACATGCAGCAGCAGTTACAACAACTGAAACGATATGCCCTTGTCTCCGTTTCCTGCAGAGTATTCGCTATGGCAGGCATTTTCACTTTCTTTCTGGCCAATATCCGCTGGGACAACAGCAAATATGCAGCAGTAGGCGTGATCGTCATCGTGACCCTGCTGGCAATCTTTGTCCACCGGAGCATATGGGCAGGAAGAATTAAACGACTCCGCAATACGATAGCTGCATTAAAGGGTTAAATATTCGTCCGCTGTTTTTCCTTGTCTGTCATCTTTTATCGTAGGTTGGACCTAATGATTTATCTTGTTCAGAACACTTGCGGAGATTTGATTTATGAAAAAAAAATCAACAACTTTAACAGCATCATGGGACGCACCTGCAGGCAGGTGGCTCCTCACCGCATTTATCACGGAGAAAAGATGGCCACACATTCTTTTTCACCTGGGTATTTTTACAGCCGGATTTCTGGCCATCCTTTTTTATACTGGTAGTCCCCGTGGTGGGCAGGCTTTTTTCTGGTATATGACCATTTATCAGTTCATTATGTGCGCGTATGTTGGCCGCCGGATGTGTAATAATCACCTGCTTCGCGGGCAACCGTTGCTTTTTAGTTTCTCCTTCCTGCTCTCTGTTTTTGTGTTAATGACTACCTATGGCATTACCCTTAATTATGCTTATGATATCAGTTTTCATGATTCACTCCTATTAACGATACTGGCGGTGGCACCATTTCCGCTCATCAGTATCTGTTTGGGTATTGCCCTGAAGTTATTGCGCCATACCATCCGGCAGCAATATGCTACAGCCGAACAGCGAAAGAGCGAACTAGACCTGCTGCTATCACAGCTCAGTCCACATTTTTTGTTTAATACGCTCAATAATCTTTATGGTCTTTCCCTTACGCAGAGCCAGCGTATGCCAGAACTGATCCTTAAATTATCGGACCTGTTGCGCTATTCGGTGTATGATGCCAAACAAACTTTTGTACCATTAAAGTCGGAGCTGGCGTATATTGACAACTACATAGAACTGGCGACCACCAGTATTGGCGAACGGCTCATATTAACTACGGACATAGCCACCGTAAACGATCCCGCTATCCGGATAGCCCCGATGTTACTGATTGTATTTATTGAAAATGCCTTTAAACATTCGCAGAACTCTGCTGCAGCAAATATTTATATTGACATCCGTTTAGCTATTTCCGGGGAACGTATACACTTTACCGTTAGCAACTCCTACGATGAAAAAGAATCAGATACCATCCGGGAGGAAGGAGGCATAGGTATTGCCAACAGCATTAAACGATTACAATTATTGTATGACAATACGTACGACTACCGATACGAAAAAAAGGAAGGATTTTATACCGCTACCTTAACCCTTCAACTGAAATAGTGATCATGATTAATTGTCTTATTATTGACGATGCGCCAATTGCCCGGGAAATAGTGGCTGGCTATTGCAGCCACTTACCCTCTCTGCATATTGCAGGCTCCTGTGGCAATGCGCTGGAAGCGAAAACGATATTAGAAAACACCGCGATAGATTTGCTCTTCCTGGACATTAATATGCCCGTATTAAATGGTATCAGTTTTCTAAAAACATTAAAACAAATACCCGCCGTTATTTTCACTACCGCGTACAGGGACTATGCTGCGGATGCCTTTGACCTGGCGGCCTGTGATTACCTGGTAAAACCATTTTCGCTGGAACGCTTCATTGTAGCGGTAGATAAGGCGAAAGAAAAAATTCAGCCGGCCACAGGCAGCGATCCTTATTTTTTCCTGAAGGCAGACGGTAAAATTTATAAGCTTCCGCATGAGGATATTTTGTTTGCAGAAGCGAAAGGCAATTATACTAAAGTGGTGTGCAGTCAACAGGTGATTATTCCCAATCTCTCTTTTTCCGCACTGGAAGCGTTACTGCCCGCTACTACCTTCGTCAGAACGCATCGTTCGTTTCTTATCAACAAAACGAACATTACACATATACAAGGTAATTGCATCTATATTCAAAAGCACGAAATTCCTATCGGCAACAACTATAAAGAAGCACTATTCAAACAACTGGGCCTGTAATTAATATGCTCCCAGTATTTGTTTGAGGTGATGTTCCATATGATGCAGGTAATCTTCAATTAAAAACTGCAACGGTAATACAGTACCATCTCCGTACTTGCAGCATCTGAGCAGATCGTCTTCCGGAATTACGGTGATGATAGCCGCGAGATGACGGTTATATGTTTCCCACAACTGCAAAATGAGTTGACGGTCCTGTTGCTGATATTGCTGGGCGCTAACCCAGGCATCACCATCGTATGCAATCGTTGGCACATTTTCTACCAGTCCTCTTACAAACCGTTGATGGTTGTTGGAAGCTGAATCTACCAGGTGGCCCAGGATCTCTTTCTTAGACCACTTACCCGGCGCCGGTTTATGAATAAAATCGGCATCCGCTATCTGCCGGATGCGATCAGGAATGATATCACACAGATTCGTTAATTGTTGCGCTACGTGCTGCACTGCCATGGAAATCTCTTTTCATCAAAATTAGATTTTTATAATCAAAAAATACCTCCCTTTTCAATAGCTTTATGAACAGTTAAAATAAGCGTATGCACCACGTGAGGAAAATTTGCTTTGCTATACTGGGGATGGTGATCTTCACAAAAAATATATTTGCTATCGGCTATCCGATCAGATACCTGGGTATAGAAGACGGTTTATCGAATAACGCAGTTACCAACGTATATCAGGACCATAAAGGATTTATGTGGTTTGGTACCTATGATGGATTGAACCGGTATGATGGATATAAATTTAAGATCTACCGGAATAAAATAGGAGACAGCACCTCTCTGCTAGACAATGTTGTTTACACTCTTGCAGATGACAGCCACCACCAACTTTGGGTAGGCGGGCGCAGAGGGGTATGCGTTTTTAATCCGGTGAATGAACAATTCAGCCTGCCACGCTATTTGCCGGTCAATAGTAAAATAGCCCGGAAAGTGAATGGGAATACCCATATTATCAAATCTGATGATACCGGTATTTTATTAATAGGCACTGAAAAAGACGGACTACTTTTATTCAACAACAGCACGGCTACCGGACGGCAGATTCCGTTAAACAACCACCACACCAACATTACAGACTATGAAGTAACCGCTATTGAATTTACCGGAAAATCAGCCTGGGTATTTGTGCAGAGTATTGGCTTGTGCAAATATGATATAGCACGGCAGCAGTTAGATATTGTTTGCAGAGATATCACCCGCGGCAATTGCCTAACGGTGGATAAATCCGGTAACATATGCCTTGGTACTGACACCGGTGTTTTTCGTTATAATTCTGTAACTGGAAAGTATGCAGGCAATGTACTCCCGGAAAACAGCAAAATAGTGAATCTGTATACCGACCGGGAAGGAACCATCTGGTGTGCCTCCGACGGTAACGGCATTTACCTGATGGCCGTTACCGATTCTGTAGCCACTCCATTTACCACCGCCGGCAGCAAGCAACAACTCAACAGCAATGCGGTATATTCTATTTACGAAGACCGGGAAGGCCGGAAATGGATTGGCACCTTGCGTGGAGGGATCAACATCGTAGCGCCTAAGCGCAATCCGTTTGAATTAAATGTGCTGAACAAAAACCCGGATGCCCGGGCTATCGATAATTTTATTTTTTCCTTTTGTGAAGATGTACATCATAATATCTGGATAGGTACGGACGGCGGTGGCCTGAAATACTGGAACCGGGAAAACAATACCTGGACTTCTTATCAACATGACCTCTCCGGCAAATCCGGTATCAGCAGTAATTTTATTACGGCTATCATCGCCGACAGCCAGCATGACCTGTGGATGTCGACCTGGTTTGGAGGCGTTAACCGATATTCCGCCAACGGCGGTGCTTTTCAACAATATGTTTGCTTTAATCCCTATACCCATACAGCAGAAAACAATGTATGGATGGTGTATGAAGACCGGCAACAAGATATCTGGGCCAGCACCACCAACAATGGCACCCTCTATCGCCTGAACCGGCAGCAGAACAGGTTTGATCTTTTTGACAGCAGCCTGGTAAACATGCAATGCCTTGCAGAAGATAAAGACGGCAATTTCTGGGGAGGCAATTACTCCTCGCTCATCAAAATAGACAAAGCCCGCAAGCAACATCAACGATTTGATATAGGCTATACCGTAAGATCCATTTACCAGGATCAGCTGGGGGCCTTCTGGGTAGGTACAGACGGGGGCGGGTTATTACGCTTTGACCGCAAAACCGGTCAGTATAAGCGTTTCACCACTTCCGAAGGATTACCCAGCAATTCTATCCTGCGTATTTTGGAAGATAAAACCGGCAATCTCTGGCTCAGCACCTTCAACGGATTATCGCGGTTTGATCCTGCCAAAAACAGCTTCCGTAATTTTTCAGCCTCCGATGGCCTGCAAAGCAACCAGTTCAGCTTTAATGCAGCACTGAAATTAAGTTCAGGAGAATTCCTGTTTGGTGGCATCAAAGGGTTTAATATTTTTTACCCGGACAGCGTATACTCTCAAACTACCATTCCCCCGGTATTGCTAACGGCTATCAGAATCAACAATACCTCCATTACACAACAGGAAAAATATGTAACAGGGAGAAGTAAAGAAGAAGTACAGGAAATTACTGTTCCCTATGACAAAGCCACTATTGCCTTTGATTTTGTAGCGCTGGAGTATACCTTACCCGATAAAATCAGTTATGCCTATCGCCTCCGGGGATGGGATAACAACTGGAACTATGTAGGACAGACGAGGACCGCCAACTATACCCACCTGCAGGAAGGCAGCTACGTTTTTGAAATAAAAGCCAGCAATGCAGACGGGCTGTGGAGCAACGACATACATACTATTACCCTCATTGTACTGCCTCCCTGGTACAGAACCTGGTGGGCTTACCTGATTTATATCAGCAGCACCATTGCGGCCGTTTACCTGTATACCCGGTACAAAGCCAGGGAAGAGCGATTGAAATATGAAATTAAACTGGCGCACCTGGAAAATGAAAAAGAGAAAGAGCTGAATGAAAAGAAACTGTCTTTCTTCACCAATATATCCCATGAATTCAGGACACCACTTACCCTGATCATCAATCCGCTGAAGGAACTGGTACAAAATAAAGATAACCGGGACCTGAGCATCGTTTACCGCAATGCCAGACGCCTCCTTAGCCTTGTAGATCAGCTCCTGCTATTCCGTAAGGCGGACCGGGATGGTGATCAGCTGAAAATTTCAAGGCTGGATATCGTCAACCTCTGTCAGGAAGTATATCTCTGTTTTTCCCAACAGGCTAAAATTAAAAACATTGACTACCAGTTTCTAAGTCCGCAGCCTGCCATTGAAATATATGGTGATAACGAGAAACTGGAGATTGCGATATTCAACCTGCTCTCCAATGCCTTCAAATTCACACCGGATAACGGAAGTATTATTTTTGAAATAGGCAACACGGCCAACACCGTCACCATTACGATAAAAGATAGTGGCTGTGGTATTGAAGGCAGTGTGGGCAACCGGATATTTGAGAAGTTCCAACGGGCCCAGGACCACAAAGAGTCCTTACAAACCGGTTTTGGCATTGGGCTATACCTGGTAAAGCATTTCATTGAAGGTCATCACGGCACCATCAGCTACCAGAGCAAAATAAACGAAGGCACCGCTTTTCTCATTTCCCTGAAAAAGGGAAGCGACCATTTTGCCGGTACTCCCTTACAGGAAAACACCAATTACAAATCGGCATTCCTGGAAGAACTGACTGAGGCAAACACCCTACCCACACCAGAAATCCCGGTAGATACCAAAGAAATAGAAGGAAGCAGCACTACTATCACGGAGAAAAAATCGATTCTCCTGATCGATGATCATGATGAGATCCGGCAATACCTGCAGCAACTATTTAAAGACCAGTTCATCGTATATGAAGCGGATAACGGTACCAGTGGCTTTGCTGCCGTGCAGCAATATATGCCCGACCTGGTCATCAGCGACATTCAAATGCAGGGGATGGACGGCGTAGAGCTATGCGCCAAAATCAAACAAACGGCCACCTTAAGTCATATACCGGTGATTTTACTTACCGGCTCCTCCGCCTCCGATACCCGGATCAAAGGATTGGAAGGCGGGGCAGATGATTATATCACCAAACCATTTGAAAAAGACTTTCTCATGGCCAAAGTGCATAACATCATTAAAAACAGGAATCTGCTGCAACAGTACTTTTTTGACCGCATCACGCTCAAAAACAGTAATATCAAGGTACCGGCTGAATACCAGGACTTCCTGAAAAGATGTATTGAAATTATTGAAGACAACCTGGAAAATGAAGAGTTCTCTATTAAGAAGTTCACACTCGAAATAGGCATGAGCCATTCCAGTCTTTATAAAAAAGTAAAATCTATTTCCGGCCAAACGATCAATTCCTTTATCCGCTCCATCCGCCTCCGCAAAGCGGCCGTTTTGCTACTCAAGGAAAACTATACCATTACCCAGGCAGCCATGCAGGTCGGGATCGGAGATGTTAAATATTTCCGGGAACAGTTTGTAAAACTGTTTGGAATGAACCCTTCTGACTACGTAAAAAAGTACAAGCATTCCTTCAACCGGGACTTTAACGTCACAGAAAGCTGAGCAGTGAGATAAGGAGTGCTGACTGCCAGCATTTCCATCATTTCCGCCATGGTATTCACTCCAGGCACACATGGCTGCCAAATTACCCCCTGGTATAATTTACGATTTTACCCCCCTTTTTAAATGATTTACCCCCTCTATGATTGTGGAGGGGGGTAGTACATTGCGGATATCATAAGGCTGGGTATTAGCCCTCCTTGCAACCAAAAGAATATTCCACCTTCCAATTCATTTAAATTAATGCGTTATGAAAAGACTTCTATCCGGAACGGACTTCTTGTTATTTGTCCTATTACGGAGCCAACCTGTTTTGGGCCGTTTGTGTTTTCTTTTATTGTTGTTTTTTGCGGTTAATGTGCAGGCACAACAACCGCTGATTACAGGCAAGGTAACTGCCGATGGGGAGGCAATTCCCGGTGTAACCGTCCGGGTGAAGCACAAAACAGCTGGCACATCTACAGATGGTGATGGTAAATTTTCCATCGCAGCCGCTATCGGAGACACACTCCTGTTTAATCATATTGCTTATAATGACCTGAGTGTTCCGGTAAAAAGCGGGACACCCTTAAAAATAGTCCTTGAGTCACTCAGCAAAACGGTGAGTGAAGTAGTGGTAGTAGGTTATGCTACACAAAAGAAAGCCACACTAACAGGTTCCATCTCGGTAGTAAAGGGAGCCGACATGGTACAAAGCCCACAACCCAACATATCCAATTCACTGACGGGCCGTTTTTCAGGGGTAATTGCCAACAACCGCTCCGGCGAACCCGGATACGATGGCTCCACCATCAGCATCCGTGGACTGGGTACCACCGGTAATAATGATGTGCTGGTAGTAGTAGACGGCGTACCCGGTCAGATAGGTGGGCTCGAACGACTGGATCCCAATGATATAGAAAGCGTGTCTATCCTGAAAGATGCCTCCGCAGCCGTATATGGTAGCAGGGCTGCCAATGGCGTTATGCTGGTAACGACCAAAAGAGGGAAGACCGGCAAACCGGTGATCAACTACAGCTTTAACCAGGGATTTTCATCTCCTACCCGCCTGCCCAAAATGGCTGATGCGTATACCTATGCTCAAATCAGGAATGAAATACAATATTATGTTAGTCCTACCGGCGGCATGAACCAGGTTTATACCGATGCACAGTTACAGAAATTCCGGGATGGATCTGATCCGGTTAATTTCCCCAACACCAACTGGCAGGAAGCTACGCTGAAAAAAATGGCTACACAGAACCAGCACAGCCTGTCCGTGAATGGTGGCGGTGAAAATGTACGCTACTTTGTATCTCTTGGTATGCTGGGACAGAATGGGCTGTATAAAAACGGTGTTACCAAATACGACCAATATAATTTCCGGTCTAATATAGATGCAGACGTGACGAAAAGATTGAAGGTGAGTCTGTATTTGTCTGGACGCCAGGAAGACCGGCTGTTTCCGACCACGGGTGCCGGCGACATTTTCCGCAGCATTTACAGGGCCTACCCAACCGTATTGGACAGGTATCCAAATGGCTTGCCCACTACCGGTATAGAAAACAATAACCCGGTGATGCAGGCTACTGATGCCGGTGGTATCAACCGGAATCCCTCCCAGGTGTTTAATGGTATCCTGAAAGGTTCCTATGCCATTCCAGGTGTGGATGGATTATCATTGGATGGCTATTTATCCGCTGATAAATCCTGGAACTTCGGCAAATCATTCAGCACTCCTTATAAGGAATATACGTTTGACAAAACCAGTCAAACCTATGTGCAAACAATAGTAGGCGGTTCCGCCGGCAAAGCCTCGCTGACCGAATCACAACGGAATGTGTCTTTGCTGACCACCAACATCAAGTTGAATTATGCCCGCCGTTTTGGCCAGCATAATGTCAATGCCTTTGTGGGATATGAGCAAAGCAAAAACACGCTGGATACGCTCAATGCGTCCCGATTGAATTTCCCTACTCCTCAAACACCGGAGCTGTCCCAGGGAGGATCTACAGCTACAGATAAAAACAACTCTGGCAGCAGCTACAATTTTACCCGTAAAAGTTATTTCGGACGCATTGCCTACGACTACCAGGAAAAATACCTCCTGGAAGTACAGGCACGTGTGGATGGATCTTCTACTTTTCCTCCTGGCAACCAGTATGGATTTTTCCCTTCCATGTCTGCTGGCTGGCGCATATCAAAAGAGGCGTTTTTCAAGCCGGTTACTTTTATCAACGACCTGAAATTACGTGGCTCCTATGGCTCGCTGGGTAATGATAATGTAGGCTTATTCCAGTACTTCGATAACTACTCGCTGATAAATCAGTATGTACTCAACGGACAAATTCATTCCGGCATCGATTTGACAAAACTGGCCAACCCATATATTACATGGGAGATTGCTAAAAAAATGGACCTTGGGTTGAATGCCATTTTCCTGGATCATTTCAACCTGGAATTTATTTACTTCCAACAGAAGCGCTCTAAAATATTGACCCAGCGGAATGCGTCCCTGCCACAAACATCTGGTATCGTAAATCCATACGATAAGAACAAGCCATTGGTACCTGCAGAAAATATCGGTAAAGTCAACAGCAATGGTATAGAAGCCACGCTTGGCTATGATAACACAACCAGCGGCGATTTCCACTACAATATTTCCGGTAACATAACCTATGCTAAAAACAAAATCATGTTCATTGATGAAGCCGCAGGACTGCCAGCCTATCAGCGTCAAACCGGTGGACCAATGAACACTTACCTGTTATATAATGCCATCGGCATTTTCAGAACAGCAGAAGATTTGAATAAATACAAACACCTGCCAGGTGCACAACTGGGCGACCTGATTTATGAAGATCACAATGGCGATGGTGTTATCAATGCGGATGATGCGGTGAGAACCCAATATGGCAATATTCCCGAGATCACCTATGGCTTAATATTAAATGCAGACTACAAAGGTTTCGATTTGTCTGTTCTGTTTGCTGGTCAAAGTCATGTAAGTCAGTATGTATTAGCTGAGTCCGGCACTATCGGCAATTTTTACAGCAGTTGGGCAGATAACCGCTGGAGTCCAACCAATATTAACGGCAGCTATCCAAGGGTAGACGAACGGGCGTCTGCTTCTGTTAATGGTGGTCGTTATAATAATTCCTTCTGGCTGAACGATGCTTCTTTCCTGAGATTAAAGAATATTTCACTGGGCTATACCATTCATGCGGCGCTGTTATCACGTGCCAAGATTGGCGCGCTTCGGATATATGCCAATGCATTTAACCTTTTCACCATTACTAAAGTAAAAGACTATGATCCTGAGGGTAACAGTGCCAACGGGCAGTTTTATCCGCAGCAAAGGATCATCAATCTTGGTGTAAATGTTAAGTTCTAAACCGTAAAAAATCAAATAATGAAAACGTCTCATATAATATACAGTATGGCTTTTGTAGCCGCTGGCCTATTCTCTTCCTGCAAAAAGGATTACCTGAACATCACACCAACAGATCGTGTGCTGAGTAGCGCCGTGCTCTCTGATTCTTCCTTATTTGAAAATTATATTCTCAACCGGTACCTGAGTATCACCATGCAGGAAAAGGAGGGAGAAGGAACTAATCCGGGATTTGGCAGAGGGTTTGAATATGCACTGTGGAGCTCTATTACAGACGAATCCATGTATAACAATGATGATAATACCTGGGTGATTCAACAAGGGCAGCTGGCGCCGGAAAACACAGGTATCGCAGGTACCATCTGGGGCAGAAGCTATCGCAGTATCCGGGAATGCAACTACGCCATCAATAACATTGACAGCGTGGTGATGAGTGTCCCCTTACATAAAAGGCTGTTGGCAGAATTACGTTTTATCCGTGCATACCGTTATCATGACCTGATCCGCAACTATGGCGGCGTGGTGCTGATGGGCAATAAAGAATATAACCTGACCAGCGATCTCACGGATCCGGCTTTATTTAAACGGGCGACCCTGCAGGAGTCTATGGATTATGCGGTTGCTGAACTAACGGCTGCCGCGGCAGATTTGCCGGTAAACAATGACGGCACCTGGCAATCCGGCCGCGCTACCCAGGGAGCTGCGCTGGCATTGAAAGCCCGCCTGTTGTTATATGCGGCGAGTCCTTTGTATAAAGCAGGGACCTGGCAGGCAGCCGCTGCCGCTGCCAAAGCAGTGATGGACATGTCCAAATACTCATTGACAGACGATTACAGCCAATTATTCCTGAAATCGGATAACAATGAAATTATTTTTGCACGTCAGTATGCGGTAGGCGCACGTCACGTATGCCTGGAAATATCCAATGGCGCCAATGGTTACGGCGGATGGGCAGGTAATACACCGCTACAGAATATGGTAGATGCTTATGAAATGAAAAATGGTAAACCGATTACAGATGCTACTTCCGGCTACGATCCGCAAAAGCCGTATGATAACCGTGATGCCCGCTTCTATGCCACTATCCTTTACAATGGTGCACCTTACAGGGGGGCTACGGTACAAACATTCTCTCCCGGTGGCAAGGACGGCAAAGACGGTCCGTCTAACTGGAATGCAAGCAAAACGGGTTACTATCTCCGTAAATTCATGGATGATAAAAATCCTATTGATAATCCCTGGGATATTGCTGGACTACAGCCCTGGATATATTTACGTTATGCAGAAGTATTGCTAAACTATGCAGAAGCACAAAACGAAGCAGTAGGACCGGATGCTTCCGTATACGATGCCATCAATAAGATCAGACGACGTGCCAGCGTAATGCAACCGGTACTGACACCCGGACTGTCTCAGGCGGACATGCGGACTGCTATACAACGGGAAAGACAAGTAGAGTTGGCATATGAAGAGCACCGTTTTTATGATGTGCGCAGATGGAAAATTGCCAATACCACAGAAAATGTACCTGCTTATGGTATAGACGTGAGCGTTACTGCACCAGGTGTATATAAGTACACCAGGAAAGTAGCTTTGGGAGGCAGGTTGTTTAGTGATAAAAATTACTGGCTGCCTATTCCAAGAGCAGAGATTCTGGCATCCAACAAAAAGCTGGAGCAGAATCCTGGCTATTAATTTATCCTCAGTATCCTTTAATTAAAGCCGCAAAGGAATAAACAGCAGGCTATGGAGATAAAATACCGGTCAACAAGTTTCGAAATAAATCCACCTGTATTTTATTATTTTACGGTCTTGCGTCATTTGATGTTATTTCCTTTGCGGCTTTGCGTGAACCAAACCGCTTTATTAATGAACATGAAAAAAGTAATTTGCTCACTGCTCCTGTGCGGTGTGTTACAGGCAGCAGCATCGCAAAGCAGTACACCCATACAGGTACATATAGACCTACAGCATACGGCCCAAACCATTCACAACTTTGCTGCCTCTGATGCCTGGGCATGTCAGTTTACGGGTAACTGGCCCGACAGTAAAAGAATGCAGATAGCAGATTGGCTGTTTAGCACAGACACCAGCAGCAGCGGACAACCCAGCGGAATAGGCCTATCCATGTGGCGGTTTAATATTGGCGCAGGTAGCGCCGAGCAAGGCGACAGTAGTGGCATCAAAGATGAATGGCGCAGAGCAGAATGCTTCCTCGGAGCGGATCATAACTACAACTGGCAAAAACAGGCGGGGCAATTGTGGTTTTTACAGGCCGCTAAAGCAAGAGGTGTTACCCGGTTCTTAGGATTCCTCAACAGTCCGCCGATAGCATTTACCAGTAATGGTAAAGCGTTTGCAAACCATGGCCAATGTAATCTTGCGCCTGATAAATATGAAGCAGTTGGTAATTTCCTGAAAGATGTGATACGCGGTGTACAAAAAAAAACCGGGGTAACGCTCGGTTATATCAGCCCGGTGAACGAGCCGCAGTGGGACTGGAGCGATGGCGGACAGGAAGGTTGTCCGTATAACAATGAACAGATATATGGACTTGCAAAATCGATTGATAAAAAATTCAATGAAGATCAGCTTTCCACCAGCATACTGATTACAGAAGCAGGGCAGCTCAATTATTTATATTCCAACGAAAATAAACCAGATAAAGGCATGCAGATAAAAGCTTTTTTTGATCCGCACAGCACTACTTATCTGGGTAATCATAAAAATATTTACCAGGGGATAGCAGCGCATAGCTACTTCACTACTTCGCCCGCAGATACGGCTACTGCTATACGAAAAAGGGTGTTTGCTGCACTTAATGGAATAGCATTCTGGCAATCAGAATATTGTATACTCGGTAACAACGCCGGGGAAATGGACGGCAACAAAGCAGACCTGGGAATGGACGCCGCTTTATATATGGCGCGGGTTATTCACACAGATCTCACCGTAGCGAACGCCTCCGCGTGGCAATGGTGGCTGGCGGTATCACCTTATGATTATAAAGACGGACTCATTTACGTTGATAGAAATAAAACAGATGGACAAATTCACGATACTAAAATGTTGTGGGTGTTTGGGAACTACAGTCGCTTTGTAAGACCCGGTGCTAAAAGGGTGATGGCGGAATTGAACGATAGTACTGCCGGAAAAAACATCTTGGTATCTGCCTATAAAAATACAGACAACTGCGTGAATATTATTGTTATCAACAGCGGTACTACCGCCAGCACCATTGCTATTCAATGCAAAGAGCTGCGTAACAAAAGTATGCGCAGTTATACCACCAATGCACAGGAAAACCTGCTACCCGGTTATGTTTCCGGCAACACACTTTCTGTGCCACCCCGTTCCGTAGTTACATTGACAGGAAAAATAAATAAGTGATGAAAAAAATTAGTTTAGCTATTTTAATGTTGTTCTGCTGTTTCCAGTTAAAGGCACAGCATACCTTTCAGTTAGGTGACTCCTCCTTTCTGCTGGATGGAAAACCTTTCCAGATGATTTCCGGAGAGATCCATTACCTGCGTGTACCACGTGAGTCGTGGCGCGACCGGATCAGGATGGCAAAAGCAATGGGGCTGAACACCATCGGTACCTATGTATTCTGGAACATGCATGAGCCTGAGCAGGGGCATTATGATTTTTCCGGCAACAACGATGTGGCCGCATTTGTAAAGATTGCACAGGAAGAAGGGATGTGGGTGATACTACGTCCCAGTCCGTATGCCTGCGCTGAATGGGAGTTTGGTGGATATCCCTACTGGTTACAAAATAAAAAAGGGCTGGTAGTAAGAAGTAAAGAACCACAGTACTTATCTGCTTATAATAATTACATTAAAGCAGTAGGTAAACACCTGTCGGGCCAGCAAATAAATCATGGTGGTAACATCCTGATGGTACAGATAGAAAATGAATATGGCTCTTACTCCAATGATAAAGACTACCTGGAAATAAACCGTAAAATGTTTGTGGATGCGGGATTTGACGGATTATTATATACCTGTGATCCGGCTAACGATGTTGCCAACGGACATTTACCGGGCTTGCTCCCCGCAGTAAATGGCGTGGATGATCCGGTAAAAGTAAAACAACTGGTGAGAGATAATCACAATGGTAAAGGACCTTTCTACATTGCAGAATGGTACCCTGCCTGGTTCGATTCCTGGGGAGAAAAACACCATACTGTGCCCTACGAAAATTACCTGAGCCGGTTAGATCGTGTATTAGCTGCGGGTATTTCCATCAACATGTATATGTTTCATGGAGGCACAACCAGAGGTTATATGAATGGGGCCAACTATAACGACGAAAGTCCTTACCAGCCACAGATCAGCAGCTACGACTATGATGCACCGCTCGATGAAGCAGGTAACGCCACACCGAAGTTCTTGAAATTCCGGGAAGTGATTGCGAAGCATTTACCTGCTGGACAAACATTACCAGAGGTGCCTGCTAAAAAACCGGTGATCACAATCCCTTCCATTACGTTTAGCCATAGCAATGCGTTATTCAATACGTTACCGGCAGCAGTTAAAAGCGTAGATCCGTTAACGTTTGAAGATCTGCAGCAGGCGTATGGATATGTATTATATCGTACTACCGTTACCGGTGGTAAGCAGGCATTGCTGAAAATAAAAGATCTCCGTGATTATGGCCTGATATTTATTAACGGCAAAAGAGCGGCGATACTGGACAGGCGTTTGGCACAGGACAGCACAGTAGTAACACTCCCCGCAGGTAAGGTAACACTGGAAATACTGGTGGAGAACCTGGGACGCATCAATTTCGGTCCTTATCTCCTGAAAAATAAAAAAGGGATTAACGGTGAGGTATTACTCAATGGCCAGGCCATACATAACTGGCAACAGTTTAAACTACCGTATGATAAACAACCGGTTGTAAAAACGGGTAATGTTAATGCTGATGCACCAGTATTAAAAGAAGGCAGCTTTATATTGACCAGTGTAGGCGACACCTACCTGGACATGACAAATTGGGGCAAAGGAGTGGTATGGGTGAACGGGCATCACCTGGGCAGGTACTGGCAGGTAGGTCCGCAGCAAACATTATACGTACCGGCAGAATGGCTGAAAACAGGTAGCAATAAGGTAACCGTACTGGAAATGATTAAACCCGATGCAAATACATTGCAGGGATTAGATCATCCGATACTGGATGTAGTACAGTAACACAAGAAAAGTTTGCAACGGCTATTGGAGCGTGATTTTCGTTCCAATAGCTTTTGTTTTTTATCTTTATAGGGTATCCGAAAATCCCCGCGTTACCCATGAAAAAATTTGCTTTGTTAGCTGTTGCCTTTTTTTCCAGCTTGCCTGTTTTTTCTCAATCTTCCTTCTTCACGATTGGTACCCAGCTTTTCATTGATAAAAGCCCCGGATCTTCTGCTTTTCCTTCCCGGACGTTAAATTTTTACTACCGGTATAACCTGAAAGAAAGTAATGAAACAGCCCTGTCGTAGGGCATGCCGCTCAGCATAGGTGTTGGTTCACTCAGTAGCCGGACGGGTACTGATATTGATGGTAATGAAGTGTATGCGCCTGTCAGGCGATGGTTTATGCTGGATGCACCGGTCATCTTTAATTTTAATAGGGGAGCAGGTGCAACTAAAATAGCAGAAGAGAATATAGTCCGGACAATGGGATATTTTGCAGGCGGCGGGTTAGCTTATCACCTCGGGCCAGTGAATAAAGTAATGGATAATGTAAAAAATAAAAATGGTCCGTTATATGGTCCCCCTAAGCTGAGAAATGCGGTCGGACTTGTTGCCAATGCAGGATTCCGAATGAATACCGGCAAAGGTTACTTCCTGGAATTCAAAATATCGTACATGAAAAGTTTAACGAGATACCACACCGATGTGTATAGTATGGGCTTGCTGTTAGCGCATTAAAAAAGGGAAATAACTTATTTCTGTACCAATGTCTCACGGGATACCAAAAGGCAAGGCAATAACTCTTGGAGCGATTTTTGCAATTTTCACACCATTGCCTTACCGTTTATTTTGTAGCCGATCATCCCGTAATTACCCGATATGAAAAAGTTTATTTTGTTAGCTGTAGCTTGTCTCGCAGGTGTTAACACCTTTTCACAAAGTTTTATGCATGCAATAGGTATATCCACCTTCATTGATCATACTTCCCGGATGAGAAATGTTGTGAGTGCTGCTATCACTTACTCGCCCCGTTTTAACCTGATGGAAACCAAAAAAATGTCGGTATCTGTAGGTATTCCATTGAGTGTGGGTGGTTCCGGCGGCAGTGGTGGAGGCTCTGAGGGTTACTACGTTGGCGATGACTATTACTACTATGATGATAATGAGGATAGTGGTCCTCAAACCAAGGGAAGATGGATGGTAGATATTCCTGTTATTATTAACCTGAATTTTGCCGGACTTTCTTCAAAAATCAATGAAAACAAATTTGGCTTTTTTGTGGGAGGTGGCTTTGGTTATCACTATGGCCCGGTAAACCTGGAGCATGTAGACCGTAACGGCAACCACTACACGGATTCCACGATGCAAAACTCCTATGGCCCTATAGGCAACCTGGGCATGCGTATCAAGCTGTCTAAGCGCACACATGAAGGTATTGACATTAAGTTTTCCTACATGAAAAGTGTGAGCAAAAGACAGCCCGATATTTATGGCGTGGCGGTGATGTATGCTTTTTAATGATTGATATTAATGGCTACCCTGGCAAAGTAAAAAGAGCCCAGTGATCCCATTTGTACAGACGCATATTTAAACACACCAAAATAACTATTATCATATACCTGTTTATCCGGGAAAACATCCAGGATATTATTGGCGCCGATAGTAATCACCACTGGTTTCAAAGCATAGCTGAGCGACAGGTCGGTTACTACTTTACCTTTGTGTACCTGTACTTCTCCAAATGGAAAACTATTACGTGACACTTCTCCAAAGTATACATTGCGTAACAATACACTGAATTTCTTGTAACCATACGTGAGCGATAAATTTGCTTTTACCCTGGGGGTACCTTCTGTAATCAGGATACTGTCGTTAGGCGAAAAGAAAATCGGCTCCTGTCCTTTTAACCCTGCCGGAATATGCAGATCGCCGGTAATCTTATTCTTGTTGTAGTTGAAGCCCAGAGAAGCATTAAAGCTATGTGGTCCTGTACGGATATTGTAATCTGCTACTACATCTATCCCTACCGTGCGGGTATCTATGCCATTGCTGAAAAAGCGGGCAGACGTGGCGCCCAGTGGATTAATAATATTTTGTATTGCTGGTACCGGTTCTCCACTCGCATCAAATCCAAAGCTGCCGGTGAGTACAATTCTGTTTTTAATATTGGTCAGGTAGCCATCTACTGAAATGCTGAAATTACGGGCTGCCTGTGCAGTAAAGCCAAGGCTGTAGTTAACAGACGTTTCCTGTTTTAATTTAGGAATACCCAGTGCCTTTGCAACATTGCTCTGATTGGTAAAAAACCCGGATTGCCCGAGTGTGTTATCCGGTAAGATATCTGTACTCAGCGCACTGAAATACTGCTGGTGTAAAGAAGGTGCGCGGAAACCATTGCTCACGGCACCCCGTACGTTAAATACGTCTGATATTTTGTAACGGGTAGCCAGTTTACCACTGAGTGCTGTTCCAAAATCACTGTAATGTTCCAGACGCGCTGCCGCGCTGATTAACCATCTGGAGGTCACATCCAGTTCTCCATCTATATAAATACCTGTATTATTCCTGTTTTTATGAATCGCATTCTGTGGAGAAAAACCGGTAAAAGATTGCGATCCACCGGCCAGGCCGGAAGGATTGGTGACCGTACCATCGGGGTTGGTGACCAATGCATAATTTTTCCAGGAAGCTTCTTCTCCTTCCCGGATGCGGTAATCATCTACCCTAAATTCGGCGCCAAAGGCCAGGTTGAGACCTGCGGCCACCTGTGTAAATCGGCGGCTGAAATCGAGGTTAGTCGTGTTTTGCAGGAACTCATGACCACCGGCTTTAAACTCCGTAGGAGAAGCATCCTGCAGGGAAGCATTCACTGTATGATCTACCCGGTAATCGAAGCGGTTATCACCTAGGGTATTGCTCAGATCTGCCTGCCAGGCACCCAGCTTATGCTTCAGTCCTATTGCAATAGAACGGTCGTGGATACGCGAGTCTGTTGTCGGTTGAAAACCGTCCGGGAAAATGTGGTATACATTCACTGTAGGATCGCTTGGGAGGCGCCGGAAGCCGAAACCCTGTCCCTGCCTGTAGCTATAGCCCCCGAAAGAATAGAATTCGCTTTTCCCGTTGTTAAAGGGCAATGATAAATTATAGAATACACCTCCGTTTTTTATTTGTGCATCGCCGATCTGGAAATTGAAATCATCTCTTTTCAGTCCTTTCTGTTTCAGCATATCATCGTCATACTTCCGGGAGGCTGCAGGATCGCCGGCAAAATCATAGGAGAAAAAATTATCCAGGGCAGACTGATCGAAGATAATCAGGTTATTATTTTGTGCCCGGGTAGTTTTGCCTCTCTGGTAGGCTTCTCCGCTGATGTTGAGGTAGCCCCCCTGTTTGCCCAGGCCGGTGCCGTAGTTCAGGCTCAGCTGTCCCAGGCCACCATCGCCGCGGGAGGTAACGCCGCCTGTTACGGCAGCAAACAGCTGATGTGTATTTTGCTTCAGCACAATGTTGATCACACCGGCAATAGCATCTGAGCCGTATTGGGCGGAGGCGCCATCGCGCAACACTTCCACCCGGTCGATCGCTGAAGCGGGAATAGCGTTCAGATCGGTGCCTACAGAACCGTTACCTACTGTTCCCTGGTTATTGACCAGCGAGGTAGTATGACGGCGTTTTCCGTTAATCAGTACCAGCAACTGATCTGGTCCAAGGCCACGGATACTGGCCGGATCAATATGCTCACTTCCGTCAGAAGAGGATTGTCTGTTGGAGTTAAAGGAAGGAGAGATATACTGCAGCAATTGATTCAGGTCATTTTGCGGGGCAAGGATCTGTAATTTAGAGATGTGAAACACATCTACCGGCGCCACCGTATTCAGGCGGGTACGGCCGCTGCTGCGGGTACCCACCGTTACAACTTCATTCAGCGTGCGCACCGCAGGCGCAGGAATAGTATCTGCTACCTTTTGGGCTTGTGCAATACCGCTGACCAGTACAAGAAAAGAGGCAGGGAATAAAATTTTTATCATCAGGCGTTGGTTATTGTTTACGTGAAACGGTTACTTCTACACTCCATTCACTTCCACTTCCAATATGATGTGTGGCGGCAAAGTCGCCCATATTGAGGGCAAACGACAATTGCATTAAGCTATTGAGGTAGCTCAATGGCTGGCCTTCTGCTACTGCACCAAAAGTTTGGCTGTACGGTGCGTTGGTTTCATATACTTTTTTGCCCTTGTGGAAGAAGGTTACGTGCAGCACATCGCCATATTTCAGTTGCAGCTGGCTTATTAAATCCGCGGTGATATTCGTCCAGATGTTACCATACTGTACATCCAGGATAGAAATGTTTCCTTTCAGCTTTCCACCTTCCAGCACAGCTGTCTGGTAAGGAATATTTACCACCTCTTTAGGCAATACAGGACCTACCTGTTCATAGCTGATGGTGCCGGCTGCCAGTCTTGCGGCGGTATAAGCATATACATCCCTGCCGTGGAAAGTGTATGATTTCTGGGAATCTTTACGGCGGTTCACGGCTTCGTCAATTTCCCGTATCTCTGCAATGCCGAGCGATTTGGCCACGAGCGTCAGGGTGCCATTGTCTGGTGTCACAATAAAATGGCCGCTATTTGTTTTCAGGACCACTGATTTCCGGCTGGTACCTACCCCGGGATCTACCACAGATACAAACACGGTTCCTGCCGGCCAGTAGGGCACCGTTTGTTCCAGCCGATAGGCTGCTTCCCAGATATTATAGGCGGGGATTTCGTGTGTAAGGTCATATAGTTTCAGGTCGAATGAAACGCCGGAAGCCACTCCCTTCATAGCGGAAACGGCGCCATCTTTCAGGCCGAAGTCGGATTGGAAAACCACAATCTTGTTTTGAGCAAATCCATAGCTGGTCACTAAAACGAGTACCAGGCAGCTGATAAAACGGTGTAAGTCTTTTCTCATGGGTGTTAATTAGTCTACAAATCTAGTAGATTATTAGGAAATCAGTAAAAATTCTTACCTTGAAGGTAAGATTACCTTTATAATGAAGTACCAGGAACTACCACCGCCATCTTATCTTAAAAACCATGTCCGTTATTTCTGGACACTGGAGAGTAGTGGTACCGAACATTTACCTCATATATTCGGGCCCGTAGCGGATGGCTGTCCCGGATTAATTTTTCAGCAATCGCCTAACAGTACTTTTTTCCTGGACGATAAACAATTGCCGGATCTATTGCTGTACGGTCAAACGACCAAGTACACAGAATTACATTTAACAGGTGTTTTTTGTTCCATAGGTGTTTGTTGTTATCCCAATGCATTGAAATCTATTTTCGGATTAAATGCGGATGAACTAACCAATACCTGTTTAGATCTGGATCTGCTGGAAGCTTCCAAAGATTTTTATCTCGCTGAGAAATTATCTGATACCACTTCCATGACAGGAAAAATTGATGTGATTGCAGCATTCTTGTTTAACCAGATCAACAAAAACGAGGGGGCAGCAGATGATATCACACAATTTGCGTTATCCCGTATTATACAATCCAACGGCAGCATTTCGCTAAAAGACCTGCAGGAGCAATTGCAGTTAACAGAAAGAAGTTTTGAGCGCCGGTTCAAACAGGGCGTAGGCATCTCTCCCAAATTATTTTCCCGGATATGCCGTTTTCAAAATTCATTGGCGCAGTTGAGGAGCAACAATTACAGTAAGCTATCTGATATTGCTTTCGAAAACGATTATGCCGACCAATCCCACTATATACGCGCCTTCAAAGAGTTTGCAGGCTTCTCCCCTTACCAGTATCAAAAAAAATCTTCTGAAGTAACAGCGAATTTTCTGTTGATGGCCAAATAGGTGTTTGTCTTATCGGCGGGTTCCTTTAAATTGGGCAGTAAATAAAGAAAAAGACTGTATGGAGATATTTGTATCTACCGCCCGACTGATTCTGAGAGAATTGATTCCGGCCGATGGCCCCGGCATGTTTGAGCTGGACTCAGACCCGGAAGTACAGCGGTACCTGACCAACCAGCTCATTACCACCATAGAAGAAGCCCGTGAAAAAATCAATTTTATCCGGCAGCAATACAAAGAGAATGGTATTGGAAGATGGGCAGTCATTGAAAAAGATACCGACAACTTTGTAGGTTGGGCTGGATTAAAGCTAATCACCATACCATTTAACAACCACGTAGATTACTACGATCTGGGTTATCGGTTTATAAAAAAATACTGGGGCAGGGGCTATGCCACTGAATGCACCATCGCTTCACTGAACTATGGATTTAATCAATTGAAACCGGATGCTATTTATGCCTGTGCAGATGTAGAGAATATCGGCTCCAACCGGGTGTTGGAAAAAACCGGATTTAAAATGCAGGAAACTTTTCAGCTCGACCAGGTGCTTCATAACTGGTTTAAGATCAGCCGGGAAGAGTGGGCACAACGTTACTGAGCGGGCGATACTGACTGAGGTGTAGTTACAGCGGGCTGCATTAACTTGCTGTACACTAATAAGGAGCCAACCCTTTACCCTCAAAATCAGTATCCCATTTATGAAGATTAACAGCATACAGTTCTTACGCGCGATAGCAGTCATTCTCGTTGTACACGTACATGCTATTGATACTCAGGAAGCCTTTTCCGTATCTCATCAGCAAAAATTCTATTTCCTGGAAAACTTTGGCGCCATAGGTGTGGACCTGTTCTTTGGGATATCGGGTTTTATCATCAGTTACGTGGCTAACAGCTATTTTGGAGCAAGGGAAGGTGTTGATTTTCTGAAGAAGCGTTTTTTAAGAATCAATCCTATTTATTATGTGGCCAGTTTGCTGTTCATGGTGATGTTTTGTTTTTTTGATAAGTTCTATCCTGTAATAGCAGTATTAAATGGGTTGAAGGACACCGCCTTAATGTTACCAGTATTGAACTCGCAGAAATGGCTGGCCCCCACTTTGATAGTGGGTTGGTCACTCAGTTATGAGTGGTGGTTCTACATGTTGTTTTTCCTGCTGATTTTATGCCGTGTAAAAAATAAGGCATTATTGCTGTTACTTGTTATTCCTGCGCTGGTAGTTATCGGCCGGCTTTTACACCCTACTGATTTCAGGCTGATATTCTATACCAATCCAATTATGCTGGAGTTTCTCTTTGGTGTAATTATTTATTGGCTGTACCGGCATGCCAAAGTGGCTACCGGAGTAGCCGCGGGACTGCTGATACTGGGCCTGGCAGGATATGTTTATAATATCATTTATGGCTTTGGGAACATTTCAGAATTAAGCAGTGTAACTGGTGGTACCGGCAGCTTGAAACGGGTATTGCTGTGGGGCTTACCCAGTGCATTTATTTTGGCCGGCTGTATTTTCCTGGAAAAGAAAGGAGTATTTGCCAGGCTATGGAATAATCGCTTTGGTCTCCTGGTAGGGGATGCATCTTATTCCATTTATTTAACGCACTATACACTCTTCTATGTACTGACGCAGGTGTATATACAAACTGGCTTCTTCTGGAATCCGGATCTTTCCATATTGGTACATATGGTGCTGGCAGTGGGAGCGGGCATTTTTTTCTATCTGAAGGTAGAACGCCCGTTGATAAAACTGCTGCATTCCAAGCCACCTGTACAACAACCTCCTGTTCGCGCTGCTATGCCATGACTCAATATCAGGGGGTATTGGGTAACCAGCCCCCTCTTTTCATCCACCAGATCATAGGATCCAGCCATTCGTATACGGGTAACCGTTGGGTAAATCCGTGGTTGCCTGTGGGAAACAGGTGCAGTTCTGCGGGAATCCCCCCTTTCAGCATGGCCTGATAGAAGGCAACACTGTTATTGACACTTACAACCATATCATCGTTGGCGTGCGTAATATAAGCTGGAGGTGTGTTATTGTTGACCCATTCCTCATTGGAAAAGAATGCAATCTTTTCGGCGGTAGGCGACTCTCCGATCAGGTTGATTTTTGAACCTACATGAGCAAGGTCTTTATTCATGCTGATAACAGGATATACCAGGATCATGAAATCCGGGCGCAGGTCCGTATTTTCTTTATTGGGAATATAGCTTCTGGCGCTATGGGTGCCTAACGTAGACGCCAGGTGCCCTCCGGCGGAATAGCCTGCGATACCTATCTTACTCTTATCCAGCCCCCACTTATCCGCATTCATTCTTACAAGTTTAATGGCCTGTTGGGCATCCTGTAAGGGGCCCATGCTTTTGTCGCGCATGGTGGCGTCTGAAGGCAGTCTGTATTTCACCACGAAGGCGGTCACGCCTTTGGTTTTAAATGCTTCTGCTATTTTAATACCTTCTTCATCGAAGGCGAGGAAAGCGTAGGCGCCCCCGGGAAAGATAATCACGGCTGTGCCATTGGGCTTTTCCGGTTTATAAATGGAAATAGTGGGTGCATCTGCGGGAGCCGTTTTGCCGATACTGTTGGGAATAGAATCTTTGTAGAGAGGCAATATCTCCTGGGCTTTTAAACGGGTAACAAATAATGCCAGCGGAAAAACAAGAAGGGCCAAAAGCTTTTTCATGCGCAGATAATTATGTTGAATTATCTGTCAAAAGAAAAATTTTTAGCCCCCAAGTATGTTTTACAATTCAGAAAGTAAAATGATTAACAATTGCTTCACCATTTTTCTGCCACCGCCAGCAGGTACCAGGCAGCATGTGGCAGCCACTGTTCAGCCCAGCGCCAGTCGTAGTCCTTTCCGGTACTGGCGTAGGAAAGATTGAAATCAATATCCGCTTCATTCTCCAGTCCGGAGGTGATCCCGTTTACAATTCCACCTGGCGCATTGGTATATTCAAATGTGCCAAAGAAGCCGTAGGCGGGATTATTATGACCACTACCCTGTAACATACAGGCATCATAGGGATTGAGTCCCAGGATCCAGTTGAGCTGGTTGAGTGCCAGCGTTTCCAGGCTGTCGTGCAGGGGTTTGTCCGCTTCAAAGAAATGCGCAGCCATTCTGGCGGCAGCGGCAATAGAGCCCAGTCTTGCATTTTCACCCTGCCACCAGGGAGATGCCTCACTACCATGCGGGAAGAAGAAAGTCGTTTTCCTTATCCCGGCCGTATCTTCTGTGTACTGCCGGCTGTAGCCAAACGGATTATTTACTTCCGCTGTTAGTGCCAGTTCATACTGCATGTACTTACGGATCGTTTCTTTTAACCGGGGTTGCACATTGGCCGCCGCCAGCGGATAAAAGTTCAATAAGCTGATCACAGGTAAACCGGCATCTGACGGGTGAAAGAAAGGTCTGTCTTTATCATCTGCCCTGAAGTAATTGGCATATTTGCCACTGGTGATCAGCCGGTCCATCAGCTGCTGCGCCCTTTTGCCGGCAGCAGCCAGGTATTCGGGTTTCTTGGTGGCCTTGTATAATTCCGTTGCAGCACTCAATGCGCAATAATCATCTACAATATTCTCTTTACCATCATTGGTCATTTTGCTATTCTCCTTTTCCAGGAAGGCAAAAGCCTCTTCCGCTGTTTTCAGATAGGTAGCGTTAGTGTATTCACCGGAGGTATCATAAGTGGAAGCAATAGCCAGTGCCGCAATAGAGAGGCCGGCTCCTGAGCGGTAACTGGACTGGTAGCTACGCCAGTTATTGTTTTCCACGGTGCTGCTGAAAGCCTGGTCTTTCGATTGTTTAATGCGATAGCCTTTATCTTCTTCACGTATCGCGCGGTCTTTTGCCTGTTTGCCCGCCCCCGGAGCATGTACAGAACGGTAAAAGGAACCATTGGGCGCTTTCAGCCGCACCAGGTAATCAGCGCCATACATCGCTTCGTCCAGTATTCTCCGGAGATATTGACGGTAATCGGTACCTGGCTTTTGTTTTAATAAGGCTTCTGTTTTAAGCAAACTCCATACAGTAAGGGAAATCTGTTGTGGGTTAAAATAGGTGGAAAAAGACAGGTGAGAAAGATGTTTACCGTAGTCGCCGGTTGCATCATACCAACCTCCGTGGGCGTCTATGGTGTCTGTTGTTTTACCGGATAGCAGCAGGTGATGATCTGCCTGATCCAACAGCCCGGAGCTTCTTTGCCCTTTGAAATAATAGATAACATCTGAGATGGTAGCCTGTTCCAGTACATTTTTGTTAATAGAGAAAGGATAGGAAGATACTGGCTTACCAGCTACGTTGATGCGTACCAGGTAGTTCCCGGTCGTTTTAAAGGCACTGAAGTCGATGGTCCAGAACAACCAGTGTTTCCATTGACTCACCGGGCCGCTGTAAGTGACTTTTCCTTCGTATACTTTTTTACCTGTTGCTGTTTCCAGCAGTTCAAAACTATTAATGGGTGCTTTTGTTTCGGCAATCACAATAGCTTGCTTAGGCTGATTGTATTCATAACCGATATGATTGATGAGTACTTTAATGGGTTGGGCAGCTATTAGTCCTGGCAGCAATAGCAACAGGAAGGATACAATGCGTATGAAAAATTTCATGATGGATAATTATAAGGAGATAAGGTTTGTGATAGTAATACCTCCCTAAAATAATCAATCAGACATTAAGATCCGTAAATATTACATGGATGAAAGGGGGATTGCAATTAAAAATAATTAGCAATAAACTTTTAATTATCAATGAATTAAAAATAATTCGTCACGTTTCTTAAAAAAAAGTAACACATCCTGTCACGTTTTGCTCCCGTGTTCTGTCTTATTACCGTAACACATCAATTAAAAAATAAAAACGACACAAAATGGAACAGAGAATTTCTTATCAGGATACGACCAAAGGGCTTTTTGACGGATTAATGAAGACTGAATTTTACTTCAAAAAATCAGGGGCCGACCTGAAATTGCTGGAGCTGATGAAATACAGAATATCCCAGATCAATGGTTGCGCCTATTGCCTGGATGCACATCATAAAGAATCAATCCACATGGGAGAAACAGAACAGCGTCTGCATTCATTGGTGGCCTGGAGAGAATGTCCGTACTACAGCGATAAAGAAAGAGTTGCACTGGCCCTCGCTGAAGTGCTGACGAATACCAGCCGGGAAGAAGTAAGTGACGAATTGTACACCACTTTATCCGCCTTATTTACCAAGGCTGAAATAGCTGATCTGACAGTAGCTATTGCCCAGATCAATGCCTGGAACAGGATTAACAAAGCATTTCGCACTACACCCGGTAATTACAAAGTAGGACAGTTTTAAACATATTCATGATGACACATTCCAATAAAAACAATCAACATAAAATGGCCTTCATTATCTGGCTGGCTATTTTCCCCCTGATCACCCTTACATTCTATTTATTCGGCGACCTGCTGCTATTGCTGCCGCTGGTGTTAAGAACATTTATATTGACAATCATTATAGTTCCAACAGTATTCTATATTATTGTGCCCTTGTATACCCGCCTTTTATCGGGCTGGTTCAAATAACCTAAATCATCTGTGGTGAAAGATTATCAGACTATATTATTTCCGTACGCCTATAATATCTTAGGGGCTGTTGAAGATGCTAAGGATGCCATCCAGGATGTATTATACAATTACCTGGCTGCGTCCAAAGAGGGCATAGAAAATGAGAAGAACTACCTGATTAAAAGTGTGATTAACCAGGCGCTCAATATCAAGCAAAAGAAAAAGCAGGTAAAGCTGGGAGATGTGTGGCTACCCGAACCGGTAGCTACAGAGGGAGCGGATACTAATATCAACCTGCACGATATTGCGTCTTATTCTATGCTGGTATTACTGGAGCAACTCAATCCAAAAGAGCGGGCCGTATTTATTCTGAAAGAGAGTTTTGGCTATTCCCACGAAGAGATTGCGGAAGTACTGGCTATCACCACAGAAGGATCCAGGAAGCTGCTGAGCAGGGCACGTACAAGACTAAACGAATCGCGGCAACCCACTACCAACCGGAAAGTAGTGCCATCCGGTATGCTCAACAATTTTATTCATGCTATCAGGAACCGGGATACACATGCGCTTGAAAACCTGCTCTCCCGCGATGTTACCTTCTTTGCAGATGGCGGTAGCAAGATGAGTGTGGTGAAAAAGATTTCTATTGGCCTGCAGGAAGTGGCGGAGCTGTTACTCTATATTTACGAGAAATACGATGCGGCCTTCAGGGTAGAAACGGCCGAAATCAATCACCAGCCGGCACTGCTGTATTACAATGACACCACACTGGTGGCCTGTCAGATATTGAGTGTATCTGCGGAAGATGGGAAAATATTCCAGGTCAGCAATGTAGTAGACCCGGACAAGCTGAAATCAGTTTCGGTGAAATAAAACAGTGATGGGTGGAGCAGAAAAACTGTCTCCACCCGCAACGTGATCATGTTTCTCCCGGTCGTCAACATTGATGTCCTTTTGCGGTTAATATCTCTCTTCACTATTAACCGATATTTAATTTTCACTGCGATGCAAAAACGATTTTCCGGTGTATTTTTAAGTATAAACATTTTCCACTATGAAGCAGAAAACCCTTTTTCTGGCCCTGGCCGCGTTCTCCCTTTTTGGTTGTAAAAAAGACCTGGTAAACCCAACTGCCAATACCGGCATTGAAACAGGAAAAAACAGCCTCACTGCCAACACGCTCACCGTATCGCTCACCGCATGGATGGGATCTATTGCCGACAATACCAATATCAGCAATTTATCTATTCCAGGTACACATGATAGCGGCGCCCGAAATGAGCCCATTGGCGGTACTGCCAAATGTCAGAATCTCAGCATCCGTGAACAACTGGATGCAGGTACCCGTTTCCTCGACATCAGATGCCGTCACATTGGAGATGCTTTTGCTATCCACCACGGTTCTATTTATCAGAACCTAAACTTCACAGATGTATTAACCGCCTGTTATGACTTCCTCGCCACCAATCCCACAGAAACCATCGTGATGTGCGTGAAAGAGGAATATGATCCTACCAACAACACCCGTTCATTTGAACAAACATTTGACAGCTACACCGCACTGCAACCATCAAAATGGTACCTAGGTGATGCGGTACCCAACCTTGGCCAGGTAAGAGGTAAAATTGTACTGCTGAGAAGATTCGGCGCTTCCAATACACCTAAGGGCATTGAAGCGACTAACTGGTCCGATAATACTACCTTCTCTATTAACAACGCCAACTCCAGTTTACGTGTACAGGATCAATATGTAGTTCCTGATAACAATGCAAAGTGGACTGGTATCACCAATTTATTAACAGAAGCCAAAAACGGCAGCCAGTCAGTATTGTACATCAACTTCACCAGTGGATATAAATCGTTGATCTTTGGTATTCCAAGTATTACCACCGTTTCAAATAATATTAATCCACGGATCAATACTTACTTTACCACTAATACGCATGGCAGGTATGGGATTCTTCCAATGGATTTCGCCGCAGCCGATAGGAATACGTTGATTATTAATACGAATTTCTAGAGTAGAAAATAATTTGCTATTTTAAAAAATATGGCCATCTGCAGATGGCTATATTTTTTTTGTAGTTAACATGCTACATTTATAAGGCATCCTAATTATAAAAAACCTCGTCCTTACAAGAGGACTTTTTTTTCCATAATGACAATATATATTTCGAACCTTTTTATAACAGATTTGTTAAATCAGAAGGCCTCCAAAATAAAATAACATATCCTTTGACTCAAAATAACTTTAAATAGCCGATGCAATAATATATGCCCCGATATCAATAGTGGAGTTAGTGAAAACCCTTTCCTGCTCCTGCACCTGGTTGGCAGCATTCCTCTGACACATACCTGCGTGTATGCCGGTACTATGAGTACCGGAAACAGATGGTATCCATGCCAGCTCACGGGGATCCAAACTCAATATGATGAACAGGTTGCGGACTGGGACCGCACTATATAGTTAATGCAGATCCAATTATCCAGTGGTGTGGCGATTTTCCTGCATTTCTACCCACACAGGTGGCTAACCTGACGAGCACACTGGCAATGATTGTATAGTATTGTAGGTTCGAATCCTGCCCTGTTCACGAAGCACGCGTTATACAGCGCCGATCTGATGATCGGCGCTGTGGCATTTTCAAGGAAATAAATTAAATATATCTGTATATTAGTGTGTAAGACTGTGCCTATTTCCTGTTCCTGAAAACAGTCTGCGTTTCCCAGATGAGTAAAGCCGTCATAAAAAAGTTCCTCTTCTATTTCCTTTTAAGAAATATCCCTATCCTGCTAATGGTAGCTATTTTTATGTCCCACGACCGCCTGCAGGCCTTAGCCGGCTTTTTCGGAATGATTATTTTTTATTGCATCCCGCTTATTATCATCGATGCCATACTGTTTGTGTGGCCATGTGCCTACCTGCTGAAGCGTTGCGAAGAAGCGCCGAAACGTGCCTCCTGTAACTGGTACCTGGTTGGCCTGCTGCTGCTGGAAGCTTTACTGTTAAAGATCTGCGTATTTGAGGCTATGCCGTTGCTACTTTCACTTTTTGTCTTTATTTACCTGGTGACCTTCACACGGATCTATTTCAACGATACTTTTAAAGCAAAAGATAAAAAGCTTTCTCAGTCGGATAATAGTTAAGCAACTTATTGAAAATACTCCTTCACAGCAGATACAAACAAAGGTATCAACGGGTGGCTCTTATTCAGGCTGGCCGCTCTCCACACCCTCTTTTTGAGAGGTGACTTCAACGGCAGGGTCACGATATCCTTACTTTTCAGGTAGGGAGCAATTACCCAGGTGGCGAAAATGCCAATCCCCATACCCGCATTGATCATTTCAACGATGGCTTCCGTCAGTTGAATACGCGTGGTGGTTTTCGGTTTCGTTTCCCGGAAAAACTCTTTCGAAAAATGATTATGCGTGCCATAACCATCGTATATCAGCAGATCCTCCGTAACAAAATCAGCAGCGGTAAGCGCTGTTTTTGTACGCGCATAGGGATGATTGCGTGGTAACACCACCACCAGGTTATCTGAAAATAAATTGGTGGTATAGATAGCCGGATGATCCGGTTTCTCTGAAACAATCGCCAGATCCAGTTCTCCGTTCAACAGGTATTCCAGTGGCCTTTGTGTAGCTCCCACTACGATCGATATTTCCACCTGTTCTATCCGGGATTTTAAGCGGGTAATAATTTCCGGCAACCAATGATAACAAGTATAGCATTCTGTGCTGATGCGCAGGCTGGAGACCTTGCCTTTTTTAAAGGCGTGTATATCCTCATTTAAGCGGGACAGTTGTGGCAGGATCGCGCCGGCACTTTCCATAATGCGTCTTCCGGCATGTGTGAGCAGGAGCTTCTTATTTACCCGTTCAAAAACAGGCAGGCCAGTTCTGTTCTCCAGGTCTTTTAGCTGGTGACTTAAGGCTGATTGTGTAAGAAACAGGCTGTCGGCGGCTTTGGTAAGAGATCCATGTTCTACAATACGTTGCACCAGGAGCAGATCGTTGCTTATAATCATGAATATTTTTAATTAAAAGTACGAAAACTATTCATTTTACTCATGAATCACGACAACCTACCTTTGACAAATAAAAAAATATGCCATGGAAACAGTCATAAAAAAATTTACCGAAACAGATGTAGACAGTGCTTTTGAACTGGCGCGGGCCACACAAAAGCCGGTGTTGATAGATTTCTGGAATACCAATTGTAAAGGTTGTGAGCGGATGGATGCGATCACCTATGAAGATGCATCTGTACAGGAATACCTGGATCAAAACTATGTGCTGGTGAAATATCACGCCAGCAAAATAACCAGGGAATTTTCCAAAGCCTATCTGCCTAATGCGCTGCAATGGACGCCGGCACTATACATATACTCACCGGATGGTGCAGTCGTGCGTAACGTAGCAGGATATCATTCACCCAAACAGTTTATCATAGAACTATCTATCGGCCATGGAGCCATGTTAATGCGCAAGGGAAAACATGCAGAAGCATTGGAGTTATTGGGTCATCTCACCATCGCAGCGGAGTACCCGGCGCTGGATCAGGAAGTCATGTACTGGGCCGGCGTGGCATCGTTCTTTGCCAACCGGAAAGATTTCAGGGATATAGTGCCTTATTGGAACAAGCTGATAGCCACTTATCCTGGTTCTACGTGGGCAGAGAAGGCAGATATTTTACCTGCAGAAATATAAAAAATATTTGAGCCCCCGGTATTATCCGGCAATGGGTAAACAAAATCCATCTAACAAGAGCAGGTGCCTCCATTTCCTGGGAGACACCTGCATTGTGTTATTTAACTGTTTTAAGCAGCCCTAGTTGCTGTAAGGCAGTAACACCATCATCCAGCCCTATTTCTGCTACAATTTTACCGTTCTCAATTTTAAGCACAGTGGTTCCTGTAAAGTGCATCTTTTTCCCGGTAGCCGCAGGTAAAGATCCTGCTAAAAAATCACTGAAAGCCGGCCCTGTATGCGTTCCTCCGCCTTCCCAGCGACCCACTACGTAATCGCCTTCAGCAATAAGGTCGGCTGCCCCCCAAAAATTAAGATCCGGGAAAGCAGCACGGAAATCAGTCATGAAAGCTTTGATATCTTCATGTCCTTTCCTGGGTTCGTGCAGTGAATACTGCAACAGCATATCTGGCGCGGCCAGTTCGTCTACGATTGACAGGTCACAGGTGTCACCCCAGAAACTGGTAAACCAACGTCCTACAATCGCTTTGTTGATTTCTTCTTTTGTTTTTTCGAGCGTTCCCATAATTTGAATGTTTAGTTTTTCAATTGTTTTTATTCACTAACAGATTCAAAATTACGGGCAGCTATAACGGATAGTAACCCGGTTCTTGCGGTTTTAAAATAAAGCGGATATTCTTGATTTCAGCAAGTTCCGGGTTGTGTAAAGTAGCCAATCATCCTATCATTGCAGATGATGCCAACACTGCCATAACAGCCAGTCATTAATAGCTGTCCTGACCCAAATCGTCATTCTTCAATTTTGTATATAATAATCATAGTCGTAAATTGATATCTTAATTCTCATTTAACAAGCGCGAAAATCACCTCATGGAGCAAGTACAAGTCGGTAAATGTGTGTACATTCTGAATACAGGAAAGAACCTGTATAAGATTGGCAAGACGCAGGACCTGCATAAGCGGTTAGCGGCTTATCATACACACTTGCCCGTTATGTTCCGTGTTATCCGGCAATATGCTGCATTGAATATGACCGACCTCGAAGAAAGTCTGCATATCCTGTTTCAGCATAAACGTGTAAAAGGAGAATGGTTTGAATTAAGTAAAGACGACCTGATCATCTGCGATAATGTGGCCAGAAACTATGCCCTGCAAGGGCTACAAAAACAACCACGTAAGTATAACGATATCACTTTTAGCAACAACCCCATGTTGCAGGTGATGGAAGCCAATGAAAAATACCTGCAGGATTACTCCCGGATTGTAGATGATATCAAACTGGGACTTAATAACAATGAAGTTTTTGAGTTACACGAAGGTACTGTCAGCAAAGTTATTATTGAAACCGTCCGGAGACTGATGCGGTACCGTACCCCCAATTCTGAATTCCTGGGCAAATGGCTGCGGGTGGCCAGCGAACTAAGCAGCAACGTCAGCGAGACCAGCATTCTTCAAAAATACAAAGGGCAGGTGAGTCGCTCTACCATACAAATGATCAAAAGAATATTGCATAATCAGCTGTACTGATTCATTTTCAACATTTACTATTTTGTTCGTTTTCTTACAATTCCAGGTGTCTGGCAGTTATGATCTTTGTAAGAAACAAACTAACTTATGAAATCAGCCCTCCCCGTGCTCCTGTTTATGATGGCCATATGCTCTCTTAACGGTATGGCACAGTCGCTGCAGCATACCAGCCTGGATGATGCAAAAAAAGCCATTGCAAAGGCCAATGCTGTTCACTTCAGCCTGTTTGCTAAAAATGATGGATCTATTCTGAGCCTGTATACAGAAGATGCCTGTTTATTAATGCCCGGTGCACCTGCCTTCTGCGGAAGGGAAGGACTTTCAAAATTCTTTGATGGTGTTTATGCCGCCGGCTCCAGAGACGGAAAAATTATTACCCTTGATGTTTATGGCGATGGAGAAGAATATGTAACAGAAGAAGGCCTTACACAGGTATTTGACGCCAATGGAAAAATGCTGGGGGAAGGCAAATATATCGTGATCTGGAAAAAGACGAAAGACGGCTGGAAGATGTTCAGAGACATGTTTAACAGCAGTCAGCCTAAATAGTTTGACCTCCTGCCAAACGTGCTTGTTTGGCAGGGTTCTATCACCCACCGGCACGAATGGCCGAAGGTGTGAGCCCTGTAAATCTTTTGAACTCCTTTATAAAATGCGCCTGGTCGAAATAGCCACAATCGTAGGCAATGGTGGTAAGCGGGATATTCCCGGACTGAATCAGCTGCAGACTTTTATTGAACCGCTGAATCTGGAAAAATGCCCTCGGGGTAAGGCCCACATTATCGAGAAACAGCTTCTGAATATATCGTTCGGAAAAGCCGTATTTATCAGATAAGTATTTAATATTAAATAATTCCCCTTCTGCGCTGATATGACTGCATATCCGCTCAAGCATCGTAATCTTATTGCTCAACTTCCTGCTTTTCTGTAATCGTTGAAACAGGAAAAGATCCAGCTCCCGTACTTTTTGCTCCAGGCTCCCCGCATGAATTAACCGGTCATAGAATTCGCCCGACTCCTTTCCGAGAAGACCTTCCAGGTCAACGGAATCATTGGTAAACTCCGCAATGGGGTTAGGGAAAAAGAGTGCGTTGGCGTGGGGGTGAATCCTGGCAATGAGCACCTCCGTACCCCTGGTGACCGAAAGCCGGGTAGGGACAGTCAGTTGCCCCAGCACCTCTACTTTGGGCATATCAATGGGCCGGCCGTTAATAATGGTACTGGCGCTGCCGCCTGAAATATTGACGGCAAAGTCGATGTAGCCACTGGGAAAAAATGTCTGATCGGTCATATCCGTTTCCGTACTAAACACCCAATAGCCTTGCACGTAGGGTTTCAATATATGGGAAGGAGAAAACTGCATAGGGGTGACGTGATCATTGGTCAGATGAATGTAAGAAAAATATACTACTCCGGGAAAAAAATGTAGCCTGTTACAAGGGGATATAAAATCGCGGAAAAGACCCGCCAACAAATTTCGAACCTTTTCTTTGGCATGTTGTTAAATGGGAAGTTTTCAGTCGTATTTAATCACCTCAAAATAATATATCATGCCTTATTCCCCTTTATTAGTAAAACCCTTCAGAGACGAATTAACAGTGGTAGGTGTCAAGGAGCTAACTACCCCTGAAAGTGTGGATGAAATATTGAAAGAGAACGGTGTTACCATGATTGTAGTCAACAGCGTTTGCGGATGCGCGGCAGGATCAGCCCGCCCGGCCGTCAAACAGGCAATGGAACATGACAAGAAGCCCAACAGGGTTGCCAGTGTATTTGCCGGACAAGACCTGGAGGCCACTGCACGATTCCGCAGTCACATAGCCGATATTCCACCATCCTCTCCTTCTATTGCCCTTTTTAAAGACCAGGAACTGGTTTATTTCGTTCCTAAACACAGGATTGAAGGGCGGGATGCAACTGCGCTTGCCAATGACTTAAAATCCGTATTTGACGAGTTTTGTTAATTCCTGTATTTTATCTGACACACGACAATAAAAAACACGCAATCAGAAAAGGTCTGCCATAGGCAGACCTTTTCTGATTGCGTGTAACAGGAGTTTTCTTCCCTCTTTAGTATTATCTTCGGATGTACATTTAACTCGAAACGCCGACTAAATTGCCTGCCATGGCCGGCAAGATAAAAATAAGTACCCGCTATGCAAGAAGTACAGGCCTGGCTTAAAGAGGTCGCCGACTTAACTGACGAAGAGGCTCAAGCCATTAACAGTAAACTGATCCCGCTTCCATGCAGAAAAAATACTATTCTCCTCAAACAAGGGCATAGCTGCGAATATATTTATTTCATTGAAAAAGGATTTGCCAGAGCCTTTTACACGAGGGATGGAAAAGATGCCACTACTTTATTCGCCAGGGAAAATGATATCATTACTTCTATGTATTCTTTAATCACCAAAAGAAAAAGCAACGAAACTATTGAGATCTTAGAAGATGCTGCCCTACTTAGAATTAGCTACGCTGAACTACAAGTGCTGTACAAGACCTATCCAAACATAAACCGGCTCGGCAGAATCCTGCTGGAGAAATACTTTGTTGAACTGGAAGAAAGAACACTCTCCCTGCAATTTGACAGCGCTTTGGAAAGATACCAGAAGTTAATAACCAACCAGCCCGATATCCTGCAGAGGGCCTCCCTGGGACAAATAGCCTCTTTCCTTGGCATGTCACAGATTACACTTAGCCGTATAAGAAGCAACATCTAAATACCATTTTTTAGCTTTTGTTAAAAACGGGCATCCATAATATCCGGATTTTTGTCTTGCAAAAACAATCGGCAGCGATAAATGACGCCGGACAAAATTCATTACTACATCAAATATGATTTATGGAGGACGTTAGAATGGATGATGTACTTTATGGGGAAATTACTGCCTTATCCACTGCAGGAGATCTGCTTTCAGATGCGAATGATTATGAAGGCGCGTTAAAAAAGTTCAAAATGGCACTTGACCTGGTACCATTTCCTAAAACAGATTGGGCTGTATCGTTATGACTGTATGCCAGTATCGGAGATATCTACTTTTTAATGAAAGCATTTAAAGTAGCCGGTGAAAACTTTTCCAAAGCATTACATGCTCCCGATGGACATAAAAATGCTTTTATACATTTAAGGTTGGGCGAGATATTTTACGAGATGGATATCCCGGATAAAGCCATGGATCACTTACTCAGAGCATATGAGCTGGAAGGTCCTGAGATTTTAAAAATCGAACATGAAAAATATTTCGGGTTTCTCAAAAGCCATGTCCTCATATAGTCATAACCCGATATCTTCCCCTCAACGATTCTCCATCCATTGCAGAAAATGAGTAATTTTTTCTTTTCCTACCACCAGCGGCTCATCGGTAGGCACACTAAGATGCAACGCTAGCTTCCGCGCGGAATAATGTTCCACCTCTTTAATGGCATCAAAGTTCACCAGGTACTGCCTGTTCAGCCGGTAAAACTGTTTGGAAGAAAGCTGTGACTGTATCTGCTCCAGCGTTTGAGGAATAATGTATTTCTGCTGCTGGAAGGTAACCATGTAAGGTGAATCATACTTGATGTACAAATACGCGATCTGATCTGTACGTACGGTGATATACTTGTTATTGTGAAATACCAGGAAACTGGTTTTACCTTCATTCCTATCCAGTCTCTTAATCAGTTCTTCCCAGTCAGACTGCTTACGTTCCTGAAAGAAATTCCTGAAATTATCCATCTTTTTAAAAGCAGCTTCCAAATCACCAGCCGAAAAGGGCTTCAGCAGATAATCCACACCGTTTGATTTAATGGCATCCATAGAATATTCCCCAAAAGCTGTACAGAAAATCACAGGAGAAGAAATCTTCACCATCTTGAATATCTCAAAACACAAACCATCCGATAACTGCACATCCATAAATATCAGGTCCGGCGGTTCATTCGCAGACAAATAGGCCACAGCCTGCTCAATACTGTTCAACATAGCATCCACACTCGCATCAGGTTTGATTTTGGCAATCAGTCCTGATAACGATTTGGCCGCTTTAACTTCATCTTCAATAATGATTATCTTCATTGATTACCGGTAATTTTACAGTAAAGGTGGATGATTCAGGACAGATGTCAATATTCCTGTTTAAGAGATGATTATACCGTTCATTAATATTCTCCAGCCCAATACCCGTAGATGCTTCAGGCGTGATTTTAGGTTGCACATTATTCTTCACCACAATAAAATCCTTTTCTGAATAGATCTCTACATACAACGGCTTATCAGGGGCTACCACATTATGTTTGATACAATTCTCCACCAGCAGCTGCAGCGTAAAAGGAGGGATCATGGATTTTTGCAGGCTTTCTTCCACCTGGATATTCACTTCAAACCCTTCTTCAAAACGCGCTTTGAGCAAAAAAATATAAGCTTCCAGGATTTTCATTTCCTCAGATAGGTGTATCAGGTCCAGCTTCCTGTTTTCCAGCGTGAAACGGTAAAAATCAGACAGCTTCAGGATAAAATCAACACTATGTTCATCCTCACTCTCCACCATATATTTGAGTGTATTGAGTGTATTAAATAAAAAATGCGGATTTACCTGTTGCCGCAATAGTTCATACTGAGCCGCCAGGTTATCCATCCTGGTGCGCTCCAGCTCTATGCTCACCCGCTGGTTCTGATAGGTCTGATACAGCATATGAATAAACATATAAAAGGTCAGGTTAATCAATACTCCTCTCACTTCAAACATCAGCATTACCGGACCAAAGTTAATGTGCGTCAATATCAGCTGCTGTATATACGACAGCAGGAACATCACCACCAGACCGACCAGCAAATTTTTAATCAATGGATAGAGTGAAAATCCCCTGGCCACTTCATGTGAAGTATATACCGGTAACGTCAGCATATTATAGTACCACACAAACAGGGAGAATACGAATGTAATCAGCGAATTGGCGATCACCTCATAAATGTTATACTGATGCTGTATCAGGTTGGGCAATGATACAATCACCCCTAAGAAGAGAGAGCTTAACCATATAATACGGCCTGAAATCTTAAAGGATTGTCTTTTTTTCATAGCAGACCAAAGATAAAAGTATTTGGACAACAAGGGCAAAAAACAAGACCGTATCCGGCGTTTAACACCCTGAACCGGGCATAATCCACCCTGAGATAGTCAACCCGGGAAATACCCACTTTTAAGCCCCAATAAAGCGAATGCTGTTCAGGTTCCGATCTGTCCGGGTCACCCCCGATTTTGCCGATTACAGGGTATTCCGTTTTCAGAGGCACCCGGGATACTGTCTCTTTGTGTCATAATACTTCAAAACATGAAATTATCAAACCGGCTAAAAACAATCACCATCTCCGCAGTAGTACTTGCTGTAGTAGTTGCGGTGGCCTCCTTCACCACTCCTGTGGCAGACAACCCTCCGGTAACCGGGGAAATACAGGTACCTGCAGAGGTGAAACAAATGCTGCAACGCGCCTGCTACGACTGCCATTCCAACACCTCCAACCTGAAATGGTTCGATAGATTACCTGTTGTAGCCGGGTTGGTAAAAGAAGATATACTCACCGCCCGCAAACATCTGAACTTTTCCGAGTGGGATAAATTATCAAAAACAGAACAGGAATCTGCACTCTGGGAAGCATATAATATGATCAACTCCGGTAACATGCCTTTGCCTTCCTATGCCGCGCTGCATAGCAACGCTAAAGTCACCCCGGCGGAACTCTCCGGCCTGCGCAACTATCTCAACACCAGGCGGGCAAAGGTTGTTCCAGATACCCTTAAAACCGCTGCAGCGGCGCAACAATGGGATAAACCGGCTGTATCCACACCCCAACTTCCAGTGTCGGCAAACGGCATCCGCTATATGCCGGAATTCCGCCAGTGGCAGGTAATGAGTACCACTTCCCGGTTCGACAATACCACCATGCGCGTGATGTTCGCCAACCCGGTCGCCATGCAGGCTATAAAGGAAAATAACATCCACCCGTGGCCTGATGGTGCCGTTATCGCTAAAGTAGTATGGGATAAAAACATAGATAATGAAGGTAATATACACCCGGGCAAATTCCTGAATATACAGTACATGGTCAGAAACAAGGCACTGTATAAAGAAACCGATGGCTGGGGCTATGCTAAGTTTGAAACACCTAACCTTAAGCCATATGGTACCCTGATGACCTTCAAGTCCTGCGCTTCCTGCCACCGCGCAGCCAACAAAACCGGTGGCATTTTCGATCTGTCTACCTTAAACTAATATAGCCATGCGCGTTATACTCTTCATGATCATTGCGGCCACCGCATTCACCGGATGCTCCACCACTAAAAAAGACCTCCCTGCCATCAGGCCTTATGTATTCAATGATAGCGGTCTGCATGTGATCACTACCATCATCAATGAAAAAGTGGGATCTGTCGCCATACTGTACGGTAACAATGCAGCTGTGGGCTATCATACCAATCACCTGTCCATACACCAACCGGCAGAACAATATACACTGGTTACCTACCGTGAACAGGATAACAAATACTGGTTTGGCAGCTATATCAATGGGGAACTGCTCAGCGTGGAAACAGTAGATATGCATCCACTGGTAAACGGACAACAGCCTGCGTATTCAATACAGACATATAACGGGAACGAAGCTACGAAAAACAACGCTGCGTCCAGAACTACCTTCATTACAACCCAGGATCCGGCATGGTATCCGGGTGATCTTCCATCATCCATCTAAAATCATCACATATGAAATCATTGATCGTATCCGCCTTCAGCATAGGAATGCTTTGTTTCAGCACATTGATAGGCTCCTGTAATACTTTATACGGAAACAATTCCACTCTGCTGGTAAATACCGACAGCACCAAAGGATTTGCAGTAGTAGAACTCTTTACCTCTGAAGGTTGCTCCAGCTGTCCGCCTGCAGATGAATTGCTGGCAAGACTTGAAAAAGAAAGTCAGGGCAAACCGCTCTATCTCCTTGCCTTCCATGTAGATTACTGGGATCACCAGGGATGGCGCGACAGCTTCAGTCAGCATATCTTTTCTGAAAGACAACAGCAATATGCCAGCTGGCTGCACCTCTCCAACATATACACCCCGCAGATGGTCATCAATGGCGGCAGCGAATTTGTAGGCTCTGATGTTGGCGGCGTAACACAAGCTATCAACAAAGCTTTTACACAGGAAACTCCCGATAACTTTTCCCTGCAAACGAAGATGGTGGCGCAACAAATGGAAGTTACCTGGCAATTATCTTCTCCACAAAAAAATACCAGGTTACTACTCGCACTTGTACAAAAGAATGGACAGAGCCATGTAAGAGCCGGTGAAAACGCTGGCAGAAAGCTTTCTCATGTGCAGATAGTGCAATCGCTGACAACGGTAGATATCAGGAAAACAACCACGGCATTGCTGCCTGTTCCGGCTGATTTTAATACGCAAAACTGGGAGCTGATCGGGTTTGTACAAAAAGAAAGCAACGGCCAGATCATCGCAGCTACCAGAGCAGATCTTCAACACTTCTCTACTAATAAATAATTACCTCCATGAAACCATCCAAAACATACGATCGCCGTCACTTCCTGGGCATGGGCACACTGGCATTAGGCGCACTGGGTTTACCCCTTCGTTCTCTTGGCGCTATGACTGCCACAGAAAAAAGCAAAAGCATCCCTGGTAGTATTCCGTTTAAACCGATAAAACAGATCAATGCCGGCGTACTCAACATAGGTTATGTGGAGATGGGGCCATCAGATGGTACGCCGGTAATACTTCTCCATGGCTGGCCTTACGACATACACAGCTATGAAGCTGTGGCGCCGCAACTGGCAGCGAAAGGATTTCGCGTCATCGTACCGCATCTGCGTGGCCACGGCACCACTACATTCCTTTCTCCGGACACCATGCGGAATGGCCAACAGGCGGTAGTAGCTCTCGATATCATCGCACTGATGGATGCCCTGCACTTTAAAAAAGCAATACTGGGCGGATACGACTGGGGCACTCGCACCGCCAACATCATGGCCGCTTTATGGCCGGAAAGAGTACAGGCGATGGTATGCGTAAATGGATACCTGATCAATAACCGCGAGAAAAATAAGCACCCATTACCTCCGCAGGCAGAATGGAGCTGGTGGTATCAATTCTATTTCGCTACCGAAAGAGGCAGGGAAGGACTGGAACAAAACCGGGAAGAACTCGCCAGGCTTATCTGGAAATTCAACTCTCCGGCATGGAAATTCGACGACAGCACTTTCAAGGAATATGCCGCCTCTTTCAGCAATGCGGACTATACAAATGTGGTGATCCACAACTACCGCTGGCGACTCGGTGTTGCTGATGGCGACCCTGCATATGATGCGCTGGAAGTCAGGCTCGCGGAAGGTCCTGTTATCAGCGTCCCCACCATTACGCTGGACGGAGATGCAGACGGCATCGCCAAAGCCACCGATGGCCAGGCATATAAAAAGAAATTCGTGGGTATACATCGCCATTACGTAATACCAGGAGCGGGGCATAATCTTCCTGGCGAAGCACCGGAACGTTTTACCCAGGCTATCATCGAAGCAGCGTCACTTTAGTAATTAATCCATTTTATAAATAAAAAAACATTTATTATGAATACCAATACCACCGCCACGAAAATACTATACACCGGCAAAACCCGTACTACAGGCGGCCGCGAGGGCAGTTCCAGCAGTACCGACAATCAGCTCAATATTAAACTGGGGGCACCTGGCAGCGGAAAAGGCACGAATCCGGAACAGCTGTTTGCTGCAGGATGGTCCGCCTGTTTCATAGGTGCCATGGGTCTTGCAGCGCATACACAGGGAATTAAATTACCAGAAAATACCGCTGTAAATGCTGAAGTAGATCTCTTGAATACAGATGGAGCTTATAGCTTACAGGCACGCCTATACGTTGAATTACCAGGAATAGAAGAAGAAATAGCCCGGCAGATCGTTACAACAGCACATGCTACCTGCCCGTATTCAAAGGCCATCCGGAATAATATCCCGGTTGAAATAGTAGTGTCATAAAACCAACCATGGTATGCGGTAAGTTGACGGATGGTCTTTGGGCTGCCCGTTTTTAGTGCATTTTTTGCGTAAAAACAAAGTAAGTACTACTGCTAAGTTCCTGAAAAGAAAAATGTATTTCCCTATATTATATCGCAATTCAGCATGATACGCTGGAGGGGAATAAAAAAGGCAAACAGGTTTTACCCTGCTTGCCCTTTCTAGTTGGTAATTTCAACCTTTTCAATAGTCCATCAGACAGGAATTAATGTCTTCTGCAAAAAATGTGGATATTCCTTTTTAATTCCCATAACAGAATGATACTGCGTTAAAAAATAATCTTATACCCTGGTCCGAATCAAACGCAAGTGAGTTATAAATTGCCTTCGCTAACCCAGGTACCGGGTGTACCGGAAGCAATACATCTCCAGCCTTTGGGCATTCCTACTACAGGTGTTTTTGCAATAATATGATCGCCGACTGTCCATGCACCTGTTAATGGCTTTTTATCATCGTATACTAAATAATTACCCCATTGATTAATGCCATTAACAAACTTACCCACATTTATCAATTCAATTGGAAAACTCACATTTGCAATATTATTGTTCGCATAAATGCAGAGAGGCACCTCCTGCACTCTAACACCGGGGCGGCTACTATTCCGGATCGTATTTTCAGTGATTCGTAGTACACCAACATTATAGAAGTAACAAAAAGATGCAGACTGGTTACTATCAAATATATTCTCCTTCAATGTTACATTGCAAGCCGGCGATGCCAATATCTGTGCCCCAAATGGAATATTTGACGTTTTCACCAGACATTGGGAAATATTAAAATCTCCTCCTGTAACACGGATATAGAAGGAAGCCCAAAACGCTTTATTACAATCGAAGTTACATGATGTTAATGTCATAGCATTAACAGATACAGCTGGTGAAACAGTTCCTATTGAGAAGATATGTCTTGCTATTGCAGCGTCCTTTTGTACCGTAGCCGAAAGATTAGCTACATATAACTGTTTTATAGTAAGCAACCCGGCACCTTGATCTACCCTGTATACTGAAGGTTCTTCTGCGCCATCCCCAGCTACCGTTGCTTTTAAATTTGTCATTGATACCATATCAATAGAATTACCAACCGAAGCAGAGAACATCCCAACCGCACAGTTATCCTTTACATTTTCGAACGAAAGATTATCCATTATATAATATCCTCCGGTAACTTCTGGCAGAAATTCCAGGCATCGCTTATAGCTAATGGTCTTAAAAAAGCTGTCACTTACTTTAATGTTTCTCGCTTGAAGTAATGCCGAATTCAAACAATTCACCTGGCTGTATTCAAAATAATCTCCATTGCCATGGGCATCCAATGCGTTGCTCTCGGAAGATTTATCATTGTCCACTGTTAAACCAAGATGTTTAATATCTCTGCAGGGATAAGTACCACCAGTAGCAATACCATGACGGCCCCCCTTATAAAAGCCCCCATTTATTATTACATGCTGGCTACTCAGGATTACAAGCCCATAATTAGTGTGTCCATCAGTATAAAAATCACCATTAGTATAACAGTCTACTACATCAACGCCAAAGCATTCACTGACTTCAATGGCTCGCTCATTACTACCTGTAACAGTACAATTTCTTAATAAGATATTTTTGCCAAGACTGACACTCAAACCGGAACAATTACCACCTGTATGATACAACGAGAGGTTATTTATTTCCACCCGGATATAATTGATGATAGATACGGTAGTTAATGAGGCAGTATAATTATCGTAAATAGCATTTGTTACCCGAATGCCTGCTCCCATATCGTTATCTACTTCACAGAGCTCTCCTTTTATGTATTCAGGACGCGCAGGGTTCCACAATGCTGATGATTGCAACCTTATAAGATCTCCTTTACTGCACGTACCGCTAAAGTTTATCACCGTGTCATTCTGCTTCAGGTCAGCAAGCAGTGGCGTCGGTGATGAAGCTTCACCCCTGCATACGATGGCATAGGTATTAGTAATGGCGCTGATATCAATTATTGCACCTTTAGCACAATTAAGAATAATATTATTGGTAACAATAATAGTAGACGTAATTTTATACCTCCCTTCGGGAATAAAGACATTATATTTAAAAGCCCGGGATAAAGCGCCGGTATCATCTGAAATGCCGTCCCCCCTGGCCCCAAACCATTTTGCATTTACGACTGAACCGTCAAAAATCCTTTTCCAACGTCCATTAGTATTGATCGAGGAAATTATTGTACCATCATTATCTGGAGATGACACATCCGTACTATCCCAATAGAATACACCACCGCCACCATCGCCGGCTACACTGTGTCCTAATACATTGTAAGCTTCATTTAATTGTGGGACAGCAATACTTCTCAATGCATTAATATTCACGATTGTCATTTGAAACTGTTTGAGGTTAACTGCAACATTGCATTTCTAAAATACCCCTTGGCTACGCAATGGAAGTACGTTGTCCTAAATATTMTAAACCATATATTTAATCAAGCTTTGTACTGCCTCAAAAGGCCGTTGATATTGGAGTAAATCGGAAAAACTCCCCCTGATGGGGAAGCAATAGCATCAAATTCGAATCTTTTTATAACGGATGGAGAAACTATTACAGGTATCACATTTTCATAGCAAAATCAACAGTTATACACAGATACATCATGAAATTTGGATCTGCATTACAGGTGTAACTTACCTTTAATACCTGATCGCCAGTCTTTCCACCATACTATTTGATTAAAAAAAGTCCCAGGGAATAGCTGAACAAATAATTTTGACCGTTTAACTTAATCACTGTAGGCATCGTCATATCCTCACACTTAAACTTATACTTAGCAACCTGATAATATACCAGGTAAACGGGAGAAGCTATCCTCCCATTTTGCCAACGGACCAATATATCGTCATCGAATGTTTCCGGCGTTACTGGTAATTTAGCAAAGTCATTTTTATACAGGTCATCTTGTCTTACGAGCAATGCGTTATCCTTTACTTCAAAAACATCACATCTTTCTCTGTGTACCACCTGGTACTCACATGGCTTCAACCCGTAAGGTTCTAACAACTTAATTTCATAGTCATCAAGCATTTTAAACTTTATGCTGTCTGCAAACTGTGAACCCAAATCCAATGATTTTTTATCAATACTATCTTTAAAAACAACCGTTTTAAAATAGTCATGTTTTTTATAGTCCGGATAATCGTATTTTTCTCTATTGAAGTACAAATTTCCCTGCTTATCAAGATAAAATGGCAATTTCCAGTCAAAAACCTTCTCAATGATCACTGTCCCGTGAATGTCGATAATTTTAAATGGAAGATGACTGTCGTCTGGCTTCAATAATATCCTGTCGTCCTTTAAGAAAAACAACTCCGAGAGCCGTTCCGTACCCAGCACTTTGATAAATTTCGTTGTATCTTTTACAAGATCAGCAAGAAAAGGAACTTCGGGATGTGTATCCTTTTTGGGAAATGGGTTACACGCTAACAACGTTCCCATTAAAAACACCAAACAAACAACTACCTGAAAGATTGAAACTGGGGTTCTTTTCATATTTTTCTTTTCATCTGGATAACATGACATTGTTTAACAATGCTTTTTCCTGGCATCTAAATACAATATAAACAAATAACAATCAAACAAAAAAAAGAACGATAACGATACAAAACGACTCACCAGCTTATACTACTTCTACACAGGATTTTTTTACTACCTGTATAGACACTTATATTCCTTTCATTAAAAAGCGCGTTATCGGGCAAGCTATCACTCTGCTTGAAGTAAAAGGACTTTTTGCAACATTGACAGCAGAACAGGAAGCCACCCTTGTAAAGTAAAATGCAAAAGAAGAAGTAGAAATATTTTATTTGACAAGCTTTAAAATGGTTTAACAAAAACCATCTTTCCAAACAAACTGTAAGGCTTGTCTTTTATATCAAATCCTCCCGAAAAAAAATCTATCACCTGGAGTGATGCTGTTGATGTTAAGTGTTGACGGATTTATACATTGCCTTCCAAATTTACATATCCACAAGTATATCCATCTATCATTCAACTGGAATAAAGCTATTTTGCCCCATTTTAATGAATAAACCCTTTATACCTGCTTCCTTTAAATAGTACATCTTTTTTTTCAGCCAGAGTCTGCTATGATAGGGCTACTATGGCCAGTTCTGAACGTCATCCCCGCATCAAGTCCACCTCTGCTGCACGGCTTCTATATTTCCTATGCCTGGGCCAGGCATAGCATCGCCAGCATCTACATAATGAAAAGGCAATACTGACTATAATGATGGGGGTGCTTAATGCACTATATCTTAAAAGTGTATGTAGAAACAGCGAAGATGATTTTCCCAATATTTCCAAAAACGCTAAATATTTATTGTTTATCAATAAATATTTATTATTTTTACACCAGCATCTAAAATTCATAAAATCCTTATGAAAAGAATTTCAATAATATTTCTTCAGGCAGTCATCGTACTCATCGGTATTGTGGCACTTATCATTTTGATTYGACTTCCCTTAACCGAAGGAAGAGCCAAAGACTTAGACTTGTTTAGCATTTACGCTGACCCGTTCATCTTATATGGATATGCAACATCCATTGCTTTTTTTGTTGCGCTATACAAGGCCTTCAAATTACTTGGATATATCGGACAGAATAAAGTATTCTCATCAAACGCTGTTAAGGCTTTAAAGAGCATAAAGTATTGTGCAATCGTGGTAAGTGTTTTAATTGTGATAGCAGGACTATTCATAAGGATATCCCATAATAAAGAGGACGACCCTGCGGGTTTTCTTGCCATTTGTATCGTGACTACCTTTGTTTCTGTAGTAATTGCAACTGCTGCGGCAATATTTGAAAAAATATTGCAAAATGCCATAGATATGAAATCTGAAAATGACCTAACAATTTAAGCTATGCCAATTATTGTAAACCTGGACGTGATGATGGCAAAGCGAAAAATTTCTCTAAATGAACTTTCTGAAAGAGTTGATTTGACATTATCTAACCTTTCCATCTTAAAGACAGGGAAGGCAAAAGCAATTCGTTTTAGCACATTAGACGCAATTTGTAAAGCATTAGACTGCCAACCGGGCGACATTCTGGAATATGTAAATGAAGAAAAATGAAGAACGAACCGCTAACAAACGGTTGGGCTGCAGTCAGCATTACAAGCGGAAATAAAAAGGACAGGATAGCACTTCGTGCTACCCTGTCCAGTCGTGGCAACTGGCCACATTTCGAGCTTTCTTATCACAGACTTAATCAGCGTTCAGTCATCTTGTTTCTCCGATAATTCCAGATTCCCAAAAGCAACGCTACCAATACAAAAACGCCGCCCACCCAGGGCATGGCATGTAGGGAGAATCTGTTCACAACGATTCCTCCTACCAGTGATCCAAAAGTCACTCCAATATTAAATGCAGACACGTTTACAGCAGATGCAATGCCACCACTTCCCGGCTTGTCCTTTTCCGATAGCTGCACTACCAGCAGCTGCAATGCAGGCACATTTCCGTATGCCAGAAATCCCAACATCAATACAAGAGCAATAACAAAAGGCTTACTATCCAATACAAATGATAAAAGGAATAACACAATAGCGTGGAAAAGGAACAGGTACACCAAAGTTCTCGATGGCTTACGATCAGATAAGCGCCCTCCCGCAAAATTTCCTATCGCTACCCCAACTCCAAATATCAATAAAACAAGATTAATGGCGTTCCCGGAGAAGCCCGTAATATTTTTTAATATAGGAGATAAGTAAGTGAACAAAACAAAAGTCCCTGTATAGGCAAAAATATTAGACAACAATACGATCAGGACGGAGGAACTTCTGAATACATCTGGAATGTCCCTTAACCTTAAGGCTGCTGTTGGTTTAGGCTGTTGTGGTAATACAATGCCAAGCGTTACCAACCCTACCATAGCCCAAATGATAATTGCCAAAAAAGTGTTGCTCCACCCATAATGAGTACCAATGTAAGTTCCTAAGGGCGCACCCACAACAGTAGAAATCATCAACCCCGAAAAAACCAATGATATGGCGGTTGCTTTCTTGTTGTCTGCAACCATATTGCTGGCCACCACCACTGCGTGTGCTAAAAACAAACCATTAGCAGCACCAGTGATTACCCTGCTCATGAGTAGCATTGAAATGTCTTTTGCAAAAAAAGCAATCATATTTCCCAAAACAAAGGAAAGGAGCGTTAGTATCAGCAGCTTTTTACGTTCTATGCTACCTGTAAGTGCCGTAAATAGCGGGCCTCCTATGGCAATACCCAATGCGTACATGGTAACCAATAAACCCGTTGAAGAAAGAGGGACGGATAAATCGGATGCGATGGAGGGTAATAACCCTACAACAACAAATTCTGCTGTTCCAAATCCGAATATGCAAAAAGTTAAAGCCCAAATAGCCGAAGGAATCTTTTTTGATGTTGCTTGCTCTATCATTAATCTGAATTTTATTTCTACAAAATTCAGTTTGGAAGAAGAAGCATTAAAGGAAGTAGATCACAAAACGAGCGTGATAAATATCACGCGCTTGGGGATGTTAGCCTGCTCAGGGTTTCTCTCGAAATACCTAAATAAGAGGCGATCAAATTTTTGGGAACCCGTTGTAAAAGGTCCGGATATTGCTGTATCAGGTACTCAAAGCGTTGCTTTGCATTGAAGCTTATGAGCGACAAGATGCGTTTTTGCAAAGCGATATACCCTGAAGTTGTTTTTTTACGAAAGAAATATTCCATTTTCCGCATTTCCAGGCAAAGCTTTTCCTTGTTTTCCAAAGAGATATAAAGTGTTTCGCTGTTTTCAAGACAGTCCACATTCAAAGTGGCCAGGGTTTGGCCATGAAAAGCTGAAGTATCTGAAATCCACCAATTTTCCGTTGCAAAAAGTACAATATGGGTTTTTCCTTTATCGTCAATATCCCAGGATTTCAACAAGCCGCTTATCACAAAATAATCATATCTGGCGTAGTCGCCATTCTGTATGACATACTGATTTTTCAGAAACTTCCTATACGCAAAGTGCGACAGAACATACTCAAACTCTTCGTTCGTCAGCTGTACTATTTCTTCAATATGTGCTCTTAGTTGTTGGCTCATTTAACGCTTAATTTGTTTTCAGTGCTTTCGTCAGACTTTCCCCCAACGATGATTTACGCATCATTATTTAGCTACCGGTAAGTCAGCGTGACGGACTTATCAGAAAAGGGTAAAATTATCTCACTCCTAAATTTAAACAAAAGATCACTTTAATCGGGATGACTGGACACATTTCGAACTTGTTCTAAAAGGATTTAATTGGAATTAATGTTTTGGCAACAACTCAGCTATCACTCATCTCCCTGTTTCCCTGCGGAATTCCCCTGGCGGCATGCCGGTGATATTAGAAAACAGGCGTGAGAAGGATGCCAAATCCTCATACCCTACCCGGTAGCAGATTTCGGAAATACTGAGTTTAGTTTCTCCCAATAATTTCTTCGCTATTTCCATTCGTTTTTCCTGGATCCATTTACCCGGACTTGTATCCAATTCTTCCCGGAACTTGCGTGATAACGTCCGGGAAGACATCCCCATTTGCCGGGATAGAAAATCCAGGCTCAGGATTTCCATATTATCTTTTAGCAGTTTGGTGAGTTGTTTTTCAAAGCTGCCAATCATCTCGGTAGCCGGAATCTCATAAGGGCTTTGATATTCGCGCGCAGGCGGGAGTACCATTATTTTCCGTACACGTTTTAGCTCCTTTGCAAAACCGAGGTCTGTTAGCAGGCTACTAATCAATTCCAACCCAGCAAAGCCTCCGCCGGAAGTATAAATATTTTCCTGTTTCACTACAATTCGGGAAGGCTCCCAGCGTACTGCAGGAAACCGCTGTTGTACCTCTCTTTTCAACCACCAGGAGATAGTAGCCCGCTTCCCATCCAGCACACCATTGGCCGCCAGGAGATAAGAGGCTCCGCAGGTGGCCGCAATAATGGCGCCGTGCCGTTGTGCGGCCTTAATAAATGGAGCCGCCAGTTTTGCTTCCAGTGCCAATAAACGGTGTTCTGGGGTAGCCTGTGCTCCAGCCCCTGCTAATAAAATCAACACATCGGCTTTTTTGGAAGGTTTTGTTCCCGCATTAAAAGAAATAGCAGAACGTGAAACAGCGTGTGCATGTTTAGACACAAACTCAAAAGTAAAAACTTCCGATTCATTCACTGTATTCATCGCCTGCAGTATTTCTACTACACTGGAGGCAATCGCTGCATAAAAACCGGCAGGTAAATAGATAACGAAATGCATGTGTCTATTTTTGCATAGTAATTGTCAGATAAGACATATCGAAGATAAGAAATGCCCGGTAATATTGCTATTCAAACAAACAAAGCAATGAAAGCAATAACATTTAGCCGCATCGGCGCACCGGAAGAAGTACTCCAATTATCTGAAGTGCCAGTACCGGTTATAAAAGATAACGAAGTATTGATCAGGACAACCGCAGCCTCTATTAACCCGGGTGATTTTCTATTTATTCAGAACCTGTACCCGGAACCCAAAAAACCAGTATTCCCTCAACAGGTAGCCGGCAATCACGGCGCTGGTATTATTGAAAAAGTAGGGAAAGGAGTATCACTGCAACCGGGCGGCCACGCAGCATTCAGCTATTACAACTCCTGGGCGGAATATGTAGCGGTTCCAGCGGAATGGCTGATCCCTTTACCTGCCGATTATCCTCCTGAACTAAGCTGCCAGTTCGTAAATCTGATTACTGCATGGGACCTGTTGAAGCAGTCGGACGTTAAGCCAGGCCAGTGGCTGGTGTTGACTGCTGGTAATTCTACCATATCAACATTGGTGTCTCAACTGGCGAAACAACAAGGAGTACCCGTTATTTCCATTGTACGTCATGTTAAACAAGTACATCTACTGGAATCACTGGGTGCCACAGTAGTAATAGACCTTTCGGCAGAGCAGGGAAATATCACACAACGCATCATGGATATTACCGGCAATAAAGGCGTAAATGGCATTATTGATAATGTGGGAGGTCCGGTTACCGGGGAGTTGATCCGGTGCACTGCCTTTGGCGGCAAACTAATTATCAATGGCGGTATGAGTGCGGAAAAATACACACTTCATAATTTCGACATTCTATTAAAGGGTCTCCAGGTTCAACCGCATGTATACCGCTACTTTTTCACGCCACCACTTCCGGAAGATATGGCTATGCTGAAGGAAATTGCAGAAATGACTGCCGGGTTTACTTCAAATGTTTCCGCGGGGCATGCACTGGAAGACTTTAAAACAGCCATCAAAGAGAGTATTCACTTTTCGGAAAAAGGGAAGCATATTTTCATCATGTAGTCAAATAAAAAAAGCCATACAGCATAAACTGTATGGCTTTTTCCAGTCGGGGCGGCAGGGATATGCTAATGATTATGAATCATTGCAAAGAGAGAATGCGCGAATAAATCCTGGGGGTATTACCCCTCCATTTGGCGTGACGATAAACCGAAACTATTTACGGAGTTGTAGGTAGCAGGGTTTTAAAATTGAAGCTTTTTTTTCGTTTTGTTGTTCAAATCTACATGAGCTCCTTTAACATCAGATAAAGAGAAAATGTGTAACTTCACAATAGCTGATATGAACTCAAACCCAAGGGAAACAGTTAAAAATATAACTGCTCTGTATGAAGTATAAAAGTATAGGAGATGAGTATAAAAAAAGCCTACTATTATTTATTCTATAAGCTGTACAAGTATTATCAGAGAGGTCCATCCGTATGGTTAACTGATTGGAAGGCCGCTTTGTCACTTGACGTATTGGTTTTATTTATTCCTTTGTCTGTTTTGGTATATTATCTGACCTTTTTCGGTCGGAATTTGACCATGAATATTGAAAATCTGAGACTAATTATTCCTGGTGCAGGTCTTTTGCTGATAGTGCTTCCTAATTATTTTATTTTTAATAGCAGGGACCAATGGAGAAATATTGTGAATGAGTTTGACCAATTACCAGAAAAGGAGAACAGGCTTGGTGGATGGATTGTTTTCGGCGCAGTACTTTCAGTAATAGGTAATTTAGTCTTTTCCTATTATTTGCTGTATAACACATAGTATAAAGCAATTGCCCTGACATTTAAGCGCAACAACTACCCTTATTTAGCTCCCCGTTTTCGTAATCATCATGACGGTGGTTTATTTTCTAAGTTTGTCACAAGAAAGAAAGGCCATCGGTGCAACGCCCGATTCCTCACCCTTTGATCTTCTTCTCTAACAATAAAGCGGCAGTTCTGTCTACGCAAGTGATGATATGAACTATTTTCCACGGCACTCCATGCCTTGTACTTGTTGTTGATTTTGCATTGTGCCGGAGTAAACGCGTTGAAACGTCTGAGGATTCGTCCACGTAATATCTGTGAGTTGTTTCGCTTTGAAGTATATAAACAAAGTGAAAGCTCGACTAGAAACAAAAAAGCTTCACAGTTTACACTGTGAAGCTTTTTTGTTTCTAGTCGGGGCGGCAGGATTCGAACCTGCGACCTCCTGCTCCCAAAGCAGGCGCGATACCGGGCTACGCTACGCCCCGTCTCCGACCTTTTGTAGCGGGATGCAAATGTAGGAAATAAAAGTTCACAAAAACAAATCCTGCGAAAAAATTTTCGTAAAATAAATTCCGGCCAACAAATACGCATCTCTAAAACCAGCCACCACGTTACTTATTAACCGGATCACCGGATAATATATCCTTCACTGTTAGTCCGGGTAACAACCGGAATACGGGGATATTTATCGCATATTTCCCGCATAAATCTTTGATGCTGCGATCTATCTGTTCCGCTGAATATCGCGAGGAGAAGTGCCCCAGTATGAGTTGTTGCACGGAAATCTGACTGATCATTTCCATTACTTCTTCCAGTTTACTATGCTTATTTTTATGGGCAATCATTTTCACATCTCCTTCACTGGCTAAAAAAGTGGCTTCATGAATCAGTATGCCCGACTGATCCCATCGTTGCAGATCTGCTACGGGCGTATCACCGGAATACCCGACCAGGTTAGTCCTTACTTCCATGGTAGTGCTTTCCTTGCCTTTGTCCATGATGATCTGCTTAAGTGCTGATGCCGGCAAACCAGCCAGCTCCGGTTTTACTTTCTGCTTTACCTGCATCACTTTATAACTCAGACTTCTGATTATATTTTTGTCGGTTGTTACATGTTCATTGCGGATAGGCACCACCACCAGGTCTTCTTTCACCCATATTTCATCACCGGGGGCAACGGCCTTCCATTGTACACCTGTTGTATTTGGATCAAATTTTTTCAGGAATTCTTCCATGGCCGGAAACGATTTGCTATCGCGTGGATAGCAGATCACGGGAAAACCTTCCCTTGCATTTAACTGGTTAAGTTGCAATAATCCGGTCAGGTGATCCCGATCGGCATGCGAAATAAATACATAATTAATTTTCCTGCTCTTCTGTAATAATGCGGCTGTAAGTCCATCACCTGCATCCATTAAAATACCCAGTTCTTCCAAAAGGTACCAGGTAGCAAACAATGCAGTAGAGTATCCTGATATTGTTAATTTCATCTGTCAGCTATTGTTATATTATAAAGATAGATATATTACAGCAAACCTTTTCTATAAAGACTTATCTCAAATCTGATCTGGTAAAAATAAACAAAACTGCATCTGTTTTAATTCATATTAAAGTTTGAATTTTACCCTCGCTAAATTCATACTTTATCATGAAAATTATCAACGGCACTATCGAAGACATTGACATCATATTCAGCTTGTATGATGCGGGCACCATCCTCCAGAAAAAAGTTGCCCAGAAGCACTGGCTGGGATTTGACAGGACACTGATAGAAAATGAAATCCGCGAAAAAAGATTGTGGAAGATAGTAGCGGACAACCAGATCGTATGCGTTTTTTCCATTGCTTTTGAAGATCCCTTTATCTGGAAAGAGAAGGATAAAGATCCGGCCATTTATATTCACCGTATAGCCACCCATCCGGATTTCCGGGGTAATGGTTATGTAAAAAGTATAGTAGTCTGGGCTAAAGTTTATGCAACAGAAAATGGGAAAGAGTTTGTCAGGATGGATACAGGAAGTGGCAACGACAAACTGAATGATTACTATGTAAGCTGTGGATTCAATTACCTGGGCATTATCGCTACCGGCGATGCACCGGAATTACCAGCGCACTACAGGGGCGGCACTTCCAGCTTATTTGAAATACCATTGTAATAAACCGGAGGTGCCTGTTATTGCCTCCGGTTTATTATTTCTTTATTGCTGCACAAATTTAAATTTCTGTGCATTGGAAGTGTTGCTGCTCCAGATCTCTATCTTGGTACCATTTGCAGTATTGTTGCTGTATACATCAAGCGAAGACCCCGTTGCTACTATGGGTTTTACATTATAGTATCCACCACCGGCACTAATGATTTGCCATTGTTGCGCAGTGCTGCCGTTATCAGTAGCAATATCTACCTGTGTACCATTGGCAGTTCCGCCGCCATTTACATTCAATGCTTTGGTAAGCGCATGCAGCGGTTGTAATTTGTAATTGCCACCGCCAATGCTCGTTACTTTCCATTGTTGATTATTGGTAGATGGCGAATTATTACTCCATAATTCTACTTTGGTTCCATCGGCGGTGCCGCTTGCAGTTACATCCAGTAAGCTGGTATTATTGGTAGCGGAAATAATTTTATAGGTGGCTCCCGAAATAATACCACCACCACTTGTACTACCTCCAAAATAGAAATCAATTTCTCCGTTGCTGGTGCTGCTGTTTACAATTACGGTGTTATTACCGGAAGGTGTGGTAATAGGTCCACCGGAAACTGACCAGTTAAAAGTAGCTGGTGGTGTGCCTGTACGCGTAGTTAGTTTTATGTTGTTCATGCTTACAAACGGATCATTGGGCCACTGGGTAATATCATTGGTATATGCTTCCCAGCATTCTATTACACCGGTGGCTTCTGTAGGACGTGTTACTGTTACATCTGCTGCGGGATACCCCGTAAATGATTCCTTATACACCCAGTTGGTGCCATCGTTGGAAATGTAGGTAATAACGCCTTGCAGTGCAGTACCTGGGGATACATTTACGTATTGGCCATGGAAATAATTACCTGCTAAAAAATACCAGTTGGCAATGGCATAAAATGCACCACCTGCAGTCCCGCCCCACATCAGCACTGGTTGCAGCGCACCACCATCAATACCATTCCACAAAAAGGTGGTGGCAGTGCTGCTGGCTTGTTGTGGTATACCGGGCACAATCCAGTTGGTAGAAAAAGATTTGATGTTGCTGGCTGCTGCCACTACCGTATAGCCGGGATAGTTAGTCCCGTCAGCGGCTGCTGCCGATGCAATGCGTTCTGTGCCGGTGCTGACCTGGCTTTTAAATTTCATCGCATACTTATAAGGATTAGTGGCAGCCAACTCCTCCTTTGACAATGCGCCAATGTCCTGGATCACTTTTCCGGAGGCTATTTCCACCTTTTGCAGCCGCCCGTCTGTTATCCTGGCAGTGGTTTTATTATCCACTTCAAATACATGGTCGGCAGATACCATACCATAAGGAGTTCGTACCATTTTGTCCGGCGGAGCCGTCATCTTTTCATTGTTGCTGGAGCTGGTTTGATCTTTTTTGCAGGAAGCCATGATACAGGCAATACTCAGCGTGGCGGCTGCCAGCCGGAACAATTGATTTTTTTTCATTGTCTGGAATTTTTGGTTTTTACAATAAATAAATGCTGGTAGCCAGCATGATTAATGCGCTATTGATAACAGGGTCATAGTTATTGGTTGGTTAATTAAATAGCAAAAAGATACGGGCACAATAATTTCTCATTGTACTGGTTTGAACGGTTAATGTAAACGGGAAAACTGATTCATGAGTGCTGGTTTGGATAGTGCCTTTTTGTTGTTCACCGGGCCTTTCATCGATTTTGGTTGCTCTGGGGATATCGCTTCATTGCTGCGTTGTAGTGCTCCCCACTTTTCATGTGATTATAAATCTACATTAAATGTGTTGAATTTACAAGGGCCCTTAGAAAATACTTATAGTATTTATCCTAACCGTTTCTATATCATCGCTAAAAATAAAAGGCGGTTTATTTTCATTCCGCTCTTTTTCCGGTTCATCCCTCTTTTTTTCCGGTTCATTTACTTTCTCCTGCTCCCACCTGCCTCCACGATTGATATTTGTTCTCCATTACGCAAAAAATAATCAGATGGCAATGAAGTATAAAACAGCTTACAGCAATATATTACCCGGACTGATGATAGCAGGCTTACTATCAGCGGCACTTTATGGTTGCAGCGCCAGCGCCGGATCAGATGCCGCCGCAGCAGCGGCGCCAGAGCTACCTGTTACCACACTGGATACTACCAGCGCCATCACCAGCAGCGAATATTCCGCTATGCTGGAAGGCAAGGTAAATGTAGATATACGTACACAGGTAGATGGTTATCTTGATAAAATATTTGTAGACGAAGGCAGCTTCGTAAAAGCCGGCCAATCCCTTTTCCAGATCAATGACCGACCCTACCGGGAACAGCTGAATAAGGATATGGCAAACCTGCATGCCATGGAGTCGTCCGTTACGGCGGCAGAGCTGGAAGTAGACAAGGTAAAACCGCTGGTAGCCAATAAAGTAGTGGCCGAAATGCAATTAAAAACGGCCATGGCCACTTTGCAGACAGCCAAAGCCAATGTAGAACAGGCCAGGGCTGCCGTTGCCGCCTCACAAATCAATGTTGGGTTTACATTGGTGAAAGCCCCCGTAAGCGGCTACATTGGCCGTATCCCCAAAAGAGTAGGTAACCTTGTTGGAAAAGCAGATGCCACCCCGCTCACCACCTTGTCTGATATCAGTGAAGTATATGCCTATTTCTCTATGAGCGAAAATGACTTCATGAATTTCAGCAAAGGCGCTTCCGGCAGTACGCTGCAACAGCAACTACACCAGCTACGCCCCGTTACACTGATATTGTCCAATGGCGATATATTCCAACAGAAAGGACGTATTGAAATGGTAGATGGCCAATTTAATAAATCCACAGCGGCTATCAGCCTGCGGGCAACATTCCCTAATCCCACTGCCACACTACGTTCTGGCAATACCGGGAAAGTGAAAATAGAACAACTCTATACTGGCATCATCCAGGTACCACAATCTGCCACCCTGGAAATGCAGGACAAGGTATTTGTATACGAACTGGGTGACAGCAACATTGTCAAACGCCGGATTATACAGCTCGCAGGCAGCAATGGCGATCAATTCATCGTAAAAGATGGCCTGAAACGTGGCGATAAAATAGTTACTGCCGGCATCGAAACCCTGATGGAAGGCACCCCGGTAATACCTGCCGGTACCAGGACAGACACTGCACAAACACAAAGAAAATAAGTGCGCAGCTCCGCTGCACAAAAAGATACTGAGTTATGCTGAATAAAATAATACAACGTCCCGTACTCGCTACGGTGATATCCGTTATCCTGGTCATCCTGGGGCTGGTAGGCCTTTCCCGCCTGCCGATTACGCAGTTCCCCGACATTGCACCACCCAGCGTAGTGGTAAGTGCCTCCTTTCCCGGCGGTAATGCCGCCACGGTATTGCGTGCAGTAGTAACCCCGCTGGAAGAGGCCATCAACGGCGTGGAGAACATGACTTATATCCAGTCGAATGCAGGCAATGATGGCGTAGGCTCCGTCACCGTTTACTTTAAACTGGGAACAGACCCCGATCAGGCAGCCGTAAATGTGCAGAACCGGGTGTCACAGGTAACCAGCCAGCTTCCCACAGAAGTAGTGCAGGCCGGCATCACTACCACCAAACAGCAGAGTGGTATGATCATGATCCTGGATGTTTACAGCGAGGATAAAAATAAATATGATGAGGCGTTCCTCCAGAACTTCACCAAGATCAATGTAATTCCGGAAATCAAACGTATCCCGGGTGTAGGCCAGGCGCAGATCTTTGGTGCTAAAGACTATGCCATGCGGGTGTGGCTGAAACCCGCACAGCTGTCGGCTTACAACGTTACGCCAGCAGAAGTCATGGCCGCCATCCGAGACCAGAGCGTAGAAGCTGCACCGGGTAAATTCGGAGAAGGCACCAATGAACCATTATCCTATGTGATCAATTACAAAGGAAAATTCAACCTGCCCGAGCAGTTTGAAAAAATAGTGATCCGCGCAGCTCCCGATGGTTCCGTACTATACCTGAAAGACGTCGCCCGCATAGAACTGGGGTCTGCCAACTATACCACAGACAACCGCGTAAACGGAAAGGATGCGGTAACGATGGCCATCTTTCAGACCAATGGTTCCAACGCCAACGCCATACAAACAGCTATTAAAAAGGTGATGGACAATGCGGCCAAAACATTCCCCAAAGGAATAAAATACGATGTAACGATGAGTACCAAGGAACAGCTGGATGTATCCATCAACCAGGTAAAGTCTACCCTGGTGGAAGCATTCATCCTGGTATTTGTAATCGTATTCCTGTTCCTGCAGGACTTCAGATCAACCCTCATTCCGGCGATCGCCGTTCCGGTATCATTGGTAGGTACTTTCTTCTTCCTGCTGATGATGGGTTTCTCTATCAACATGCTCACCCTGTTTGCCCTGGTACTGGCCATTGGTATTGTGGTGGATGATGCGATTGTGGTAGTGGAAGCAGTGCATAGCAAAATGGAGCGCACGCATCTGCCGGCAAAGGCAGCCACCATGTCGGCGATGAGTGAAATCACCGGCGCCATTGTATCTATTACACTCGTGATGGCAGCGGTATTTCTGCCTGTTGGTTTCATGGAAGGTCCTACCGGCGTATTCTACCGGCAGTTCGCCTTTACACTGGCCATCGCCATCCTGATATCCGCATTAAATGCGCTGACACTGAGCCCTGCGCTGTGTGCACTGTTCCTGAAAAACACCCATGCGGGTGAAGATGGCTCCGAACATGCCAAACAGGGATTTGCGGGCAGGTTCTTCACCGCATTCAATACCAGTTTCCAAACCATGACCAATAAATATACCCGTGGTGTAAAATGGTTGATCTCACATAAATGGGTGAGCATGGGCGCGCTAACGCTGATCACTGCTGCTACGGCATGGATGATGCTGACCACTCCCAAAGGGTTCATCCCGAATGAAGATGGCAGCTTTGTGGCGTTCTCCCTGTCACTTCCTGCCGGGGCAGGACTGGATCGTACTACACAGGTATTACGTAAGGCAGATAGTGTCCTGAAAGATATGCCCATGATAGCATCCACTACCAGTATCTCCGGGTATAATATTCTCAGTAATGGCGCCAGTCCCGCGTATGCCATGGGTTTCGTGAAACTAAAGCCTATTAAAGAACGTGGTAAAGTGCAGCAGATAGACGACATCGTGGGGCTGTTAAATCAACAGCTGGGCACTATCAAAGAAGGTACCTTCAGCGTGTTTACCTTCCCTACGGTACCCGGATTTGGTACCTTCAGCGGACTTGAACTTGTATTACAGGACCGCACCGGCGGATCAGTGGAAAAATTCAGTGAAACCGCCAACAAGTTCATTGGTGAAATGATGCAGACACCGGAGATAGGCGTCGCCTTTACCATGTTCAAAGCAGATTTCCCGCAATACGAAATATTAGTGGATGCCGTGAAAGCCAAACAACTGGGCGTAAGCATCAGCGAACTGATGATGACTTTACAAACCTATTATGGTAGTAACCAGGCAAATGACTTTAACCGCTTCGGTAAGTACTACCGGGTAATGGTGCAGGCTACGCCTGAATCCCGCAATAACGCCGCCAGCCTGGAAGGCATTTTTGTAAAAAATGACCAGGGGCAGATGGTGCCTGTAAACAGTATCATTACGCTGAAGAAAATGTATGGACCGGAAATGATGAACCGCTATAATCTCTTCAACTCCATCAGCGTTAATGCCATGCCTAAACCAGGGTATAGTACCGGTGATGCCATCAAGGCGGTAGAAAAGTTAGCTGCCGCCAAACTTCCTGCCGGATTCAGTTTTGAGTGGACAGGATTGAGCAAGGAAGAAACTACTTCCGGCAACCAGATGGTAATGATATTTGCCCTGGCCATCGTTTTTGTATACTTCCTGCTGGCAGCACAATACGAAAGCTACCTGTTGCCACTGGCTGTATTATTATCCATCCCTACCGGTATACTGGGCGTGTTCCTGGCTATCCGGATGGCGGGCATAGAAAACAATATTTATGTCCAGGTAGGACTGGTGATGCTGATAGGTCTGCTGGCTAAAAATGCCATCCTGATCGTGGAATTTGCGGTACAACGCCGCCATGCCGGTAAGCCGCTGTTGTCCGCTGCACTGGAAGCCGCGAAACTGAGATTGCGACCTATCATCATGACATCGCTGGCTTTTGTGGCGGGTCTGATTCCGCTGATGACAGTAAAAGGGCCTTCTGCACTGGGTAATCACTCTATCAGTATTGGTACCGCCGGTGGTATGTTATCGGGTGTCATACTCGGTGTATTCATCATCCCGGTGTTGTTCGTCATCTTCCAGTTTTTACAGGAGAAAGTTTCCGGTAAAAAACAGGTAACGACATATGAACCGGCAATGGCAGCAACTACCGTTTAATCCTCATCTCCCAAAACAGAAAAAAAATGAACAAGCATATATCACTTTTCCTGACCGTAGCTATGTTTGGCAGCATAGTTACGGCCTGCAGGGTGGGCAAAGATTACAGCAGACCAGCTACTACTTTACCGGAACAATATCGCAATGCCACGTTGCCGGCTGACAGTAACAATATTGGTCTGCTGCCGGTGAAAACATTTTTCACGGACCCGGTATTGCAAACACTGATCGACAGTGCCATGGCACGCAACTTTGATTTGCAGGTGGCACTGAAAAACGTGGCAGCTGCCGCGCAATCGGCCAAAGCAGCCCGCGCAGGCGCCTTACCGGAGCTCAACCTGCAGGTGCAGGCTAATCGTAACTGGCCGTCTAAAAACAGCTTAAATGGCTCTTTATCGGAGCAGTACATGGGCACCAAGTACATGGACGACTATAACGCTAACCTGGGACTTAGCTGGGAAGTAGTAGCCTGGGGGAAAATCAGCCGGCTGAAAGAAGCAGCCCTGGCTGCCTACCTGCAAACGACAGAAGCATCGAAAGCAGTACAAACCCGCATTGTGAGCGATGTGGCACAGGGATACTACAACCTCCTCATGCTGGATACACAAAAAGATATCGCCGCTAAGAACCTGGCCCTGACAGACAGCACCCTACAAATGATGCAGCTGCAATTTACTTCCGGACAAATCAATACGCTGGCCATTGAACAAACACAGGCCCAGCGGCAGGTGGCTGCAGCCCTGCTACCCAAAATAGAGCAGGAAATCATCCTGCAGGAAAATGCACTGCAAATACTCACCGGTAACCTCCCGGGCAACATTGCCCGCAGCAGCCGGCTGGAGACCGTACGTTTTGATTTGCCTTTATCAGCAGGCGTTCCGGCAGCTATATTAACACAGCGGCCCGACGTACATGCCGCAGAACTGGCAGTGCAGGCAGCCAATGCCCGCACCGGTGCTGCCCGTGCCAGCATGTACCCGGCATTGAATATCACTGCCAGCGCAGGCGTCAACTCATTTAAAGCAAGTAATTGGTTAAATATACCAGGCAGCCTTTTTGAAACAGTAGGCGGCAGTCTTACACAGCCCATCTTCCAACGGAGGAAATTAAAAACAGACTGGGAAACAGCGAAAATAGAATGGGAGAAATCAGCATTTGAATTTAAAAAATCAGTGCTCGCAGCCGTAGGAGAAGTGTCTGACGCATTAGTAAAAATAGACAAGCTGCAATCGCAGCATGCTATCACGCAGGTGCGGGTAGAAAAGCTGCAAAGCGCTACCCGGAATGCCAGCCTGCTGTTTCAAAGTGGTATGGCTACCTACCTGGAAGTCATCACAGCCCAAAGCAATGTATTACAAAGTGAACTCGACCTGGCAGCCCTGCAGCGCGACCGCCTGAGTGCAACAGTTGACCTCTACCGCTCATTGGGTGGAGGCTGGAAGTAAGAAGTACCACCGAATTATTTATATTTAAGCGTGGCTGTACTGCTTACTAAACACAAACAATGAATCTCTACCAAACCAAACAAACAAAATTATTCAACAGGTATTACAGGATATTCATCATTCCCATGATATTTCTCCTGTACTTCCTGTTATCTTACCTGGTAAATCCATACAGTAAATACTGGACCGTAATACATACCAGGAGCTGGAAGGAACTGCTGATTGAATGGTCGGTAATGATGCTCGTATGTGGATTGATTACGGAGTTCAGCCTCCTCTCCGCCCGGTGGATGGATAAACGGATACCCTGGGAAAAATGGCCATTAAAACGATTCATTGCACAGTTGTTTTGCCAGGTCATTTCTGTTTTCCTGTTATTAACCATCCTCACAGTAGTACTTAGCTTTTTATTTGGCCCGCCACCCGATTTAAAAGAAAACGGCCCGGATAAACTGGACGAATGGCAGTTTGTGTTTGTATGTGTGATGATGTCAATTCTGATCAGCGCAGTACAAACCGGGAACTACCTGCTGCAACGCTGGAAAACATCCATGCTGGAAGCCGCCGAATTAAAACTCAACGCGGCGGAACTGAAACAGATTGCCATGCAGGCGGAGTTGCAATCGCTGAAACTACAGCTGGACCCGCATTTCATGTTCAATAATTTCAGTACACTGTCGGCGCTCATCGAGGAAGATAAAAGTACAGCCCTGTCATTCCTCGAAAATCTATCGAGGGTGTACCGCTACATGATCATCAACCTCAATAACGATATCATTACCCTGCGGGAAGAATTGAAGTTTATACAGGCCTTTGCTTTCCTCATAAAAATCCGTCACGGGGAAAATGTAGATATACAAACCAACATTCCGGAAGCCATTAATTCCAGAGGCATTCCGCCAATCACGCTGCAACTGCTGATCGAAAATGCAATCAAACATAATGTGGCATCCGCAGCACAACCTTTACATATTCGTATTTACCTCGATGACGCTGGTAAACTAACTGTCAGCAATAATATACAGCTCATCCCGACCAACATTCCGTCAACCAAACTGGGCCTGGAGAATATCCGGAACCGGTATCGACTACTGTCTGATCTGTCTACAGCAATTAAAGAAGAAAACGGACAGTTTATGGTGATACTGCCTTTACTTGATTTTTAAAAACTAACTGTCATGCGCGTTGTGATTATTGAAGATGAGAAACCAAACGCTACCCGTTTAAAAAATATCCTGCTGGATATTTCACCTGCTATCATCATAGAAGCAACCCTGGATACTGTTTCCGCCAGCGTAGACTGGTTCAAGCAACACCCCCATCCCGATGTAGCATTAATGGATATACGCCTGGCAGATGGCTTGTCGTTTGACATCTTCCCCCAAGTTGAACTTTCCTGTCCTGTTATCTTCACCACCGCCTACGATGAATACGCGATCCGCGCATTTAAAGTGAACAGTGTAGATTACCTGCTGAAACCTATTGAAAAAGATGATCTGCAACAGGCGCTGGAAGGCATTAAAAAACACGCGCCACAACCCGGTCCTACGGAAATGGTGGAACAGTTACTTCAGTTTTTCAAACAAAAAGAAGTTACCTACCGTACCCGGTTTATGCTGCCGTTCCGCGATGGCTATAAAACAGTATTGGTAGATGATGTTGACTTTATATTTTATGCTTTCAACGTTACTCACCTGGTACTGAAAGATAAAACCCAGGTGGCCCTTACACAAACCATGGATGAACTGGAAGAGCAACTGGATCCAAATCAGTTTTTCCGCGCTAACCGCCAGCATATTATCAATATCAGCAGCATCGATAACATACAAAACTATTTCAGTGGCAAGCTGAAAATCAAGCTCAAACGCGACCCGGAAAGAGAAGTACTGGTGAGTAAGGAAAAAGTACCCTTATTTAAACAATGGCTGGATAAGTGATTACAACCTGCCCAAAAATGCAGTCCCCAATGGAGAAAGCGTATAGCCGGGATCGTGACTGATTGTTAATCCCAGGTTCTTCAATTTTCTAACATGTAATTTCAGCCAATCCTTTTCCATTCCCGTTTTAACCGCGAGGTCCGCCGCTTTTAATTTCGGATGATCGCGGATAACAGTTAATAATGTAGTGGTCCATTCGCCCTGTTTGCTGTACTGATCTAACCTGGCCAGCTTAGTGCGTAGCAGCTCAAATGCCCCGGGAGTCAATACAGTTTGTTCCCGCAGAGATATGCGCGGATCTTCCGCATGATAACGGACCTCAATTCTGTAAATATCTCCTTCGGGGACAGATTGCAATAATTTCAGCAAGTCGGTCAACTGCGTAAATCCGGCTGCCACTGCCTCTTTTTTCGTGATGGCCGTTAAGCTAACGGTGCTTACTTTTCCTATGCGGACAACTCCCACCGCGGTCTTTACTTCACTGTTTTCCTTCACCGAGAGCTTCTTCCATCTGCGAAAGGCGAGGGATATTTCACCGGATTTTATTCCGTCAAGATGTGTTTGTTTAAACAGCATATGTTTTGAGATAATCCATTAAGGATGTCCTTTTCCGTTGCAATAATATTTCGAGTGTATCGTCTTCATGAGAAAAATCACCTGTTTAAATTCCCGCGGCCATGCTGACCAGTAAATTAATGATTTCCGGAATCGCTATACCCATTAAAACCGGATATAATTTTGAAGCGCAGAAATAGGGGTTATTTGCTGGTATCTCATTAAATAATTATTAACTGTAAAGTAACCTCCTAAACAAAAAACGGGTAAAAACGTTGTAATACCAACTCAAATATAACTAAACCTCCATCACTGTGACACCTGACAATTTACGTTATTCACAAGACCATATGTGGGTGCTTGTAAATGGCAACATCGCGACCATAGGCATCACCGCTTTCGCCCAAAAGCAATTGAGCGATATCGTGTTTGTAGAGTTGTTTTCATCCATTAATAAGGTTGAGGCCAATGACTCATTTGGCACTGTTGAATCGGTGAAAGCCGTTATTGATCTTTTTACGCCTATAAGCGGAGAAGTAACGGAAACAAATGAAAGCATAAAGGATGATCCGGAAATACTGAACGAAGATCCGTATGGAGAAGGCTGGATGGTCAAAATAAAAATGAGTTCCCCTGATGAAGTAAAAAACCTGATGACAGCCAAAGCTTATGATGCTTTCTGTGCAGCAGAAAACTAACATGGCTGGTACGTATTATATAAAAGGCTTACAGAAAATCTGTAAGCCTTTTATATAATAAAAAATCCGAATTGTTAAAAAGATTCATCCCTATCAGGCTACCACTGTACCCACCTTTTCTGCTTTCAACACCTCATCAATGGCCACTACCAATGCCCTCACGTCATCCGGAAATATCTGTCCGATATTACCGATACGAAATGCATTGGCCTTGCCTAGTTTTCCCGGATAGATGATAAATCCACGGTCATTCAGCAGCTCATAGAAGCGTTCAAAGTTAAAGGCAGGATCTTCCGGATAAAGGAAGGAAGAAATAATATGTCCCTGTATTTCGGGGCGGAGATACTGTTTGAATCCAAGAGCTGACATCCCCTCGTCCAATACCGCCTTATTCTCTTTATACCTTTTTTCTCTTGCAGCAATACCGCCCTCTTCTTTCAGCTCCTGCATGGCCTGCCGGAAAGCCATCAGGCTCAGGGTAGGAGGTGTAAACCGGAATTGTCCATTCCCTTCCAGTCCTGCCCATTGTTCGTATAAATCGAGGCTCAGACTGCGTGCCTGTCCTTTAGCTTTTTCCAGCTCACTTTTTTTACAGATGGCGAAAGCAAAGCCGGGCACACCTTCAATACATTTATTGGAAGATGACACCAGGAAGTCTATTTCCATCGCCTTCATATTCATTTCCACACCGCCAAAGCTACTCATCGCATCCACAATGAATACTTTGCCAAACTGCCGGCAAACAGCACCTATTTCAGCAATAGGATTAAATAAACCGGTGGTTGTTTCACTATGGATACAGGCTACGTGTGTTATTTCCGGATGGGCATTCAGTAATTCCCTGGTGGCTGCTGCTGTTACAATTTCATCTTCTGCAAATCTCACTACCTGGTGGTTCAGCTGATGAATCCCTGCCATTTTTGCAATCCTGTCGCCATAAGCCCCATTAGCCAGGATGAGCAAGTGATCATTTTTACCCACCACACTACTAATTACGCTTTCTACACCAAACGTACCGGAGCCCTGTACCAATACGGTTTCATATCCATCTTCCTTTGTAACATGCGCCAGTGTTAATAATTCACTACGGATCTGTTTCACCGCATTTACAAATTCATCATCTCTTGACCCCATATCCCGTAGCATCGCTTCTTTCACGGTGAGGGAGGTGGAAAGCGGACCAGGTGTAAACAATAATTTCTTTTGACTCATGTTCATTAAATTAAAGGTTGTAGTTTCTTCAGATTGTTCATGGTGGGGTTTTTCCGCCCCATCTTACGGTTAAAAAATAAGGCAACCAACAATAGTAGTACCACGCAGGTCAAGGTGAGCAGGTAACTGAAATGCATCAGTACTTTAGACCAACTCATATCTCTCATGAAAAACTCCTTGTATAAAAGCAACCCTACACTCCCCATATATCCTAATGCATCACAGATATATATGAAAAAACCGGCGTTGGCTTTTAATTTAAATAGTGCGATTATTCGCTCAAAAACTGCTACTTGTATAGGGATATAGGCTAAAAACAAGCCCATGCCCGTTAGTAGCATCCACCAGAACGGTGTAAGCTGGTGTAATTGAAAAAGCAGGGTACTCCCACCGCAAAGTAATACCCCAAATAAAATCAGCCATTGCGTGGCCCAAAATCCTTTGATATTATTTCTTATCAGCGACAAACAACCTACAGCAATCAATACCACCAGGCCGCTGATCATCTCTGTTTGCGAAAACACCGATTTATCCCAGGACGGTTGTATTTCATTCCATATTTCTACAGAAAAATTATCACGAAAATCACGCATGGTGGCCAAAAGGACATACATCAGCACAAAGCACAGTACACCGGCTCCAACTTCGTTCAATACGCCTTTCTTATCTTCTTTTGTCATAGGTACTCTTTCCACACGTAAAAGTTTATCCGTTTCCGTAGGTGCGGGAATCCTGGCAAGCATCCAGGAGAAAAAAAGAAATAAAGGCAAAAAGAAAAGACCGAATAAAAAAGGCATCCACATTTCAGGAACAGCCGGCAACCAGCCATGGATGGTGAAGTAAACTGTTTTTAAGATACCGGATGATACAATCAGGCTAATACTCAATCCCATCCCTAATACTTCTGTAAATCGCCGTCCTTCCAGGTAATTAAAAACAATACCCCATACCATTCCCAATGGCAGGCCATTAAAAAAAAGAAAAATGAAATTATAAGGTGCAGGTACCAGTCCAAAAAATAAAAGGCTCACCTCTGCAAAAAGAATTAAGCTGATGATCAGTTTCTGACGATTTTTAGGTTTCAGCTCGGAGATAATTTTAATGCCAATAAACTTGGATGTCATATATCCCAATGCCTGTGCAACAATCAATACCGCTTTGTAATCCATTTCCAGGAAATGATGCCCCGCATAAGTACCCGCAGTAAAAGGTTTACGAAAGGCATACATACAAAAGTAGGCGCCAAAAGCCGCTATCATAGACCATGCAATAAAAAATGGTTTTGAACTGTTAAGTTGGTTGTTAAGTACACTCGATTTTGATTTCATCGAAAATTATTTTTACTAATTTTTACAGATGGTATTGAGTTTCGGCACAACCAGTTATTACACCAGTCAATTCTAAAAAGCCCCGCAAGGAAGTAATCCTGGAGCGTCTTTTATTTAAACGAATCGATTATTTTCTTACCATCACCATGGCATTGAAAATGTTTTTACAAAAGTGAAGCATTTCATGGCTTCAATCACGCCTTCCTTTACCCCCAGCCCTGAATCCTTGATACCGCCGAAAGGAGAGCTTTCGATGCGATAACCAGGTACTTCATTAATGTTCACTGTTCCTACTTTTAATTCTTTTACAAAGCGGAGCGCATACTCCATATTATTGGTAACAATACCGCTGGATAAACCATAGGCCGTACTGTTACTTAAGGCAATTGCATCATCAATATCTGTAAATGTGAGCACAGGAGCCAATGGACCGAATGATTCATGCACCACCATTTCTGCGTTTCTGGGCACGTCAATGATCACGGTGGGACCCAGTAATGCACCTTTCCTTTTTCCGTCCAGTACTACTTTGGCGCCTTGTTCCACCGATTTCTTCACCACTGTTTCCAGGTAAATAGCCGCCGCTTCATCAATCACGGTACCAACTTTGGTGTTTTCGTCGGCAGGATCACCGCTGGTATATTCTTTTGCTTTTGCCACAAATTTTTCTACAAAAGCATCTTTTATCTTTTCATGGACCAGTATTCTTTTTACAGCAGTGCAACGCTGACCACTGTTACGGAATGCGCCTTCGGCAGCCAGGAATACGGCTTTATCCAGGTCTGCATCTTCCATAATAATCAATGGATCGTTACCCCCTAATTCCAGGATCACTTTTTTGTATCCTGCGGTGGCAGCAATATGTTTACCTACCGCTACACTGCCGGTAAATGATACTATTTCCACACGGCTGTCTTTCACCAGCGACTCCGCTATTTCTTTGGTAGGTCCCAGCAGTACGCTCAGCATGTAATGCGGCAATCCTGCCTCATACAGGAGTTCTACCAGCTTCACAGCAGTGAGTGGCGTCTTTTCTGATGGCTTCAGGATCACCGGTGTACCTACCGCAATAGCAGGTGCAATTTTATGTATTACCTGGTTAAGCGGGTGATTAAACGGTGTGATACAAACAGCCAGTGACAAGGGTTCCCGCAGGGTAAAAATTTTACGCGCCTTACCACTGGGTGAAATATCGCAGGAAAATATCTGTCCATCATCCTTCAGCGCTTCAATGGCAGCAAACATCAGCACATCATGTGCCCTGCCTGTTTCATAGCGGGCTTCCCTGATAGCCAGACCGGATTCTGCGCTGATAACCTGTGCAAATTCTTCCTTCCGCTCGGTGAGCAGTTGTCTTGTTTTTTCCAGGATCACATAACGTTCGTACCTGGTTAGTTTTTGTCCACCTTTTAATGCCGTTTCAATGGCTTGTTCTGCATGTGTTGCATTCGCCAATGTAACGGTACCCACTAAACGATTATCATAGGGGCTGCGGACTTCCAATACTTTATCTGATTCAATAGCTTTTCCTGCAACATAACATGGCAGCGTGATAACAGATGTGTTGTTCAGGTTGCTGACTTTTTCCTGTATAGTTGGAATGAGAGGTTCGCTCATAATAAATAGTTATTTGCTTTTGATAAGCGGCATTGTGAACCTGCACGGTTACAATGCCTCCTCTGTTTTACTGAAGTAGCAAGTGGCTGCTGTATTAATTATTTGTTCCGTTCACGGTGAAATCGAAAATGTCAAAATTTCTTGGATCGCCAGCTGCTTTCATTTTGTATGTTTCATTCAGGGGATGGGAAATGACCATCGGAACCATTTCTTCATAGCGTCCGCCGTGGGAGCGTAAAGTACCATCCAATGCGGAAAGGTCGTGGTATTGTGGACGGCGGCCTACTACCACATCTCTTCCGGACAATACTACGAGATCACCGATGCGGTCTTCCGGTTGCTCCAGCACATGTACGGCAGTGGCTTTGTCATATACTTCGGTAATACCTGGTTGGATGGCCAGCCAGTCTTTGATTTCAGTGATCTTTGATTTATCATTTACATGTACCACTACATAAGACCCTAAAGCGCCGTGGTGCTTTACATAAGGATCTGTAATAGGGCAGATCACGCGGAAACCATTTTCTCCGAATTTCGCTTCCAGCATATCTTCCACAAACAATACGTTCGGGCTGCCATCGGCTTTTACTTTTGCATTCATTCCATGATCTGCGGTAGCGCCCACAATGGCACCCAGCTTTATCAGCTTTCCTATTTCCGCATCCATTGCTTCATAAAAATCCAGTGAGGCAGCAGCATCGGGTGCATATGTGTGCTGCATGTAATCTGTGAGCGACAGGTATAGAAAATCAGCCAGGCCATGCTCTATAAAGGCAACGCCTGCACGAAGTACAAACAAACTCGCATCAGCACTATAAATAACAGGAGTAGGGTGTCCTACAATTTCTTCCACACCGTCTACACCATGTGTTTCTTTCTTTGCCTGGTTTGCTTTTTCGGCGGAAATAGCAATGCCCTGCATTTTGTGAGAAAGGATATCTCTCAGTTTTTCTTTAGCAGTAACTACCGCCACTTTTCTTCCCGCATTAGCAGCAGCAGCCAGCAAAGTCTCTGCTCTCAGGTATTCTGCAGAGTTCATCATCACTTCCTGGTCTTTCGCTGCATCATAGAAAAAGTTACCGCTGATACCATGTACCGCCGGTGTAACGCCGGTTACAATAGATGAGTTATTTACATTGGTAAAAGAAGGTAAGGCGCCACGCACCATGCCACGGTAACCGGCTAACGCCATTTTTTTCAGATTGGGCATACGATCAAATGCCATGGTGGTGTCCAGGTACTCATCTGCCGACCCATCCATACAGATTACTACAATAGGTTTTGCAGCTGGTGTATATTGGATACCATTTGCTGAAAACGCCTGCGTTGAAATACTACTCATCACTGATTTTATTTTATATTATGTTATAAACAACATTTAAGGAGCTGCCATCAATGGCTAGCTCCCTGAATAAAGAATTATTTTAGTAAACACATTATTATCGCCCGGAAAGACAAATGTTTAGCTATACTTATAAAAGTATAGTATAAATATACAAACATTTATGATTAAAAGTTCACAAATACTAAACTTACGCAAACGCTTGTGTAGGGGGAGGAGGGGATGGACAAGGATTGAAAACCAATGTGATAATGAATAAAGGCCGACAAAGGGGAACAAAAATTCAATAATATCTGAAAAGGAGATAAATGATAAGATGTTATTTTGAAGGCATAATGATAACTTTTGCTTTTCTATTTTTAACAATCCCACCTATTATATTCACAACGTAGGTTATCTGTCCTATTGCAAACAGGAGCTTCAAAAGCAGGGATATTTTGATTTCTCTTGGGGTACTTCTTACTACTCCTTTGTAAAGAATAACTTCCAGGTTATCTGATGGATACTTAAATGCCCATACTCGCACTGTTAGCAGAAAACAAGAAATTATTATAGTGATCAATAAGTGAATCCAGGTCAATGCCTCTGTTAACAGCAATTTTCTCGTTATCACATAAATGATCCAGCCAAGCAAAAAGATAAATGCAACCATCCACATCAGAAATTCCGAAACAATGAAAACAGTATGATGAAATAAATGTATGACTTCACTTTGTCCTTCAAAGAAAAAAGGAACAATAGCCAATACTAATGCAGTTATTAATAACAAACTATAAGGCAAATTGAATAGCTGCTTTTTCATAGGGTATTTTTATAGGCATCATTTCGGGTAAAGCTTACGCTCCGGCAAACATAAAAAAAGCCTTACAGTTTACACTGTAAGGCTTCAATTTTCTAAGTCGGGGCGGCAGGATTCGAACCTGCGACCTCCTGCTCCCAAAGCAGGCGCGATACCGGGCTACGCTACGCCCCGAAATCCCTTCTTAGTCCGTTCTCTCTGCTTTATCGGCGGCCCTTGTGGCGCTACCATTGCTTCAATTGCGGAGTGCAAATGTAGGAAAATGTTTCACATAAAAACAAATTTTTTTTGATAAAAAATCTGAAATACGACAAAACATGCCAGCACAGCGCATTTCCCATTACTCAGATCGCAAACTTTTTACAGGATTAGTTGTTGCTGCACGGATAGATTGGTAACTCACCGTCATAAAGGATATAACAATGGCAATGGCGCCGGCAATGACAAAAAACCACCATTCGAGATGAATATGAAAGGCGAAATTCTGCAGCCATTTATTCATGGCCCACCAGGCGATAGGGAAGGCAATAATCAATGAAAACGCCACCAGCTTAATAAAATCTTTTGATAACATCCCAACAATACCAGCTACGCTCGCTCCCAGCACCTTTCCGACACCTATTTCCTTAATACGTTTTTGCGTAGCAAAAGTAGTGAGCCCAAAAAGCCCGAGACAGGAAACAATAACGGAGAGTATGGCGAAGATGTTAAACAACTTGCCCATACGCTGTTCGGCTATATATAACCTTGATAAATCTTCATTGATAAACCCAAAGGAAAAAGGAAAATCCGAATACACCTGTTGAAATACTTTTTTCATGATACCCAGCATATGATCCATGTTTGCAGGTGTTGTTCTGATAACGATATAACCGGTATTCCCGTTAAAATTCCCGGCACTGCCATTTCTGATAATGAGGGCCTCTATCGGTTGCTGTATTGGTTTAAAATTAAAGTCTTTCACTACTCCCACAATTACCCCTGCTCTCCCATCCATGGCAAGTTTCTTCCCAACAGCAGTTGCCTCTTCCAGGTGCATTACTTTCAACGCTGCTTCATTCACTACAAAATTGTCGTCATCTCCCTTAAATGCCTTCGAAAAAAATCTGCCGGTCTTTATGTGCATACCAAAGGTGTTCACAAATTGATCATCTACCCAGAGTTGCGGGAAAACACGATCATCCTGTGGTGTTTTGGCTTCCCACTCCACCGACCTGGTACCTGTGGCCAAATCAGTGGGCAGGTGACTGATAAAAGAATAATGGGTGATATCCGGGTATTGACTCATCGCTGTTCTTATGGCCTGTTGGTTGCCCTGCAGGTCACCCAGGCGGGGGATAGGCACATACATCAGGTTTTCTTTATTATAACCGATATCCATGGTACGGATAAACTGCAGTTGTTTATAAACAACAATAGTGCTCACGATCAGGATCACGGCAATAGAAAACTGCACTACAATCAGGCTGTTTCTGAAAAACGTTTTACGACCATGCAGCATTTTCACGCCTTTCAACACTTTCACCGGGTTAAAAGACGAAAGAAATAACGCAGGATAGCTTCCGGAAAGCAGGCCAACAACTACAGCAATTCCCGCAAGCCCTGCCAGCATCTTTACATTGAGCAGATGGATAGCAATAGATTTGGCTGCCAGATCATTAAACAATGGTAACAATACCACCGCCATCATTAATCCAATCAGCAGGGAAATAAACGACAACAACAGCGCCTCACTCAAAAACTGCATCACCAGTTGAGAACGAAGGGCACCCACTGTTTTACGCAGCCCCACTTCTTTCGCACGTTGACCGGATAAAGCGGTAGAGAGGTTCATAAAATTAATCCCTGCGATCAGCAGAATAAAAATGGCGATCAGCGAGAAGATGCTGACATGCGCATAACTACCCTGCCCCGCTACATCCAGCATATAACTGGAGTGCAGATGTATATCTGACAGACGTTGCAGGAAAAGTTTCCCATTGGTGCCGGAATGATCATTCTTCTGGTAAACATTCATGATCTGTTGCTGCAGCGATGCCAATGCTGCTGGGGTAGCATGAAAATGATCGTTCACTTCCAGATAGGTATACACATCAAAATTAGCCCAGGCCTGCTGCGCATTAATGGTCCTGCCATATAACTCTATAGGCACCAGCATATCAAACTGCAGGTGCGAATTATGGGGAATATCTTTTAATATACCGGTCACCTGTAAATCGTTCCCTTTATAGTCATTATCAATGTGCAGGGTTTGTCCCATCGCCCGGTCGGCACTGCCAAAATATTTCCTCGCGCCACTCTCCGTTAGTACTACACCATCAGGTCGCACTAATAAACTCCTGGTATCGCCCTGCAATACCGGGAAGCTGAAAATGCGCAGGAAGTTGGTATCAGCATAATAGATGTTCTTCTCTTCAAATTTCCGGGTGCCTATTGTTACCATGCTTTGCAACGCTGAAATACGGGAAGCGCGCTTAATAGCCGGAATGCCCTCATTAATGACGGTACCAATTGGCACGGGCACCACCGCCGCATTAATACCAGACACCTGGCCGGTTAACCGGTAAATACTGCCGGCATTCACATTAAACTGATCATAGCTTAATTCATCCTGCACCCACAGAAAAATAAGTATGCTACAGGTCATCCCTGTGGCCAACCCAAAAATGTTAAGCCCGGAAAATAATTTATGCCGGAAAAGATTCCGGAAGGCTGATTTCAGATAGCTCCTGAACATACAATAACGAATTATTCCTTTTCGCGGGGGCCAATAAAATGCCAGTTATATAAACATTAAAAATAACGCCCTTACACATGTAAATATAAATAACATGTCCGATTGCAATACATAAATCGTTCGGTTTTAAGGCGCACAAAAAAGGGAGCAGCATATACTACTCCCTTTAAAACGATAATGCTAATCTATTATTCGGCGCTCTTCTTTCCGCTGTTCTGTGCATTAATAGCTTTCAGCTGTGTAAGCTGATCTGGTGTCAGGATTGTCTGGTACTGCTGTTTGCGGTAGGCAGATATCTCTTTGGAACCCGGTCCGCCTTTCTGGCCACTTGCTTTCAGGGCATCCTTCCGGCGTATACATTCTGTATTTACCGCCAGCACTTTCTGGTATTGATCATCGGTGAGATGTAATTTAGCCTTTAACTCATCGGTATAAGCAACTGCGCGCTTTTCAGGAGCAGGCAATGCTTTGGGTGCAGGTGCGGCGGCTGGAGCAGGGGCTTGTTTAGGCGTAGCTGTTTGTGCGAAGGCCGGAGATACCGCCAGCAGGATAGCGATTGCAGCAATTAACTTTTTCATGTGTGTTTATTGTTTTAATACCGGCAGTAAACCAATTTCCTTGCCAGCGAACAATAACGCCGCTCTTCGGAGCTTAAAATCTCCTTAAAAGGCAATAAACCCTCTCTCACAACGACCTTCCGCATGATACTCCCGGAACAATATTTCCCCGATCCCTGCTACTCAGCGTTCCATTCAATGTTAGTATCACGCCTGCTACAGGAAGTAATATTTAAACACACCCTCTCCTGCAATTCAAAAAAAGCAAAAGAGCCCTCAAATTTCGCCGCGCACCAACCAGGATTACCCCGAGATCACCAGATGCATTTTACAGGCTAAAAAGCATCTCATTTCACCACAAATAAACAGTCTAAAACCTTGTACAGAAGCCATTTTAAACATATCTTTGCATCATATCATCACCGCTGGAAGACAGCACATTTTTTATTATCAAAACAATCTTAAAACCGGCACTTATTGCCGGATAATTCCTTCCCCTTTTACATCTGACGGTAACTGACCACGCATAGTGTTCAATACGGCGATACTATGTCCGTACTTTTTACTGTGCAGGAAGGGAGGCATTTAATTTTATATGGAAAAACAAAAAATAACACCTCACCCGGGATTTAAAGAAGCGTTGAAATTTTGGTTCAAATTAGGATGGATCAGCTTTGGCGGCACCGCAGGGCATATAGCCATTATGCACGACTACCTGGTGGATAAGAAAAAATGGATCAGCAACAGTAAATTCCTGCACGCCCTCAATCATTGCATGATACTGCCCGGGCCGGAAGCACAACAATTGTCCATTTACATTGGATGGCTGTTACATGGAAAGCGGGGAGGGCTGGCAGCCGGAATATTGTTTGTATTACCGTCTATGTTTATACTGCTGGCACTTAGCATCACTTATGTATTATTTGGCAGCATCCCCTGGGTAACCGCCCTGTTTGCAGGTTTAAAGCCGGCAGTGATTGCGATCATCGTGCTGGCGATGTTTAAAATAGCACAGAAAGCTTTGCATGGTCCGCTGCATTATTTTGTGGCTGTAGTAGCTTTTGTGTGCATCTTCTTTTTCAACACCTCGCTCATTACCATCATTGGAGGCACTATCATTTTCGCTATCGGCTGCAGACTGATACGTCCTGCTGCATTACAGGTAAAGCCATCGCAAGCCGAAGCAACAGCTGATGAAAGCGGATATGTGCTGAATAAAAATACGCTGACTGCCGACAGTGGATTAAAAATAAAGCCGGGATTGCAACTGCTGGGGGCGGGCCTCCTTCTCTGGTTATTCCCTTTTCTCCTGTTCTTTTTGTTCCTCAGCGATTTTAGTTTCTGGAAACACCTGAGTCTCTTCTTTACACAAACGGCCTTCGTGACCATTGGCGGCTCCTATACAGTGCTACCTTACGTGGCACAATTCAGCGTTACGAAACTGAACTGGCTGAGTAAACTGCAAATGATGGACGGATTTGCACTGGCAGAAACGACACCGGGTCCGTTGATCATCGTATTGTCTTTTGTGGGTTTTATGGCAGGATACAACCATTTTGGCGGGTCTTTATGGATGGGAACAGTGGGATTGCTCGTCACAACTTACTTCACGTTTTTACCCTGTTTCCTGCTTGTTTTCATAGGAGCGCCTTTAATTGAAAAAACACATGGCAATGCCATGATTGAAAGTACACTGGGACTAATCACCGCTGCAGTAGTGGGTGTTATACTGAACCTTACCCTTTACCTGGGTAAAGATGTATTATTCCCGGATGGCATCATGATCAACAAACTGGATCCCCTGGCATTTGCCTGGATACTGGTTTCGCTGGTATTGATGCACCAATTCAAGTTGAATATTTTATACCTGATTGGATTAAGTATGGGGTATGGGTTGCTGCATTATTTACTACGGGGAGTATGGTAGCGAATAAGTGATACTAAACAACAAGCCTTGCTATTGCCTGGCAGCAAGGCTTGTCAGCTTTTTATTCCGGCAGTAAACCATTCTCCTTCAACAAACCTTCTTCATCTCCGGCAATAAAAGCAAAGATCTTGGGTTCATCTCCTATTTTCTGCAGGAAATAAATCACATCAAAATCAATAGCCACCTTTTTACCATCCTTCCGGAGATAGGTAGAAAGCCAATGAATCTTTACCATGGCATGAAAGGTATCCAGCAAAGTAATTGTTTGTTCTCCGATCTTCATGGATTGCGTGCCGATTTGTCGATAGTGTTCATATCCTTCCGGAATGGATGCTATAAACTTTTTATCATTATGGGCGCTCATCACTCCCTTGGGGCTGGCTTCTATAAAATATGCTGCGAACTGAGCTGCTACTTTTTCCGCATCCACACTTTCTCCTTTAAGAGCATCCTGAAAGCCCTTTTCATAATTTTTGAAAAAGTGATGGATAGCTGTTTTGAACGTACTCATATGGTTACTTTTTTATGGTTACGGTACTTGTATAGAAAACAATGCCATATCCATTGGGCCTACCAAACCAGCCATGACATTAATCTTCAGACGACACAACTGACACAACAGGTCCTACAGTAGTACAAACTTAACCGGTGGTAATGCTCCACACCTTGTTGATAAATTTCGCCGGACCAGCAGCAAAAAACAGTTCACATTTTAGTTAACACTATACCGTAGATGATGCACAGGAATCCGCTATTGTGCTAAAAGAAAATATTACCAAAATAGGTAATCATATTCCTATGGCTAAACTACCGGACTACTTTGAAGAGGATAAGAATAGCTACCTGGTCATTGAATATCTACATGGAAAATTCCTGACGCGAAACTGTATCAGATAAAAGATCAACCAAGGAAAATTCCTGGCGCGAAATACCAGCTCCGGATCTTAGGATATTATCCGCAAATAATCATGAGTGAAAAGAAAAGTCAATGAAATTGATAGTGGCATAAGGGAGAGGGTACGCAGCAGAAAAAGCCCTAATGGAAAAAGCCTTCAAATCTTACGACTTGAAGGCTTTTAATCTCTGCGGAGAGAGAGGGATTCGAACCCTCGATACAGTTTAACCCGTATGACGGTTTAGCAAACCGTTCCTTTCGGCCACTCAGGCATCTCTCCGTATTTCCCTGAAGGGGTTGCAAAAATAGGAAAAGTTTTATATTCTCCAAAAGCATTTTCATTTTTTTCTGTTTTTTTTTCAAAAAGCTGGGTATGGGGATACCTTACCCACTAATATGGCGTTTATCAATCCCTTTATCCATAGGACTTTCAGCGACACGAAGCTATTTCTCATTTTCGAATGCTGGTATATAAAACAGATAAATGATCGTTAAAAAAGCGGCTCACCGGCTGCTTCAGACATATCGTCTCCGGGCGTGATGACCGAAAGGAGTTGCGCCAATCGAATATAAAATAAACAATATATAACAAGTGTGGTACAGGATAAAAATACGGATGCCATTCTTTTCAGAATGGCATCCGTAAAATAGGTTTATGGGGAGGGGCCTTACATGGCGGCCAGTTGTACTTTCTGTTGCAATTCAATTACGCTGTCACGGAAGTTATTATCCGTATCCATCAGGTCTTTCACTGTCTGACAGCTATGAATCACGGTAGTGTGATCACGGCCACCAAAATGTTCACCGATTGTTTTCAAGGAATTTTTGGTAAATGATTTAGCGAGATACATAGTAATCTGTCTGGCCTGTACAATTTCACGTTTACGTGTTTTTTGCAGCAGCTTATCATAAGGCACATCAAAATATTCGCACACCATTTTTTGTATGCTTTCGATGGTAATTTCTTTGGAAGAAGTTTTTACAAAAGATTTCAGCACGCGCTTCGCTAACTCCAGGTCTATTTCTTTGCGGTTCAGAGATGACTGTGCCAGCAATGAAATGAGAGCGCCTTCCAGTTCGCGTACATTTGTCTGAATATTGTATGCTACATACTTCACTACTTCCTTCGGCATTTCCAGTCCATCATTCCGCATTTTCATTTCCAGGATTTCCATCCTGGTTTCAAAATCAGGAATCTGTATGTCTGCACTCAGGCCCCAGCGAAAGCGGCTCAGCAACCTTTCCTGTACACCATCCAGATCTTTGGGCGCCTTGTCAGACGTTAAGATCAGCTGCTTGCCAGACTGGTGTAAATGGTTGAAGATAGCAAAGAAAGCATCCTGTGTTTTCTCTGCACGGGCAAAGAACTGGATATCATCTACAATCAACACATCTATCAACTGATAGAAGTGAATAAAATCGTTGATGATGTTATTCTTGGAATGATCTATAAACTGATTAATGAATTTCTCCGCACTTACATACAACACCGCTTTATTAGGATGTATACGTTTCACATCATTGCCCACTGCCTGTGCAAGATGGGTTTTTCCCAATCCTACACCGCCATATATTACCAGCGGATTAAAAGAGGTACCACCGGGCTTCTCAGCCACCGTTTTACCTGCACGTCTTGCCACACGATTACTGTCTCCTTCTACATACGCATCAAACGTATAGTTGGGATTTAGCTGCGAGTCAATTTGTACCCTTTTAATACCCGGAATAACAAAGGGATTCTTAACCGGGTTGTGAATCGTTAAAGGAAAATCTACTTCATTGTCTTTTTGAGGTTTTGTAAACTGCGTAGGCATGTTTACTGTCCTGGGATGCTGATGTGGTGTACCGTTCTCGACTACAATGCGATACTCCAACCTGGCTTCTTTGCCTAATTCTCTTTTGATGGTTTTTCCTAACAATCCCACGTAATGCTCCTCAAGGTATTCATAAAAGAATTGGCTGGGGACCTGGATGGTTAAAACATTGTTTTCAAGTTTAATGGGTTTAATAGGTTCAAACCATGTCTTAAACGGCTGCCATTCTACTATATCCCTAATTATATTAAGACACTTTTCCCAAACTTGTTCGCAAGTTTTATTCATTGAGATAAAAAAAATTAGTTGTTTCTTAATTAAGGATGCTTAGTTCTCGAATTCGAAATTCCCCAACGCAGGATGTTGAAAAATTTTCAGACAGGATGACGAATATCTGTAGAAAATGTTGAAAAAAAAAATTTATCTACCCTTGTTTATATTCTCCTGATTACAGAGTACCAAAACTCCTCTTTCCACTACTGCCGTGGCTTTACAGCCCTGACGTGACAAGGTTTTCAATACTATAAACCCCATTGATTAACAGCACCTTTATCTTCTTCATTCTCCTTTTTATCATAAATATGGATATATAATTGATAAAATAATATTGTATCCTTTCTCTCAAAAAAAATCGTTCACTGATAAAAGCCGAGATATTCACACTTTTTCCGGAGAGGGTGCAAAACTATGTTAGTATCTCCATTTAAAAAAATGTATTCGGGGATAGTTATTATGAAACAATTTATTTATATCCGCGCGCACCGGATTAATAAAAAATATTTGCACGCACTAAGGCGAATACCTTATCTTTGACCCTTCTGAATTTAAAATAATTTTTCTATGAGTTTTGAAATTACCGGAAAGCTGATTGTGAAGTACAACACGGTACAACGTAGCGAAACTTTTAAGACAAGAGAGTTCGTTATAGAGAAGTCCGATGACATCAATGGCCGTGTTATCAACAACTACATTAAGTTTCAGTCGGTGCAAGACCGCACTGGTATTGTTGACCGGTTCAATGAAGGTGAAAACGTTAAAGTTTATTTCAATATCAAAGGCACCAGATGGGAAAAAGATGGTAAAGTAAATTACATCACCAACCTGGATGCATGGCGTATGGAATCTGTAATGGCAGCACCTGCTCCGGGCACAGATCCTCAGCCTAACTACAATACACCTCAGATGCCTGCTGGCGGAGGTGATGGTGGTGATGATCTGCCTTTTTAAGCATAAGCGAAAAGCATAAAGCAAAAAGCTATTGAAGCGAAGATGGAAGCGTGTAAAATCGCTACTGTCTTCGCTTCAATAGCTTTTTGCTTTATGCCTTTCGCTTTTCACCTTATTAGCTATCTTTGCAGCAGTTTTAGGATAACCACCTAACCGCTAATATGATACAACAAATATCTCTCAAATTACTGCCGGCAGATGCCGCCTCTTCTACACATATCATACAGCACGCCGCTGCAGCTCTGAGTGTAAAACCCAAAGACATTACAGGATTCAACCTGCTGAAACGCTCTATAGACGCACGTTCCAGACAAGCCTTCTTTGTTCTTACCCTACAGGTATTTGTAAATGAACCATTCACCGAAAGGCAACATACCCATCCGGTATATCCTTCCCTGCCAGCCAATGCCCCACGGGTATTGATTGCAGGCGCAGGCCCCGCAGGTCTCTTTGCTGCACTCCGGCTCATAGAAGCAGGCCTGAAGCCTGTTATCATTGAACGCGGTAAAGATGTACGCGCAAGAAGAAGAGACCTCGCCGCACTTAATAAAACCGGTATCGTAAACCCCGACTCCAACTACTGCTTCGGCGAAGGTGGCGCCGGTACCTACTCCGATGGTAAACTATACACCCGATCCAATAAGCGTGGTGACATTAACCGCATACTCAACATATTTGTTCACTTCGGCGCAGAAGATAAAATTATGATCGATGCGCATCCACATATTGGTACCAACAAACTCCCACATATCATCACTGCCATGCGGGAGCAAATTATCAACAGCGGAGGAGAAGTACACTTCGAACAAAAAGTAACCGCCATACAAATGAAAGATGGCGCCGTTACCGGCGTACAAACCGCCTCCGGACAAATCTTCGAAGGCAAACAATTAATCCTGGCCACCGGCCACTCCGCACGTGATATATTTATCATGCTGCACCAACAAAACATTTTACTGGAAGCAAAACCCTTCGCCCTCGGTGTCCGGATAGAACACCCGCAGGAACTGATCGACAGCGCCCAGTATCATTGTGATGTACGTGGCGAATTCCTGCCCCCCGCCAGCTATAGCCTGGTAGAACAGGTAGATGGCCGCGGCGTATTTTCTTTCTGTATGTGCCCCGGTGGCATTATCGCCCCCGCAGCCACAGATCCCGGTGAACTGGTGGTAAATGGATGGTCGCCATCCAAACGTAATAACCCCTTCGCCAACTCCGGTATGGTGGTTACTGTAGATGAATCTGACTTTGCTCCCTTTGCACACCACGGACCACTCGCTGCCATGTATTTTCAACAGGCAGTTGAAAAACAGGCCTACATCGCCGGTGGCGGTAACTTCATAGCGCCGGCACAAAGAATGACCGACTTCGTTGCCAAAAAAGTATCAGCCACTCTGCCCGCATGCTCTTATGTACCCGGCCTGCAAAGCACCGACCTGCGTACTGTATTGCCCAAAGTAGTACACCAACGCCTGGCAGGCGCCTTTAAAGCATTTGGCCGTAAAATGAAAGGATACTATACAGAGAATGCAGTACTCGTGGCAACAGAATCACGTACCTCTTCCCCGGTACGTATTCCCCGCAACAACGACACACTCGAACATCCACAGGTAGCTGGCCTGTACCCCTGCGCAGAAGGCGCCGGGTATGCCGGAGGTATCGTATCTGCCGCTATGGACGGAGAACGCGTGGCCGCCATTATTGCCGATAAACTACGATAAATATCCGGGTAGCATATTATGATTAATTATTGCGGATTAATCATTAATTTTTCACCATGAACCTACTCGAAGTTAAACACCTGAAAAAGCATTATCAAACCCATAAAGCGGTGGATGATGTTAGCTTTGATATACAACAGGGCAGCATCTTCGGATTACTGGGACCCAACGGTGCCGGTAAAACAACCCTACTACGCATGATTACCGGCATCTTCTACCCCGATGAAGGCCAGATACTTTTTAACGGCAAAAAATTCGACCCTGAAAACGATGTACAGTACATCGGCTACATGCCGGAAGAAAGAGGGCTGTATAAAAAAATGATGGTAGGCGAACAAACCCTCTACCTCGCCCGACTGAAAGGACTCAGTAAAAAAGAAGCAGTAGAGAAAATCAAATACTGGTTCGATAAGTTCGATATCAACTCCTGGTACAATAAAAAAGTAGATGAACTCAGTAAAGGCATGCAACAGAAGGTTCAGTTCATTTCTACCATCCTGCACCAACCCAAACTACTGATACTGGATGAACCCTTTTCCGGCCTGGATCCCATTAATTCCAACCTGATCAAACAGGAAATATTCAATCTCAGCCAGCAAGGTACTACCATCATCTTTTCTACACACCGTATGGAACAGGTGGAAGAAATCTGCGATCATATCATGCTGCTCAACAAAGGCCGTAAGATCCTGGATGGCGGCGTGCAACAAATACAGCAGGACTTTAAACAAGGCCTCTTCAAAGTAGGTTTGGGTACCATGCCTAATCCGGCTCAAATGGCCACCTGGCACTTTAATATTGTGCAAACACATGATAAGGCGTTTACGGTGAAAATGAATGAAGACAGCACCACCAACGATATCCTGTTGCATTTTATCCGCCAGGATATCCCTGTCACTTATTTCGAAGAAATCCTTCCCTCCATCAACGAGGTATTTATCACCCAGGTACAGCAAACTGAAAATGCCACCGCCAACGTGGCTGCTCTTCCACTGATCTGATTATTCTGCTTACTTTATGGAAAAAATATGGCTCATCATAAAACGAGAATTTTTTACCCGCGTCCGTAAAAGATCTTTCCTCGTCACCACTTTGCTCGTACCAGTGGCCTTTGCGGCCATGATCATTGTGCCCATCATCCTGGCCACCTCTTCCAGCGAACATAGACGCATCGCTGTAGTGGATAAAAGCGGATTATTCGAAAACAAATTCCCCGATACAAAAGGGGTGTATTTCAAATATCTTCAACAACAAAACATCGACAGCCTCAAACTGCACTACGAAGCACAAGGCTATGAAGGCCTGCTGTACATTCCACAGTTTGACATCGGCCGTCCTTCCGGCTTCGAATTTTATAGCAGCGGTCAGGCCAGCATTACCATTGAAAGCAATATCAACAAGGATATCAATGATATTATTGAAAAGAAACGCCTGGAACTGCAGGGGATTGATCAATCCAAAATGGATGGGATCCGGTCTAATGTGGAAGTCACCTTTAAAAACGGTAAGGAAGAGAAAAAAGGTAATTCCTGGGTGGCCTATGGCGTAGGCTATGCCAGCGGTTTCATTATCTACATTGTCCTGTTGTTGTTTGGTACATCCGTTATGCGGGGCGTGATGGAAGAAAAGGTAAGTCGTATTGCAGAAGTCATGATTTCCAGTGTGAAACCCTTTCAGCTCATGATGGGCAAAATTATCGGCATTGCTGCAGTAGGACTGTTACAGTTCTTTATATGGGGTGTTCTTGTTACGGCCATTTATTCCCTCATTCCGTTGTTCTTCTCACCGGAAAGTATGCAGGCAGCAGCGCAGGGCGGCGCTATGGCCCAGGCCAGCCAGGCCGATCAGATAGAAATGATTCACAAGATGAGAGAGGTGGTAGGCAGCATCCAGTGGAGCCTGATCGTTCCTTGTTTTGTTTTGTATTTCCTGGGCGGCTACCTGTTTTATTCTTCTTTGTACGCCGCTATTGGCAGTCTCGCTAATGAAGACGCCACCGATATACAACAACTCACTATTCCGGTAACTGTACCTATCATCATTGGTATCATGATTATGATGAAGGCGGTACAGGACCCCAGTAGCCCGCTGGCAGTATGGGGCAGCATTATCCCCTTCACATCGCCCATGGTGATGATGGCCAGGCTGCCTTATGGCGTGCCGGGCACCGTACCTTACTGGCAACTGGCGCTGTCCTTTATCTGCCTGATAGGGGGCTTTATACTCACTACCTGGGCAGCCGGCAGAATATACCGTACCGGTATATTGATGTATGGCAAGAAAATCACGTTAAAAGAAGCGATGAAGTGGGTGGTGAGGAAACCGTAGAGCTGTTAGCCATTAGCTTTTAGCTGTTAGCAAAATGCAGCGGAGATTTATGGGGAGAGCAACTGGTATTCCTTCCTCATAAATCTCCGCTGCATTTTGCTAACAGCTAAAAGCTAATGGCTAACAGCTTAATCGCTTTATCGTTGCCTGGAACTCTGTCCATATCTCTTCCAGCACAAGGGCAGCCGGTTTTATTTCATGTATCAGTGCACTCACCTGGCCTATTTCCAGTTCCCCTTCTTCGAGGTTACCTTCAAACATACCGGTTTTGGCCCGCGCCCTCCCCAGCAGTGCTTTCAGCGCATTTACATCTGCCCCGTTGTCTTCGGCTTCTTTAATGGCCTGATAGAAATTGTTTTTGATCAAACGTACCGGGGTGAGTTTCTTTAAACTAAGCATAGTATCACCTTCTTTTGCGTTGACCACCGCTTGTTTAAAATTTATATGGGAAGATGCTTCAGGGGTAGCTACAAAACGGCTGCCTACCTGCACACCAGAGGCCCCGAGTGCAAAAGCTGCCGCCATGGCTTTTCCTGAACCGATACCACCTGCTGCTATCACAGGTATTTGTACCTGTTCGCATACTGCCGGAATCAATACCATGGTAGTTGTTTCTTCACGACCGTTATGGCCGCCGGCTTCAAAGCCTTCTGCAACTACAGCATCCACACCGGCAGCCTCGCTTTTCAGAGCAAAGGCTGCACTGGATACCACATGTACCACTTTTACTCCGGCAGCTTTCAGTACCGGTGTCCATGTTTTTGGATTTCCGGCAGAAGTGAATACAATTTGTACCCCTTCTTCCAGGATAATATTTATCAGCTGATCTATATCAGGATATAGCAAAGGTATATTTACGCCGAAAGACTTATTAGTCGCCTCTTTGCATTGCTGTATATGCAACCGCAATACATCCGGATACATACTGCCTGCGCCTATCAGCCCAAGACCACCGGCATTACTAACAGCGCTGGCTAAACGCCAGCCACTTGCCCAGATCATACCAGCCTGGATAACAGGATATTGAATATTGAATAAGGAAGTGATACGGTTGTTCATGGAAGCGAATATAGAAAGAATTACGAATTAGGAATTACGAATTACGGATTTGTGGATAGACCGGCAATTATTGATCTACCTACAAATCCGTAATTCGTAATTCCTAATTCGTAATTCTCTCTACCCCAGATCTATTTCCGTATTGTCACCAATGTTCAGGCTCTGACTCAATCCGCGGATATTGGCATCGCTGCCGATGAGCGAAGATTTCAATACCACTTCATACAGGTTACTGAAAGAGCCGATGATGGAATCTTTTACAATAGAGTAATTGATCACGGTATTATCTCCTATGGCTACATTAGGGCCAATAATAGCGTTCTTAATATTACATCCTTCTCCTATGCTTACCGGTGGAATGATGATCGTATTTTCATACGGTAATACCGGGTTATTGGCGAGTTTATATTTCTTCAGCAAAATGGCATTTGTTTCCAGCAGGGTGTCTTTACGACCACAATCAAACCAGTTGGATACTTTAAAGCCATTGAACTGTACGCCATGTTCAATCATGCATTCCAGCGCATCTGTGAGCTGGAACTCATCATGTGATTTTATTTTATTGTCGATGTTGCTTTGCAGGCAATCATAGAGCTGCTGCGTTTCTTTGATCTTATAGAGTCCTACCAGCGCGAGGTTAGACTTGGGGATCTGAGGTTTTTCCACCACGCGGGTAATTTTGCCTGTTTCATCCAGTTCTGCTACCCCAAAATTACGTGGGTCATCTACTTTCTTCAGGCCCAGCATAGAATAAGGAGAGTCGATAACTTCTTTGAAATCACATTCACAAATGGTATCTCCCAGTACGATCAGTATTTCATCGGTGCCTACGATGTCGCGGGTGAGGGATAAGGCATGGCCGGTACCTTCACGGCTGTTTTGTTGCACAAAGTGACAGGTAAGTTGTGGATACTTCTTCTCCACATAGTGCTGGATTTTTTCGCCCAGGTAACCTACCACAAATACAAATTCGTTGATACCTGCATCCACCAGCTGATCAATAATAATACTGAGAATGGTTCTGCCGGCTAAAGGTATTAATGCTTTAGGCTGTGTATATGTGTGTGGACGAAGCTTGGTGCCTGCCCCTGCCACTGGTATTATTGCCTTCATTACTTGTTGTAGTTAGGATGATAGCTATTGCTGCTCGAATGCCGCGAAAATAGGACAAAAAAGCCGAAAGCGGAAAGCATAAAGCTATTGTTCCGCAGACAGAAGGGTATAATACACTGCGGCACCGCCGCAATCTTCCTTACCCTGGCTTTTTACTTTATGCATTATGCTTTCCGCTTGCAATTGATCCCGCTTTAATTTATTTTTGCACCAAATTTAAGGCAACATGCAAAGAGACCAGCAAATATTTGATTTAATTGGCCAGGAATTGGAGCGTCAGCGCCATGGCATTGAGTTAATCGCATCTGAAAATTTTACCAGCTACCAGGTAATGCAGGCGATGGGACAAGTGATGACGAATAAATATGCCGAAGGTTATCCTGGCAAAAGATATTATGCAGGCTGCGAAATTGTAGACCAAAGCGAACAACTGGCCATAGACAGAGCTAAACAAATATTTGGTGCCGCCTATGTGAACGTACAACCTCACTCTGGTGCACAGGCCAATGCTGCTGTAATGCTGGCAATACTTCAACCTGGTGATAAAATCCTGGGACTGGATCTGAGCATGGGTGGTCACCTGACCCATGGTTCTGCAGTAAATTACTCCGGTAAGCTTTACCAGCCTCATTTCTACGGTGTTAACAAAGAAACCGGCCTGGTAGAATACGATAAAATGGAAGAAATCGCGAACCGCGAAAAACCAAAACTGATTGTTTGCGGAGCATCTGCTTACAGCCGTGACTGGGATTACAAACGTATCCGCGAAATAGCTGACCAGGTAGGCGCCTTTGTAATGGCAGATATTGCACACCCTGCAGGTCTGATCGCCAAAGGATTACTGAACTCTCCGTTTGCACATTGCCATTTCGTTACAACTACCACCCACAAAACACTGCGTGGTCCACGTGGCGGTATGATCATGATGGGCGCTGATTTCGAAAATCCATTTGGTCTGAAAACACCAAAAGGCGAAACCCGCATGATGAGCTCTCTCATTGATACATCTGTATTCCCAGGTATCCAGGGCGGTCCACTCGAACACGTTATTGCCGCTAAAGCAGTATCCTTCTTCGAAATCCTGTCTGACGATTATACTGTATACGCCAACCAGATGCTCAAAAATGCCCAGTCAATGGCGAAAAGCCTCGTTGGCAAAGGCTATGAAATCATTTCCGGCGGTACCGATAATCACCTGATGCTGATTGACCTCCGCAATAAAAATATCTCCGGTAAAAAAGCAGAGCAAACACTCGTAAAAGCGGATATCACTGTTAATAAAAACATGGTACCATTTGACGATAAATCTGCCTTTGTTACTTCCGGTATCCGTGTAGGTGTTCCAGCTATCACCACCCGTGGTATGAACGAAGGGCATATGGGCCAGATCGTTGACTGGATCGATCAACTGCTGATGGATGCTGATAACGAAGCACTCATCACCAGCGTAAGAGGCGAAGTAAATGCGTTCATGAAACAGTTTACCCTGTACCCTGAACTGTAAGTATAACCACCTGCTATATAAGTTATAAAAGAGGAAGTCTGTATAAGACTTCCTCTTTTTTTGTTCCCTGCTTTTTATCTCTCCAAAAAAATTCTTTTGAGATATTAAAAATCCCATTATCTTTATAGTGTACTAGTTAAGTAGTACACTAAACCACATGATATGATTAACATCCAATCCCTGACATTCAGCTATCGGAAAAACAAGCCCCTGTTCGAGAACCTGCAACTACGCCTGGAAGCAGGCCACATCTATGGTTTGCTTGGAAAAAACGGTGCGGGCAAGTCTACCCTCCTGAAACAAATGGCCGGGCTGTTATTCCCCGACAGCGGCACCTGTGAAGTAATGGGCTTCCCTTCTGCCAAAAGACAACCCGCCTTCCTGCGGGAAATATTCCTGGTGCCGGAAGAATTCTATCTGCCTAAAGTGAGCGTTAAAAAGTATGTAAATATCTATGCGCCCTTTTATCCCAACTTCGATGAAGCAGCGTTTTTCAGGTACCTGAAAGAGTTTGAAATTCCACGCGATCAGAAACTAACGGAAATGTCTTATGGACAAAAGAAAAAAGTGCTGATCAGTTTTGCCCTCGCCACCAACACCAAAGTGCTGATCATGGACGAGCCCACCAATGGCCTGGATATCCCGTCTAAAAGCCAGTTCCGTAAGGTGATTGCAGCAGCTGTGAGTGAAGATAAATGTATTGTCATCTCCACGCACCAGGTCCGTGACCTGGATAACCTGATAGACAGCATTGTCATTATAGACGGTCACAAAATCATTTTCCGGGAAGACGTACAAACGGTAACGGATAAACTGAGTTTCAAAACAGTGAGCCGTATGGAAGAAACCACCGGTGTATTGTTCGCCGACAGTAATCTCCGTGGCCATACCATCATTACCAAAAATGCAGGCAATGAACACAGTAAAATAGATATGGAGCTGTTGTTCAACGCGATACTCACTAATCACAAACCTATCCAGGAAATATTCAACTAATTACTACCCATGCAAGCAAACAACGTTTTCAACCTCCGGCGCATRCAGTTCTACCTGCAGAAACACTCTACGGATCATCTTCGTTTTTATCTGATGGGAGCAGTCGCCATATTTGTATTATCTACTACGATAGGTGTGCTGGCAGTGCTTTCCCACAACCGGTTTGAACAGGTCAGTAATTTCATGCCGTTCTATTATATCGGTTTGTTTCTGGGAGGGCTTCTCTTTACCAGCAGATCCTTTAATGAACTGGGCAACAAAGAAAAGGGTGTAGACTACTTAATGCTACCAGCGTCTCAATTCGAAAAATTCTTTACCCTGTTCATGATCACCACCGTTGGTTACTTCCTGTTTTATCATGTCAGTTGCTACTTCAGTTTCAGGATCATCGAAAATGTACAAATCAGCTATACCGGACAACAGATAGCAAGGGACTACAAATTCCTCAATGACCCGGATGAGAAAAAATACATCTACTATGGCTACTTTGTTCTGCAGTCGATCTTCTTACTGGGTGCTACCTATTTTCATAAATATAGTTTTCTTAAAACAGTCTTCTGCGTATTCATTTTCCTGTTTGGCCTGTATCTGATCAACTGTATAGTGATTACCTTATTATTCGGACTGGAAGGAGAATTCTGGAAAAGAGCCATACCATTTGTGATGGTCAATAAACTGGAAGGCGGGCCGGTATCCTGGCATACCACCACTTACCTCATCCCTCGCTGGTTGCTGGATATGTACGCCTTCATCATGAAATTTATATTAGCACCTGTGTTTTGGACCATGGCATATTTCCGGTTGAAGGATCAAGAAATTTAAAACTTTTGTGAGATGGAATTCAAAGAAACGCAAGCTATATATGTACAGATCGCGGATTACATCTGCGAACAGATATTGCTTAATAAATGGCAACCGGATGAACGCATTCCTTCCGTCAGGGAACTTGCAGTATTACTGGAAGTAAATCCCAATACCGTGATGCGTACCTGCGAGCTGTTGCAGCAGCAGGAAATCATTTTCAATAAAAGAGGAATCGGCTATTTCATCAGTGCAGATGCCGTAAAGAAAATCAGGCAATTCAAAAAAGAAACATTCATCAGCAATGAATTGCCCAGCTTTTTCCGCAGCTTGTACTTACTGGATCTGGGCCTCGATGAACTGAAACCTCATTTTGAGAAATTCAAAAAATCTAATTTCAACTAATATGAAAACGAGTAAAAAATTATTGATCGGTTTCACTGGTGTACTCGTGTTTTTGATGTTGTTTGCTGCCATCCTCCTAAGGGTGAACTATAGTAAAGCGATTACCAACGAAGAGCAATACAATCACCAATCCAAACCGGATCCCAAACAGAAATCAGAAACCCTTCAGCCGTTCAGTGTATTGGTACTCACCAACGGTCAGGCGGACCTCGCGACTACAGAAACTCATCAGCAGGATACACAAAATGGACAGATGACCTACACACAGGGCATCAACAACATAAATATTAGTAGGGGAGATACCTACACATTGAATCATCATAGCAATGTAACGACCAGACAATCAGGCGACACCTTATTTATCCGCATGGATCAGCAAAATGATATCTGGCTTACCTGTCCGTCACTGAAAGTCATCAATAACAGTTACTGCAATGTGTTAATAAGAGACTTCACTATACCGGATCTGACAATTAAATCAGGTCCTAATGCCGGTACATTCCTGTCAAATAATCATCTCAAGTCCTTGACTTATGCAGGTGAACTGGCCAACGATTTTTCTCTGGCCGGCGACAATACACTGGATAGCGTAAAAATAACAATGGGCAAAGGTGGTGCACTCCGGTTTGAAGATATACAATACAAAGCGGCGGATATCAGGGTAGATAGTTTACGGGAATTAAACATCTATGGTAAGGCCATCAGTTGTATTAAACAGATTAACTAACAATAACGACTACACGTTTTTAGCAATAATTTCTATCGATATATAAACGGGCTTATTTTTCAATCGGCCTTTTTTATTAAGAAGATAAAAAAAAGTCCCGATTTTCATCGGGACTTTTTTATCGTATCATTAAAACTGCGTAGCTAAATAGGCCATGGTACCCATTCCTATTTCTATCGCATGTTCATCTACATCAAAAGTAGGAGTATGCACACCGGAAGTAATTCCCCGGGCAACATTACCAGTACCCAGTCTGAAAAAGCAAGCCGGCACCACTTGTGAATAGAAAGCAAAATCTTCTGCCCCCATTCTGATTTCTGTATCACCTACGTCGTCCGCACCGAGGTATTCGGTAGCGAAATGGCGAGCCTTTTTAGTCACTTCTTCATTGTTATATAACGTAGGATAACCTACCAGTATTTCAATGTCTATTTCAGCCCCCATGGCTTCTGCAATACCTACCGCCTGTTTACGGATCAGCTCATGTGCTTTAAAGCGCCAGGTTTCATCCATAGCCCTGAAAGTACCCATCAGCTTTACTTCACTCGGAATGACGTTGGTCGTAAATCCGCCGTTGAAAGCACAGATCGACAATACAGAAGGAGAGAAGGGATTGTTGTTACGGGAGATGATCTGTTGTAAACTTACTACCAGCTGAGATGCCACCAGGATAGTATCTACGGTTAGATGTGGCTGTGCCGCATGGCCGCCTTTACCTTTGATCGTAATATATATTTCATCGGCACTTGCCATATACTTTCCCTCACGGAAACCCAGCTTACCGGCTTCCAGGGTAGGATGCACATGCATGCCCAGGATAGCATCCGGACGTGGGTTTTCGAGTGCTCCTTCCTCAATCATAATACTGGCGCCTCCGGGATGTTTTTCTTCTCCCGGCTGAAACAGTACTTTGATCGTGCCTTCAAACTGATCTTTTAATTCATTCAATATTTTAGTAGCACCTAATACACAGGAGGTGTGTACATCATGTCCGCAGGCATGCATAACACCTACATTAGCAGATTTATAGGGCACATCATTGGCTTCTGTAATTGGAAGAGCGTCCATATCAGCACGCAGGGCAATTACTTTAGAGGCCGGATTTCTCCCTTCAATCAGTGCAACGATGCCTGTGCCGGCGATGCCTGCCTGGAAAGGAACACCAAAAGCGGTGAGTTGCTGCTGTATAAAAGCGGTCGTTTCAAATTCCTGAAAGGATAGTTCCGGATGGGTATGCAAATGCCTCCTGACGGCAGTAAACTCAGGAGCATACGCCTTTGCCAGCTCTTTAATACGGTTCTTCATTCGATAGTTCTTTATCCGGTGACACGTTAATAATGGCTGGTACTACAAATACGCCTCCTGAAAACAGGTCAGATAATTTATCCCGTAATTCGGCGGCTTCTTCACGGCTTTTAAAATCGCCTACGCGCACTTTAAAATACGGGGCCTGGTAATCGAGATAGGTACGATAGTCGCCAAAGAGTTGCATTACTTTTGCTTTGGCTTCATTGGCATCGCCACGTTTGTTGGTAGAAATTACCTGTACCCGGAAACCAGACTGGTTACGGATGGCCAGGGTGTTAATGTAGATCTGTTTTTTAATCAGCACATCCACACGACTATCTTTTACCACCCTAACATTTCCGTTGGTTGCTGTTGCATTGTCTTGTGCCATGGCCCAACTACTTCCCAACAGACAGCAAACCAGGATGAATAACTTTTGCATGAATACTGTATAATTAACTATGAATAATTATTTATTGCGCCGCAGCGTCCTTGCTTTCCTTCACGATATTCACACTGGCACTGGCTCCTATGCGGGTAGCCCCGGCTTCTATCAGCTCCTGGGCAAAAACAAAGGTACGAATACCGCCCGAAGCTTTTATCTGTATGCTGGCAGGTAAATTAGCTCTCATCAGTCTTACTGCTTCTACTGTAGCCCCTCTTTCTGCATAGCCGGTAGATGTTTTCATGAAATTAACCCCATACTTTGCATACAGCTGGCAACATTTAACGATCTCCTCTTCCAATAATATGCCACTTTCGATGATGATCTTGATCACTTTTTTCTTTTCCCGGATGATGTACATGATATTGGCGATCTCTTTTTCCAGGTATTCCCAGTCATTGTTTTTGATCGCTGAAATGTTAATCACCAGGTCCAGTTCATCTGCACCATCTACAATGGCCAGCACCGTTTCTGCTACTTTCGCTTCAATAGCGGAATAACCGAAAGGAAATCCTATTACAGTAGCTACTTTGGTGTTGGTAGCTCCCAGAAATTGTTTGGCCAGCTTTACATATAACGGCGGCACACAGGCAGCTGCAAAATCATACTCCACACATTGCATACACAGCTGCTTGATGTCTTCCAGCGTAGTAGTAGGTTTTAATATAGTATGGTCTATATAGCGGTTAATCTCCATCATCGTTCATTTACTTATTACAAGGCGAAATTAATGCAAAACGGATTACGTTGCCGTAATCCGTTCTGATATCATTTACAGGTAAAAGCGCTTACGCGTTCTTGCCATGGCACTGTTTGTACTTCTTACCGCTACCACAAGGGCAAAGGTCGTTACGACCAATTTGTGGTCCCTGGTGACGGATTGGCTCCGTTTTCACTTCTTCAGCAGTCTGGAAATCAGGTGCACCGGCCTGATGGCCGTTGTGGTCTACCAGGTCTTCATGAGAAGCACGCATGCGGCTCATATCTGTTTTTTCTTCCACTGCTTCCCTGATTTCAGGTGCAGTTTCCTCTGCCTGGTTATTTACGGGGATACCGCATTTAGACAGGAAGGAAACGATATCGCGGCTGGTTTCACCGTCCATTTCCTTGAACAGGTTGAATGCCTCGAATTTATAGATCAGTAATGGATCTTTCTGTTCGTATACAGCACTCTGTACCGATTGTTTCAGGTCATCCATTGCACGCAGGTGCTCTTTCCAGGACTCATCTATCAGCGCCAGTGTAATGCTGCGTTCCAGGGCATTCATGGTTTCATGCCCCTTGGTTTCCACTACTTTCTGCAGGTTAGCCATTACGTTGATACCTTTTTTACCGTCTGTAAACGGAATAGAGATATTTTCGATCTGGTGCCCCTGTTCCTGGTGAATGCGTTCAATCACCGGCAGTGTATTGCTGATCAGTTCATTTACTTTGCGTGTATAGTTATCTTTTCCTTCGTGATACAGTTTGGAAGACAGATTAGGAATATCTGTTCTGTTCAGTTCTTCCCTGGTAATCGCTGTATCAATAGAGAAGTTCATGATTGCATCCATTTTGAACGCTTCATAGTCACCACTTCCTTTGTGGGTGGTTACCATGTTCTCAGCTACATCATAGAACGCGTTGTCGATATCTATTGCCAGACGTTCGCCAAACAGGGCGTGATTACGTTTTGCGTAGATCACGGTACGTTGCTTGTTCATCACATCATCGTATTCCAGCAAACGCTTACGGATACCGAAGTTATTTTCTTCTACTTTCTTCTGTGCTCTTTCAATGGAGCGCGTGATCATACTATGCTGAATCACTTCTCCTTCTTTGTAACCCATGCGATCCATGAGACCGGCAATACGTTCTGAACCGAACATACGCATCAGGTCATCTTCCAGGGAAACGAAGAACTGTGAAGTTCCCGGATCACCCTGACGACCGGCACGACCACGTAACTGCCTGTCTACACGACGGCTTTCATGCCTTTCTGTACCGATAATCGCCAGACCACCTGCTTCTTTTACGCCGGGTCCGAGTTTGATATCCGTACCACGACCTGCCATGTTGGTAGCAATGGTAATGGCTCCCGGCAAACCTGCTTCCGCAACGATTTGTGCTTCACGGGCATGTTGTTTCGCATTCAGTACATTATGTGCTACTTTATCGAAGGTCAGCATCTTGCTCAGCAATTCGGATACTTCCACGGAGGTAGTACCTACCAGTACCGGGCGTCCTTTTGCCTGCAGTGTTTTGATTTCTTCGATAACTGCTTTGTATTTATCTCTTTTGGTTTTGTATACCAGATCTTCCGCATCGATACGGGTGATCGGGAGGTTGGTGGGAATGGTTACCACATCCAGTTTGTAGATTTCCCAGAGTTCACCGGCTTCCGTAGAGGCTGTACCCGTCATACCGGCCAGCTTATGATACATACGGAAGAAGTTCTGCAGTGTGATGGTAGCAAATGTTTGGGTGGCAGCTTCCACTTTTACATTTTCTTTGGCTTCAATCGCCTGGTGCAAGCCATCAGAGTAACGGCGTCCATCGAGGATACGACCGGTTTGCTCATCTACGATCTTCACTTTACCGTCCATTACTACGTACTCTACATCTTTATCAAATAAAGTATAGGCTTTTAATAATTGCTGAACGGAGTGGATACGATCTGACTTAGAGGCGAAGTCCTGCAGTAATACATCTTTCTGCTGCAATTTCTCTTCCGGTGTAACTGACAGTTTTTCAATTTCTGCCAATTCAGAACCCACATCTGGCAGAATAAAGAAGTTTGCATCTTCTCCGCCTTGTGTGATCAGGTGAATACCTTTATCGGTGAGGTCTACGCTGTTTTGTTTTTCTTCGATCACAAAGAACAGGCCTTCATCTACTTTTGGCATTTCGCGTTGCTGATCTGCCAGGTAGTAGTTTTCAGCTTTCTGTAATAATACCCTGTTACCTGCTTCACTGAGATATTTGATCAGTGCACTGCTCTTCGGCAAGCCTCTCCAGGCGCGCATCAGGGCCAGTCCACCGGTTTTAGGATCATCTTTACCTTCAGCAATCAGCTTTTTAGCTTCCTGCAGGTATTGGTTCACCGCTTTTTTCTGCATTTCCACCAGGTATTCGATACGTGGTTTCAGTGCATGGAATTCCTGTTCTTCTCCACGTGGGATAGGACCGGAAATGATCAGCGGGGTACGGGCATCATCCACCAGTACGCTATCCACCTCATCCACCATCGCATAGTGATGCTTGCGCTGCACCATTTCATCCGGGTTGTGTACCATGTTATCACGGAGATAATCAAAACCGAATTCGTTGTTGGTACCATAGGTGATATCCGCCAGGTAAGCATTACGGCGGTCGGGTGTATTAGGCTGGTGTTTATCTATACAGTCTACTGTAATATCCAGGAATTCGAAGAGGGGACCATTCCACTCAGAGTCACGACGCGCCAGGTAATCATTCACCGTTACGATGTGAACACCCTGGCCAGCCAGTGCATTGAGGTAAGCAGGCAGGGTAGACACGAGTGTTTTACCTTCACCTGTTGCCATTTCCGCAATCTTACCCTGATGCAGTACGGTACCACCAATCAGCTGTACATCGTAGTGTACCATGTTCCAGGTAACGCGGCTACCAGCTGCATTCCAGCTGTTTTGCCAAATCGCCTTATCTCCCTGGATGCTCACATAATCTCCTTTCAGGGCCAGTTGACGATCCAGATCGGTAGCAGTTACTTCCAGTGTGGTATTATTGGTAAAGCGGCGGGCAGTTTCCTTTACAACAGCAAAAGCCGCTGGCAGCAATTCTTTCAGTATTACTTCCAGTTGCTTGTCGCGGTCTTTTTTGAGAATATCTATTTCCTGATAAATCGTGTCTTTTGCGGTCACATCTTCCTCTTCTTCTGCAGCAGCCTGCTTTTCCGCTATTTCTTTATCAATAACGGCGAGATGTTCAGCGATGCGTGCGCGGAAGTCCTGCGTTTTACGACGCAGCTCATCAATAGGCAGGGATTGCAGTTTTTCGTACTCCTCATTAATCTGCTGCACCACTGGAGAGATGGATTTGATATCCCTTTCTGATTTATTCCCTCCAAATAGCTTTGATAAAAAACCTAACATGTTAAATGTTTAATTACGAATTACGATTTCTATTTATTGTAACCTAACCCCATCCAGGCTGAGTTGATCATCAGTTGATATTTCCTGCTTTCCCGGCCTGTGGCACTTAGGCTGCGTTGCGGGCTTAGTCAGTTGGATAGACGGCATCCAGATTACTCAAATATTGTGCTTGTAACAGTGAACTGTCAAGGTGTCAGTTTTACAGCTCCCCGGGCAAGGCCTGTAAAAGTAGGAATAAATTTGGGGATTTAGCGGGGATTTTGAGGGGATTTTGCAATTTCCGGGCATCAATTAACATATCCATAGTATTTACTGCGAACATACTGTCGTGGCAGGTCTAAGTTGAAAACTTTAGCCAAAAAAAGTATATTCACGCCATGATTGACGAGGTATTGCAATTACAGCGCCTTGCAGCGGGCGACCGCGATGCATATACTGCGCTGTATAAATATTATCAACCGAAACTACTTCGCTACCTGCTGCCATTTACGGGGGACACGGCTATTATTGCAGACGAAATAACGCAAGATATCTTTGTGAAAATTTGGCTTAAACGGGAAACCTTCGTCGGTTTGCAGGCCTTTGAATACTACCTATACCGTATGGCCCGCAACCGTCTTATCGACATTTTCCGCAGTGAAAAAAAGAGAAAACAACAGGATGCCGCCCTCCCGTCAGACACCCCGGATTACCACCTGGAAGACGAGCTCAAATACCGGGAATACCAGCAGATAGCCCAACAGGCCATCGCCCTTTTACCGGAAAGAAGAAGACTCATCTTTGAACTCAGTACCCAGCAAGACCTTTCCTGGGCCGAAATAGCCGCGCAACAGGACCTATCCGTGGCAGTAGTCAAAAAACAACTACATCTTGCCAGTAAATTTATAAAAGACTATATGCGCAAACATGGAGATATCATTTTTGCGCTGCTGCTGTGCATTTCATTGGTTAGATAATTTTTTTTTTGGTTACCGTCCCCTTTGCCTTTTTCCCAACGTGTATATAACATCGTGATGAACCAATACCAGGAATTATTACAGAAAATTGCCGCCGGTAACAGTACACCGGAAGAAAGAGCCTCGCTGCGCGAATGGCTGCAAACCCTTAGTGAATCTGCGTATCAACAGATATTAGTTGAATACGGTGATCTCCTGGTACAGCAAAATGTGACGGAACCCTATAATGCAGCACTATTAAAAAAGATAAATGAACAGATCACGATAGCTGAACAGGTGCACCCGTCTACGCCTATATACCGCCGTCTATGGTTCCGTTACAGTGCCGCCGCCTCACTGCTCGCGGCCCTGCTACTATGCTGGTTCCTGTTCAAACCGGCTAAAACGCCCGTTTACAGCGCCATTCAGCCAGGAGGAAATAAAGCAATCCTAACACTGGGCAGCGGACAACAGATTGTACTCAACAATGCTGAAAATGGTGTACTAGGCCAACAGGGTGCTTCACAGATCATTAAAATAGACAGTGGACTCTTGTCTTACCAGGTCGCCGGAGCTACCAGTGAAGTACAGTATAATACCATTACTACCCCACGTGGCGGCCAATTCCAGGTAATACTGCCGGATGGTTCGCGGGTATGGCTGAATGCCGCCTCTTCCCTGCGTTTCCCAACAGTATTTGCAGGCCACGAAAGAACTGTAGACCTTACCGGTGAAGCATACTTTGAAATAGCGCAACAGCCGGAAATGCCATTTACCGTTGCCATCAATCATATAAAAGTAGCCGTACTCGGCACCTCTTTTAATATTATGGCATATACAGAAGAGAAAAAAATCAGTACCACACTGGTAACAGGAGCCGTGAAAGTAAGCAACGGGGATAACCAGGTGACCATTACGCCCGGCCAGGAAGCCATACTGGATGAGGGTTCCACACAGTTTAAAACAAACAATGCCAATATAGCCGCCACCACAGCGTGGAAAGACGGTAAATTCTTATTTGACGAAACAGATATCTATTCCATCATGCGACAGGTAGCCCGGTGGTATGATGTAGACATTCGCTATGAAGGTGATCTTACCGGTATCACCCTCACCGGTGGGATCTCCCGCCAACAATACATATCCCAGCTACTGGAGATATTGCAGGCAACCGGCAACGTAAAATTTAAATTAAAGGATAAGCAAATTACAGTAACGGCTGCTCATAAGTGAACATCGCAGTCTGTTTTAAATCATCATCAACCAACCATTTTCAATTAGTCAATTACCAATTACATGAGTAAGTAACAATCAACCATCAACCAGTAAAAGCCAAACAAAAACCGGAAGTGGTTCGAAGCACTTCCGGCGGATGTTTGGGTCTATACATTAACAAAAGGCATCCGTTCAAAAATGCAATTATTAGTCAAACCTAAACTATACGAAAGTATGAAAGTATTTCTATGCAACAAAGTCAGGCCCTGGCCACGACTCTCATCAACCAAAACGCTGTTAATAATGAAATTAACATCCCTGTTGCTACTTTTTTTTGCTCTACAGTTAAGTGCCACTACTTATTCACAGTCCGTTTCCCTTTCCGGGAAAAACATACCGTTAAAAACGGTATTCAACGCTATTCGTAGTCAATCAGGCTTTGAAATACTGTATAATCCTCACCTGGTTAGCCATGCAGGTGCCGTAGATCTCGATCTTAAAAATGCTTCGGTACAAGAAGTATTGAAACTGTGTTTTAAAGACAAACCGCTGGATTTCGAAATCAAGTACAATACCATCATTATAAAAGCGAAAGAGATCAGCCCACCAACTGCGGAGCTCCCCGTGAATGCTGCACCAGCTATGGTGATCCGGGGCACGGTACTCGATGGATTAACAGGCGTACCCATTGCCGGCGCCAGTATAATGCTTTCTGAAACAGCCGGTACCACCACCGACCTGGAAGGAAAATTCAGCATAACTGTCAACGGCGACAATGCGGTTTTACAGATCAAACATATTGCCTATGAAACGGCGACTGTTAAAGTATACAAAGATGGTAACATCACCATCAAACTGAAGCCAAGAGCCCTTCAGCTGGAAGGACATTCCGTCACTACCGGTATGTTCAAACGCCCGAAAGAAAGTTTTACCGGCGCGGCTACGGTCATTTCCGGGCAGCAACTACGCAGTGTAAGTATGCTGAATGCGCTGCAGGCGATGAAAGTATTTGATCCTTCTATCCGAATTCCCGATAACATCCAATTTGGGAGTGACCCCAATAAACTTCCCAATATTAACATGCGCGGAACTAATAATTTCCCGCAACAAGTTACCGGAAAAACCGGGGCTACCTCAGGCGCTGACTTCATGGCTAATTACGCCACCAACCCCAACCAGCCACTATTTATCCTGGATGGATTTGAAGTAAGTCTCCAGAAATTATACGACATGGATATCAACCGCATCGCCAGTTTTACCATTCTGAAAGATGCAGCCGCCACTTCTCTCTATGGCTCCCGCGCGGCCAATGGCGTAATAGTGGTAGATACCAAACAACCATTACCTGGAAAACTGCAGGTGAGCTACAGTGGCGTCATGCAGGTAACGGCCCCCGATCTTACGGTGTATCATCTGTTGAATGCACGCGACAAACTGGAAGTAGAAAGACTGGCAGGTTTATATAGCCAATACAGTGATAACACAGATAGAGCAGATGCAGATGCATTTTACAGGAAGCTATATTCCTCCCGCCTGGCCGCAGTGGAAAGAGGTGTAAATACCTATTGGCTGGCACAACCTGTCAGAACAGGCGTAGGACAAAAGCATTCGCTTTACCTCGAAGGTGGTGATCAGTATATCCGCTATGGATTAAACCTGGGTTATGACCACGATGCAGGAGTGATGAAAAGCAGCGACCGGAATAATTATAATGTGGATATGAACCTCAGCTATCGCTTCAAAGGATTCCTGTTCAAAAATGTATTATCTGTTAACTACAATAAGGCCAATAACTCCAACTATGGCAGCTTTAGTGACTATAGCCGCTTAAATCAGTATTGGTCGCCCTATGACGCAAACGGAAAAATCAATCAGCTGCTGGAATCCTACCAGGACCCATTGAGCTATCAACTCGTCAGATACACTAACCCATTGTTTAACACCACGCTTCACACCGTTAATAACAGCGAGTACACCAGCGTCAGCAACCAAACATCCGCCGAATGGACTATGGGAAAAGGTTTCCGGCTGAGTGGCCGTTTAGGTCTCACCAAACAAACAGATGAAAGCAATTTATTTTTGCCCGCTACCCATACTTCTTTTATGTCTGAATCTGACTTCACTAAAAAAGGAAGTTACACCAGGGGAAACAATAAATTCTTTTCTTACGATGCCAGCCTGAATCTCGATTATTCAAAACGATCCGGGCGTCATCTATTTTTTAACACTACCAATATCAGTACCGCCGAAACAAACAGTGATGCAACCAGTATCTATGTACTCGGCTTCCCAAGTGACCGAATGGATCAGTTGCAATTTGGTAATGCTTATCCTGTAAACACCAGGCCTGACGGGAGCGCAAATGTAACAAGGCGTATTTCAGGGTTTACCAATTTCAGTTACAGTTACGACCAGCGCTTCTCCACAGATGTAGGGATAAGTGCGGATGGCTCTTCCCAGTTTGGTATTAATAAACGTTTTGCTCCATTCTGGAGTGTTGGTGCAGGTTGGAATCTGAATAAAGAAAAGTTCCTTGCCACCACCAGTAAATGGCTGGATGTCCTTCGCGTACGCGCCACCATTGGAACCACCGGTAGTAACAGTTTTCCGCCTTACATGGGCATCACCACCTATAGCTACTATACAGACCAGAGCTATCGTGGCCAGGTAGGCTCCACTCTGATGGGCTACGGGAATCCCAATCTGCAATGGCAGCAAACCCTGAAAAAAAACCTGGGTGCCGATCTCGCCCTATGGCATAGCCGCTTGGTAGTGCGCTTTGATATTTACCAGGAAAATACCCAAAGCCTGATACTCGATATTAATACGCCTCCGTCTGCCGGCGTAACCAGCTACAAAGAAAATGTAGGAGAACTGGAAAACAAGGGCTATGAATTTAATACCACTTTCTTCGCTATAAAACGGGATACAAAAGGTATTTACTGGAGCTTCTTTGTAAATGGCATTCATAACAATACCTATATCAAACATATTTCGAATTCATTAAAGAAACTGAACGACAACAACGATAAAAACGATAACGGACAACAAAAAACGCCTCAGCTCAGGTTTCAGGAAGGGCAGAGTCCCAATGCCATATGGGCAGTACCCTCCAAAGGGATAGATCCGTCCACCGGCCGCGAATTATACGTCAAAAAAGATGGTACCCTTACCTACGACTGGAGTCCACAGGACAAAGTGGTGGTAGGTGATGTTATTCCTTCTCTGCAGGGAAACTTCGGAAGCAACGCTACCTGGAAAGGAATGTCGCTGGGCGTGTATTTCAACTACCAGTACAGGGGACAACTATATAACCAAACACTGGCTGATCGTGTAGAAAACGCAGACCTGGCATACCAGGTAGACGAACGCGTACTGCTTGGAAGATGGAAGCAACCAGGCGACAAAACTTTCTTCAAAGGACTAAGCAGCGAAACTGGTGGACTTATTAACACCCCTACCTACGCCACTTCCCGTTTCGTACAGACAAATAATTTCGTCAACCTGCAAAGTATATCCTTCGCATATGTTATACCGGAGAAGTATACACGTAAATGGAAACTGCAGAATACACGCATCGGACTTATTGCAAATGATATTGCCCGCTGGTCAACTATCACGGTTGAACGTGGACTGGATTATCCTTTCGCCCGGAACTTCACCATGAATATCAGTACCTCTTTTTAATTAACTGAAATGTATCATCGATGAAAAATACATATATTTTATACGCTCTCCTGACCATCGTTCTTATTACACAGGGAGGCTGCAAAAAATGGCTGGATGTAAGTCCGAAAACGCAGGTGCGGGAAACGGAGATGCTAAAGGATGAACAAGGCTTTAAAGACGCCATTACCGGGCTGTATATAAAGATGACAGATGCTTCTATATATGGTCAGACCCTGACCATGGGATTCACAGACATTCTGGCTCAGCGCTACAACACAGCCACTACTACCAGCCCATACTATAATATATCATCTTACAATTATACCAGCGCAACTCCCAAGGCCATCATTGCTTCCATATGGACCAATATGTATGGCGCCATTGCCAATGCTAATAATATTCTGAAAGTAATAGACAGCAAAAAAGAGCTCTTCTCCGGCAACAATTATGCAAGAGTAAAAGGAGAAGCATTGGGATTAAGAGCATTGATGCACTTCGACCTGTTGCGCATGTTCGGCACAGCACCGGTAGTAGCAACACAAAAAAAATCTATTCCCTACATCACCACCTTTAGCGTACAGGTATCTCCATTGCTCTCCGTACAAAATGTAATAGATAGCTGTATGAGAGATTTACGCGCAGCTGAAGCATTACTATCCACAGATAAAACTATCCGGGAAAGCTATGACCAGGACGCCTTTCAGTCATATACCAGGAATCATATGAACTACTGGGCAGTAAAAGGACTCGAAGCCCGCATATTACTATACAACAATGATAAAGTGAATGCCATGGCGGCAGCGCTGGAGGTCATTAATAATCATGAGCAAAACTTCCCATTTACAGACAAGGCCAGTGCAGCGGCAACATCGAACAGAGACCGCTCCTATGCCCGGGAGCAGTTATTTGCCCTCAGTGTATATAAAATAAAAACGTACGCTGATGCTTATTTTGTTTCTGATGGCGCAGGCGCTCCGGCACTGTCTATCACCAGCAAAACTTTCAATACCCTTTATGAAACCGCTCAGGGTGGTAGTTCTGATATCCGGTTCAATTACCAGTTTACCACTATTGGCGGCGCCGTAGCCACTTCCAAATATTCATTGGATAATATCTTCGCCAACTTCCTGATGTATAATATGCCGGTGATCAGGTTGTCTGAAATGTATTATATCGCAGCAGAAGCAGCAACATTGCCAGCAACAGGTGTTACCTATCTGAATGAGGTGCGCACCCATCGGGGCCTGATGGCCCTGCCGGCAAACATTTCAGCGGATATACTGCAAGCGGAAATACTAAAAGAATATAAAAAAGAATTTTATGCAGAAGGGCAGTTGTTCTATTACTACAAAAGATTAAATGCTGCCAAAGTAGGAGGTAGTTCAATGATTACCAGTGACGCCATTTATACTTTCCCATTACCGGATAATGAAATTGAATTCGGAAATCACTAATTATTAAATCATTACTGATGAAACAATTACTCAAATATATCGGTGGATTACTACTGGCCATATGTAGTTTGTCTGCCTGCAAAAAAAGTAACCCACTTTCGTTTAGTGCAGTGGATATGGTGTATATCTATAAAGCACCCTGGATACTCAACACTGATTCAATCGTATACTCTTTTGCCATACGGCCGGATAGTTTAATGCAGGACACCATAAAAATCCCGGTTCGCATCATTGGCATGGCCGCATCCAAAGATAGAGCGGTAACTATCAGGGTGATAGCAGATAGTACTACTGCTACAGCAGGTACCGACTACAAATTGCTGCCCTGCAATATTCCGGCGGGTGCTTATTCGGCAATTCAGCCGGTAGTAATATATCGCACAGCTGGCATAAAAACCAAATCAATAAATATACTGCTGGAAGTAGTGGCTTCCCCGGATTTCCAGCCAGGGGTACCAAATTCCAAAGGAAGTACAACAGTGGCAGGTGGTACCACACATTACCGGATAAGAATCAATGACTATCTCACCAAACCTGACAACTGGGATACCTGGCTGACCTACTTCTTTGGCACTTACAGTGCCGTAAAATTTAAATTTATCATCAACGCTACCGGTCTGAGTGTCATTCCCTCTGATCTTCCCTATGGCATATATTCCGTTTACAGTACTTTATGCAAACAACAACTGGAAATATATGAAGCGGCTCATGGTCCGTTGATAGATGAAAACGGAGACCCCGTTTCTTTTGATTAATCCAATTCATTATTGCTCTTCAAAATCAGTATATGCGCACAATAATAATTCCAGCCATCCTGCTAACCCTATGCTGGGGGATGCTAACAGGTTGTTACAAAGACAAGGGAAATTATCAGTATCATGATCTGAATAACATAAGCACCGATTTATCAGATACCACCATCGCCGTCTTTCAATTGGATACCTTGCGTATCCACCCCGACGTAAAACAATCTATTCCGGACAAAGAAGGACTATCTTATGAATGGGTAATGTATCCAAAGATAGGAGCTCCGCTTACAAGGCGCACACTGGGCAACAGCCGCAACCTGGATGCACAGATTATTGAAGGTCCCGGCCCCTACATACTGAACCTGTTTATCACAGATAAAAGCACCGGAGTTACCACCACTATTGAGCAGCATATAAAAGTAATGAGTGCGCTGAATGAAGGATGGTTAGTATTGGAAGATAGTACCACGCAGGCAGATATCTCCATCATTACACCGGTGGATGTTGCTTTCCATCACATCTATTCACGCGTCAATCCTAACATACCACTTCCGTCGGGTACGCACCATCTATATGTATTCGACAGACGGAATAGTCAGATCATCTATATCCTTTCACCCGCTGGCGGTACACAGGTAGACTATTCCACTTTTATGGTCATCGGAAGTTTTAAAGACTGGTTCTTTATAACTCCTGCTGCCAAGCCTCAGCGATACCTGCCTTTTATGGGCGGTGAAGTGCTGCTCAACGATGGCCACCCATTTGGTATGTCGCTCTTTGTGCCACCACCTTATAAGCTCAGCCTGGCTCCTTCCGGCAATTACTACATGGCGCCGTTTGATCTGACGTCAGCATATGGACCGGTATTCTACGATACCATTTCACAACGATTTATTGCCCAGGATTCCTATACTTTTGATCTGATACCATTTTCCAATGGCGAGCCCACAGATGCGTTCAATATGAATAAAATAGGTAAACATCTGCAATATGCGGAAAATGGACCCGGATTTGATCAGAGCTATGCTTTCTTCAAAAACAATAACAATGACTCCATGTTCGTATATACCTTCACCAACAACGGTCCTTACAGTACCTCAGGCACAGCAGCTCCGATAGGCATTGCTCCGGGAATAAAAGATGCCGGCGTTTTCCAGATGTCGAAACTACTTCCACATCTGTACTATGTCAGTAACAACAAAATATACCTGTATGATATTCCGGCCGCAACAGCGAGGATCGTATACACCTTTCCGGCAGGAACGGTGGTACGTAGCATGAAAACAAGTAAGGATAACGGTCAGCTTGTAGTAGCTACACATGAAAATGCAGAAGGCAAGGTATATTACTTCACCATAGGCGCCACCGGTGATTTTGAAGGAAATACCTATCGCAAAGTATTCGGCGGTTTTGGTATTATTAATGACATCACTTATAAAGTAGCTCCCTGATTTAAATAAAAACAAGCTGCCCGGAATTTATATTCCGGGCAGGTTTCTATTCTGAAAATGCTGCAGTCAAACAGCATCGTAACGCATCAGGTTTTTGCATCCTGGTATTTTTTACCCGCATCTCCGGTATGGAAATCAAGTATAATCACAGGCGGCAAATCATATAATTTCAGTGGTAGATGCAAATGATATTGATTTTTGGACACTTCTTCCAATTGCAGTGTTTGACCATCACCACCCATAAAAACAGCTCTATCCAGCACCATTCCTTTAGGTGTGGCAATTTTCAGCAGTCCATTAACAGGTGTATTAAAAACAATCATGTTCAGTTGATTCGTATTTTTCTTCCCTGTAAAATAACCCCAGTCCTGTTTATTCATTTCTACATAGTCGCAATCGTAAATAGCTTTACCATAACGTGCCATCCATTTACCGATGGTAGTAGCGATGTCCTGTTCCTGCCGACGAAAAGTACCATCTCCTGCGGGCCCGAAGTTCAACAGGAAGTTACCTCCCATAGAAGTGGCGTTGGCTAGCATTTCCAGCAATTCTACCGGTGTTTTAATATGACTGATGGTCCAGTCTTTATGGTATCCCCATTGGTTTTCCGGGATCGTCATGCAGGCTTCCCAGTCCCATTTGGTAACAGCCAGGTCTTTAACAGGGTCTGGCAGGCGGCGCTCATATCCTGATTCATAATCACCCATCAGTTGTCCGTTGGAATCCTTATGACGTTTCCCAAAATCATCTGCACGCAGGCGGCTGTTAACGATCACGCCCGGCCTTACTTCCTTCAGCATCTTTTCCATTTCGTATGTCCAGCGGCCATTCTTTTTCACGGAATTATCCCAGGTACCATCAAACCAGAAGGCTTTTACAGTCGGATAATTGGTGGCCAGCTCCTTTAATTGGTTGCCGGCAAACGTCAGGTAGCGACTGAAAGCAATACTATCTTCCGGCGTTTTAATATCATAGCGCCAGTCGGGATGATGCCAGTCCAACACGGAATAATAAAAATTCACGTCTATCCCTTCAGCGTTATATGCGGTCACCAGTTCTTTCAGAAGGTCCTTTTTATAAGGCGAGTTTCCCACATTAAAATCAGTATACCTGCTGGGCCACATACAAAATCCTTCGTGGTGTTTGGTGGTAATGGTCATGTATTTCACGCCCATATTTCTGGCCATACGCGCCCATTTTTTTGCATCGAATTTCACCGGGTTAAACTGGTACACCAGCGAATCCCATACTGCGTCAGGCACATTGGCACTGGATTTCAGGAACTCCGCCGCGTAGTTGTATGTTTTACCATTCCATACACCACCAGGAATAGCATACAATCCCCAGTGAATAAATTGTCCGAAACGATTGCTGCGCCACTTGTTCATGGCCTCGTCCGTTCGTTTGCCGCTGTACTGCGCACCATACTTTAATGGTATAATGCTGCTGTTACTCCCCTGTGCACCCACCTTCAGCAGGAATAGCGACAGGGCCATACACAATAATATCTTCTTCATGTTCATAAATTTTCACAATAACGCCTACCATCCCGGATTTTGCAATAACAGATTACTCTTATTCACCTCATCATAAGGGAATGGGCAGAAATACATTTTAGGATATAGAAATACTGCATTCAGCGCAGTGATGCGTTGATAACTCCAGCTATTATTCTGTTCCCGGGTAACCATCATGCCCTGAATAGGTATATTTTCGGTAGTTTCTGCTGTTTTCCATCGGCGTGTATCATAATACCAGTGGCCTTCATAGGCAAATTCCACTTCGTATTCGTTGCGGATGATCCTGCGCATTTCCAGCTGACTTAAACCAGCAGGAAGACCATAGCTGTCATCTGCTCCGGCGTCAATACCCGCTCTTTTACGGATACGTTTCACGATATCATATACTTCCGATACCGGGCCATTGATCTCATTCGTAGCTTCGGCATAGCCCAGCAAAATTTCTGCATAACGGATCACCGGATATACCCTGCTTTGCGTGCTATAGCTGCCGGTACTATCGTTGCTCATTTTACGCGAATAGTAACCTGTTTTGGTAGAATAGGCCTGCAGGCCATCACCGGTAAGTGTTCCCTGCCACGTTTTATAAATATCTACCGGATCCATTTTCTTGGTGCTGTTGTTATACACCAATGCCTGGTTGTAAATAATCGTATTATAAAATCTCGGATCCCTGTTATCATAAGGGAAACGGGCATCATAACCGGAAGCCGGGTCACTGGTGTTTTTCCCGTTTTTCATACCAAAAGCATCTACCAGGTTCTGGCTGGGGGTACTCCATCCCGATCCGCCTCTTGATTTTGGGAACCAGGCGCCTTCCAGGTTCGTATTATTACCCATCATATAGGGCGTGATGTACTCACTATTTTTCCGCAGCAGAAATAGCTTCCAAAACCCGTATCCCGGGCGGGATTCAGGACTGTTATTTTCATAGAGGCTATAGAGCCCCTGATCGATCAGCACTTTACAGGCAGCTGCTGCCTGCTTCCACACATTTACATCATAGGTGGCACTGTAGCAAATCAATGGCTGCAATGCGGCATCTGTAGTAATGGGCTGCCCATTATATAATGGGCTCGCAGCTGTTACCAGCATACGTGCTTTCAGTGCCTGGCACATACCACTGGTAATACGACCATAATCTGCCGGCTGCTGATCCGCTACTGATGGTAGATCTACCGCGGCTTTATCGCATTCTGATGCAATGTAATCAATACAGGCTTTGTAGCTGTTGCGCTGATATTGTATGGGCGCATTAAGATCGCTGAAGATGGTGTCACCTACCAGCATCACTCCACCGTAATAACGTACCAGCTGCGCATAATACCAGGCACGTAAATAACGGGCTTCTGCCTTTGTGCGCTGTTGCAGGCTGACGGAGAGGGGCGAGCCGCCGACCTTTTTCAGGTACTGATTGGCAGCCCTGATTTTGGTGTAATAGGTTTTATAATAGTTATTGCTGAAATAATTCCTCGAAGTACTTGCGCCGGTGATAAACGATGCCTGTGGGTCGCCATAATAAGATACAGAGTGCGATGTCATATCTTCCATACAGGCATAATCGTTACCAACGACCGAAGTAATCAATGTGTAGCGGTTATGGATCAGATCCATACCGGTATAAGCATACAAGTCATTCAGGAAGTTAAGCGTCTTCACACTATCTGCAAATACAATTTGCTCTGTTAAACTTTCTGTCTGTCTTTTATCAAGAAAGCTATCTGACTTTTTGCAGGCGGCAAACAATCCCAGCACCAAACCCGCTGTCATCATATATTTAAAAACTTTCATCATCTTCAAAACTTTTAGTAGAGGTGATAATAATCTGCTTACAATCCTACCTGCAAGCCCAGGTTATAAATCCGTTGCTGAGGATACTCACCAACAGAAGACGACATCGCCGACTCCGGATCTATGGCTACTGGTAGTCCCGTATACACGAGTGCCATGTTGTAACCATTGGCATAGATCCGGATACTTTTCAGTACTTTATTTCTCAACCTGGAAGCGGGAACGGCGTATCCGATTTCAAAATTTTTCCACCTGATATAATCTCCTTTTCTGTACCAGTAAGTAGAAGACTGTGGACTCCCTTGTCCATCGGCAAGCGCGGGGAATACATTGTCTGTACTGTTCCACGGTACCCAGCGTCCGAGGTTATAAGGCGTGGTTTGTCTTTCAGGACGGCTATACGCTAAACTACCCCGCTGTATATTGATCACATAATCAAATGAACCCTGGAACAAGGTGCTTACGTCAAATCCTTTCCAGGAAAAGCCAAAGCCCAATCCGGCCACATATCGTGGCTGATTTACGCCCATCGCAATTTTATCATCATCGTTAATGATGCCATCGCCATTCTGATCCACAAACTTCATTGCGCCGGGGAAAAGGTTTTGCATGGGTACACTGGTGATTAGCTTTGGGCTTTTCATCACGTCTTCAATGTCCGCATAGTAGCCGTTAAATTGGTAACCAAACTGTTGTCCGATCGATTTTCCGGTGCTGGCCAGCCATGGATAACGTACGTTGGGCTCATCGCGGAAAAGGATTTTATTTTTGGCAAAACTTACCTGCCCTCTGACAAAATATTGTAGTTTATTAATGCGGTCTTTATATTCTACTTCCAGCTCATACCCTTTGTTACTCACGCGTCCAATGTTCATGGGTGGCAATCCTACACCCCAGGGCTGTGGTACTGTACCGCGGGTAGAAAGGATATCATGACGGTAGTTATCAAAATAATCAGCCACAATACCCAGTTTACCATGCAGCATTTTGATGTCTATACCAATATCTGCTTTCCGTTCTTTTTCCCAGGTAACTTCATTGTTGCCCAGATCTCCTTCTATGATACCACTTACGCCGGTAGGTACCTCTCCGAAATTGTAGCCCTTGCCTCCATTATAAATTTGCTCATACAGGTACTTATATGCACCGATTCTATCGCTCCCCACTACACCATAGGAGCCACGCAACTTGAAGGCATCAATAAACCGGATATTGTCTTTAAAGAACGGTTCTTCGCTGATATTCCAACCCACGCCCACAGCAGGGAATAAACCATATTTTTTACTGCTGGCAAAACGATCAGACCCATTATAACCGGCGTTCACATCCAACAGGTATTTCAGTTTATAATTGTATCCTATCCTGCCGGTAACACCACGGAAATTATTTGGAATACCTGCATTTACCACGCTGGCGCTATTGTCCCAGTCATTGCTGGTATTGGTAATCTGATTCACCAGTAACAGGGCGCTGAGGTTATGATCCCCAAAGCTACGTGCATAGTTCAGAGACGCCTGGATATTAACCTTCCGGGCGCTACCACGATATCCACCACTGCTGCTAAGTTTGCCCATTCTATACAGGTTGTTCACCACTGGTTTATAGGCTTCTGCCACCTGATCGTAATAGTAAGTGAGTATTTCATTATTGGAGCGGGTCAGCGATCTGGCAAAGTCATAATCGCTGGCTACTGATAACAGTACATTGGCAGATAACCCCTTTGTAAGCGCGTCCAGCTGTTGTGTGGCGGATGTAACAATATTAAAATTATTTTCGTAGGAACGTTGGTAGCCGGAGTATTGTAAAATAGCCAGTGGATTGCCTTTGGTGCCGGAAGACAACGTACCGCCCAACGATCCGTTTTCGTTATAAATCGGATACCCGAAAGACGACAGTTCTCCGTTCCACAAATACTGGAACGTGTTACCTCCACCGTTAAAAGCCTTGTCATTAGGCTCATTGGTAGTACCGAAACGGCCCGATAAATCTACCCGGATATGCAGGCTTTTACTGGGGTCTATGTCAATATTGGACCGGAAGTTATAACGGTTATAGAAGTAGTTGCTGTTGTATCCTTCACCGGAAGAAAAGTTTTTATAGATTCCCCCTTGCGTAATATATCCCAGGGAGATAAAATATTTGATGAGATCTGATCCGCCGCTGATATCAAAATTAGTTCTGTTCTGCAGACTATAATCCCGCATCAATACCTTCCACCAGTTTACATTCGGATGGTTGTAAGGGTCGCTGTTGTCCTTATAATAGTCAAGGTTATTATTGGCGAAAAATTGCGGATACTTCACGGCAGGATCCCGCAGACTGGTAGTTTCATATTCACGTAACAATCGTAAGGTAGTATACCCGTCATTCATTTCAGGTGGGCGGGTAGGCGACAGCATACCTGTTTCATTACGCACCGTTAACAGTGGTTTACCCGACTTACCACGGCGTGTAGTAATTACCAGTACGCCGTTCGCTCCACGGATACCATATACTGCCGTAGTAGAGGCATCCTTCAGGATAGATACACTTTCTATTTCGTTTGGATCCAGCTGGTTTACCTGACCATAGGTGAACTCAATATCATCTACAATGATCAGGGGATTGTTGGCAGAGTTGTTATCCGTATTATTATAGGAACTGATACCCCTGATCTGAAAGGCGGCACCATCTTTACCAGGTTGTCCGCTGCGTTGTTGCGTAAACAAGCCTGGCAGGCGACCTGCGAGTGAATTCTGCAAACTCGCAGAAGGGCTTTGCCGGATCTGCTCACCGGAAATAGAACTTACTGCGCCGGTGGAAGTGATCTTTTTCCTGGTGCCAAAACCTACTATTACTACCTCTTCCAGCCCTTTCGTATCCTGTTGTAATATTACATTGGAAGATAGCTTACCGATGGCGATTTCTTTTTTCAGATAACCAACAAAAGAAAATATCAATATACCCGACTTTCCTTTCGGTGTAAGTATATAATTACCTCTTTCATCTGTGGTGGCGCCGTTTGCGGGTAGATCTTTTTCATAGATGGTCACGCCGGGTAATGGCTGTGTTCCATCTGTAACAGTTCCTTTTATAGTAGCCCTTTGCTGTGCTTTACCGGGTATAACGCTACACAACAGGAGCAGCAACAGCAGGTAGTTTAATATTTTTTTCATGAGATGCCGTTAATGAGTTTTACCAATTGGGATTCTGATGCATGTTGCTATTCGATAACATTTCCTTGTAAGGAATCGGGAACAGGTACATACGATCGGGCAAAAACTTCGTCCCACTTACTTCTACACGTTTGTAGGTCATCGTATTATCTGTTGATTTAATCACCTGCACTCCATGCAGCGGACGGTTTAATACCTGCTCCGCTATTTTCCAGCGGCGGATATCCCAGAAACGTTGTTCTTCAAAAGCCATTTCTACCCTGCGTTCATGTTGTATACGTGTACGCATTTGTTCTTTGGAGAGTCCTGCGGGTAGCTGATATGGATTAAGTTTTGCTCTTTTCCGGATCAGTTCCAATGCATCGTATACTTCCTTTACGGGGCCATCAGCTTCATTGCGCGACTCTGCATAGTTGAGTAGTATTTCGGCATAGCGGAAAACCGGAAAGCTATGTTCTGCATTGGAATAACTGGCCGCGGTACCTGCGGTGCTGAGGAACTTTCGCATATAGTAACCGGTGCGTGTTTCTGCACCATTGGAATTACCAAAGCCGGCAGGCCTATCCAGGCCACCATCAAAAGTTTCCACTGTTCTCCCCAGCCATGACATGCCGTTATGAAAGATGGTCAGATAAAAACGTGGATCACGGTTAGCATAAGGTTTTTGCGCATCATAACCGGCGCCGGTTTCTGCAATCATTTTTCCATTGGACATTTCAAACTCATCTGCCAGCTCCTGTGTTGGGTTTGTTTTCCCCTGATCTCCACGCTTGGATCCCACCGGGCCGTTAAGTGCTTCCACACTACTGTTGGGCGATGACATATACGCCAGGATGACCTCTGAATTTTTACGCTTCATAAACGGGTCATCTATACCACTTGTCAAGGAATAGGTGCCCAGGTCCATCACATCTTTTGCAGCCTGCGCAGCTGACAGCCATTTTTCACGGTTGCCTGCCGGGTTGTTGATTGGACTGGCTGCATACAATAGCAGCCGTGACTTTAGGGCCAACGCGGCGCCGCGGGTTGCACGTCCAAAATAAGCAGTGGCATAGCTGGCCGGCAAATATTTCTGAACAGTGTCTGCTTCCTGTTGGATATACTGTACACATGCTTCATAACTGTTACGGGCAAAGGAAATATTATCGTTCAGTGTAAATACCTTATCGCCAATTAACGGTACACCACCCCATCTTTTTATTAATTCAAAATAAAAGACTGCACGTAACAGGCGGGCCTCAGATTTCCATTGCTGCTTAAGACCCGCTGTTTTTAATGGTACCTGGTCTATTTTTGAGAGAAAGATGTTGACTTTGCGGATGCCACCGTACAGCGCATCCCATCGATCGTCCGGCAACACATAGGGGCTCCACTGACCCACAGAAAAATATTGTACCTGGTCGTCTGTATTGGAAGGAACGGCATCATCGGTACCAGCATCCAGGATATTCGATCCAATGCGGTTGTACCCTTGTGGTAAATCACTATAGGTGTTGTAAAGAAATTGTTCTGCATAAACGCCCAGCGAATCAAGTTTGTCAAACACCAGGTCTTCGTTCACATATTCCAGCGGTGCTTTCTCTACCACATTCTTCTGACAGGCTACAAGCCCTGCCATCACCACAACAGGAAGCAGGAGAATATATTTTTTCATCATGAAAATAGCTTTAAGGTTTACAGGCCAAGGGAAATTCCCCCATTAATGATTCGCTGATTGCTAAATGCACTCATGCCGGATTCAGGATCAAACCAGTCAACTTTTTTCCAGGTGAACAGGTTGTAGGCATTTACAAATAACCGCAGGTGACTCACCCTGCTGTGGGGTAGCAATATTTTTTTGAAGTCATATCCCAATTCTACATTTTTCAGCCGGAGATAATTTCCATTGCGCATCCAGAAGGTGGAAGCCTGACTGTTATTGACATTAGTACCAATAGTAAGTCGCGGAAATACTGCATTCACAGCGTTCTCTGGTGTCCAGCGATTGTTGTGCATATCCATTACGTTGCCATAGCTGTTGTTGAAAGCACTTACGCTCGTTGCACTCAACACCATATTACGGTTCATCACGCCCTGCAGCAACAGTTTAAAATCAAATCCTTTCCAGCTGAAACCACCGCCCATCCCAAAGAATATCATCGGGCGCTGATTACCGATGGGCTGCATATCCAGCACATTGATAACGCCATCTCCATTCAGGTCTTTATAACGGATATCTCCTGGTGCCGGCGTATATCCCTGCCAGTTAGCCGTTTTGCTCACATCCGTTCCGGTCTGATAAAATCCATCAGCCACCAGCCCAAATGCCTGCCCTACGGGTAACCCGGTTTTGTTCTGCCAGGCATAAGGATAAATAGGATCACCATTGTACAATAAACTACTGGCAGCAATACTTACATTGCCATCCAGGTAATATTTAAAAGTATGTGTAGTTACCGGGCTGTAATTCACACTGGCCTCTAATCCGGAATACCTGCTGCGGCCAATGTTCTCCAATGGATAGCTATGTCCCAGGATACCGGAGTTACGACCGCGCGTTTGCAGCTGGTCATAATATTTGTTACGATAATAATCCAGCGATACCGACAACTGGCTGTGAAACAACGCCGCTTCCAGGCCTACATCTAATTTCCAGGCTTTTTCCCAGGTGATATCCGGATTGGCTAACTGCGATTCTATGGTGCCACTTACACCCGAAGATGTTTCACCTACATTGTAACCGGTGCTTCCGGTTACATAGTTAGGGAGGTAGAGGAAATAGTTGTTAGGATCTCCCCAGGCGGTTTGTCCGGCAGTAGCCCTTATTTTCAGGCGGTCAAAAATGTTGCTGGCGAAAAAATGCTCATTGCTGATCACCCAGGCCAATCCCGCCGATGGCAGGAAGCTACCGCGTTTACCTGGTGTATACCTGTTTAGGGTACCATATACCAGGCCCAGCTCTGCCAGGTAGGTTTTATGCCAGTCGTAAGAAGCGGTAAGCCCTGCATTGCTATACAATGTATTCAGTTGGGTAAAACTACGGATGGTATTATCTACATTATAGGTGGCCAGCAACCGGAGTGAGTGCCCGTTCCAGGTGTGGTCGTAGCCTGCCATGATATTATAATAATTCTGTCGTACCTGGCTGTTTACTTTTGCCTGTCCGCCTGCTACCAGCCCGTCAGTGCCATATTGAATATAGCTGTTGGGAATAGCGCCGGCAGTGGTATCCGGTTCATATACGGCTACTCCTTTGGAGCGGTCAATGGTTTCCATGTAATAGTTGTTCATAGACAACTGTCCTTTTATCCACAAACCCTTTAACAGGTCATCCAGTTTATATTGCAATGTCATATCGGCGCTGATGGTACGCTCTGTTGTTTGCTGATAGCCGGAAGAGATAGCTCCCGCGTATGGATTGGTACGCCAAAGATTAGTACCACCAAAGGAGCCGTTGGCATTAAACACGGGAAAAGCAACGGGAGGAGTAGACCCTGTCAGGGACATCAGGGCTGCTGTACCAATTCCGGGTTGGTTACCAGAGGCAACAGAGCCAAACACATTCAGCCCCAGTTCTATATTTTTATTAAAATTCACCAGTGCATTGGTGCGGATATTATAACGCTTGTAATCGTTATTGGTGTTATAACTGTTGGCTGGAGACGTAATAAAATTGCCGGATTGTGCAAAGTGTTCCAGGGAAGCATAATAGTGATAGTTGCTGGCGTTGCCTGCCAGGTCTATGTTATAGCGTTGCTGGCTGGTGGTATGGCGTATGATTTCATTGTACCAGTTTACGTCCGGCTGTTTATAGGGATCGTTCGTGTGGTTCTTCCAGGCGTTCATCATATCATCTGAATAACGGGGAGTGGCCGCAGCATTCATGTTGTGCTGTGCTTCATTATACAATTGCGCATAATGAAAAGCATCTGCATACTGTGGTTTATATAATGATTCCAGCAGGCCGTATTGTGCAGAAGCGTTAATTTCAAAAGCTTTGCGTCCTTTTTCCCGTGTGGTCACCATTAATACCCCGTTGGAAGAACGTTGCCCATACATCGCCGTGGCCAATGCATCCTTCAGTAGTGTTACGCTTTCAATATCATTGGGATTGAAGCCGGTAAAGTCACGTACCACACCATCGATGACAATGAGTGGCGTTTTTCCGCGCAGAGAAAAAGAGGCGCCGTCTGCTCCGTTCATGCCGGAGAGTTGAAGAGTATAAAGTCCGGCCATACGACCTGCCAGTACATTGGTGATATCGGCAACCGGTGTACTGCCCACTTCCTGGCTGTAAACGGAAGATGTAGCGGCTACCATATTAGCCCGGGAGCTGTTTCTGTTCCACAACCAGGTCGTATAGGAGAACCATGAACTGTCTTTTGCCGGTTTTATATGCCGTGCAGTAGTGTCCTTTGTGAATGCCATAGCGGGAGTAGATAATATCACTGCAGGTATAACGGAAAGGCACCAACGAAATAGTTTATCGGACAGGCACCTGCAGCGGGTAGGTGTGAAATGCATCATGATGAAACATGTTTATGGAATAAGGAAGAGTTGTATCAGCGTAGTGTACCCCGGAGGAGCCCTGCCGGTGCCAGCGTACTATGAATATCCAGGTAGAGAGGGTCTTGCTGCAGCGCCCTCAGCGCCTCGCCGGTAACAGATGTATTAAGCGGCTGCGTATAGTCAGTGGCGGTAGTCGCCAGCTTTAAAAGTACCGAACCGCCGGCGTTATGCACATGCGCTTCCATCAACTGATCGTTGGCCGGCAGGTCTTTGACATCGATTGCATAAAACAGCGTATTATCGTCCGTCATACGCAGATAAATTTTTGCTGTAGCGGCGGTATTTACAGGTGGCTGCACCTGATCTCCTGTCAAAGACACATCTTTCGCCAGTAGAATTTTCCTGTCCAGCTGACCACGTACCAATCCGCCCGGGGCCGTTTTGGAAGCAATCACCAGGTAGCCTGGATTTTTCAGCAGGCTATCCGCCACTTCTTTAGGCATGGCCACATCCCCTTTCATTTTGGAACCGGTGAAATTGCCGCTCAGTTGCAACACCGCCGCGTTTCCATTTTGTAGCGGATTCCCCATCCGGATTTCTACCGTTTCCGGTGTAAGTCCTGCGAGAGAATCAAAATAAATGTCATAGTACAAACGGTAATCATCGCGCAGGTACAGCGTTGCGTAGGCGCTGGAACCATTGCCGGGAAGTGCAGGAACTACATTGGTTGCATTCAATCTAACATTCCAGAACTTTAATACAAACTCATCTGAGTGTTGTTTTTTCTTACAGCCAGACAGGCCGTAAGCTGCGAATAGCATGCAGCATAAGAATACGTGATTCAGGCGCATTTTAAATAGATTTTGATTTGACTGACCTTGCAACTGCTGTTGCAACAGCATGCAATTGTGGAGCTGACAGGCAGCAGTTTTTCATTATTCACCAATAAGAGATAAAGGAATTGTTCACTTTATGATGGCTGACTGGCTGATAAATTTGCTACGATTCGTTCTTTACCTCTTTATTTGGCAACAGGGTAAAATTAGGCTCTTCACAGAATCGGATACCCTACATATCCGTCTGAATTACCCCTATTTTGTTTCACTAAAATACCTGTCAATTGTAACAATCGACAAACAGGAACTTATTTTCTATTGATAATTAATTAGTTATGTGATTTTCTCTCACATACTCGGTAGGCGTCTTCCCAAATTCTTTTTTAAACCATTTCCGGAAATAATCGGGATCAGAGAAACCGGTCATATAGGCGACTTCATTTACATTGTACTGCTGGGTGGCCAGTAAACGGGCCGCTTTTTTTAACCGGATGATCCGGATAAATTCAACAATGGTTTGGTTGGTGAGTGCTTTTAATTTCCGGTAAAGGGTAACCCGGCTCATGTTAACCGCGCTGGCCAACTCTTCTACATTGAGACTCGGCTCAGCAATATTTTCTTCAATAAATGCAATCACTGCTTTCAGGAAAATGTCGTCTGGCCCCGTGATAGGGTCATTATCTGATGCCAGGGTAAAATTGCGGCTATAGCGCTCCCGTAGTAACTTCCTGGAGTCGAGCAGGTTTTTCACCCGGCTGGTAAGCAACGAGATGCTGAATGGCTTGGTAATGTAATCATCAGCGCCGGTTTCATATCCCTCCCGGATAAACGAAACCGTAGAGCGGGCAGACAACAATATCACCGGGATATGGCTGGTACGGCTATCATTTTTCAAGGCATGACATAATTCCACACCATTCATGCCCGGCATCATCACATCGCTGATAATAATATCCGGCAGGTGACGGGTGGCCAGCTCCAGCCCCGACACACCATCTGCTGCCAGTTGCAGCGTATATCTTTCTTTAAACACCTCCGCCAGGTATTGCTGCACTTCCTCGTTATCTTCTATGATCAGCAGCAACGGCTTGTCAGCCTCATCTCCCGGAATCTCCGATGAAAAATCAGGCAAAGAAGCAGGCACTAAAAAGTTATCAGAAGTCTTTTTTATTTCTGTGGATTTAAGATGGGTACTACCTGCAGGAATACTAATGCTGAAGCAGGTATGCCCTTCGGACGCTGCTGATGCCTGCCGGCTGTTGACGGTAATAGTGCCATAATGCCTGCTCACCAGCCCTTTTACCAGCGCCAGCCCGATGCCCGTACCACCTGCCTGCAGGTTATTGAAATCATAATGCCGGAACTGTCCGAAGATCTCTTCGAAATGAGTTGCCGGAATGCCAATACCATTATCTTCTACGGTGAGCAGCAGCATCTCGTTATCCTCCATACGTACACTGATTCTTACCAGGCCACCTGTTAAAGTGAATTTCAGGGCATTGGACAACAGGTTGAAGAGGATCTTTTCAAATTTATCTTTATCAAACCATGCCATGATGGTATCCGTAGCAGGTACTACCTCCAGGGTAATGTCCCGGCGTTTGGCAAGACTTTCAAAGGCACCTGCTATATCCCGACAGAAGTGTACCATATCCGTATGCTCCGCCTGCATAGGGACTCCACCTTCTTCCAATAAACGAAAATCCAGCAGCTGATCCATTAACCGCATCAGTCTTTCCCCATTTTGCTGTATCAGCTGTAACTGGTACTGCACGGACTTTTCAGCAGTAGTCGTTTGCAGTAGCTTTTCCACCGGTGCCATAATGAGCGTCAATGGTGTTTTTATATCATGAGAGATGTTGGTAAAAAAGTCCAGTTTACTCTGCGCCAGCTCACGATCTTTTTCCCGGAATAACTGCTGTTTCGTAATCTCATGCTTCAACTGGATGGTGCGGGAAGAATAGTAATAATACCACCATAACAGCGCAATCCCTATCGCCACGTAAAACAGATAGGCATACCATGTTTTCCAGACAGGCGGCAGTACACGTATTTCCAAACTGGTGGCAGCATCACTCCATACGCCTTCATTATTGGTAGCCTTTACACGGAAAATATAATCGCCGGGATCCAGGTTGGTGAAAGTAGCTGCCGTTTGATGTCCTACATAGTGCCATTTATTATCACTGTGTAACCCTTCCATCATGTAGGCAAATTTGTTGGAGCCGGGATTAATATAATTCAGCGCTGCAAAATGCAGCGTAAAGTAGGCCTGGTCGTGATCCAGGGTGATCTTATCCGTATAAGTAATGGATTCCTTTAAAGGAGAATGTGGGGCGCCAATATCTACCGGGATATTTTTAATCAGCATACCCGTCAGTACTACTTTGGGGCTCAGCGTATTAAGGATAATTCTGTTCGGGTTAAAACCTACGATGCCATTAATTCCCCCAAACATAATTTCGCCGGCGGCCGTTTTAAATGCAGGGTTCAGGTATTCGTTACTGCCAGGCCAGGCCGCCCCCGCATATGGCGTCACCTTTATGCTTTGTGGTGCTGTGGAATGTTTTTGGGCGATGATGCTGAGCCTCACAATATTATTCTGTCCGCTCAGCCAGAGATTTCCTTTATTATCCTCCACTATCCCGCGGATGATTTTCTCCGCAGGAGCATGTTCAGTATCCGGTGACCGCAAGCTATTGGTGCCTTTATCCACATATTGCAGGCCGTGTTCATGAGTACCCACCCAAATAATACCGCGACTGTCTTCTTTCACACAGTGTACATTACTGGTCCGGTTAAAAGCATAAGTGGCGGCATAGTTTACGGATTGAAAATGAATGCCGTTATATGGCAAATAACAAAGCCCTTCGAGTGTACCCACCCAGAGGTTGCCTTTACTATCTTCATGTAAACAATTAATTTCTCCGGCCATCAGGCTACCGGGATGATCACCTTTGTGACGTAATTCCCGCACCACAACACCTTTTTTATTCAGGAAAAAAAGACCATTATGTGTGCCTACCCACCAGCCATCGGTTCCCTTCTCCAGCGCATAAACGGCGTATACCCATGCAGGATAGTTCCTTGATAACGGTACCCGTGTAAACGTGGCGGTAGGGATATTAAACAGGTATAACCCATCTAAACTGCCTACCCACAGGTTATCTTTATCTTTAAACAACAGGGATTTGATGATATCCTTACTGGTTTGTTCCTCCGCGCCGGGAATGTGATAGTAAAGGAAAGTATTGGTGGTCCGGTTATAAAAATTCAACCCGGCTCCGGTGGCCAGCCAGAGGTTATGCGCCGCATCTTCCTGTATGCCCATGATGGTGCGGTTGTTAGTACCTACGCCATCTTTCATGAGGCTGGAAATAAAGCTGAGGTTACGGCTACCCGGATATACCTGGCTGATGCCCCCCCAATAGGTACCAATCCAGACGGTGCCTGCATTGTCTTCCATTACCGCGCAAACCGAGTTATGCGAAAGCGTAGCCGGATCGAACTTATCGTTGGTGTAATGCGCGATTACTTTTCTGTCCTGGAAAATATACAAGCCTTTGCGGGTGCCAACCCAATATTTCCCTTTGATAAATCTGATGGCTTTTACCATTTCATTGGTAATGCTGTTGGAATCGTTGCCGGCATGGTAGTTAAAGCACTGCTGCCTGGGTATATCCAGCATAACCACCCCGCTGGATTGCGTACCCACCCACAGTTCGCCCTCATGATAAGTAATGGCATGAATAGGGCTTTTACCATAATATGGGTTATTGGTCAATGCGGCAGGCAATGGTAATATGCGGCCATTGCGGGTATCATAGCGAAAGATGCGTGCACCGGCTCCGATCCACAACACACCGGTACTGTCTTCCGCAATGGAGCGGATGGTGGATAAATTCTGCCCTGCCAGGTTAACGCTGTTCAGCTTTTCCCTGGTCGGCTCATAATGATAGAAGCGACGGGAGGCGGCTACCCAGATATTACCCTGGGAATCCCTGTAAACACAGGTAACATCAGCAATCGGTTCTCCTGCATCTGCCAGCCGGAACTGCTCTTTCCGGGCATCATAAATATTCAGTCCGTTATCTGTTCCCACCAGGATATTGCCCATGCTATCTTCCGCCAGCGCCTGCACGTAGTTACTGCTGATGCTGTTGCTGGTACTATTATCATACCGGAAGATTTTTATTTCATCATCACTATAACGGCAAAGTCCATTATCTGTACCTATCCAGATAAATCCCCTGCTATCCTGTAAGATACAGTGAACAGTATTTTGCGGCAATCCCTGCTCAATTCCCAGGTGGGAAAAACGAAGCGGTGTATCCTGCGCCCAAAGCGTACAAAGTGGGAAAACACAGCATACCATCAATAAAATATGGTAAATCATTTTGTTGACCGGCCATACTTTTCCTGGACAAATCATAACGCTACTGATTTTGGTTGACCCTATAAATGGTTTAAGTTAAAGCCGGCTGCCGTATTAAAACCCGGAGAGTGAATAAAATATCAGCATATGGTAAAATATCAGCAGGGGAAATAATCAATTTAGCCTGGATTACCCAGGAATTATACCAACCGTTTATCCTGAAATTTTACCGTCCGGGCCGGGCATTAACACTTCATTTAAAATGTTAAACAGAACATTGGCAGTCGGAATAAAAATTTTCAGGAAAATTGCGTGTCATCCATACAAAAAGATGGAAATATGCAAATACTTTTTATAAATTTAAAGGTTTAATAGCCGTTTTTAACTTTTACACAAATATCCACGTTTATGGCAAATGTAATTCAGCCACAGAAATTGTTCGTAGCCAGCTGCATGGCGCTGCTGGTAACATCATTGTCCTTTGGCATCCGCGCCGGTATATTGGGCGGTCTTGGCGTTGAGTTCCACCTGGATACGCAGCAACTGAGCATTATCACCGGTACTGCATTCTGGGGCTTTCCGCTGGCAGTAGTAATAGGCGGTTTTATAGTAGATATAATAGGCATGAAACGATTGCTGCTGGCAGCTTTCATCCTGCATCTGCTGGGAATTGTACTGACGGTATTTGCGTCCGGTTTCTGGTCCCTGTTTATTTCCACCTTGTTTATCGGTATGGCCAATGGTACCGTAGAAGCGGCCTGTAACCCGCTGGTAGCCACCATTTTCCCTGACAACAAAACCACCAAATTAAATCACTTTCACCTGTGGTTCCCTGGTGGTATCGTAGTAGGTACCCTGCTGGTATTCTTATTATCTAAACTGGGCCTCAGCTGGCAGCTGCAGGTAGCCACCATGATCATCCCTACCCTTATCTATGGTTATCTCTTTTTGAAACTTGATTTCCCTGTTACTGAAAGGGTAGCATCCGGCGTTTCTTCCGCACAGATGTACAAATCAATTTTAAGTCCCCTGTTCATCGTGATGTTTATCCTGATGTTTGGCACCGCCATCACAGAGCTTTTCACCGGACAGTGGATCAACGTATTGTTAAAAAATGTAACCGAGAATGCGATCCTCATCCTGGCATTAACAGCAGGAGTGCAAACATTGGGCAGAGGTGTAGCCGGGCCAGTAGTTCATAGAATATCTCCTACCGGCGTTTTACTTTTTTCCGCGATCTTCTCCGCTTTGGGCTTATATTTACTTTCCCATGTATCTGGTAATATGATCTTTGTAGCCGCCGTTATTTTTGGTATGGGCGTTACTTATTTCTGGCCTACCATGCTGGGTTTTGTATCAGAAAATATTCCTCAGTCAGGCGCTTTAGGTATGAACCTGATGGGGGGTGCCGGTATGTTTGCCGTATCAGTATACATGTATTTCATGGGAGGTTTTTATGATCGCATCATTGTAAAACAACTCCCTGCCGGTGCTTCGCTGGATGCTTACCGTTCTGCGGCAGCAGGCAGTGCAGAAGCCACCGCCTTTAGTCAGGCCACCGCAGTAGCCGGACCTGAAATCATCAATGCCACACTGATCATACCTGTAATGCTGGTCGTAGCTTTTGCAGGACTTTTCTTTTTTATGCGCAACCGCAAAAAGGTAGAAAAAGCACAGGTTCAAATAGTATAACTTATAAAAGATAATTGTAAATATGACACGGAAACTAAGAATGGGAATGATAGGAGGCGGTAAAGATGCCTTCATTGGTGCAATTCATCGTATTGCGGCCAATATGGACGGACTGATTGAGCTGGTAGCAGGCGCCCTCAGCATCAATAACGACATTGCAGTGGAATCCGGTAAAATGCTGTTCCTCGATCCGGAACGCACTTACCTCGATTTCAAAACCATGCTGGAAAACGAAGCGAAGATGCCGGCAGATAAACGTATGGACTTTGTGACCATCGTTACACCTAACTTCGCTCACTTCGAACCGGCTATGATGGCGCTCGATCTTGGTTTCAACGTAGTTATAGAAAAACCCATCACTTTTTCTCTCGATGAGGCCAAACAATTACAGGCAAAAGTAGAAGCCACCGGCTTAACACTGTTGCTCACACATACCTACACCGGCTATCCAATGGTGAAACAAGCCAGGCAGATGGTAAAAGATGGTGCACTCGGCAAGATCCGCAAAGTATGGGTAGAATACCCGCAAGGCTGGCTCAGCAAACTGAGTGAAAGAGAAGGTAATGCACAGGCAGCCTGGAGAACAGATCCTAAAAAATCAGGCAAAAGCGGCTGTATGGGCGATATTGGCACCCATGCTGCTAACCTGGCAGAATATATCAGCGGCGCTAAAATTGAAAAATTATGCGCTGACCTGAACATCATGGTACCGGGTCGTGCACTGGATGATGACGGCGCTGTATTGCTCCGCTTCGACAATGGCGCTGCTGGCGTACTGATGGCATCACAGGTAGCTGCCGGTGAAGAAAATGCACTGAAAATCCGTGTATACGGAGAAAAGGGTGGTCTCGAATGGGCACAGCACGAACCCAATACCCTCCTTGTAAAATGGCTGGATAAACCTACTGAAATCTACCGCGCAGGTGGTGGCTATTCTTTCCAGTCCAGCTACATGACACATAATACCCGCACGCCAGGCGGCCATCCGGAAGGATACCTGGAAGCATTCGGTAACCTGTATCGCAACTTCGCACAAACTTTATCTGCTAAAATTGATGGCGTACAACCATCTCCGGAATCCCTGGATTTCCCGGGCACAGCAGAAGGTGTTCGCGGTATGGCTTTCATCGATAACGTAGTACGTTCTTCTCAGAGCGATGCTAAATGGACAAACTTCGAGATATAGTATTTCATCACTAGAACGAGCGTATGAAAACGATAAAAGGACCTGGTATTTTTCTGGCGCAATTCATGGGAGATGAAGCGCCTTTCAATAGTCTGAAATCTATCTGTGAATGGGCGGCCTCCATTGGTTTTAAAGGAGTGCAGATCCCCAGCTGGGATTCCCGTTTGATAGACCTGCAAAAAGCAGCGGAAAGCAAAACCTATGCAGATGAAATCAAAGGTATTGTAAATGCCGCAGGACTGGAAATAACAGAACTGAGTACACATTTGCAGGGACAATTGGTAGCTGTAAATCCTGCATTCTCTGAAATGTTTGACGGATTTGCGCCTGCACAATATCACAATAACATTAACGCACGTACGGAGTGGGCCGTAAACCAGCTGAAATATGCTGCTAAAGCCAGCCGTAACCTGGGCCTTAATGTCCACGCTACTTTCAGTGGTGCACTGTTATGGGCGCCAGCCATGTATCCATGGCCACAGCGTCCGGCAGGACTGGTAGAAACAGGTTTTGCTGAACTGGCAAAACGCTGGCTCCCCATCCTCAATGAATTTGATGCCAACGGCGTAGACGTTTGTTATGAAATTCATCCGGGAGAAGACCTGCATGATGGTATCACCTTTGAACGTTTCCTGGAAGCTACCGGCAATCACACCCGTGCCAACCTCCTGTATGATCCGAGCCATTTGCTGCTGCAATGCCTCGACTACCTGGAGTATATCGATATCTATCATGAAAGGATCAAAGCATTCCACGTAAAAGATGCGGAATTCAATCCTACCGGCCGCTCCGGCGTTTATGGCGGATACCAGTCCTGGATAGATCGTCCGGGCCGTTTCCGCTCTCTCGGCGATGGACAGGTAGACTTTAAATCCATCTTCAGCAAAATGGCGCAATACGATTTTGCCGGCTGGGCCGTTATGGAGTGGGAATGTTGTATCAAACATCCGGAAGATGGCGCCAAAGAAGGCGCACCATTTATTAAGGATCATATTATCCGTGTCACCGAGAAAGCATTCGATGATTTCGCAGGTGCCGGCACAGATGATGCTTTCAACAAAAGAATACTAGGTATTTAATTAATTATCCACCGATCGTTATAGTAAACAATAACCAAATAAAAAATCAACAAATGAGAAAGAGATATCTGGCGCCGCTCGTACTAAGTGTTTTATTCTTTGCAGCATGCGGAGGAGGTGAAAAAAAACAAGAAAATGCTGATAGTGCAAGCACTCATGAAAGCGCGCCAGCAGCAGATAATTCCATGGTGTCGCCAAGTGCTAGCAAACCTGTGAGCAAAGGCGAAACCCTGATGGCACAAAGCGATTGCAAAACCTGCCATAAAGAAGAAATGAAAGTGGTAGGCCCCGCACTGAAAGACATTGCAGGTAAATATCCAAACACACCGGAAAACATAGATAAACTGGCCGACAAAGTAATCAAAGGCGGTTCTGGTAACTGGGGTGAAGTAGCGATGTTACCACATCCACAGATTTCAAAAGAAGATGCTAAAGAGATGGTAACATATATCCTGTCTATTGGCAAATAATTGTTGTTTAACATAAACTCAATCATCTGTAATGAAAAAAATAATCCTGGGGGCATTCATGGCAAGCGCTATACTCGGCGCTTCCGCAGTGAAAGCCCAGCAATTAAATACCCTGTCAGCTAAGGAAAAGAAACAAGGATGGGTATTGCTGTTCGATGGTACTTCTACCAAAGGCTGGCATACGTATCTGAAGTCTACCGCCAGCCCTGCATGGGGCGTGGCAGATGGTGCAATTGCACTGGATCAGGCAGCAAAAAAGAATGGCGCACCCGGTGGAGACCTCGTTACAGACGCAGAATATGAAAACTATGAACTGAGCTACGAATGGAAAATTTCTCCAGGTGGCAACAGCGGTCTTATTTTCAGCGTTCACGAAGATCCTTCCTTAAGCCAGACCTACCTGTCAGGTCCTGAAATGCAGGTAATCGATGATGCTGGCCATCCGGATGGCAAAAACCCAAAACACAATGCGGGTGAATTGTACGACCTGATCAAAGCAACTAACAGACCCGTTAAACCTGTTGGACAATGGAATTCCGCCAAAATATCCAAGAAAGATGGTCACCTGACTCTCTGGCTCAATGGCGTGAAAACTGCAGAAACTACTATGGGTACCCCTGAATGGGATGCACTGGTAGCCAAGAGCAAATTCCATGACTGGAAAGATTTCGGCAAATATGCCAAAGGTCATATTGCCCTGCAGGATCATGGTGATGATGTATGGTATCGCAATATCAAAATAAGAGTTCTCTAATTAAGAATTACGAATTTCAAATTACGAATTACGGATTTACAGGTAGATCTAAGCGGAAGATGGCTTTCGCGTTTATAATCTACCTGTAAATCCGTAATTCGTAATTTGAAATTCGTAATTCTCACTAAAATCCCACGAAAAATAAGATGAAAGCATTAACCGCGTTTATTACACTCTTGCTCCTCGCCGGCACCATTTCTGTGCAGGCAAAGAATAAACACAAGGCCAAAAGGGTATTGGTTTTTTCTAAAACAAAAGGCTTCCGCCACGATTGCATTCCTGCTGCCAAAACAGCTATCATGCAACTGGGAAAAGACAATGGCTTTGAAGTAGATACTACTGAAGATGCCAGCGCATTTACCCCTAACAACCTGAAAAAATATGCGGCCGTTATTTTCAGCTGCACCACCGGCGATGTACTCGACAGCGCACAACAGGTAGCTTTTGAAAACTACATCCACAAAGGCGGCGCCTGGATGGGTATCCATGCAGCAACAGATACGGAATACGATTGGCCATGGTATAACAAACTCGCCGGTGCCTGGTTTCTGAGTCACCCGAATCAGCAAACAGCCACCCTGAAAGTAGTGGATCATAATCATCCTGCTACCAAAGACCTGCCAGATGAATGGATCCGTAAAGATGAGTGGTACAATTTCAAAAACCTCAACCCCGATGTACATGTGCTGATCAAAATTGATGAAAGCAGCTACACCGGCGGCAAAAACGGCGATAACCACCCAATGTGCTGGTATCACGATTTTGAAGGAGGACGTGCCTTCTACACTGAAATGGGACATATCAAAGAATCATACCAGGATCCCGTATATCTGAAACATTTGCTGGGTGGCATCGAATATGCTATCGGCAACTGGAAACCCAAAAACTAATCCGCTATAATGAAACATACCATCAAGCTTATTTTGCTGCTGGCCCTTGTGGGCATGGCGGCCTGTAAAAAATCCCGTCCGGGTAAACCAAGAGTACTCGTGTTTACCAAAACAGCCGGCTTTCACCACGCCTCCATCCCAGCAGGCATTGCTGCCGTGCAGAAACTCGGTACCGAAAACGGCTTTGACGTAGATACCACCACCGATGCCACCAAATTCAATGAAGATACCCTCCAGAACTACTCTGCGGTGATCTTCCTCAGCACCACCGGTGATGTACTCAACAACTACCAGGAAGCAGATTTCGAAAGATATATTCAGGCAGGCGGCGGTTACGTAGGTATACACGCCGCGGCTGATACAGAATACGAATGGGGCTGGTATAACCACCTCGCCGGCGCATGGTTCCAGAGCCATCCTCCGGGCGTTCACAAAGCTATAGTTGACGTAATTGTAAAATCATTTCCAGCCACGGAAGGTCTCCCCGAAAAATGGGAACATACCGATGAGTGGTATAACTACAAAAATGTGGACACCACCACCACTGTCCTGTTAAAATTAGATGAGAAATCTTACCAGGGTGGTACCATGGGCGGCAATCACCCAATCAGCTGGTATCATGACTACGATGGTGGCCGTGCATTCTATACAGGACTCGGACACACCGAAGAATCTTATACAGACAGCTTATTCCTGAAACACCTCTCCGGCGGTATCAAATATGCAATCGGTAAAAACCAGGTACTGGATTACAGCCTGGCTAAAACCCTGCGTGTACCGGAAGAAGATCGTTTCACTAAAAATGTACTGGTATCCGGTGAGTTCTTCGAACCAACGGAAATGGCTATACTCCCTAACCTGGATATCCTGGTGGCACAACGCCGCGGAGAACTGATGCTTTACAATACAGCAGAAAAGAAACTCTCACAGGCAGGCTTCCTGAATGTATATCACCATACCAATGTACCAAATGTAAATGCTGAAGAAGGTTTCCTCGGCCTCGCCGCTGACCCCGACTTCAAAAATAACCACTTCATCTACGCGATGTATTCCCCCGCGGATACTTCCGTAAACCGTTTGTCACGTTTCAAATTTGAAAACAACAAACTGGATATGTCTTCCGAAAAAGTAGTCCTGCAGTTCTACTCCCAACGTGATATCTGCTGCCATACCGGTGGCTCTATTGCATTCGGACCAGGTGGACTGTTATATTTATCTACCGGCGACAACACTACTCCGTTTGATGAGCCCGGACAGAAATATGTAAGTAAAGGTTACGGTCCTACAGATGACCGTCCCGGTCACCTGCAGTACGATGACCGCCGCGGTTCTGCCAACACCAACGATCTGCGCGGAAAAATCCTGCGCATCAAAGTACAGGCAGACGGATCTTATACCATTCCTGATGGTAACCTGTTTCCAAAAGGTACCAAAGGCACCCGTCCTGAAATTTTTGCCATGGGTACACGTAACCCCTATCGTATGTCTGTAGATCAGAAAACAGGCTATGTATACTGGGGAGAAGTAGGACCCGATGCAAATAACGATGACTCTACCCGCGGACCAAGAGGATATGATGAAATAAACCAGGCGAAAAAACCCGGTAACTTCGGTTATCCGATGTTCATTGCCAACAACAAACCATACCGCAAATACAATTACGAAACAGGCGAAAGCGGTCCTTACTTCGATCCGCTGAAACCTATCAATGATTCCCGTAACAATACCGGCCTGAAAGAGCTGCCTCCGGCAACTTCTGCATTCATCTGGTACCCCTACGCAAAATCAGAAGAATTCCCGATTGTAGGTAGTGGCGGCCGTAACGCAGAAGCAGGTCCGGTTTATTACAGCGAATTCTATCCAAAAGAAACCCGCTTCCCCGATTACTATAACGACAAACTGTTTATCTACGACTGGATCCGCGGTTGGGTGATGGCAGTAACCATGGATAAGAACGGCGACTTCTCCAAAATGGAAAGATTCATGCCTAATACCAAACTGAATGCACCGATTGATATGGAAATGGGTCCGGACGGTCGTTTGTACATCCTGGAATATGGTAATGGATGGTTCAGCAAAAACGTAGATGCAGGCCTCTCCCGGATCGATTTTAACGGTGGTAACCGTGCGCCGAAGGCTAACATCCACGCAGACCGTTTAACCGGCGGATTGCCCTTTAAAGTGAAAGTAAGCGCAGAAGGTTCTGTTGACCCTGATGGCGACAAAATCACCTACCTCTGGAATTTTGGTAATGGTACCAAAAAAGAAACCACAGAGCCTACCATTGAATTTACCTACACCACACCAGGTGAATACCAGGTATTTGTAGAAGTAGCGGATGGCAAAGGCGCTAAAACGAAAAGTAAATCCATAGATGTTTACGCAGGTAATGAAACACCTGATGTGAAAATTGCCATCACCGGCAACCAGATGTTCTACTTCCCGGGCAAACCCGTACAGTACACCGTAAACATCAATGATAAAGAAGATGGTAATTCAGCTGACGGTAAACTCGATGCCAACAATATTTTCGTAAAGGCAGATTATATCCAAGGACGTGATAAAGCAGCAGCACCACAGGGGCACCAGGTGATTACCGGCGCTATTGCAGGTAAAAACATTATGGAAGTATCTGACTGTAAAACCTGTCACAAACCGGATGAAAAATCAATCGGACCTTCTTTCAAGCAGGTAACAGAAAAGTATAAAAACGATCCTGCCGCCCCTGAAATGTTGGCTAAAAAGATCATCAGCGGTGGAGGTGGCGTATGGGGCGAAACAGCCATGGCTGCTCACCCAGGTCTCTCTGTGGGAGAAGCCAAACAACTGGTAGAATATATTTATTCTATTGGCGGCAACGCTCCTAAAATAGCCTCCCTGCCCGTTTCCGGCACCATTAATCCTACTATGGGTGGTGAAGCAAAAGATAACGGGGTATTGTATATGCTCGCCAGCTATACCGATAAAGGTGGTCCCGGCATTAAGCCTATCACCGGTACAGCACAGGCCGAGCTGGTCAGCCCCGTACTCGCAGCGGCAGACTACAACAAGGCAGACGGCGTATCTACCTTCGCTGTAGACGGTATGAAGTTCCTCATTCCTTCCAACGCAGAAGGCTGGGTAGTATATAGCAAACTGGATCTTACAGATGTGAAAGGGATAGAACTGGCCTACATGGTTCAGGAAACACCACAACAGGGTTATGTAGTGGAAGCCTTCCTGGACGATGCCAACGGTGCCCGCTTAGGCGAAGTGACCATTGGACCAGGCGCCTTGCCTAAAACCGCCAACAAGGCGAACTTCAACTTCACCCCGGTAGCAGATGGTAAGAAACATAGTCTTTATTTCCGCTTCAAAGCAACGGATGCTACACAAAAAGTACAGTTAGGTATTTTGACCTTTACGCTACATATATAGCAGAGAGCAAAAAGCAGAAAGCAAAAAGCTATTAAAGCGAATGACCCAAGCGAAAGAATAATATTCGCTTGGGTCATTCGCTTTAATAGCTTTTTGCTTTCTGCTTTTTGCTCTCTGCTTAATTCGCGTCCCACCACACACGGTCGCTCACCGTCACTTTCTGATCGGGTTGCGGGTTAGTGAGCATCTCATTGGCCGGGTAAGGCCACCTGCGCGGAATACTTTTAACTATTTCATCCTGGTAAGGCTTCAGTTGTGGATAACCGGTGCGTCTCCAGTCGTTGTATGTTTCGGGAGACAGGAAACCTGCCACATACTTCTCGGTGATGATCTGCGCCAGCGCATTCGTAGCCGTTAATACCGGCCTGGAAGCAATGTAGCTTTGCTGCGCTGCAACAGGAATACCCAGCATCGTCATATGTGCAGCAATAGCAGCGGTGTATACCGGCGCGGCTGCCGCAGCGCCCTGCTTAATAAAGGTAGCTTCTGCTTTTATAAATAACACTTCGCTGTAAGTAGATAAATAAAGATTGGCATCCTTACCGGCATAAAATTTATTCACCAGGGAAAAAGAATCCGGATCAGCAGCAGGCGTATCACCAACTCTTCTGCCTGCATAATTTCCTTTATTCCCTTTGGTAGCAAAGATGGCTAACCGTGGATCTTTTCTCGACACCAGCGAGTCTATAAAAGATTGTGCCATCACCACACCACCAGATGCATCGCCGGTATTCATGTACCAGGGGTTTTCTGCCTGACCGGTGCCCGGATAGGATACCAATGCATTATCCTGGTTACTGCCAAATCCCTGTTGCAAAGCAAGCAAGGCATTATCTGCCTGTTGCGCAGCCGTATGACCGGGCGCTTTGCTCAAACGCAGGTAATACCGCGCCTTGAGGGTATAAACAAATTTTTTCCACAAGCCCATATCGCCTTTGTAAATGTAATCATCATCACCGGGCTGTATTTTGGATGCAGGTTGCGCCATGTAATACAACGAGCTATCCAGCATTTGCTGAATGATAGTATAAATCGCCTCCTGTTTGTCGTAACCTGGTTGCATGACCGTTGGTATTTTGAACGCCTGTGAATAAGGAATATTTCCCCACAGATCAGCCGCTATAGCCAGATTATAGGCAAACAATGCTTTACCAATCGCCGCATACTCGTGGTGCTTTTGTTGCTCTGCCTCATCAATCATCATATTCAGGTTCTGGAAAACATTGGGGTACAAATAAGAGCTCCAGGTGTTATTCGCATCTACCGGGGTAATGGTATACGACTCTATGCTGGGAGATGCCTGGTTAAGTGATAACTGCTGCATCCAGTAAGCGGTAACAGTTCCGTATAACCCACCCACAACAGTAGTAGAAGTAGTAACCTCCACTGGTCCCAGTACCTGCGCTTCTTTTACTTTTAACGGATTATTAGGATCGGTATTTATATCCAGGAACTTTTTACAGCCGGCACCCAATAAGGTGCAACCGGCCACCAGGAAGATGATTAGTTTATTTTTCATGTCGTACTCTTTTGATGTTGTTTAAAACGTAACCTTTACTCCGGCAATAATACTCCTGTTGGAAGGCACGGGAAAGTTGGAAAAACCTTGCCCGTTACCACTTCCATTCAGGCTTACTTCAGGGTCAGAGCCGGTGTAGTTTTTATGCAGGATGAAATTGGTACCGGTGAGCGTGATAACGGCCGATTTAAAAAATGAATTTTTCAATACACTGGCGCCTAAATTATATCCAAGTGATACCTGGCGCAACTTCAGATAAGATCCATCTTCCACACTGTTTTCATCAGCGGCAGAATAGTAGGATTTGTAATAGTTTTCATCTAATACAATTGCTTTGGTATTAGGTGCATTTGTTTTTTCATTTACACCCTGTAGTACCACCGAAGTACCTCTGTTTTCTGTTGCCTTGGCAGTTCCATAGTAAAAGAGTGATCCGTTATCCAGGTTGATCACATCACCACCATGTTTATGATCCAGTACAAAAGAGAACGTAAATCCTTTATACGTCAGATTACTGTTGATGCCGCCAGTCCATTTGGGTGTGGAGTTACCAATAGGGCCAAAGTCCGTACTTACAATAGGATAACCATTGTCTGTCAGCACCAGCTGATGTTGTTCATTACGTACATAGTGATCTCCATAAATAACACCATAAGGCTGATTGGCGTAAGCGAAAATACCCGGAGCTGTAAAACCTGCCAGCTGTATATAAGGAACACCATTCGCCAGGCTCAGCACCTTGTTATCGATTTTCGTATAGTTGACACCGATAGTCCAGGTCACATTTTTTGTTTTCACAGGAGTAAAACCCAGGGTGACTTCAACGCCCTTATTGAGCATATCGCCGGCATTCAAAGAAGCAGCATTAAACCCGGTAGCCGCGGAAATAGGAGAACCAGGCGTTAACAAATCACTGCTGCGTTTATTGAACCAGGAAATTTCCAGTGAGCCTCTGTTCTTCAGGAATCTTGTTTCCAGTCCTATTTCAAATTCTTTCAGGGTTTCATTCTTTAGTGGGAACCCATAAGTAGTAGTCAGCTGATATCCATTTGCACCACGGAATGGAAAGGTAATATTACCTATGTTGGCCTGGTACCAGGGATTGCTGAGAGAATAGGGCGCTACGTTGTCATTACCCACTACAGAGTAAGACACCCGCACTTTACCGAAATTCAGGATCGGATTATCCTGCATATGCAATGCTTCTGTAAAAATAAAGCCTGCACTGGCAGAGCCATAAGGATAAAACTGGTTATCCTTCGATAATACGGAACTACCATCATAACGGCCAGTGAGGGCTATCGTCAGCATACGTTTATATTCCAGGTTGGCTTGTCCGTAAAAGCCTACTTTCCGGCTTCTGTAATAACTATAATTAGAAGATACCTTGGAGAAGTTACCGATGTTATACAGCTTATCTACCGATATCCCTACTCCTTGTACAAAAGAATAATCATTATAATTACTGAGGATATTATTTCCTACGAGTACACTTGTAAACCAGTCTTTACCAAACTCTTTCCTGGCTTCCACCATCACATCATTATTGAATTGCTGGTACTTGATATTCCGCTGGTATAACTGACCTATCACGGGTGTAGGACCGGTATTGCCCCAGCCTATAGCACCAGGTGCTTCGTGATAATCAGTGGAGTTTACATACATATCCGCGCCGGCCCGTTCCGTGATCGTCAGCCAGGGCAGCGGATTGTAGCTCAATGTCACCACCGGGATAATGCGGTTGTTTTTATCCTGCAAACCAGTGTTATCCAGTATCCAGTAAGGATTATTACGCGCTGCACGGAACAGGCGCTGCGAACCATCTTCATTCACAGAAGGATGTGGGTCCCAGGAAATAGGTCCGCCGTATACTGTCCATAGTGGATTGACGAAGTTATTGCCTTCCAGGTAGCGATGATTATTTGACTGAACATAATTGAACTGAGCGCTGAGCTGCAGGTTGTTCAGTAACTTCACACCATAGCGGGTGAAAAAGGAATGCCTGGAATAATCCGTGTTGGGAATAGTACCGGTTGTTTTCAGATAAGAGTAAGAAACGAGGTAATTAGATTTATCTGAATAGCCACTAACATTCACATTATTATCCGAGGTATGTCCTGTTTTAAAAAACTCTTTGGCAGGATTATGTTTCGGCACCGGCACACCGTTTACTTTCAGGGTATCCATCAGTGGACCCCAGGAAGAAGAACTGATACCGCCGTTATTACCATCTACATACACACCACCCGTACCTTGTGCAAATTTGTCCTGCAATTCAGGCAGTATAGGGGTTTGAAAAGAGTAGCTGCTGCTCACGGATACACTTGGTGCGCCTTTGCTTCCCGCACCTGTACCATTTTTGGTGGTAATGATTACTGCACCCCTTGCGGCGGCAGAACCATAAAGTGCTGTAGCAGCGGCACCTTTCAGCACCGTAATACTTTCAATAATGTTGGGATCTATATCACTCGCCCTGTTGGCGGTACCACCTGAATACTCCGGCCTGTTGGGATTGCCGGCTTCATTGTTATCCATTGGAATACCATCTACTACAAACAATGCCTGGTTATTACCTACCAGGGAAGTATTACCGCGGATCACAATCCTGGCAGAACTACCCGGAATACCACTGGAATTAGTGATTTGTACGCCGGCTACCTTTCCTGCAATCGCGTTGACAAGGTTATCCTGCTTGGCTTCTATCAGGGTAGCGCCTTTTACTTCCTGCACACTATATGTGAGCATTCTCTTATCGCGCTTAATACCCAGTGCCGTTACTACTACTTCATTAATTTCTTTGGAATTTTCTGTCATGGATATCATCAGCGGAACAGTGGTGCTGGCCTTTATGGTCGCTGTAGTGAATCCTATAGCAGTAATCAACAGGAGGTCGCCATCTTTTGCCTCTATTTTAAAGCTCCCATCTGCCGCTGCTGCTACACCAGTATTGCGGCCTTGTACATGAATAGACGCACCAGGTATGGCCGCCCCTTCTTTAGTCAACACCTTCCCGGAAACAGCCGGTGATTGGGCGTAGGCAAAAGCTACCGCTAACAGCAGCCATGCTGCCATTGCAATTGTTTTTTTCATAAGAGATAAATTGTTGAGATTAAACAGCCGGCATCACGCTTGCAAACGCAAGCCAGCCAGCGTTGTAAGCAACGCGGAAAAATGATTAATGAATAATAGTAAAGATTTTGTGTCCGGTATTAAGATTTTGTGTCTGGTGATTTTTATTTGCCTAAAGGCAGTTCATAACATGTGCTATTGGCCGATTCGTTCTGCATACCAATATGCATCCTCCTTCAACTGAAATAAGACGTATAAATTACATTTGATATAAAAGTAAAATTAGGTCACATTCACCGATGTAGTCACACCAGAATTAACCAATTTTGTGCAGATATTAACTTCGGGTAAAAAAGTAACCAGGAAGATAATTTCGTTAATACAGGTATCCTCAGAAGCTTTATCCCATCTATCCAAACAAGTATTAAATGTCCATCAGACAATAATATTAAAGATAACAGGCCCCCATTAAACGCAGTAAATCCGGGGTGAAAAAATGTGTGGTGACGTAATAGCGCCTGCTTTCCGATGGGTTAAAATCCGTTCATATTGCCAGTTTATTGCGGAGTTGTTTAGGTCAGCTATGTTTGCCAACACAGCTGACCATTTACTCACGAAAGGAATGTGTAATTTTTAATCAGGAACTGATCCTCAAAACCCATTTTCAGATAAATACCCGCGCCCATCTTAGACGCCTGCAAAGTGGCGTAAGTCGCATTTAAATCAATAGATTGGTTTAAAACAAACTCCATGATCTCATTGGCAAAACCTTTCTTTCGCATATCAGGAATTACCCCTACACCATGAATACCTGCAATACCGTTTGTACAATGCAGTATAGCGGTACCTATTGGCTGATCCTGGTAATAAGCCAGGTAAAACCTGACATCATTATACAGCTTCTTTAATATGCCTGCGCTGATCCTGTATCCGAAAGACTGCGGGTATAACATCGCCCATATCTCTGCCTGCGCATCGTTGGTCACCTGCACGTAAGATAGATTACGTGCCCCTGTAAACGGCCGGTCCAGTTTTAAAGACATGCCTGCCTGCTCAAACGCTTTCACCCCGCCTTTGGCAGCAATATACTCATCGGCGTTACTGTTATAGATATCCCAGTAAGGAATCGTCATTTTCCCTGCAGGAAGTATTTCCAGCGCAGCATTCAACGCCTCCGGCGTTACATCTTCTTTAAACCACAACCGGTTGGGCCAGTCAGCATCTTCGATCCTGCAATAATTAAATGCAGGTGTTTCTACATAAGCGTTAAAAGGGATACCTGCTGTTTTCCATAGAGAAGTGAGATTGTCCAAATTCGTTCCTATAATATCGAAGGGTTGTTTCATATTATTAGCTATTAGATAATAGCCGCAAGATATAGCATATCTCATTTCAAATAATAACGCCCGCGTACACCAGCTGTTAAACTGCCCTTTTACCTACAAAAAAACAGGCTGCCTCTGTATTCCAGCGGCAGCCTGTTCATCATTAAATGATCTTTATTTCTTTGGCTTAGCACCCATATAAAACGTAATGGTACCGCCATTCATGATATCTGCATGTGTAATGTACAAACGATTCAACGGTGCACCATTCAGTAACACCTTCTGCACATACACGTTTTTATCACTTTGATTTTTCACATCTACCACAAATGATTTACCATTTTCCAGTTGCAAAGTAGCCTTGTCTATCGCCGGACTTCCCAGTGAATACTGATCAGATCCCGGGCACACAGGATAGAAACCCAGTGTGGTGAAAATGTACCAGGCACTCATTTGTCCGCAGTCATCATTGCCACCTAAACCATCAGGTCCGGGATGGTACATTTTTTTCAGGATCATACGTACACGTTCCTGCGTTTTCCACGGATAGCCGGTCCAGTTATACAGGTAGGCTACGTGGTGCGAAGGCTCGTTACCATGAACGTAATTTCCAATGATACCATCGCGGGTAATATCTTCCGTTTCCGCAAAATATTTATCCGGCAACTCCATGGTGAACAGGGAATCCAGGTGAGCAGTAAACTGCTTCTTTCCTCCCATCATGGCAATCATTTCATTGGGATCATGCGGCACATACAAACTGTAGTTCCAGGCGTTACCTTCAATAAAGCCCTGATCGTGCGTTTGCAGCGCATCGAAGCTGGCTTTAAAGGTACCATCATTCAGTTTGGGCCGCATAAATCCGGTATTGCTATCATATACGTTCTTATAATTCACAGAGCGCTTAATGAATTCTTCGTAAATATCCGTTCTGCCTAATTTCTTCGCAACCTGTGCAATACACCAGTCGTCATACGCATATTCCAGTACTTTGGAAACAGAAGATCCGTTTTTATCCTCCGGTATATAACCCCGGTCTATATAATACTCCAGGCCGTCATAAGTACGGTGACGGGCAGTGGTAACGCAGGCATCCAGTGCCTTGTTTACATCGAAAGGCGCATTGCCTTTCATAATGGCATCGGCAATAACGGATACACTGTGATAACCGATCATACACCAGTTTTCATTGGCATAATGCGCCCAGACAGGCAGCATATGCTGGGCACTTTGTTCGTAATGGTTCAGCATAGACTGAATCATATCGGCATTGCGCTGTGGCTGAATCACGTTAAACAGCGGGTGCAATGCACGGTATGTATCCCATAAAGAAAAAGTAGTATAGTTCGTATAACCGTTAGCGGTATGAATGTTCATATCCAGTCCGCGGTATTGCCCATCCACATCCATGTAGGTAGTAGGATTAATGAAGGCATGGTACATCGCGGTATAGAAGTTTTCCTTTTCTTCTCTGCTGCCGGACTCAATATGTATTTTATTCAGCTCTTTTGTCCACAGGGCCTGTCCATCGCGCTTCACCTGTTCAAAGTCCCAACCCGGAATTTCTGCACGCAGATTTTTCAGGGCGCCTTCGGTGCTTACAGGTGACAATGCCATTTTTATTTTGATCTTCTCGCCGGGCGCTGTTTTGAAATCGAAATAGGCGCGGATCTGTCTGCCGGCCATTTCAGGGAAGTTCTTTGTCTGGTCAAACTTCCTCCAGAAGCCTTTGTACACGTCTTTGGCATTGTTTTGCTGTCCGTACGCTACAAATGGTTTGGAGAAGGTCATTGCAAAATATTCTATTCTCGTACGTGCCCAACCGTTAGTTTGGCGAAAACCGGTAATAAGGGTATCATTTTCTACTCTTATAAAGGTCCACACGTTTTTATTGTCGTAGTTGTAAATACCGGACATCATATCCAGGATGATATGTGCCTGATCTGTACCGGGGAAAGTATATTGGTGAAATCCAACACGATTGCTGGCAGTGAGTTCAGCCAGGATGTTATCATCTTCCAGCTTCACTTTATAGTAGGCGGGCTCTGCTACCTCTGTACTGTGGGAAAAGGCAGAACGATAGCCACTTTCCGGGTGATCTGCTGTACCAGGGTTCAGCTGCAGTTTACCAACAGTGGGCATAATTAGAAAGTCTCCCAGGTCGGAGTGGCCGGTACCACTGAAATGCGTATGACTGAAACCTACAATGGTTTTATCTTCATACTGATAACCCGCACAGTACTTATATACATCGGGATTATACTTCCCATTCATTTCGTAGGGGATGGTATCTGTTTCAGGACTGAGTTGCACCATCCCGAAAGGCACTGTGGCGCCGGGATAGGTGTGTCCCATTCTTTGTGTGCCGGTAATCGGCTTCACATATTGAATAACGTTCTCCTGTGCCATTACTGACAGAGAAGAAAAGAGGATAATGGGTAATAAAAATTTTCTCATGCCGGTTGATTTTAGTGTTTAGCTGTAGGTGTTAGCCATCCGCTGCATTTCCTAAAAGCCAACAGCTAACCCCTAAAAGCTAAAAGAAGTACATCCCGAAGAGTCGGGACGAAATATTTCAGTGAACAATGAAAAATCGTTTACAGGTCTACTTATTCGCTGTTGGCGAGTAAGAGTATGGAAAAGCAGCAGGACTGGTACCTCTTGATTTTTCAGGAGTAGCCCCCATTCTGAATTCCAGAGTACCGCCTTTTTGCAGATCCTGGTGACTGATCCAGTTTTTGGAATAAGGCTGTCCGTTTAAAGACGCACTTTGAACGTACAGGTTAGTATCACTGTTGCCTGGTGCGTTGATCACCATTTTTTTACCGTCTTCCAATGTCATTGTCAGTTTGGAAAACAGGGGCGTACCCAGTACATACTGTTGTGTACCCGGGCATACAGGATAGAATCCCATCGCTGAAAATACGTACCAGGCACTGGTTTGACCGTTATCTTCATCGCCACAGTATCCATCCGGAGTGGCTTTGTACAAACGGCTCATTACCTGGCGTACCCAGTATTGTGTTTTCCATGGCTGACCTGCATAGTTATATAAATAGATCATGTGTTGAATGGGCTGGTTGCCATGTGCATACTGTCCCATGTTCATGATCTGCATTTCGCGTATTTCGTGGATAACGGTTCCATAGTAGCTTTCATCAAATACCGGTGGCATGTTGAAAACAGAATCCAGCATTTGAGAGAACATTTGTTGTCCACCCATCAGTTTAGCAAGACCCTGCACATCATGGAATACAGACCAGGTATAGTGCCAGCTGTTTCCTTCGGTGAAAGCATCCCCCCATTTGAACGGATTAAAGGGTACCTGGAATTTACCATCCTTGTTTTTGCCACGCATCAGTTTTGTTTCCGGATCAAAGAGATTGCGGTAGTTCTGGGAGCGCTTCTCAAAGAGGTCTATTTCGCTTTTAGGACGGTTCAGCGCTTTTGCCAGTTGGAAAATGGTGAAGTCGTCATATGCGTATTCCAGTGTACGTGCCGCATTTTCATTTACGTTTACATCGTAAGGCACATAACCCAGGGAGTTGTAGTATTTCACCCCCAGTCTGCCTACAGAGCTGAGCGGACCTTCGTTTTCTGTATTTTTCAATATCGCCTTGTACAGGTTATTGATATCATACCCACGGATACCTTTCAGATAGGCATCAGCGATTAGGGAAGCAGAGTTGGAGCCCACCATACAGTCGCGGTGACCGGGGCTGGCCCACTCAGGTAACCATCCGCTTTCATTGTAAGCGTTGGATAATCCTTCCATGATATGTGAACTCAGGGTAGGGTACATCAGGGTGAAGAAAGGATGTACTGCGCGGAAAGTATCCCAGAATCCGTTGTCGGTAAACATATAGCCGGGTAATACCTGGCCATTGAACGGGCTATAGTGTACGATTTCGTTCTTCGCATTGATTTCATAAAACTTGCGGGGGAACAGCATGGTACGATACAGGGAGGAGTAGAAAGTACTTACCTGTTCGCTGGATCCGCCTTCTACAGACAGTCTGCCGAGTTCCTTGTTCCAGATATCTTTTGCTTTTTTGCAGGTAGCATCGAAACTATCGCCGCCAATTTCGCGCTGCAGGTTTAATTCTGCCTGTTCAAAGCTGATAAAGGAAGATGCAGTTTTGATCCCTATCTTTTCTCCCTTCTTTGTTTTGAAGCCTACCACAGCACCGGTATGATCTGCCTGTAATTCCAGCTGACCTTTCACCAGTACGGAGTCGTGCCAGGTATTAGTAGCGGTAAATGGCTTATCAAAAGTGATGATGAAATAGTTTTTAAAATTGGAAGGAACGCCTCCACTGTTTTTAGTGGTATAGCCAATGATCTTCCGTTGTTCCGGTAATATCTTAATATAAGACCCGTGATCAAATGCATCTACAATGATAAAGGCGCTGTCGGTAGCCGGATAGGTAAAACGCAGCTGGGCAGCTCTTTCTGTAGGGGTGATTTCTGTAGTTACATCCGGATCAGCAAGGTATACGCTATAATAATAAGGTCTGGCTACTTCCGATTTATGGGAAAACCAGCTGGCACGTGCGTGCTGGTCAAACTTAACGGCTCCCGTCACCGGCATAATGGCAAACTGTCCATAATCATTTATCCACGGAGAGGGTTGGTGTGTTTGTTTGAATCCCCTGATCTTATCAGCGGTATATTGATAAGCCCAGCCATTCCCCATGGTATTGGTTTGTGGCATCCAGAAATTCATTCCCCAGGGCAGGGCAATAGCAGGATAAGTATTACCATTTGATAAGCTCACCTTGGAATCGGAGCCCATCAGGGTGTTTACCCATTCCGCCGGTTCAGCTACTTTATTTACTGTTTGGCTATACGCACCATGCAGACATAATAAAGCGGCTGCTAACAGTCCAACTTTTTTCATGATTAGATATTATAAACAACAAAAATGATCCTTTCGCTAATTAACAAGCAAAGCTTGCGTAAGTTAACGTGAAATTTTAACAAAATCGATTTAGCATAGGTATAGAAAAAAAAGATTCCACGAATCCTTTTTTCTCGTCACTCGAAAGCCGGTACTAAAAGTATAAATATTTTTCCAGCATTTGCAAGTATTTAATGCTTTTTTCACAAGACAAGACCGGGAAGGGCAGGTATCCTGCCAGCTACGCAGATACCTGCCCGGCGCCATTAGGCCGAGCCCCTCAAAATGAATTTCCCTGGTAACTCTATCGCAGTTTTCTTCATCGGGCCGCTGTTTTTGTCCAACTGGTGCATCAGCAGGTCTATGGCTGTTTTGGCAATACCTTCAATTGGCTGCTCTATCACGGAAATTCCCGGTGGATATAAACGGAAGATGTCATGATCATCAAAACAGAGCACGGAAATATCATCCGGCATCTTCAATCCCATGCGGGCAATGACCTCCAGTCCCAGGATACCCAGGTAGTTGGTAGAAAAAAAGATAGCGTCCAGCTCAGGATTGGCTTCCATAAAGTCCTGCAGCTCCTTCAGCGAATCTTCCCGCTGCTTGTGATACTGCAGTTGCAGGATGTATTTTTTCCTGACGGGTATCTTATGTTCTTTCAGGGCCGTCACATAACCGCGTAAGCGTTCTTCTATCTGTATCAGCTTTACATCTACCATTACAAAGGCTATTTTGGTAAATCCTTTGCTGATCAGGTGTTTCATGCCCTGTTGTACCCCGTCAAAATTATTGATCAGTACATACGGCGTTTTGATAGATGGGAAGTAGCTATCCATCAGCACTACCGGCTTATGCTGCTGTACCAGGTGCTGTATTTCCTTTTCCATACCGGGAGCAGGGGTGATCAGGTAACCGTCTACCATTTGCCGGCCCAGCATGCGGATCAGCTCTCCGCCTTTCTGGGCGTTATTTTCGGTACTACAGTATACTACATTATAGCCCCTCCGCTCTGCTTCGGTTTCAATAGTTTTAGCCAAACTGGCAAAAAAGCTTCCGGAGATGCTTTCTACAATCAGTCCCAGCGTTTTGGATTGCCCGGTGCGAAGATTCACCGCCATACGGTGGGGTTCATAACCCGACTTCTCCGCCACCTGCATAATCCTGGTGGCCACCTCATCGCGGATACGCATTTGTTTCCCCTTTCCGTTCAATACGAACGAAACAGTGGAAGGCGCCACTCCGGCCATTTTTGCAACATCTTTAAGGGTTAATCTCTTCATGTATAGTGATTGGTTTTGGCATATATATGAAATGGATATTACAGGAACATCTCACATCACCCGACAGTTATAATATTCGGGGTTTCCTCCATCTGATAGATACACACTGGAACGGAAATTACAAAAATACCCGTAATTACTACCAGGGAAGAAAAAAATGGTTATCTTTCGGTTAACCTGCACGGAATAATATATCTCCCTGGGGCACGTTATAGTAATTCACCGGCTCCTTTTTTGCCAACATTATTACAACTGTAGTAAACACAATAAGTGCGTATGAAGTCTCTTTCACAACTAACAGATCCAGTTTACGTAAAGCCTAACCATGAAACTTCACTTGATCGTMTTTTTAAAAGCTGGATCAGAGATGAACGCGATCTTCCTTTCGTATACCTGACCTTTAAAATTACCTTGACGCTCTGGCCACTGGCTATCATCATGTATATACCAGGTATGAACAACTGGATATGGTGGACTGCTGCTATAGCCTATCAGTTTCTCAACAACCTTACTTTCAAGGGTCCCTTTGGCCTGATGCTACACTGCACCAGCCACCGGGTGTTCTTTATAAAAAAATACCAGTTCTGGAATAATTACCTGCCCTGGTTTATTGGCCCCCTGTTCGGACAAACACCCGAGGGCTACTATTCCCATCATATCGGTATGCACCATCCGGAAAATAATATGCCGGACGACGACAGCTGTACCATGATGTACCAACGCGACTCACTCCGTAGTTTCCTTTTATACCTGTTTAACTTTGTCACACAGGGCGTGTATGATACCGCCCGTTATCACCTGCAGAGAAAAAGAACAAAGCTGATGGTGAAACTGGTAAGGGGAGAAGTGCTGTTTATTGCCGCTTGCATAGGATTATCCTTTATTAATTTCCCTGCCACTTTTGTGGTATTTATATTACCCTTCCTTATTTCCCGTGTTATCATGATGGTGGGCAACTGGGCCCAGCACGCTTTTGTTGATGCGGAAGATCCGGAAAACTCCTATAAAAACAGTATTACCTGTATCAATACAAAATATAACCACAAGTGCTGGAACGATGGCTATCACATCAGTCATCACGTAAAGCCCAGCATGCACTGGACAGAACATCCGGTATATTTCACCAAAACACTGGATGAATATATCACCAACGATGCCATCGTATTTGACAGCATTCACTTTCTCCATGTATGGGCTTACCTGATGGGCAAACGTTATGATCTGCTGGCAAAACACTTTGTGAACATCGGAGGACGCTTCCAGACGGATGCCGAAATTATCTCCTTCTTAAAACAACGTACCCGCAAAATTACCACCCTGCCGGAACCGGTGGTCGTAGCAGCCGCTTAATAAAGAATTACAAATTAAAAATTACGAATTACGGATTGGTGGGTAGATAGTAGCAGATGATCAACATTTGCCTTATCTACCCACCAATCCGTAATTCGTAATTTTTAATTCGTAATTCTTTATTACAATTCTCTTGCAGAAAGACATTTTAATTAAATAAATGTTTCCAAATTAGTAAGAGAACTGTCAGATCCCGCCCGCCTATACGCACAAACCCTTACCAATACTGGGTTTTAACGCAAGATCATAAAAGTTATATTATATTATCTTAATGAATATGCTTAATCATAACAATAAGTAACTAAATTTGCGCTCTAACTTTTTTTATTAAAGTAAAAAATATGCGTACTGTTACACTGAAAAGGGTTGTGGTTACCGGCTTGGGAGCATTAACACCTATCGGGAATGATGTAAATACTTTTTGGAACAATATGAAGGCAGGCGTTAGTGGCGCCGGCCCCATCACTAAATTTGACACCACAGAGTTTAAGACAAAATTCGCCTGTGAAGTGAAAGGATTTGAGGTGGAAAAATATATGGAAAAGAAGGAAGCCCGCAAAATGGATTGTTTCACTCAGTACGCTATGGCGGCTGCGCAGGAAGCAGTACAGGATGCTGGTCTTGACAATGCAGAAATTGACAAAACTAAAATAGGTGTGATCTGGGCTTCCGGTAATGGAGGCATGCTCACGTTCGAAGAACAGATCGTTGAATTTACTCAGGCTAACTTTGTACCTAAGTTCAACCCTTTCTTTATACCTAAATTAATATGTGACATTGCAGCAGGTCAGATAGCCATGAAATACGGTTTCATGGGTGTTAACTTCTGTACTGTTTCCGCCTGTGCCTCTTCAACAAGTGCACTGGTAGATGCTTTCAATTACATTCGTCTCGGTAAAGCCAATGCTATTGTAGCAGGTGGTTCTGAAGCTCCGGTTACCCGTGCTGGTATTGCCGGTTTCAATGCCCTCAAAGCATTGTCTACCCGCAACCAGGATCCTACCCATGCATCCCGTCCGTTTGACATTGAACGCGATGGTTTCGTAATGGGCGAAGGTGCCGGTGCCATCATCCTGGAAGAATATGAACACGCTATTGCCAGAGGTGCTACCATCTATGGCGAAATGATTGGCGGCGCTATGACCTGCGATGCTTACCACCTCACTGCTACCCATCCGGAAGGAATGGGCGCACGCTTAGGTATGGAACAGGCACTGGAAGATGCTGAAATAGCTACTACAGATGTAGACTATATCAACTCCCACACTACTTCCACTCCGGTAGGTGATCTCAGTGAACTGAAAGCGATCGTCACCGCTTTCGGTGACCATGCACCAAAACTCAATATCAGTGCTACCAAATCCATGACAGGTCACCTGCTTGGAGCCGCCGGCGCTATTGAAGCCATTGCCTGCATCAAAGCTACCCAGGAAGATATCATTCCTCCTACCATCAACACCTCCATACTGGGCGAAGGTATCCCCACCAATCTGAACCTGACCCTCGGTACAGCACAGAAACGTGTGGTAAATGTTGCGATGAGTAATACTTTCGGTTTTGGTGGACATAATGCAATTGTAGTATTCAAAAAATATAAAGCTTAAGCGAAGGGGATCGCCTTCGGCGATTGTCTTTATCAGGATTAAGATGATTATCCTGATTTTGATGCTGTAGCATGTTACAAGATTCGGGGAGATAGAAGCGGATATCCACTTTTATCTCCCCGAAATATTTAAACAACAAAACGCAGGAAAATCAGAACAATCACGGTTAATCATCCCAATCCTGATAAAGACAATCGCCGAAGACGATCCCCTTCGCTAAAAAACTTAGCAACTCAACTCCTCAAAATTCCCAATTATGCCGTAGCTTAGTAGTTTATTATTATGGCAAAGAAAAAAGAGAATGTACCCGCTACTTCCGTTGCGCAAGCCCCGGCAGATGAACAAATAGCCATCTTTGGCGCACGGGAGCATAACCTGAAAAACCTGGACCTGGAGTTGCCCAAAAATAAACTGGTAGTCATCACCGGCATCAGCGGCAGTGGGAAATCGTCCCTGGCATTTGATACCATTTATGCAGAAGGACAACGCCGCTACATGGAAAGCTTTTCCGCTTATGCCCGTCAGTTTATTGGCGATATGGAAAGGCCCGATGTGGATAAAATCACCGGTCTTTCTCCCGTTATTTCTATAGAACAGAAAACTACCAATAAAAACCCGCGATCTACGGTTGGTACCATTACGGAGATCTATGACTTCCTGCGCCTGTTATATGCACGCGCCGGCACAGCCTACTCCTATAATACCAATAAACCCATGACGCGCTTCTCTGAAGAAGAAATACTGGCGCATCTTTTCAAAAACTATAAAAATAAAAAACTGGCCATCCTCGCCCCACTCGTGCGCGGACGTAAAGGCCATTACCGGGAACTGTTTGAACAGGTACGCAAACAAGGCTACCTCAAAGTGCGGATAGACGGAGAAATACAGGACCTGAAAGAAAGAATGCAGGTGGATCGTTACAAAATCCACGACATTGAACTGGTAATAGACCGTATACAAGTGCAGGAAGATGCCCGCACCCGTATCAGTCAGAGTGTACAAAAAGCGCTCACCATGGGTAAAGGACTCCTGTTTATCATGGACCACGATACCAATAAGGTAAGCCAGTACAGTAAACAACTGATGTGTGAAGACACCGGCCTTTCCTACGAAGAGCCCAGTCCCAACACCTTCTCCTTTAACTCACCCTATGGTGCCTGCCCGCGCTGTAAAGGTCTTGGTACCATTTACCAGATCAATATGGACGAAATCATTCCTGATTACAGCATATCCATTACAGACGGTGGCCTCAAACCACTGGGGGAAGCCCGCGACACCTTTACCTTTAAACAGGTACAGCAACTCGCCAAAAAATATAAGTTCTCCTTAACCGCTCCTATTTCCGCCATCCCGCAGAAAGCCCTCAACGTATTGTTGTTTGGCGATGAAAACGGTAAGCTGGAAGTAGACATGGCCTACGATGAAGGTAGCGGCAATACAGAATATGCGACTGAATACGAAGGGGTCGTGAATATGGTACGCCGTTATTTTAACGATACCTCTTCCGATCACGTACGCAGCTGGGCAGAAGGCTTTATGCAACTGAGTACCTGTCCGGAATGTAACGGCGCCCGCCTTAAAAAGGAAAGCCTGTTCTTTAAGATCGATGAAAAAAATATCTCCGAACTCGGTAACATGGATCTGGATAAACTCCTGGCCTGGTTTGGTAATATCGAAGACCGCCTCGAGAAAAAACAGAATGCCATCGCCAAAGATATCCTGAAAGAGATCCGCGAACGACTGGGATTCCTGCTCAATGTAGGTCTGAATTATCTTACACTGAACCGGCCTACCCGTAGTTTGAGTGGTGGCGAATCCCAACGCATACGACTCGCCACACAGATCGGATCCCAACTGATGGGGATTACCTACATACTGGATGAACCCAGTATAGGACTGCATCAGCGCGATAATATGCAGCTGATAGATGCCCTCCGCAACCTGAAAGAAATGGGTAACACCGTGATCGTAGTAGAGCACGATAAAGATATCATGCTGCATGCCGATCACCTGGTAGATATTGGCCCCGGCGCCGGTATCCACGGCGGACAAATCATTGCACAAGGTACACCCGCAGCCATCCTTAAACTCAATACACCTACTGCCGGATACCTGAATGGCAAAACAGCCTCGGAAATACCCGCCCAGCGCCGCAAAGGCAATGGTAACTCCCTGGAACTGAAAGGCGCTACCGGCAATAACCTGAAGAATGTAAACCTGAAACTGCCATTAGGCACTTTCATTTGTGTAACCGGCGTTTCCGGCAGCGGTAAATCTACCCTGATCAACGAAACCCTGTATCCCATTCTTTCCAAACATGCCTACGACTCCAAGATGGTGCCGATGCCTTATAAGAGCATCAAAGGACTGGAGTTTATAGATAAGGTAATAGAAATAGATCAGTCGCCCATTGGCCGTACACCACGCAGCAACCCGGCTACCTACTGTGGCTTTTTCACCGATATCAGAACCCTGTTTGCCTCCGTACCGGAAGCCAAAATCAGGGGATATAACGCAGGCCGCTTTTCGTTCAACGTAAAAACCGGCCGCTGTGATGTTTGTGAAGGCGGTGGTATGCGCGTAATAGAAATGAACTTCCTCCCGGATGTATATGTGCATTGCGAAAAATGTAACGGTCGCCGTTATAACCGCGAAACACTGGAAATACGCTACAAAGGCAAGTCCATTTCTGATGTGCTGGATATGACTGTGGATGAAGCCGTGGAATTTTTCCAGCCGGTACCATGGATCTACCGTAAAATAAAAACCCTGCAGGATGTAGGACTTGGCTATATCACTCTCGGTCAATCGGCGGTAACCCTCTCCGGAGGCGAAGCCCAAAGGGTAAAACTGGCAACCGAACTTTCCAAAAAAGATACCGGAAAAACCATTTACATCCTCGATGAACCTACTACAGGTCTGCATTTCCAGGATATACAACTACTCCTGAAAGTGCTGTATAAACTGGTAGACCGTGGTAACACCGTACTGGTCATAGAACATAACCTGGATGTAATCAAAATGGCAGACTATGTGGTAGACCTGGGGCCGGAAGGTGGCGGAGGTGGTGGTACCATTTTATGTACGGGCACACCGGAACAGGTAAGTACCTGTAAAGAGAGCCATACCGCCCGATTCCTCAAAAAGGAGCTGGGAATTTAATATCTTGCCAACTTGTAAGCAATCAATGAAAAGCATTTACCAGATATTACTCACCTGTTTCATTTTCGCCGGCATCGTTGCCTGCGAAAATGAAACAAAAGTATGCGATCAAACCTTGCGTAACGATCTGCATACCCATTTTAAGCGCGACAGTCTCAATATTTTCCGGGATACCGTTATGCCTAAAGTAACGGCATACGCACTTGGAAGAGATACCATCTATAGAAGGCAGCCACTATCGGATATGTACTTTCAGTTGTCTCCGATAGCCGACAGTTCCCGGTTTTATGTGAAAGTAGATTCTGCAGCCGTAGCAGATACCATCACGTTCCGGTATTCCCGTGTGAAACATTTTATATCTCCCGGCTGTGGATTTGGTACCTACTTTAACCTGGATACCGTAATCGCTACCATGCATACCATCGATTCTGTTTCGATTAATAATAAGTCCGTAACCAGCAGCAATGACACGCATCTTTTGTTATATTTCTTTGTTAAGTAGTATCCTGCTCTCCGTTGCTGCTATGGCCCAAAACAAGCCGACAGCTACGAAACCGGATAGCTTACACAAAACAATCAAAGCAGATACCACCCATAAAATGGTGGCTGATACTGCTAAGAAATTAATCGTCCCCCATATAGACAGCTCCTGGTATATTCCGGGCGGCATTCGGGTAGGCCTGGACCTCAGCCGGATCGTTTCCGCCATCTATTATCCATATAGAAAAGAAGTCACCGTTGTAGCAGATGCCCGTATCAACAGCAATCTGTATGCAGCGTTTGAAGGCGGATTTACCAGCACACCGTATAGCGATACCAGTTACACCTATAAAGGCAGTGGCGCATTTGTAACACTGGGTGTAGACTATAACTTCCTGAAAAGACAATACCCCTCCGAGAAAAATATGTTCTATACCGGGATCCGTTACGGATTCTCCCATTTCAGCTATGAGGTACCATCCTACACCATCAAGAATACCTACTGGGGAGATCATCTCACCGGCAGTCTTCCTAAAACAAATGTAAATGCACATTGGATAGAACTTGTAGTTGGCCTGAAAGCAGAAATTTTCAAGAACTTCTTTATGGGCTGGAATTTACGGGAACGTATCCTGATCAACAATGTAAAAACTGATGAAATGACCCCACTGGTCATCCCCGGTTTTGGCAACGGCTCCAAAGGAGCAGTGTTTGACGTACAATACACTGTTTCCTATGTCATTCCTTTTTATCGCATAAAGGAACATACGCCAAAGGTGGAGGTGAAGCAGAAAAAAATACCGAAACGATAAGCGAAGTTTGTCTTACTCAGGATAATGCTGATTTTGATAATGATCAGCCTTACCCTGAGTAAGCTACATGCGCATTATAAACGAAGCATTTCAATGTGAGGAATTCCATCCTCCAGGTAAGTATCGCTGGTTTGTTCAAAACCCAATGAAGTATAAAAACGCTGTAAATATTGCTGAGCGCCTATTTTGATAGGTATCTTGCCATAATGTTGCTGTAACTCCAGTATAGAACGCTCCATCAGCTCCCTGCCAGCACCCTGGCCCCTGGCCAAAGGAGAGGTAACCACCCTGCCTATAGACGCCTCCGTAAACTTAATACCAGGCGCAAAAATACGGGTATAAGCCAGCAGCTGACCACTATCATCCGTGCCCATTAAATGCAACGCTTTCTGATCCGAATTGTCCAGATCCTGATACGCACAATTTTGCTCTATGATAAACACCTCGCTTCTCAAACGCAGGATGGCATAGAGTTCTGCTACAGTTAGTTCCTCAAAGGATTTTATCTTCCAAATCATACCCTCTTATTTGTCATAAATTTACTGGATGCTTTCAATAATACTGCTAATTTTATCCCTGATAGATGAATATTTAGCCCAATCGTCCAAATTATGACAGATAAGCAAACACCGTTCCTCTCCATGGAACATATTACCGTAAGGTATCTCGACAAAACATTATTTGATACCCTTAGCTGGCAGATTAATAAAGGTGAACAATGGGCGATTACCGGCCCCAGTGGCTCTGGTAAAACCGCCCTGCTGAATACCATGCTCGGCAAATTCAATGTTATTAATGGAAGTATCCATTACCATTTTTATGACGAATATTGCAGTCGGCATACTATTACCGATCCATGGTTTAACTATCACAACCTGATAGCCATGGTAGGACATCATCATACCTTCCGGAACCTTTCCAACACCACTACCGACTTCTATTATCAGCAACGCTTCAACAGCATGGATGCCGATAATTCCCCCACCGTGATGGAATACCTGGAAATCACAGAGGTACCTGCACTCGTGCAACCACTTCGTATTGCCCCCCTGATGGAGAAACGCCTCATCAAATTATCCAATGGCGAAACCCGCCGGGTAATGATTGCACGTGCCCTCCTCCAGCAACCACAGCTGCTCATACTGGATAATCCCTATATAGGATTGGATGTACAGGCCCGTAAAGATTTYAGCCATATGATCAATGAAATCATTGCTGGTGGCACCACCGTATTGCTGGCCACCGCTCCCAATGAAATCCCTGATCATATTACACATGTACTCACCCTGGAAAATGCTGCTATAACAGGGAAGTATACACGTAGCGAATTTATCGGACTACCCTTACCCGCTCCGGTGGATATTTCCCTGCCTGAAATGGAAACCGATAAAATAGCGACACTGGTGCAAAATAGCCAGGACAGCCATTTTGACACCATCGTTCGCATGGAAGATATCCATATTAAATATGGTGAAAACACTATCCTAAACGGCATCAACTGGACGGTAAAGCCTAACGAAAAGTGGGCGTTACTGGGGCCTAATGGCGCCGGAAAATCTACTTTACTCAGCCTGGTAAACGGAGACAACCCACAGGCTTATGCCAACAAACTATGGCTCTTCGATCGCAAACGCGGCACCGGAGAAAGTATCTGGGATATCAAGAAAAAAATAGGCTTCATATCTCCCGAACTACATCAGTATTTCACCTCCCGGGATAACTGCCTGCAGGTAGTATGCTCCGGCTTCTCCGATGTAATAGGCAGTACTAAACCGGCCACCCCGGCACAGCAACAAATCGCCCGCGACTGGATGAGTGTACTCAATATATCCGCACACGAAAACAGCCCGTTCAAACAGGTATCAGAAAGCGCACAACGCCTTACCCTGCTGGCCCGGGCCCTCGTGAAAAATCCACCCCTGCTGATTTTTGATGAACCCTGCCAGGGACTGGACGCACAACAAAAACTACATTTCAAAAAAGTAATAGAACAACTCTGTGCACATATGCCTGTTACCCTCATCTTTGTAACACACTATGAAGATGAACTCCCCGATTGCGTAGATAAATTCATACGCCTGAATAAAGGCGAAATGGTATAGTGCGAGCTTTTGTCTTGGCGCAGGATTATGCTGATTTTGATGATTTTTCGGATTTTTGCTTATATGATTTTGAAAGATAAAAAGGGCCAAACGTTGCTCCATCTTCTAAAATCTTTTAAGCCTTTAAAATCCCAGGGAACAAAATCCGGGAAATCATCAAAATCAGCATAATCCTGCGCCAAGACAAAAACTCGCGAAAATTTCCCGACATTCGCACCTAATAGTTAATCACCCTAATCACCATTCCTGATGCACCCATCAAAACGGCTTATTGCTGTAGCAGCGTTATTTTTCATGGCCGCCCTGTTTGTGATCAGTGGTTGCCGTACCACCCGAAAAGAAATGAACCCGGAATTTGCCAGATATATAGAGGCATATACCGCAGGTATCATTTCCAAACAGAGCGCTGTCCGCGTTCATCTGACCGGGCAAACAAATGTAACGCACACCCAAAACGAGCCCCTGGATAAGGAAGTATTCGAATTCTCACCTTCCATCAAGGGTAAGTCGTACTGGATAGACGCTACCACCATTGAGTTCAGACCAGACGAAAATCTGCAACCTGGTAAAACCTACCAGGCCACTTTTAAACTGGGCAAAATCCTCGATGTTCCCAAAGAACTCAAAGCCTTTGATTTTGAATTCAAGATCATTAAGCCGTCTTTTTCTATAGAAAATTTCGGACTAAAATCCAGTACCAACAACACCCTGGACCGCATGACCTGCACCGGCGCCATCTACACCGCCGATGTGGAAGATCCACAGGCCATTGAAAAAATACTGACCGCGCAATATGCCGGTAAAGGCCTGCCCATTACCTGGCAACACAATGCCACCGAACGCACCTCACGGTTTACCATCGCTAATATTGCCCGTTCCAATATCGCCCGCAACCTGGAGCTGAACTGGAATGGCACCTCCCTTAAAGTAGATAATGCCGGTAAAAGCACCACCGAAGTTCCCGCTATCGGTGACTTTAAAGTATTAGACGTCAAAGCCCTTTCCGATCCGGAACAACACCTGCTGGTACAGTTCTCCGATCCCATCAGTATGGCACAAACACTCGAAGGCCTGATTGGTATCAGCGGACAAAGCGATTTGCGTTATACCGTAGATGGCAGCGAAGTAAGCGTATATACCCCTACCAGACTGGAAGGAAATTATAATGTAATTGTGAATGAAGGCGTGATCAACATCACGGATAAACGTTTAGGCAAAACATTCAGTGCCAACGTAAATTTTGAAAACACCCTGCCATCTGTCACCATCCCGGGCAAAGGAGTGATCCTGCCGGAAAGCAACAAACTGGTGATGCCGTTTGAAGCCGTAAACCTCAACGCAGTAGATGTTACCATCATCAAAATTTACGAAAACAATGTACCACAATACCTCCAACGCAACGACCTCGATGGCAGCCAGGAGTTACGGCGTGTAGGCAAGCCCGTAGTAGAAAAAACAATTCGTCTCGATGTGGATAAATCGGTGAACCTGCATAAGAAAAACCGCTTCTTCCTGGATCTTGATAAGATGTTACGTACGGAACCTGGCGCTATTTATCGTATCACCATAGGTTTCCGTAAGTCATACGCCATGACCGCCTGCACTGCAGATACCACGAAAGACGGAGATAAAGCATCTTCTGATGGGGAAGAAGGCGAGGAAGAATATTATGGCGGAGAAAAAATTGACGATGACGACTCCTTCTGGCAGCGTTATGATAGCTACTATCCATACGGGTATAACTGGGACCGCCGTAACGATGCCTGCTCTAACTCTTACTATAGCAAAGACAAATGGGCTTCCCGCAATATTATTTCTTCCAACATTGGCCTCATTGCAAAAAGAGGAAATGACAACAGCATGGTAGTAGGGGTAACAGATATACGCGATACCAAACCCATGATAGGCGTGGAACTGGAACTGCTCGACTACCAGAACCAGGTGATCTTTAAAACTAAAAGTGATGGTGAAGGCTTGGCTTCCTTTGACCTGAAACGTAAGCCTTACCTGCTCATTGCCAAAAAAGAAAATGAAAGAGGCTACCTCAAACTGGATGATGGAAGTTCATTGCCATTGAGCCGCTTCGACGTAAAAGGAGAAGAAGTACAAAACGGTATCAAAGGCTTCCTGTATGGCGAACGTGGTGTATGGCGCCCCGGTGATTCTGTTTATCTCACCTTTATACTGGAAGACAAAGGGCAGAAACTCCCCGCTGATCACCCCGTAACACTGGAATTATACAATCCAAAAGGACAGCTATACAAGCGTATTAATCAGCATGAAGGATTGAATGGCTTCTACAGCTTTGCTACTGCTACTGCACCGGATGATCCTACCGGCAGCTGGGTAGCCAAAGTAAAAGTAGGCGGCGCCACCTTCCAGAAAAATGTACGCATAGAAACCGTAAAGCCTAACCGCCTTAAAATAAAAATGGATTTCGGCAATAACATATCCTTGTCGAAAGGTAGTTCTACCGGTAACCTATCTGCCATGTGGCTGTTTGGTGCTACCGCCCAGCATCTCAAAGCAAAAGTAGATGTATCACTCGTACAGGGAACCACCAGTTTCAAAAACTTTGGTGATTACTCCTTTGACGATCCGGTAACACATTTCGATGCAGAAAATAAAACCATTTTCGAAGGTCCGCTGAATGAGAATGGAACAGCGCCTGTCAATGCCGACATACAGTTGGGCAAAGTGGCGCCGGGACAACTGAAAGCCAATTTCGAAGTAAAAGTATTTGAGCCGGGAGGCGATTTCAGTATCGATCATTTCTCCATGCCTTATAATCCCTTTACTTCCTACGCTGGTTTACGTATGCCTGCCGGTGACCGTACCACCGGTATGTTGCTCACAGACAGACCTCATACCATTGACCTGGTAGATGTGGATGGCAACGGTAATCTCACCAAAGGCAGTCGTGAAGTACAGGTAGAAGTATACAAAATAAAATGGAGATGGTGGTGGGATGAAGGGGAAGAAGATGACTACTCCAACTTCACACAGGACAGCTACAATCAACTGCTGAGCAAAGAAACTGTTACCCTGCAGGATGGCAGGGGTAAGTGGAATCTCCAGGTAAATTCACCAGACTGGGGCAGGTACCTGGTAAGGGTGAAAGACCTGCAAAGCGGACATACCGCCGGTAAATCGGTGTATATCGATTGGCCGGGCTGGGCAGAAAGAATGCAGAAAGATAACCCTGCGGAGGCCTCAATGCTGGTGTTCACTTCCGACAAACAACAATATAAAACCGGTGATGATATTACCCTGACGATCCCCAGCAGTGAAGGTGGACGTGGACTGGTAAGTATTGAATCCGGCAGCAAAGTATTAAAGACCTACTGGATCACTACCAAACAGGGGCAAACGACTTTCAAATTCAAGGCGGAAAAAAACATGACGCCTAATATATACGTGAACGTTAGTTTGCTGCAAAAACATGCGCAAACATTGAACGATCTGCCCATCCGTATGTATGGTACCATTCCGATCTCAGTAGAAGATCCCGGTACCATTCTGAAACCGGTGATCACCATGTCGGATAAGCTGAAGCCTGAAACAGAAGCCAGTATATCCGTGAGCGAAAGCAATGGTAAACCGATGACGTACACCATCGCGATTGTAGATGAAGGCTTGCTGGATCTTACCCGCTTTAAAACACCGGATCCACATAGCGCCTTCTATGCCAGAGAAGCACTGGGCGTAAAAACCTGGGATCTCTACGACTTTGTAATAGGCGCCTGGGGCGCAGATATGGATCGTATCCTGAGCATTGGTGGTGATGAAGGGCTGGATAAAAATGCCGGTAGCGCCAAAGCCAACCGTTTCAAACCGGTGGTGAAATATATGGGTCCTTTCTACCTGAAAACAGGACAAAAACAAACACATAAATTCAAACTGCCTCCATATATCGGCTCTGTAAAAGCAATGGTAGTAGCCGGTCAGGACGGCGCCTATGGCTTTGCGGAAAAAGCAGTAGCAGTCAAAAAACCATTGATGTTGCTCACCACAGCACCACGTGTACTGGGACCATCAGAAACCATACAGGTGCCTGTCACCGTATTTGGCCTGGAACCCAATATCCGTAGTGCCAGTGTTACCATCAGCACCAGTCCATTGCTGGAAATAGTGGGTGAGCGTACAAAAACAGTCACCTTCACCCAGCCGGGAGAACAGCTGGTTTACTTTGATGTAAAAGTAAGACCACAAACAGGCGTTGCTAAAATAAAAGTAGTGGCCAGCAGTGGTGCAGAAAGAGCAGAAGAAAATATAGAACTGAATGTACGTAATCCCAATCCGGTGATTACCAATATCATTGAAAATACGCTGGAGGGTAACAGAAGCTGGGAGTCGGCCTTCAGCCCCGTTGGCATGGCAGGTACCAACAGCGGTGTACTGGAAGTATCCACTATTCCATCGCTCAACCTGGGCAAGCGTTTACGCTACCTCATAGAATATCCGCATGGCTGTATTGAACAAACTACTTCAGGCGTATTCCCACAGTTGGTATTGAATCAGCTGATGGATGTAAAAGAAGGTCAGCTGGCAGAAATAGACCGTAATGTAAAAGCTGGTATCAATCGCCTGAAGAGTTTCCAGACTTCCGATGGTGGTTTCAGCTACTGGCCGGGAGAAGGTAACTCTGATGAGTGGGGTACCAACTACGGCGGCCATTTCCTCATAGAGGCGCAGGCTAAGGGTTATACACTGCCTCCGGGACTGTTGGATCAGTGGAAAAAATACCAGCGCAATAAAGCCGGTACCTGGGCACCAAGTACGTTGAACTTCTACGGCGGCGACCTTACACAGGCTTATCGTTTGTACCTGCTGGCACTGGCTAAGTCGCCGGAGTTAGGTGCGATGAACCGCTTAAAGGAATTCAAGTATTTATCTGCTCCTGCCAAATGGAGACTGGCAGCGGCTTATAAGCTGTCCGGACAACCGGAAGTGGCAAATTCGCTGGTACAGAATCTGCCTACTGATGTAAAACCATACACACAATTAGGAGGTACCTTTGGTTCCGATCTGCGCGATAAGGCGATGATACTGGAAACGATTACCATCCTCGGCCAACGCAACCGTGCCGGTGAAATGGTAAAACAAATTGCAGCGCAGTTGTCTCAAAACGACCAGTGGTACAGCACACAAACCACTGCCTATTCCCTCATTGCCATTGCCAAATACTGTGGAGAAAACAAAGGTGGCAGCAAAATAAGCTTTGCCTATACGTTAAACGGCGTTAAAGGCACCGTAAATGGCCAATCTTTCGTTACGCAGATACCAATTACCTTCAACGGTAATACGGGCAATATCAGCATCCAGAATAACGGACAGAACTTACTGTATGTAAGACTCATTCTCCAGGGACAACCGGATGCCGGTCAGGAACCGGTTGCCAGCAACAACCCGGATGTATTGGGTATGCAGGTAAGCTACAGTACCCGCGATGGCAAACCAATTGACCCGGCGACCCTCAGACAGGGTAGTGACTTCATGGCTACGGTGACCATCAATAACCCGGGTAAACGCGGTTACTACGAACAAATGGCATTATCACAAATCTTCCCGTCCGGATGGGAAATCCTCAATACCCGTTTAATGGATAATGATAGCGCTTTCCATTCTTCCCCATCTACGTATATGGATATCCGTGATGACAGAGTATATACTTATTTCAACATTGAAGAAAATAAACGGCGTACTTATAATGTATTGCTGAACGCCGCTTACCTGGGCAGGTACTATTTACCGGCTACCTCCTGCGAAGCGATGTATGATAATACCATTCATGCTTTCCAACCAGGCAAATGGGTGGAAGTAGTGAAGTAGCCATTAGCTTTTAGCCATTGGCTTTTAGCAAAAATGCAGCGAGGAACATAGTATGTTCTCCGCTGCATTTTTGCTAAAAGCTAAAAGCTAACGGCTAAAAGCTTCCCCAATATACCTTACGGTCCTTGCTAACTGCGATACATAACTCATCTCATTATCATACCAGCTCACTACCCTCACAATCTGTTGTTCTCCGGCAGATAATACTTTTGTTTGTGTAGCATCAAAGAGAGAACCATAATTAATACCAATCACATCACTGCTCACTATCTCATCGGTGTTATATCCGAAGCTCTCGTTGGCGGCGGCTTTCATGGCGGCATTCACTTCATCCACCGTTACCTTTTTGTTAAGGGTAACGGTTAGTTCAGTGAGTGATCCGGCTATCACCGGTACCCGTTGTGAAGTACCATCCAGTTTGCCTTTTAGGGCGGGCAATACCAAACCGATTGCCTTCGCCGCGCCGGTGCTGGTAGGAATAATACTTTGTGCCGCTGCTCTGGCGCGTCTCAGATCTCCTTTAGCATGAGGGGCATCCTGAATATTCTGGTCATTCGTATAGGCGTGTATGGTAGTCATCAATCCATTTACGATACCAAATGTATCCTCCAGCACCTGTGCCATGGGAGCCAGGCAGTTGGTGGTACAGGAAGCACAGCTGATAATAGTTTCCGTACCATCGAGAGTAGCGTGGTTAACATTATACACAATGGTTTTCATATCACCTGTAGCAGGTGCGGAGATGACTACTTTTTTGGCGCCTGCTTCGAGATGGGCGGCGGCCATATTTTTGTCTGTAAAAAAACCGGTACTTTCCAGTACTACATCTACTGCATGTTGTCCCCAGGGTATTTCAGCGGGATTTCTTTTTGCATAAATCTTTATTTCTTTTCCGTTTACCTGTATCGCATCTGCAGTTGCGGTGACTGTTGCCTCAAATCTGCCCTGGGCAGTATCATATTTCAGCAGGTGTGCTAATACAGCAGGACTTGTTAAATCGTTGATCGCCACTATTTCAATGCCTTCCTCGTTGTACATTTCACGAAAAAACAATCTTCCAATTCGTCCAAAGCCGTTAATGGCAATTTTAGTGTCAGACATATCTCAATATTTTAGGTGATTATAATTTTCTTAAAAAATCATGTATCAATGCAGCTACTTCTTCATGATATTCTTCCAGTACAAAATGGCCACCATCCAGCAGATGGACTTCTGCATTTTCAACATCTCTTTTATATGCTTCTGCACCGGGCCAGGTGAAGATCTTGTCATTTTTACCCCACACTACCAGTACAGGTGGTTGCTGTGTGCGCAGGTACTGCTGCCATTCCGGGTATTTTGGGAAATTGGTACCATAGTTCAGGAACAGCGCGATCTGTATTTCTTCTACACCAGGTCTGGCCATATAAAAATGCGCCAGCTCATAGCCGTCCGGGCTCACACGTTCCGGGTCAGCAGCGCCAAACACATGTTCTTCCTTAATCCTTGACAGCGTTAATTTATCTGCGATCGCTGCCAGCAAAGCTTTTTCATCATGTTGCAATGTTCCTATGATCTGTACATCGGGGCCTAATCCTTCATCATACACATTCGCATTTTGTATCACCAGGGCTTCTACCAGCTCAGGTCTTTTAGTGATAATGCGGAAACCAATAGGGCCGCCATAATCCTGCAAATACCAGGTGAATTTTGTTAAGCCAAGGGTGTCAATAAACTGTTCCATCACCACTGCGAGGTTATCGAAAGTATAGTCGAATGCTGTTAATGCAGGGATACTGCTCTGGCCAAATCCAGGATAATCTGGAGCTATCACGTGGTACCTGTCCGCCAGGTCATGGATAAGGTCCCGGTACATATGAGAGGTAGAAGGGAAGCCGTGTAAAAGCAATATCACCGGTGCATCTGCGGGCCCTGCTTCCCGGTAAAAAATGTCGAGGTTGTTAACTGTAACTGTTTTGTATAAAACGCTGGTAGTAGTGAGTGTTTTCATGTGTGTTTAATTTTGTACTATTTGGTACAATAGTAATTAAAAAAAAGTGTTAGCGGATATGTGATGCAGTTATTGCGGGTAGCTTGGTTTGTATATCATCTGGAGTAATTTTCTGGTATAAAGATATATATTTTACCAATTGGTACAAAATATATCTTAAAAAAATTTAAAAAAAGAAGAAGAAACATCACGGTGCTTTCATTATCGACCTATTAGTAAGCGGAGTATACAATTGGGCAGCAGTTATTGCTGATTTCCTACCGGACGGGCATTTTTCCGGTATTCCAGCGGACTCACCCCGCTGTGTTTCCTGAACTGTCGTCCTAAATGGCTTTCATCGGTAAAGCCCAGCTCTCCCGCAATCTGGCTAACGGTCAGCGTGCTGAAAGCCAGGCGCTGCTGCACCATATTTATTTTATACTGTGTAATATAATGCTGTAAACTTTCGCCCGTAAGTTTCCGGAAATACTCACCTACATAATTTGCAGAGAGATTGAAGTGAGCAGCCAGATAATCCACTCTTAATTTTTCCGCATCGCTGATATGTTGCCTGATATGCAACAGCATCCGGTTAATCAGTGGCTCTGTTTCCTGACCGGTAGCGGTGATACCCGCATTTGTATTATCGGATGCGTTGCGGGCCAGGATATTCAGTAACAGCGTCACAAAATGCTGCAGGTTCTCTTCATGATAAGCCTGCTTCTGCTGATACTCCTGCACCACATTATTAATCAGCGAGCTAATCATCTGACAATCACCTGCATCTTTTACCAACAACCGCTGAAAACGGTTATGGTGAGAAAAGATATGTTCCAGTTGCTTGAGCCACTGAACAATCCGTGCCCGGTCAGGTGCATTTTTATACTGTCCCAGGAAAACCTCCGAGAACCGGATAGAGCAGAAGCGCGTAGGAGTAGTGGCATTAAATCCGCGGCAATCCAGCGGTGTAAAGAGAAAGATGCTTCCCTTTTCGTAGGGAAAGTCATTCAGGTTAGTCGTGCGCACACCGCTCCCCTCCAGGATTTGTACAATCTCGAAGAAATGATAAATCAGCGGACGCTCTTTCCAGCATTCCATATCTGATACATGTACCTCAAACGGGCGGTGCAACTCTTTACGCTCCATAACTGATTGCCTTTATAAGATGATATATGGACTGCATCCATCATGTGGTGCACAAAACTGGTACCCCACCTTATGCCCTGTAACCTGTGAAATTACAAAAGAAACCTCTCTTTATCACTGTTCTGTCGTGACTCCCCTATGTAATTTTGTCATCAGAAAATCACAATAGATCATGAATACGAGAGAAAAATTGTTGTCGCCGCTTGTTACCCCTTTATTCACCTTTAAAAATCGGGTAGTGATGGCTCCTATGAGCAGACGCCGCTCTGACCAGGGTATTCCCAGCCCTTCAGCACCACTATATTACGGACAAAGAGCAGGCGCTGGTTTAATCATTGCTGAAAACAGTGCCGTTGCGGCTAACGGTCTCGGCTATCTGAATGCACCAGGCATTTATAATGCAGCGCAAAAAGCTGCATGGAAAAAAGTAGTAGACGAAGTACACGCCAGGGGCGGAAAAATATTTGTGCAACTGGTACACACCGGCCGGATAGGACATCCGCTCAACCAGGAAGGCGGCGTACCACTGGTAGGTGCTTCTTCCCTGAAAGCAGAAGAAAGCATCCGCACCCCCGGAAATGAGCATCATCCGATGCCGGAACCGGAAGTATTAAGTACTTCCGGCGTAAAAGCGATGGTAGACGCACATATCCAGGCCGCTATTGCCGCCATAGCTATCGGTTTTGATGGAGTGGAAATACATGGCGCACATGGCTTTCTTCCGGAACAGTTCCTGCATCCCCTCACCAACCTGAGAACAGATGAATACGGTGGTAGCATCGTCAACCGCAGCCGATTTCTGCTGGAAATCATGGAAGGTGTCACAGCCGCTATCGGCAAGGAACGTACCGGCATCAGGTTATCTCCTTTCGCTGTCCTCAATGATTTACCTGCCTATGTAGAAGAAGCTGCCACACATCAGTATATCACCGATGCCTTACAGCAATTAGGAATATTATACATCCACTTGTCCAGCCAACCGCTGAATGGATTACCAAGTATATCTACTGCTTATATCCGGGAGGTACGCCAACGCTTCCATAATCTGTTGATAGTGGCAGGCGGACAAACAGCCGATTCCGGTGAAGCCTTGTTACAAGCAGATCTGGCCGATCTTGTCGCCTACGGTAAACCTTTTATAGGGAATCCAGACCTGGTCGAAAGATTCCGTCACAATACACCATTAACCGAAGCCGATGTCAATATCTTTTATGAAGGAGGCGATACCGGGTATATCGATTTCCCCATCATTCATCCTCATCCGGAAGCTTCGTCCCCTGGAGTTCCTCAATGGCTTTTCTAAGCGTTTTTTGTGTGGTAACAGATCTGCTGAGTGTGATTGCTTTATGGTAATAGCTGATGGCTTTATCAGTATCTGTGTCGGCCCATAGGTAAGCCAGTAGCGCATAGTAATAATCATGTTCCATCAGCTGCAGCTTTTCCGCCTCTTTTATCCCCTGATTGCTCCCATAAACTTTTGCAAAAGCAAATGTCCTGTTCAGCGCGGTCATAGGAGAGTATTCTATCAGGACAAGTTGATTATATAGTTGTAAGATATGCTCCCATTTATGTTCATCTGTGGGAGTAGTATGCCAATAAGCAATGCCTGCCTCCAGATGGTATTTTGAAATATCATTCCCGGTGCAGGCATTGACCAGGTAATAATTTCCTTTCTCAATCAATTCTTTACTCCACAAACTTTTATCCTGCTGCTCATACAAAATAGCTTCTCCCGAATCATTCTCCCTTGCATCAAGACGGGAACTTTGAAAACACATCAAAGCCAGTAGTGCATTGGCTTCTGTAGTATTGACCAATGTGCTTTCTGTTAAAATAAGTGTAAGCCGCATCGCTTCTGAACAAAGGTCTTTGCGGATGGAGTGATTACTGGAAGTAGAAAAATATCCTTCATTAAACAACAGGTATAAAGTTCTCAAAACAGTATCCAGTCTTGACGCCATCGTAGTAGGTTCCAATACCTTTATCTGAAAATTATCATCGCGGAGATTCGCCCTTGCTCTCAGCAACCTTTTCTTGATCGTTTCTTTTTTAGTGAGAAACGCATCTGCTATTTCTTCAACACTAAAACCGCAAAGAATCTGAAGGGCTAAACAGATCTGCGCTTCTTTTGAATTGCTGGGATTGCACACCGCAAAAATCATTGCCAGCTGACTATCCGTAATGGTTTGCGGGGTAAATTCAAAATCGGGTTCCGCCTCAATATCCGCTGTTGTAATGGCGCCTTTGATATGTGTTTCAAAAATAGTGATCCGCTTGAGATAATCTTTGGTTTTGTTTTTTGCGACCGTATAAAGCCAGGCAGTTGGGTTTTCAGGAATACCATGTATCCCCCATGCTTCCATAGCTTTTAAAAATGTTTCGCTGGCGATATCTTCAGCGATCTCGATATGTTTCAGGCCAAAATGACGGCATAATACAGCCGTCATCTTGGTATACTCCAATCTGAATAAGTGAGGCAAAAGCTCCTGGTATGTGGCGGCCTTTTCTGCCATCCGCTTAACTTTTTTCTCCTGGTGCTAATATGGCCCGTACTTCCACATTTCCGCCCATTTTTAACACCGGGTTACCTTTGGCTAATTCAACTGCTTCTTCAATAGACCCAGCCTTTACAATCATGTACCCACTGATAAATTCCTTGATTTCCGTGTAAGGGCCATCTGTTACCACATCATTGGGTTTCACAGTTTTAGCACTGCTGGCAGATAAACGGTTTCCTTTGTCAGCCAGCTTATTCTGGGCAGCAATGCTTCCCAACCAGTTCATCCTTTCCTGTAGTTGTTCTGGTGATGGATTGTCGTGGGAATCCTTGCTGTTTCTGAAAATTAATATGAACTCTTTCATGATGATAAATTTTGTTGATTCATCCTTACAACGATTGAACCTTTCCGATGGGGACAAATAACTTTTTTGCCGATGGGTATCACTTATAAAGTTAACCCTATCTTTGAACACACAAAATTATTACCCGGATTCCCCGATGAAGCTATATACACTCAAACAATGGTGCCTTAAAAAGAAATGGTGGCTGACAGCAGCAGGCATTCTCCTCATCGCATATTATTGTTGTTTACCCAAACAGCTTTTTACGGCTGCCACTTCCTATGTGCTGGAAGACAGCAACGGTGATTTGCTCAATGCCAGTATAGCACCGGATGGGCAGTGGCGCTTTCCCTACAACGCACATGTACCGCAAAAATTTGAGCAATGTATTGTTGCTTATGAAGACAAGCGTTTTTATTATCACTGGGGCCTGGATCCTATTGCGATAGCCAGGGCTGTTAACCAAAATATACGGGGCAAAAAAGTAGTGAGTGGCGGCAGTACATTAACCATGCAGGTGATACGCCTGTCGCGCAATCAACCCCGCAACATCTGGCAAAAATTGGTGGAAGGGGTATTGGCCACCCGGCTGGAGTTTGCTGCATCCAAAAAGAAGATCATTGCTTTATATGCTGCCAATGCGCCTTTCGGCGGCAACGTAGTAGGATTGGAGGCAGCAGCCTGGCGTTATTATGGTCGTAAAGCAGATTTGTTATCATGGGGAGAAATGGCTGCCCTGGCCGTTCTTCCAAATAGTCCTGCGCTCGTGCACCCGGGCCGTAACAGGGTAACGTTGTTGAATAAACGTAATCAACTGCTGACGAAATTGTATCATCAGCATACCATCGATAGCATTACCTGCCAGCTGGCCAAACTGGAACCCTTACCGGATCAGCCTTTGCCGCTGCCCCAGGAAGCGCCGCATTTACTGGACCTTTTCCGTAAAGAGCACCTGCAACAAAAATCCGATGCCCCCACCCGCATTCAAAGCACAGTGGTGGCTGACCTGCAACACAACGCCACTGCCATTGCAGAACGATATCATAACGCTTACAAAGCCAATGGCATTAACAATGCCGCCGTACTGGTGCTGGATGTAGAAACCGGTAACACCCTCGCTTATGTTGGTAACATCTATAATCCTTCTGACCCGGAGCTGGAAAGCCACGTAGATATTGTACAGGCAAGAAGGAGTCCCGGCAGCACCCTGAAACCGGTGCTGTATGCCGCCATGTTGAATGATGGTCTGATACTGCCTAATACCCTGATTCCTGATATCCCCACACAAATTGCCGGGTACTCCCCGCAAAATTTTGATCTGGGTTACGATGGGGCAGTGCCGGCATCCCGTGCACTGGCAAGGTCATTGAATATACCTGCTGTGCGCATGTTGCAACAGTACCGCTACGAACGGTTCCATTCCTTATTACAGAAAATGGGAATTACTACACTCAATAAACCGGCAGACCATTACGGCCTGTCATTGATCCTGGGTGGAGGAGAAACTACGCTGTGGGAAATGTGTGGTATGTATGCCAGCATGGCCCGCACGTTGCTGCACATGGACCAATACAAAGGAAAATACGATATGGATGATATTCATCCACCTAACTACCGGCAGAATATTCAACGTCCTTCGAAATATGGACTGAGCAAAGACGGGCTGTTGGATGCAGGATCTATCTGGTATGCCTTTCAGGCGATGACAGAAGTGATGCGGCCAGGGGAAGAATTACTATGGCAGCAATTCTCCTCCTCACAGCGTGTTGCCTGGAAAACAGGTACCAGCTTTGGTTTTCGTGACGGATGGGCTATTGGCGTTACACCGCAATATGTGGTAGGTGTATGGGTGGGTAATGCCGATGGGGAAGGGCGCCCCGGACTGATTGGCGTGTCTACCGCAGCACCCATATTGTTTGATGTATTCCGCTTATTGCATACCAGCGGATGGTTCAACACCCCTTATGCCCAAATGAAAAAGATAGAAGTCTGCCGTAAAAGCAGCTTCCGTGCCAGTGAATTATGCGAAGAAAGAGATTCTATATATGTCCCGGCAGCAGGTATGCGGGCAGGTATCTGTCCGTATCACCAGTTAATCCACCTCGACAGAACCGGCCAGTGGCGCGTTACAGAAAGCTGTGAGTCGCCTCAATTTATGCAGCATAAATCCTGGTTTGTATTACCACCTTCTCAGGAATATTATTATCGCAGTAAAAATTATTATCAACAGCTACCTCCATACAAACCGGAGTGCCTGGCATCACTCGGGCAGGACAAGGCTCCAATGGAGCTGATTTATCCACGACCCGGCGCGAGAATATTTGTACCCGTAGAAATTGATGGAAAGCCCGGTCAAACGATCTTTACGGCCACACACCGCAACAGCTCCGCTAAAATATTCTGGCACCTGGACAACAACTTTATTGGTACCACTGCTGAATTTCATCAGATGGCATTACACCCTGCAGCTGGGAAACATACGATTACGTTAGTAGATGAGAATGGGGAAAGGGTAGAACAAACATTTGAAATTTTAGATAAGGAGCGGGAGTAAAAGAATGAATTACGAATTACGGATTTGTGGGTAGATGGTATTTGACAACATCGGCGTTTACATCTACCCACAAATCCGTAATTCGTAATTTCTAATTCGTAATTCTCTAATAATTATACTTCTCCTTCCACAAATTCTTCAGATACTTCCTCAGTTCTTCTTCCCTTGGGTTATTCCCTGGTTCATAGAACTTCGTTCCTTTAATTGCATCCGGCAGAAACTCCTGCACTACAAAATTATTCTCGTAACTGTGTGCGTAGGCGTATCCATCTCCATATCCCATCTGCTTCATCATTTTCGTAGGGGCGTTTCTGATATGCATTGGTACAGGCAGATCACCGGTTTTGGCTACGATCGATTGTGCTGCGCTGATGGCCGTAACAGCGGCATTGCTTTTAGCAGAAGCCGCGAGATAAGTAACGCATTGCGAGAGGATAATTCTTGATTCCGGGTAACCTATCAGGTTGACAGCCTGAAAACAGCTGGTAGCCAGCAACTGCGCATTGGGATTGGCATTGCCGATATCTTCTGATGCCAGGATTACTAACCGGCGTGCAATGAATTTTACATCTTCTCCGCCATCAATCATTCTGGCGAGATAGTATAATGCTGCATTCGGATCACTGCCACGAATAGATTTAATAAAAGCGGAAATGATATCATAATGTTGTTCCCCGCTTTTATCGTAAATGGCTACCCGTTGCTGCGCAATATCCATCACTTTCTTATCTGTAATAACGATCGGATCTTCCTGGAGAGTGGTCACTACCAGTTCAAACAAATTAAGCAGTTTACGGGCATCTCCCCCTGAAATATTAAACAGGGCAGTGGTTTCTTTTAATTCAATGCTTTTGCTGCGTAACCATTCATCGCGCTCCATCGCCTGTTGCAACAATGTCATTAACTGATCATTGCCCAGTGGCTTGAGTACATATACCTGGCTGCGTGATAATACCGCTGCATTTACTTCGAAGGAAGGGTTTTCGGTGGTAGCACCAATGAGGGTGATGATACCTTTTTCTACGGCACCTAACAGGGCATCCTGTTGGGACTTATTAAAACGGTGAATTTCATCAATAAACAACACGGCATGCTGCTGTCTTCTTGCCATCTCAATCACCTCCCTCACTTCCTTTACACCAGCCGAAATGGCGCTGAGGGTGTAAAAAGGTACCTGTAGTGTATGCGCAATGATATTGGCAATCGTAGTTTTACCAACACCCGGAGGACCCCACAAAATCATCGAAGGGATCATACCTTGCGCGATCGCTTTTCTTAAAATACTGTCCTTGCCGGTAAGATGTTCCTGCCCCACCAGTTCATCCAACGTTACCGGTCTTAACCGCTCCGCTAATGGTTGCATACTACACTTATTGTTTTATTGGTGATTGCCCGGGTTAACGAGCGGGATATTTTTGTCGGTGCCCGGATGATTGATCTGGTTCATTTTAAACGCCATAATTTCCTTGATGGACCTGGCACGGGTAATGGCCAGGGTAGCCTTTTCTCCAGTAAAAAGGGTGGTTACAGCAGCTTCAAACAACTCCAGCCAGCGGTCAAAATATTCTGGCTGCAGGGGCACCAGCTTATTCAGTTTAAAATGAGGTTCCATGGCGTTACGGCCATAGTTGCTGCCATCCAGCAACAGGCTTTCCCAGAAATCATACATAATGGGCAGATGATGCGGCCAGTCAACTTTTGCCACATCGTTAAAAATAAAACCGATCAGTTCATCGGCTTTCACTTTCTCATAAAAACTGTCTATCAATGATTGTATGTCGTCTCTGTTGGCTATTTCCCGCTTTTCCATAACCCGATATTTTTTATTCTGCTTCTGGCTCCTCTTCTGCGATGTCGATATGCTGTTGCTTTTCCTGCCATTGACGCAGGTAGCGGAAAGACAAAATCGCGTTCAACAATAGGGTAATACCCATAAAAAGGCAAATTCCCCCTAAAACCTGTACACTTTGACGTGTAATGGCCTTTTGTTCCTCCGGAGATGGTAACATCGCCTTCAGGTCCTTGATAATATTGTCTGGTAAACTGATCAATGCCAGTCCCGCCACTACTATTAAAGAGGAAAAGAACAATTCTATCACCCCCATGATACGGATACCGCCTGGTGTATTTTCTTTCAGGGGCAACTCTGGTATCAACAGACTGCGCTGCAGATATAAGGATAAAACGCTATGAATGAAACAGGCTCCCCACAGCAACAACCCCAGTAAAGAGGGAGTATTAATCCCCTGGTACAGCATTATGGAAAGACCCGTAAATGCAGAAAACCCAGATATCATCAATGCTAGTGCTGTTGTGATTCTGTACAATTTAAACCTGAAATCCATCTATATCTTAATTTACGTAACACAAACCTACCTAATTATTTAGAGATTATCGGAATTGATCCATTGCACCACCACGGCGGAGATTGCCGTTCATAAAAAACCTTTGCCGCAACATGACCCCTTTTCCATAACTTTAAATACTAAACCTGTTTTATATATGAACAAAACCAATGCGGTAAAACTACCGTTGCTGGCTGCCATGGTTACTTTTGCAGCCTGCAATTCCAACAGCTCCTCGCACCAGGGAGAAACAGCAGACTCCGCGAAGGTGCCGGCATTTAACCTGGCCGATATCGACACCACCGCCAAAGCCTGCGATGATTTTGATAATTACGTAAATGGAAACTGGAAAAAGAATAATCCTATACCATCTACCGAAAGTCGCTGGGGAGCATTCAATATCCTCGATAAAGAAAACAAGGAAGTACGCCTCAAAGGAATTATTGCTGACATCACCAGCAAAACAGACCTGAAAAAAGGTACAGAAGAACAACAAATCGCAGATTATTACTCTTCTTTTCTTGATACCGCTACCATTGAGCAACGCGGCATCACCCCCCTCCAGCCTTACCTGGATAAAATTAATGGCATCAAATCACTGGCAGACTGGGCCAGTGTAACCGGCGAACTGCAAAAAATCGGTGTATCCACCTTTACCGGATTCGGTGCAGATGCAGATGCGAAAGACAGTAAAATGAATGTACTGTACGAGGGACAAGCTGGTTTAAGCCTGGGTGAAAAAAGCTATTACGAAAGACAGGATTCTGCTACCAAAAATGTACGCAACGAATTTTTGTCGCACGTAGACAAAATGTTTAAGCTGGCTGGCTTCACGGAAGCTAATCCTGGTAAAACAGTGCTCGAATTTGAAACCAAACTGGCCAACATTCAGCTCACCAATGTAGAACTCCGCGATCCGGTTAAAACCTACAACAGATCCACTTACGCTGACCTGAAAAAACTGGCTCCCGATTTTGATTGGGATAACTTCGCTGCCAAACAGGATATTAAAACAGATACAATTGTACTCCAGAACAAAGAATATCTGACCAAAGCGGGAGGCCTGCTGAAGACCATCCCGATAGAAACACTCAAAACATACACCAAATGGCAGTTGCTCACCCAATTTGCTGGTTATTTGCCTGCGTCTTTTGACACAGAAAATTTCCATTTCTTTGGTACAGTCATGACAGGTAAGAAAGCACAGAAAACCCGTGCCGAACGCGCTATCCGTTCTACAGATGGTAAAATGGGAATGCCATTGGGTAAACTGTTTGCCAAGAAATACTTCCCGGAAAGCAGCAAACAGAAAGTATCTGAAATGATCGAAAATGTGCGCAAAGTATATGGTGAAAGAATCGACAAACTCACCTGGATGGGTGATTCTACCAAACTGATGGCACACAAAAAATTATCTTCCTTTACTTATAAGATCGGGTATCCTGACAAATGGAAAGATTACTCTTCTATCAATATTGAAAAAGGAAAACTGCTGGAAAACGTAGTAGCAGCAAGTCTGTATGAGCACAATGAAAATATTAAAAAAATAGGTAAACCAGTAGACAAAAGCGAATGGGGTATGACTCCTCAAACGGTAAATGCCTATTACAATCCTTTAAACAACGAAGTGGTATTCCCTGCAGGTATCCTCCAGCCTCCTTTCTACAATCCTAATGCAGACGATGCGATCAACTACGGCGGTATCATTGCTGTAATAGGTCACGAGTTTACCCATGGTTTCGATGATCAGGGTTCTCAGTTCGATGCAGAAGGTAACCTTAAAAACTGGTGGACAGAAGCTGATCGTAAAAACTTTGATAAGCTCACCAAACGTTACATTGATTACTTCAGCACACTGGAAGCTTTACCTGGTTTCAAAATAAATGGCGCTTTGACCATTGGTGAAAACGTAGCCGATCTGGGTGGCTTAACCCTGGCTTATCATGCACTGGTGAAATCTTTTGCAGGCAAGGGCGAACCTAAACCTATCGATGGATTTACCTGGCAGCAACGTTTCTTCCTGGGCTGGGCACAGGTATGGCATGGTAACATTACCGATGCAGCCCTCCGTAATCAGATCCAGACAGATCCACACTCACCGGCAAGATTCCGCATCAACGGACCATTACCTCACCTGGCTGAATTCCAGGCAGCATGGGGTTGTGCTCCCGGCAATAAAATGGTTTTACCCGAAGCTGACCGTGTAGTTATCTGGTAATAACGCAGTTCCTTATAGTATTACGGATTTGTAAGAAGCAGGTGCTTCTTACAAATCCGTAATTTTTTTTATCAATACCTTCGTAAAAAAATAGTATGAAATATATATTCTTCATCGGTAGCGCATTATTCCTGTTTGCCTGTGCCCAACAAAACAAACCTGCTGAAAACAATGCAATGCCGGCAACGCCTGCCGCGACAACAGAGAAGCCGGTAGCAGATGCCAATGGCAAATTACCAGACCCTGTATGTGAGATGCCTTATGATACCAGTTATAAAGAATGGGCGGTGTATAAAGGAGATACCCTGCATTTCTGTTCCGTTACCTGCAAAGGCGTATTCGAAAAAGCACCGGAAAAATACATGGCTAAACTGGGAAAATAATCCCGTAACTAATAAAAACCGTCCGGGTAGAAACCCGGGCGGTATTGGGTTCAGTTTATGAATCTATTGTATAAAATACAACTATTGCAAAATTTGTGAAAATGACATGGTGAAGAAATATGATAAGTATGTTTCCGTAAGCAGTGAATATATGGGCGAACAGTTAACAAAACTGTATTAATTATACAGTTACAAAATAGGTTTCCTATACTTTGCTACTTCTTTAATTTTTCAATACTTCTTTAATTCCATTGACAAAAGTATTGGCATGACATTACCACATTGTTAAGAGAATATTACCAGCATGTTAATTGGTGATTTTATTTATCAGGGGCTAACGGCTACAAACATACGAAAAGGAGAAAACGGATACGGGTTAAAGAACAGACCCGGAGAAATACATCTGCCGGAATATTATAAAAAACAGGAAACAGTTACCACATATTCTGCTGGGGCGACTGCCGGTTATTATTCATCAGCATATCCAGGGAAATATCCAGTTGATAGTTGCGGTCTTCCTTCTTATCAGCCGCAGGGCTGGCTATCTGGAATAAGTGCTGGCTCTTGTTCATAAAAGGTTTGTTGTCCTTATTGCACAATTCCAGTGAAAAATTAAACCGTTCTTCCACTTCTTCCTCAAATTCACGCAAGCTCAGCGTTTCATCTATCGGGAACTCTATCAGGATCTCCTCTTCAAAGCCGGCTTCTTTCAGGGTATCAAAAGCATTTGCCAGCGAGTTACGCACATACACTGCCACATTGCAAAAGAGCAAACGCTGGATCTGCATTTGCAATAGGGAGATCGTCATCAAAGGATGCAACTTCAATACTTTCATCTAGCTGTTTTTCTGCTTTTTTAAATGTACACTATCGTCACACTTAATTATTTCTCTGGCAAACTTAGTAGTCTACTTTTAATTTAATATTAAGCGCTTGTTATGATTTTGTGAAAATAATATTTAAATATAAATATATAATAAAAATATAAATGTAATAAATATCCGCTGCTTAGGTACTGTTGAAAACAACACCTAAGCAGTGACTTTAGCGATGCTACGGTAAAAGTAATCGGGGCAGCAGCAATCCGGCAGCATGCCGCACACAGGCATCAGCTTCCGGGGAAAGTAATGATACGGGTGGCGTCCCAGTCGTTAGCAGCATCATCCTCATCTTCCGCCAGTACAATTTTGGATTTGGTAACAGGGTGCTGGTACAGGGTCCATTGCTGGTTTATATATTCGAGAGATGTAAGACTTTCTACCCAATCACCTGAATTCAGGTAAGTCACCGTTTTATCGCCCACCTGCATCTCTTTGATCAGCGGCTGGTGGATATGCCCACAGCATACTACATCAAAATCCTTATCCGCTGCGATTTCAGCAACTGTTTGTTCAAAATCGGAAATAAACTTAACGGCCGTTTTCACGCCCTGCTTCACTTTTTTGGAAAAAGACATCTTTTCCCGGCCAAAGCTTTCCAGTACATTATTCACCAGGCGATTCAGGATAATCAACAGATCGTACCCTTTACCTCCCAGTTTCGCCAGCCACTTGGAATTTTTCATGGTCACGTCATATACATCGCCATGAAAAAACCAATGCCTTTTCCCATCTACCTCCAGCACGAGCTTGTTGTCGATMGTAAAGTTACCCAGTTCAAAGCCGGCGTATTTACGCAGTGCCTCATCATGGTTCCCGGTCAGGTAATACACCTCGGTTCCTTTGCCAATCATCTTCAGGATTTTCCGGATTACCTTGGTATGCGCTTTTGGGAAATAACGTTTACTAAATTGCCAGATATCGATAATATCCCCGTTCAGTACCAGTATCCGCGGCTCAATACTATCCAGGTACTGGATCAGTTCTTTGGCGTGGCACCCGTAAATTCCCAGATGTACATCTGAGATGACGGCAATATCTAATGGGCGTTTGTCTGACATTTATAGGCGGTATGTACAGGTTGTAGGCAGCCTGTTTATGAGTATAATTTTCTATGCAAAGGAAAAATCGCTATATTACTTTTATATTAATCCAGTGTTAAGGAATTATTAATTCGCGTTTTTTGCTGGTAGGGATAGATCGAGAAAGCTAATTTTGCGGCAAATTATAAACTCAAACGTATGGGAGGCTTCAATTCTTTTGTTAAACTATTCATGCCGAAAGACCGGGTATTTTATTCTTTGTTTGAAGACGTAGCTTCCAATCTTGTAGAAATGGCCACTGTGCTCAATGAGCTGGTTGCCACTACTGATCTGGCCGTGAGGAAAGATAAAGTGCATCTGATAGAGCGCCTGGAGCACAAAAATGACGATTACACCCACCGCATATTTGTAGAACTCGGACAAAACTTCATTACCCCATTTGACCGGGAAGACATTCACTACCTGGCTGCCACACTGGATGATGTAGCTGATTACATCCATGGTTCCGCCAAAAGAATGGACCTCTACAAAGTACATTACATCAACGACAGCATCCGTAAGCTCGCTGAATTAATCCACCTGGGTGTACTGGAACTTGCTAAAGCTATCCCCGAACTGCGCAATATGCAGAATATGCGCATCATTACTGATGCCTGCGTAAAGATCAACAGCCTGGAAAACCATGCTGATGACATTTATGACATGGCCATCGCCGATTTGTTCGACACCGAACAAAATGCGGCAGAACTGATTAAAATGCGTGAAATCTACCAGGCCCTGGAAATCGCTACAGACAAGTGCGAAGACTGCGCCAATGTAATAGAAACCATTATTATCAAGTACTCCTGATAAGGGAAATACAGTTCTGAACGCATAATTCTCCCTAAGTCATGACTTTATTAGTAGTAATTATCATACTGGCCTTCATCTTTGACTATATCAATGGTTTCCATGATGCCGCCAATTCTATCGCCACAATTGTGTCGACCAAGGTACTGACGCCATTTCAGGCAGTACTCTGGGCCGCAGTTTTCAACTTTGCGGCTTTTTTTATTGCCAAATATATCATCGGCGAGTTCAAAGTAGCCAATTCTGTAGCCAGCTCCGTATTTGAACAGTTCATTACGCTGAAAGTAATCCTTTGCGGTCTGGTGGCTGCAATTACCTGGAACCTCTTTACCTGGTGGCTGGGCATCCCTTCCAGCTCCTCCCATACACTGATCGGTGGTTTCATTGGTGCAGCAGTAACTGCCTCCCATGGCAATATTGATGTAATCAATTTTCATAAAGTATTACCTACCGTATATTTCATCGTACTGGCACCGCTGATAGGTATGGTCGTGGCTTTTATTATTACCCTGATCATTGTAAATATCTGCCGTAAGGCAAATCCCTACCGCGCAGAGAGCTGGTTCAAACGCCTGCAGCTGGCATCTTCCGCTGCATTGAGCCTTGGACACGGTAGTAACGATGCACAAAAAGTAATGGGTATCATCTCTGCTGCCATGGTATCTGCCGGTTATATCGGCAGTATCAAGGAAATGCCAGACTGGGTGCCACTGGCCTGCTTTACCTGTATCGCACTCGGTACAATGAGTGGTGGTTGGAAAATCGTAAAAACCATGGGTACACGTATCACCAAAGTAACACCATTGGAAGGTGTTGCCGCGGAAACGTCCGGTGCTATTACCCTGTTCCTCACAGAACACCTGGGTATTCCTGCCAGTACCACTCACGTTATTACCGGTGCTATCATGGGGGTAGGTGCTACTAAAAGATTATCTGCTGTTCGTTGGGGAGTAACCGTTTCCCTCCTATGGGCATGGGTTTTAACTATTCCCATCAGTGGATTACTGGCTGCTTTCACCTATTTCATCGTAAATTTCTTTATTTAACAGATGATCATTAGAATATTTGAAAAGCTCTCCGGTCTTTACGGAGAGCTTTTTTTTATAAAAAAAACATGCTATTTGAAACAGAGCCGCTATTTTTGTGCGGTTTTCTACTGATTTAGAAAGCTACCAGTTAGTGACCATCAAAAATTGATCTTGCAAATGAAAGGAATTATCCTGGCCGGCGGTTCCGGCACCCGGTTGCACCCCATTACGTATGCTATCAGCAAACAAATAATGCCGGTGTATGATAAACCAATGATCTATTACCCGCTGTCTACTTTGATGCTGGCGGGAATAAAGGATATCCTGATCATTTCCACACCACATGACCTGCCCGCTTTTCAACGTCTTTTTGGTAACGGGCAACAACTTGGGCTGAATCTCAGTTATGCAGAACAGCCAAATCCCAACGGACTGGCCCAGGCATTTGTGATAGGAGAAGAATTTATCGGTAAGGATAGCGTAGCACTCGTATTGGGAGACAATATTTTCTATGGCGCCGGCCTCGGGACCCAACTGGCCCACAATGCCAATCCAGATGGCGGTATCGTATACGCCTACCAGGTATCAGACCCCGAAAGATATGGCGTGGTGGAATTCGGAGATGATATGAAAGTATTATCCATTGAAGAAAAACCAGAACAGCCAAAGTCAAATTATGCCGTACCAGGCCTCTATTTCTACGACAACAGCGTAGTCGAAATTGCTAAAAACCTGGAACCCAGCCCGCGTGGTGAATACGAAATTACAGACGTCAACAAAGAATATTTACAACGTGGAAAATTAAAAGTTTCTATCTTACCCCGCGGTACAGCGTGGCTGGATACCGGTACCTTTGACTCGCTGATGCAGGCTTCACAGTTTGTACAGGTGATAGAACAAAGACAAGGAATAAAAATTGCCTGTATCGAAGAAATTGCCTTCCGTAAAGGATTTATCAATGGTGACCAATTGAAAGAACTGGCAAAACCTTTGCTTAAAAGCGGCTACGGGGCATACCTCGAAACAGTACTCAAACAAAAAAATATTCTGAAATAACTAATAAAGTAAATCTGAAATATCATGAAGGTTCTCGTTACGGGTGGGTGTGGCTATATCGGCGCACATACTATTGTAGATCTGATCAATAATGGATTTGATGTAGTGTCTGTAGACAGTAACATCAGGAGCAGCACCCAATTATTAGACGGTATTGAAAAAATTACCGGGAAAAAGGTACGCAATTACAAAGTAGATCTTTGTAACCTGGAAGATACCAACGCAGTATTTCATGAAAACAGAGATATCGTTGGTGTGATCCATTTTGCAGCACTGAAAGCAGTGGGAGAATCTGTTACAGAGCCCCTGATGTATTTTCAGAATAACCTGACTTCTCTTATCAATGTGCTCAAATGTGTAAAAGAGTATAACGTACCTAACCTGGTATTCTCTTCTTCCTGCTCTGTTTATGGTAATACCAAAGACTTACCGGTAGTGGAAACAACACCGCTCGGTGAAGCACAGTCACCATACGCCCGCACTAAGCAAATTGGTGAACAGATCATTGAAGACTATAGCCGGGTAAATGATACCCAGTCTATACTGCTCCGGTATTTCAACCCGGTAGGTGCCCATCCTTCCGCACTCATAGGCGAACTGCCACTGGGCAAACCGGATAACCTGGTACCTGTAATCACCCAGACAGCCATTGGGAAAATCCCTAAAATGACCGTTTTTGGTACCGATTACGATACTCGCGATGGTTCCTGCGTACGCGACTATATTCATGTAATGGATATCGCCAATGCACACACGAAAGCATTGCAATACCTGATTGAACACCGCAACGAAAGCAACTGCGAGATTTTCAACCTGGGTACCGGCAACGGCGTAACCGTATTGGAAGCCATCAAGGCATTTGAGAAAATATCCGGTATTAAACTGAATTATACTACCGGCCCACGTAGAGAAGGCGATGTCATCTCTATTTATGCCAATAACAACAAAGCCAAAGAAAAGCTCCACTGGTCACCCGAAATAGGTATAGAAGACAGTATGCGCACTGCCTGGCAATGGGAAGTAAGCCTTCGTAATAAAGTGCTGAGTAACTAGGATCATCACTTTTTAATGTTTACTTTTATACTTCAATTTTAAAAAGACCATAATGGTAAAAGATATTCAACCACTAAATGAAAAAGAAACCCGTGGCGGGTTTGGTGAAGGTATATTGGAAGTAGGTCGTAAAAACCCTAATGTAGTTGCACTGACAGCCGACTTGCTCGGTTCCATGAAACTGAACGCATTTATTAAAGAATTTCCTGATCGTTTTGTACAGGTAGGTATCGCTGAAGCCAATATGATAGGTATTGCAGCTGGTTTAACCATTGGCGGCAAAATCCCTTATACTACCACTTTTGCCAACTTCTCTACCGGTAGGGTATATGACCAGATCCGTCAGTCAGTAGCCTATTCCAATAAAAATGTAAAAATATGTGCTTCCCACGCAGGTCTTACCCTGGGTGAAGATGGCGCTACTCACCAGATCCTGGAAGATATCGGCATGATGAAAATGCTGCCTGGAATGACTGTAATCGTACCTTGCGATTTCAACCAAACCAAAGCAGCCACTATCGCTATCGCTGATTATGAAGGTCCGGTATATCTTCGTTTCGGCCGTCCGAAATGGCCTAATTTCACCGCAGAAGACCAGAAATTTGAAGTAGGTAAAGCGCAGATCCTGCACGAAGGAACAGATATTACCCTGTTCGCCTGCGGCCACCTGGTGTGGATCGCTGTCGAAGCAGGTAAAGTGCTGGAAGAAAAAGGATACAGCGTTGAAATCATCAACATCCACACTATTAAGCCACTGGACGAAGCAGCTGTTATTGCCTCCCTCACTAAAACCGGTTGTGCGGTAACTGCTGAAGAGCATAACGTGCTCGGTGGTCTTGGTGATAGCATTGCACAGGTAGCTTCCCGCCATATCCCCGTTCCTATTGAATATGTAGGTACCAACGATACTTTCGGCGAAAGTGGTAAACCACTGGATCTGCTGAAAAAATATGGCCTGGACGCAGATCATATCGTGGCAGCTGCTGAAAAAGCAATGGCGAGAAAAAAGAAAGCATAACGCAATTTTATATTTGATTAAAAGATTAGCGAAGATGGAAGCGGATACCCGCTACTGTCTTCGCTAATCTTTTTTCTATATTAAACTTTCTGTGAAAGTATTGGTCTCATGAGTGGGTTTTTATTTATATTCATCTAAATATAACCTGTTAAGAACCATTTAACCTATGGCCGTTTCACAGGACGATAAAACATTATTAGCATTATACCGCGTATCTGATACAAAGGAGAAAGGGTTCACCCTGATCATCCAGAAGTATCAGGAAAGGCTTTACTGGCACATTCGCAGAATGGTAATGGATCACGATGATGCCAATGACGTGCTGCAAAATGTATTCATAAAAGTGTGGAAAAACCTGGAAAACTTCCGGGAGGATGCACAATTATATACCTGGCTATATAAAATAGCCACCAATGAAAGTCTGACTTTCCTGGAACAACAAAAACGTAAAACATCTATTTCCCTGTCGGAAGTCGAAAGCGGTTTAAGCAATAAACTCAGGGCAGATCCCCAGTTTGACCCGAATAAACTGGAATGGAAGCTACAGAGAGCCATACTCAGTTTACCCGATAAACAAAGGATTGTATTTAACCTGCGCTATTATGACGAAATGCCTTACGAAGAAATGAGTAAAGTGCTGGAAACGTCCGAAGGCGCCCTGAAAGCTTCTTATCACCATGCCGTAAAAAAGATCGAAGAATACATACGGAAAGGAGCTGACATATAATTTTACAAATATTTATTTTAAGCAATTTTTAAAGAAATTTACCAAAAGATTAAAATGGCATTAAACTATTAAATCCCTTCACTGTCTAAAAAACAGTATATGAACAAGCAGACCTACATAGCGAACGAATTAATGCAGATAGCACCAGATGTCAACTGGCCCGCTGAAGCACCTTTTACGGTGCCGGCAGGCTATTTTGAACAACTGCCTGCTGCTATCATGCTGCAAATTCAACTGGAAAACTTACGTTCCGGCACGCCTGCTGTTCAACAAAACCCAACCATTCCTGCCGGTTATTTTGATGGGCTGCCACAGTCCATCATGCAACGCATCAAAGCCGAAGAGACCAGCTCTGTGTCATCAGAACTGGCATCCCTTTCTCCTTTCCTGGCTGCGATACCAAGGCAGATCCCTTTTACGGTGCCCGAAGGCTATTTTGAATCCCTGCAGGTCAATCACCTGCTGCCAGCCACCCCACTGCGGGTTGTACACCGGAACAAGGCCAGTACCTGGATAAAATGGACAGTAGCCGCCTGCTTAACCGCTTTAATGGGTAGCAGCGCCATCCTGTTTATGATATCCGAGGATAATACCCATGGTAAAATAATAGAAAAACAACTGGAAGACCTTAACGACCAAGATATCGTTGAATACCTGCAAACCCACACCGATCCCTTTGATAATGATGCTATTTTTGCATCCTCCGTTTCTGTGGAATCAACCCCGGTGCAAAACCAGCTAAACGAAGCCGTTCCGCTGGAAGCCATCGAAAAATACCTGCAACAAACAGATTTATCAAAGGAAGTGTTACCTGAAAAGAAATGATGAAACGTTTTAGCTTTATATGGATTGCAATGTTAGTGCTACTGTCCACCATGGGTGTCAGTAGCGCACAACAGCCCCCATCCGAAGATGCTGCTGAAAAAATAAGAGCTATTCAGATAGAATACCTATCCAAAAAACTCGATCTCACCACGGAAGAAGCACAAAAATTCTTACCTGTATATAATAACTATACCCGCGAAGTAGAACAACTTATTGCGGAACGTCATCAGAAAAGAGACCAGGAAAAATTATCCTCCGACAACGCCGATGATGCTGCCCGCAGAAATATGGATAAGGAACTCACCTACGAAAAAAGAATGCTGGACATCCGATCCCGCTACAATACAGAGTTTCAACGGGTATTGCCCGGCCGGAAAGCAGGTATGGTTTTCAAAACGGAAAGAGAGTTCCGGACCATCATGATCAATCATGTGAACAGACAACGAATGAACAGAATGGGGCAGGGCGGAGGCCCAAGGAGAAGATTTTAGAATTACGAACTACGAATTGGAAGCCCGTAATTCGTAATTCATACCTCGTAATTCTTACTTATAATGCGCCCTCACTTCACATACCAGCCCCTTTTCATTTAACACCATCAGCTCCGCACTAAGCATATCATTCACGCTCTTATAATAAAGCACCACTGAATTGACTCCTTCCAGGATATGATACAACTCAAAATGTAAGTTGGGATAAGCTGCCAACCCCTTACTGAAGTAAGCACGTAAGTTTTCCTTTCCCCTGATACAACCTGAAGGATCATTGTTAATCTTTTTGATAAGAGGAGAATAAAAAAGGATGTCCGCATCATAGTGCGATAAAATTTCTTCCAGGTCGTGTGAATTCCATGCCCGGAGCCAGGCTTCGCCAAAGTTGGTCAGATTTTGCATGACTGTTTTTTCCTGCAATGTAGCGCTTTAGCCCATCGGACTATTTGCTGAAAAGATCATTTTCCATATTGCGCCATTGTAGTGGCGTTATCTTAAAGCTATGCCGGAACTGCCGGTAAAAGTGAGTGATATCCTCAAAACCAGTACTATAGGCTATTTCAGGAATCGGCTGCTGCGTGGTCCGTAACAGAAACCCCGCCATCTGTAACCGCTTTTCCCATATCCATCCCATAGGAGCGCAATGATATATTTCCCGGAAACGACGTTTCAAAGTAGCTGTACTCATATGTCCCATAGCCGCCATTTCCTCCATCAGCCTCACTTCCGGCAACGCTGTACATAACTTTTCCATCACCTCCGGCAACGGGTATTTCACCGCTTTGGCCAGCATAGCGCTTATCGATTCATTTTTATTGATCAGGTATAAGGCCCGGGAAATAATTTCGTAATGGTCAGGAGCCGGATGCTCCGCTGAAAAATGGGGTAATAACGATTGTGTAAAGTAATGCCACTGCGGATCTGCCGGTAAGGTAGTGAGCGCTTTGGTATAAGCCTCCCGGCGCCTTCTTTTATTTGTCAGTTCTGCCAGTATTACCTCATCCGGTATCACCAGGTTAATGCTGCTGTACTGTTGCCGGGGAGGCAATATTTCAGAACAAAGCAACGTCCCGGCCGGAATCAGCAAGGCATCGCCGGCATGCAGTACATGCACCTGTTTGCCATCATACATTCTTTTCTCTCCTGCTACAATCAGATTCAATACCGTATGCGGTATGTATAGCTCATGAGTGGCCTGTTCACGATAATGACTATACGAAGCCCAACTTTGGCCTTGCTGCTGCCATGTCTTAATTTCATGCTGCCCGGTGAGCGCCAGAGTATCAAACAAGGTATACATGGGAATAGCTTTTAGCGGTTAGCTTTTAGCTTTTAGACTATTGCGGAGGGTCATTAGCGAATGGATTTGAGCGGATGGCCTTTTGTCTGTTAAGCCCATCCGCTGAAGCTATGGAATAGCTTTTAGCGGTTAGCTTTTAGCTTTTAGACTATCGCGGAAAGTCATCGGCGAATGGATTTTAGCGGATGGTCTTTTGTCTGTTAAGCCCCTCCGCTAAAGTTATCAGAACTTCGCAAAAGGTTCTTTGGTATCATGATAAAATAGAAACGTCCAGCCTTCCTGCTTACCACGTTCCAGGAATTCCTGCCGGAGCTCCATACTACGCTTGCCATCATAATCATATTTGGCCGCAAAACGACTTTTCATCTGGGATATCTGTGGCGCCACATCTCCTCCAAAAAACACTTTATCTTCTCCGTCATCTATCAAAAATACCTGGTGATAAGGACAGTGGCCCCCGGTAACCTCATAGTGTATATAATCATCTATAGTGCCATCGCCGGTAGTAAACACCACATTATCGCGTTGCTGTAATAATATAATGTCTTCTGCGAGATACGATTTACCAGAATGCTCCAATGCATACAACATCTCCTCATTATTCACATAGTAGGTAGCACTGGGAAAAGTAAGGGTGCGCTCCCTGGTAATGGGATCTTCTGAAGATACACCACCGGAATGATCCTTATGTAAATGACTCATCAGCACTTTGGTAATCTCCATGGGATTAATGCCATGATCTATCAGATGCTGATGAATTTGTAATACGCCATCCGGATTGCGAAATCCCAGACCTGTATCGAATAAAATATAATCACGGTCAGTGATTACCAGGAACGGCTGTATTTCTACCAGTAATGAACCATGCGGGCGATCCTGCATGCTATCTGTTCCCAGCTTAAAGGGAAGGAATTTCTTGGTCCCGTCTACGGTAAATGACCCTTCTGATAATGGAATAATACGTGCCATTTTGCAAAGATACTAGCTTTTGGCTTTTAGCCTTAAGCAAAAATGCAGCGAAGATGTTGCCATCTCCACTGCATTTTTGCTTAAGGCTAAAAGCCAACTGTAAAAGCTATCTCAATACCATCTGCCTGTCTGCGTCCAGGCGAAGTAATATAAATATCAACATGGTAAACGTCATGAGTGATGACCCGCCATAACTTACTAACGGCAAAGGAATCCCGATTACCGGCGCCAGACCGATAGTCATAGCGATATTAATGGCCAGATGGAAGAAGATGATACTCGCGACCCCATAGGCATAGACTCGCGTAAATGTCGATCGCTGTCGCTCCGCCACAAAAATGATCCGGAAAAGCAGCGCCACATAAATAGCCAGGAATATCACACTTCCGAAGAAGCCGAAGTCTTCCCCTATTGTACAAAAGATAAAGTCAGTACTCTGTTCAGGTACGAAATCGTAGCGGGTCTGGGTACCTTTCAGGTATCCCTTACCCCAGAATCCACCAGAGCCAATCGCAATCATACTCTGCCGGGTATTATAAGTCGCTTTGGGATCATTCTCTTTACCCAGCATTACTTCAATACGGCGTACCTGGTAGTCCTTCAGTACTTTGGTAAATGCAAAAGGAACGATAAACATCACAAACAGGGCGCAGAAAGCATACACGCCAAGGATCACTGCGAGCCTCGATCGCTTTCGCTTTATTTCGCGCCGGCTGAAATAGATGACCAGTGCGGTAATGACGGTAAATATGGAAAAGAGCACCGTTCGGTCCACTAACAGGGCCGACAATACGAGTACGATACCCGAAAATGCAATCACCAGTAACACACCAGGTAACCCTTCCCGGTACATCACGAGGAAGAAGGAAAAGTATACCAGCGCCAATCCTGTTTCATCCTGCAAGATGATGATGCCTGCAGGTATAAGTGCGAGCGCCGCCGCAATAAGCCGCGATCGTAGTTTGGTAAAATCGGTTTCCTGCGATGACAGGTATTTGGCCAGTGCAAGGTTAGTACATAGTTTGGTCAGCTCCGCCGGCTGAAACTGGAATCCGCCGATCACCAGCCAGGAATGCGACCCTTTTACGTCTTTACCTATTCCCAGTACCAATAACAACAGTAGTAGCCCTCCCGCATACGCCAGGTTAGCAGTGGCTGTAAAAAACTTACTGTCCGTAAGCCAGATAATAGCCGCCAGTACCAACGATATCCCCAGCCAGATCAACTGACGGGAATAGTTTTTACCAGGATGAATAATATCCTGCCATACATTGTCATCCCCCCGGTATTCCGCAGCAAAAATGGACATAATGCCGATGATCACCAATGCGAGGTACAGGCCAACTATTGGCCAGTCTATCCCTTGTGTCAGTTTGGCTTGCGAGCGGTTCATTATAAATTAATCGGTTTATTCGATGATTGGTTAAGGCTTCTTTTTCTTGATGATGGCATTACTATTCAATGAGTCCAGGTGCGATTTCGCCAACATTGCCGGATCTATTGTTACGGTTTCCATTACACTCTTCAACAACGGCTGACGTTTAGTAGAGATACTATCCTTCAGGTATTTTTCCATCATCAAACTGGCAATAGGCGCCGCATACTTTGCACCAAAACCCGAATTTTCCACGACTACGGCAATGGCTATACGGGCATGCTCGGCAGGTGCAAAGGCCACGAACATGGCATGGTTCTTCAACTTAACCCTGACACCATTCACGATACCATAGTTTTCTGCTGTACCGGTTTTACCACCAATGGTAATCCCTTCAATCTGTGCAATACGTCCGGTACCACTTTCCACCACATCTGTCATACCGTGAATTACCGCACTGTAGGCAGAATCAGAAATATGCGCTCCTTCGTGTTTCTGCTTGTACTTATCCAGCAGATGGGTATTGTCGTTATCGATACTGCTTACAAAGTGAGGAATATAGTAGGAACCACGGTTGGCTACAATACACATGGCGTTGGCCATTTGCAGGGGAGTTAACAACAATTCACCCTGTCCTATCCCGAGGAATACGGAGGTACAGGAATTCCAACTGCCTTTGTAGCGTGCGTCATAGTACTTTTTATCTGGTACTAGTCCGCGCCCTTCACTGGGAATATCAACGCCTATTTTATGTCCAAAGCCAAAGTTATTCATATAATCTGCCCACTTCTGCATACCACCTACTTTAATTCCTCCGAATTTGCCGGCATCCACGCTTAAGCGGTATACATGCGAAAAATAGGAGTTACAGGAGTGCGATAGTGCCAGTCGCAGGTTGGCGGCGTGTCCGGCATCATGGTGCTCACACTTGATAGGTCGTGAACAACCATAATAAGCCCCTCCGCAGGGGTAACCAAAGCTGGGAGTAATAACCCCTTCATCCAGTCCTACCAGGGCTATCATTGGCTTAAAAGTAGAGCCGGGAGGATAGGTAGCCTGGATGGCACGGTTAAAGAGTGGTTTAGTGGTATCTGTATAAAGTTTGCTGAAGTTGGCGCTTCTGTACGGACCTGTAAGCAGGTTAGGGTCAAAGCTCGGACCACTCACCATGGCCAGGATGCCGCCTGTTTGCGGATCTATGGCTACGATACTACCCGATTTACCCTTCATTAATTTTTCACCCAGTACCTGTAATTCTATATCCAGGGAGAGGCGGAGGTTTTTACCCGCTATCGCAGCACTATCAAATTCCCCGTTTTCGTAAGCACCCTGTGGTCTGTTGAGATTATCTTTAATCAGGTATTGTATACCGCGTTGTCCCATTAGCACGGGCTCATAGGTTTTCTCCAAACCTGTGAAACCGAGGTAATCACCGGAGTTGTAGGAGCTATAGTTCGCAGTATCTTTTAACATGGCCGGAGAGATTTCCGCAATATACCCGAGAATGTTGGCTGCAGCAGCATAAGGGTAGGAGCGGATTTGCCTGGGCACCAGTTCAAAGCCGGGAGAAAACAGGTACATGCTTTCCTGCAGCTGACCGAATACTTCCGGTGCCAGCAGAGGAGCAAAAACGGATTGTCTTACCCGCCCGTTTTTAACGATGGCGGTGATAATACGTTTTTTGAATTCGTCTTTATCTATTTTTAAGATATTACAGAGATAGCCGGTATCGATGCTCTTTACGCTGGCAGGAGTTACTACGAGATCGTACAATACGTCATTGCCGAGGATACTACGGTTTTGCCGGTCGTAAATGATACCACGACTGGGATATATAACCTTACGCAGCACGGCGTTGGCATCCGCCAGCTTGGCGTATTTCTTCTCGACGATTTGCAGAAAGAATAACCTGGTGATGATCAGAATTACCATCCCAAGTATAATCATCTGTATTACTCTCTTCCTGGGCTGATTAAATACTGACATGCTATTAAGGACGGATATATTTAAGTTACAAACCTACGTTAAAAAGCAGAAACTATTTCTTCGAGAAGAACAGCAATTCATACAGTACAATCAGGAAAAGACTGGCCAGTGTTGAAAAAACGATCTTCATTAAAAGGTATAGTACATTGCCCGTACCAAATACTTCCAGTGAAAAAAAGACAGCATGGTGCAGGAATACCAGGATCGCAGCATAGATGAGAAATTGCGATACGCCCATGCTGGTCATGGACGGCGTTTTCTGGGTAGTTTCAAAACCACCCTGTGGCGATAGGATATTGATAATAAACGGGCGCAGATAAGCGATGAATACACAGGCTGCAGCGTGCATACCAGGAGTATTCATAAACATATCCAATGCAAGCCCCATCAGCAACCCCATCAGCATCAGCGCCGGGCGTGGCAGATTAAAGGGCAGTGCCAGTATAAAAAGCATGTATAGATATGGGCTCACCAGCTGATGCAGCAATATTTCATTGAGCACAAACACCTGTATCAGCAACAGGAGCACAAAGCGGATTATATTTCTTAACAGTATACTCATTTAATCAACTTATACGTTGAATCTTCCAATCGTTGTTGTTCATCTCTCAGCAGGTTTTCTATCACATACACATATTGCAGGTTAAAGAAATTGGTGGCCAATTTCAACCGGATAGTAAACGAGGTGCTGGCTTTATCTCCTACAGCAATGTTTTCCACATAACCGATAGGAATATTTTCAGGAAACAGGGCAGAGAAACCGCTGGTTACTACTGTATCACCTTTGTGGATCTTTGCACTTTTGGGTACATCTTTCAACAGCGCATAGCCCGCATCTTCACCATCCCAGTGTACAGATCCCATTTCCTTCCCTTGTCCCAGACGGGCACTGATGGATACGGAATTGGATTTGGACAACATGGACAGTACCACAGAATAGTTATCACTCACACTTCTTACCACACCTACTACGCCACTGCTGCTGATAACGCCCATGTTAGGACGGATACCCTGCAGGCTGCCGCGGTGAATGGTAATGTAGTTAACAGGTTTATTGATAGAGTTATTGATCACTTTTGCAGAGAAGTATTCATAGCGGCGGATCTGTGTGCCTATGACTTTATGGGTAGTATCATCGCTGTACTGACGAACCGTATCGATTTTCACCCCATTGGTGGTAATCATGCTGTCGTAACTGGTTCGCAGGGCATTATGCAGTCGCATGTTTTCGTTCACCAGGCTATCGTTGGTCGACTTCAGGTGAAAGTAGTACTGCACATTATTATACTTGTCATATAACTTACCGCTGACATCGTTAGCGGAACTGAGGTAGGCTGTTCGCTGAAAATTATTATGCTGGAACACCAATACCAGACAAATCACTTCCAGCAGCAGAAATAAGAAGAAGTTAAAGTATCGCCTAAAGAAAATGATTAAATTTCGCACAAGCGCGCACTGGTTTTGAGATTTAGAGATTTACGGACTTTTCAACGTTGTTTGACCAACATCTCCAAATCCGTAAATATCAAAATAGTTTTATTGCATCAGGAACGGATACTTACCAACATGCTTTAACGCAATACCAGTACCTCTTACCACAGCGCGCAACGGATCGTCCGCTACATGCACAGGCAGTTTGATTTTTTGGGTAAGACGTTTATCCAGTCCGCGCAGTAAAGCACCGCCGCCGGTCAGGTATAAACCTCTACGATAAATATCTGATGCCAGCTCAGGAGGCGTTGTTTCCAGCGCTTTCAGGATGGCTTCTTCGATCTTAAAGATAGATTTGTCAAGGGCTTCCGCAATCTCCTGGTAAGATACCATGATTTGTTTGGGGATACCTGTTACCAGATCTCGTCCATTAACAGGAATATCATCTGGTGGGTTGTCCAGTTCTTTCAGGGCAGATCCGATATGTATTTTGATCTGTTCTGCCGTTCTTTCACCGATCAGCAAGCTATGATAGCGGCGCAGGGCTTCCATGATATCAGCAGTGAACTCGTCACCGGCAATACGGATACTCTGGTCACAAACAATACCTGCCAGGGCAATCACAGAAATACCGGTGGTACCACCGCCTATGTCAATGATCATATTACCTACCGGTTCTTCCACATCGATACCAATACCCAGTGCAGCTGCCATCGGCTCATGCAACAGGTATACTTCCTTCGCGCCTGCCTGTTCAGCAGAGTCACGCACGGCTCTCTTTTCCACTTCCGTAATACTGGAAGGAATGCAGATCACCATCCGCCAGCTTGGAGCAAATAATGGTTTCTTTGGATAAACCATTTTTATGAGTTCCCTGAGCATTCCCTCTGCGGCATTAAAATCCGCTATCACGCCATCTTTCAGGGGACGTATAGTACGAAGATATTCGTGTGTTTTTTCGTGCATCATCATGGCCTTCTTTCCAACTGCCACAATTTTGCCACTAGCCCGTTCTATCGCTACAATGGAAGGCTCGTCCACTACCACCTGGTCATTATGAATTATCAGCGTGTTCGCTGTACCAAGATCAATCGCGATTTCCTGCGTTAAAAAATTAAAAAATCCCATTGTTGATACGGTCAAAAATTAGAATGCAAAAATGAATAATTCCAACGAATATACGATGCAAAAAATGGATATTCTTGCAATAATACAGCTAAATATTAAAAAAAGTTATTTGTTGTGCAAACGGCATAGTAACTGCTCTCTTTATGCTCCGACCAGATGAACGGGATATCCCCGTTTTAATTGTTCCTACTGCCTAAAATTACGCCTTTACAAGTCCCGCTTTTCAATTGTCCTGTACCAGTCCTCCCAACTGTAGTATTCTCCTATCAACAGTTCGCGTTTAGCCATTAGCTGTTGGCTTTTAGTGTCTTAGGATCTTAGTGGTTCACTACCGCTTACATCCCTTGCTGCTAAAAGCTAACAGCTAATCGCTAAATCACTATACAAATTCGAATCCGATATCACGGCGATAACCCTTGCCTTCAAAGGTAATCTGCTCTGCTGTTTGCACAGAATGAGCCAATGCCATCGACAGGTTAGCAGCCAGTGAAGTAACAGACAATACACGACCGCCATTGGTCAGTACCTCATCGCCTTCCTGCCGGGTGCCGGCATGAAAAACAATCTGGTCGGACGTTGGAGCCGGAATACCACTTATCACCTTGTTCTTTTCATATGCTTCAGGGTATCCTTTTGATACCAGCATTACCGTAGCTGCAGCACGCTCATCGGCGTAAATAGTCTGTTCATTCAGCTGGCCGGATGCTACCGCATTGAACAACTCCAGTAAATCATTTTTCAAACGGGGCATTACTACTTCCGTTTCCGGATCGCCCATACGACAGTTATACTCAATCACGAAAGGCTCCCCTTCTACATTAATCAGGCCAAAAAAGACAAAGCCATTGTACACAATTCCCTCTTTAGACAAGCCTGCTATCGTAGGTCTGATCACCTGATCTTCTACCTTTTTCATGAAGACAGGATCCGCAAATGGTACCGGAGATACGGCGCCCATACCACCGGTATTCAGCCCCTGATCACCTTCTCCTATACGTTTGTAATCTTTTGCTTCAGGTAATATTTTATAGGAATGCCCATCGGTAATGGCAAAGACAGACAGTTCAATACCAGACAGAAACGCTTCTATCACCACTGTTTTGCTGGCCTCACCGAATTTGGCAGACTTAATCATTTGCTGAAATTCTGCTACCGCCTCCTCGTAAGAAGAAGTGATGATCACCCCTTTACCGGCGGCCAATCCATCTGCTTTTAATACGATTGGTAAGGAGTGCTGCTGAATGTAAGCAACTCCCTCTTCATAGTTATCAACGTTAAACTCACGGTAACCAGCGGTAGGAATGTTGTTCCGCTCCATGAAAAGCTTGGCATATGCCTTACTTCCTTCCAGCTGTGCACCTTCCTGTGAAGGACCCATTACCGGGATATGTTGCAGGGCAGCATCCTTTTTGAAGAAATCATAGATCCCGTTCACCAGGGCCTCTTCAGAACCAGGCATCACCAGGTCAATAGCATTGTCCAGGCAAAAGGACTTTATCTTTTCAAACTCACTCACCCCCATGTTTATGTTCTTACCGCATTGGGCGGTACCGGCGTTCCCCGGAGCAATAAACAGTTGACCGCAAAGCGGGCTTTGTGACATTTTAAGGGCCAGTGCGTGTTCCCGACCACCACTTCCAAGTAATAGTATGTTCATATGAATTGCCTAATAAATGCAGATGCGAAAGAAAGTGCAAAGAAAGATCAAAAAAGCGCAAAAAATGAGCATTTATACCATTTTTTTACGCAGATAACCGAATTTATTTAACTTGCCATATTTAAAGGTTCTCGAAATCTAAACAACTATTGCTAAAACTAACCAATTTATGATGCAAACTGCTGTTGCACAAGAGTCCCCTATTGCCTCGCAGAAGGGCCACCCTAAAGGGCTCTCCGTATTATTTGCCACGGAAATGTGGGAACGGTTTAATTTTTATGGTATGCGGGCGTTGTTAACGCTCTTCCTGGTAAATGCACTGGCTTTCTCTGAAGCAGATTCCTCTATCATCTATGGTGGTTTCCTGGGATTATGTTACCTGACCCCTATGCTGGGTGGCTACATCTCTGACCGCTACCTCGGTAACAGAAACTGTATTATATTAGGTGGTTTTGTAATGGGTACCGGGCAATTGCTCATGGTACTTAGCGGCATCCTATACGCCACAAACGTCGAAACCGCCAAAATGATCGTATGGCTTGCACTCTTTATAATCATTATAGGTAATGGCTTCTTCAAACCCAACATCTCTTCTATGGTGGGTCAGTTGTATCCAAAAAATGACAGCCGTCTCGATTCTGCCTTTACCATCTTTTACATGGGCATCAACATGGGCGCCTTCCTGGGTATGTCTATTTGTCCTATCCTCGGCGATGTGAAAATAGAAGCCACTGGAGTAAGAGTGGTTAGCGCCTTCAAATGGGGATTCCTCGCTGCCAGTATCGCCATGTTCCTTGGCACCATCCTCTTTTACTTCCTGAAAGATAAATATGTAGTAACGCCTGCAGGTGAAGCTATCGGCGGCAAACCCGACTTCTCCAAATCTACCGGCACTACCGCCAGCGGTGAAGCAGACAAAGCCAACTTCACTACTACTGCTATCTTCGGCGTACTTGTGTTAATGGTGGTACTCTTCTTCGGTATTCACTACCTGTCTATCGACCCCAATCCAATCAAGTCATGGATATATCCATTTATATATGCCGCTGGTATCAGCCTTGCTGTATTGATCCTTACCGATAAATCTATTACCAAAGTAGAAAGACAAAGAATAACTGTGATCTACTTTGTCGCATTCTTTGTAATCTTCTTCTGGGCTTGTTTTGAACAGGCGGGATCCTCCCTCACATTCATAGCCGACTATCAAACTGATCGCCGCATTTTTGGATGGGACATGCCGCCAAGCCTTGTACAAAACGCCAACTCTATCTTTATCATCGTATTTGCATTGCCTTTCAGCTGGTTATGGCTGAAATTACAACAACGCAACCTGGAACCGATTTCTCCGGTAAAACAATCACTGGGACTGGCATTGCTGTCATTGGGCTTTTTCATCATTGCCATTCAAATGAAAAGTCTGGGCGCTGGTGAAAAACTGGGTGTAAGCTGGTTGATCCTGATGTACCTGTTCCACACCCTCGGTGAATTGTGCTTATCCCCAATAGGCTTATCACTGGTGTCTAAACTGGCTCCTCACCGTTTCTCCTCTTTGCTGATGGGTGTTTGGTTCCTGGCCAATGCCGCCGGTTACGCGCTGGCTGGTACCCTCGGCGCATTGCTTCCACCTACTATGGACAAATACGAGCTGGCTACCAAAAACGGTATCGACCTGAAAGGCATACTGGATGGTACTATTAGCGCCACCGCACAACAACTTGATAAATTACACGAACTTAAACTGGCTGCACATTACCCTACTTTTGCAGGTTTCACTATTCACAACCTCTATGAATTTTTCATGGTGTTTGTGATCCTGCCAGGTGCTGCTGCCGTTCTATTGTTCCTGTCTAACAGCTTCCTGAAAAAATGGATGCATGGCGTTAGATAAGCACAATACCATATAATTGAAAGAGGGAAGCGGATTTAAATCCACTTCCCTCTTTTTTTATGCGAACCGTTTATATTAATACTGTGGTATAACTATATGACTATTTAGTATCATTGCACGACTAATGCGGTATTTTCACTATATTAAATAGTACAACATTCTACCTGTAAATTATAAATACATTTATGTCTGACAACAATTTCAAGCCTTTTGTTCCACCTGGCGTACAAATGAAGGAGTTTACACTCAAGTCTATTTTATTGGGTTGTATCTTCGGTATTATCTTCGGCGCAGCTACCGTATACCTGGCGCTGAAAGCGGGTCTCACCGTTTCCGCTTCTATTCCTATTGCCGTTATTGCTATTACTTTAGGGAGAAAATTTTTCAACACCACCATTCTTGAAAACAATATTATCCAGACGACCGGCTCCGCAGGGGAATCCATTGCTGCCGGTGTAGTATTTACCCTCCCGGGCTTCTTATTCCTGAGTGACGGCGGTGGCACCCAGTTCTTCAACTACTTTACCATCCTCATCCTGGCCATCTTTGGAGGTATCCTGGGTACGCTGATGATGATTCCACTACGAAAATCACTGATTGTAAAAGAACATAAAACCTTACCCTATCCGGAAGGTACCGCCTGTGGCGACGTACTCATAGCAGGAGAGAAGGGCGGCGACTTTGCCAAAACAGCTTTCTATGGACTCGGTTTTGCCTTTGCTTATGCCATCTTTCAAAAGATCCTGCATGTGATTGCGGAAACACCGGAATACATGACCAAACAGGCCAGTAAATTTTTCCCTTCTGCCAAAATCAGCGCTGACATCACACCTGAGTACATGGGAGTTGGGTATATTATCGGACCCCGTATTGCCGGAGTACTGGTAGCTGGTGGTGTGCTGTCGTGGCTGGCACTCATTCCGTTGCTGGCTTCCCTGCTGCCCGCAGATACTATTGCTACCCAACTGGTGAAAATAGGCTACCTGGCCAACCTGCAAACACCAGGCGGACAAGGTAACTGGAATCCGCTCACCCATACCTTTACAGACTATTCTGCAGCAGTATATTATGCGTATGTAAGACAAATTGGTGCCGGAGCAGTGGCTGCCGGTGGTTTCATCACACTGCTGAAAACAATACCTACTATTATATCTTCTTTCAAAGGAAGTTTAGGTGCTATAAAAGATGGCTCTGAAAACGCCGGTACAAAAGGAAGTATACCCAGAACAGAAAAAGACCTTAGCCTGAAAGTGGTACTCTTTGGTAGTCTTGCCCTCATTCTGCTGATGGCTTTTCTGCCACAGCTGCCAGGCGATTCTATCGGCAAAAAATTACTGGTAGGTTTACTGGTAGTGGTATTTGGCGCCTTCTTCGTAACAGTATCCAGTCGTATTGTAGGCCTGATTGGCTCTTCCAACAATCCTATTTCGGGTATGACCATCGCTACGCTGATGGGGACCTGCCTGGTATTTATTGCAGTAGGCTGGACTGGTAAAGTATATGAGCCTATGGCCCTGGTAGTAGGTGGTATGATTTGTATCGCTGCCGCCAATGCCGGTGGTACTTCACAGGATCTGAAATCCGGATACATTGTGGGCGCAACGCCTATGTATCAGCAGTTAGCATTGTTTATTGGCGCTATCGTATCTTCTATCGTTATTGGTTTAACAGTAAAGTTTTTAGATAAGCCTACGGCAGACATGATAAAGCATGGTGTAATAGATCATGCGATTGGCAGCTCCTACTATCCTGCACCACAAGGCACGCTCATGGCTACACTGGCCAAGGGAATCCTGTCATTTAACCTCGACTGGCAATTTGTGCTGGTAGGTGTATTCCTGTCTATTACCATGGAACTGTGTGGTGTAAACTCTCTTTCTTTTGCGGTAGGTGCTTACCTGCCGTTGTCTACTACACTTCCAATCTTCACCGGTGGTGCCATCCGTGGCCTGGTAGACTACAAACAAAAGAAAGCCAACAAAAAGGTTTCTCCGGAAGAAGAAGAACTGGGTAAAGGTAATCTCTTTGCTACAGGGCTGGTAGCCGGTGGGGCAGTGGCGGGCGTTATCATCGCCATCCTGGCTGGTTTCGACAAGTCTGCGGAGGTACTCGCCAAATTAAATAACCAGGAAGTACTTACCAATATCCTGGGTCAGGGAGGTTATTATATAATAGGTTGCGCCTTTTTTGCGTTTATGGGCTGGTACCTGTACCGCACCGCACGTAAAGCTAATTAGCCAACTTTTCAAGATAAGGGCGATGCCGGTAACTGGGTGTAACAATCCATTACCGGCATCCGTTTTTGTATTTAAATGTTTAATTTAGTCGCGGAATAATTAAAACTGTTTATAATATAACCTATGCGTATATTAATTACCGCACTGCTCAGCGCCATCACATTGCTGAGCATTTCCTGTGGAAAGGATAAAAAAGACGATAGCCTCCAGCGCAGATTTATATCAATGAAACTAGATAACAAAATCTATCTTTCAGAAAGCCCCAAAGGCACCATTTACGTACCTAACCTTACAGATGAGAATCCGGATAATGACTATCCCAAGATGGAGCTCACTGGCCAAACCTATGGAGGAGACCAGGTATCCTTTACATTGGCTACTGCCGCCCTGCCCTTTAAAGCAGGTGTGTATGCGGCCACTAAAAAAGGAAACAGCATGCTGATGATGCTGGCCAGTACTTATACCACCCTCACTTCAGAAGGAAGTACCGATTTTTATATCACTATTACACGTATAGACAACGTTACTGTAGAAGGTACCTTTACCGGTACACTGAAAGAAACCACCGGCGCCGGTGGACCCAGAGCTGTAAGAGATGGTAATTTCAGAGCTATCATTACACAGGTAAGCCAGTAGAGCTTTTAGCCGTTAGCTGTTAGCTTTTAGCAAAATGCAGCGGAGATGAATATTGATAACAAACGCAGGGGAGACCAGTATATACTGGTCTCCCCTGCATTTTGCTAAAAGCTAAAAGCTAACGGCTAAAAGCTCTAAATAAATTCCATGTGCGGATATTGCATCCGGAGCACTTCCCGGTCATCCGCCCCCAGCCACTTGCTTAACAAGGTGGCATATACACTCTTAAAGTCCACTTTATATTGCAGATCACCATCTTTTAAATTCATCAGATCAGGGCCTTCATTGATAAATCCTGGCTGCTTTAATCCCCCGCCTACCAAAAACATATTGTTTGCAGTGCCGTGATCGGTGCCACCACTGGCATTTTGACTCACCCTACGGCCAAATTCCGAAAAGGTCATCACTACTACATCCTGGAAACGGTTGTTCTTTTTAAGGTCGCCGGTAAATACCGTCAGGGCATCGCTTAGCTGGCCAAACAACCGCGCCTGCTGATCCTGCTGATTTACGTGCGTATCAAAACTACCATGCGATACATAGTAAACTTTTGTATTGATATCAGACATCACCAGGTTGGCAATGGTTCTCAGATTTTTACCCAGCTCTGTATTGGGATAAGCTTCGGTCGACTTATACGTTTTGAATTGCTGTTGAATATAAGCAGCAGAAGAAATAGTTTCTCCCATGGTTTTATACAGGTAATCCACGTTGCTGTGATGATCATCACCGGCAGGATGCTGTTGCAACAGCTCTTTAAAATACTGGTCGTTGCTGGTCCCGAAGAGCCGCGTTGGATCTGTCACGGCAAGCCCTTTATCATTATCTCCTTTTAAAGCAAGACTCAGGGTATCATCTATTTCAAGTGCCTGTGTTGGTTTATCACAGCCTTTGCATTGCGCATCCAGATAGCGCCCTATCCAACCATCAGACCAGTATTCATTTGACTGACTGGCGGAATGCCAGATATCCATGGAACGGAAATGTGAACGATCAGGATTAGGGTATCCTACATTATTCAGTATGCCTAGTGATCCATCATCATACAATGCTTTTAATCCTTTTAATGCAGGATGTATACCCAGGTCATCATTCAATGCTAATGCCGCTTCTCTCTTGATACCCAGTGATGGCCTGGAGCTGTAATAAATATCATTGCGATAGGGTATGATGGTATTAAGTCCGTCATTGCCACCGGACAATTGTATAATCACCAATATCTTGTTGCCGGGAGGAACCAGTGCTCCTCTCTCCAACGCTTTCAGGAATTTGGGCATCATCACTGCAGCCGAAGCCAGCGAGCCCACCTGTAAAAAACGACGCCTGTTAAGAATCAGCATATAATATTTTTAGCTATTAGTCATTAGCAGTCAGCTCCGGCGAACTGCGTTTTGTCGTTATGTTGCTGTTGACTTTTTGATCTGTTGGCAACCAGCTAAAAGCTAACTGCTAAAGGCCAAAAGCTAACACAATTGGTACTCCGGCGTACTCATCACATCAATGGTCACCGTTTTAATATAGTTGTCCCGGCTACTGCTGTCTGCATATTTCTCCAGCATAGACCGGTTAATCTGATTGGTTTGTTGCAGCAATATGCCGGCAATTTCGTTGGCCAGATTTTCCCGGGGCACATCGCTGAATCCCTGTATATAAGGACTCCAATCGATCGTTGCATTTACCTTTTTGGCAAATTGCCGTTTGAGAAAATCATTGATCTGCAAAGTCATTTTATAATTACCGCCTTCTCCCATTTCCGGTGTTAATTCTTTCGGCATCACATTAAATGCCTGAGAATATAAAATCACCTGTGGCACACGTAGGCGGAACATCAGGCTGGAACTATCTATCCAGTTACGTCCCCCTGGCCAGCCGGCCACATTGGGCGGATAAAAAAGGAGTTGTCCCAGTACCCGCTGGAACAATAACATAGTTTCCTCTTTTTCAAAAGTCATGGGAATTGCCCGGCGAATACCCACCAGCAACTCCACGGGCGATTTAATACGATTACCAACGATGCTGCTGTCGTAGAACCAGTCGGCCATAAAGATTTCCCGCATCAACGATTTTATGTTGTACCCCGAGTGATAAAACTTTTCAGACAACGTTGCAATACGTGCTTCATCAGGTGTTTCGCTGACAAAATATTTATAGATTTTTGTAGTAATAAATTTCGCCGTCTGCTTTTGCTCCAGCAGTATTTTCAGTACATCATCGCCATTAAAATTCCCTTCTTTCCCCAGCAACGATTTGATACCGTCATCATGTTGTTTATCGCGGAATGCAAACGTACCTCCTTCATCAAAACCCCATCCGGTAAATGATCTCGCCGCTTCTTTCACATCCTGTTCGGAATAGTTACCCCTTCCCAGCGTAAAGAGCTCCATCACTTCGCGTGCAAAGTTTTCGTTGGGATGTTGCTTACGGTTTTGCTGATTATTCAGGAATTGCAACATCGCGGGGCTTTTGGACACTGCACTCAGCAAGTCGCCGAAATCTCCCAGCGCATTGTCACGTATAACCGCCAGCAATTGCTGGTTAAATAATATATTTTGTGTACGACACGCAAAATGACCATGCCAGAAAAGACTCATTTTCTCACGCAGCGGATGCTCACTTTTTATCATCGCAGTGACCCAGGCTACATTCAGATCTTTAATGCCCTGGTTATTCATCTCCCGCAAATTTTTCCTTTCTTCGGGTGTCATGGTTTTAAGCTTCCGGTAATCCGGAAGATCACTAACAGCCACTACATCCACCGATATCGGCGGTTTCTTTACAGGGCCAATGAGCACCTTATTCACAATTTCTTTTCGCCTTCTACTTTCCCAGTCTGAGATAACGGGGAGGGTTTCTCCAAAGCCAGCGCGCCAGGCAAGATGTTGTAATTGGGTTTTGTGGACAACTTCGGCCATAAGCAAATTATTTATGATAAGACTGCCAAATGTCTGGCGGGTTTAAAGGATCAGCTATTGTTTGTTTCGCTGTTCTGGCAAGCAGAACATTTACTTCTTTGCGTATATACGGAATCGTTGTGAGCTATATGGTTTAGTATCAAAGCATTCCAGCGCCGGCGGGTTAATATTGCCGTTATGGGTTACGGCAAAGAAATATCTCTTCATCAGCGTGTATACTTTATCGTTGTATAAAACCTCCGATCCTTTGATTATTGCCTAACGAAAGCGCCATACCTGGTAGGTGCTTCCTTTTTCAAAAACATTTTCTTCCGATGGCAACGTAAGAAAAGCATCTGCTTTCAACAAACTGGCCAGATCGCCGGAACCCTGATAGGGTTGCGGAATAGCGATCATCCTGCCATCGGGTTCTGATTGCAGTTTTACCGGCAAATAATATTCCAGTGCTGCATCAAAAATAACTTTCTCTGATAACTGCGCATAGCAAGGTTCCTGTAAAGTAGCGCCCATAGCAGACTGTATCCATGGCTGTACATATCTGTAAAAACACATAAATCCTGAAACAGGGTTGCCCGGCAGGGCAAACACGACAGGACCTTCATTGAAACGCCCAAACAGGAAAGGCTTTCCAGGTCTTTGCTGTACTTTATGAAAAACCTGTTGCATACCCAGTTGCTGTAAAACAGCAGGGAGATAATCAAATTTACCTGCACTCACTGCGCCTGAACTGATCCAGATATCTGTTTCCTCCAGTAATGATTGCAGCTGTTCCCGCATTTCTTCGGCTTCATCATTCAGATGTAGGTAACGGGCTTTAATACCCATCTGCTCTAATGACGCCAGCATACTGTATACATTAGACATACGGACCTGGTGAAGCGCCGGGGTAGTGTGCACAGGTACCAGTTCATTACCGGTGGCAATGAGTACCACCCTGGGCTGTTTGCTGACCAGCACATTAGTTTTACCTACAGTAGCTAATACACCCGCTTCTGCAGGCCCTATCAAGGTACCAGGAGGGATGAGTACAGCGCCGGTGGCAATATCAGATCCTATTCTATGAATATTTTGTCCTTTTTTTACGGCTTTATGTACGGTGAAGCGGCGAAAACCTTCGTGTTCAGAGGGGGTCAGGTGTTCGTAAGGAATAACGGTATCTGTCATTTCCGGCAGAATAGCCCCTGTCATCACTTCTATGCAGTTAGCCGTATTGGAGAGTTGCAACTGCGGCATACCCGCAGCCTGTATGTCTTCCACGCCAAAAATATGTTGCCCCCGGGCAAAGCTGTCGTAGTTAACAGCAATACCGTCCATGGTGATGCGGTCAAATGGCGGGAAAGGCCTGTCGGCCAGTACAGACTCCCGCAAAATACGGCCGGTGGCGGATTCAAAAGGCACCGTTTCGGTACCCAGGTCCCGCACAGTTTGTATGACAGCCTTAAATGCAGCAGCAACAGTCAACATCATTTTGAATTACTTTTGTGGAAGGTGAACTTGTTTAAATTTATGCTTTTATGTCCAATGAATCAAGTGGTGGTTTTTCTCACCTGAACGAAAGCGGTCGGCCGGCAATGGTAGATATCAGCGGCAAATCGGATACTTATCGTATAGCCGTTGCCGAGAGTCGTGTTTTTTTACCACAGATAGTGCTGGACCAATTCCAGGGACAGGACATTCAAACCCGCAAGGGTGGTGTATTTCAAACCGCTATCATTGCAGGAATTATGGCAGCAAAAAAAACACCGGAGCTTATTCCGCTTTGTCATACCTTACTACTGGATGGTTGTGATGTAAAAATACAACTCGAAGAAACAGAAGCAGTTATCCGCTGCACTGTTAAAACCACGGGTAAAACAGGTGTGGAAATGGAAGCCCTCACCGGCGCCAGCCTAGCAGCCCTCACCATTTACGATATGTGTAAAGCACTCACGCAGGATATGGTTATCAGAGAAACCAAACTGATCAGCAAAACAGGTGGCAAACATGACTATACAAGGTAATACGCCTCCTTTGAAAGGACTGGTGCTATGCGGTGGCTTCAGCACCCGCATGCAGGAAGATAAGAGCAGCATTGCTTATCATGGCATGCCGCAATGGCAATACCTGGTAACGCTATTGCAATCTTTTTTAGCAGAAGTATATATTTCATGCAGAACAGAACAGCAGGATAACTTTTCCGCGTATCCGCATCTGATACCGGATAGCGTTTCCTCCGGCGGACCTTCTGCCGGACTGCTCAGTGCCCATGCAGGACAACCCGCAACAGCCTGGCTGGTACTCGCCTGCGACCTGCCCCTGCTCAGCAAACAAAGCCTGGAATTACTGATTCAATCAAGGGATGCCACTAAATCAGCTACTTCTTTTATAAGCCCTTTTAATGATTCGCCAGAGCCTCTGATCGCCATCTGGGAGCCCACCGGATTAGCCGCACTGCAGCAAAATGTGATCGCCGGGAAAAATTGTCCGCGCAAAACCATGCTGAACATGGATATTACTTTGCTGCAAAACCCATATGCCACCGAGCAATTTAATGCAAATACACCAGAGGAAAAAGCAACGGTACTTTCAAACTTAGGGCTGTAAATCGGGATGCCTTTTATAGGAGAGCACATTTAAAAATGCTCAGACAATTTCCCCATCTGCAAAAAATTCCTTTTTCCAGATAGGCACCGTCTCTTTAAGGGTATCTATCACATATTCACAGGCATCAAAGGCAATACCGCGGTGCGCGGAGGCTACCGCTATCACTACAGCTATATCTCCCGGATATTTATCTCCTACTGCATGCAGCATCACCAGCTTCTGTATATCCCACTTTTCCTGCACCTGCCCGGCTATTTTCTGCATCTCAGATATTGCCATGGCTTCATAACATTCATAGTAGAGTTTAAGAACTTCCCTTTGTTTGGTATGATTTCGTACGGTACCGGCAAAAATAACCTCTCCACCGCACTCCGGCGCTTGTATAAAGTCCAGTGCTTCCTGCACAGTAATGATTTCTTTAATGTTTATTAATACTTCCATCTTATAAATACTAAAAACCAGGTTTTATGGGACTTTATCTCCCTTTACTCCATCATTTCAAGTCCACATCAAGTCCACCTCATCCCCGCATCAAGTCCACCTCATCCCCACATCAAGTCCACCTCAACCCCCACTTACCGGCGGTATTACGGCAATTTCATCCCGGGCGCCAATCAGCTGCGCATCCGTGGCATAAGCCCTGTTTACCGCTATCATCATGGATTTGAGCTGTTGCAGGGAAGGATACACTTCATAAAGCCATGCCTTCAGCGCCGCCACATCCGTGATATGTGCAGGTTTCTCCAACACCGGTACACCAGCAATATCCTTTGCTGCTCCAAACAGTAATATCCCCATACTCGTTAAATTGTTGGTTAAAACTACAATATAGCCCCGATAAAGTAGTAATTTTAATACGGCAGTTAAATCATTTTTCATGAAAATACGGTTAAGAGGTAATAGCATCAGATATCGCCTGGACAAAACGGATATAGAACTACTGGAAACTACCGGCAAAGTGGAATCTATCACCCATATTGGTGCCGGCATCCTCCATTTCTGCGTACGCGGTAAGGAAATCACGGATCCCATCATTAAACTGGAACAGGACGGTGTTCACCTGTTGGTACCCCTTGCACGCCTGGCCGACTGGTATGCACCGGAGCAGGTAGGATTTGAACTCATTCTGCCCAATGCGGACGGATCAGAACTAAAAATCCTGGTAGAAAAAGATTTTAAATGCCTCACAGAGAGAAACGAAGACGAAAGTCAGTCATTCGATAATCCAATGGCCGGCCAAAACTGCTGATAAAAATGCTCACGGATGCTCATCATCGTACCATCGATTACGTTAGACTGTCGGTAACAGACCGGTGCAATCTCCGATGCACCTACTGCATGCCGGAAAATATGCATTTTGTACATAAAGCAGCATTACTGACCGATCATGAAATCATCTCCCTGCTGCAAATACTCGCAGCAGCAGGTATTTCCAAAGTAAGAATTACTGGTGGAGAGCCCTTTCTACGGCCAGGCTTGATGACACTGCTGGAAAAAATAAAAGTAATACCCGGGATCAAAGAAATTGCGATCACCACCAATGGCGTACTTACACAACGGCATATTCCGGCACTGCATCAACTGGGGATCACCAACATCAACCTCAGTCTGGATACTTTGCAGGCAGCACGTTTCGTACAGATAACGCGCCGCAACAGGTTCACTACAGTAATGGATACACTCCAAAGCCTGCTGCAGCATAACATGCAGGTAAAAATCAATGCGGTAGTGATGGAAAATGTAAATACAGATGAGCTCATCGCTTTCGCTGCACTTACCCGCGACAACGCGCTTTCAGTAAGGTTCATAGAAGAAATGCCGTTTAACGGACAAGGACATTCATTCTCTGGTATCACCTGGAACTATCATAAAATACTGGATACTATCAGTGAAACATATCCGCTGCAGAAAATAAACGACGCCCCCCATTCTACATCGCTCAATTATCACATCCCCGGCCATAAAGGCAATATTGGCGTTATTCCCGCCTACAGTCGTACTTTTTGCGGTACCTGCAACCGGCTTCGTATATCCGCCACCGGTAGTATGAAAACATGCCTCTACGGGAATGATGTATTGAACATAAAAGAAATGTTGCAGCATGACGCACAAGGACTGTTACCTGCTATACAAACCGCCATACATGCACGGTTTGCCAATGGATTTGAAGCAGAACAGCAGCACACCGAAAAAAATATGGAAAGCATGTCCATCATCGGTGGATAAAGCCAGCCACTGATCGTTGCCGGCTCCGGCTATTGAAAATCCTCTTTTATATTAACAAATACCCGCTTTACTTTATCAGCATTCTTACGCCGGCATATAAAATCAACACCGCAGTAGCACCTGCTACCCACCTGGGTTTCAGCACTTTCGCGCTCAACAGCGCACCTATTTGCCCGCCGGCAATAACGGCCAGTAATAGTGGTCCTGTAAACTTCAGATCAAATACGATTGCATGTTTTGCGGCCTGACCAGCTAAACCGGCGATAGAATTTACCAGGATAAAAAAGCTGCTTAGTCCGGCGATATTCTTTGCCGTGTCGTACTTGCCCAAACGTAATACCGGCGACAAATAAATGCCGCCGCCAATACCCGTCATCCCGGATAGTAATCCAATGGCGCCACCAATAATACCGTATACCACCCCATTTCCCTTTTCAGCAGGGATAATGGGCTCCTCCCGCTCAAAAAACAAGCGATAACACATTACCAGGGCAGCCAGCGTGAGCGCAATACCCAACACCAGGAAAAACGTAGCCTGCTTCATAGGCAGGTAACTACCCAGAAAAGCCAGCGGCACGCTCACCAGCGACAGCTGCCAGGCCTTTTTCAAAGGCAGATGTCCGCTTTTATAAAAGTGATAAACGCCACCCACCACTACGGCTACATTACATAACAATGCAGTGGATTTCATCAGCTGAAAATCTATGCTCCACAGCGCCAGGATAGCCAGATAGCTGGAGCCACCTCCAAAACCGGCAGCAGAATAGGCCAATGCTACCAGGAAAAAAAGTAAACAGAGTTCTGTGATCACGGTTAGTAAGTTTGCATCTGATCATCTATTACACTAGCCCAGGCATGAATGCCACCTTCTACATTATATACCCGGTTAAAACCGAGTTCTGTTAAACGCTGTGCTACCGCCCGGCTACGCATGCCATGGTGACAAATCACCGCAATAGGTGCTTCCGCCGGCAAGGCATCTGTCTGCTGCAATACACGTCCCATCGGAATATGCAAGGACCCCGGTATATGACATATTTCCCACTCATCCTCTTCTCTTACATCCAGCAACATAAAGCGGGTACTGCTTCGCAGCCACTCCTGCAGTTGTTGCACAGATAAGGATTGTACACCTTCCATTTCACAAACGGTTTGTTGATAATTATTTTGCAGTGCCGTAATCTGACGGTTGGCCGCTACCGGCGTAATATTAAATACCATCTGGGTATTATGCAGAGTATCTATGGTCATTAGCTGGTTACGGAGCGGAGTGCCAATACCTGTAATCACTTTCACTGTTTCATTGGCCTGGTAACAGCCTATCAGTCCAGGTAGTACACCCAGTACGCCAATATCATTACAGTTGAGCATTTCACCGCTTTCCGGCGCTTCCGGGAAAATGCAGCGATAGGTAGCCCCTTCCTGGTAATTAAATACACTTACCTGTCCCTCATATTTGTAGATAGCGCCATACACCAGTGGTTTACCGGTAATCACGCAGGCATCATTGACAAGGTAACGGGTACCAAAATTATCTGAGCAGTCTACTACTACATCGTAAGCACGGAATAGTTCCAGTGCATTTTCTGTAGTCAGCCAGGTATCGTGTATAACATGTGATACTTCCGGGTTCAGCTGTTGCAGGCGGGAGGCTGCCAGTTGCACTTTAGAGATGCCCTGATCCGCCGTGGTATAGAGTACTTGTCTTTGCAGGTTGGTTACATTCACGGTATCATGTTCTACAATCCCGATCGTCCCCACCCCCATCGCGGTAAGGTATTGCAATACCGGCACACCGAGGCCACCAGCACCTATTACGAGTACTTTCGCCTGTTGCAGTAAAGCTTGTTTTTCAGGCCCAAATCCTTCCAACCGGGTCTGACGGTCATATCGATCCATGCTGTTTCATTTAAACCTTAAAATTAATCGTATTCGGGAGAAATTATGGCAGTGGTTTTATCTGCCGGTACATAGTCACCAGGTCGGCATAGACCCCGTTTTTCTGAGCAATGGCCTGTGGCAGGCGTCCACACTCCATAAAGCCGAAATTGCGGTATATCTGCATGGCTTTTTCATTGGGTGAAAAAACATGGAGATAAATCATGTGCAGTCCCGGACGTTCTTCTGCCCAGCGTAGCATGGCGGTAATAAGGCGGCGGCCTATGCCCATATTATTCCATTGATTTTCCACCGCAATACCCATTTCCGCGGTATGTGCCTTTTTATGAAGTCCACTGTGATTGACGTTGATAGACCCTATAATACGGCCTTTTACGGTGGCTACCAGCAGGAGTTGATTGGGGTTGTCCAGGTAGGATTGAATATAATCTTCCTCAGAGGTGACATCCAGCTCCAACGACTCTTTCTGCGTAAAAAGCAGGTAATCCGTTTCCCGGGTCAGGCGCTGAAAGCTGGCAAGCAAAGCGGCGGCATCTTTAATTTCGGGAGGGCGAATGATGAGTTCGTCGCCGTTGGGCAGAAAATGTTTCATGAGAACGGGTGCTTTGAGGAAGAATTACGAATTAAAAATTACGAATTACGGATTTGTGAGTAGATGGTAAACGAGAAGATCAATACTCGCTTCTATCTCCACACAAATCCGTAATTCGTAATTTTTAATTCGTAATGCTACTTATATCATATGGCTGCCGAAATAGCTCTGCAGCACTGTTGGTATATGTATACCTTCAGCGGTCTGGTTGTTTTCCAGCAGGCAGGCCAGGATACGCGGCAATGCCAAAGAGCTGCCATTCAGGGAATGTACCAGCTGTGGCTTACCATTATTTTCCTTGAAACGTATTTTCATACGGTTGGTCTGATAGGCTTCAAAGTTACTCACAGAGCTCACTTCCAGCCATTTCTGCTGGGCAGCACTGTATACTTCAAAATCGTAGGTGATCGCAGAAGTAAAGCTCATATCGCCTGCGCATAAACGAAGAATACGATAAGGCAGTTGCAGCTGATTCAGCAGGGTTTCCACATGCGCCACCATTTCGTCCAGGGCTTCGTAAGATTTATCCGGATGCACCAGTTGTACTACTTCTACTTTATCAAACTGGTGTACACGATTTAATCCGCGTACATCTTTACCATAAGATCCTGCTTCGCGGCGGAAGCAAGGTGTATAGGCTGTCATTTTGATAGGCAGATCTGTATCCTTTACGATTTCATCCCGGTAAATATTAGTCACCGGAACTTCTGCCGTAGGAATGAGATAGTAGTTATCTTCTGTGGCATGATACATCTGTCCTTCTTTATCCGGCAGCTGACCGGTACCGTAGGCAGATGCTTCATTCACCAGGTAAGGCGGTGCATATTCGGTGTATCCATTGCTGGTATTGTAATCCAGGAAATACTGAATCAGTGCGCGTTGCAAACGGGCACCCCTGTTTTTGAAAACAGGGAAACCGCTGCCGGTGATTTTATTTCCTAACTCAAAGTCAATCAGGTCGTACTGTTTGGCCAGATCCCAGTGAGGAACGGCACCATCATACAGGTCCGGAATTTTACCACCACTGCGCACTTCCACATTTTCCTCTGGTGTTTTACCGGCAGGAACGATAGATGCAGGTAGGTTAGGCAATTTCACCAGCGTATCATGCAATGCTTTTTCAGTGGCATTCAATTCATCATTCACCGGTCCGAGGCGCTCTTTCAATGCCGCTACTGCAGCACGTTGTGCTTCTCCCTCTTCTTTCTTTCCCTGCGCCATCAGTTTACCTATTTCTTTGGATAAACTATTTACCTGCGCCTGTGTATCATCGTATTCAAGGGTTAACTTCTTACGCTTGTCGTCCAGTGCCAGCACTTCTTCCACTACATCCAGCTCCTTAAAGTTCTTAAAAGCCAGACGCTCCAGTACTAATTCTTTATTTTGACGTATAAACGGTACTTGTAACATGTTGTATGATCAAATTTTAGCAAAGATATTAAAATAGCTTTTAGCCATTAGCTTTTAGCTTTTAGTAAATGCAGCTGAGATTAACAAAACATCATCTCCGCTGCATTTACTAAAAGCTAAAAGCTAATGGCTTAAAGCTGGTTCAGCTTAGGTATTTCCCTACTATCGGTACCCTTCTACCTACACCAAAGGCTTTGGAAGATACCCGTATAATAGGACAGAATTGATTCCGTTTGTATTCATTGGTGTTGACCATCTTTAAGGCCCGCGAAACCAAAGCGGAGTCAAAGCCCTTTGCTACTATTTCCCGTGGCCCCTGACGGCGCTCTATGTACTGATACAGGATTTTGTCGAGTATAGCGTAATCCGGTAAGCTGTCGCTGTCTTTCTGATCAGGACGCAACTCTGCAGACGGCGCTTTGTCAATGATATTCACCGGTATAATTTCCTGGTGCCGGTTAATATAACGGGCCAGGGAATACACCTGCATTTTATATACATCTCCCAAAACAGACAATCCTCCGGCCATATCTCCGTATAAGGTACCATAGCCGGTAGATAACTCGCTTTTGTTAGACGTATTCAGGAGAATATATCCAAACTTATTGGACAGTCCCATCAGCAGGTTACCGCGTATGCGGGACTGTGTATTTTCTTCCGCCACGTTAAAAGGCAATCCTTTGAAATAGGGCTCCAGCGTGGTCAGGAAGCTTTCGTAAATGTCATTGATACGGATAATATCATAAGGGTTATCCAGGTTTTTGGATAAAGCCACCGCATCATCTACAGAATGTTCGGTAGAGTAGGGAGATGGCATCAGTATGGCCCTTACATTTTCTTTTCCCAGCGCATCGCAGGCAATAGCCAAAGTAACGGCGCTGTCTATACCGCCTGATGATCCCAGAATGGCTTTGGTAAAGCCCATCTTCCCGAAATAATCACGGATCCCCATGACCAATGCGTCATAGATGCGGTCAATATTATGATCAAATACCAGTTCCGTCAGCGGCGTAAATTCAGCAGGCTTTACCGGCGGCAAGTCACTACCAGTGAGCGCGTCCAGGAACATCCCATCAATCGCCTCCTGGAAGTAAGGCAGTTCTTTTGCAATATTTCCCTGTGCATCATAAATGAGAGAGCCCCCATCAAATACAATTTCCGTCTGAGATCCCACGGCATTGCAGTAATACATAGGGATCTTGTATTTCAATACATTGGCGAGAATAATCTCTTTTCTGTCTTCATCATGATCATAATCAAACGGAGAAGCAGACAGATTTATCATCACATCCGGCTCCTGCGCAATCAGCTGATCCATCGGACAGATACGGTACAGCGGATTATCTCCCAGGTTCCAGATATCTTCACAAATTGTTACCGCCAGCTTTTTACCTTTGAAAGGAATAATATTCCATTCGTAGGATGGCTCGAAATAACGATACTCATCAAACACATCATAAGTAGGCAGCAGTGTTTTATGTACCACCTGTTTCACCTCTCCTTCATATAAAAACCAGGCAGCATTAAACAGGTCTTTGCCATCCCTTTGCGGGTTACGGGCAGGCGCACCTACCAACACCGCTATATCTGTAGCATGCGCCTTTATCACATCAATAGCACGATAACTCTGCGCAATAAAATCTTCAAATTCCAGGAAATCACGGGGAGGATAGCCGCAAACACATAATTCCGTAAACACCACAAGGTCTGCGCCCTTGGCTTTTGCAGCGTTGATTCCTTCAATGATCTTGGCAATGTTTTTCTCAAAATTGCCAATATGATAATTCTGCTGTGCCAGTATAATATTCATAGTAAAAAATAGTCTTGTTCAAAAAAATTATGGCAATCTTCTTTATCCCTTCTTTATCCCTTCGCTCTTATCTAACAGCTAAAAGCTAATGGCTAACAGCTAAAAAAATACTCCCAGTCTGAGTGCGAAGCTATTCATATTTATTCTTCCATCATCCCATTTGCCATTGCGGGTTACATCTACAAATCCGTTCTGATAAGTGATACCGGCAAGACCCGTTAAACTCCCTCCCAGTGGATATTCTATACCTGCGCCCAGCAGCATTCCTATATTAATCCGGTTCATTTCCGGCAATATGTTTACCCGGTCAAAGGTTTGATTAACAGATCCGTTTGTTGTCACCACATTAGCACGGCCACTCACCGGGAAATCCAGGTAAGTACCAAATTGTCCCCAGAAGCCGATGCCGCCTTCATCCGGCGATGTTTTCAATTTCAATGCCACAGGTATTTCTATATAGGTAAGCTTCATATTGTATTCCGCCGGATTCGCCTTATAATCACTCAATCCCTTACCACCATCATACTTCAGCTTACTACCTGCCAACAGCACCTGGAAGCCGGAAGACAAGGCATAAGTGCCCCTTTCATTCAGGTTAAAATCCGCCATCAGTCCAAAGTTCAATCCTGCTTTGGCACTATTGCGGTTTACACCCGACTCCTGTGGTTTAAGTATCGATACCAGCGGATTTACGGTAAATCCCAGTCTTACTTTACTCCTGAAAGTACTATAGCCGTCCTGTCCTATGCTGACCTTCGCGATTCCCATGATAGTCAGCAAAATGATGATCTTCTTCATAGATGATGCTAATTCGTAATTTTTTATAATACAAGGTAAATAATAATTTTACCTTAGATGAGTTTTAAGAATGATGCAAAGTTACATTAATAAATATACCCTGCTGATAAGTTGCCTGGTTGCCCTGTTGGGCTCCGCAGCCTGCAATTCCGGTAAAAAAGGTCCCGATGTAAGTCATATACCCATGACCGTTAGCCTGTCGCGTTTTGACTCCGCCCTTTTTACCATAGATACCAACCATATACAGCCCGGATTGGCGAAGCTGCACGCAGACTACCCCGTATTTCTACCGCTGTATGTCACGGATATCATGAACCTGGGCGCCTATTCCGACAGTAGTGCGGCGGTTCAACAACAACTGCACCTGTTTCTGACCACGCCTGACTTCCGGCAGCTGGAAAAAGCTGTAGCTGCCAAATATGGCAACAGTGAAAAGCTGAAAGAAGAGCTGGCACAGTGTTTCAGGCATATTAAGTACTATATTCCTGCTTTCCATCCGCCTAAGGTAGTCACCTTTATTTCCGGGATAGCCAATTATGGTGCCATTACAGTAGATTCTATACTCGGAATCGGACTGGATATGTATATGGGGGAAGATTTCCCACCTTATGCACTGATCCCCGATTATCCGGATTATATGATCCACCGGTTTACCCCACAATATATTTCGGTGAACTGTATGCAGGTAATACAGCAACAGCTGTATCCTCCCGCCAGGAAAAACGGTAACCTGCTGGAACAAATGATGGAAGCGGGTAAGCAGCAGTATTTCCTCGACAAGGTATTACCGGAAACGCCGGATACTATCAAGCTGGGATATACGAAAAGCCAGCTGGACTGGTGCCGGGAAAACGAGCAGATGATCTGGCAGTTTTTTGTACAAAATAACCTGGTTTACTCCAGCGACTGGCAGCAGATCACACATTTTATTGGCGATGGCCCTTCTACCCAGGGCATGCCCGAGAGTGCGCCCGGTAAAATTGCCAATTTTGTTGGATGGCAGATCATAAAAAAATATATGGATGAGCACAAGGAGGTCACCTTGCAGCAATTAATGGAATCAAGAGATGTGACGGAGATTTTCAAAGCCTCAAAATACAGGCCCCGATAAGGAATTACAGGCTAAACGAAGACAGGAATTAATTTAATTTGAATGGAACGACCATCTGGAACTCCGGAATTTTAACTTCCAGTATCTTCTTATCCAGTTGGTTTTCCATTTGATAAGTACCGTACATCTTGCCAATCTCCGTTCGAAGATTAGATCCCGAGACATACTGGTATGTTTCACCGGGGGCCAGCAATGGTTGCACACCTACCACACCTTCTCCCTCCACCTCTCGGTGTGTTCCGTTGGAATCGATAATGTACCAATGCCTGCGGAGCAGTTTAATAGGGAAAGTGTTATTATTTTCAATGGTAATACGGTAAGCAAACATGAATTCGCTTCCAATAGGATTTGAATAATCCGGCTGGTAGAATGTTTCCACGCTGATGGTGATGCCTTCTGTTACCTTCTTAACCATAAAATCAACCTTTAACGTAAAAATAAGAAAAATAAAACCAGTGGCTGGAAAAAATCTGATATAAGCCTCACTTTAACGATTCTTTAGACTATTTCAATATTATCCAGTATGGCGGGATCAGCCTCAGAGGCCCTTGCTGCCACCTCCAGCGCATTGTTATAATAGCCTTTGCGCAGGTATTCGGACATATATCTCCATAAAAATCCCAAAAAACCAAAATGCTGGTATTGTTTTATATGGCAAGCCTCATGCCGCATCCACGGAATATCCGATAAAAAGCGTTCCCGGGACGCTCCATGTAAGTGGATGGTGCGTCCCAGGACCATGGCTACAGACTGCACCCGCATAAAGCGGGCGGCAATTTTGGCTAACCACGAATTTTCACGTATGCGGCATCTTATTTTTTCCAATCTTTCTTCCCGAATAACGTAAATCTACGGGAAATATTGAATCCCCAGCGGAATTGCCCCTGTAACCAGGAGGTAGTCGTTTCAGGAATGAACTGATTTTCCAATATAGCAGCGGAGTTGGTAAAGGTTATGCTGAATACGTGGCCGCCTGTTTCAATTTCCAGCCCAAGGCCAAGCGGGTTATAGAAAGTAATGCCTTTGGAGGCTTTGAAGTAGTCCTTACTTTCCTGGGTACGGAAAGGATAATAATATTCAGCCAGTAGTCCCAACCGTTTGCTGAGTTTCAGCCGACCGGCACCACCCAGGGCAAACATATTATTCATGTCCATATATCCCACGTGGTTGCGGTGTACATAGGTCGGCATCAGACTCAATGATAATTTGTCAGCAAATTTCTTTGATACAATGGCCTGTGCTACATACATCAGCCGGTCAGATCCGTCTGCAAAATGGGAGGCAGCACTAATATCCGTACTGGAAGGCATGCCACTGATCACCATATTCCCGAATAATGCGAGTGATACAGGCACATGATTATCGGTGGTTTGCTGTAAGAGACGATACTTTACCAGCCCCTCATACAATTGCTGTAAATCCCCTCCACCCTTGCTTCTGCTGATACCTACCATCAGGTTATCGCTGATACCATATTCAAAAGCAATCCGGATATCCGTGGAGTTATCCGTACCGAAGAACGTTTTGGAACCGCCAAACTCGCCACCAGCATCCCCGAAACGGTGTGCCACCCGGAAATCCAGCTCATGTTTACGGAGCATTTCCGTGGATTGTCCCTGCACAATGCGGGTAGACTTATACGTATCCCGCACTTTGGTATGCGTAATGCCGGTTGAGTCAAAAAGCTTGTCCAGGTTATTTTGTGCCTGCACATACATGCTGATCATGCAGCATAACAATATGGTTGATATAATTTTCATGGAACGATGCTATTATTTACTGTAAGGAGTATAGATGGCGTTCACCGTTACGGCTACTACTTCTGCCACATTTTGTATGACCAGTGAAGGAATTTTAATACCGTGATCAGCTACACGCACATTAAATGTAGAGGTAACCGAGATGTTACTGCCCTGGGTAGTAATGGTACCTTTGGCAGTATACGTTTTATCCACGCCATGGATATTCAGTGTGCCTGTTACCGTTACCGGATAAGTACCGTCTTTACTGAATTCAGGAGCCTCATTAATTTTCCCTTTGAATTCAGCATACGGATATTTATTACTTTCCAGGTAGTTTTCATTAAAGTGTTCCTGCATCAGCTTTTTCTTAAACTGAAAGGTGCTGATGGGTACTTTAAAGAAAATATCTTTTGTTTTTACATTGATGGCAGATGCGCCTTTATCTGTTTTTGCTTCTATGTCTTCCAGTGGAGAAGAAGAAAAAAAGGATAAACGGGTATTCTTGCAGGCATACACGTCCTGCGCAGATGCAGCGGACACAGATAGCCATGCACCTATCAAAAGCAGCCAGTATTTCATGTTTATCTTTTTTTAAAGTTATTGATCCGGAAGTCCGTGTGCGATCCAGCAGGCAATAGAATCTTTCATCCCCTGTGTAAGGGCAGGGTATCCCATCGACTGTGGCATATCTGCCTGTGGGCCGGTAACACGCAACTCGTATGTTGAACGGTGCGTATTGATATAAGCCTTTAACTTTTCTGCTGTAGAAAAATCAGCCACCGTGGGTGAGTTCCCACCCGGATGACAGTTACGGTTACTACAGTTTGCCTGCATAGCAGCCAATGCATAAGCTGTTGTAATTTTGGCAACATCGCAGTTAACACCGCCACTCACCGGCGCGGGAGCCTGATCATTTTTACAGGCAGCAAACAGTAGTATGGCCAATAAAAAAAAAGTAATCCTTGTCATAGGTTTTTCAATATTTGATTGCTGAAAGTGTTATACGGGATAGTATTTAAATTGGTTGCTTCAAAACGAAGATAAAATTCTGCTATATTACATGATTAACCACTTATTTTTGCACTAAATAAGATTGACCGTGAATATTGAACAACTATACAGCATCTATGAGCAGCACCGCTCGGTACAAACGGATACCCGTAAACTGAAAGCCAATGATATTTTCTTTGCGCTGAAAGGGGGGAATTTCAATGGTAACGAATTTGCCGCCAAAGCATTAGAAATGGGCGCTGCATTTGCAGTGGTAGATGAAGCGGCCTATTTTACCGTACCGGAAAAGATGATGCTGGTAGCCGACGCCCTGGAAGCCCTGCAACAGCTGGCATTACGGCACCGCCAACAATTAAATATTCCGGTTCTCGCCATTACCGGCACTAACGGTAAAACCACTACGAAAGAACTGGTCAATGCAGCACTGTCTGCCGGCTTAAAAACATATGCCACCGTTGGCAACCTGAATAACCATATTGGTGTACCACTGACTATTTTAAGTATACAACCTGATGTGGAAATAGCAGTTATAGAAATGGGAGCCAACCACCAGCTGGAAATAGCCGGTTACTGCAAAGTTGCATTGCCTACACACGGTATGATCACCAACATCGGGAAAGCGCACCTGGAAGGCTTTGGCAGCGAAGAAGGCGTAAAAAAAGCGAAAGGCGAACTCTATGATTTTTTACGCGCCAACAACGGAACTGTGTTTGTATGCAACGATTACGGCTACCTGATAGAAATGGCCACCGGCATTCCACAGATCATCACTTATGGCAGCAGCGAAGCAGACTATGTGGGCGAAGCCATTGCCGACAGCGCATTCCTGGCAGTACAGGTAAGAGGCAACAGCCAGGTAGGATTTATACAAACACAACTCACAGGCGCCTATAACTTCCCCAATGTAATGGCGGCCGTAGCGATAGCCACTCATTTCGGCGTACCGGAAAAAGATATTGCACCGGCCATTGCGCATTATACCCCTTCCAACAACCGTTCACAGGTAATACAACAAGGTAGTAATACCATCATCATGGATGCCTACAATGCCAACCCATCAAGTATGAGGGCGGCCATTGAAAACTTTGCAGGCATACAGGCAGATAAAAAAGTGCTGATGTTGGGAGCCATGGCGGAACTGGGAGCAGATAGCGTAAAAGAACATGCCGACCTCATTACCTTACTGGAACGCACACACTGGGATGCCGTGGTATTGGTAGGCGGTGATTTTAAAAAGGTAAACCATCCTTATATCTTCCTGGAAAATGCAACAGAAGCAGGAAAATGGTTACAGCAACAACAATTACAACACGCATACATTCTGATCAAAGGCTCCAGGAGCACAGGTATGGAGAAGGTATTGCTGTAGGAGCAGAAGGCAGAAAGCAAAAAGCTATTAAAGCGATTGATTAGAGAGGATCTATATTTGCTCCAATCAATCGCTTTAATAGCTTTTTGCTTTCTGCCTTCTGCTTATCCAAATATTTTCTTAACGATTTCATAATTGTATTAATTTTAATACCTGAATCTGTCATTTGAACTTTACCAAAATCTGAATCGCATGCACAAAAAACTTTGGTGTTACCTCATTTGTATGCTTTGTTGCGTACTATTGATCCCTAATGCCCTGTTTGCCCAGGAAACCACCGCAGATATTGCGGGTATTATTGGCAGTAAAGAAGGTCCCGTACCAGGAGCCAGCATTGTAGCTATACATGTACCTACCGGCACAAAGTACAATACCGTTTCACGTAAAGACGGTCGTTTTAACTTACCAAATCTCCGTGTAGGCGGTCCTTACACACTGACCGTCTCTTACATTGGCTTTAAAGATGAAAAGCGGGAAAACATTTCCCTGTCGCTGGGTCAGGAATACAAAGCAGATGTGACCCTGCAACCCAGTACCAGCACACTTACAGAAGTAGTGGTTACTTCTATCAGTCAGAACAAAGTGATTAACAAAGCACGCACCGGAAGCCAGGAAGTCATCACCCGTTCACAGATGGACCGACTACCTACTATCAGCCGGTCTATGCAGGACTTCACCAAATTAACACCTTCCGCCAATGGCCTGAATATTGGCGGTAGAAGCAACCAGTTAAACAACATCACCGTTGATGGTGCCAACTTCAACAACTCTTTTGGCTTGCAGGCTACACTTGGCTCTCAGACCTCTTCTCAGCCTATCAGCCTGGAAGCTTTAGAACAGATACAGGTAAACGTATCTCCTTATGATGTAAGACAAGGTGGTTTCTCGGGTGCAGGTATCAACAGTGTTACCAAGAGCGGTACCAACACCTTTAAAGGATCAGTGTACACCTACATACAAACGCCAGGCTTACAGGGTAGAAAGGTAGGCACTGTCACGGTTCCTAAACCGGATTTTAATTACAACATGCGCGGCTTCTCTGCCGGCGGTGCTATTATTCCCAACAAACTGTTCTTCTTTGTAAGTGCAGAACAGGAAAGAATCAAAGCCCCGGCCACCAGCCTTGTTGCCAACAAACCTGGTGGTGTAGCAGGTGGTAACGTTTCCCAGGCAGTGGCAGATACCCTGGATGCGCTCAAAAAATTCCTGATGAGTCAATACGGATACAATCCGGGCGACTATCAGAATTATACCTATCGCACGCAGAGTGATAAAGTTACTTTTAAAGTAGACTGGAATGTAAACGATCACAACACCTTTACATTTAAATACAGCTACCTGAAATCGTTTAAAGATATTCCTGCCAGCAACAGTGGTGCACCAGGTGGTGGTGCTGTTGGAAGTGGCCGCCAGCCCAGCGCTACAGGTCTCCCCTTCAGCGGTAGCGGCTATACGATCAACAATAATTTCAACATATTCATTGCGGAATTAAATACCCGTATCGGTAATCGCGCCTCCAATAAATTCCAGATTGGATACTCTGCATTACGCGACTTCAGAGCAGCGCTCTCCGAAAGCAATTTCCCGCTGGTGGATATTATGAACGGACAAGGCGCCAGCTATACTGCCTTTGGATATGAGCCATTTACTTACAACAACAAGCTCAACACCAATGTATTCCAGTTGTCCGACATCTTTACCATGTACAAGGGGAAACATGAAATCACCATCGGTACGCAAAATTATTACAAAACATTCCTGAATGGTTTTGCCCCTAACTACAATGGTAACTACCGTTTCAATACCCTGGCTGATTTCTATGCCAGCGCGAAACCTAACGGCCCGTCTACTGCATCCCGCTATGCATTATCTTATGCTACCACCAAGGATAAATCCTTCCCTTATGCCAAAGTAAACATGCTGGAACTGGGTGCATTTATACAGGATAAATGGAGTGTTACCAACTTCTTTACCTTTACATATGGTGTACGTATAGACTTGCCCGTTATAGGCAGCACATTTGACAAAAATGATTCGCTGGCTACTTTAACTTTCAGAGATGGAGCAAAAATAGATGTAGGTCAGGCGCCTAAAACCACGCCACTGATTTCACCAAGAATTGGTTTTAACTGGGATATCACTCACGATGGTAAAACGCAGCTGCGTGGTGGTGCCGGCTTATTTGCAGGGCCTCCACCAGCGGTATGGATCAGCAACCAGGCAGGCAATAATGGTGTACAGTTTGGATCGTTCACCGCACAAACCAGCACCACTACACCCGTTATTAATTATCCATTCAATCCTGATCCAAATACCTATCGTGACAACTCAGGACAGTTATCCAAATCATACAATATAGCCGTTACCGATAGGAATTTTAAATATCCACAGGTATTAAAAGTAACACTGGCTGTAGATCGTCAATTGCCATGGGGTATCATCGGTACGCTGGAAGCCAATTACTCTAAAGATATCAATGCCGTATATTTCCAGAACGTAAATCTTCCTTCTACCGGATTCCAGCTTGACAGTACACCTGATCACCGTCTCCGCTACAGCGGTTCAAAGATTTACGGAGCAGGTACCAGTCTGGGAAATCCCAACATCAGCGATGCTATCCTGATGCGTAACACCAGTAAAGGATACTCTTATTTTGCCACTATACAGCTGCAGAGAAATGTGAATAACCTTTACCTGAGCGCAGCCTATACCTACAGCAAGGCACGCAGCGTAAACGATGGAGGTTCCATTGCACAGAGCAACTGGCGTGATCGTCCGGTACAGGGAGATCCCAATGAAAATGTATTGGGATATTCCAACTATTACATGCCCCATCGTGTGGTGGCTGCTGCTACTTACAGATTTACCTGGGCTAAACATTTTGCCACTTCTGTTGGTATGATCTACGAAGCCGCGCCTAGTGTGAACGTACTTTACAGCGCTACTTCCTATACTTACAACGGCGATCTGAATAACGATGGTTCCGGCGGGAACAATGACCTGATCTATATTCCGAAAACCAGGAATGATATCAAACTGGTGCCGGTAGGTTATGGCGATAAAGGATTTGATCCAGCTACTGCTGCTGATAAACGCACTGCCACGATTATTTGGAACCAGTTGGATAACTTCATTAAACAGGATAGTTATCTGAGCAGTCACCGCGGTGAGTATGCAGAACGCAATGCAGTGATATTACCTTTCGCTAAGAGAATGGATGTAAATATTACGCAGGATATTTTTGTATATAGTGGTAAGGAGAAAAACAAGCATACTATCCGTATCAGTTTCGACATTATTAACTTCGGTAACTTCTTAAATAAGAACTGGGGTATTTCCAAAATACCTAATGTACCTTCTTTCCTGAAATATGAAGGTCAGTTTAAAGATCCTACCGGTGCCGCCACCAATGCAGCCGCTTTCTCTTTCCCATACCAGGATGCAGCTAACCAGATCCCGGTTACTAATTCGTGGAGAGATAATACGAACGTGATTTCACGTTGGCAGGGTCAGGTGGGAATAAAGTATTTATTTAATTAATAAAAACAGACATTGTATAAAATGAGAAAAGTCCGGGTAATCCGGACTTTCTCTTTTTACATGACTTTATCTTTTACATAAAAAAAATATAACGACTGTTCATCCCGTGCATAATAAAAATCATTCCTCAAACAATTTCTCCAATATACTATGCGTTAATAGAAATGAAAGCTAGAAATAGCATCTGTACTATCCCTCCCTGAAGATTTCCTGATTTTAATGAATTAAATCACTCTTTGTATAGAGGCAGCTTTAAAAAAAGACCTGCAAGCTAAAAAACCCGCAGGTGTTCATAACCTATGCCAACTTTAGAGTAATCGTTAAAACTTAAACTGTTAATAATCTATAAAGCTTAAGTCCTGTAATATTTTGAGTATCGTTCTTTTTTGTATTTGAGTGTTTGTAGATATAACGTAATGGAAAATGTATTTGTTCAAAAATTTATAAAATAATTTTGGTCTTAACTTTTTGTGCCCTTTTGGGGGGTGTTTCATAATTACTTACGAAGGGATAATTCCTTTGGATTGCTAAAATGGAAAAAAAGTTAAAAAATTTATTATTATTTATATTTAAAATATATAAGTAAATGTCTACTTGATCTCCTGACAAATCTCTACCAAAACTCCGTTACTGTGCTTTGGATGCAGGAAACAGATCAGTTTATTATCCGCCCCCTTTTTCGGTGTCTCCTGTAATAAAACAAACCCTTCTTCCCGTAATCTTTTCATTTCCGCATAAATATCTGCCACCTCAAAAGCGATATGATGCATCCCTTCTCCCTTTTTATCCAGGAATTTAGCAATGGCACTGCCTGGACCGGTTGCTTCCAGCAGTTCTATTTTGGTTTCCCCCTGTTGAAAAAAAGCCGTCATCACCTGTTCACTACTCACTTCTTCCTGTTTATAACAGCTGGTATTCAGCAGTTTTTCAAACAGCGGAACGGAGTCTGACAATGAATTTACCGCGATACCAATATGTTCTACCCTGAGCATGTTTAATAGTTTAACGATGTAGTTGAAATGCAGTATCCGTAAAGCTTTTTCGGAATATGCTTAACCAGGTAAAAATAGAACTTATGTTGTAAATTTGTTTGGTTCGGATTTTAATATAAATAGAAAGATAAATATGTTACAGCTGCCTGTTTACCTGGACAACAATGCCACCACTCCCTGCGACCCAAGGGTGGTAGCTGCTATGTTACCTTACTTCACGGAAGTATATGGTAATGCCGCCAGCCGCAGTCACCCGTTTGGATGGGCAGCAGAGGAGGCGGTAGACTATGCCCGTGAGCAGGTAGCGAAGCTGATTGGTGCAGAGCCCAAAGAAATCGTATTTACCTCCGGGGCGACAGAAGCTGTTAACCTCGCCATCAAAGGCGTATATGAAATGTATGCCGGCAAAGGTCAGCATATTATTACCGCCGTTACCGAACACAAAGCGGTACTGGATACCTGTAAACACCTGGAAAAGCAAGGGGCGCACGTCACCTGGCTACCGGTGAACCGGGATGGGGAAATAGATCTGGCGGAGCTGGAAGCTGCCATTACGCCACAAACCATCCTTATCAGTATCATGTATGCTAATAATGAAATAGGGGTGATCCAGCCAATACGTGCTATCAGCGATATAGCCAGAAAGCATGGCGTTCTGTTTATGACCGATGCCACACAGGCCGTTGGAAAAATCCCTGTAGACGTCAATACAGACGGTATAGACCTGCTCACCCTCAGCGCGCATAAAATGTATGGCCCCAAAGGAATAGGGGCGCTATACGTGCGCAGACGGTCACCACGTGTAAAACTCACCGCTCAGATAGATGGAGGCGGACATGAAAGGGGCATGCGCTCCGGCACCCTGAATGTACCCGGTATTGTAGGCCTGGGAAAAGCCTGCGAACTATGCCAGGCAGAAATGACGGCGGATACTGCAAGGATAACACCCATGAGAGACCACCTGGAAAAAGCGTTACTGGAACTGGAACAGTCATATGTAAACGGCTCCATTTCCCATCGCCTGCCACATACCACCAACCTGTCTTTTAAGTATGTAGAAGGAGAAGCCCTGATGATGGGCTTTAATAAAAACATTGCCCTCTCTACCGGTTCCGCCTGTACGTCGGCATCACTGGAACCCAGCTATGTGTTGAAAGCACTGGGCCTGAGCGATGACCTCGCACATGCCTCCCTCCGTTTCGGACTGGGACGTTTTACCACAGATGAACAAATAGATTATGCCATCCAGACCATTACCGATGCGGTCAATAAACTAAGAAGTATGAGTCCCATCTGGGAAATGTATAAAGATGGTGTAGACCTCGATACAATAGCCTAAAAGGTAATAGCGTTTAGCTATATTTGTATCTTTACTAATATCCTAATCCTTACAAACTGTTCATGCTAGCCATCTTTAAGAAAGAGATAAACCAGTTTTTCAGCAGCGTCACCGGCTATGTAGCCATCATCCTGTTTTTGCTGGCAAACGGATTATTACTTTTCGTTTTTCCGGAAACCAGTTTGCTCGACACCGGCTACGCCAACCTGGATCCGCTGTTCAACCTGGCGCCACTCATTTACCTCCTGCTGATCCCCGCCATCACCATGCGTTGTTTTGCAGATGAATTTAAAAGCGGCACCATGGAATTACTCAGTACCAAACCACTCACCGGCTGGCAGATCGTAATGGGTAAATTCTGGGGCAGCATGGTCATTGTGCTTATTTCCCTGGTGCCTACCATTGTATATTATTTCGCCATCCGGCAGTTAAGTGTAGATGCCCAACAACTGGATACCGGCGGCATCATAGGGTCTTATATAGGACTTTTACTGCTGGGCGCAACATTTACAGCTACCGGCATATGGTCATCTTCCTTAACCAACAATGCGATGATCGCCTTTCTCATTGCGCTTTTTACCTGCTTTATACTTTATAATGGTTTTGATGCCATCAGCAAAATACCTGCTTTCAGCGGCGGGGCAGATTATTACCTGCAAATGGCCGGTATCAAGTTCCATTATACTTCTATCAGCCGTGGCGTGATCGATAGTCGTGACATCGTCTATTTTATCAGCATCATCGGCCTGATGCTCTATCTCACTAAATTATCCCTCCAAAGAAAACTCTGGCAAAACGGGTAAAAGACCTGCCTTACTAAATGATATGGCTACACGAAAAAAATACATACAACGTGCAATAGCAGTAATACTGGTACTCACGGGCATTAATATAGCAGCCGCTTACTTTCATGGCAGATGGGATCTGACAAGCGAAAAAAGATATACACTCACCAACAATACGCGGCAAATGCTGCGGAAGCTGGACAGTCCGGTTGATATTGAAGTTTTCCTGAAAGGCGATTATCCCGCCAGCTTCCGGCAGTTGGCACAAGCTACCACCGAATTACTGGAAGAGTTCCGTGAATATGGCAAACAAAACTTACGGTTTACGTTTATCAATCCCGGACAGGGCATGACAGATACTGCCCGCATGAAGTTCCTCGGAGAACTGACGGCACAGGGCATCATGCCTTTTAATATGAAAGTACAGCAGGAGGCCAATGATGGCTTCGCGGAAAAACTCATTTTCCCGGGTGCACTCGTGCACTATAAAGGGAAAACGATGGGGGTAAACCTGTTAAAGAACCAGGGAGGACAGGATCCGCTGCAAACCATGAACAACTCGGAAGCTTTGCTGGAATACCAGTTTGCCAACGCCATCAGCAAATTGCAGGAAAAAGAAAAGCCACTCGTAGGGTATATGCTCGGTCATGGTGAATCATTGGGAGCAGAAGTATATGATGCGCTGAGTACCCTGCAAACCAACTACGCACTGGATACACTTACTTTACAGGCAGCCTCCTTTATTTCACCCGAATTTGATGTGATCCTCTTTGCCAAGCCTGCCGGCACTTTCAGCGATGCAGACAAACTCAAAATAGATCAATATGTGATGAATGGCGGTAAAGTGCTGTGGTTTATTGACGAGTCCAGCGCTACCATGGACAGCTTACATCAACACAATGAATTTGCAGCTGTTGATCGTGGATTAAACCTCGAAGACCTGCTGTTCCGCTATGGCGTGCGCATTAACCAGGACCTGGTGATGGATCTGCAGAGCGATGTAGTGCCACTGGTGGTGGGCAACGTGGGTAACCGGCCACAGATACAGCAGATACCGTTTCCCTACTTTCCGATGCTCATGCCAACCAAAGCGCATCCTATTGTAAAAAATCTGGATATGGTGCTGAGTCGTTTTGTGAGTTCTATTGACACGATAAAAAATGACGCTGTCCGGAAAACTATTTTACTGACCACTTCCCACAACAGCCGTACTACCAGGCTGCCGGCGGAAATCAGCTGGGACGTGGTAAAAACACAACCCAATCCCCGCGAATACCGTCAACAGTACCTGCCAACAGCTGTTTTGCTGGAAGGACACTTTACATCTTTATTCCGTAATCGTCAGGATCCCGCAGTAGTAAGTGAACTGCAACGGGCATCCGGCAAGCCTTTCCGGGATGCTACCGATACCGTTAACAAGATGATTGTAGTGAGTGACGGTGATTTGATTGCCAACGCCGTGTCCCGTAAAGAAGGCCCATTGCAAATGGGTATCAACGAATTTAACCCGGGCTTTGCCTTTGCCAATAAAGAGTTTTTCCTCAACTGCCTCGAATACCTCAGTGGCAACAGTGGCATCATGGAAGCGCGCAACAAAGAACTGACGCTGCGCCTGCTTGATAACGAAAAAATCAGGCAGGAAAAAACCAAGTGGCAGGTGATCTGCTTCCTGGTACCTATTGGGCTGGTACTGTTGTTCGCAATGGTTTTCCAGTTTGTACGGCAACGGAAATTCGCAGATTAATACCGCCAACACATTAGCTTTTAGCGTTTCTATACACAATCTTTGGCAGAAACACTAAAAGCTAACTCCTAAATGCTAACAGTCGTTTTCTTATCTTTGCTCCTTCATAAAAAAAATCGTCACATGACATCCATACAATGGACCTATCTCATATTCTTTATTGTGGTAGTCATTGCATTAATTTTTGATCTTGGTTTATTTAGTAAAAAAAACGAGAAGACTAGTATCAAAACCGCGCTATGGCAAAGCATTTTCTGGGTAGGCCTCTCCGTTTTGTTTTTTGGATTCATGTGGATTGTAGATGGTTCTGAAAAGGCAGTCAGCTTTATGAGTGCTTATCTGATGGAGAAGTCATTATCCATGGATAATATTTTTGTATTCATTCTCATATTTGGTTTTTTTAAGATAAAAGAAGAATACTATGCCCGGGTGTTACTGATCGGTATCATATTGGCGATTGTCTTCAGAGCGATCTTTATCAGTGTGGGCGTGGTACTGATACAGCAGTTCGAGTGGATCCTGTATATTTTTGGCGCGTTTCTGCTGTATACCGGTTACAAAATGTTTACTGCCAACAGTGATGATGAATTCAAGCCGGAAGAAAATTTTGCTTACCGGTTCATGAATAAATATATGCGGGTAACAACAGAAGAGCCAAAAGGGCGTTTTGTTATTCGTAAACATAATAAGGCGTATCTCACCACGTTATCATTGGTAGTGGTAATGCTGGCGGTCACTGATATTATATTTGCACTGGATTCTATTCCAGCTGTATTTGCCATATCGAAAGAACCAGTAGTGGTGTATACCTCCAATATATTTGCGGTATTAGGACTCAGGTCCTTATTCTTTTTACTGAGAGGGGCGGTAGATAAATTTGATTATTTACCTCAGGGTATTGCAATTGTGCTTATTTTCATAGGACTGAAAATGCTCATAGAATCTTTCGTTCACATACCCGTATTGGCAAAGTGTTATATTCACATACCGGTATATGTATCGTTAATTGTAATTATACTATGCCTTGGAGGTTCCATCCTCTATTCTCTCTATCATGAGAAGAAAAAATTACCGGAAGCAGAAGAGAAGTAAAAAGCAGCTGTAGACAATGTTTTTGCGGCCGCTAAGTGATTATTCAAACCTGATAAACGTGTATAACGCAGCAAGCATCAACAAGACTTTGAAAGGGGAATTGTTGCAAGAGACCGGATTTTCTGAAATTGACCATCTTTTATTGGACAGCAGGAAGCTCAGCTTCCCCGAAACATCTCTGTTCATTTCTTTGGTTAGCCCACGGCGCAATGCGCATCAATACATTGAAGAATTGTACCGCAAGGGGGTGAGTAATTTTATTGTGAGCGAACCTGTGCCACTGGAAAAATATCCGAAAGCCACTTTCATCCTGGTAAAAGATACATTACAAGCCCTGCACGCACTGGTGGCCTTTCACCGTCACCATTTTCATATCCCTGTTATTGGTATTACCGGCAGCAATGGAAAAACCATTGTGAAGGAATGGCTGTACCAGTTGCTGGAAAAGGATTACAACATCGTACGCAGTCCCAAAAGTTATAACTCCCAGATCGGCGTACCCTTGTCTGTATGGCAAATGAAGCCGGAACACCAGCTGGCTATCTTTGAAGCGGGCATTTCACAACCCGGTGAAATGGTGAACCTGGAAAAGATTATCCGGCCTACTATCGGCATTTTCACCAACATCGGTGAAGCCCACAGTGAAGGATTTTTAAATATCCGGCAGAAGATCAATGAGAAGCTGGTATTATTTGCCAAAAGCGATATCCTCATTTACTGCAAAGATTATCTTGCCCTGAATGAGTGTGTGCTGGCCTTTCATAACCAGGTAGGTAAAAAGGAAAACCAGGAAGGTGGCCCTGAATTATTCTCCTGGTCCAGGAAAACAGATGCCGACCTGCGCGTGATCAGTGTAGATAAAAAGGATAATCATACCCGCATAGATGCCCTCTACAAGCAGGAGCCACTTCATTTCACCATTCCTTTTGTAGATGAAGGCTCTATTGAAAATGCCATTCACTGTGCCGCATTGATGCTCTACCTGGGCAAGGAAGAAACAGTGATACAACAGCGGATGGATCAGTTGAGCAACATCGCTATGCGACTGGAACTGAAACAGGGTATTAATAACTGCTCTGTTATCAACGACAGCTACAGCCTGGATCTGGGTTCTTTAACCATTGCCCTGGACTTCCTCCAACAGCAGCAGCAGCACGCTACCCGCACTGTTATCCTCAGCGATATCCTGCAAAGTGGCAAGAGCGATGCTACTCTCTATGAAGAAGTAGCGGATCTGTTACAGAAAAAAGGCATCAATAAATTACTTGCCATTGGTAAAAACATTGGCCGTGAAAAGAAAAGCTTTCAGCAGATAGAAGGACTGAAAACACAGTTCTTTACGACTACTGATGAATATATACAACAGTTTAATGCGGACGACTTCCAGAATGAAACCATACTGGTAAAGGGTTCCCGCATATTTCAGTTTGAACGTATCGGCAAACTGCTGGAACAGAAAGCGCATCAGACTATCCTGGAGATTAACCTCACCGCTATATCACATAATGTAAAGCTGTATCAGTCGCTGTTAAAGCCTAATACCAAATTAATGGCCATGGTGAAAGCATTTTCCTATGGCAGCGGTAGTTTTGAGATAGCCAACCTCCTGCAGTTTCATGGCGTTGACTACCTTGCGGTAGCCTATGCGGATGAAGGTGTGGAGTTAAGGAGAGCAGGTATTACCATGCCTATTATGGTGATGAATCCTGAACCCGCCAGTTTTGATGCCATTCTTCACTGGAACCTGGAACCGGAAATTTATTCCATGCAGATATTACTGCAGTTTATGGAAGAAGTGACCGCAGCAGGCAAAACAGATTTCCCTGTTCATATTAAACTGGACACGGGTATGCACAGACTGGGCTTTGTGAAGAGTGAAATTGCAGAACTGGCGCAAATACTGACGGCCACCCCGTTAATGAAAGTACAATCCATATTCAGCCACCTGGCCGCGAGCGAAGATCCGGAGAAGGATGCGTTCACACAGCAGCAGGGCCGGTTGTTTTATGATATGAGCCATGAATTGCAGAAAGCGCTGGGTTATGCCGTGATCCGTCATATTTCCAATAGTGCTGCTATCACCCGCCATCCTGATTTACAGCTGGATATGGTACGGTTAGGCATCGGCATGTATGGTATCGACAGCAGCAATGGTATACAGGATCAGCTCCGTAATGTGAGTACCCTGAAAACCACCGTAGCGCAGTTAAAGCACCTGGATGCCGGCGATGCTGTGGGTTATGGCGCCACCTGGGTGGCCAAAGGTCCATCCGTTACGGCTACCGTGCGTATCGGCTATGCTGATGGTTATCCAAGAAGATTGGGCAAGGGCCTAGGCAAAATGCTGGTACGGGGCAAACTGGCGCCTGTAGTAGGCGTAGTAGCCATGGATATGCTGATGCTGGATGTAACACATATTCCGGATGTGGAAGAAGGGGATGAAGCGATTGTTTTTGGCCAGGATTTGTCCGTACAGGAGCTCTCCGCCTGGGCTGAAACCATTCCCTATGAAATATTAACAGGAATTTCACAGCGGGTAAAAAGGGTATATTTCCAGGAATAATGATATTGCAGGCTTCGACTTTGAAATAAACTATTATTTTTGATAAAATTCTAATATCAGTTGAAATATCGTCACGTAGTATTTATCGTTATCCTGATCCTCGCCATTGACCAGACCCTGAAGTTCTGGATCAAAACGCATATGTTTATGCAGCAGGAATTTGTGATTTTCCCTAATTGGTTCCGGATCCATTTTATTGAGAACGAAGGAATGGCCTATGGGCTTAAGTTTGGAGGCGACTTTGGCAAGATTCTGCTTACCATGTTCCGCCTGGTAGCGGTAGTGGTAGGGTTCGTGTACATGAAGAAACTTATTAAAGAAAAGTACAGTACAGGCCTGCTGATCTGCGGTTCCCTGATTCTGGCTGGTGCAGCCGGTAACCTGATAGACAGTATGTTTTACGGTTTGATCTTCAACGACAGCGTAGGTTACGAAGTAGCTAAGTTTATGCCTTCCGGTGGTGGCTATGGCAGTTTTTTACACGGTAGGGTAGTGGATATGCTGTATTTTCCCATCTATGAAGGCTATTTACCCAAGTGGTTACCCTTCAAAGGAGGCGATTATTTCGTGTTTTTCCGTCCTGTATTCAACGTAGCAGATGCGGCTATTTCCACTGGTGTAGTGGCTATCCTGTTGTTCCAGAAACGCTTTTTCGGCAAACATATGCAGCCTAAAGAGATAGAGCAGCCGGTGGCAAAGGATCATGTAGCTTAACTTTTTTTATAAATATTTATAGGGAGAAGCGTTCGCCATTGGCGGACGCTTTCTTTTTGGAGACAAGCCATTATTCCCAATCATCACCTCTTCAAATGATTCCTTTCCTCTCCCGCCCAAAAAATTTCCGGCCCGGCCCCCAGCCCGGTACGTCCTCATTCCCAATGGGTTAAAGCGCCTGCTGCGGCGTGTTTACAATCATCCCCACTGCAATTTTCCAATAAATACGCCCATTTGCTTTGAAATGAAAAATACCCGGACTATATTTGTCTACTAATTCTATAGACTATATGATAATAACTTTTACAAAACAAGCTGGTATTACCCGATGTTGAGGCACGACAACGGTTTACGTCCCCTTATCAATTTTATCTTTCCAGAATCTATAATGTTGACAACACTATGCAAAAGTTCTTACCTATACTGGCAAAATACCTTTTTGCAATATTGGTATTCAGTCCGGTACTAGTACAGGCACAGCTCAATGGCTCCTATGTAATTCAGGGCACTATTACAGATGACCATGGCAACGCCCTTCCCGGCGCATCTGTTCAGATTAAAGGCACCTCTTTTGGCTCACAAACAGATGCCAATGGCCATTTTGAAGTAACTACCAACGCCAAATTTCCCCTGAAACTTGTATTCAGGCTGATAGGCTATCAACCCCAGGAATTTGATGTAAAAAGCAGCAGCAGCAAACTGGCCATCCAGTTATATACGCAATCACTGCTGGTAAATGAAGTAGTTGTATCTGCCTCCCGTCAGCAGGAAAAGCTGCTCCGCTCCCCGGTAGCCATCGAAAAGCTGGACATCCGGGCCCTGAAAGAAACGCCGTCTTCTACCTTTTATGATGCCCTCGGCAACCTGAAAGGTGTACAAATGACTACTGCAGGTCTGACTTTTAAAGTATTCAATACCCGTGGTTTCAACGTTCCCAACAACTTCCGCTTTATGCAGCTGGTAGATGGTGTGGACAACCAGGCAGCCACACTGGGTGTACCCCTGGGTAACGCCATCGGACCCACGGAGCTGGATATTTCCAGCGTAGAAGTAACACCCGGTGCATCTTCTGCCCTATACGGTATGAACGCTATTAATGGTATGTCTAACCTCATCACCAAAAACCCCTTCCAATACCAGGGGGTGAGTGTATACCAGAAAGTAGCCGTAAACCATGTAGGTGACAACGGGGGCGCCAAATTACTCACGGAAACGGCTGTACGTTACGCACAGTCCTATTCTTCCTGGTTTGCCTGGAAAGTGAACCTGAGCTACATGCAGGGCACCGACTGGTATGCAGACAACCACAGTGACTTTTCCCCGCAATCAAAAGCCAACCCTGATTTCCCGCAACTAAGCGGCGCTAACAACATCGCTAACGATGCATGGAATAAATACGGGGACAACTCCAACCTCCAGGTAATCGACAAAGACGGACGCGCCTACAACGTACACCGCACCGGCTACTGGGAGAAAGATATAGTAGGTGATTTCACCGTAAAAAATAAAAAGGCCGACTTCTCTTTTAACTTCCGCTTACCCCGTAAACTGGAGTTATCTGCTTCCTACCGTTATGGTGAAATGGACGGATTTTTCCAACGTGGTAACCGTATCGGCCTGAGAGGCGTGACCGTACAAAATGCAAAACTGGAACTGGTACACCCGGACTTCACCGTAAGATCCTATATCTCCATTGAAAATACCGGAGACTCTTACAACATGAACCCGCTGGCGGATAACCTGGAAAAATCTTTCAAACCAGATAAAAAATGGCTGGCAGATTATACCTCCGGCTTAAACAACGCGCTGACAGCTGGTTCTGACCTCGTTGCAGCCCATCAGGCGGCCCGCGCCTTTGCGGATGCCGGCAGATGGACACCAGGTACCCCTGCCTTTGATGCGCAGGTAGCTAAAATTAAAAGCATCAACGACTGGGATATTTACCCTACTTCCAAAGATCCCAACAACACCAGCGGTGGTGCCGCACTCTTACAAAAGAGCCGTTTCTACCATACAGAAGGTACCTGGAACCTGCGTAAATACATCCACTTCGCCGATGTACTGGTAGGCGCCGATTACCGCACCTACGAAATTATCCCGGATGGTAACAACTTCGTAGATTTTTCCCGTCCTGCTGATAAACGTAACACACCAGGTGGCAAAAATATCTGGTACGGAAAATATGGTGGCTTTGCACAAATCAGCAAAACATTTTTCAACGATGCACTGAAGCTCACCGGCTCCCTGCGCTACGATAAAAATGAGCAGTTCGATGGTAAAATAAACCCTCGTATTGCTGCGGTTTACAGCATTAAAGACAAACACAACTTCCGCATTTCCTGGCAGAATGGATTCCGCTTCCCTTCCCTGTTTGAAGCTTACTCCTTCGTAAACAACGGCCAGGTTAGACGTGTAGGCGGTCTTGCTTTCATTGAAGAAGGACTTGGTTATTTCAAAAACTCCTTCCTCACCAGCACAGTAGATGCGTTTGGCGTAGCGGTTAATAAAACCATCAATGCGGAACACATCTCCAAAGATGCTGCTGCTGCAAAAAATGCCGGCATACTGAAAGTTGCTAACCTGGATCCTATCGTTCCTGAACAGATTACTTCATTTGAAGCAGGCTATAAAGCCGTACTGCTGGACAACAAATTATTTGTGGATCTGGACGGTTACTATAGCTCCTACAAACATTTCATCGGACAAATAGAAGCAGTGGTACCCAAAACCGGTAACGTAAACACACCTGATCAGACAGTACTGAACCAGATGCTCGACAAGGCACAACAAGACCGCTACCGCGTTTGGACAAATAGTAAATCTACCGTAAACAACTACGGTTTTGCACTGGCGGTTACCTACGATATCTATAAAGGCTACACCGTAAGTGGTAACGCCAACTACAATAAACTGGCACAGGACAAAACCAAAGACGATGCGTTGATTCCTGGTTTTAATACGCCTGATTGGTTTACCAACGTGAGCCTGGGTAATCGTAACGTAGTGAAGAACATTGGTTTTAACGTGGTATGGCACTGGCAGAATACGTTCTACTGGCAGAACCTTTTTGGCAACGGCGACGTACCTGCCTACAACACGGTGGATGCGCAGATCACCTATCGCGTACCAAAGATCAACACCTCCTTTAAACTGGGTGCCTCCAACATCCTGAACTCCAAATACTTCCAGTATGTAGGTGGTCCCACTATCGGCGGACTGTACTACTTAACGGTAACGTATGACAATGTTTTCAAGAAGATTAACAGATAATTATTTCAGCGATGCAGGTATTCCATCTGCATCGCTGTTTTCTTCACCTCTCAATGTAACTGATATGACTACACGATCTACAGCCGTAGCAGGCACAGTAACAGCAAAGCAGCAGTCCTCCTACAAATGGTGGCAGATTGCCGGCATATCGCTGATCGTGGTCATTGCATTGGTGGTGCTGTATCGATTCCAGGCGCCCACAGCTGTTCAGGGCAAAATATACCAGTTCATTGAATCGTTGTTTACAACAGAGTTGTTGTTTTATATTATTGTTGGCTTATGTGCACAACTGGTAGATGGTGCATTGGGCATGGCTTACGGGGCAACATCCTCTTCCCTGTTGCTGGGCTTGGGTGTATCTCCTTCTGTGAGCAGCGCCAGCGTACATGTAGCTGAAGTATTTACCACAGGGGCATCGGGGTTTGCTCATTTCAAGCTGGGCAATGTGAACAAGAAACTTTTCTTATGCCTGTTGATTCCGGGCATGATTGGCGCCATTACAGGCGCTTATCTCTTATCCGACAAGATAGACGGTGATGTGATAAAACCCTTTATCAGCGCTTATTTACTCGTACTGGGCATTATCGTCATCCGAAAAGGCATCCAGAAAAACAAGCGGAAAAGCAAAACAAAAAGATTGGGACCGCTGGCTTTTGTGGGTGGATTTATGGATGCTATTGGCGGCGGAGGCTGGGGGCCCATTGTTACCTCTACCTTATTGAGCAAGGGCCGTACCGTACATTATACCATTGGCTCTGTGAATGCTGCTGAGTTTTTCATCTCCCTTTCCAGTGCAGCAACTTTCCTGATATTTACAGGCATCTCCAGCTGGCAGGTAATTGTAGGTCTGGTGATTGGCGGCGTAATAGCCTCTCCTTTTGCAGCGATACTGGTAAGAAAAACTAAACGAAAACCGCTCATGATCATGGTAGGTATCCTCATCATTATCCTGAGTTTGCGTACTATCGTTACTACGCTACTTCACCTCATTTAAGAGGTCTTCTCCTTTTTCGTAACTACGTATATTGTTTAACGTTACCTCTGCAATCTGTGTTAATGCTTCTTTCGTAAAAAATCCCTGGTGGGCAGTTACCACTACATTGGGGAAAGTGGTTAATCTTGACAGCACATCATCCTGGATAATACTGCCGGAAAAATTCTGAAAAAACAGGTGTTCTTCCTGTTCATATACATCTATTCCCAATGCCCCAATATGCCCGTTTTTGAGTGCTTCCACTACTGCCTTCGTGTCAATCAATCCGCCACGACTGGTATTAATCAATACCACACCGGGTTTCATGGTAGCAATGGTATGTGCATTCACAATATGGCGGGTGCTTTCCAACAGCGGGCAATGTAGTGATATCACATCTGCCTTCGAAAAAACAGTGGCCATAGATACATATTCCACACCTGCTTCCTGCAAGGCTGGTTGTTCGTAAATATCATGAGCATATACTTTGCAGCCAAAGCCCTGCATTATGCGGCAAAATACGGCGCCTATATTACCGGTACCTATTACCCCGATAGTTTTGCCAAAGAGATCAAATCCTTCCAGTCCGTTCAGCGTAAAGTTACCATCACGTACACGGTTATACGATTTATATATTTTCCGGTTGAGTGCCAGCAGTAAGGTTACCGCATGTTCTGCCACTGCATGTGGTGAATAAGCGGGTACCCGTACCACTTTAATACCGGCTGATGCAGCGGCTTTGAGGTCTACATTATTAAAGCCGGCGCAACGCAGGGCTATTAATTTTACACCTTTCTCTTGCAATATATGGATGACAGTGGCATCTGCTTTATCATTTACAAATATGCAGATTGCCTGTTCTTCCTTTATCAGTGCTGTATTATCCTCATTCAGCGGGGCATCCAGGAAACGAAAACGATGCGATCCCTGCTGATTAGCCTGATTGAAATAATTTATATCGTAAGCCTGGGCACTATAAAAAAGAATATCCATCATGATTAGCTGTTAGGTTTTAGCTATTAGTCGTTAGCACAAAATAAAAATGCAGCGGGATAAAAGTAGTTTATATACTTCTAATCCTCGCTGCATTTCACTAAAAGCTAATAGCTAAAGGCTAATAGCTCACTTTATTTCTCCTACCATGTGAGCGGGCACTACCCATTCATCAAATTCAGCCGGGGTTACATAACCCAGTTTCACGGCCATTTCTTTGAGGGTAGTTCCTTCCTTATGGGCTTTCTGCGCAATTTCAGCTGCTTTATAGTAACCGATTTTGGTGTTCAATGCAGTTACCAGCATGAGGGAATTTTCCACATGTTTTTTGATGTTGGCTTCAATAGGTTCGATACCTTCAGCGCATTTGTCGTTGAAGCTTACGCAACCATCACCGATCAGGCGGGCAGAATGCAGGAAGTTGAAGATCATCACTGGTTTAAACACGTTCAGTTCGAAGTGTCCGTTAGAACCGCCAATGCTGATGGTCACATCGTTACCCATTACCTGTGCAGCAATCATGGTGAGTGCTTCGCACTGGGTAGGGTTTACTTTACCTGGCATGATAGAAGAACCAGGCTCATTGTCAGGGATGTGAATTTCGCCGATACCTGCGCGTGGGCCGGAGCTCAGCATACGGATATCGTTGGCTATCTTCATTAAACTTACAGCTACCATTTTCAGTGCGCCATGTGCTTCTACGATAGCATCATGTGCTGCGAGCGCTTCAAATTTATTTTCAGCGGTGATAAAAGGAAGTCCGGTTAACAGGGCTATATTTTTTGCCACGTTTTCAGAGTATCCTTTAGGCGTGTTGATACCAGTACCAACTGCAGTGCCGCCCAATGCCAGTTCACTCAGGTGAGCCAGTGAATTGTTGATCGCTTTTAAGCCATGATTCAGCTGTGCTACATAGCCGCTGATTTCCTGACCGAGTGTAAGCGGGGTAGCATCCATAAAGTGGGTACGACCAATTTTCACTACGTTTTTAAATGCTTCCGCTTTTTTAGCGAGGGTATCGCGCAGCTTTGTAATACCGGGAATAGTTACTTCCTGCAGCATTTTATAAGCAGCAATGTGCATGGCAGTAGGGAAGGTATCGTTGGAAGACTGCGATTTATTCACATCATCATTGGGATGAACGAATTTATCTTTGTCTGTCAGCTGACCACCATGTAATACGTGCGCGCGGTAAGCTACCACTTCGTTCACGTTCATGTTGGACTGTGTACCAGAACCGGTTTGCCAAACTACCAGTGGAAACTGGTCGTCCAGTTTACCTTCCAGGATTTCATCGCATACCTGACCAATCAGATCACTTTTTTCTTTCGGCAGCACACCCGCTTCCACGTTAGTGATGGCAGCCGCTTTCTTCAGATAAGCAAATGCCTTGATAATTTCTTTCGGCATTTTGTTGATATCCTGGGCGATCTTGAAATTTTCAATGGAGCGCTGTGTTTGAGCGCCATAATAGGCATTTACAGGCACTTTCACCTCGCCCATTGTGTCTTTCTCTATTCTGAATTCCATGACTTAAACTTTTAAGGGTACAAAAGTACGGCTTTACGGATAGGGCAGCAAGCTATTCTCCTTTAAAATTCGCTTGTCTTTTCTGGATAAAGGCTGCGGCGCCCTCCTGTAAATCCTTCGTGGCAAAGCAGGCCCCGAATTCCTTCAGTTCAAGTTCAAATCCGTCCTGATTTTTGTCCAGTGCGGCATTGGCGCATTTAATCACGCGGGCAATGGCCAGTGGCGCTTTTGTTTGTATTTTTTGTAAGATGGAAATGGCTTTGGGCAGCAATTCTTCGAGCTTTACCACATGGTTAACGAGGCCCCAGGCCAGTGCTTCTGCTGCGGTAATCATGTCACCCGTCATCATCAGTTCCAGCGCTTTGCCTTTGCCAATGAGCTGTGTAAGGCGCTGAGTACCACCGTAACCGGGAATCAGGCCGAGGTTTACTTCCGGCTGCCCGAATTTTGCATTTTCGCTGGCTATACGGAAATGACAGGCCATTGCCAGTTCACAACCACCACCCAGGGCGAAACCGTTTACCGCAGCTATGATGGGCTTAGGGCAGCTTTCTATCCGTTGAAAAATCACATGGCCTTTCTTCGCCAGCTCTTCTCCTTGTTTATCTGATAAAGTAAGAAACTCACTGATATCTGCGCCCGCTACAAAAGCTTTTTCTCCTGAACCGGTAATAACAGCTCCTTTGATGTCCCTGTTACCATAAATTTCGTCTACCACCAATGCCAGCTCGGCCAGCACCTGCTGGTTGAGTGCATTCATTTTTTCCGGGCGGTTGATCGTAATCGTCAGGATATTATTCTCCAGTTGTGTGCTTAACGTTTGATACATGGCCGAATTTTTAGTTGCTCAATATTAAGCAATATTCAATAACCTAACGAATCAGCCCGATAGCCGCCTCCAGCTGCTTATCCTGCCCTCTGTCCAGGGCTGCCTTATCATATTTCACTTCTACATCCGGAGGGAATCCGATGCCTTCGTATATTTTACCATCGCGGTATTTCAGCATCAGGGAAGAGGTATATGCCAGCTGGATATAATCTGTTTTAAACTGTCCGCCGTTGAAATATATGTTATTGATCAGCGGGCCATTGGCCCCCCAGGTACGCTCTCCCACAAAATGTCCGTTAGGGAGGGCCTTTACAGCCATGGTAGTCATTTCCGCCATACTTACCGACCAGGCATCCGCCAACACAACTATAGGTCCGGTAATATTGCGTGCCCCTGCCTGCGGAGTTACAAAAGCCGGCGCCCAGGGAGAATAGTCCAGGCGGCCATTGCCTTGCTTGGAACGGGTAGTGCCGAAATCCAGTTGCTTATCTATCATTCTTCCCACTAAAAAATCAAGATCGGCCAAAGCGCCGCCACCATTACCCCGCACATCAATAATGACACCTTTGATGTTAGCAGTGCTCTGTAGTTTATCAAAGAAATACTGCAATACTCTTTTTACACCATTAGTGGTATCTGTATTATACAGCTCTTTCAGCCTAAATCCATTGCAAAAGAAATACAAGGTATTCTGATTAATAGTACCAGATACGGCCACAAACTGCCTGCCATCACCTGTATTGGTAAAACCTTTTCTGGAGCCCGCATCAAGATAATTTTGAGGAATGTCGTTATAAAAATTAAAGATGCTGATGGGATCATGATAATCCGGGCTGGCCAATTTACGTTGGTAAGCCGGATTGATGCTGGCAGAATCTGCAAGCCAGGAGTCATTGAAAGTAAGATCGTAGTGCGAATCCACCAACCCGGCAGTCATCTGCTTAAAATAAGTATATCCTTTTCTTACATCCACAGAGTCATACAAATTCAGCTTTGCAAACAAGGGTTTATATTGTTTGTACACATTGTCCCAATTCACCGTGTCAATATCCCAGAACACATAGTTATTATTCATGCCATTCCAATAGGAATCGAATACCTCACTAAAGTTGCCGGAGATGGTGTTTGAAGGATCATTTATTTGTGGAATCTCTTTACGACAAGCAGCCACAGAGAACAGCACAATGAGGGCAATCATATATTTATGAAGATGGTTCATCTTATTATTATTAAAGGTTAGCAAAAAATTATTCAGCAGCGGAGGCCTGGGAAGAATGGAAGATATTTTTGATGTTGAAGAGACATCCTGCCTGAATGACATAGGTGTCGTTGTACCGGGGGATCTGGTTGATCATGTAATTTTTTTGCTGATCAGATAAGCCGTAATAGTAGCGGGCTTCCGCAAAAAAACGATATTTCTGTTGTAACAGGTATTCTATACCTGCACCGGCCACCAGGCCAAATTCCATCCGGCGGTCGCGGCGACTGTCGAAGGTATATTTCTCGTTATAATTATAGGCCTTGTCGAACTGAAAAAAATTGTAGACCTGCTGATTATCCGGAAGATCCGGCGCATTGTTAAACACATTGGCCATCGCGCCTTTTATCCGGCCACCGGCCCAATAAGCGCCATATCCACCCGCATTGAAAAAGCCTTTCAGCTTTTTGCCACCAAAAGAAAAATGGGCCATGACGGGCAGTTGGATGTAAGTGTTGGTACTCTTCTGGTAAATCCCGTCAAAAAAATGATTCCGGCTTTGCTCATAATTCTTCTGAATGTAGGAGGGGTCGGCCTGAATGGCCAGCCAGTCATTGAAATGATATTGTATGGGAATCCCCACTACAAAACCACTTAATGCATCGTACTTAGTAAAGGCCCGGTACCCGCTGCTCGTTTGCAGGTAGTTTTTATTGTATCCACCGGATACACCTATTTCAAACTGGGCTTGTGCGGCATCATAGCACAATAATAGCGTGGCTAAAAAGATAAGACTTCGTTTCATATGGTTTCCATTTTGGTGATATTGGCGTCGACAAAACAAAAAAAACCGAAACTAATTATTAATTAGTTTCGGTTAGTTGAAAATAACGTTTATCTATCTTAATAGTTTACTTCAAACTCTGCTTTGCCACTTTTCATCTTCATATAGTGTCTTTTCTTCTTTACTTTAAAATAATTGATGCCACTAAAATTATATCCCAATGTTACAAAAATCAGGTTTGCTTCCAGGTTTTTATAGGGATAAACGGTGTTGCCCCCTTTATCTTTTGTTTTGAAGTCCTGGTTAAAAAAGTTCTGGGGATAGTACTGTACTTTCAGTCCGAAACCCGGGTTCACCCTGATTCCGGCAAAAAGAGAAGGCATCAGCAGTGGTGTACGGTCGCTGAACCATTCGTTGAATTTATGGACCTTATCGCCATCCACAAATTGTTTTTCTTTATAATTAATGGCCAGATCAATTTCACCGCCGGCAAAAAAGAAGAAGCTGCCTCCGGTTACATCGCCAATCTTAATACCCAGCGGAACGCCAACAGTATATACCCGTTGTTTCAGTTTCAGGGAATCGGCGGGTTTGGAGATCAGCCCTATATTTTTAAGATTGAGGCCTGTGAAAATGCCGAAGTTTTTGGAGAAATCTTTATTGAAATTACTGCCTACATTAAAAAAGATCGTAAAACGCGGAATATTACGGACATGTTCTCCATTGTCTTTCATGGAGCCAAAAGACAGCAACGGGCCTTCTCCGCCGTGGGTAACGTATACCCCTTCCCGGTGCTTGGGATATTTGCCAAAAATAAGAGTAAAGGCAGTTGTTTTTTCTACTGTTTTCTCTATCGTGGTATCAGTGGCAGCTGTGCTGACTGAATCTTTCTTATCCTGTGCAAACACGCTACAACCAATCAGCAACAGTACCAGGGAAAGCGGGAGTAACTTATAATTCATAATACGGGTTGTGGTTTTTTAGATTTGGTGGATTACTAATCTGAAGACGACCCGGTTAAAGAAATGTTACGGCGATCCCGAAATATTTTTAAAAATTTCTGTGAGCGGCTACCCAGCTGGTGATATACTCGGAAATATCTTTGGTATTGGTACCCGGAGGGAAGAGTTTACCCACCCCCATTTCCTGGAGGGTTGCCATATCTTCATCCGGGATAATCCCCCCCCCGGTCAACAGCACGTCATTCAGCCCTTTTTCCTTCATCTGGGCAATAATCTTGGGAAATACGGTCATATGGGCGCCGGAGAGGATACTGATCCCAATGGCATCCACATCTTCCTGCAGGGCGGCATTTACCACCATTTCGGGGGTTTGACGCAGGCCGGTATATATTACTTCCATGCCGGCATCCCGCAGTGCCGCCGCAATTACTTTTGCTCCGCGATCATGGCCATCAAGGCCCACTTTAGCTACCAATACACGAACAGGACGATTTAACGGGTTGACCATACCAATTATCATATTAAGGAAGTAAATGTACGAAAAAGCAGAAAGCATAAGCTTTCCGCTTTTTCGTACATTTGCCGTCCAAGATAAAAAGCACTATGAGCGAAGAAAGATCCCTCAACTTTATAGAACAAATTGTTGAAGAAGACATAGCGAACGGCGTAAATGATGGTCGTGTACTGACGCGTTTCCCGCCGGAACCGAATGGCTACCTGCATATCGGGCATGCCAAATCCATTGCACTGAACTTTGGACTGGCCCAGAAATATAACGGTAAAACCAATCTCCGCTTCGATGATACCAACCCTGTAACTGAAGACACCGAATACGTGGATTCTATCAAGGAAGATATCCACTGGCTGGGATTTGAGTGGGAAAAAGAACTGTATGCCTCCGATTATTTCGAGCAATTGTACGCTTATGCCGTAAAGTTGATAGAAAAAGGACTGGCCTACGTAGAAGACGCCACTGCGGAACAAATAGCCGCTGCCAAAGGTAGCCCCACAGTTCCCGGCACACCTACGCCAGCCAGAAGCCGCTCTGTAGCGGAAAACCTGGACCTGTTCACCCGTATGCGTAACGGAGAATTCAAAGACGGAGAAAAAACCCTCCGCGCCAAAGTAGACCTGGCCTCCCCTAATATGCATATGCGCGACCCGCTGATGTACCGTATTAAACATGCCCATCACCACCGTACCGGCGACAAATGGTGCATCTACCCGATGTACGACTTCGCCCACGGCCAGAGTGACAGCATTGAAAATATTACCCATTCCATTTGTACACTGGAATTTATTCCACATCGCCCGCTGTACGATTGGTTTATCAATGAATTGGAAATATTCCCCAGCCATCAGTACGAGTTTTCCCGTTTAAACCTCACCTATACGGTGATGAGTAAACGAAAACTCAAACAACTGGTAGAGGAAAATTATGTAAGCGGCTGGGACGATCCCCGTATGCCTACTATCAGCGGCTTACGCCGCCGGGGCTATACCCCTGCCAGCATCCGCATGTTCAACGAACGTGTAGGCGTACAGAAACGCGACCAGATGATTGAATTGAGTCTGCTGGAATTCTGTATCCGCGAAGAGCTGAACAAAACCGCCAACCGCGTAATGGCAGTGCTGGATCCGGTTAAACTGGTGATCACCAACTATCCGGAAGGACAAGTAGAAGAAATGACCGCAGACAATAATCCGGAAGATGAAAGCGCAGGATCCCGTACCCTGCATTTCAGCAACACCCTGTATATTGAACGCGAAGATTTCATGGAAAATCCTCCTAAGAAATTCTTCCGTCTCGGGCCCGGTAACATGGTGCGTTTAAAAAATGCTTACATCATTAAAGGTGAAAGCTTCGATAAAGATGCGGATGGTAATATCACCACCATCTATGCTACCTATTTACCCGAAAGCAAAAGTGGTGGCGACCAGAGCGGCCTAACCGTTAAAGGAACCATTCACTGGGTAAGTGCAGCACATGCTGCTACTGCCGAAGTACGTATCTACGATCGCTTATTCACGTCTGAAAATCCAGCTGCAGAAGAAGCCGATTTCAAAACACTGATTAATACGGATTCCTTACAAGTTATCAAAGAAGCATTCGTAGAACCAGGTTTACTACAAGCCAAGCCAGGTGAACGTTTCCAGTTCCTTCGTAAAGGATATTTCTCCGTAGACCCCGATAGCACACCGGAAAAAGTAGTGTTCAACAGAACAGTGACACTGAAGGATGCCTGGGCGAAAGAAAGCGCAAAAGGGAAGTAATATTTTTTTAAATAAAGTGCAGGCCGGGCAGTTACTGTCCGGCCTTTTTATGTGTATATTATTATGTATTTTTATTGATAATAGTAAACCATTCTTTATGGCAAAAGCAAAAAACAATGTAAATCAAGCAAACATAGTAAACTTAAATCCCGAGCTGATCAAAGAAGCAATGAAGCTTAATAAAGGAAAGACACAAGAAGAGGTGATCAATGAAGCGCTAAGAAAATATATTGTCGGCGTCAAAAACAGGGAATTGCTGGACCTGAAGGGTAAAATCTATTGGGATGGTGATTTAAACGAAATGCGAAGTGTATGAACGATCCGCTTATCTTTGATACATCCGTTTGGATTGACTATACAGGGAAGAAAGAAACGCCGCAAACCCTTCTATTAACCTATTATTTGGAAAATGAACTTGAGACACCACTTGTGCCTGTCGTTGCGCAAGAGCTCTTACAGGGGATTAAAGAAGATTCCCAACATGCAAAGCTGAAAGAAATTCTCCGTTGGCATACCAAATTAGAACTGCCTCATATGATGGCTGCTATGGGAGCCGGAACACTATACAGGAGGCTCCGAAAAAAAGGCGTTACCATTCTTAGTGGTAATGATTGTGTTATTGCCTTCTACGCCATGAGCTTTGACCTGGAAGTAGTACATAACGACAGCGACTTTGACTTAATCAGCTCTCACACCGGCCTAAAAACCTGGCAAAATAACAAAGGCTAAACGATCCACATCGTTTAGCCTTTATCTATATAACTACTAACAATTCTACTTAAAAGCTTCCAATCCTTTTGTTATCCTGTTGCGTGTTTCCGCTATGCCCAGTGTAGCTACGATATCAAAAACAGGAGGTCCGAATTTACCACCGGTCAGCATGATGCGGAAAGGCAGTTGCACGTCTCCCATTTTCAGATTCTTTTCAGCAGCCAGGGCTTTGAAAGCAGCTTCCAGATCTGCCGCAGGAGCAGTCGTTAAGCTATCCAGCTGTGAAGACCAGGCAGTGAAGAAAGCTTCTTTATCTGCATTCCATTTTGGCTTTACAGCGGCTTCATCATAGCTCGTTGGGCTTTGGAAGAAGAAGAAACCATGGTCCCATATTTCATTCACAAAGTAACAACGTTCTTTCACCAGGCCTGCCACCGTGGCTACATAGGCAGGATCTGCGCTAACACCTTTTTCTGCCAGTACTGGTTGGAAAAGAGCTGCCAGACTTTCATTGTCTTTATGGTGGATATACTGATGGTTAAACCATTTTGCTTTTTCGTAATCGAATTTAGCGCCGGCTTTATGCACACGCTCCAGGGAGAACTTCTGAATCAGTTCCTCTATAGAGAATATTTCCTGTTCAGTACCGTCATTCCAGCCCAGCATCACCAGCATATTGATGAATGCTTCGGGCAGGAAGCCCAGTTCACGGAACCCTTTGGTCACTTCCCGGGTGGCGGGATCCGTCCAGTTCATAGCGTATACGGGGAAGCCTAAACGATCTCCATCACGTTTACTGAGTTTACCGTTACCATCAGGTTTCAGGATCAGCGGAAGATGTGCCCATTGCGGCATATCAGCTTCCCAGCCCAGGTATTTCCAGAGCAGAAGATGTACTGGTGCAGATGGCAACCATTCTTCTCCGCGGAAAGCGTGGGTAATTTTCATCAGGTAATCATCTACAACCACTGCAAGGTGATAGGTAGGCATACCGTCTGCTTTGAGCAATACTTTATCATCTACCTGCGAAGTATGAAAAGTAACTTCACCACGTACCAGGTCGGTAAAGGTGAGTTCTTCATCGGCAGGCATATTAATACGGATAACATGCGGTGTATTCTTCACCAGTAATTCCTGCACTTCTGCATCAGACAGGGTGAGGGAATTACGCATTTTTTCTCTTACCAGGTGGTTGTACTGGGGAGAATGATTATCGGGGCCTTTCAACCGCTCACGCATACTTTCCAGTTCTTCCGGTGTATCGAAAGCATAATAGGCGTGACCGGATTTTACCAATTGCTCCGCATACTGGCGATACATTGGCTTGCGCTCACTCTGGCGATAAGGACCATACGGACCACCTAACGCGGGACTTTCATCCGGCGTGAGGCCACACCAGCTCAAACATTCGCTGATGTACTCTTCCGCACCAGCTACGTAGCGGGTTTGGTCAGTATCTTCAATACGCAGCACAAAATCGCCTTTGTGCTGTTTTGCAAACAAATAGTTGAACAATACAGTGCGTACACCTCCAAGATGTAGGCCACCAGTAGGACTGGGCGCAAAACGCACTCTTACTTTTTTGTGATCCATAGGCGACAAAGATAAGGATTTAGCGTTTAGCTCCCAGTGATTCGTGAGGGGAGAAATGCGGAAGATTAAAATTTTTTAATACGATATCCCGCTTTCACACATTAAGTATATTGCAGTATCAAGCACCATAGCGCTATGTTCTATCTTACTAAAACACCCGGCATCCTGAAAGCCCTGTATAAAAGCTGTGTCTGGAATATGTCTCCGGCCGGAAACAAAGTATACCTCACTTTTGACGATGGTCCGCATCCACAGGCAACACCGTTTGTGCTGGAACAGCTGGCCAAATATGACGCAAAAGGAACTTTCTTCTGTATCGGTAAAAATGTGGTGGAACACCCCACCATTTACCAGCAGATACTGGAAGCGGGCCATGCTACCGGCAACCATACCCACAATCATCTGAATGGCTGGAAAACAAATACAGAAAAGTACCTGGAAAATGTGCTGGAAGCTGCCAAGTATATTCCCTCTCCGCTATTCCGGCCTCCTTATGGCAGGATTACTCCTTTCCAGATCCGGCAGATAAAGAATAAGATTCCAGGGGCTAAAATTATTATGTGGGATCTGCTGAGTGGTGATTTTGACACGGAACTCAACGGGGAAGCCTGTGTACAGAATGTGGTGTTTAAATTACAACCCGGCTCTATTGTAGTATTTCATGACAGCACCAAGGCCTGGGATCGGCTGGAATATGCGCTGCCACGGGTGCTGGAGTATTGCAAAAAGCAAAAATATGAACTGGCTGCAATCGTATAATAATCTGGTGCTGATACAAGGCTGTATCAGCACCAGGTAAAATTTATGGTTTCAGTTTAATTTCTTTCGCTTTATCACCTACTGTTATAGTCGCTACATCATCGCAGGTTCCATCTCCATAATCAATTACACCGGAAGCATTATTGAAGTCCACTTTCAGTTTACCCTTGGAAATATACTGACAGCTCCATGCTTTAATAAGTGATGACTGTGTGGTGAAAGTTGCCGTAAGGCCTGTAGCAGGCCCTTTCTCATAGCTAAGACTGGCAGTACCGTCTACACTGTATACATCATCAGACAGGTTTCTGAATGGCCTGTCCAGCTCAAAGCCGGCTATTTGTTTCACCGTTTTTTTGCAGGCATAATTGATGATCAGTGTATCCGCAAGGGTTATTTTGCCACCGGTTAATTCTGTTGTATACTGCATACCAGCTGTAAGGCTGAAGCTGGCGTTACTGATCACAAAACGTCCGGCTACGGCTTTTCCGTTGAGCTTATAATTGGATGGTTCCACGGTAATGGTGGAGTTGGGGTTGAAAAGCGGGCCGCTGAATGTCACATTCAGGATGCCGCTACGATAAACGCCAAATCTGTCGAGGCAGGATTCTCCAAAATCTATTGCTACGCGTTTAGGCCAGGTACCACCTGTACCGTCCAGCAACTCAGAAGATGGGCAGGAGGGCTTGGGAACATCCGCCATTTCAGTCCCATTAGGATTTGCCTGGCGACCGGTAAACATCCCCTGGTCGATACCTACGCTGGCTACTGTTTCGAACCAATCATTGTACATAGCGCTTACCACGGCTTCATGTTGCACCACGCCGATCGTCTTATTATCTGTTTCGTTGTTGGGAGCGGTGTCTGTGGTTACTTCCTTCTTACACGCAAAGAAAATAGTGGCTACTGCCACGCCGGTGATGGTCCACGCCAGCACACGATTTGTACTGAAATAGCTTTTCATAGTTTAGGTTTTATTAGCAATTAGGTTTTTCGGTCTTTACCTTTGTAGATATAAAGATATTCTTTAAATATTAAAGAAATTACAAATTTAATAAATAAATTATTATGCGCTGGATAGATACCCACACCCACCTGTACTCCGAAGAATTTGAGGCAGACCGGGAAGAGATGGTAGCGCGGGCCATAGCAGCGGGAGTAGATCAACTGTTTTTGCCTAATATAGACGAGAGTTCTATAGAAGGGATGCTGGAGCTGGAAGCCAGGCATCCGGAGCACATATATGCCATGATGGGGATACACCCCTGCTATGTAAAGGAGAACGTAGCCGCTCAGCTGGATTTGGTAAAAGCCTGGCTGCAACAACGACCGTTCAAAGCCATTGGGGAAATAGGGCTGGATTTTTATTGGGATAAATCGCTGTTAACCCAGCAGTACCAAGCCTTCCAGGAGCAATTGCTGCTGGCAAGGGAATACCAGCTACCAGTATCCATTCATAGCCGGGAAGCCACACGGGAATGTATCAACGAAGTAAAGGGCTTGCAGGATGGCCGCTTAAGCGGTGTATTCCACTGTTTTTCCGGCACGCTGGACGAGGCAAAGGAAATTATTGACCTGGGCTTCTACCTGGGTATAGGCGGTGTAGTGACGTTTAAGAAGTCAGGGTTGGATAAACTACTGGAAGAAATAGACCTGGCGCACATTATAATGGAAACAGATGCGCCTTATTTAGCACCGGTACCTTACCGGGGTAAACGCAATGAAAGTGCCTACCTCCCGCTGGCAGGAGAAAAGGTGGCAGATATAAAAAATCTAAAAATAGCAGACGTAGCAGCTATAACAAGCAGCAATGCCCGGAAATTATTCAAAATGCTCTAACTGTTTAGGTAATACCTTTGCAGGCAATGGCTACTAGCACAATGAGTAAAATACTGATTATTTACACGGGCGGTACAGTGGGTATGATCTATGATGATAAGACCAAAGCACTGCGCCCTATCGGATTCAACGAAATACGGAATAATTTACCGGAACTCTACCGGATGGGTATCGATTTTTATGTGTACGCATTTAATCCGCCTATAGATTCATCAGACATGCAGCCAGAGATCTGGGTGGAACTGGCCAGTATTATTGAGGACCGATACGACCGATACGATGGGTTTGTGATTCTGCATGGTTCTGATACGATGGCTTTTACTGCTTCTGCACTGAGCTTTATGCTGGAGAACCTGTCGAAACCTGTTATTTTAACCGGCTCACAGCTGCCTATAGGCAAAATACGTACGGATGCCAAGGAAAACATCATTACTGCCATGGAAATAGCCTGCAGCAGGCATAACGGCACTAATATATCCCTGGTTCCGGAAGTATGCATCTATTTTGACTTCTCCCTTTTCAGAGGTAACCGTTCCAAAAAATATAATGCGGAAAAATTCGAGGCATTCTATACCATGAATTATCCTCAGCTGGCCGAAGCCGGCATTGATATTAAATTTAAGCACCAGTTCATTTTACCACCACCTACACAACCACTGAAGGTGCATAAAGAACTGGAAACAAATATTACGGTACTGAAGTTATTTCCGGGCATCAGCAGAAGGGCGGTGGAAGCCACTCTGAGCGTGTCTGGCCTGAAGGGCGTTATCATGGAAACATTTGGTAGCGGTAATACCAATACGCAACCCTGGTTTATTGAAAGCATTAAAAAGGTAATCGATAATGGTGCGCTGGTAGTAGATATTACGCAATGTGATGGTGGATCCGTAGAGTTGGGAAAATATGAAACCAGCCAGCATCTTGTGGAAATCGGCGTGGTAAGCGGCCATGATATGACCTTTGAAGCAGCTGTCACCAAACTGATGTTTGTATTGGGACAAGGCCTTTCACCGGCGGAAGCCCGGAAGCTGATAGAAGCACCGCTGCGTGGTGAGTTAACACCTATCGAAGTATATTAAGCTCCTCATAAAGGCATACAAGCGGGAAACACTTTAGTTGTGCTTCCCGCTTTTTTTTATCTTGAATATTTGCGCTAAATTTAATTATCACCAATTTCACATTCCCCGATTTCCAATCACCACAAAATCTTCCTCTCTATGGCAGTTTCATTATCTCAGAAATGTATTGCAGAATTTTTTGGCACTTTTGTTTTAGTATTTATGGGTTGTGGCAGTGCGGTGTTAGCCGGCACACATGTAGGATTCCTGGGTATTGCTTTTGCGTTTGGGTTATCGGTAGTTACTATGGCCTATGCTGTTGGTCATATCTCCGGTTGCCATCTTAATCCCGCTATTACGATTTCCTTGTTGTCTACCGGAAAAATATCCGGTAAAGATGCAGGTGCGTACATTGTTTCCCAAATCATAGGAGCTATTGTGGCTTCTGCGGTACTGTATTTTATTGCCCAGGGCAGGGCCGACTACTCCCTTGCCGCCAACGGATTAGGCGCTAATGGGGTAGAACAGGGATCACCAGATCACTATTCGCTGGTGACCGGTCTCGTAGCCGAAATAGTATTAACCACTATCTTCCTGGTAGTAGTACATGGCAGTACCAGTAAAAACAATGGCAATGGTGCATTTGCAGGCCTCGCCATTGGTTTGTGCCTTACCATGATTCACATCGTAGGCATCCCGGTAACAGGGGTATCTGTTAACCCGGCCCGCAGTATCGGACCAGCTATTTTTGTAGGCGGACAAGCATTATCCAATCTCTGGGTATTTATTGTAGGACCTATTGTGGGTGGGCTTTTAGGAGCAGGCATCTGGAAGCTGTACGACAAGAATTAAACTTTTTTTTGAAATATAAACTAAAGGATTATCTTTGCAACCCTGAATTGGAAAAAACAACCTTTCCATTTTTACTCAGGAAAAGATAATCGGAGAAGTGCGGGAGTGGTTGAACCGGCACGCCTGGAAAGTGTGTAAGCTTGAAAGGGCTTCAAGGGTTCGAATCCCTTCTTCTCCGCAGCTTTAAAGGGATGGACGCAAGTCTGTCCCTTTTTTGATTTGCGCCATCTCCCGCAATAAAGTGTTTCCCTGACAATAACATTACTCCCATTATTTCTGCTATACATTCTTTGGCATTTTATTATTAGAGACACCCGCTGGAAATTATGAACACTGCTCAGCAGACCAAAAGAAATGGTGGCCTTCACCCTAATAATTTTCTAAGAAATAGTATGGAGGTAAAATCGGATAACCCTCCCGCTACGTAGATATAAGTGTGAAGCATTGGCCTTCACTTAAATGGAAACCTAAAACCATATCATCTCATGAGAAAAGTTTTCCTCGCTTTGATATTTAGTACGAGTCTTACCGCCTGTATGAAGAACGACCAGGAAAATAACCCCGACAAAATTATCGTCATTTATGAGCTGGAATCCAATACAGCCATCCCTTTCACCGAAATAAAATATGGCAGCGGCCCTGCCGGCCCCACTAAAAGCTGGGACATTTCGGGCATTGGTATCTTTCAAAGAACAGATACGATAAAAAAGGGAATAAGCATTTCTCTTGAGGCAAGGCATCCCAGCAGTAATAAGTGGAAGATCCGGATAAAAACGCCCGATGAATCTTTACTCGTTGAAGGCCCGGTGAAGTTTGCCTCCGGCACACCCAGCTACTACTATAGTTCTATAAACGCTGCTGTTAACTAAACCAGCGCCCTGCAAAAATATGGCAGTAGCCGCCGATTCCCAGCCATTTTAATGTCATAACACACAACAATATGGCGTTACATCAACAAAAATCTGTAAATTAGAAAACAGATAATTTAAACCTTTGTATATCTAAACCCGATCCTTTCTATTACTCATTGTTGTATTACCCGCCATGTACATACAGCACACTTACCACTATCATAAGGGGCCGCTGAAAACCTTCAGAAAAGAGTAAGCAATTACATTTCTTTAGAAAAAACCGTATTATGAAAAAGAAGATCAAAAAAAAATTAGACATCAGCAAAATGAAACTCTCTAAACTATCTGAACCCGGCGGGAAAAAAGCGGAGAAAGCCACTATTCCACCACATACTTTCTGGTGTACTACTACAGGGCTCGTTTAGTGTTTGTATCTCACACAATTTTTTTTAAAAGGATGGCCATCGGGCTATCCTTTTTTACTATTTCCCAATCTCCTGTTGCAGCTTCACTGTGACTACACCGCTATCATAAGGGGCCGCTGAAAACCTTCAGAAAAGAGTAAGCAACCACATTTCTTCTGAAAAACCTGTTTTATGAAAAAGAAGCTCAAAAAAAAATTAGACATCAGCAAAATGAAAATCTCCAAACTATCTGAACCTGGTGATAAAAAAATGGAGAAAGCTACTTTTCCGCCACGTACTTTCTGGTGTGAGACCACAGCAATCATTTAATGTTCGTATCTCATTCAATTTTTAAAGGGAGGCAATCGTGCTGTCCCTTTTCTATTTATGTAATCCGCTCAGCGCCGATGCCGTTAGGTAAGGATAAAACATACTGGAAAAAATATGACTGTAATGTGCTATTGCCTTACTCCCCCTCAGTTTTAATGTTAATTCATTATTTGACAACCAGAAATCTCCCACAATAAAAATCTGCGTAATGAGCGCCTGTAAAACTTCTGCCGGTATATCTTTCCTGAAAATTCCATCAGCTTTAAATTTTTCAAATATCGTCAGAAACTCTTTTTCCCTTCGCTGCGTGAGCTGATAATAGTCCTTTTTAATAGCAGGAATACGCATACTTATCTCTACAAAATGTAAAAATATAAAGCGATACTTATACATCAACTCAAACGACCGGTCTACGAAGCTCATTACAGTTGTCAGATCAATACCCGGCAACGATGCAATGGCTAATATGATGGCGTCAAAATCAACCGACAATCGCTCATACAGGGTTTTAATGATTTCATCTGTATGCTTAAAATGATAATGCAGATTTCCCCCGCTGATACCCATTTCCGCCGCAATATGCCTGCTGGTGATAGTATATACGCCCTGGTCGTTATACAGTTCCATAGCGGTTTTGAGGATGCGTTCCTTCGTGTCCATACACAAATTTAGAACAAATGATCTAATTTTTAAAATAATTAGTACATTTGTTCTAAATACAGGAAATGGAAAACGAAACAACTGATCAGACATCAGAGGATATTTCTCTATTTCAGCGGCTAAGAAATAGCATACTACCCATAAAACCGACTGATGGGGTACCGGTAAAAATACTCAAGGAAGGTGGCTTCTATTTGTTTGCGGTAATGATCCTGCTTATTTCATTAACACTTGGCGGCGCCATCATGTTTGTACTATAGGATGAAAAAATTATTCGATCCTTTATTTATTACTTACTGCCTGGTGTGGATAGTGATTCATATGTGCCGATACCTGCAACAGCCCGTTCCACTGCTGAATGGCTATCTGACTGACTTCATTGCAGTACCAGCCATGGCGCATATCACCCTCACATTTACGTGCAGGTTTATTGTCCGAAACAATGGGTATACCTACCCGTTATACTACCTGCTTTTCATTGCAGCGTATACATCCGTTATGTTTGAATGGATCATGCCTCAGTTTTCTTCCCGTTACACCAGCGATTGGTGGGACGTGGTCACTTATTTTGCCGGAAGTTTATTCTATTACCGTTTCCATGGAAAGCGTTTAACTAAAAGCGTTCAGGGCACCTGAAGAAAATGCACACTACCCCACCAGGCTCGTAAAGCGATTACTTCTTTATCTCCATGTTTTCAAAATGGAAAAAGAAAAATACCACTGCGGCCCATTCTTTCTTTATACCGGAAGCATAACCAATGGTGCTATAATTCTTGTTTTGAACGGTACCATCTTTTTTAATATAACCAATAGTGGAATAGCTGGCATTTTGTACAGTACCATCTGCCTTAACGTATCCTACAGTAGAATAGCTGCTGTTTTGAATGGCTCCACTACTGGTAATATAGCCAATGGTGGAGTAACTTCCATTCTGAATGGTGCCATCGCTCTTAATGTAACCAACTGAACTATAGCTACGGTTTTCTATTTTACCGCTGCTACTAATACTCCCAATGGTGCCGTAATTATCCGATTGAATTTTTTGCGCCTGCAAAAAGCCAGCAACAAATAGTGAAATCGTTAGTAGTAGTATTTTCCTCATTTAATAATGATACCTGAAAATAATGATATTTCATCATACATTTTATCCTGGCAGGCTACAGCCGGCGAAGCGCAGCATTTTCCTCTTCCAGGGGCTTTATTTTTGATAAAATCTTCTTATCAACATAGAAGGTCCCAAAAGGAATAATACAGGCCAACAATACCTTCCAGGTAGTAGTGCTGAATTTCCATTTATACGCAATTCCTACGCTTATGGTATTTAGCACGAAAAACAAAAAAAGCAAGCCGTGTACAGGGCCCAAGGCTTTTACAAAGGACGGATCATGATAAACATATTTTAATGGCATTCCTACACCCACCAGCAACAGTAAAGAAATGCCTTCCAGGAAAGCGATCACCCGAAGTCGTCCGGGTTTTGTTTCAAGTAATTTCAGCATCGTTAAAATGATCTTAGGTATGGCCGGTTTGCCAACGGCGAAAACGGCCACGGTATAGCAATAAAAAGAATAACTACAGCCAGCAAAAACCACAGCGTCATGGTTTTAAACTTTTTATGATCTGTATCCATCCGTTTCGAAACAGAGGAACCGATAGTGATCAACACTACTGATAACGTCATCAGTATAATGTGTATCAACCCAAAAAATAAAAAGTCGAACTGCCTGACCGCTTCGTGAAAATGACTCCTGAAATAACTGACCAGGGGACTATTAAAATACAGGACATACCCTATGGCCAGCTGTATATGGGCAATTGTGGCCGTAATATGCCTGATGCTGTCATCCCGCCTGGTAAAAGCAGTATTGCCAGCCCAACCCCTTATGCCGCTGTAAATCGCGTATAAGAGGCTTAATAACACGCCCCATCGAAAAATGGAATGAAAGAACAACAAGTAAATATACATTCAACTAAAATTTGACACCAAAGGTTGCTTCTTACCAAATAACTGAAACACATTGGGAGCACCGCAGAAAAACCAGATCGCCAGGATGCTGTCACATACAGCGCATCCGGCAGAAGAAGATGGGCTGAAAGGAATAATCGGGTTGGCATATAAGTGATGTACCATATCCCAACAGGTATGCAACAACCAGCCTATCCCGATAAAATAATACCTGGTCAATCCATGATAGGCAACGATAGCCATCAATGTACAAAAAGGAAATTCCCATAAACCAAGGCCACCACTAAGGTAGGCCGCTCCTGCACCAGCAATCATAATAGCATTGAATTTTTGCCGCACAGGTTCTTTGAGAAGAGAAGATAGCACAATGTATATTACGGCTACACCAGCCGCTCCTGCAGCGTTTATCATCGTAAACGGCGGCACTGCATGTGGTTCCATTCTTTGTGATTTTTTATACCGCAAAGTTCAGGGTTGACACTACCAGCTGTTAGGACGAAGGAAGGGAGTTTCAGGACTTTTCAATCATTTTACGAAAATCAGAAGGTGTGATGCCTTCATACTTTCTGAACAACCGTGAAAAGTAGGAAGGATCATCAAACCCTACTTCTCCTGCCACCTCACTTACAGACAAATCACTCTGGCTAAGCAGCACCTTGGCTTCCAGGACAATCGCCTCATCTATCCAACGGGTGGGAGATTTCTGCGTAACCGTTTTCACCATCTTGTTTAAGTGGTTAGGCGTAATATTCAACAGTGCGGCATAATCCGTCACATGGTGCAGTGTTTTGATGTTGGAAAAGATGAACTCTTTAAACCGGTTGGTAATATTCACCGCAGACGGTTGATGGCCTCCGGATAAGGAAGTATATTGTTGCTTCACTTCACACAACAAGGTGATCAGGTAAGGTTGTATAATTTCCAGGTTACTGATGCCATTCCGGGTATAATCAAACAGTATGCGCTTAAAAAGGTACAATACAAACTTCGCTGTTTGTTTGTCCAGGCTGATCATGGGATTTCCCCACACCCGCAAAAATTCAAAATCTTTCAGCGGATCATTTTTTGTAAATTTCCCGATGAGCATATCATGATGAAAATGACATAAATATCCTTTGTTCACATCATTTTCCTTAAACGAAAAAACCTGTCCGGCAGGTACAAACAGCAACTCATCTTTATGAACTGTATAGGTTTCACTCCCTATTTTCATCACGGCTTCTCCCGCCGTAACATAGAGGCAACTGTGATTCACCGATCTCGATGCCGGCACAGCACGCGTAACCAGCCGATACATCTCCTCCAGCTTCACAATAAAAAATTTTGAAAAGTCAGGCTTCAGCATGGCATCCAGCTCCTGCCGGGGATGCATGAACTTACTGGTAAAGGCATCAGCATTGTATACTTCGATCGGCTTTCTGATCGTCATGAGTAAGGTGTTTTGTCCAGTGCCTGTGTGGTTCTTACAGATGCTTTCCATACGGTCACTACTTCCGGATAGTCCATTGCAACTACGCCTTCTATCTTGTATTTCATCCAAAAAAATTCTGATCTCAAATGTACTGCTTCATGTCTTTTCCTGGCTTTTAAAGCGTATCAAAAAATACGGAAACGTCAGTGGCAGACCAGGAGCGAAAAGCCATTAAAATGATATGATATTCTGGAACGAACGATGGCGGCGGCTGTTTGCGGGATAGCCGCTGCCGTTATACTTTATCACTTGTCAGTGAATAACATAAAATCCTCGTCATATCTTCTTCTTTTTCGAGGCGTTGTCTGAGTACATCATCTATCGCAAAATGGAATCGTTCCAGGAGTTTGATGGAACGTACATTTGCATCGAAAGGTAAAGCAGTAATTTTCCTGAGTTGCATCACTTCAAATCCAAACCGGATCACAGCAGGAATCACTTCCTGCATGATACCTTTCCCGAAAAATGCGGACTGCAGTTCATAACCCATTTCCGCTTCGTCCAGCTCCGGAACTATGTTCCAGAAGCAGATGGTACCTATGGGCCTGTTATGATCTTTTTCCGTGATAACCCAGTACATGCTTTTATGGGTGCTGATGTTGGCCATTATCATTCCCAGGAACTTTTCTGCGGCTTCTATGGTAACGGTAGGCGACCGGTCAAGGAATTCATTGACCAGTGGATCTGAGCGCATAATAACAAATTCAGGAGCATCAGATAATACAGGTGCTCTTAGTAGAAAACGGGAAGTAGTCAGCTCGGAGTATGGGTTAAATTCAAATGTTAACATGCACTAAATTTAGCGATTATCCTGGTATAAAAAAAGCTGCGGATAATTATATTTGTACGCACAAAATCAAAATCTATACTAATGGAAAAGTTGTTAAAAGAAGTCAGGATACTGAAGATCTATGCCCTCACACTTACTGTCATTTTCTCTTTATTTTTATTCATGTCTTTCAGACCAGATATTACCCGTCAGAAATTCCAGGAAATTGATGTGGAACGCATTAATGTAGTAGAGAAAGATGGTACGCTGAAAATGGTGATCTCCAATAAAGCCCGGCAGCATCCTGGCATGATGGATGGTAAAGACATACCTAAACGTGATCGTCCTGCAGGTATAATATTCTTCAACGGCGTGGGTGATGAATGTGGCGGTCTCATATATGAAGCAGACAAACAATCTGCCGGCATGGTTTATTCTGTGGATCAATATAAAAATGACCAGGTCATGCAGCTACAATACGATGAGAATGTGGCCGGCAACAAAAAGGATCGCTCCTACGGTTTAAAAATATGGGATCAGTCAGATGATTTTCCTTTGTCGGCAAAAGCAAAAGTGTTTGATTCGCTCGCCGCACTTAAAAATGATGCTGTTTATGAAAGGGAAGTACAACGTATGGCAGATGCCGGGTTACTAACGAAAGAACGCCTGTTTATAGGCAAAACCAAAAGGGGAGAAGTAGGTTTATTTATTCGTGATGAAAAAGGGAAAACAAGAATAAAACTCTATGTAGATAAAGATAATAAAACGGTGATAGAGATGCTCGATGAAAACGGACAGCCCATATCCAGGTAATTCATCTCTTTTAAACAACAATAGCCTGAATGGATCACAGCAATGGCTGTCCATTCAGGCTATTGTTTTAAAAAGATCAGGAGTAAAACGAACGCTATACAGGCCACGGGTTCTGGTAGGTGGAGTTATTCAACTTCACTTCCCGGGACGACAGGGTTAACTGAATTTGTAAGGGTTGCTCATTGTTGGAATTAAATAGTTCTGAATACGCTACGCAATAAGCATCCGTAAACTTCAGCTCCTTTAGCCTGGACATAGAGTCGCGCCGGAAGAAGGTTATGCTGCCATTTTTTGTTTGGGTATTGGAGATCATCCAGTCAAACAAACTGGTTTCCCCGGCAGACTCTATCAGTAAATCAATGGAACCTCCTTTTGGGCGGGCAGCGGGCTTTCCATTATGATCTGTGTTTTGGGTAAATGAAAACCTACATTCGAGGACATTCATTTCTTCCCCATCGATGTTGAGAACAGCTTTAAAAGACATAATTTATCTGGTTAACAAGCCCATTGCAAGGCGCAACAGACAGGCACAAAAATATGGTATACAGAATGAAAATACACTTTTCTGTTTACATGCAGAAAAATGGCGGGTTATTTTTTCCGACACCGTCAAAGTGCTTACCTGCACTATATTTCAGCGCACCAATGATATAATATATAATATCTATATAAGGTCAAATGCCTGCGCGAAACTGGTCAGGTCGTAACTGGATTGGGCCCCGATTTTTGCTTTAATATTACGCCGGTGGGTAACGGCTGTTTTTTCGGAAATACTGGCTTTTGCTGCAATTTCTGCGGCACTCAGTCCCAGCGCCAGCAGGCGCAGGATTTCCTTCTCCCTCCTGGTAAGGGAGGCAAAAATATGCTGATTGCGKCGCAGGAAATTATTCTCTTCCAGCAAGCGGTTTACTTTGCTGGTCACGTGGTGTAGCGGATCAATGGGAGTAGCGCAGGTAATTACATGGGTAGGCATCCCGTTGGCATCCCGTATAAATACCCTGGTAGAGCCCAGATGCCAGGCCCAGTCCCGTGAACTCGCCATCCTTACCTGTTGAAAAAAAGTAACAATCATATTCGCTTCTGCCGGTGCATCCAGCATAGCTACTATTTTTGGCACATAGTCGGCCACATCATGCGGATTAAAGAAGGTATCGTAATACTTTGGCCCCATTTCCCGCAGCTCATCCAGCGTAACGCCTAATTCCCTGCAGCCCCGTGGCGACATATACTCTACGTAGCTTTTCAATACATTCATGACTATTACCACTACCGGAAGTTCTTTGTCTATGGACTTTAAAGCGTTCAACTTATCATCCAGCCCGGATTCATCATTTCTAATTGCAGCGTGCTCCATCATGTACCTGATATAAATCTTGTATAGGAATTTCTCTTAGACGTTGGTTGATTACTATGCTCCTGGAACAAATGTAGGTAAAAATAAGAAAGGGTCCCTCACGAAGAAGAGACCCTTTTTTGGGGATAGAAAATACGGTGATTGACTAAATCAGGTGGATGACTTTATAATGAGGTAAGTGAAATCAGATTATTTTCACAAAGGTATGTTAAAGTATATGGGAATCAAATACCTAATTGTGAGTATTTTTAAAAAACAAATGCACCTTCATGTTATGAAATCTACCCCGCAACATTTGCTGGAAAGTCTCTCCCACATAGCGCCCATGGACGCCGGGGCAATGGCGTTATTTTTAGATGGAGCACAACAACAGATAGTAAAAAGAGATGACTATTTACTACAGGAAGGTCATCGATGCCACTATATCTGGTTCATTGAAACCGGCGCCTGCAGAGCGTTTTACGACAATGGCAAAAAAGAAACCAACACCTCATTTTACTTTGAAAATACCTTTTTAACCAACTTAAGCAGCCTGCGGAACAACGTTTCCTCGGAATATAATATCCAGGCAATGGAGGCAACTACTTTATGGAGATGGCATAAAGATGAGCTGTCCCGTCTCTACGGCATATCGCCCGGGATTGTTGTCTTTGGCCGCCAGTGGCTGGAACACCTGTTGATTACACAGGAAACACATAACGACTGGCTCAAAAAAAATAACCCGGAAGAAAGATACCAATCCATTTTAGCCCATCACCCCGAACTGATACAACGTGTATCTCTTACACAACTCAGTTCCTACCTGGGCATCTCCCGCGAAACACTCAGTCGCATCCGCCGCCGGCTCCAATAGCCACAGAATGTGACGTTTGACACAATTCCACCATTCCCGGCAGTATACCTTTGTATGGTAAAACTAACGGTCATGACTATACAACAACAGAAAGATTTCATCGGAGAATTTATCAACATCATCTGGAACCAGGGCGACACCTCCCGCCTGAACGAATTCCTTCACCCCTCCTATACCGATCATTCCATTCCCGCCACCCTCCCGGGCAATGCAGACGGGCTAAAACAATGGGTAACACTCACACATGGCTCCTTTGTTCCGGAAACAATTATAGAAGAACAGGTGGCTGAAGATCAGAAAAGCATGATTAAAATAACAATGCAAATGAAACACATCGGAATATGGCGGGGAATACCACCCACCGGACTAACGGTAACGACTAAAGGTTACCGCTGCTTCCGATTGCAGGATAACCGGATCATCGAACATTGGGCACTGATAGATGGCGCCGCATTGGAACAGGCGCTGTTGGGGACAACGCATGTATGCGCCAGATAGCTGTTAGCCATTAGCCGGCATTAACCCAGCCTTTGTTCCTTTCAGCGATAACCTAAAAAAGCTACTTTATCCAGCCATTTTTTATACATTCTATCATTAGCTCCGCCGGGTAATATAAAACTAACCGTACCATGGGTGGTATCCCAGGCGTTACCACCAGGTACTCCCGGACTGTTTAGGTACCATGTAATACAGATTGCACCATTGTGTTCATAACTGTCCCGCATAAACGAATGCGTTTTTCTAAACGGTATGCTGCCAATTAATCCCAAGGCGCCTATGAATTTAATTTACGCATTATTTATAGTACTATTTTATCATCTAATTACACTTTGATAACCATACAAAATAAGTGTACAACACACACATATACCTTTGCATACCCTTACATACCTGCATTAATGGCATTATCATAAATAAAGTAAAAATTGTTTTTTACACAGGATACTATTATTTTTATGATGTTTTTTTATCATCATCCACCATTACAACAAGTAGTCATTATTACATATTCCACGTAACGCCCGCTGTTCAGGCACAAACCAGGTTAATTATGCAAAGCAAATTATTAAGAGAAATCACGCCACTGACCCAAAGTGATTGCTTCACATTATTTTCCAGGGAGAAGAAAAATTTTGACTTCCCGTTGCATTACCATGATGAATTTGAGCTAACCTTTATTCAACATGCCAGGGGAGCCAAGCGGATTATCGGGGATCATATAGAAGAAATTGGAGAACTGGAACTGGTGCTGGTAGGGCCTAATTTGCAACACGGCTGGTTTAACAACAAACATGAAGGAGGTACTATTAAAGAAATCACCATTCAGTTTCACCGCGATCTGTTTGACGATAAATTTTTACAGCGTAACCAAATGAACTTCATCAAAAGTATGTTTGAGCGTTCCCTGCGGGGTATCCTTTTCTCCGCAGAAACAACCCTGCAAATCATACCTCGCCTCATTCGCTTGCCGCAGCAACAAGGTTTTGATTCCGTACTGGAGCTGATGTCAATATTACACGATTTATCTACCAGCCGCAACATGCGCATGCTGTCCGATTCCACATTCGGTACTACAGAAACATTTTCCTACAACAGTCGCCGGATAGAAAAAATCATGACTTACCTCAATGCCAATTTCGATAAAACCATTTCCCTTGGAGAGGCCGCTAAGTTAGCCGCGATGACGGAAGTAGCTTTCAGCCGGTTTTTTAAAGCCAGGATTGGTAAAACGTTTGTAGACACCCTGACAGAAATCCGGCTGGGCCACGCCTCCCGTCTGTTGATTGAAACCACCCATACGGTCAATGAAATCGCTTCCAGGTGCGGATTCAACAATATCTCCAATTTCAACCGCATCTTTAAAAAGAAGAAAGACTGTACGCCTAAAGCATTCAGACAGGCATATACTTCTTCCGGCATCCGGACCTTTGTATAAACGCATTCGCGAGCGTTAGTCGTGTTTATTTTACTAAATGTAAAATAAACTTGTCTTTTTGTAAGAAATACTTATCTTTATAAAAAGACCTATATCATGAAATCACGTTATTTACTACCACATTTCTACAAGAAAATCGGAGGCATTTTATTCCTCCTGTTTCTGGCGTTGTACCTGATAACCCTTACAGGCATTAGCATTAAATGGTTGAGCACAGAGAAGAGTGAACTCTCTGTGGATGGTTTTGCCGATGAAGTGATCGTGACTGGCCTTGTTATCAGCTTGTTAATGATTGCCTTTTCCAAAGAAAAAAATGAAGACGAATTTATCGCTACAGTTCGCCTGGAATCCCTGCAGTGGGGTATTTATATTAACTATGGCTTGCTGGTAATTGCGACCTGGGCATTCTATGGCTTGAATTTCTTTTCAGTCATGATCTATAATATGTTTACGCCGCTGGTATTTTTCATTCTTCGTTTTCACTATGTAATTATTAAAAACCGCCGAACTTTACCTTCATGAAAAACACCATAAAAGTGCAGCGGGCTATTCATAATATGACGCAGGAGGAGCTGGCGAAAAAAACCGGTGTATCCCGCCAAACCATTAATACCATTGAATCCGGTAAATATGTGCCCTCTACCGTACTGGCCCTGAAGATGGCAGCAATATTTAATATATCCGTAGAAGAAATCTTCTCCCTGGAAGCGTCAGATGAATAAAGTATAAAATGCTTATATCTTCTTTTTCCACTTACTAATCTTTAAAGCTTACGGTAAAGTCGTACCTTTGCGGCATTCATGCAGACTTCTACTTTATTAAAGCCGAGTTGCTACGTAAACGATGCCGCTTTTGACTGGTTGTATCCCGAAAAGATACAACAACTATCAAGACGTCACTGGACGCCGATTAGCATTGCTAAAACAGCCGCCCGTTTTCTTGCTAATGAACCAGGAAAAAAAATCCTGGATATTGGAAGCGGAGTTGGGAAATTTTGCCTGGTGGGTGCCCGTTTTTACCCGGAATCTACTTTTTTTGGTATAGAACAACGTGAAGAGTTGCATCAGCAAGCCATGGAGGCTAAAGAGGTGATGCAGGCACGCAATGCGCATTTTATTCACGGCAATTTTACGCAGACAGACTTATCGGCATACGACGGTTTTTACTTCTATAATTCCTTCTTTGAAAACCTGGTCGATCAGGATCAGATAGACGACAAAGTGGAACAATCAACAAGTTTATATAATTATTATAGCCGCTACTTATTTAAGAAGTTAGAAAGTAGTGCAAGCGGCACAAGACTGGTGACCTTTCATAGTCTTGAAGATGAGGTACCACCCTGTTATCAGCTGGTGGATACTTCTATGGATTTAATGCTCAAAATGTGGATCAGAAGATAGGAATAAGCAATAAAAAATTTATTACCATGACGACAGATGAACATGCATTACTGATAGTTGCACAACTCGGTACGGCAAAGGACTACACGCAGGCAGATCAGATCCTGTCAGCAGCTGAAAAAAATCATCAACTGTTATTTAAAGACATCCTCACTTCCCTTCAGGAAAAAATAGAAAATTTATCACCGCTGGACTGCAACAGTTCACAGTGGAGCATTTATCGCTATACACTGATGTGTATACACTCCATGATGGAACCCGCCTGATTTTCAGGCACTGATAGCCAGCTTCTTGTCGATCGCAGCTACCAGCGTTTCCGGTGAAAATGATTCCTGTAAGTACAGATCAACAAATGTGTAACTGATTTCCAGTGATGGCGTAACCAGGTAGATGGCCGGCACAGGCACATCTGCGTTTACACCGGATACAAAACCCCAGATAGGGTCTGACTCCCTGTAAATACCCGCTTTCCTGGCAATGCGGTGTTGTGCGTCATGCACTACATCGAAAGGCAGTGGTCCGGGATTTACAGTGGTAAAATGCTTTTTGTCTTCACTGGATACCACCAGCAAACGTGCGCCTGCAGCTTCAATAGCAGCATGGCTTTCCCGCAGCTGTGCGATCAAACGGTCGCCATAACCATTCCAATGCCAGGAATAAAAAGCAATCACCAACGGCTGTGCTGTGATATGATGCAGCGATGCTCCCTGATCTACATGACTCAATAAAGCAGCACTATTAATAATGCGGGATTCTTCCAGCAAAAATTCGGGGAAATAATTACCTGTAGACAAAGGGTTAATCTTCTCCCGGGTTCTTATAGGACTGGGAAAATTTTCCGGAGTAGGGGTCGGTAAGTAATCGGCGTATCTGTAGAGCGTTGACAGTGATGACATAATAAAGGCTTTTTTTAATGGCTGATAAAATGGCCGCTGTTATAGGTTTGGTGAATATCTTTTGCTATTATGAAACAAATATAGGGAGAATATTTTAATTACCCTACTATTCCTATAGACTATTAGTGGATTAAAATATAAATAATTGATTTCTAAAGAGATAATATTCCCACTTTTTTTATTTAATTTGAAATAAGACCGTTTACCCAAAAAAAATACTGCAAGAATATGCTGCTGAAACACAGACTATCACTCAGCCAGATCTTTTCCTTTACCTGGAAAGTAGATCTCATGTTGCTGGGATGCTGTACCCTCGTGTATTTACTGGACACCTACTGGCTGGCATCACATGTATCCATCCCTGTCACCGTTTCTGCAGTATTGGGTACTGCCATCGCTTTTTTTATAGGATTTAATAACAACCAGGCCTACGACCGATGGTGGGAGGCCCGCAAAATATGGGGAGCCCTCGTAAATGACTCCCGTTCCTGGGGCCGCAGCATGTTATATTATGCCGCCACCCCAGGCGATCCGGCTACCCAGGCAATAGTTCGCCACCTGATCTACCGCCACCTGGCATTCATTTGTGCCCTCAAAGCCTCCCTGCGCAAGCGCCCGGACGATTATTATACCCGCTACCTCACACAGGAAGAAATTGCAGATGTCCAGAAACAAAGCAATATCCCCAATGCGCTCCTGAACATGCAAACCCGTGACCTGCAGCAACTCCGGGAATCCGGCGCCATAGACGGATTCCGCTTTATTGAGCTCAATCAGATCCTGGTAAGACATTGCGATGCTATGGGACAGTCCGAAAGAATAAAAAATACCGTGTTCCCTCCCAGCTACGTATACTTCACCCAAATGTTCATCTGGTTTTATGTCATCATGAATACCCTCATGATGACCGAATCCATCGGGATGTGGGCCATCCCCTTCGGATGGATGTTTGGATTTGTATTCCATGTCACCCACCTGAATGGTATCACCCTCATGAATCCCTTTGAATTCCAGCCCCTGGCCATTCCGCTGGACAACATCTCCAGAACGATAGAGATCAACATCATAGAGCTCCTCGGAGATGAACCTGTGCCTGCACCAGTACAACCAAGACTCAACGGGCTTTATATTATGTAAAAGCGGAAAAGAAGGCCTTCGACCTTTGCGTCTAAGCAGGATTAAATTGATTTTGACAATTTTAATTTCTATAAATGAAATAAAATCACCGGAATCAGTCTGATTCCGAGCAAAGAAAAAGCGCCGAAGACGCACCCCATCCGCAGTAATTCCTTATTTTTACAGCTATGACGTATGACCAATTATGTAATCTATATGCCCAGTCAGTAACACTCAAGATACTCCGGGCACGTAGCGCGCCAATGATGCTGTCATTTTTTCATTACACATTCAAGGAAAAAAACCAAACGACCATTTCCAATGTGGAACTGGTAACCCGTTTATCAGATTATCTGGGCGTAACCGGTTATCAGACCACTGATGATGAAATAGACGCTACCAGCCTGCTGGAAAACGATGATGTGAAAGCCAGGAAATATATTGATCAGTGGAGCAACAAAGGCTTCCTCCGCAAATACCCTGACGACGACGGACTGGATATCCATGAACTCAGCAGCGACATGGAAAAAGTAATGCACTGGGTATCCACCCTCCAGAAACGCGAATTTGTTGGAACAGAAAGCCGCTTCAAAGATATTTTCTCTAAACTCAAAGAACTCATCGATCAGAGTAACAAAGACCCTGAACAAAGGATTCAGGAGCTGGAGAAAAAGAAATATGAAATAGAACAGGAAATAAAAGCCATCACCATCACCGGCAAAGTACAGGTGTTTGATGATACCCAGATAAAAGAAAGATTTTACGATGTAAACCGTATGTCGCGCGAACTCCTGAGCGATTTTAAAGAAGTAGAACAAAACTTTGAACAGATCACCCAGGAAATATACCGCAAACAAAGCGAAAGAGACATCGCCAAAGGCGCTCTGCTGGCTTATACGCTGGACTCCTTCGAAGCCCTCCGTCAAAAAGACCAGGGCAAAAGCTTCTATTCCTTCTGGCAATTCCTGATGGATGAAAACAAGCAGGAAGAAATGCGGGAGCTTATAGAAAAATTGTACGAGCTGCTGGAAGACCGGAACATCGAATACAAAAATGACCGCTTCCTCAAAAAACTCAAACAATTCCTCCACGCCTCCGGGAAAAAAGTAATTGATGCCAACAAAAAGCTGAGCGATAAACTCAGCCGGGTACTCAGCGAAAATAACCTCACCGACCATAGAAAAGCCATGGAACTCATCAACGATATCCGGCAACTGGCGTTTCAGTCGCTCGATAATCAACCTGGTGAAGAATTTTTTATAGAGATAGAAAGCGATCCGGAAATAGACCTCCTGGACCGATGGGAAATGGCCGATGAGAAAAAACCGAATGTGGAAGTGGAATTCCCCGATGGCATGGGCGGCACTGAATTTGACGCCAATGACCTCAACGCATTATTTAACCATTTCAATATAGACCGCGCCCTGCTGGAAGATCGCATCTCCACACAGCTGCAAAACAAAAAGCAGGTCAGCCTCAAAGAACTGGTAGACATCTATGGCGCCGAAAAAGGGCTCACAGAACTGATCACCTATTTCTCCATCGCCAGCCAGTCGGCTCACCATATCATTCTGGAAACACCAGACCCGGTGATGCTGGGCAGCCGCACCATCAACATGCCCATGGTGCTGTTCACAAATTCACAAAACTAAAAACATGGCCGAGAAAAATATATCTCCCTTTGCACACGTGTTTCTAAAACTCATGCAGGGACCCGTATACGAAGAAGATAAATCTTACTGGAAAGACCTGCTCGGATGGCAGACAGAACTCAGCAAATACCTCCAGCAAACAGGTTTACAACTCATTGTCAGCGAAGCAGACGGATTTGCACGCATCGTACAACCTGAGGCAGATGAAACCACTGAAAAAGCACTGCCCCGCCTCATGCGCAAAACCAGGCTTACCTACGAAGCTACGCTACTCTGTATTGTACTCCGGGAAGCCCTCGATGAATTCGATATCCAGGGAAATGGTACCCGTCTTTTTATGACCCAAAAAGAAATCAAAGAAAGACTGGCCCTCTTCTTCAAAGAACGACACAACAAATCAAAACTGCTGAAAGATCTCAACAAACCTATCAATAGCCTGCTAAACATAGGTGTGCTGAAAATTACCCGGGAAGACGCTGCCAATAAGGAGCTACATCAATACGAGGTAAAAAGAATTATTAAAGCACTGGTTAATAACGAGAAACTGGAAGAAATAAAATCAAAATTAAAACTGCATGTCCACCCTGTTCAATAGTGATTCAAAAGAAAGTGGATTCCGGTTGCATTACCTCGAAATATACAACTGGGGCACTTTCCATAATAAAATATACCGGCTCAATACCAATGGTAACACCTCCCTGCTCACAGGCGCCAATGGTAGCGGCAAAACAACACTCATCGATGCCCTGCTGACACTACTCGTGCCCGCCGGCAAACGCTTCTATAACCAGTCATCCGGTACCGAACAACGGAAAGACCGCGGCGAAGAATCTTACTTCTGGGGCTACTACGGTAAAACATTTTCCGAAGATTCCCTCCAGTCAAAAACCGAACAACTCCGCCACAAAGAAAACAATCCGTACTCCGTACTGCTCGCATATTTTTATAATGCTGCCACCATGCACCAGATCACCCTCGCACAGGTGAGATGGCATTCCGGTGAACTCAAAAGGCAATACATTGTATCTCCGCATAAACTCAATATCAACGACCATTTCGGTAATGGTAAATTTGATGTGAAAGGAGACTGGAAAAAAAGGCTCCGCCTCGAATTTCCCAAAACGGAAATCACTGACAGCTTCAAAGAATACGCCGCCCTGTTCAGCAACATATTCGGCTTGAGAAGTGAAAAAGCCCTGTCTCTCTTTAACCAAACCGTAGGTATCAAAGTACTCGGTGATCTGAACACCTTTATCCGTGGACAGATGCTGGAAGAAACAGATAGTGAAAATGAATTCCTGAAACTGCGCGAAAACTACGATAGCCTGCTTACCAGCCATCGCGCCATACAGAAAGATGAAACCCAGTTGAAAATGCTGGGCCCTATCATCGATAATAAAGCAGCCTGGCAACAACYGCAGGACCGCAACCGCGAACTGCAGATGCTACAGGATATCCTACCGACCTGGTTCAACAAACAGGAAAAAGATATCCTGGAGAAAGAACTGGAAATACTGCAGAAAGAACAACAGGTGACCGGCAGTACACTCAACAGCATCAACGAACACCTGCAATCTATCAACCTGCGTAAAGACGAGCTGATAGCCCAGAAAGCCAATAACAGCGTTGACGAACAGCTACGTTCCATCGAAAAATCCATCCACTACGAACAAAAGGCACTCGAAGCCAAACGTAACAAGATGGAAGAATATAATATGCTGGCAGACAGACTGGAACTCGCTCCCAATCCGGACGAACAACAGTTCCATGAAAATATTACCGGCGCAGAACAACTGAAAGCAGGACACGATAAACAGCTGGAAACATTACAGGAGGAAATGTTCCATCATAAAAGCAGTCTGGCTGCCGAAAGAACACAGGCATCCCGGCTGGAAGAAGAAATCGACTCCTTCCTTCACCGGAAAAATAATATCCCCTATGAACTGATCCGCATCCGTCAGCAACTGGCAGATATGCTGGAGGTACAGGAAGAAGATCTTCCTTTCGCCGGCGAACTGATCAAAGTAAAAGATGCGGAAATCCACTGGGAAAACGCCATCGAAAAAGTATTGCACAACTTCGGTCTGCGCCTCCTCGTACCCGAAGAATATATCATGGACATCAACCGGTATATCAATTCCAACAACCTGCAAACCCGCCTCGTATACCACAAAGTAGAAGAGGAGAGTTATACCATGTTGCGGATGCCTACCGAAAAAGAAAGTCTGCTGCAGAAAATAGATATCAAACCCGGCACCCACTTCAAAGAATGGCTGCAAAACCAGCTGCTCGACCAATTTGACTATACCTGCACAGATGATATGGCCGTATTTAACCGGTCGCGCAAGGCAGTTACTTCCAACGGACTAACACGGCAGGCTACACGCCATGAAAAAGATGACCGCCCTAACCGTTCCCAGCAAAACAATTATGTACTGGGATGGAATAATAAAAACAAATTACGCCTGCTAAAAGAAGAACAGGACGAATGCAATAATAACATTGCCACCATACAGCATAACATTTCTCAGCTGGAAGAAAGCCGCAAGGCCGTTACCACCATCAATACACTGCTGAACGCATTCCTGTCGCTGCGCAACTACAGTGAAATCAGCTGGCAGTCACATGCCGGCGTTATCGAATCCTTTGCACGCGAAAAATCACAACTGCTGCAAACCAGCGATAAATACCAGGTGATCTGCGATCAACTGGACGATGTTATCGCACAACTACAAGGCAAAGAAAAAGAGAAAGAAAAAACCCTGCAGGAAAAGGGTAGACTGGATGATAAAGCAGCAGAAAAACTGCGTCATTTCAACCAGCTGAAAGTCAATAAACTCGATGATATTTCCCTGCAATACGTGCTGGAATACCTCACCGACCTCTCATTGACCGAACCTGCGGAAACGACCCTCGAGCTGGCTTCTTACCGCAAACGGGCAGACGACAACATGAAAGCAACGCTGCAGGATGCCATGCGCCAATCTGCAGAAAAGGAAGCCGAGATCACCCGGCAGCTCTCCGCTTTCGTAATGCCGCCTAAAGCAATTCACGATGCCTATCCTGACTGGCTTGGCGATGTCACCGACCTCCAGCCTCATGTGAAATACATCGAAGAATTTGCCTCCCTGTATGAACGCATCAAATTCCAACGCCTCATTGAACATAAAGAACGGTTCCGTAAATACATGGACACCAGCATGCTCAATGCCATCACTAACTACCGGGCATGGATATACGGACAGGAAGACCTGATCCGCGAAGTAATGGAAGACCTGAATGAACCATTGCGTAACATTACCTTCAACAAAAATCCGGATACTTATCTGCAGCTGGAATGCCGTCATGTAAAGGATGTAGAAATACGCAACTTCAAAGAAAAACTCAGCAACGCTGTACCTGACTCCTACAAATATCACATGGAAAAGGACGAAGCCTATGGTGATCAGCTCTTCGAAAATATAAAACTGCTCATCCATGAATTACAGCAAAATGAAGCATGGCGCCGTAAAGTAACGGATGTGCGCAACTGGCTCGACTTCGGCGCCAAAGAGTTTTATATCGCAGATAATAAGGCCTTCAAATATTATGAAGATACTGCCAGTCTTTCCGGTGGTGAAAAAGCGCAATTCACCTACACCATCCTGGGAGCAGCTATTGCCTACCAATTTGGTATCAACGAAGCCAACAGGCAACACCGCAGCTTACGCTTCATCACCGTGGATGAGGCATTCAGCAAACTGGATCCGGAAAAAAGCCATTACCTGATGGAGTATTGCGGACAGCTAAATCTGCAGCTGCTGGTAGTAACCCCATTGGATAAACTCAATATCGCAGAACCGTATATTCATGCCTGTCACTTTGTAGCGAATAAAAACAAACGCGATTCAGTGGTATATAATTTTACCATGGAAGAATACAGAGACAGGAAGAAAGAATTTGAGGCCATGGCAGTGATGTCGTAACATCATCAGCGCTTAAAAATACAATGGACTGACCCACCCGTAAAGGCAGGTCAGTCCATTTTTTTTAATGTTTACTCAATCCTGCAAACAGGCGAAACCCTGAATTACATAATAGGTTGGGCTGATAGACCCATCTGACCATTCATAATGATAAAAACAGCGGAATCTGATAGGGGTACCTGGTATCGTTTGTGATGAGGTATAGTGAATTTGCCCCCATTCACATACGCCATTGATACACTTCTTGTTTACAGCAGTACAGTTTAAACAATCATCTACCGTTTTTGTGTTTGCATGGGCTGTTGATACGTTGGCGGCAGCGGCAACATTACCAACAAGCAGATGTTTCTGAGAGTGCAACACCCCCATCACACCACATGCCAGTAAGGCAGGTACAAAGAATTTTTTCATAGATTAATTTTGAGGTGAACAGAATACTAAATGGTTAACAATATCAAATTTCCGGGTAACAGGTTAGTATAAAAATACGCATTGTTTTTTGCAGAAATTTCCCTGGCAGCAGCTTTTTTTTACATGAGAAGTAGGAAGAAATAGCTTCTTCAAAAACAGGTAGATAGGGTAACTTTTCAGCAATTTATTCTGCAACGAGTTCTTTCAATACCGGCTCGCACACCGGCTCCCTTCCCATTTGTTTTCTGCCCCATGCACTCAGCTGCAAAATAAAAGGCAACAGCTCTTTGCCTGTATCAGTTAACTGGTATTCAACCCGCGGAGGTACTTCCAGGTATACATGCCGGGTTAACAGGTTATCTTCTTCCAGTTCACGCAGTACCTGCGTCAGCATCTTGGCGGTAATCCCGGTCACCAGGCGGCGTAATTCCCCATATCTCTTTATGCCGTTTCTCAGCTGGTAAATAACACGGCCTTTATGCTTGCCGCCAATACGCTGAAAAGCATAATCTACTGCACAAACCGTATCGGGATGAATATTTTTTTCAGATTTCTTCATTTTTTTGGCATTGATTATCAGCAATAGTATCCATATGGTACCTACATTCCCAAATGGTGCATACTTGTCCGATGTGAAGTTAGTATGCAATTTTGTCTCAGAAAAAATTATTCTTATGAAAGCAATACAGCAAATAGCATTTGGACTGGAAAGTTTACAACTCTCAGAAATACCTACACCAACGCCTGCACCGCATGAGGTACTGGTAAAAATAGAAGCTGCTTCCCTTAATTACCTGGACGTGGCCCTGGCTACCGGTACCTATAGCAAAGAGTTGCCGTTACCCCGTATTCCCACATCGGACGGCGCCGGAGTAGTAGCTGCCATCGGTGGCAATGTAAGTAAATGGAAAGTAGGGGACCGGGTGATGATACATTACAACCAGCTTTGGCAGAATGGCCTGGCTACTCCCACCACCAATCATATCAGAACCGGCGTCAGTACACCCGGCTTGCTGGCAGAATATGCAGTAATCCCCGAATACGCATTGGTACGTACTCCTGCTAATCTCACCAGCGTAGAGGCGGCCACGTTACCTGTTGCCGGCGTTACTGCCTGGACCGGATTAATGAGCTATGCCCATATCAAACCAGGACAAACCGTGCTCACACAAGGTACCGGCGGTGTTTCTCTCTTTGCCCTGCAAATTGCACTGGCGGCAGGCGCCAGAGTAATAGCTACCAGCAGTAACCCGGAGAAATTAAAAAAACTACAGGCATTAGGCGCACATGAAGTCATTGACTATAAAAAATATCCGAACTGGCACGAAGAAGTAAGACGACTCACAAATGGTGCAGGCGTAGATGCTACCCTGGATATTGCCGGTGCTGCCACCATCGTCAACTCTGTGAAATCTGCCGGCTTTAACAGCTTTGTAGGACTGGTAGGATTCATTGCAGGCGCACAGTTACCGCTCGATCTTTTTACCATCGTAGGCAGCTATATCAGATTACAGGGATATTCTGTAGGTAGCCTGCAAAGTTTTGAAGAACTGGCAGCCGCCGTGGAAGTCAGTAATATTCATCCGATAATTGATAGCGTATTCCCTATAAGCAAGGCGGAGGAAGCATTCCGGCACATGGGCAGCAGTAATTATTTCGGGAAAGTAGTGATAGAAATTAACTAGTGGACTATACATATAAACGTCCTGCGCTACGGCAGGACGTTATATCAAGTAAACCATTACACTAAAATTATTGTTTCAAGATAGTAAAAACAAGGCGATAAACCGGTTATTTACTTGTTAAGGTGATGATAACATTATATTTTTATCAATACATGACAAACATCAGTTTCATGGATATCTTCACCAACTACCTTTGCATCAATAATTTGATATTATGCCTTCCGTAGAAATACTATCCAGAATACAGTTTGCCTTTACCATTGCCTTTCATTACATCTATCCTCCCCTGAGTATAGGGCTGGGGCTATGTCTTGTGATCATGGAGGGTTTGTATCTTAAAACCGGTCTTGCGCTCTATAAGGATATCACCCGATACTGGATTAAGATCTTTGCGCTCATTTTTGGTATCGGTGTAGCCACCGGTATTGTGATGGAGTTTGAGTTTGGCACTAACTGGGCCACCTATTCACATTATGTGGGTGATATTTTTGGCAGCGCCCTGGCAGCGGAGGGCATCTTTGCCTTTGCCATGGAATCCGCTTTCCTGGGGGTATTGCTGTTTGGATGGAACCGGGTCAACAAAGGTGTCCATTTCTTTTCTACCTGTATGGTAGCATTAGGTTCAATTTTCTCCGCCCTTTGGATTGTTATTGCCAACTCCTGGCAACAAACACCTACCGGATTCCGTATTGAAGGCCACGATATGCAGGCCCGTGCGGTAGTAACGGATTTCTGGGAAATGGTATTTAATCCTTCTTCTGTAGATCGCTTCTCACACGTCATTATTGGTTCTTTCCTGGCCGGCTCTTTCCTCGTGATGAGCGTGGCCGCCTGGTATATATTAAAACAACGTTTTGTAAAACACGCGCAGGCCATGTTTAAAGTAGGCCTGGGAGTGGCGGTCATAGCAGCTTTGATGCAACTGTTCACCGGTCACCGGTCAGCACACTATGTGAGTAAATACCAGCCCGCTAAGCTGGCAGCCATGGAAGGACACTACGATAGTTCATCCGTAGCACCCATGTACCTGGTAGGATGGGTAGATAATAAAAATGAAAAGACAACCGGTATCAAAATTCCCGGTGGCCTATCTTTCCTTACCCATGGCAGCTTTTCAGCACCGGTAGAAGGTTTGAGAGCCACGCCTAAGGAAGACCGCCCCGGCGCTGTGAATTTTGTCTTCCAGATGTATCACCTCATGATTACCATCGGTATGATACTCATAGGGCTTACGTTATTAGCTGTTTTTCTTTTATGGAGAAAGAAACTGTTCAGCCAGCGCTGGCTGATGATCATCTTCGCCTGGGCAGTTGTACTCCCGCAAATCGCCAACCAGGTAGGATGGTATGCGGCAGAAGTAGGGCGTCAACCCTGGGTGGTATACAAATTACTCCGCACCTCCGATGCCTTGTCCCGTAAAGTGACAGCAGACCAGGTGATGTTTTCCCTGATATTATTTACACTGGTATATATGTTGCTGTTTACCCTGTTCATCTATTTGCTGACCCGGAAAATACAGCATGGGCCTGACATTTCAGAGAATGCGGAAACTGAATTTGATGGCTATTACCATGACAACCTTACTTACCATCCTAAATCATAGCTGTATGGAAACAATACTCGGACTGGATCTGCCTACCTGGTGGTTTTTAGTGATTGGCGGATTGATCACAGGATATGGTGTGCTCGATGGTTTTGACCTGGGAGCAGGCGCCTTACACCTGTTTTTTAAGAAAGAAGAAAGCCGGCGCCTGGTGCTGAATGCAATTGGACCGGTATGGGATGGTAATGAAGTATGGCTGGTGATTGCGGGCGGTGCGCTTTTTGCCGGCTTCCCACTGGTATATGGCGTGGTATTATCTACCTTCTATATCCCTTTTATGTTATTCCTCGTAGCACTTATTTTCCGTGCTATTTCTATAGAGTTCAGAAGTAAGGAAACATGGTTATGGTGGCGGAAAATGTGGGATATCAGCTACACCGTATCCAGTACAGGTATTACGCTGTTGCTGGGATTGGTACTGGGCAACCTGATACATGGACTTCCCATCAATAAGGAACATGAGTTCACCGGCACCCTGCTTACTTTCTTTAATCCCTATGCGATATTGATTGCGTTTACCACCTTATCGTTATTCATGCTGCATGGTTCCATTTACCTGGTGATGAAAACGGAGAACAGGCTGTATACGCGGCTGACGGTGATTGTAAACAACTGCAGCAAGTTCTTCATTCTTTGTTTTATACTAACGTCAATGGCTACTCTCATTTATGTGCCACATATGACGCATCAGTTTAAATCACAACCCGCCTTATTTGGACTGCCTATGCTGGCCGTGCTGATTCTATTGAATATCAAAAGAAATGTAGATGCCCGTAAATATTATACTGCGTTTTCCTACTCCTGCATTATTACGGCATGTTTGCTGATCCTGTTTGCAGTTGGATTATATCCCAATATTGTGATATCTACCACTGATCCGGCATATAGTATCAGCATCTACGCTGCGGCATCTTCCACAAAATCATTAAAAATTATGTTGCTGATTGCTGCCATTGGTACCCCTATGGTAATTGGATATACTGTTTTCCTGTTCTGGACATTCCGGGGTAAGGTGAAGTTGAATGAGATGAGCTATTAGAGCTGTTAGCTATTAGCCTTTAGCTATTAGCTTGCCGTTTGTTGGGGTAGTGTTATTAGAGAGAAATATGAGCTGCTAGAGCTGTTAGCCTTTAGCTGTTAGCCTTTAGCTGTTAGCTTGCCGTTTGTTGGGGTAGTGTTATTAGAAAGAAATATGAGCTGATAGAGCTGTTAGCCTCTAGCTATTAGCTTGCCGTTTGTTGGGGTAGTGTTATTGGAAAGAAATATTACTCAGAAAGGTCTAACAGCTAAAAGCTAATGGCTAAAAGCTCTCTAAAAAACAGGTCCCCGCAAGAAATTGCAGGGACTTACCATTTAACCTATATTCTGTACTGTAGCATTGTGTTGATGATCTCCCGAAAGTCTTCATGATCATTTTTCCGGTATCTTATCTTTTATCAGGAGATGATTATGTATTTAAGACCACGTACGTTGATTAAAGTTTAATGGTTTTAAAAAAATTTCTGAAAATAATTTCGGGAGACCGAAATTCGTACCCAGAATTACCGTTTTCATGAACCGCATCGACCGTCTAACAGCCATTCTCATACAATTACAGGGCAAAAAAATAGTAAAGGCCGCTGAAATTGCCGACCGCTTTAACATTAGCTTAAGGACGGTATACCGGGATGTAAAAGCCCTGCAGGAAGCCGGTGTGCCTATTGGGGCAGAAGCTGGTACCGGCTATTATATCGTAGAAGGCTATCATCTGCCTCCGGTCATGTTCTCCAAAGAGGAAGCCGCTGCCCTTCTTACAGGGGAAAAACTAATGGAGCAGTTCAGCGATCACAGCAACAGGAAGCAGTTTAGTCTGGCTATGGAAAAGATCCGTTCCGTACTCCGGGGCACCGAAAAGGACTACCTGGAATCCCTGGATGAAAATATAGCCGTATTACGGTATCGGCCACCAAATCTGGAAGCTGAGCAGTTCCCTAACCGGTTTCTGTCCGACATACAGCAGGCCTTGGGCATGAACCAGGTCATCAGCATGGAATATTTCTCCATACAGGAGGAAGTAGCCACCAAAAGAGAAATAGAGCCAGTGGGCATTTTCCATATGAGCGCCAACTGGCACCTGATTGCCTTTTGCAGGCTCAGACAGGGGTATCGTGATTTCAGGATAGACCGGATACGTAAATTAAGTGTACTACCTTCCCACTACCATAAGAACAAACACCTGTCCTTACAAGACTACCTGGAGCAACAAAGGCAACGGAATAAAGGTGATACCTATCTCATCAAAATAGCCATTGACAACGATGTGATGCGATACCTGCGCGAGCAGAAATATTATTATGGCCTGATGGATGAAAAAGTGATCGGGGATAAAACGGAGCTAACTTTTCTACAATCTCACCTGGGACACTTTGCCAGATGGATGATTATGCTGGGCAACAACGTAAACATCATTCAGCCACAGGAACTCAAGGTGGCTGTCGGGGAGCTGGTTACAGAGCTCCACGCACATTATTTTTAATTTTTTGAAATGCTGCTGACATAAGGTTGTCACTTCATGGCCTTTGCTTTGTGTTGTTATCAAAAACAATACGATATGAAAACACTAAGCAATTGCTATGTATACCTTTTCGATGGCTATTCAGACTGGGAGCCGGCGCTGCCCATGTATGGCATAAGCAGCTTTACAGATGTTAACATCGTCACTTTTTCCCTCAACGGTAAACCGGTGACTTCTGGTGGTAAATTGCTGGTGCAGCCACAAGCCAGCCTGGAGCAGGCATTGGCGGCAGATATAGACCTCCTGATACTCCCTGGCGGAGCTCCCATGGAGCAAGGCGCTAATACAGAGGTACTTCCACTTATTCAGCAATTACTTGAAAAACAAAAAACGATAGCCGCCATCTGTGGAGCCACCGTATTACTGGCCCAGCACGGCTTCCTGGATAATATCCCCCATACCAGCAACCACGCTGAAGTACTCAAGCAACTGGCACCCGCCTATAAAGGCGCGGACTTCTATGAAAACAGTCCGGCTGTAACAGCGCCACATATCATTACCGCCGCCGGCACCGCCATGGTACCATTTACCAAAGCCATCTTTCAACATTTTGATTTACTGCAAAACGAAAAACTGAAGTTCTGGTTTGGCTTCTTTGACGCCAGTAGTACGGATACAGAGATGGGCGCTACACAGCCGTTTCATTTCTTCTATCGCCGCTACGAGACTAACTATGCCGGTATGCTGGAGCTGGTGCGTACCGCCATCAAAGTGGTATATCAGCAGGCGGTGGAAGCCGGTCTGGAAATATGTGGCAGTCCGCAATGGCATTATCATGGCTTCGATGGACAACCAGATACCGTATTCACCCTGGATATCGGTCTGCCGGTGACCGAAGTAAAAACTGTTGCAGCTCCATGGCAATGTGAAACACTGCCACCTTTCAAATGTGTAAGTATGCAGCACCACGGCTCCTGGGAACTGTTGGCCAACACCTACGGTAAACTATTTACCGGCATGGAAATGCTGGGCCTACAGATGAATGGTTATACCCGGGAACAGTACCTGCAATACAACTTTGAGCATCCGGAGCAAAATATTACCAACGTGCAGATTGGAATAATATAGTCTGGTAATGGGTGCGGGAACGGGCGCCCGCACCCATTATTTGCTACTAACAAAGTGAATTCAACCTTTCACCAATGAAAACTTATATCAACCTGGGATGGTTGCTCCTGATCACATTTGTTTTTGATATACAGCTAACACTAACAAACATGAATAAACTGGATTTAACGAAAGCATTCAAACGCTATTATACCGCCGCGAACGCACCCGAACTGGTTACCATAGAAAAAGGACTTTTTCTTACTATAATGGGCAAGGGAGATCCCAACAGTGCCGTATTTGGAGAAGTTACCGCAGCTTTGTATGCAGTAGCTTACGGCATCAAATTCAACAGCAAACAAAAAGGATTGGATTTTACCGTCAGCAAACTGGAAGGCTTCTGGTGGGTAGATGACCACACTGCAGATCCATTGCAGGTACCACGGGATCAATGGAATTATGAACTGGCTATCCGGCTGCCGGACGAAATCACCCGCCAACAATTTTCCGAATCAGTATTGGCAGCGGAGAAGAAAAAGAAATCGGCTTATATCCGCCAGGTAGATTTTAAACATATAGAGGAAGGGTTGTGCGTACAGATGCTGCATACAGGACCTTTTAGTGAAGAGCCGGTATCACTGAAGAAAATGGAAGACTTTATGCATCAGCAGGGATTGCAGATGAATGGGCGGCATCATGAAGTTTACTTGTCTGATTACAGAAAAACAGCACCTGAAAAACTAAAGACAATATTGAGGCACCCGGTCAAGAAGTAGGGGTATAATAAAGGTCATTTCTCTGGAAGCCTTATATCAAAGGCATTGATGGAGTTACTCAAGATAGCTTATAGCCGGAAGCGAATAGCTGACGGCTTTTTTTAGTCTCCGAGTCCCAGTTGTATAATTGCCTGTTGGGCAGCAATCTGGCTGGCGTCTTTTTTATTGAAGGCTTTACCACTGCAGATCAGTTCTCCATCTACTACAGCACCCACGGTAAAAATGCGCCGGCCATTATCCATTTGTTCTTCGAGTAATTCGAATTCCAATGTTTTGCCATTTTTATTGGCCCAGCCGTATAGTTTGTTTTTGTGGTTCATTTCCACGGTTTCCAGCAGTTCCATATCGATATAAGGCATAATAATGCGCTTATGAACGAACTGTTGGGTTTTATTGTAACCGCGGTCCAGGTAAACGGCGCCAACGAGGGCTTCCAGGGTGTTACCGAATATCTGGCTGATTTTGAGAAAGCTGTTGTATTTATCGTAGATAGTAAGCTTGCGCAATCCCATCTTGATAGCGATATCATTTAACTGTTGCCGGTTAACGATCTTGGAGCGCATCTCTGTTAAATATCCTTCTGTTTTATAGGGATACTTTTTAAAGAGATAATCTCCCACAATGGCGCCAAGAATGGCGTCACCGAGGTATTCCAGCCTTTCGTTGCTTTCCAGGAATTTTTCTTTACTGGAACGATGGCTCAGGGCCACTTCATAAAGGGCAAAGTTACCTGGTGGAAATCCCAGCAGGTTGTGCAGCTCTTTATATAAGTGCCGTTTTTTGGAAACAAGTCGATATAAAAAACCTGGCAGTAAATTCACACAATCAAGATCAAGGAACGAATTTTTTGAAAATAACGGAGGCATTATGTCCCCCAAAACCAAAGGTATTGGATAATGCAGCGCTTACTTCTCTCTTTTGTGCAATATTAAAAGTAAAATTCAGTTTCGGGTCTAACTGCGGGTCGTCAGTAAAATGGTTGATCGTAGGAGGAACTATGCCATCGAGGATAGACATAATTACGGCTATAGATTCAACGGCACCGGCTGCCCCGAGTAAGTGACCTGTCATGGATTTGGTAGAGCTGATGTTCATTTTGTAAGCATGCTCTCCAAAAACTCCCTGAATGGCTTTTACTTCGGCAATATCTCCCAACGGAGTGGAAGTACCGTGAACGTTGATATAATCGATTTCGCTGGCCTGCATTCCGGCATCTGCCAAAGCATTCCGCATTACATTTAAAGCACCTAATCCTTCCGGATGTGGAGCTGTGATGTGATACGCATCTGCGGTAGCGCCGCCACCGGCTAGCTCTGCATATATCCTGGCACCTCTTTCCTGGGCATGTTCTAATGACTCCAGTACAAGGGCACCAGCTCCTTCTCCCATCACAAAACCATCCCGGTCAAGATCAAAGGGTCGGGAAGCAGTTTTAGGATCATCATTCCTTTCCGACAAGGCCTTCATGGCGTTAAACCCGCCAACACAAGGCTCATTGATTACATTTTCTGATCCACCGGTAATTACCATATCGGTTTTACCATAGCGGATACTGTACATCGCCTCTATAATTGCATTGGTTGCAGATGCACAAGCGGATACCACAGAAAAATTAGGCCCCCTGAAACCATGGCGGATAGAAATATACCCGGCCGCGATATCAAGAATAAGCCTCGGAATTAGAAAAGGGCTGAAGCGGGGCGTACCATCCCCAGTATGGAACTCTCTCAGTTCGTGACTGAAATTGATCATACCTCCAACACCAGTGCCCCATATCACTCCAACACGATCAGCATTGATCTTGTCTTTATTGATATTGGCGTCTAGTATCGCCTGATCTGCGGCAATTACAGCCGTTTGTGTAAAGGGGTCCATCTTACGGGCCTCCTTTTTGTCCAGGTAGTTAGCAGGATCAAAATTTTTCAGTTCACAAGCAAAACGAGTTTTAAACTTGGAAGCATCAAATTGCTTGATAAAATCCGCGCCGGATACACCGTTCGTCAATCCGTGCCAAAAATCAGCTACGGAATTGCCGAGCGGTGTAAGAGCGCCTAAACCTGTAACGACAACTCGTCTTGGTTGCATTAAAACAATTCTGATTAGTAGGATTATTTTACATGTTCTTCCAGGTAAGCAACTGCCTGGCCAACAGTAGTAATAGTTTCAGCTTGTTCGTCAGGAATGGAGATGTTGAATTCTTTTTCGAATTCCATAATCAGTTCTACCGTATCCAAAGAGTCAGCGCCTAAGTCATTGGTGAAGCTGGCTTCAGGAGTTACCTCGGCTTCGTCAACGCCCAATTTGTCAATGATGATCTTTTTAACTCTTGATGCAATGTCTGACATAATTTTAAGTGTTTTTGGTTTAAAACTTGACTGCAAAAATATAATTTTTATTGAATTGCCAACAGATAGCCCGAATTTTAAAGGCGCTCCAATAGGACCAATCCCACCAAACCCAGTACAGTAAACATATTCATTGCTTTGTTAATAAAAGAATTTATATATTTTTGATCCTGGCAGGTTTACAGATTTGCATATTTTACCACAAAAGTCGCCTTTTTCGGGACAAATACGCCAATCTCTCAAATCCAAAATATATAAATCTGAAAATATATCCATTCAACCGGCTATATCGCCACTTATCTAAAGCATTAACGCTATTTAACAGTCGCCCGGAGCTTTCAGCCCCCTCAATGCTTAAATTTGTCCGGCTTGTGAGATAAGTAGCTATACTTTTACCCTGTATCCTGCTTCCAGGTACTGTATTCGCTACCTTTTTTTTGCTAAACACTAACAGCCAGAGACTAACAGCTATAAAAACACATATAAAAAGATATGGCCATCACCAAAAAGACCGTTCGCTCAATAGTAATATTGGCCGCTGCCGGTATCGTCATCTTCCTCGTTTATAAGAAAATAGCCGGCAACAAGTCTGCCGGAGAACCCGGCGCAACCGCTGCTGCCAAAGGAGGCGGTGCCAAAACCCTCCTGACAGACGCCTGGATAGTCAAAACATCCCGACTCGATCAATCTATTGAAGCAAGCGGCACCTTGCAAAGCAACGAAGAAGTAGAAGTGAAACCAGAAATCAATGGCCGTATCATACACCTTTACTTTAAAGAAGGTACCTCCGTTAAAAGAGGAGATCTCCTCGTAAAACTCTACGATGAAGACCTCAAAGCCCAGCTTCAAAAACTTAAATTACAGCAGCAATTGTCCAAAACAACCCTGGAACGCCAGGAAAACCTGCTCAAAATAAATGGAATCAGTCAACAGGATGTAGATGTAACCCGTAACCAGGTAAGCGCCTACGGAGCAGATATGGATTATACCCAAACACAGTTACAGAAAACCGAACTGCGGGCTCCCTTCAGTGGAAAACTCGGTTTACGTAACGTCAGTGAAGGCGCCATCGTTTCTTCCGCCACCATTATTACTACCCTCCAACAGATAGATCCACTCAAAATGGACTTCTCCGTTGCAGAAAAATACCGCAACGCCATCAAAAACGGAGACCAGGTAAACTTTTATGTAGCCGGAGACAATAAAGAATATAAAGGCAGCATTTATGCCATTGATCCGAAAATAGACCTGACCACCCGTACAGTAAAACTCCGTGCCATCGTTCCTAATAACAATGGTATACTGTTCCCCGGATCCTTCGCTAAAGTAAAAATTGTATTGAAAGATATGCCGGAAGCCATGATGATCCCCTCACAGGCGGTTATCCCAGGCACCCGCGATAAGAAAGTGATCATTGCAGATGGCGGAAAAGCCAAGTTTGTAGTAGTAGAAACAGGCCTGCGTACAGAAAGCAGCGTACAAATCACCACCGGACTACAACCCGGCGATACCGTTATTACGACAGGTATCCTCCAGCTGAAACCTGGCATGCCGCTGAAGTATAATAAGATACAATAATGAAAAATTACGAATTAGGAATTACGAATTACGGATTTGTGGGGAGAGGATAACGAATACTCTTCCCGTTTACCATCTCCCCACAAATCCGTAATTCGTAATTCCTAATTCGTAATTCCAAAAATATTTACCATGAGTTTACCTTCGTTATCACTCAAACGCCCCGTATTTGCTATCGTGATGAATATCATTATCGTGATATTCGGCCTGGTGGGCTTTACTTTTCTGGGGGTAAGAGATTTCCCGGCTATTGACCCGCCTATCGTAAATGTACGCACCTCCTATGCCGGTGCCAACTCCGATATCATCGAAACACAGATCACCGAACCACTGGAAAAACAGATCAATGGTATTGCGGGGATTAAAAATATATCCTCCAGCAGCAGCCAGGGTAGCAGCAACATCACCGTAGAATTTGAACTGGGGCAAGACCTCGAAGGCGCTACCAACGATGTGCGTGATAAAGTATCCCAGGCATTGCGCAGCTTACCACCCGATATTGATGCACCTCCGGTTGTTTCCAAACAGGACGCCAACTCTGATGCTATCATCTCCATGACGGTACAAAGCAATACCCGCAACCAGCTGGAAGTAACCGAATACGGCACCAACGTACTCCTCGAGAAACTGCAAACCATTCCCGGCGTAAGCGCCATACAGATATGGGGAGAAAAACGATACGCCATGCGTATCTGGATGGATCCCGCCAAATTATCTTCCTATAGTCTTACCCCAGGCGATGTACAGGCTGCCCTGGTACGGGAAAACGTGGAACTCCCATCAGGAAAAATAGCCGGTAATGCTACCGACTTCACCGTGCGGACCTTTGGAAGATTAGTCTCTGAAGATGATTTCAATGGCCTCATTATCAAAAATGTAAACGGCAGCGAAATACGAATCCGTGACATCGGTCAGGCTGTACTTGGACCAGAAAATGAAGAAACCATGCTGAAAGAGTCAGGTAATCCGATGATTGCACTGGCCATGATTCCTCAACCCGGTTCCAACTACGTAGCTATTGCCGATGAATTTTATAAACGATTCAATCAGCTGAAAAAAGATATTCCGGAAGATTACTCCGTGAACATTGCCATGGATAATACCAAATTCATCAAACAATCTATTGATGAAGTAGAGGAAACCCTCATTGTGGCATTGGTACTGGTAATCATCATCGTATACCTTTTCTTCCGTGACTGGCTGATGGCATTACGCCCCTTAATAGATATCCCGGTATCCCTGATAGGTGCTTTCTTTATCATGTATGCCTGTGGCTTTACCATTAACATCCTCACCCTGCTCGCCATTGTACTGGCTACCGGACTCGTAGTGGATGATGGTATTGTGGTAACGGAAAATATTTATAAGAAAATAGAAGCCGGCATCCCACGAATGCGGGCTGCCCGGGAAGGATCAGAAGAAATATTCTTCGCGGTAATTGCTACGTCTATTACCCTGGCCTTTGTGTTCTTACCGATCATCTTCCTACAAGGCTTCGTAGGACAACTGTTCAGGGAGTTTGGTATAGTAGTAGCCGGTGCGGTAATCATCTCTGCCTTTGTATCACTCACATTAACACCGGTATTAAACGTTAAACTGGGACGTAAAACACATACCCACTCCTGGTTCTATACTAAAACAGAGCCCTTCTTCCGCTGGATGGAAGATGGCTATAAAAGTTCACTGGAATCGTTTATGCGTTTCCGTTGGATAGCCGGATTAATCATTGCCGGGTGCCTGGTGATGATCTATTTCCTGTTTAAAACATTACAATCTGAACTGGCGCCGCTGGAAGACAGAAGCACCTTCCGTTTATCTATTACTACACCGGAAGGAACCGCCTACGACTACATGGATAAATATGTGGATAAGCTGACCAAATTCATGATTGACTCCATCCCGGAAAAGAAAATTGTACTCAGCGTTACATCTCCCGGCTTCAGCGGTTCCGGGGCTGTAAATACCGCCTTTGCTAACGTAATGCTCACCGAACCACATGATCGTAAGCGTTCGCAGAAGGACATTGTGAACATGGTAAACCGTAACATGAACCGGTTCCCGGAAGGAAAAGTATTTGCCATTGAGTCACAAACCATCCAGGTAGGACGGCGTAGTGGTTTGCCGGTTTCATTTGTACTGGAACATATCAACTTTGATACGTTAACAGCTGTACTGCCCAAGTTCATGGAAGAAGTAGGCAACAGCAATGTTTTCCAGGGCACCGATGTGGATCTGAAATTCAACAAACCGGAACTGCGCATTCACATTAACCGCGATAAAGCCACCCAGCTGGGCGTTTCAGTACAGGATATTTCACAAACATTACAGCTGGCATTGAGTAACCTGCGCTATGGCTACTTTATCAGGAATGGTAAACAATACCAGGTAATGGGACAGGTATTCCGGGCTGACCGCGATGATCCAATGGATCTGCAGAACCTGTATGTACGCAACTCCCGCGGTGAAGCAATACAACTGGATAACGTGGTAAGTATTGAAGAAGAAACCAGTCCCCCGATTATTTATCACTTTAACCGTTACAAATCGGCTACCGTTTCCGCCGGTCTCGCACCAGGCAAAACCATTGGTGATGGTATTAAAGAGATGTACCGGATTTATGATAAACTACAAAAAGAACAGGTGCTCAATGATTCCTTTAACACCGCGTTATCAGGATCTTCACGTGACTACGCAGAAAGTGGCTCCAATACGATGTTTGCATTAGGACTTGCCCTGGTACTCATTTACCTGGTACTGGCGGCACAGTTTGAAAGCTGGATAGATCCGCTGATCATCATGCTTACCGTACCGCTGGCTTTTGCCGGAGCACTGTTATCATTATGGCTGTTTAATCAAACCTGGAATATATTCTCTCAGATAGGTGTAATTATGTTGATAGGGTTGGTAACCAAAAATGGTATCCTGATTGTAGAATTTGCCAACCATCAGCGTGATAGCGGTATGCAAAAAGCAGACGCGGTAATCAACGCCTCTTCTATGCGTCTCCGTCCTATCCTGATGACGAGTCTGGCCATGGCACTGGGCGCCTTACCGATTGCCATGTCGCTGGGAGCTGCTGCTACCAGCCGTATTCCGCTGGGTATTGTTATTGTGGGCGGTATTGTGTTCTCGCTGGTATTAACGCTATATGTAATTCCGGCGATGTATACCTTCCTCTCCCGCAGAGGCAATCTGTCTCATCATGATGAGGAAGAACTGGAAGACGATGCAGCCGCACAGGTAACATCAGCTCATGCCTGAGTACAACTGAATTGAATGATTAAGCTTAAGTATTTATGATGAAATATATAAAGATGCGTTGTTTATTATTACTGATGTTACTGGCAGGTACCGGCGCATTACATGCGCAGCAGAAGGTACTTACACTGGAACAGGCAATAGATGTAGCGCTGAAAAATAACTACGACATTCGTTTGGCAAGAAATACAGCAGAACTTTCTGCTAACGACTACGCCTATGCGAATTTTGCTTTTATTCCCCGTTTGAATGCTACAGCAGGTACCACCTGGAATCATACAGCCACCAAACAGGAGTTCGTAAATGGTACCACACGCGATACAAGCGGCATTAAGGGCAATAACATCAACGGCAATGTAAACCTTAGCTGGACATTGTTTGACGGTCTCAAAATGTTTGCAACACGTAATAAACTGGAATCTATCCGTAATCTCGGAGAGCTGGCCATGAAAGACCAGCTGCAAAATTCCATTGCCACCATCATTGGGGGTTATTATAATATTGTACAACAAAAGCAACAGCTGAAAGCATTAGCTGAACAGATGTCTATTTCTGAAGAACGGGTGAAATTATCAGATGCCAAATTCAGTACAGGGCTGGCCCCAAAAACAGATCTGCTGCAATCCAAAGTAGATCTTAATGCGCAAAAGGCTTTATACATCCGCCAGCAAACGCTGATAGAGCAAAGCAAAGGATTGCTGAATCAACTGATGGCTGTACCTGCCGGCGCCATTGGCTATGACGTAGTGGACTCTATTCCCCTGAATGCCGGTATTTCCTTTGCTGTGCTACAACAGAATATTGCAAATAATAATACCGCCATTAAAGTGCAGCAGCAGAACGTAAATGTATCGGCACTCACTATTAAAGAACGCCGCGCTGATTATTTCCCAGTAATATCTTTTAATTCTGCTTACAACTATACCCGTAATACATCCAATGCAGCCTCTAATGCATTCAGTCCGCGCTTTAGCCGCAACGGTGTTATTAACTACGGCTTAACCGCTGCTATACCTATCTTTAACGGCTTCAACGTAAAAAGACAGGTACAGAATGCCCGGATAGACTTTGATTTTCAAAACATCACTTTAGATAATGTAAAATCACAGGTAGATCTATCTCTGAATAATGCCTTCAAGGATTACGAATACTATAAGAAACAGGCATCACTGGAAGAAGAGACCAATGACCTGGCAAGAGAAAATGCGATGGTGGCACTGGAACGATTTAAACAGGGGGTATCCACTATACTCGAAGTAAAAATAGCTCAACAGAGTCTGGAAGATTCCTATTACAGGCTTATTCAGGCACGATATAATACCAAATTGGCCGAAACTGAATTAGGGAGACTGAATGGCGCATTGCTCCAATAAGTAATCCCAATTGACTTTTAAACAAAGAAGGGAATCGTGCTACTGCATGATTCCCTTCTTTGTTTAACCAACAGACGCGGTAATAATGGATCAGGTTTAAAACGGGGGGAATATCTTTTTTCAATATGCACTAAATGCAAATACACCGGCATTTGTCATGCTCAAATTCCCATCAAACTATCTTTGAATATTATACAATTCTCATGTCATTCCCTTTAGCTAATCTTCCGTCCATCCCGAAAATACGTTCCCCGAATTATCTTATATTTATCTTATCAAAATAACCTCCTATGGCAAAGCAAATGTCTATTCTTCCCTTTACGGGAAAACTCGGTCCTCTCATTGGGTATAGGCGCAATGGCGAGTACTTCCTGCGCTCCATGCCTGAAAGCGTGCAGCAAACGGCTGCTACCCGTCGCGCATCCCGCCGCTTTGGCATCGCCAGCAGGAAAGGTGCTTTTATCCGTCATGCTTTCTACCCGCACCTGGATATCCATTGTGACGGCGGCCACATCAATCGGCTGAACAGGCTACTCATTGCTGCCGGCGATCATCACGAAGCCATAACCGGCTTCCGATTCAATCAGCATACCGGCGTAGATCGCTTTTTTACGGTGGCTCCCCGGCTGTGCAGGAACGGGATATTAAATATTCCCGCACAAACCATTGCCGGGTATAAAGGCATTACTGCGCTGGAAGTAAAAGTGATCGCAACCCGTATTGATTTTACATCACGTCAGGTCGTGGGTAGCGAAACGGTTACACTCATGATAGATCCGGATACCACTTTCCAGGAAACAAATATTTCGCTGGAGGTACCCGGACAGGGTTCACTGGTAGTAGTTTTCCAGGTAAGAGCGATGTACAAAGATGGCCCATCGGGCAACAGGCAATACATGGCAGCCGATATTATTGCGGTGGCAGCGTCGCAGGTACCCAAATATGCTCCTAAACGTACCTACCCAAAGCGGACGAAATTGCTTCCCAAACTTATCTTTACACACGCATATCCAGCTATCATTCAATTGGAATAAAGCCATCTTGTCCCCGGAGATATTTTGATGAATAAACCCCTTATACCTGCTTCCTTTCAATAGTATATTTCTTCCCGCAGCTACAGTTGACACTGAAGCAGCGCTGCTATGGCCAGTGCTGACCTCCATCGATCTTTTGATTCCATTTCATCCCGGTGATACATCCGGAAGTCATCCCCGCATCAAGTCCACCTCTACTGCACCGCTTCTGTATGTACTTAGTGGGTATTAAGCATAGCATAAACGGAACCTACACAATGACAATACATGCTGTGAGTAATGTTGACGATAATGAGGGGTGTTCTTAATCCACTATAAAATTCAGTCTTAAAATTTACCCTATCCCCCCAATTTTCAACCTGATCCGTAATAATGTGCGGCCATGGACAGAAGCATGTACTACTACCGAACACATAAAATAATATATCATGTACTAATTGGTGTTTATCAAATACAATCTCTCCGGCATGGTTTTGTAAATGCTATCTTCATAAATATTATCTATTATGTTACGTCGCTTTTCCATTACCCTTACTTTTCTTTCATTCCTGGCCTTCATGGCTACTGCACAGGAGCTGCGCGTGGTAAACCGTGGGATAATCAGGGACTCCTCTGCGATCCATTTGAATGAAGCCCCCGGTGCGGGCATTGCCTGGATTAATAATAAGGATTTCGCCGATGGCACGATAGAATTTGATGCAAAAGGAAAGAATAAATTACAGCAAAGCTTTGTCGGCATCGCTTTTCACGGCGTAAACGATTCCACCTATGACGCCATATACTTCAGACCTTTTAATTTCCAGGTACCCGAAGCTGGCAGGAGGGGGCATTCTGTGCAGTACATTTCACTGCCGTTACACGACTGGGCAGCACTCAGGCAGGATTATCCGGGTAAATACGAAAGTGAAATAGATGCTACCACTGATCCCAATAAATGGTTTCATGTAAAAATTATCGTATCTTCTCCAGAGGTATCCGTATATGTGAACGGGCAGAGATGTTTAACAGTATCCCAGCTCAGCACACAAAAAAAAGGGATGATTGGATATTGGGTAGGAAATGGTTCTGCCGGAGATTGGAAAAATTTGACGATAAAATAAGTTTGTTGATTGATATAGTTAGAAGTTGGGCTTTAGGAACACATGTTCTTAAAGCCTTTTTTTGTAGAACTTAAAACCTCCACCCAGCACACAGCTAACACCTCACAACACAAACTGGCAAACACTTTCACAACATTCCAATGATTATATTTTTTTCGAAGAAATAAAAATGAAAATAATTTTTAGGTAGGATTCTTAATTATTTTTTTATCAATTAAAATTAATTCCATAATTTCGATTTATTGTTTTGTGCCCAAATAAAATTGCCTCTCCCAAACATATCCTCAATCATTTTTAATTCATTTTAATTATGACCTTGTATACAACAACTGTATCTGTAGGAGAGCATCAATTCGGACAATTCCAGTTTCTTCACCTGAAACAATCCATGAAAGAGCATCATGAATTTGAATTGGGTATTGGATACGACTGGCTATCCAATCATGGTCCCAATCCGCTGATCGCCGGCAAATCATTCCTGGGAAAGGAAATCAACATTTGTATCCAGGCAATTGAGCCTACGTTAAATTTCAAACCTTTATTATTTAATGGCATTATTACCAGTGTGAGTTCCGGGAAAGAAAAGAATGGAACCACCGGCAGTTGTACCCTTCGGGGAAACAGCCCTACCATTCTTCTTTCAGGCAACCCACACATGCAGTCATACGAGCAGCTGGCCTTATCATCCATTGTTAATACCGTTTTTAAGAATTGTTACCCACTCACTGTTAACCTGCAGGTAAATCCTGCTCTTACCTATCCGCTGAAATATATTGTACAGTATAAAGAAACAGGATTTGAATTCCTGCAGCGGCTCTCGCAACGATATGGAGAACACTTTTTCTATAATGGGCAGCAAATTATATTCGGACAATATATACCACAGAAAACCAGTCTTACACACCAGGCTGACCTTATTGATTTCCAACTGGAATGCAAAATCTTACCAGGTAATCAATTACTGCATGCCTATGAATACAGGCTTCAACAGGTCATTGAAGAGGAGACCGGCAGCCATGTTTTCTCCACTCTCAATAATTATTCTCAACAGGTACATTCGTTAAGTAATAAATGTTACCATCACGCCGCCAGTTACAAAATCCCTTATGCATTCAGCAGTAATGCGAGGGCAGAATTATCCACCCTGGCACAGCAATACCAAAAGGCACGCATCTCCCAGATGGTATTCATAAGAGGATCCAGTAGAAACACGGGGCTGCGGCCGGGCAATATCATCAGTATACAGGAAAGATGGCATTCCAGGGAAGATCATGGCGAATTTATACTGACAAAACTGGAACATCATTGCGATGGGAATGGCGACTATTATAATACGTTCGAAGGTATCCCTTCAGATGTGGCAACTCCTCAGATGCATTTAACCAATGCCCCACAATGTGAAGCGCAAAGTGCAGTGGTAACAGATAACCACGATCCGAAAGGGCTGGGACGAATCCGGGTAAAATTCAACTGGCAAAACGGCGCTACTCCCTGGATCAGGCTACATCAACCACATGGTGGCGCCAATAAAGGATTTTACTTTATTCCAGAAATCAATGAAGAAGTATGGGTAGATTTTGAAGGAGGTAATCCCGAAGCTCCATTTGCCACCGGCTGCGCCAGTAATGGCAACGCCAGAACAAACTACGGAGACGAAATGAATAATATAAAAGTAATTAAAACACGTAGCGGCCATACCATCCGCATGGATGACACCCACGAACAGGAAAACATCATCATTTCTGACAAAGGAGGAAATACCATTATCATGGATACTCATGGTCAGAATATTTCGCTCTCTGCTCCGGAAAGCATTAAAATAACAGCAAAAAATATCAGCATACATACTACCGAAAATATTGATATGCACGCAGGACTTCACATGAACCACACCGCTGGCATGAACATTATCCATAGCGCAGGGGATTGCTTAAGTCAATACACGGTGAATGATTACCAGCTAACCGCTACCAACATCACCAAAACAGCCATGGAAAACATACATCTCCAGGCAAAAGAGATTGAGAAAAATGCCGAGGAAATAAATATTGAGAGCTCAAAAGAAAATATGCAGATAAGTGCGGAAAAAACGGTGCATATTAAAAGCGGAGAGAAATCAAAAATATTCTAAACCCTGTCACCATGCGTAACAACCACGCAGGAAATCTGCTTATCATCTGCAAAAAATACACAGAAAATGGCAAGAATATTCAATGGAATAGCTCCGGCGATATTGCCATCCATTCCGGCAAATCCATTATCATTAATGGCAAACAACATGGACTAAAATTCCGGCGAAACATCTCTGTTTCCGCTACGGAAACAGAATAATACACACAAGTAAATACAATGGTAAGATGGCTGATAAACATTTTGTCGTACAGGGAGCGGTGTGTCAATGTAGTTTCGGTAATACCACCAGTAAACTAAAGGTATCCGCTACCAATGAATATATCAATGACCATAGTGGCAGCTCCAAAGCGGTAGCCAGCAACATGGAAACAGGAAATCCCTTTACACCTGGAACATTCGGGGGATGCACATTTTCGCACAATGCCTGCACACCGGCCATTACACAATGGCTGGGATTCTCATCCAACATCACCCTCTCCAATGGTGGAAAAGTATTAACAGAAGATAGTACCGCTATTTGCGCCGTATCGGGAAGCCCCTGTATCAGCGTCAGCGATCACGGCCAAACTACCGGTATTACGCCTCCTCCGGGCGGGGAAACGGCAACAGCAGGTGCGCAGGCACCCAACCCACTATCCTTCCCGCAAACCAATCCCCGGGAAGTGCCGCGTATAGAGCAGATCGGCCTCAAACTGGAACATCGCTCCCCTGCGGCAACTTTCAGCAGTACTAGAATAAAAGACAATACCATCCCGGATATCACTGTCAGAATAAACGAACCATTATTTTTCTACATAGAAAAGTATGAGAACCCTGACAAAGCAGATGAATCAAAGGTAAACTGGAAAGTATTCGATAACCATAGTAATAACACCACGCTGCTTTCATTTGAGAAAAACGGGCCTTATCTGTGTATCAATCTTGATAGAGCTGGAAAGTATCGTGTGATGGCTTATGGCGATGAACAGATAAACATGACAACCTACCTCGATATAACAGCCGGAAACAACTCACTTAAAGATAAATTCAATGTGATAGATAGTACCGGGAAAATAACCAATACTTCTGTCGGGGAGTACCGGCTTCAAAAGGGAGAACCGGTTACCATAGCGGCAGTATATGAAATAACACCTGCCACTACATTCGAACAACAAAATGTGTCCATGCAGATTACAGATCATTGCAATAATATTATTGCGATAGCAAACACAGATAGCATCAGCTTTACTCCGCCCAATGCTGCAGCAACCTATTTTGTTAGTGCCACCATGTGTAATAACAATTATCCACAGGTAATTACACATGCACTCCTATCAGCAAACAAAGCAGTAATATCAATAACCAACCATCTGATCAGACCCCGCACGTCACTGAATTTGCATGCATCAGCCATTATAACTGACAGCATTCCAATTTCAGCTAATGCGGCTACCACAACGTGGCTACTGAATGGTAAAGAGGTGGGTATCGGTCCATTCATTAAACTCGATGGCGATACCCATTTTACCATCCCCGGGAAATACCTTATTGAAGCCCGTCTAAGTTACCTGCTAACCAGTAATAGCGCACAAAAAGCAGTTACAGAGCATGGCCAATGGGAACTGGAAGTCAAAAACAATGAACTACTGCAAATCAAAGTAGTAAATGGTATCACCAACTGGATAGTAGGCAAACATTATACGCTATCAGCGCAAACACTAATGCCCTATGATGAAGCACTGGATGGACCAATTATATGGACCCCATTCGGAGCTGGTAGCAATACATTGGGGAACGCATCTGCCGGACATAATGGGCAATTTACCATAGTTGCCAGATTAGGCAAATCACAAAAAACATTGGAAATTAATGCCGGATACGCCACCGTTACCCGTTGGTGTTTTGCTGATCAACAAAACATTTATAAGCCCACCGCTGGATGGAAAGAAAATATCAGGATCATTATTAACTGCCCTGCCGCAGCAAATGAAAAAGTAAATCTTCATCTGCTGCAAAGCAACCCCGCCAACAGAATTTATCATATCAAAGACCTGGGAATAGTGAGCTTTGATGGAACTGGAGAATTGAAACTGGATATCAGTACCTACAGCCTGAAACCATTCCTAACAATGTTGAGTTTTGAATGGGACACTTTCAATATACTGTTTGCTATTGCGCAAATAGCAAACAGTATCCAGTTCTCCGATATGAAAACAATTACATGCAATGGCAAAAAATACTGGTTCCCTCAACAGCAAAGCAACAGACGAACAGCAGAAACAGGCAGATACCTTCGGATCAGGGCAAGAAAGGAAATTGTATCCGTACATTTTTATGATAACCATCATCAACCAGCCTATAAAGTTTATAAATATGGAGAGAAAATAAAAGTACATATCCAAACAAGTAACCTTGCTGGCGAAAAACTACTGATACAGGTTTGGGAAAATAAATTCAAAGACGAAGACAAATGCCTCCTCAGCAGCAGTATAAAGGTAGAGGATAGTGAAATATGCCATATGATAATAGATACACACTCGTTGAAAACCGGAAACATACTGGAAGACAGCTTCTTTCGCTGCTTCTATGTAGTCATAAAATCCGCGTCTCACAAATATCTTTATCCTGCTGAAATAGCAGACCAAAATACCTTTAATCCCAATAGCATCAGCTTCTATCAGCATATTAAACTCTCGGACAAACTGGATAAACTAATTAATAAACTTAGCAAAACAAATGCACCCGTAGTACTTGGAGAAACCTTAGGGGAAGATATTTTTACTAAAGGTTGTCCCAGATGCGCTGAAAACATTACCACATCTCAACTGATAAAAATATTCCCCAAGGCCAATAAGGCAGATCTGCAATCTGTAGCTGATACTTACAACCGCTATATGAAATCAACAGGTATGAATACCTGTTGGAATAAAGCGCACTTCTTTGCACAGGTAGGAATAGAAAGCGGCATGCGTCTTCATATAAAACATGGCGAAAGCTTCAATTGGTACTGGGAGGATTTAGGTAAACATTTCTCTCCATTCAAAACCCCCGATGGCAAAAAGAAGGCCCGGGAATGGGGCAGGAGTGTAAGAGTTCCTGCTAATCCCGGTGTTAGCGATGAAAATCAGCAAAACATTGCCAACTATGTGTATGGCCCCGACACAACTAAAGGTAAAACCCTTGGCAATATATCAAAAGGAGATGGCTGGAAATTCAGGGGAAGAGGGCTCATACAGATTACCGGAAGGGATGCATATGCCTACGCAAACAGCTATGCCATCAGGGAAAATGCAGATATTATCAGCCACCCCGATCTTGTTGCCAACGATATGAAGATAGCAACCCTATCAGCTATGGCATTCTGGAAATGGAAAGGCTTACAATACATTGCCAATAACAGGGGAATCACAGCAAAAATCAGCAAGGCTGTTGGTAAAGAAGTTATTTCCGGAGGAAAAAGCAATTACATAGAAAAGAAACATCTTTTCGAAAACAATACTGCGATCATATTCAAGGTCGGATCCTGTCAATATGGGATAGCCCCTGAAGGAAGTATAAACAGGTACTCCATCAATGTAGATACGTTTGATTATAAATTTGTTCAAAGCAATCCTGCAAGCAATAAATATCAATACGATTTGTATGTTTCCGGCACGCCAACAAAATCATTTATACTGGAGAAAAATGACCACGGCCTTGTTCCATTTCCGGAAACCGGGCCCAATTGGGGACGATATGGCGACAGAGATGGGGGAGATGATAACTATATCGCGCCAGGCATAGCAGCTCCGCTATTGGGGTTTTTCTATTCATTACCTAAAAATGGATATAAAGAGAAACTATACTTCAATGACATCTCGGCCAGCAACAAAAGAGATCTGGGACATAAAGGACATATTAATGGTAACGATATTGACATCAGGTATCCTGGCAGTACAAACAGGAAGCAGGCGGTACTATGGAGTGAAGCGAAAAATGCGTATGGGTCAGAGAGGGAGTTTACGACAGTGTTGGAAAATATTTTAAAAATAGCCGGCAGATGGGGGTTTAGAAAAAATTATGGATATAAAACAGGCATTAAAAATACTACGGGCACTGCAACAACTATACATAAAAATCATTTTCACATAGGCCTTAGAAACCAATAACCATTCAATGAAAAAGATATATCTATCACTTGTAAGTAGCACTATGATTATAGTTACAGCCTGCCAAATGCAGAATAAGCAAATTCAATCACCTACTAGTCCAGAGAGTAATGAACCCGCTAAAAAAGTTTACAATATGAATATCGTAGAAATTAAAAAGCATTTAGCATTACAAGAACGTATGGAAGCGTCTGAGGATACTATCTACGAGATTTACAACTATACGACAAGTGATGTGGAAATTTCACTACCTATCATAGCTCAGGGATTAAAAGAAAAGAACTTTGTAACACTGGACTCAACAGATTTTAATGAAAAAATAAAGATGATTTTTGGCGATATATTTAATGAAGAAAATAGTAATGTAAAGCTTCGCAATAAATTCAATACTGTACTTATTGATCCCACAAATAAAAAAGAAGATGAATTTGACTATACCATTGATAATATCTTCATTTCAAAAGAATATAAATTCATTACGTATGTACCACTCCTTGGGGACTTCGTCAATTTCACGGATAGCGATCATTATACAATAGAAATCAATCCACCACTCATCGCACGTAATAAATACCTCTTCAACAACAGCCAACCCGATCTCGCCTACCTCCTTCATGAAGACACGCTTTTCCTCAAAACACTTGTCAAATCCTTTGGCTATACCAAAGAACCTAAAATAAATGATCTTGCTATGAATGATTACCTGGACTTAGATGATAACCACATTGCCACCGTAGGAGAAATAATCTTCGTAAAAAACGTCAAGGGCAATTTGGAAATAAAAGAAGAACTCCTTAAATGGATTTCAGACCATACACTGGTAAACGATAATAGAATGTTGAAAGCACTGGACTGGTACGCTACTGCATTATATGACAACAGTGATAATAGCATCTTCAGCAATAATCCATTCCAGTGCTTCTCTCTTAACGAAAAAAGAAAAATTGCGGCTTATATCGCCAATACTTATGATCCGCTCTACTACAAACTAGCACCAAAGAACCCTCGCATTTGGCCAGCAGAAGCTGTTCTGGAGGGTTTACTCGTAACCGATCAAGGACTGGCAGACTACCTTAAACAACAACATTATTTCTCATTGCCAGCGCTACAGCAGGCAATGGCATCTTTCGAATAATTTTACGGCTGACTTTTGGAAATGATATACCAGTTTCCACCAGCTGCCTGAATAGTAACTCCCAGATAGGCGACATTGGATACAAAGGTGGTCGCATTATCCAGTTTCTGCCCGGTTGCAGGTTTTATGGTCATACCACCAGATGTGCCGGTTCCTAAAAGTTTGATATTATAAATACGTCCGACACAGGTAGTCGCATCAGGAAGTGTAACGGAAATATTTGTACTGGAAGAAGCATCTGCTAATACGGTATAATCAGCGTCTGTTAAAGTGGTGTTACTGGTGATAATTTTTATAGTTTTTGCTACCGATCCATTCACCTGTAAAGTGGAGGTCGGAGCATTTGTAGCTATTCCTACATTACCGGTTGCTGTGATACGGAGCCTTTCCGGCTGGGTAGTTCCACCTTGTGCTATACCAGTGTGAAAAGTCATTTCTCCCGGACTAATCGCATTGGTACCGCCCCTTAATTTAATTTCTGCTCCTCTGGAAGATATGGTACCATCTGCTCCGCCAAAAATACTCACATCACTAATGGAATTATTGGAGCTGATGGTGGTAGTCACCAGGTTGTTAAAAGTACCTCTTCCAGACCAGAAGGAATTGCCCGCACCATCTATCCGGCCTACTTCTGTTATGCCACCGTAGAATTTGAAGCCATTCGTCGCATTGTTCTGAGGTACTGCCAGCCACATGTTAGATGATTCAACACCCAGACTATAATCCCCCTGGCTACCACTCATCACCGGATTTAGCGTTATTTTCGTACCAACACTGCGGGTATTAAAAGTAGGAGCATTTAAACCGTTACCAAACAATATGTTATTGGAAGTAGTGTTGCTTAAATTAACCAGTCCCCCATTATAAAAAAATTCCGCCGGTTTTACGGTCAGGAAATTGGTGAAATTGGCTACTGTATTTGGTACCAAAGTAATATTGCCACTATCACTTGTTAGATACATATCAGTATTACCTGAAGCGCTTTTCCCTATATATCCAACTCTCGTTTTCGCATCATTTTCGTAAAATGATAATACAGCCATGTTAGCTTTTCCTTTATCCGATCCTACAATACCAGAACCATTCAAGCTCAACACCGGCTTTGAAAAATAAAATTTAGCTCTGTCAGTTTGAAAATAGCTATAGTCGGTATTCAACGCACCTATTTCAGTATACCCATTGGGCAATTTGATTCGTAAGGTATTCTGTGTGCCCTGACTTAACTCAGTAGAATCGGTATTGAATGACAGTTTCAATGGCCTGGCTGTCGCGGCATTTGTAGTAACATTATCCACCCAGGAAGAAGAGGTTACATCTTTGGAATCAAAATACGCCACATACCAGGTGATATCGGTATCAGTGGGGCCTGTCAACCAAAAATAATTCACAGAAGAAAAGGTTCCTCCATCTCCCGATCCCCATCTGAAAATATAGTCTTCCCATTTTCCAGTTCCTTCAGTTTTACTTAGCCACCGGTCTATCCATGAAGATCCATGAGCATTAGACGCTTGTTGTATGGAGTACCCAACAGGTATTAATGCACGGATCCTGGTAATATGCGTTTTATTTGCAGTAGTATTAATCCCTGCCACAAACCCACCAAGTCCTGGTGATGATGGCAAACCCGTCTTATAATCTATCTTAAGATAATAGCCCGAAGAATTGGGCACTGCATTAGATAAAACAGTGTTCGTTCTGGTCATGGTAACCGCGTTTCCTCCCAAATTGTTATAGACTGAGGTAGAATTCAGCCCTGTCCGGAATTCAGGATCGGCGAATAATTGCCTCCCTTCAAAAGAATTCCATAATTGATTAACCCCTCCGTTTGAAGAATTCGCAAAGGGTAGATGTATGTATTCTGAGGTTCTGATTCCACCACCCGTAATGTCCATTTTACTCCTTGGATTAGTAACACCTAACCCAACAAGGCCCCCCGGTGTAATTCGCATAGTTTCTTTCCATCCAATAGCATCATACCCCCAAAATGCCAATCCCGGGTATCCATCAGCATTATTGGCTGTTAATTGAATGTTAGCAGCCTTACTCCCTGCGGGATCTTCCAAAACTATACTAGCCGCTAAACCATCTGACCCAGGCTTAAGTAACGAAAAACGGCCTTCTGTTCTCATCACACCTGTTACCCAACTACCAGCGGATTGTGCAATGGCATTCTGATTCCGGATATAGGCTTTATCTCCATAATCTTTAAATAACAACTCTCTCCAGGCGCTCCACTCTTGCCTGGTATCATCTTTAGTTCGGATAAAAGCACCATTCGGACCGAGTAATTCACCATCCCAGTTTATAGCAAAATCGAAGCCCGTAGGTCTGATAGCACTTCGTAAAGCAAATCCATTATAATAGATTTTATTCCCCTTTCCCTGAAAGGCCTGATCAGATAACGCCGGCATATCGGCTCCTCTGTAAGCGTCATATCCGATGATTTTTCCAGCCGTCCAATTATTATACAGCACACTGTCATCATAAGCTATCGTCCTGAAATTGGTACTACTTAAATCATACCGGCTATCCCCCCAACTGCTTAAGTCCAGTTTCACAGCTAATGTTGTCCCATCCATCTTCCGGTAATACAAAGAATCATTTGATCTGTATAAGGTATCCACTGCTGTTTTCACCAGTGTTCCCAACTGGATTGTATCCTGCCCTACAATCGCCAGTGAATTCCCCAGCAATTTCATCCTCATTTTTCTAAATTCTGTTCGTCCTTTTCCTTTATTAAAAAGAACACCTAGCGTATCCTGCGTATGATTCTCAATAATCAACTCTGCGGTATCACAGGCACTGTAAATACGGACACTGTCTGCGCGGATCTGGTATACAGTCTGGGCATAGGAAACGCTGCTTAGCAAGCAAAGCAGGAGCGTACGGAATAAAAATTTCATAGGATATATGATATTCAATTATTTATTTGGATGTGTGTTCTTTATTAATTTGTTGTTCCAGTTTTTCTACTCGGGCATTCAGCTCCTGTACACTTTTCAACAATAGCCCCACTGCATTCATCATATCCAGATGATCATGTTTCTCACCCGAAACGATGGATGGTTCATCATCTGCAATGATACCTACTACTTTTTTCCCTGGGTCTTTTTTGTACTCGAACTCACGGATTTTCAAGCTGTCTATTATGCGGGAGGCATTTAATTCACAGGTTTTTATATTCATTTTCAATGCCCGTAAAGAAGACTGATAGAAGCCGGTAGAAGTTACACTTCCGGTTACTATTTCATTTCCTCCTACGGTAAGATTTCCGCCCAATGCACCTGTGCCGGATATATTAAAATTTGCAGTTTGAGTAGAAGTATTGTTTTTGATAAAATTGGCAGAGCCATCAACCAGGTAACCGGCGGCATCTGTTCCTATTGCACTCAGGTTAAAGAACTTCGAAGTCCCTGCTTCCAACTTAATATTTCTTGCCTTTATCCTCAATACACCAACATAATTAATTCCTGTACGTGGACCAAGTACAATATCTCCACTATCAGGAGCATCAAACCATAACCGATATCCCTTCACCCCATCAACAGCTGTAACATTATCACTATACAAACCATATCCCTGCTGCCAATCCATCAACTGATTCTGTGTTGATAACGGTCTGTTAAAAGTGATTAAATTATTACCCGTTTGATTACCAGCACCCAGAATATCCGATAACAAAGGCATTTTACTTACTAAATATCCATTTGCATCAGTTCCTAAAACACCCACATTGCGAAACTCAATAAACCGATAACCTATACTATCAATTCCAAATCCTTTTGAATTAGTAGCAGAAGAACCTCCTCTTATCACCACAGGCAGATATTTGGCCGGAGAAACAGTTCTGTCAGCACCTATAAATGTTGCTGCACCGTATATCATCCCAACTTCTGCCGCTACTCCCCTTACAGTGGTGTCTGCCCAGCCTTTAAATCTACCCTGACCAGCCCATTCAGATAATCCAACTCCACTTATCCTTCCAATCTCTGTAGCCCCTCCATAGAATTTGATGCCAAAGGTGCTATTTTGTTGAGGCACTGAAAACCAGGTGTTGGATGATTCTACTCCCATTGCGTGATCTACTGATGCACTACCAACAGTATTACCCAATACTAATTTTGTTCCCACACTTCTGGGAAGAAAAGATGGAACACCTGTACCACCGCCTACAAAAGATAACATGTTGGACGTTGCATTTGCAAGTGTAACAGTGCCTCCACTATATAACAAATTGTTTGGCTCTACACTCAAATAACCTGTCAGGGAATTATTGTTGGGATAGATATTTACTTTCCCCTGGTCACTTATCAGGTAAACATCTTTATTTGATTTACTCGCCATGCCTACCAATCCCATTCTCGTAGCTCCATCACTCCGCATGAACTGCAGATACGACTGTGTAAAATCAAGCGTATCGATTCCCCTTATCTTCGAAGTATTACCTCCAATAAACCCATATGGCATATCAACAACGCCACTCCCTGAATTTATTTCCATTCTTTTCACCCAGGTAGATCCACTGTGTATCCAGGTAGATACCCCCGGATTTACATCACCATTTAATTGGAAAATAGCTCCCCTCGTTTGAATGGCATTAAACAACGCCAGGCCACCCGAAACGGCATCACTGCCATCTCTCTTTACCTGAAATTGTGCAGTACTGAATCCACTTCCCGATACAGAAAATCCTCCCGGCTGGTTTATTGCTGTTTGAAGTCTTACAAACCCAGTCCCCAGTGCAACCGTATCTTGCCCCACAATCGCCAGCGAGTTATCCGCCAGCATCTTCAGCCGCAACTTCCGGAACTCCGTTCTGCCTTTACCCTTGTTAAATAAAAAACCGGTAGTATCCTGTGTATGATTTTCAATAATCAGTTCTGCGGTATCGCACGCGCTGTAAATACGAACACTATCTGCGCGGATCTGGTATACGGTCTGGGCATAGGAAACGCTGCTTAATAAACAAAGCAGCACCAGGCGGAATAAAAATTTCATAGAATAAACAGCTTGTTGGTATAGGATCTTTTAATGATGCTTACTATGTTGGGTCAACTGCTCAGCAAGAGTAATGCGAGGCAAATATATAAATAATTACATGTTGATTGGCGATATATACCGCTGATAAACAAGTACGCCAGGTGATTGTCACCTGGCGTATCTATTTTTATGGTTCTTTCTTTTCTAGCTTCTGTTTCTGGTAAGTTTCAAATGATTGCTTGATATATAACATCAGGTCATATTCCGATGCACTATTTAAAAACTGATACCCCGGTCGGTATTTATACATAAAAGAATCCAACTCGGGACTTTGCAGCTTGGTCATTTTTCCTACCAGCTCCGGAGAATACCGGTAGTCAATAAATTTCTCTTTCTCCCAATAAAGCAATTGCTCGTGAAACTGCTCTTTCCGCTTGCGTACTTTACTCGGAACAAGATAAGTTAATGCCGTGATAGGGTTAGCTGGCAAGGTTTTCAGCACATCCATTGCCCCAGGCTTATGATAATTAAAATACCGTCCGTATTCATCACGTAAGGCCATCGAGTCATTACGATAATTCTTTCCATGTATGTTTACCCCCTGCAATTCAAACATCCGTTTCTGCAGATATACTTCTTGTGAAGAAGATAACATGGGAGCGATGACCAGCTTTGGCGCATAGCTCAACATGGAAAATTCAAGCGTATCCCCGGGAATAGCCTCAATATAAAAACGGCCACTTTCATTACTGAGTGTTCCCGTCATAGTCCTCTTGTTGACAATTGAAACAAAAGGCAATCCCGTTTTGGTCTCCTGATCCGCTACCATTCCAGACAACCGCACCTGTGCGACTGTAACCTGCAGGCTAATGAAAAAGAAAAAAAACAGTGCTCCGATATATGCTGTAAAACGAATCATGAATATAGTAATCCTTCAAATTTAATGTTCCACCCGCAAATGAAAAGTTAAAAAACAGGGGAAATGACAGTGCTCGTGCGCAAAAATATTAATTATCAACATTATAAATATCCCCCTAATCACTTATTTTTACGATTATCTCAGATATATCCTGTAAAAGTCATGCCACAGAAGATCATTTTTGCTACACAGCATTACCAGTATTTAAAAAATAAGATACTGTCAATCACAGGTACTACCTGGGAAAATGGGGAATTAGAGATACGCGATTTTCCAGATGGGGAACATTATCATCGCATATTGAGCAATGTAAGCAACAAAGAAGTGATCCTGATAGGAGGGACTATAGACGATAAAGCAACACTCGAATTATATGATCTTGCCAGCGGTTGTATACAGCTGGGGGCTTATTCTCTCACTATCATCATTCCTTTTTTCGGATATTCCACCATGGAACGCGCAGTGAAATATGGAGAAATTGTGAAAGCCAAAACACGCGCAGTACTATTTTCTTCTCTCCCTAATACCTCACGTGGCAACAGGATTGTGATGATCGACCTGCATGTGGATGGCATCACCTGGTATTTCGAAAACGATGTGCGCCCGGTTCATTTATATGCAAAAGACTTTGTAAAGGATGCTGCTATGGAACTCGCTGCCGGAAAGCCTTTTGTGCTCGCCAGCACCGATGCCGGCAGAGCTAAATGGGTGGAATCCCTGGCCAATGACCTGCATGTACCCGCTGCCTTCGTATTTAAACGCCGGATCTCTGGCGATGAAACAGCCATTACCGCTATCAGCGCCGATGTAAAAGATAAAACTGTTATCATTTACGATGATATGATCCGTACAGGAGGCTCACTCATCCACGCGGCAGCATCTTATCATGATGCCGGCGCCGCAGAGATCTGTGTAATAACCACCCATGGCATCTTCGCAGGCAATGGCTTCGAAAAAATCAAACAAAGTGGCCTGATTAAAAAAGTAATTTGCACAGATACACACCCTAACGCGCTCACCATAAATGACGACATGTTGCAGGTGAAATCCGTTGATCAACTTATCGTCAATTATTTTAATTCGCAACATCCCTAAGCCCCTGTTGGCAAGCTATTTGTCTTTCAAACACTTGTGGGCTACTGTAGCAGATAAACAGCCCACCAGCCAATTGCTTAAATGCGGCACGTAAACCTAAGAAACAAACATGCTTGATTTTCGTATACTCGAATACGGTAGTTGTGACTATCACACCATGGTAGACCTTCGTAATGAAGTGCTACGAAAACCACTTGGAATAAGCTTTTCAGCGGCCCAGCTGCAACAGGAAATAAATGACATTTTTATTGCCGGATTCACTGAAATAAACACTAAAGAAACTATGGTCGGTTGTTGTGTGCTTACGCCCATCAATGAAAACACGGTGCAGCTAAGGCAAATGGCAGTATCACCCGCTTTACAGGGAAAAGGTGCAGGCAGAGAAATTATTGTATTTGCAGAAGAATATGTACGTAACAATGGCTTCGATGAATTAACCATGCATGCTAGAAAAGAAGCCGTGGGATTCTATCAGAAACTAGGCTATGAATCTTGTGGAGAAGAGTTTACAGAAGTGGGCATTCCGCACTACGAAATGAGGAAAAAACTTAAATAATAATTTTTTTGCTTCTGCAACCCATTGTAGAAGCACTTTTGATTGTATTGTTATATTGATGGACAATCAATACAACAATAGACAACAAAAGATTTCTGGCAAAAAATTTTGTAATCAAATCTTTAATTATACAATGAGAAGCCATGTACTAGCCTGGTCGGGGCTGTGCTATGCCTTTTTCTGCTATACCTCCAGCAGCGCATACGCAAAACCCGAAGGGTATCTCACAGCAAAACTGCAAGCTGATACCACCGTTCCGGTAGTGATTAAACCCGCTGCAGCTGATTCAAGTATCAAACAAAAACAAGATACCACGAAGCCGAAACAGGATACCGCACAAAAAGCGCAGCCTGCTCAGGATACTACCAGACCTAAGCAAGATACTACCGCCAAATCAGTTCCTGATTCCACTAAAACCACTACTGCCGCTCCTAAGGAAGATACCGCACTCATCCTCCCTCCGGATCCGGCTACCGCAAAAAGTGAAGTCGGGAAATTCTCACTCACAGGTACAGTGAAAGATGATAAAGGAACTCCGATCCCCGGCGCTATCATCCGTAATAAAACCACTAAATTAAATGCCCAGACAGATCCTACCGGAAATTATACCATCAAGGCAGGCATCAGGGATACCATACTGGTAACAGCAACTACTTTCGGTGAACAAACCATTCCCATCGAAAAAAGAGGCGAACTGAATATTACCATGGTGCCCTCCAATGCTACTAAAAAAGTGTTGGGAGAAGTGGTAGTAACCGCCCTCGGTATTAAAAAGAATCCCCGCTCAGTTGGCTATGCCCTGCAGGAAGTAAGCGGTGGCGCGGTACAGGAAGCCAAAGAAGTGAACTTTGTAAACGCACTCACTGGTAAAGTTGCCGGTGTACAGGTAAGTACCAACACCGGATCCATGGGTGGTTCCAGCAAAATTACCATCCGCGGCGTCAAATCAATTCTGGGCGACAACAATGCCTTCTTTGTACTCGATGGTGTCCCTATGATGAATAGCATCACCAACGCAGCAGGCCAGCAAAACGGCGGCGGTGGATACGATTATGGTAGCCCCCTGCAAGATATCAATCCGGAAGACATCGAAAATATATCAGTACTGAAAGGCGCTGCCGCCACCGCATTGTATGGCAGCCGCGGCGCAAATGGTGTAATGCTTATTACCACCAAAAAACGCCCGGACGCTGAAAAAGGCATTGGCGTCACTTATAGCCTCAATGCACAGGTTGATCAGGTAGCAGTACTCCCAAAATACCAGAACGAATACGGCGGCGGTACTGCCGGCAGCTTCGATACACTCTATTACAATAAGAACCCGGAAGGATTCCTCAATCAGCAAAGCGCCACCTACGATGACAATAACGGGAAAGGCAGATACGACCTCCTGCCTAAATATGCAGTAGACGAATCATGGGGACCCAAACTGGACGGCCGCAAAATCCGCCCTTACTGGTCATGGGATAAAAATAAAAACAATCCTTACTTCGGACAAACAGACACCTGGTCTGCTCATCCAAACAATGTAAAAGACTTTTACAAAACGGGATTCACCCTCACCAACAATATATCCATGGCCGGCAGCAACGACAAAGGCTCCTTCCGCTTGTCCTATGGCAATATGGATCAAAGCTTTGTGCTGCCCAATGCTACCAATAAAAGAAATAACCTTTCTGTAAATGGTAACTACGAAATTACAAAGGGAGTAAGAGCGGTGGCTTCCATCAACTATACTTCACTGAGAGTAAAAGGCCGCCCCGGTACCGGATTCACCGGACCTAACCCGACCTTACAGTTCACCATGTACGGACAACGTCAGCTGGATATAGAAAAAGAAAAAAGATATAAATACGATGATGGTTCCCAGATCACCTGGAACCGCAGAGCATGGAATGACCCCAGTATTTCCTCCAGCAATGGCCCATACTGGAATCGCTACATGGATTATGAAACAGATAGCCGCAACAGGTTGTATGGATATGCAGGCGTAGATATCGATGCTACCAAATGGCTGTCTTTCACTGGCCGTGTATTCATGGATGATTATAATACACTGGAACAGGAACGAACCGCGCAGGATTATATCCCGGGTACTTACACCAAACGACTCCGTACGTCCCGTGAAATGAACTATCAGGTAACAGCCGATATAAAAAAGAATTTCGGAGAAGACTTTCAGTTGAATGCGACAGTTGGTGGTAATATCATGCATCGGTTATGGACAACTACCGGCGGTTACACCAATGGTGGGTTTATTATCAAGGATATCTACAACCTCAATAACTCACTGCAAACAGCAACCCCCATAGATGAATACTTCGAAAAGCAGATCAATTCAGCATTTGCTACTGCCAATCTGGGTTATAAAAACCTCCTGTTCCTCGACCTGACCGGCCGTAGCGACTGGACCTCTACATTGTCTAAAGGCAATAACCAATACTTCTATCCTTCTGCTTCTGTTTCCTTTGTATTCTCTGATTTGCTGAAAAATTGGAAATGGCTGTCATTCGGTAAACTGAGAGGTAGTGTGGCCGCCGTGGGTAATGACGCAGACCCTTACCGCACAACTAATATGTTCAATTATGTGCCGCCATTTGATGGTAATGCCATCGGTCAATTCAATGGCACCTTTAATAGCGCCGATTTGAAGCCGGAACGTACCACGGAAATAGAAACAGGAGTGGAAATGAAATTCCTGGATAACCGTATCGGTCTCGATCTGACATATTACAAACGTGTTACAAAAAATCAAATCATCGCCCTCCCAACTTCAACGCCAAGCGGCTATTATAGCGCCTATCTAAATGGCGGTAGCGTGGAAAACAAAGGGGTGGAAATAGGCTTAAACCTCAACCCGATTCGCCTGAAAGGTGGCTTCCGTTGGGATATCAATGCCAATATTTCATTCAACCGCAATAAACTGCAGAATCTTGATATCCCTCAATACAACACCTCATTGCCTATCTTAACTATCGGCACCGACCGCCGTACACAGAAGGTATCTGTGGTGGCTGAAGTAGGAGAGGCCCTCGGAACACTTCGCGGTACCGATTATACTTATGTAAACGGACAAAAATTAGTCGACTCTTTAGGACGATATGTGCCCAGTGCGATCAAAAACATTGGTAATGCTTACCCGGATTATGTAGGTGGTATTACTAACACCTTCTCTTATAAAGGTTTTTACCTCTCCGCACTGGTCGACTTCCAGCACGGCGGTAGCTTCTTCTCTTACACCAATCTTTATGGAGAAAAATCTGGTTTGCTGGAAAGCACTGTAACTAATGGAATACGTGAAACCGGCGTGGTTGCTCCTGGCGTTACAGCTGACGGAAAACCCAATACGGTTAACATCTCAGCACAAGACCACTTCAAGTATAACGGTGGTAACGCTATCAGTACAGCCAACCTGTACGATGCCAGTTACATTTACCTGAGAGAAGCCAAACTTGGCTACAACCTGCCGGAATCATGGTATAAAAAGATTGGTGCGCAAAATGTCCGCGTATCCCTCTATGGTCGTAACCTTTGGCTGATCAAGTCCAATGCCCCTAACGTGGACCCGTCCAACATCCTCAATTCCGCCTCTAATATCCAGGGAATTGAAGGTGGAGCATTGCCTTCCCTCCGCTCTTATGGTATTAACCTGAATGTATCATTCTAAATTTTATGAAGATGACAAAGACGATTTTGAAATATAGTGGTGCATTACTTTTTATTGCTTCCCTGGCTATCATCGGTTGTACAAAATTGGATGATATGAACAAGGATCCAACCAGACCCACCACCACAGAACCACAATATCTGCTCACCGGAGCCCAGAAATCGGCAATGGACATACTCTACAGCGGTTTACAGAATGGCTTTATCGCCATGCATTATGCACAATTCTGGTCAGGTAATGCAAGAGTAGCAGATAGCCAGTATCAACTCGATGAAGGTAATAACACCGCCTTTTGGAATACACTGTACACTTATTCGCTGCATAACCTGGACGCCCTCATTACGATGAATAAAGCCAAAGCTGGTCAGCCAGGTGTAGCCAATCAAAACGCTATTGCCCAGATCATGCGCGCCTGGCTGTTCCAGGTACTGGCAGACACCTACGGTAATATACCTTATTCACAGGCGTTCCAGAATACGACCAACATTGCGCCTAAATATGATGATCCGAAAGCAATTTATAATTCGCTGATAGATACCTTGCAGGCGCAAATAACGATACTGGACGCTTCGCAGACCAGTTTTAGTACAGGAGATATTATTTACAAAGGGGATGTCGAAAGCTGGAGAAGACTGGCACATTCACTCCTCCTGCGCATGGCCATCCGTATGGTAGACGCCAATCCGGAAAAAGCAAAACAGATCATTGAAGCCAATTATCAACAAGCCATTAGTAACAATCTACAGGGAGCACAATTCCAGTATGTAGATGCGGTCCCCAACAGATATCCGCAAAATGATAAGGATCGGGCTATCATCGACTTCTCCATAAGCACTACACTGCTGGATTACATGAATAGTCTGAATGATCCACGCCTGCCAATATACGCACGGCCCTCCAAAGCCGATACGGTGTTCAGAGGATTACCTTATGGCTGGACTACCTCGGATCCGCAGCACAAATCAGATGTTTTCTACGCTACTCCCGGCACACAAATATATAGCACTACTATGCCAGGCATCCTGATGAGTTATTCAGAAGTAGAATTCATCCTGGCAGAAGCAGCCGCACGCGGCATGAACGTAGGTGATGCGGCTACACATTATACCAACGGTATCAAAGCATCTATGCATTACTGGCGCGATCTGACTAAAACAGCCATCGCAGATACCACCATCGATGCTTATATCGCCAAAGTGCCTTATACAGCGGCAGACTGGAGAAATGTAATCGGCACCCAGAAATGGCTGGCACTGTACCCACAAGGTTTCCAGGCATGGTTTGAAAGAACCAGGCTGAAATTTAAAAAACCAGGTGGACAACCGCTGTTTATGGCGCCTAAATCCGGGGTACTGGACGCAAGTGTTACAGAAGGAGTGCCTTATCGTTTAACTTATCCAATACCGGAACAAACACAGAATAAAGCCAATTATGACGCGGCCGCAACAGCTGTTGGCGGCGACTTCAAAGGCACCAAACTGTGGTATAACAAGTTTTGATACAACAATCAACTATAGCTAAACAACAATGTGACGGCGCCTGCATCTGCAGGCGCTTTTCTTTTTTTAGCACCGGTTTAATTATCTTTAAGCCGAACCTATATTCAGCAATTATGAGGAAAGTACTGCTCACAATGGCCCTGCTGGCCATTGTCCGTTTTGTATCAGCACAGGATATGACGCAAGCCTACCAAAATTGGTATACCTATTTTGGTACCATGAAACTCAATAACAAATGGGCAGTTCCATTTGATGTTCAACTACGTATCAGAGATGGCATCAGCAATAAAGGACAATTACTGATGCGCGGCGGACTACAATATTCGCTGACCAAACAGGACCATATTTTACTGGGCTATGCGTACGTGCCTACCTATAATGGCATCAGCAATACCTGGTTACCGGAACAACGCATCTTCGAACAGTATATTCATAAGGCGAAGAAAATTGATATGACGCATCGGGTACGACTGGAACAACGTTGGGTGGCGCAACCCTCAAAACCAGGTAACGCACATGCCATCGGCGATTGGAAATACGGCAACCGGGCACGCTACTTCAACCGCACACAACTGGCCATTAAACATAAAAAAGAAACAACCCCTTTTTACGTAGCCTTGCAAGATGAAATTTTTCTTAATCTGTGGGGAAATGATATCAGCAACCTGCTATTTGATCAGAATCGCTTCCTGGCAGCATTTGGCTACCAGTTCAATACTAAACTGAAAGCAGATATCGGGTATATGAATCAATTGATACAGGTAACGTCTGGTGCCAAAACAATGAATCATATCCTGCATTTCAGCGTATTTCATACCATGGATTTATAAATCCATGGTATTATTTGTAATTGCTGAACTTAGCCTTTAACATACTACTGAAGTTCCGGTATGACTCCTCAGTTTCGAATGCACTGATGGGAATAAGAAAGAAGGTTTTTTTGTCCCTGTATAGGAAGAAGAATTTCTTTGTTTCCACTACCTGAGAAAAGTTACTCCAGCTGATAGCCCGCTGCCGGTCGCTCGCGCGTGTAGAAATTAATAAACCATCTTCGGAGTATTTAAGATGTATACTGTCTTTGAAGGTAGCTGCTTTGTTGTAGATAGAAACAGGCAGGAGATACCAGAATACCCAGCCAAGCACCAATATCATGAGAACAATACCAGTAAGTGCGGCCGAGGTTACCACGCTGAAAAAATAACCTGTTAGTGTAGCTAATAGTAGGATAATAAGGGTATTGCGGAAGACTTTTATCTCTCCCCTCTGCATAAAATGATAGCGCAATGCATGCAACACATCCCCCTTATTGTAATTGAACTCTAAATGCATTATCGCCTGGCAAAACGATTTTATCTGTTAACTGAAATCGACATAGGATTATCCATTTCATCACGCACTGTAACAGGTGCTTCTTTCTTCCGGCCGCGTTTTACATTAGACAGATCGTCTTCGCCGAAACCAGGGAAGTTTTTCTTGATGAACAGGAAATATTGCTGCAAGGTTTTGGGATCCACTTTAAAAGGGAAAGCCAACTCCTTACCACTTCCCTTGAGGAAGTCGTTTGTATTTAATTTGGTCTCGTTTTGTAAATACCACTTGTATAAATCCACAATAGCTTTTTCCAACTCGCCTTCATCAACTTTCTCAGCTGTTTCAACTCGTGGAAACATTAACACAAACTCTTCTACCCGTACAGGTTTGGTATTATTTGCGTTTTTAGAGTTATTACGGTTATCGTTGTTATCACCGTTTTTCTCTCCGTTGTTATCTCCATTCTTGAAACCAGTGTTGGCATTTGCTGAAGCGGCTGCGGCCAAAACTACCAACAGCATTAACAACAGCTTTTTCATAAGGTGTCAAATTTTCGAGTCTAAAAATACAATTATATTTTGAGATTTCTAATAGATTAAAAAATATGCGTAGAAACCCCTGAAAAAACAAAAGCAATGGACGAACCATTGCTTTCGAGAGTCATTTACAGTGCATGATGAGTCATGCGGTGTAGGAATATTTGGTTTTTCATAGGACAGTAACCATAATAAAAATTAATACAATAACAAATATAATAAAATTATACCGTGACTCAGACAAAAGTACAAATATTAGAAATATTCAAATATTTCAAGGCATAATTTTAAAAGATGCAACAAAATCGATTTAAATAGAAAAAAATCAAATGGAAAATTGGGCGGTAAAAAATAAGAGAGAAGTCTTAACCCCAAAAGAGAAAGGTAAAATCAGGTATTTCTTAAAAAAAGTAAGGGCGCCTAGAAAAGCGCCCTCAATTTGTTACTATCCTATGAAAACCCTATTTGAATACAAAGGTAAGGGCATGTTATTTTTCTTTGAAATTTTAGAGGCACAATAACATATCATTAACAAGAAGTTGCAACATCAAATCAGCTACAACCCATACTGCTGCCGCAATTCAAACATTTGTAACAGGTTCCGGATCGCACAGTGATATGCCCGCAGGTATTACACGCTGGCGCATCACTTTGCATGCTCTTCAAATAATCCTGTGTGGTACTTTCCTGTTGAAATACGCCAACAGTCTGCGTTTTGGGAGTACGCGGCGCTGCCTTTCCTCCATTATTTACCGGCACCTGCGAACGGGTCGCTTCGTCTTCTTCCTCATCTTCTCCTGTATTACCTGGCGCATCTAACACATGCACGAGGTCTGTTCGCCCCAGATATTCATATCCAAGCACACGGAAAATGTAGTCAATCAATGATGTAGCAGACTTAATATTGGGATGATCCACCATACCAGCCGGTTCAAACCGCGTAAATACAAACTTATCAACAAACTCCTCCAGCGGTACCCCATACTGCAATCCTACAGAAACCGCTATTGCAAAGCAGTTCATCAAACTGCGCAATGTGGAGCCTTCCTTTGCCAGATCGATAAATATTTCACCTAACGTACCATCAATGTATTCCCCGGTACGCACAAAAATAACCTGCCCACCTACATTCGCCTTCTGTGTAAACCCACCACGCTTGGATGGTAAAGCCTGCCGCTCCACAATCCTCGACAACTGCCGCTTCAACGTAGTGTCCCTGCTGGCCAACATCCGTTTATTTACTTCTTCCAGTAACTCATCTATGGTCAACTGGTTCAAATCCTGCACCACTGCTGGTGTTGTACCAGCCTCCGTTTTCTTCTTTTTATCGCTTTTATTGCTCAATGGCTGACTTAATTTGCTGCCATCGCGGTATAAAGCACAGGCTTTCAGCCCCAATTGCCAACTCATCTTATAGGCATCCGCAATTTCTTCTACTACTGCCTCATTAGGTAAATTGATGGTTTTTGAAATAGCCCCTGAAATAAATGGCTGCACAGCCGCCATCATCCTGATATGACCATGGGGATGAATATAGCGCTCACCATGCTTGCCACACTTATTTGCACAATCAAAAACAGACAAATGCGCATCTTTCAGGTAAGGAGCTCCTTCTACCGTCATAGTGCCACATACAAAATCGTTGGCGGCATCTATCTGATCATCTGTAAACCCAAGCGCATGCAGTAAACTAAACTCGAGGTTATAATATTCTTCTGCCTTGAATCCCAACCGCTGCAAACATTCCTCTCCCAAAGTATACACATTAAAAACAAAGGAAATGTCGAAGGAAGACGCCACAGCCGTATCCAGCTTCTTCAATTCTTCTCCCATAAATCCCTTTTCACTCAGGGAGGGATGGTTAATATAAGGCGCTCCCGCAAAACTGCCAGTTCCTTTGGCATAATCCACAATAGCCTTGATTTCGTGAGGGGAGTAGCCCAGGTTTTGTAACGCTGTGGGAATCGACTGGTTAATAATCTTGAAATAGCCACCGCCTGAGAGCTTCTTAAATTTCACCAGCGCAAAATCCGGTTCTACTCCGGTGGTATCACAATCCATCACTAAACCAATAGTACCCGTTGGCGCAATAACAGTCGCCTGCGCATTACGGTAACCGTATTGCTCTCCCAGCTTTACCGCCTCATCCCAGGCTTTAGTAGCAGCTTTCAGCAGGTAATCTGCACAGTACCGTGCATCAATGCCCTTGGGTTTTATTTCGAGGCCATCATAGGCATCTACCGCATCATAGGCCGCTGCCCGGTGATTACGCATTACCCGGAGCATATCTTCCCGGTTTTCCCCATATCGTGGAAAAGCGCCCAGATGAGCAGCCATCTCTGCTGATGTTTTATAAGCAACTCCCGTCATAATAGCGGAAAGAGCTCCCGCAATACCACGAGCCTCTTCACTGTCATAAGCAATTCCACTCACCATCAGCATAGACCCAAGGTTGGCATACCCCAAACCCAGCGTACGATATTCATAACTGAGCTGAGCCACTTCTTTAGATGGAAATTGCGCCATCAGCACAGAAATCTCCAGCACCACGGTCCATAACCGCACAGTGTATTCAAAACCCTTTACATCAAAGAGATTCTTTTCATCATCAAAAAACCGCCGCAGATTCACCGATGCCAGGTTACAGGCGGTATTATCCAGGAACATATACTCTGAACATGGATTGGACGCATTGATACGCCCACCCTGTGGACAGGTATGCCATTCATTAATGGTGGTATCATACTGAGTACCGGGGTCAGCACAACGCCAGGCGGCGTAGGTAATCTGATCCCACAAGTCCTTTGCCTTCACCGTTTTCAGGGTTTTACCACCATTACGGCCTTTTAATTCCCAGTCACCGTCCGCTTCCAGGGCACGAAAGAAAGTATTAGGAACACGAACGGAATTATTTGAATTCTGACCTGAAACAGTTTTATATGCATCCCCTTCATAATCAGAAGAATAGCCTGCAGCAATGAGCGCGGCCACTTTCTTTTCTTCTTCCACTTTCCAATTAACAAAATCCATGATCTCCGGATGATCCAGATCCAGACACACCATTTTTGCTGCCCGCCGGGTGGTACCACCTGATTTAATCGCACCCGCTGCCCGGTCTCCAATCTTCAAAAAACTCATTAATCCACTGGAAGTCCCGCCTCCACTCAATTTCTCTCCATCTCCCCGGATATGAGAAAAATTGGTGCCTACACCGGAACCATATTTAAAAATGCGCGCTTCCCGCATCCACAAATCCATAATGCCGCCTTCATTCACCAGGTCATCACTCACACTCAAAATGAAACACGCATGCGGCTGAGGACGCTCATAGGCAGAAGTCGATTTTTCCAGTTGCCCGGTATGTTGCTCCACATAATAGTGCCCCTGAGGCTTTCCCTTGATACCATAACTCTCAAATAGCCCCGTATTGAACCATTGTGGAGAATTAGGCACACAAGATTGATTAAGCATCACGTAACTCAGCTCTTCATAAAATATCCTGGCATCCTGTTCAGACGCAAAATAACCGTATTTCTCCCCCCAGGCGCGCCAGCAATTAGCCATACGATGTACTACCTCCTTTATGGAAGTTTCCCGCCCCGATGTACCATCCGGTTGCGGCACACCCGCCTTTCGAAAATATTTCTGTGCCAGTATATCCGTGGCGATCTGCGACCATCCTGCTGGTACTTCCACGTTATTCATTTCGAAAACAATATCCCCACCGGGATTGCGTATAACGGAAGAACGCAGCTCATACGTAAATTGATCGTAAGGACTCACACCTTCTTTAGTAAAATGACGGGAGAACGCGAGACCACTCGTACTATTGACTGGATTTTTCATGCCCATAACTTTTTCTTAGGTGATACAAATGAGTTAGTAATGCGGAGTACTCTAAAATTAATTTTTAAATACGGGGACTGATCCTTTTATTTTGCACAGATTGTGGATAATTGCTCAAACAGTTTGCCAACACATTTGTTATAACCCCTAAAGAAATCCGGCTTAAAATTTGTCGTTAACAAGAAATTTGCAGTTGTATAACATATAATGAAGTAGGTATCATGAAGTTCATGAATAGAAAATGAATTGAATGCATATTTATATAGCACTGTGTGTTATTAATAAAAATATTATACATTTGCGACAACCGGAACAATGCGCTATTGATGTACAATAACATATACACTTCGTTCATCGAAAGAAAGGCTAAAAAGGAAAAGGCATTCGCGGTTTTAATTGATCCGGATAAGGTAACACCTGCCGATATCATAGAAATTGCAGCCAAATGCACTGCTGCCAAAGTTGACTATATCTTCCTTGGAGGCAGCCTGGTGATTTCTGATCATCTTGATGAATGCGTACAGCAGCTGAAAGCCAGCTGTGATATACCCGTTGTATTATTTCCCGGAAGCCCTTCACAGGTATCTAAATATGCAGATGCCTTACTTTACCTGTCTGTCATCTCTGGCAGAAATCCTGAACTACTGATTGGCCAGCATGTGGTATCCGCTGCTGCTGTCAAAAAAAGTGGATTGGAAGTGATTTCTACCGGTTACATGGTGATTGATGGTGGAGCTCCCACTACTGTATCCTATATCAGCAATACCACACCTATCCCGGCAGACAAGGCAGATATTGCCATGTGTACCGCTATGGCTGGTGAAATGCTGGGCATGAAAGTGATTTATATGGATGCCGGTAGCGGCGCCCGTGTACCTATCACGGAAAGTATGATTAGTCGTGTTGCGAGCCAGGTACAGGCCCCCATTATTGTAGGTGGAGGTATCAGGGACGCTGAAAAGGCTTACCTGAACTGCAAAGCCGGCGCTGATATCCTTGTAGTAGGCAACGCCATCGAAAAAGACCTTTCGCTGATTAAAGAACTGGCAGATGCCGTGCATTCTGTACCAGTAAAAGCATAAAGCTTTTAGACATTAGCTATTAGCAGTTAGCCGAATACAGCAAGTATATTACTCCGCTGCATTCGGCTAACTGCTAATAGCTAACGGCTAAAAGCTTTTTTACAGACTCATCATTTCCTTAAACTTCACTGCCTGCCTGCGGCTCACTTCAATTTTTTCGCCGCCGCGCATTTCCAGCAACAGACCGCCATTGAAGTAAGTATCAATTTTTTCAATCATCCGCAGATTTACAATATGTTTACGGTTGGCACGGAAAAAAGTACGCTCGTCAAGCCTTTCTTCCAGCGCATTCAATGATTTAAGAATCAAAGGTTTGTTCGTTTCAAAATACACCCTCGCATAGTTACCTACGCTTTCAAACAGACGTATTTCCTGCAATTTCACAAACCAGCAACGATCCCCGTCTTTCACAAAAACCTGGTCATTCTCAGACAATAAGTTGCGGATACCACCTGATGCAGCCAAACGATCCTTCTCATCCTGCTGATGCAATTTATGAATCGCATCCGCCAAACGCTTAGGCTCTACTGGCTTTAACAGGTAATCCAGTGCATTATACTCAAATGCTTTCAATGCATACTCGTCGTATGCAGTTGTGAAAATCACCTGGGGTGTTTTTTCCAGCTCTGCCAACAAGTCAAACCCCGTCTTGTCGGGCATCTGGATATCCAGAAACAGTAAATCAGGATGCAGTGTTTCTATCTTTTCTATACCATCCTTCGCGTTCACAGCTTCTCCCACCACCACTATCTCCGGGTGATCTGCCAGCAATTTTTTCAGTTCACTCCTGGCCAGGCGTTCATCATCTATTATCAATGCTTTTTTCATTGGCAATATGAAGTTTGGTTGATGATTTAATTAATTAAATAATAATAGCCATACCCACTATTCAGCGGCTACAGCAGTTTATAACAAGTGATTAGAGCAAGGGCATTACTACAGTAGCTTCTACCGTTTGCTCGTCTTTATTCCTGATTTCAAAAGAAGCCCTGCTGCCAAACAAAAGACTTAACCTTTGCCTGGTGCTTTGTAAACCAAAGCCATGGCCATTTATACTGTTTTCTACTATTTGTCCGGTATTCTCAATGGTAATTACATGCTGCATACCCTTCAGGGAAGAGTTAATATAAACCGAGCCTCCTTTGATAATGCGGGAAATACCATGCTTGATGGCATTTTCCACCAGTGTTTGCAACATCATAGGTGGCACTTGCAACTCCAATGTATCCGGATCAATTTCATACTTCACATTCAGGCGCTCCTCAAAACGGATATGTTCCAGTGCAAGGTAATCCTTTACTATATTCAATTCGTTTTCCAGACTCACTGTCTCCGCCTTCTCCGTTTGCATAGAACTGCGTAATATATTGGAAAGCTCTGTTATAGCGGTTCTGGCTCGTTGAGGATTCTCATCTACCAACGCCCTGATACTGTTTAACGCATTAAAAATAAAATGCGGATTTAACTGGGCCTTAATTGTTTTAAGTTCCAGCTCTTTCACGGTCGTTTCCAGCTTCAACTGATCTACCTGTGAACTCCTGTTCCGTTCTATATAGTGCCAGATATAGTAGATCATCCACCAGAAAAAAGCAATACCAAATGCAGATACCAGCCCCTTGATGATGCTGGGAACAAGATCTTCCTGCTTATATTTAAATACAAAGTACATCAGCCCGTTATAACTCATATATAACGTCACTGCCGTACCAGCCACCATGGTAAAAAATAAAAAAATCTGCTTTTCAGAACTATAAGTTACCCAGTTACGCCTGTTAATCAATGTCCGGAAAAGATGCGTTAAGGAAAGTCCTAATGTAATGAATATCAATAAATTAATGAAGTCAGATAGTCTAAGTATCGACTTATCAAGGGCGTAGTAAAAAAAACAATTTAACACGAAATAAGCCGACCACCCCAAAATCTGACACCACCAATATTTGTTTATTTGTCTAAACATTAAATCAAATTAGTAAACTTCACCTATATTCCAAAAATACCCTACAGCTCCCCCCGCAGAAACCTAAATGTTATAAATGGTGAATCAAAATTGGTAAATGGCAGATGCCTCTATCTGAATGGTGAGATATCTCCATTCTGTCCTAGTTTCCTGGTACAGGATCACGATTTACCACATATTTTTATGTATTTTTGTTACTTAATATAAACCCTGAGCCCAATTATGAATATTAAGGCAGGTCAACTGTTGAGCCAGATAGAATATCCCGCTGATTTGCGAAAGCTGAATAAAGAACAGCTTCACCAGGTATGTGAGGAGCTGCGTCAATACATTATTGACGTTGTAAGTGTGCATGGTGGCCACTTTGCGGCCAGTCTTGGTGTAGTCGAGCTGACAGTAGCTTTGCATTATGTTTATAACACGCCATACGACCAGTTAGTATGGGACGTAGGTCACCAGGCGTATGGTCATAAAATCCTGACCGGTCGCCGGGAAGCATTTCCTACCAACAGGAAATACAAAGGACTCAGCGGATTTCCGAAAAGAGATGAGAGCCGGTACGACACCTTTGGTGTAGGCCACTCCTCTACCTCCATTTCTGCAGCACTGGGTATGGCCATGGCCTCCCACTATAAAGGTGAATTTGACCGTCAGCACATTGCCGTTATTGGCGATGGCGCCATGACAGCAGGCATGGCCTTTGAAGCACTGAATCACGCCGGCGTAGCTAACGCCAATGTGCTCATTATTCTGAACGACAATTGCATGTCCATAGATCCTAATGTGGGTGCATTGAAAGAATACCTCACAGATATCACTACTTCTCCCACCTACAACAAAGTAAGGGACGATGTATGGAACCTGTTGGGAAAACTCCCTGTAGGCAAAAAATTCACCCGTGACATGGCCTCCAAACTGGAAGCCAGCCTCAAAGGTGTTGTATCCAAATCCAGTAACCTCTTCGAAGCACTGAAGATGCGCTATTTTGGCCCCATCGATGGCCACAATATCACCAAACTGGCTGATACCCTGCAGGACCTGAAAGATATTCCCGGCCCCAAACTGCTGCATATCGTTACCACAAAAGGTAAAGGCTATGCCCTCGCAGAAAAAGATCAAACCACCTGGCATGCGCCAGGACTGTTCGATAAAATCACCGGCGAAATATTCAAAAAACCAGTGACCACCCCTCAACCTCCTAAATACCAGGACGTTTTTGGCCACACCATCATTGAACTCGCAGAACAAAACGATAAAATCATCGGTATCACCCCCGCTATGCCTTCCGGCTCTTCCCTCAAATTTATGATGGAGAAAATGCCGCAGAGAGCATTCGATGTTGGTATCTGTGAACAACACGCAGTAACCCTATCCGCAGGGATGGCTACCCAGGGCATGCGTGTATTCTGTACGATCTACTCTTCTTTCTTTCAACGTGCGTTCGATCAGGCCGTTCATGACGTAGCCATTCAAAAACTCCCCGTTATATTCTGCCTGGATAGGGCAGGACTGGTGGGAGAAGATGGACCTACACACCATGGCGCCTACGATATCGCCTATATGCGTGGTATCCCAAATGTAATCATCAGCGCACCAATGAACGAAGAAGAACTGCGTAACCTGATGTACAGCGCACAACTACCGGAAAACGATATGCCTTATGTTATCCGCTATCCACGCGGACAAGGTGTAATGCCCGAATGGCGTACACCGTTTAAAGCAATCAAAGCTGGTACCGGCCGTAAAATCCGTGATGGTAAAGATATTGCCATTCTCTCCCTCGGACATACCGGCAACTTCGTTACAGAAGCCTGTAAAGAACTGATAGGAGATGGGCTGCAACCCGCTCACTACGATATGCGCTTTGTAAAACCACTGGACGAAGCCATGCTCCACGAAATATTCCAGTCATTCGACAAGATAATTACCGTGGAAGATGGAACCATAGTAGGTGGCTTCGGCAGCGCCGTAATAGAATTTATGGCCACCAACAACTACAGAGCAGAAATAAAAAGATTAGGCATCCCTGATAGATTAATAGAACACGGTAAACCGGAAGAACTCTATCGCGAATGCGGATTTGATGCCGCCGGCATTGCCCGCACTACCAGGGAGATGCTGAAGGAAAAAATTACGGTGACCATTTAAATAGAATTACGAATTAATAATTACGAATTACGAATTTGGTAGTAGATAGAAGCGATTGATCGTTGACCATCTCCCACCAAATTCGTAATTCGTAATTGCTAATTCGTAATTATTTCCTTCCCATGTACTTTCAGCTCAGGATAACGGATATCATACGCGAAACACCCGGTACTTACACCTACCAACTGGAGAATACCACACCGGAGCCACTTGAATACCTCGCAGGACAATTCCTGACATTCCTTATTACCCTCAACAATAAGGAGTACAGACGTTCTTATTCATTCAGCTCTACACCCGGCATAGACCCATTCCTATCCGTTACCATCCGCGAAAAAGAAAATGGCGAAATATCCCGGCATCTGATCCATTCCTGGAAAAAAGGAGATATCGTTACCGCACTCGAACCCTCCGGACGTTTTACTTATGAAAAGACGGCTGCACCCGTAAAAGACATTTTCCTCCTGGCTGCCGGTAGTGGCATTACGCCCGTATTTTCGTTGCTGAAACACATCCTGCAGAAAGAGCCAGGTGCACACGTTAAACTCATCTATAGTAACACCACACCGGAAAGAACGATCTTCTATAAGCAACTGCAGCTATGGCAGACACAATATCCCGAACAACTCCAGATTATATATCTTTTCAGCAATGACCCGGACAGCCATCATGCCTACAGAAGACTCAATAATATTTTACTGGAACAACTGGTAACAACGCATATACGCTATCCCCGTGAGGATGCACAGTTTTTCCTCTGCGGACCGCCAGACTATATGCGCACCATTATGCTCACCCTTACATTTATGGGTTTTCCGGAAACACAATTGCACAAAGAAAATTTCGTGGTAAATACCGATGCCCGGATTGCTAAAACACCGCTGCCGGCTGATCATCACCTCAAAAATGTGCTGATACGTTATCGTAACCAGGAGTATCAGCTCTCCATTCCAGGCGATCAAACCATTTTGAGCTATGCCCTGGCAAACGAAGTGTTGCTGCCTTACAGTTGTAAGGGAGGCGTATGTGGTTCCTGTACCGCCCAATGTGTAAGTGGTAAAGTTTGGATGCCTGTCAATGAAGTATTAACAGATAAAGAGCTGGCAGAAGGACTCGTGCTTACCTGCGTAGGATATCCTGCAAGCAACGAAATTATTCTTGAATTATGATCAGTTATAATATAAAAAATAGTATCAATCATAATGCTCTGAGATAATTTTTCTATTGGTTAAAATTTGGCTAAATTATCTTTAAAATCAGGTCATGCGGAATGCCCCATTAAAGATGGCTTGTCTATGTTTGTTGTTACTTGTCATTTTGATAAACAGCTATCTCCTCATAAAAATCGGATCCGGACAGCATGCCCTCTTGCTTGCCGGCAGCATTCTAATATCCGGTAGCATCTTCATCATACTTTTTATTGCCTCCGGCTGGCGTAACCAGCGCTCCCTCCAATTTGAGCACCTGTTTAATGAATATCCGATTCCCATGTGGATCTATGAAAAATCTACTATGCGCTTCCTCTCTGTTAATGACGCGGCCATCCAAAAATATGGTTATAGCAGAAAGGATTTCATGGAGATAACGTTGAAGGATATACGTAATAAAGAAGATATACCGCTTTTGATTGACAACGCAGCAGAACGGTGCAATGGCACAGAGTATAGAGGAATATGGCGGCACCGAAAAAAAGATGGCACTAATTTCTTTGTGGAAATATATTCATTACCGGCTATCTACTACGGAAAGAACGCCCGCTTTATTATGGCCAAAGACGTAGATGCCGAAGTGAAAGCCAGCAAAGAAGCAAGAGAGTTGGGTATGCGCTATGAACTGCTGGCACAGGCCACCAACGATGCAGTGTATGACAAAAATCTGGTTACAAATCAGGTTACCTGGAATCACGGCTTGTCAAACCTCTTCCTGTATAACAGCAATGAAAATACTGACCTCGTACAGTGGTGGCAGGAAAACATACATCCCGCCGATCATGCCCGGATCAATGCGTCACTCGCTGCCTGTATTGCTGCCGGCTCTAACTACTGGTCAGAAGAATACAGGTTTCAATGCGCAGACGGATACTATAAATATGTGGTGGACCGTGCCTTTATCATATATGAAGACAAGGCGCCTTTGCGCATGATTGGTATGATGCAGGACATAGACAAACACGTAAAACAAGCTATACAGCTGGAGGAACAAAACAGGACATTGAAAGAAATTGCCTGGATCAATTCTCATGAAATACGCCGTCCGGTCGTTTCCATACTCAGCATTACCGGCCTGTTTGATAAAAGCAACCAGGACAGACATCTCAACTCCCAGCTTATGGAATGGCTACATGAATCCACACAACAGCTGGATGATATCATTCATAAAATAGAGCATAAAGTAAAAAAACTTCAATAGTCATTTTGAGTTCACAAAGCAAAATGATTGAAGTCTTCTTTTAATGCTATATATAGTTTCTGGAATATTTCCATACGATGCTGTATGGTGTCAAAATCGTCCACGGGCCGGTCATCATGAATTACAGTTACGGGCGTATCTGATATCTTTTTAGCACATTGCTTAATGTCGTGATGCATTTCATCTGCTACCTCACGTTGGCGTAGTAAACGGTTTTCAAAATGTTCAACATTAGTCATTACTTCCCTGGATGCATTACTAAGCGAAATCTGCTCTAATCTGTCCCGCATCATCTTTACTTCAGTTCTCACTTCATTTACTTCTTCTTTCCAGGAATTAAGCTGCTGGTGCAGTTCTTCGGTGGGAGTTGTCATTTCCATGGTGTATTGATTTATCAATTTAAATGATGATTAAAAAGCTATTCATCATACCAAACGCTGTTGTCAATATCCATATTAATTTGTGTGTAAAGACCTATTCTAAGGTACAATCTTTTTCTATTCCACCCGCCACTTTTAACCTTCTTTTTACAGATAAATGCCGAACTCCGGAAAAAATTCCATGGCTTCCAGTATACCACCGGCTCCTGCCCGCCGTGCCTGCAATACATGCGCCATGGCAGCAGTACGCGCTACTAATTCGGGTTCCGAATTACCTACCACAACGCCTTTAAAGCCCGTTGCATACATGGAATAGTCATTCATAGAATCACCTGCTACCAATACCTGTTGATGCGACAACGCCAATACTTCCAATAATTGCTGTAGTGTATATCCTTTGTTAACACCAGCAGGTAATACATCAAGATATTTCCCGGCAGATAACACGAGGTCGCATTGCAGAGAAGTAGCTACCAGTCTGGCGCCATCAATATCTGTACCTTCATCATAGTAATAAGAACAACGGTATTGCTGGTGTGCTTCCTGATGTAATAATCCTCTTACTGTTTTCAGTGTTTCTCTCACATGATCACCAGGCCATCTGGCTGCAATATTTGACTGCACTGGTTCTACAGCTGCAAGGGTAGGCAGGTGCGTAACGGTAGCACCCACATCACAAATAATATATTCCGGCCGGGGCAGCGCGGTGTCTTCCAATAACTGTAATACACTGCGTATGCCTCTTCCTGTTACGAATACCAATTGTATACTTTTATTATCATGTAACAGTGTATATAGGCGTTCTTTATCTTCAGGGGTACCTCCTAAAAAAGTACCGTCCAGATCTGTAGCTAATAGCATGGCGGATGTCTCTGTAGTGGCTGTTTAATAATAACTGCAATAAAAATAGAAAAAAAAGACCAGCCTTATCGGCTGATCTTTTTTAGATGTAACGGGTTAGTATATAGTAATGTGTATGATTAGTTCAGCATTGGTACATCTATCAGCAAAAACTCTGCCGGTTTAATGACCTCAATGTTAGCCTTGTCATACTCAGACAAGCCAATCGCATCACGGGTTTGCAATACTTCACCATCTACTTTTACTTCCCCACTCAGCAGGAACAGGTAACTGCCTATCCCCGTTGCTTTAGGCGTAATCTCCACTGTTTTACCTGCATCAAATTTACCTAAGGTAAACCAGGTATCCTGATGCAGCCAGAGGGCATCGGCTGTTTTATCTGGTGAAACCACTACCTGTAAAGCATTTTCACGGGCAGCAGGATCAAATGTTTTCTGATCATACCGGGGCGTAACATTTCTTTCTGCAGGTATTATCCAAATCTGCAGGAAGTTGACATCGTCTGTTTTTGAAGCGTTGAACTCCGAGTGAACCACACCTGTTCCGGCACTCATAATCTGCACATCATTCTTGCGGATCACTTCCTGTTTTCCGGTATTATCACGGTGTTCCAATGCACCATCCAATACAATGGATACGATCTCCATATTATCGTGAGGATGAGCGCCAAAGCCCATTCCGCCCTTTACTGCGTCATCATTCAATACACGTAATGCACCAAAGTGAATCCTGTTAGGATCATAGAAATTAGCAAAACTAAATGTATGATGGCTCTTCAACCAACCGTGGTTAGCATATCCTCTGGTATCTGCACGATGAATAACTTTTTTCATAACTTAATCTCCTTTATTTAATACATCACAAATATCGCTATAAACGCCCGCGTGGAGAATGGATGATCTATTGAAAAGCGTGGACAAAAAGAGGAAGGCGTAAAACAAAAAGCAGAAAACTATTGAGATGAATCTCCCAAACAAACACTTTCGTATCCGCCTGGATCATTCGCTCAATAGCTTTCTGCTTTTAGCTTTTGACCTTATGCTTACTTACACCAGCTTCGCATCAGAAGTAATGGTAGCATTTAACAGTTTGCTTACAGGGCAGTTAGCTTCTGCGTCTGCTACAAACTCAGCAAATTTTGCTGCATCCAGACCTTCAACGCTGGCTGTTACTTCCAGGTGACTGCTGGTGATAGCACCATTATCCAGTGTGATTGTGCATTTGGTATCAATGTTACCAGGTGTAAAACCGGCTCCTGTGATAACAAAGCTCAGTTTCATGGTGAAGCAACCAGCATGTGCTGCTGCAATCAGTTCTTCAGGGTTAGTACCAATACCATCTTCAAAACGGCTGCTGAAAGAGTATTGAGTCTTGTTTAACACAGTTGACTGAGAAGTTAAAGTGCCTTTACCTTCTTTACCGGTACCTTGCCAATTGGCAGATGCAAATCTTTTCATGTTTATTTTTTATTTTTTCTCGTTAGAAAAATCAGTGCGGAGGCCCAAATTACAAATTAATCGGCAATAAAAAACGCCGGAGCTTCCTGCGGTTTAAAACCCGGTAAATCATCCCCACAAAAAAGCCGCGCAATATATTGCGCGGCTTTTGCATGGTTCCTGTCAATTGATTCTTATATCGTTTCTACCAATTCTGCTATTGGCTTACGTACTTTCTTAGCATGTTGCATCGCATCATCCGCTGCTCTGAATCCTACACCAGCAATTACTACGGTAGTAAGTCCCTTATCTTTCAGTCCTAGAATTTCATCATATTTAGCAGTGTCAAAGCCTTCCATTGGGCAGGCATCAACGTTTTCAACAGCTGCTGCAGTCAGCAGGGTACCTAATGCCAGGTAAGCCTGTTTTGAGCTCCATATAGCTGTTCCTTCTGCACCTAAGCGGGTAACAGTGCCTTTCATCATATCAGAAAAGCCTGTCAGCTGCTCAGAGGCTATGTTGCGCGTTTCCGCTATATTATTCATATAGTCATCTACGTGAGAGTCATTCAGATCTGTATATCTCGCAAATACAATCAGATGTGAAGCATCTGTTATCTGCGACTGATTATTCGATGCCGATTTCAATTGCTCACGCACCGCCGGATTTTCCACAATCAGGATCTTATATGGCTGTAAACCATAGGAAGACGCTGAGAGCCTTGTTGCGGCTACCAGTTTTTCCAGCTGTGCTGCACTTAATTTCTTAGCCGGATCAAATTTCTTAACGGCATAACGCCATTCGAGTTTATTCAGAATATCCATTTTCTTCAAATATTATTTCATTGTTATTATTCAGATATGCTATCCGGGATACAGGGCTGTAAATGAACAGCATATCTAAATAATAACAATGAAAATGCTTTATTGCTTAATCATTTGTACACTCGCCAGTAACCTCACTTCATCACTCAGTAATAAACCACCGGTTTCTGTAGTAGCATGGAAAGTAAGACCAAAATCTTTACGGTTAATTTTGCCGCTTAATTCAAATCCAGCTTTAGTCTGACCATATGGATCCACTACTTCACCACCAAATTCAACATTCAGTTCTACCGGACGGGTATTATCACGGATGGTTAAATCACCTACCAGTTTAAAAGTATCTGCGTCTATTTTCTTTACTTCTTTAGACACAAATGTCAGCTTCGGGTATTTCTCTGCTTCAAAGAAATCTGCTGCCTGCAGGTGTGCATCACGTTGCGCATTCTGTGTGGAAATACTATTGATGTCTGCTTCGAAAGATATATTGGCAGTGCTGAAATCATTATCAGCAGTTTGCATGGTACCTTCAAATTTTGCAAACTGACCTGTTACGGTCGTAATCATCAGGTGCTTGATTTTGAATTGTACATCACTGTGTGAAGGATCAATTTTCCAGGTTGTCATATAGTTTTTTGTTTTAGTATTGTTAGATAAGTGATTAGCGTAATTCGCCCATTTTACCGGTGTTGTATTCGTCGATAGCCACTCTGATATCTTCTTCCGTATTCATTACAAAAGGACCGTATGCAAAAATGGGTTCATCTATCGGCTCGCCGCTCAACACCACCATAGCAGTGTCTTTCAGAGCAGTAATCGTGATGTCAGTGCCATTCTTTTCGAATAAAGCAGTTTCTACTGCTTTTACCGGTTGTCCGTTAATATCAGCTTCTCCCTGAAAAACCACGGCTACGGTATTGAAATGTTCAGCTACACTGAAGGTGATGCTGTCGTCTTTCTTCAGACGTACATCCAACACATTCACAGGTGAAAAAGTAGTAGCAGCGCCTTTAGTACCATTATATGCTCCGGCAATTACTCTTACATAACCTTCCTCACTCACCTTTACTACAGGTATATCTGCTTTAGTCAGATTCTGATAGGCGGGTGGGTTCTGTTTAAATGCTTTGGGAAGATTTACCCACAGCTGGGCAAATTCTACTTTACCACCTGTTTTAGTGAATGCTTCGCTATATTTCTCTTCATGTAAAATTCCTCCTGCGGCAGTCATCCATTGTACATCACCAGGATACAGAAATCCATGGCTACCGGTAGAATCCCGGTGTTCCAGTTCGCCCTGGTATACGATGGTTACTGTTTCAAAACCTTTGTGCGGATGTTCGCCTACGCCACGTGGCCTTGGGCTTGGTGGTATGTAGTTGGGAGCGGCGTAGTCCATCATAATAAATGGGCTGATCACGTTGTTTTCAGAACGGGTGCCTCCGGGTAAAGTGCTTTGTACCCTGAAACCGTCACCTACCATATGTGGTGCGGCGGCAATTACGATCTGGCTTACATGTTTTTTTGTGTTCATATTGTTTGCCTCCTTAAGACAACACAAAAGTACATGTTGTAACACCATTCAAGAATGGATAAAACGCTGCTAGTGATGGACTTTTTTTAAAATTCGTGGAAATCCTAGGCAGAAGGGCTTGCAGAAGAGCGGGAGGCCTCTTTAAATTCGGAAGGGCTCTGGTTGGTATATTTCTTAAAAAAGCGGCTAAAATAGTGAGGATCATCAAAACCCAGCTTGTAGGCTATTTCTTTAGCAGTTAGATCTGTATTGTATAAATAACGTTGCGCTTCCAGGATTACCCGGTTACGGATGTGCTCTCCGGCCGTAATTCCGGATAATTGCTTGCTGATTTCATTCAGCAGTACGGGTTTTATATGCAATAACCCGGCATAATCAGATACCGTCTTTAACTCCTGGTACTTTTCTTCTATCAGATTTTTAAATTTCAGGAAGACAGAACTATTGTGAACCGCATGTTGCTCCGGAGAAATGCCCACATTTTCACCCTTAATACGTGATGCCAGTACCAGGAAGTAACGCAGCAAGCCATGCAGGGCCATTTCATACTCAGGTTCATGAAGGGTTAATTCTTTCATCATCAGGCGAACCACAGCATCAATATCCTTCTCCTGTTCATCATTAAGATGTATTACACTGCTGAACTGACTATTAAAAAACAGGCCGGAGTTAATCCCCGATACCTGTGTCTGGTCTTTTAAACACATAAAAGCATCGCGGAATGCAATCATGAATCCATCAATCTTTTCTGTGGCCTGCAGGTTATGTACCTGTCCTGGCGCCACAAAGAAAAGGGTGTTCTTTTTAACTTCATACGTAACCGCATCAATAGTATGTAACAGCTTACCTTTCTTAATCCAGTAAATGGTATAGAAATCATGCCGGTGGGGCACACCAATCTGGTCAAAAAAGCTGTTGCCTAATTCGCAGAGACCAGATACTACAAAACCTGGATCTACATGTGCGTATTCCGGTAAGGAAACAATTCCGATATTTTCACGTTTCTCAGCCATCTATTAAAGTTCCTGCGGGTTCCTCCTCCCTGTCGGAAGGATCGATATATTCAATAATGAAGTTGTTTCTTCCTTCTCCCACCATAATGCCCATGTGCTTCATTTGTACCAGTTCCAGCATACTCAGGAACAGGAATATAGCATGCACGCGGTCTTTACAGTGATCAAATATTTTTTCGAAAGATAATGTCCGCTCTGCCCTTGCTAATTCTTCCATATACATCCTGGAACCTTCCATCGTATAATCATACTTATATACTACGTGCTGGGGCTTATTATCGCGCTCTTTCATGCGCTGCATCACCTTTTCAAAGGTTTTGGTCAGCTTAAAGAGGGTAAGTGTCTGCACCTCTGTACCTTCACTGGTAGCTTCTCCGATTTCAGCCAGTTCTTTGGCTATATTTCCACGCTTAATCTGCAGCATACGATCGGCCTCCATTTCAGCCAATTCGGCCGCAGCCAGCTTATAGCGTTTATACTCAAGGATCTTGTCTATCAGCTCCATACGCGGATCTATTTCATTTCCCTGTTCATCTACCTCTTTACGCGGTAACAGCATCTTTGCTTTGATGCGCATCAGGGTAGACACAAAGAGAATGAACTCACTGGCCAGCTCAATATTCAATGATTCAATATGGTGAATATAGGCCAGAAAATCCTGCGTGAGGGTATTGATAGGAATATTGTAAATATCCAGTTCATCACGCTCGATGAAGAACAGCAACAGGTCAAAAGGACCTTCAAATTGCGGTAATTTGATCTTATAGACAGGTGCTTGCTCGCTCACGTAATGTATTTAATACTTGGTTTAAAAAGAATTCGCACAAAGGCACTGCGAGAAATGAATGCCGGATACATTACATCCGGACTTCTTTTATACACGGTACCTATGTGCGATATCAAAAATAACAAAAATCCAGCTAATCAGAACTTCGCAGCAAAACCAACCCCTATTACCTGCTTAATCTGCAGTCGGGGGCCCATTACTCCAGTTTCTTTATTTTCAAACACTTTTACATCATCATCATATATCATATCTACTGTCAATAAAGCGGATATCCACTTATTAACTTTGAGTTCCAGGGCATTGGTGAAAAACACATCTATGTTTTGTGGATTATGTAAGTAGTCTGAAAAAAGATCCAGCCGGCCCTTATAAGTCATATTTTTCGCAAACGTCTTTACATAATTGGCAGACAGATAAGCACCTATTTCATATTTAAAATGTTTACCTGTATCTACACCGTATGCTCCTTGTTTTGAAAGAAAATCATCCATTACAAACACAAAACGGGAAGTAATAGGAGAGAGGAATAAAGAAAATGAATTATTGGGTTTATAGTCAAAACCTGGTGATACCAGGACGTATGCAGGTGAAAAGAACTTGGAAGACAACTGTTTTGTAGTATCTGAAGGGTACAGGTAACCGTTGGCAAATTGTGTACGTAAATTCACTAGCCCACTTACATACCAGTTGTTGCCGATATCATAGCCATATTTGGTGGTCAGGTCAATGCGGTCATCACTTTTACGACCTCCGAGGCTCGTGGTATTGAGATATGCAAAGGCAAGATCAGCCACATTATCCCAGGAACGCCTTCCTTTTTTATAGAATGCCCAGGCATATAGATTGGAACCTACAGAGAGAGAAAAATTATCTCCACCTGCAGCCCAGTTGCTCAATGATCCCTGGTTAATATTTACATTAATGTTCATCCCTTTCCGCCATAATTTGGGAATGGTGTCATTGGGATCAGTAGGGTCTTTCTTAATTTTCCCGGCAGCTTCCTCCCGTGACTTCTTCATCCAGTCATTTTGTGCATGTACAGCTGTAAGCAATAGCATACAGCAGGCAATGGATAAAATGAATTTTTTCATCAATTTAATATTTAAGGTGAGTATACATATATAACCATCATATTTCTCCCGGTCGGGAAGAAATATGATGGCGGGGGTATTTATGAAGATTTTTACTTTGATTTTTTCAGTTCATCACGGATTTCCGTGAGCAGTTTTTCCTGTGTAGATAATTCAGCTGGAGCAGGGTCTTCTTCTTTTTTCTTGGTCAGTCTATTCATGAATTTTACCAGCAGGAAAATACAGAAAGCGATAATCAGGAAATCAATTATGCTCTGAATAAATGCGCCATAAGCAAATACTCCCACGCCTTTGGCCTTTGCTTCTGCCAGGGTTGCAAACTCTCCTTTACTAGTGTCAAGCAATACAAAGAGATCATTAAAATTCTTGCCACGGGTAAATAACCCTATTATGGGCATCAGAATATTATCTACCAAAGATGTAACGATCTTTCCAAACGCAGCTCCAATAATCACACCCACAGCAAGATCCATTACATTGCCTTTCATGGCAAACTCTTTAAATTCTTTGATGAACGACATAATGCAAGGTTTTAGTGGTTAAAATAAGTGAACAAAAATAAAGCATAATCCCCGAAGCCGTTAATTATTAATCCATTATTTCTTTAAACGGGGATATTTCATTTGCAATGATTTCAGTGTATCCCTTAACGTTAGGGCTATCAAATATTCTTTATACCAGTTTTGATCGGCTGGCACAATAAGCCATGGTACATAATTACAGCGATTTATAGCATCCTCATATGCTTCCATATACTTATCCCAGAGTTTGGCTTCTGTCAAATCATTTTCGTTATACTTCCACATCTTACGTGGATCTTCAGTGCGTTCAACCAGGCGTTGCTGCTGTGCTTCCCGTGACACATGCAGATAGCATTTTATGATATGGGTATTATTGTGAACGGTCAGCAATTTCTCAAAATCATTAATCGCCTCGATCCGTTTTTGCACCATTTTATCGTCAATCCATTTGTGTACACGCTGTATCAGGATATCTTCGTAATGAGAACGGTTGAATACCTGTATCATTCCTTTGCCAGGTGCCTGCTGATGTACTCTCCATAAAAAATCATGTTCTGATTCTTCTGTACTGGGAGCTTTAAAAGAGTGCACTGTACAGCCCTGGGGGTTCAGTGTACCGGTAACATTTTTGATCACACCGTCTTTTCCACTGGCATCCATTCCCTGTACTACCAACAGTATACTATGCTTATGCTGTGCATAAAGCAGGTTTTGTAGTTCATCGAGTTCCTGTAGAATCTCCTGGGTTTTGGCCTTTATCTTTTCTTTATCCAGCTTTTTAGGCGCTGTAGTACTGATCGCGGACAACTTGATTTTACTCATGTATTGCATTCTTATAAATAAATTTAACAAAATCAAATCAGAAGTGTTGCGATAACACGATTTATATTTTGTTGAATGCTCCCGATACCTGCACCTTTGTAGTCATAATTTATAACTATGAACCAACGTTTCGCTCATTGGGGAGTTTTCATTTTGCTATCACTCACCTGGGGCAGTTCCTTTATATTAATGAAGATTGGACTGGAATCATTCACCTCCTACCAGGTAGCCAGTTTGAGGCTGGTGGCGGCAGGCATAGCGCTGTTACCCTTTTTACCAAAGGCATTACGGCAAACGCCAGGGAAAAAAATACCGCTTATTTTGCTTTCCGGTGTACTGGGTAACGGTATCCCGGCTTTTCTTTTTTGTTTGGCAGAAACGGAAATTGATAGCTCGCTTGCAGGTATTTTAAATGCACTCGTCCCATTGATGGCCTTACTCTCCGGCATTATCATTTTTAAAAGTCCATTTAAAAAGGCACAGCTCACAGGTATATTTGTTGGGTTGGCTGGTGTTGTATTGCTTTTTACCTCCAAAGGGATCAGCACCAACGAGCATTGGTATTATGCGTTCCTCGTGATCCTCGCTACCATCAGCTATGGCATAAATATCAGCCTGGTACACAATACGCTCAAGGGCTTCTCTTCTCTCCAACTGGGTTCTATTGCCATGTTTTTTTGTGCCATACTTACCTTCCCGATATTATGGTTCAGCAATTTCTTTCCGCAATTTACGCAACCGGATGCGCCATGGCGGTCGCTTTCAGCAGGCCTTGTACTGGGTGTAATGGGTACCGGTATAGCAGCAGTCTTGTTTTTCCTGTTAATTAAACGCGCCGGATCGGTGATGGCGTCTATGGTAGCATATGCGTTACCGTTAGTGGCTGTCGGTTGGGGACTACTGGCACATGAACCTATTACATGGGTGCAGGTATTATGTATGGGGATCATTTTGCTGGGTGTGTACCTGGTAAACAGTGCCAACAAGGCACCAGTAGAGAAGTTTCCGGAGCAGGTAAAGTAAACCGGCTGAATAAAAGAAGCGGAGATATCAATGGACAAGCATCCGTTGATATCTCCGCTTTAATATTTACCGGCTGAAAGCACATGGGGAAGTCCCGATGCTGCTTAAATTGCCATGATTTCTTTTTCTTTCACTTCGCAGTGTTTGTCAATTAACACGCTATGTTTGTCGGTCATTGTCTGAATTTCTGCTTCGGCATCCTTGGCAGTATCTTCACTTAAACCGTCTTTTTGTAATTTCTTTACAGATTCAATAGCATCACGGCGGATACTCCGTACAGCTACTTTTGCCTGCTCGCCTTCATTATTTACTCTTTTCACAAATTCCTTCCTGCGCTCTTCTGTCAGAGGGGGGAGGAATAAACGGATGATAATACCGTCATTTTGTGGATTAAGACCAATATTAGATGCGATAATAGCCCTTTCAATGGGCTGCAGCATGTTTTTTTCCCATGGTTGTATTGTCAGGGTACGGGCATCAGCAACACTCACGTTAGCAACCTGGTTCAGTGCAGTTGGCGCGCCATAATAGTCAACGAAAATGCCATCCAGTATCTGCGGATTAGCTTTCCCAGCTCTGATTTTTGTAAGCTCCAATTCCAGGTGCCCGATTGCTTTTTTCATCGAGTCTGCTGCCTCATCAATGATAAGCGTTAGATCATCTTGCATAACATAAATAGTTAAGTGCGTGCAAACCTACAGGTTTTCTTTTAATCGTCAAAGTAACGCTCCATGATAATGGAAGGAGAAATGCTTGCAATAAGCCTTAACAGTAAATTATCCGGAAATAATTATTTATCCTGTAGCACACCGTCTGTTGTAACACGCAATATTTTGGTAGATTCTTTTGCCACTGTTGCTGCAGGCTGAACAACCGGTTCAGGTATAGCCTGTATAGCCAGTGATCTTTTGCGGGCCAGGTATAACATACCTGTAAAGAAGGTAGCAGAACCAATTACCACCATCAACAACCAGGTGGCTCCCATTCCCTGTAACACAAATGCGCCAAGTATATAAGAAGCATTAATGGCTACGGAAACGAGCGTGGTTTGCCTGTGGTTCAGCTTTAAGTCAAGCAGATAGTGATGGATGTGGTTTCTGTCGGCAGAGAAGGGAGACCTACCTTGTATCATACGCACCGCAAATACGCGTAAGGTATCAAATAGCGGTACTATCAGAATGGCAAAAGCAACTGCCGGTGTAGCCGCAACAGGCATCTTACCAACAGGATTTCCTGCCACATCTATAAATTTGAGAATCAACACCGCGTTAACCAACCCGATCAGTAAGGATCCCGTATCGCCCATAAAAATGCGGGCAGGAGAGATATTATAAATCAGGAAGCTAGCCAAACCACCTGCTAATGCAAAGCCGATGACAGCATACGTAGTTTCACCCACATGCAGGAAATAAGCACCCAGTACAGCACTTACCAGTAATCCAATGCTACCGGCATGTCCATCCACACYATCTATCAGGTTAAACGCATTTATTACTACTATAAAGGTGAAATACGTCAGCATAAGGCTGATATTGGGAGGTAATGTATAGATTCCCATGAACCCGTACATACTGGTGAGCTGAAGATTGCCCAGGTAAATAATAGCAAAAGATGCCGCCAGTTGTCCGATTAACTTTTTTAACGGAGACAGCCCTACGATATCATCTTTCATACCTACCATGAAAATAATAAAGAATGCAGCCATCATATACTGAAACGGCGAATTAGCCATTGCGGGTACACAGATAGCAGCTGCAATTATGAATCCCGAGAAAAAGCCAATTCCCCCGAGTGTTGGTATACGCTGTTTATGCGTCTTTCGTTCGTCCGGTTCGTCGTATAAATGCTTTAATTCCGCGACTCTGATAAGTATTGGAATTGAAAAATAGGTAACCACAAAACTTAGGACGGTAGCAATTAATACATTCTCCATTAGTGGGGCTTAATTGTGCAAAGATATTAATTTCAATGAAATGTGAAAAGAAACGTTAAAAAAATCAACTTTTTTAATACTTTGAGATCGCAAAAAAAAAGTTCAACAGCCACAAATTCTACGAAATTCTATTAGTTTTGCGGCACAAAAATTAACAACTATCATGCCACAGCTCAAAGATATTGCTACTCAGGTTAGAAGAGATATTGTACGGATGGTACATGGTGTTCAAAGCGGACATCCGGGAGGATCATTAGGTTGTGCAGACTTTTTAACTGCACTATATTTCAAGGTAATGGACCATAAACCTGTTCCTTTTGATATGGATGGTAAAAATCAGGACCTGTTCTTCCTCTCCAACGGTCACATATCTCCTGTTTTCTACAGTGCCCTGGCTCGTTCAGGATACTTTCCCGTACAGGAACTGAGTACTTTCCGTAAGCTGAATTCCCGCCTGCAGGGGCATCCCACCACCCACGAACACTTACCAGGTGTACGTATTGCTTCCGGCTCCCTGGGCCAGGGCATGAGCGTGGCCATAGGCGCAGCACTTGCAAAAAAACTTAACAACGATAAAAACCTGGTGTTCTCTCTTCACGGAGATGGCGAGCTGGAAGAAGGACAAATCTGGGAATCTGTGATGTTTGCACCACACCACAAAGTAGATAATCTTATCATTACGGTGGATCTTAACGGTCAACAAATAGATGGGACTACTGATGATGTTGCCGGACTGGGAGATGTAGGCGCTAAATTCGAAGTATTCGGATGGCATGTACTTCACATGAATGGTAATGATATGGATGACGTTGTAGCAACACTCGAAAAAGCTAAAAGCTTTACCGGTCAGGGTAAACCTATTGCTATCATCATGAAAACCGTAATGGGCCAGGGTGTTGACTTCATGGAAGGACATCACGAATGGCATGGTATTGCTCCCAGTGATGAACAACTTGCAAAAGCATTGGCACAATTACCTGAAACACTCGGTGATTACTAAGCATAGTCTTTAAAAAAAATTAAAAAGGGTTCGTATAATAGTTATACGAACCCTTTTTAATTTTTTTTAAAGACTATGCTCTGTTTATCAAGTAGGAAATAATCATGTTTTTTTATCATGTTGCCTTTAGTGTAATAGCCTCTACAGCTGCCCTTCTTGCAGGATACCAACTGGCCGCTATACCTATCACCATTATAGTAATAAATACTAATCCAAAATCCTCTGCATGCATGCTTACCGGGTAAGCATCTACCAGAAATGAGGTGCCTTCCAGTTTAATTATACCAAATCGCTGCTGTAACAGGCAAAATGAAATACCTAACCCAAAACCCACCACTGTGCCTATTCCGGCAATAATGAGTCCTTCCGCCAGGAAAATACGCATGATCAATGATTTACGCGCCCCCATGGCTTTTAGAATAGTAATGTCTTTTTGTTTCTCTATCACCAACATATACAAAGAGCCAATCATATTGAATGCCGCAATGATCATAATAAAACTGAGTATCACATATACCGCCCACTTCTCTGTTTGCATAATCGCATATAGCGATTGGTTCTGTTCATAACGGGTTTGCACCTTATAACCCTTGCCCAGTACCTGCTCCAGTTTTTCTTTCAGCAACTTTTCGTTTACCCCTGTCCGTGCCCCGATTTCCAGCGCCGACATTTCATCATCCCCCAACTCCAGTAGCTTACGCAGGAATTCAATATTGGTAATCACATACTTACTGTTAAACTCCTGCTGAATAGCAAACGTTCCTGTAGGATATAATACCCCATTATTCAGGGCGTCTTCCGGCGTAACAAAGGCATTTACATTCCTGCGCGGCAGGTATACCGTTACAGGTGCCAGACTATGTACAACATCCACTCCGAGGGCTCCTTCCAGCTCCAGTCCCAGTACAGCCCGGTAGGCAACACTGTCTCCGGTGTCAAAGCGTCCTCTTACGATATTACTTTTAACGTCTGTTACATTATTATAACCACTGTCTACTCCTTTCAAAACAGCAATCGTAGGCTCGTCACCGTAGCGCAGTACCGCCTTTTCTTCTATTACTTCCGAAAAATGGGCTACGCCCGGAACGGCTGCTATCTGTTTTAACTGGGCAGGAGTGAGGAGAATCGTTTTTCCACTGGCAGGTGCTATTTTTATAGCAGGATAAAAAGACGAGTACAGGGATTTCACAAGGCCTTCAAAACCATTAAATACACTTAATATCACAATCAGGGCACCCGCCCCCACTGCAATCGCCACCACACTTACCCAGGCAATGATATTAATAGCATTCGTAGATTTTTTAGCCCGGAAGTAACGGGAAGCAAATTGCCAAACCATAATGTTGGAATTACGAATTACGAATTATAAATTACGAATTACGGATTTGTGGGTAGACATAAGCGGATAGTGGTATTTGCGTTTACTATCTACCCACAAATCCGTAATTTGAAATTCGTAATTCGTAATGCTATTTATTGCCATCCTTAATATTTGCATCGTCTTCCTTGATCTTTTTAAACAACTCTTCCATCTTGAACACATAGTCCAGGGTATCATCGAGGAAGAAGCTCACGTCAGGTATTCTGCGCAATTGTTTGCCCAAACCTATTCCAAGCGATTTCTTTATTTCGCCCATTCTTTCCTTGATACGCTCCAGCATCTCAGCAGGGGCCTTAATCTGAAACATGCTCAGGTATACTTTAGCCTCCAGCAGATCGGGGGTCATTTTCACAGCAGCAACAGATATCATTCCTCCATCTACCACATTAAATCCCATCCGCTGAAAAATACCACTTAGTTCCTGTTGCACTAATTGTCCTATTTGCTTCTGCCTTTTAGTTTCCTGCATCTCATTCAGTTTTAATCGTTAGTAAAAAGGGGCCTGTGTACGATAATAGCATTTTTACAGCACAGCGCCAAACCTTAACAGGCTGCCAGCAGCCCGTCAGATGCGAAATTAACCTTTTCCTGCAAAGAATAGTGGCAATTAAACCCCGACATATCGTATTTATGCTATTTTTGCCAGCAGTTTAAAAGCAACAGGAATGAAGACGTTCAAGCGATTACTAAGATTTGCGACCCCTTTACATCATTATTTTCCGGAATATGTCATCTACACATTAATCGGTATCATATTCGGTATGGTCAATTTTGCTATGCTGATTCCGTTGCTGACGGTTATTTTTAATCAGGTAGATGAAGTCCCAAAAGTAGTAACGGCGCCACACTTTACTTTTTCCATTAACTACTTTATAGACCTGTTTTATTATTATTTCTACGACTTTATCAAAGCCAGCGGATCTAAACTGAGTGCTTTATACTTTGTTTGCGCAGTTATTGGAATATGTGTAGTCATCGCCAACTTTGGCAGATATATGAGTGCCCGGGTAATGGTACGCCTGAAAATGACAGTCCTCTCCCGGTTACGCACCCGCCTGTATGAAAGATTTACGGATCAATCACTCTCCTTTTACAGCGAACAGCAAAAGGGAGATCTGTTATCTTCCATGACCAACGATGTACAGGAAATTGAAAACAGCGTGATTAATGCCGTCCAAACGCTCCTGCGTGACCCGTTCATTATCATTGGTTATTTTGCTGCATTGTTTTATATCTCTGTAAAATTGACCCTGTTTACCATCGTTTTCTTCCCCGTTTCCGGTTTACTGATTTCATATGTCTCGAAAAAACTGAAATTAAAAGGCAAGTTCAGCCAGGATCTGCTGGGAAAAATTTTGTCTGTTACAGAAGAAACCCTCAGCGGCATAAGGATTATACAGTCTTTCACCGCAGAGCGCTTTATGAAAAATAAATTCGGAGAAGTAAACAATCGGTTTGTGAAAGTCAGTAAGTCTATGTATAACCAGCGGGAACTGGCATCTCCTATCTCCGAAATACTAGGCGTAATAGTAATTATCATCCTGGTTATTTATGGTGGTTCATTAGTGCTTTCCGGCAGTGAACTGCTCACTGGTGCTACTTTCATGACTTACCTGGTTTTCTATTCGCAGATTATGACACCGGCTAAAAATGTATCTACTTCTATTACCACGATCCAAAAAGGAATGGTATCAAGTGAGCGGATCTTCAAGATACTGGATGCACCAGTAACTATTCAGGAAAAGCCCAATGCACAACCAGTAAAAGAATTTAACAGCCATGTTCAATTCGACAACATATCCTTTAAATACGAACAACAGTATGTGCTGAAAAATATTCAGCTGCAAATTAATAAGGGACAGATGATTGCCCTGGTTGGACGCAGCGGTGCCGGAAAGTCTACCATGGCCGACCTTTTACCGCGTTTTTATGATGTCAATGATGGCGCCATCCGTATAGACGGTAACGATATCCGCGACCTTAAAGTACATGACCTGCGCGGCCTGATTGGCGTGGTGTCACAAGAGGCAATTTTGTTTAATGATTCAGTGATCAACAATATTGCCTTTGGCCAGCCAAATGCTGACAGGGAGGCGATTATAGCTGCTGCAAAAATTGCAAATGCCCATGAATTTATTGAGCAGCTGGATCATGGCTATGATACCTTCATTGGTGACCGCGGGCTGAAACTCAGTGGTGGTCAGCGTCAGCGCCTGACCATTGCAAGGGCTATTTTTAAAAATCCTCCCATTCTTATATTGGATGAAGCTACTTCTGCACTGGATACCGAATCTGAAAAACTGGTACAGGCTGCGTTGGACAAACTAATGCAAAACCGTACTACCATTGTAATTGCACACCGCCTGAGTACCATACAACATGCCAATGAAATTATTGTAATGGACAAGGGAGAGATCAAAGAACGCGGTACACATGATCAGCTATTGCAGCAGCATGGCATCTATCATAAGTTGGTAGAAATGCAGGAATTTAAATAAAGGATTCCTAACGTTAAAGTATAAACGAAAACGCAGTACGTCCCGCAAAAATGCGGGACGTACTGCGTTTAATCAGTCCCCATCTATGTTTCCTTTGTATTATCTTCTGAAAAGATAGTGGTAATGGGTACGGTTTTTGTTATTGTTGCGCCCTGACAATGCCAACACCAGCTCTTTGCAGCACTTATTTTTTAACCTTTTAACATAGCGAACTCCTATGATATCTATCGTAATTCCTGTATTAAACGAAGGTGCTACCATACGCCAGGTTATTAAAACCGTGAAAAAAACGTCCCGTAAAATTGAGATCATTGTAGTGGATGATAACTCTACAGACAACACTGTAGAAGAGGCCATGAAAGAGCAGGTGAGAGTAATTACCAGCAGCCAGCGCGGAAAGGGAATTTCCATGCGTGAGGGCATGATGGCGGCCAAACATGATATTATTGCTTACGTAGACGGTGACATCCTTACTTACCCCGACAATATTATAGACCTATTAACTGGTCCTATAGAAAAAGATGAAGCCGACTTCGTCAAATCCTACTTTGAACGGCAGGCAGGCAGGGTCACCCAATTGGTGGCCAAGCCACTGCTTAGTATATTATATCCGGAGCTTTCGCATTTTCAGCAACCACTCAGCGGTATGATTGCAGCACGGAAATCATTCCTGTCACGTGTGCATTTTGAGAATGATTACGGCGTAGATATTGGCCTGCTGATAGATATGCACCATTTGGGCGCACGTATTACAGAAGCGAATATCGGGAAGATAGAAAATGCCATGCAAACCTGGGAACAGCTAAGCAAAATGTCGAGAGAAGTATCCCGCACGATTCTACGCAAAGCAGAAAATATACCGCAGGAAAACCTCGAAACCCTGGGTAATATTAACCTGATACGAGAGCAGATGGAATATTCCATCCTGGAGTCTATTGATAAATTACAGAAGATGGTCATCTTCAACCTGGACCATGCAGTATTCACTCAGAGCTACCTGCAATGGGCAGCCGTTGCATTTGACAAAGAAGAAGCCCTGCAGGATATCCTAGCTGGCCGTTATGATGCATTGACCAGAATGAAATTAAGCGCCACGCTCTTTGAAGGGCGCAATATTGCGGAGATGCTGGAGATAGCGGATGCCATTCCTTTAGTACCTGGTTTCAGGGAAATAGTACAGGAATTGAAAAAAAGAGGCTATGCCTGTGGTCTTATCACAGATGGCTTCGGAACAGTGGCCCGTCATATAAAAAACAAGCTGGGAATGGATTTCGTATTTGCCAATAAGTTGCATCTGGTCAATAGTGTAGCCACCGGTGAATTTTCCGCAGCCGATTATTTTATGAAAGGTGACCAATATAACAAGAGCAATGTATTCCCCTATATAGCACAGCAGTATCACATTAATACGCAAAACATCATTTACGTAGGAGAGGGGAAGCAAGACAGCCAGCTACTGGCAGAAGCAGGCATAGGCGTTGCTTTTTGTCCACAGTACCGTGGCGAAATTGTAGAAAAGGTTGCCGACAAAATTATCAGTGGGCTGTCACTCGCACCACTGTTGGATATAGCGCAGGCAAGTCCTTCGAAATTTGGTATTAAGCTCCCTGCTATCAGTAAAAAACAGGCACGTAATATTGGTGTGGGTAGTTTGGTAGGCCTGGCAGGAGCGGGGTTAATTTACCTGGCGGTACGCCAGTTGCGTAATAAAAAAGTAGCCGCCTGCTGATAACTCATCGCAGTGAAGAAATAAAAAAGGCGCAGTGGACTAGTCCGCTGCGCCTTTTTCGTTGCGTCTTTACCGTTGGGTAAGACTATTTACTTTTAGCCAGTTTGGCTTCAATGCTCAATGTAGCGTGTGGAACAGCTCTGAGACGTGCTTTGTCTATGAGTTTACCGGTTACACGGCAAATACCATAGGTTTTGTTTTCAATGCGCATCATGGCTTTTTCCAGGTGATCAATGAACTGAATCTGACGGCTGGCCATCTGGTTAAGTTGCTCTCTTTCCTGGGAGCCACTACCATCTTCCATGCTCATGTATTTGTTCTCTGTATCGTCAGTACCAGCTTCATCTTTACGGGTGATTAAGCCTTGCAGATAGATGAGTTCCTTTTTAGCTGATTCCAGCTTTTTTTGGATCAATTCTCTAAACTCCTGGAGGTCAGAATCACTGTATCTGTATACAGGACCGGTAGGGGGTGCTGGTTGATCCAACACTGACTTGGTAAATTCAGGTTGATAAGTTACCAAAGTAGCTTTTCCACCTTTTTTCTCGGTTTTTTCAGTTTTTTCGGGTTTTTCGGATCTTTCCGTCTTTACTGATTTTTCAGCCTTAACAACTGGCTTTTCAGCTGCTTTTTTCGAGGATTCTTTTTCCTTAGCAACTTCTACCTTAGTATCTGCTTTCTTTACTGCCATCGTTTTAAGTTCTTTTTCTTCTGACTTAGAAATAAATGGTTTCTCTTTTTCAGCGGAAACACTTTTCGTAACCACTTGCTGCTTTACAGCAGGCTCTTTTTTAACGGTCGATTTTGCAGGTACAGCAACGTTCTTGACGGATGTTAATTTACTGTTTTGTATGGCTGAAGCCTTTTTTACCGCTGGTTTCGACGCCACAGGGGCGGCTTTTTTAGCGGTACTTTTGGCTACCACGGCTTTTCCGGCTGCTGGTTTTGCTGCTGCTTTGGGAGCCGCCTTTGCAGGGGCAGCTTTTTTTGCAGCGGCTTTCTTAGGTGCGGGTGCGGCTTTCTTAGCGGGGGCAGGTTTAGCAGGTTTCTTTGCTGCTGGAGCCTTTGCCGCCGTTTTCTTAACCGGAGCTACCTTTTGGGTCGTTTTACTAGCAACCTTCTTTTTTGTTGCCATGGGGGATTAGCTTTTTTTGTTAACTAATACATTAAATTTAAGGTCATTCACCTCTATTTCTGTACCATCATGTAATCGCTCCACTAATTCCAGGCTATCTGCCAAAATTTCCGTGCAAATATAGTCATTATAGTTCACAATGGCCGACTTGAGCGCCTCCACACTTTCAACCGTTACGCTGATTCTGTCTGTTAAAGCAAAATCACTATCCTTGCGGATTTTCTGTATCCGGTTTACCAGTTCCCTGGCATTTCCTTCGTCCTGTAGCTGGGGAGTAATAGTAATGTCAAGCGCTACCGTTAAAGCGCCCTTATTAGCTACTGTCCATCCCGGAATATCTTCGGAAATGATCTCAACATCAGAGAGTTGGATTTGCACTTGCTCTCCTTCCACAACCAGGTTGAAATGGCCGTCGCGCTCTATCGTGGCAATATCTGCATCTGTAAACCCGCCGATAACGGCAGCCACAGATTTCATCTTTGCACCCATTTTACCACCAAGCGACTTGAAGTTCGGCTTAATCTTTTTCTTGATAAAACCTTCCGTTTCCGTAAGATAATCAATCCCTTTGACATTCACCTCACTTTTTATCAAGTCCGCTACCTTTTCTATTTGTTCCTGCATCCGAACATTAGTAACCGGTATTAAGATTTTTTGCAACGGCTGACGAACCTTAATGTTCACCTTCTTACGCAAGGATAATACCAGTGACGAAATATCCTGCGCCAGCTGCATTCTTTCTTCCAGATCAGTATCTATGGCAGCAGTATTAACTACCGGAAAATCAGTGTGGTGGATAGAAGCAGCTTTGCTGCGACCACTTACACTGTTCAGGTTGTTAAATAACCAATCTGTGAAAAATGGGGAAACCGGGGCCATCAGTTGTGTAATTTTTTCCAAACATTCGTACAATGTCTGGTACGCACTGATTTTGTCATGCTCATATTCTCCCTTCCAGAACCGACGGCGGCAAAGACGCACATACCAGTTGCTTAGCTGCTCATCCACAAAACGCTCGATAGCTCTGCCGGCCTGCGTAGGCTCATAATCATCAAAGCTGCTCGTCACATCTTTCACCAGGGTATTTAATACGGAAATGATCCAACGATCAATTTCCGGACGCTCTTCTAATGGAATGTATGCTTCCTTGAAAGTAAAGTTATCAAGATTGGAATACATAGCGAAGAAATTATATGTATTGTACAGGGTACCAAACAACTTACGTTGTGCTTCTCCTATACCTTTTACATCAAATTTCAGACTGTCCCATGGGGAAGCATTGGTGATCAGGTACCAACGGGTGGCATCTGCACCATACTTTTCAATGGTTTCAAACGGATTTACCACGTTTCCGAGGCGTTTACTCATTTTCTGCCCTTTGGCATCCAACACCAATCCGTTGGAAACCACCGTTTTATAGGCAACGCTATCAAACAACATTACACCAATAGCGTGAAGGGTATAAAACCATCCGCGGGTTTGGTCTACACCTTCAGCGATAAAATCTGCAGGGAAGCCCTGACCGCTATCAATTAAAGCTTTATTTTCAAATGGATAATGCCATTGTGCGTATGGCATCGCACCGCTATCAAACCAAACATCAATCAGATCTGGCTCACGGCGCATCGGTTTCCCAGATGCACTTACCAGGACGATATCATCCACATATGGTTTATGCAGATCCAATATGCCTTCATGCAGATAAGATTTATTCACATCTCCGCCTAACACCTGATTAGCCTTACGGATCTCTGCATTCAGTTCCTCAATACCACCAACGCAAATTTCCTCACTTCCATCTTCTGTACGCCAAATAGGCAAAGGAGTACCCCAATAGCGGCTACGGCTCAGATTCCAGTCTACCATGTTCTCCAGCCAGTTACCAAAACGACCGGTTCCGGTGAAGGCAGGTTTCCAGTTAATGGTTTTATTCAATTCTACCATCCGGTCTTTCACCGCAGTAGTTTTAATAAACCATGCGTCCAGCGGATAATATAATACCGGCTTATCTGTACGCCAGCAATGCGGATAAGTATGCTCGTATTTCTCGACTTTAAAAGCGCGATTTTCCTTTTTCAGTTTCACCGCAATATCTACGTCTACATCTTTGTAGTCAGGATCATCTTTATAATTCTTCACATACCTGCCGGAAAACTCGCCCACATTGTCAGTGAATTTGCCAGATCTGTCTACCAGAGTCAAAATGCCTATACCATACTTTTTACCCACTCTATTATCATCTGCACCAAAAGCAGGAGCAGTATGCACGATACCCGTACCATCTTCCGTGGTAACGAAATCGCCCAGAATTACACGAAAAGGATCTCCTTCTTCGGGCTGCGCAAAAGGCAATAATTGCTCATAGCGGATATTCTCCAGCTGGCTGCCTTTAAAGCTGCTCAGTATCTTCCAGGGAATTACTTTATCTCCTTCTTTATAAGCATCAAAGTCAGCATTTTCACCTTCTGCCTTAAAATACTTACCCAGCAATACTTTCGCCATAACAACATTCACCGGCAGGTGAGTGTATTGGTTAAAAGTACTTACCAGTACATATTCTATATTAGCACCTACCGTCAAACCCAGGTTAGATGGCAATGTCCACGGAGTAGTGGTCCAGGCGAGGAAAAACACCTCATTCGTTCCGGCTGCATCAAAAAGGAATTGTGAATTGTCTGCCTGCAGGGCCTTAAACATAGCCACTATAGTAGTATCCTTTACATCCTTATATGTACCTGGCTGATTGAGCTCATGCGAACTCAAACCGGTACCGGCTGCAGGGGAGTAAGGTTGTATACTTACACTCTTATAGAGGAACCCTTTCTTGTAGAGGGTTTGAAGACACCACCAAAGGGTTTCAATATAGTTATTATCGAAAGTAATGTAAGGATCTTTCAGGTCTACCCAATAGCCCATTTTACGGGTCAGGTCATCCCATTTATCTTTATACTTCAACACCTCCTTACGGCAGGTATCATTATATTCTGCTACGGATATTTTTTTCCCAATGTCTTCTTTAGTAATTCCGAGTGTTTTTTCTACACCCAGTTCCACCGGCAGGCCATGCGTATCCCATCCACCTTTACGCTTTACCTGGAAACCACGCATCGTTTTGTAACGGCAAACCAGGTCTTTTAAAGTACGTGAAATAACATGGTGAATACCCGGCAAACCATTGGCGCTTGGAGGGCCTTCATAAAACACAAAAGGAGTGGCGCCATCGCGCACTTCCACACTCTTCTCAAAAGTCTGGTGCTGCTCCCAGTGTTGCAGTATATCTTTCTCGATCTGAGGTAAATTCAACTGGTTATATTCCTGATATTTGCTGGACATAAAACAATTCCCCGCCCTTTGATGTTATTTAGACAATAATTGATTAAAATTGTGCGAAGTTAAGAAAATACACTGGCTCCTAAAGGGGCAACTTTATTAAAAACAAAGCTTTTTGAATATTTTTTATTGTTTTTTTTGTACTTTGCAATAAAGAGCAATTAAATTACGTTTTTGGCATTGTTTTAGCTTACTTGCCAGGAAGATTAGAAAAACCTAGTAGTTAATTTTAACCCAACGGAAAAAACCATATCGAATATGAAAAAGTTGACGTTAATATTTTGCGCGGTTCTATTCACTTCCGGCATAACTTTTGCACAGCAAAAAAAATCAGTTAAGAAAACAAAAATAGTTGCTAAAACGGTGCAGGCACCTGAGGCAGTTAAAAGTTCTTTTGATCAGAATTTTGCGGGAACAACAGCTGCTAAGTGGACAAAGACAAGTGCAGGACATTGGACAGCAAGTTTCCAAAAAGAAAACATAAACACAATTGCAGAGTATGATGCGGATGGCAAATGGATTGCCACAAGAAGCGCTTATGATGCTCAAACTCTTCCGGAATCAGTGTCTGGTACACTGAAAACAAAATATCCGGCAGCAACCATAAAAGATGGCTGGAAAATTGAGAGATCAGATGTAGCTTCATACTACAAAATAAATATTCAGGAAAACGGTACAGACAAATCAGTGTTGTTGAACGAAGCTGGTACCATTACTGAATAACACAAACAAGTATTTCATAGGTATAGGGATAAATAGGACAGACCCTGCTCTTTTGGGCGGGGTTTTCTTTTGCTCCTCACTCAAGGATCTCATGGAAGAACCTAACCTCGGATTAAGTTAAAAAATTGAAGAATATTATTTTCCAATATTCTTTAAACGCCATTCAACCAGTGCTTACCATTTATACATCCGGAACTCATCCCCGCATCAAGTCCACATCAAGTCCACATCAAGTCCACCTCTACTGCAGTGATACAATACGTATTTAGCCTGTGCTAAGCATAGCATCAGCAGATGCTACATAATGAATAGGTAATGCTGACTATAATTTATACTATCACACAAGAATTCCTGATCCGCAACCTACTGCTTCTCTACACTTACACCTCCTTCCACAAAAAAAAGTCGCCCGCAGAAGCGAACGACTTTATAAAAATCTGGTAGAAACTTTTCTGGCAAGATGCACTTAACTTCAATGGTGTTTGATATTCATGCAAGTATTATTTATGGCTTTACTTTACTGTTTGCCAGCCAAGCTTCTTCCATGGTCAAATCTGATAAGGAAGCTTATAGGAAACGCAAATGGATATTTGCCTATCGTGTTACAAAGAAACAGCTATATTTTATCTTCCATTTTTCAAATCGGGAAAACAAATGATCGAAAAGGGAAAATACATATAACTCCTTTATGATAGCGGGTTTCCCGGCATCGTAATTCTATGTAAAGGTAAAATGTAAAGAGAAGTTAAACAGACACTGGCTTACTAGCGCAGCAAAAGTTCGCAAGGCTTAAGCCCCGTGTGCTTTTTAAAAGCTGTAGAGAAGTGGGAAATACAGGAATAGCCCATTAACATGGCCACTTCTGAAACAGACATGCCTTTTTCATACAACAGGCCCTTGGCTTTTTCCATTCTTTCTTTCTGGAAGTAATCATATATGGTAGTACCATACATGGCCTTAAAGCCTTTTTTAAGATAGCATTCATTCATAGCTACGCGGCGCGCTAAATCCCTGATGGTAATAGGAGAATCCAGTTGCTCCAGTAAAATACCACGGGCATTTTCTATTTTTTCACGGTCTTCCAGGTGAGTCAGGAAGCGGCAACCGTAGCGCTCGTCTGTATCATTCTGCATAAACTGGTCGGAGCTGTATAACAACAGATCCAACGCACGGCTTTGCAGGAATATATTTTTCAGAATGCCTTCATAATCGTGATGCACCATGGTTTCCAGTACGGATTTGGATTTCGTACATGGCTGAATGGTTTTCACAAAAGGCTTACGTGATTGATTTTCAAATAAAGAGAAAGTAGTGGTCCCTTTCTGCAGCGATTGTATAAAGGCAGGCTGAAAGCGCACGGTGATCAAATCCACTGATGGCACCCTGTCTGAACAAGCCTCTTTATGACCTTCTGCGCAAAGCTGATCTGTGCAGGATGGATTTTTGCAATATTTGGTACCTGCAACGCAATACCGGAGCTCAATTGCAGCAGATTGCCCTCTCTTGGCCGGTTGGTAAACAACCATCGCCACATCTTCAACCGGCAACGGCTTATCATATGTAAAACGCTGTAAAGTAAAGTCCAGACAGTCAGGGACTGACACACTATCCTGCTCCGCCAGTTGTAGCTGGTCGCTCATCGCGGGTTGCGGAATGGCTAATGCCAATATTTCCTGTATTTCTTTCACTTTAGCTATTTTTTTAAATCCATGCTGTTATCGAAGTCACAAATTTAGGGATTCATTTTTTAAACAAATACGTTTTGACAATACAGTTACAAAGTCCCCTCACCTGAACGGAACGCTTTTACGCTGCAGTCGCGCGCTCACAGAACTTATTGGTATAAATTTCGTTTATGCTTTACTGATGGCAAAAAACGGATTTAACATACGCAAACTGATTAAGATTGTACTCATCACTTTCGGCAGCCTCCTTCTATTGGCAATAGCAACCGGTTGGTACCTGAATCGCCACTGGAACACACTATTGAAGCGCGAATTACCCGGATATGTAGCAGCGTTATCAGATAGTCTTTATACAGTGAAATTTAAGGATCTGCATCTTGATGTACTTTCCGGCAGCGTCACTGTGGAAAAAGTAGTCATGATAGCAGATACGGCAATTTACCGGCAACTGCTGGCCCAGCAAAGGGCACCGACAGACATCTATACCTTCAGTGTAGACAAATTAGAACTGAAATACTTCAAACCGTGGCGCTATTTCATCGGAAAAGAGCTGAGTGCCTCCTCTCTTACCGTGACTGGCCCCAGTATTATTATGGAGCAAAACGCGACTGTGATAGATACCAGTAAACCGAAAACAGCCTATCAGAACATATCTGCCAGGATGAAGTCTATTTTTATCGGTAAACTGGCGCTGGACAGCACCAATTTTAAATACATTTTTACACGAAAAGATTCCTCCCGCGTTGTTCACCAGTTTCATAACCTGCGGGTGCATATCAATGATTTCCTGATAGATTCTTTAGCACTCGATGATCCTACCCGCTTTTTATACGCCCGCAACTACGAAATAGGGATGAAAGATTATATGAACAGGACCCGGGATAGCCTTTACTGGATCAATGTACGGGGTATCCGGTATGATGCGGCATTGCGTACCCTCCATATTGGTAGATTTGAAGTACAGCCCCGGTATGATAAAGTGGCTTTTCAACGAAAAACCGGCGTACAACAGGACAGGTATGAAATGATACTCAACGATATTAGTCTGCATGACCTGAATCCCCGGCTTTTGCTGCAGGAACAACAGATCTGGGCACAACGGGTAAATATGCAGGGCGGTAGTGTGGAAATTTACCGGAACCGCATGTTGCCAATGCCCCCCGGAAACAAATTGGGGCAATATCCCCATCAACTGTTGCATAAGTTAAAACTCCCCCTGAGCATTGATACGCTTATTGCCAGCAATATAAATATCCGGTATACTGAATTAAGCCCGGTAACCGGGCAATCAGGGCACATCAACTTCAGTCATGTGCACGGACAATTCAGAAATATTACCAATATCGACAGCCTGGTTGCCAAAAACAGGCATATGATAGCTGATGTAGATGCCGTATTTATGCAAAGCGGTAAGCTCACAGCCAGGTTCGATTTCTCCCTGAATGATAAGGCTGGCCACTTTGCGGTGTCCGGGCAACTTAAAAATATGAATGGGAAAGACCTGAATGTGGTTACCAAACCACTGGGGAAAATCGAAATCCGCTCCTGCGATATCCAGGAATTGACCTTTAATATTAAAGGAGATGAAAGGAAAGCAGATGGACATGTAAATATGCTGTATCAGAATCTGAAAATTGCAGTACTGAAGCTGGATAAGGATCACAAGGAATTTAAGCGGAAAGGACTCATTAGTCTTATTGCTAATTCATTGGTTATCAATGAATCCAATCCGTTAAAAGGAGAAAAACCACGTACTGCTACCGTAACTTACCAGCGGGACATCCAAAAATCCTATTTTAACCTGGTGTGGAAAACTTTATTTACGGGGGTAAAAGACATTGCTGGCGCCGGAAATCTGTAATGGCAAAATTAGCCTGTCCTCACCTCTTAAAAACAGGCATTCTTTTGTGGAAATAAGGCTTATTTTTCGTATTTTTGCATGATTGTCTACCGATTTTATTTCTAATAGATTTTACACCAACATATGAGCGAAGAATTAGTGCAAGCACCCAGCCCCAGCAGCAATAAATATGATGCAGGGAGTATACAGGTATTGGAAGGTCTGGAAGCCGTACGTAAGCGTCCAGCCATGTATATCGGCGATATTGGCATCAAGGGTCTCCACCACCTGGTTTATGAGGTGGTAGATAACTCCATTGATGAAGCCCTTGCCGGATACTGCAAAAATATTGACGTTACAATCCTGGAGGATAACTCTATCCGCGTAAAGGATGATGGTCGTGGTATTCCTGTTGGTATCATGCCTAAGGAAGGCCGTTCTGCCCTGGAAGTGGTAATGACGGTACTCCACGCCGGTGGTAAATTTGACAAGAACACTTACAAGGTATCCGGTGGTTTGCACGGTGTGGGTGTGAGCTGCGTGAATGCCCTGAGTGACGTACTGCATGTAACAGTAGAAACTGAAGGTAAATTATTTGAACAGGAGTTCCACCGCGGTGTACCGCAGTACTCTGTACGTGAAATAGGCGTTAGTGAAGTAACCGGTACTACTATACACTTCAAACCAGATGGTGAAATTTTCAAGGAAACTACCTACAACCGCGAAATACTCGCAGGTCGTTTACGCGAATTATCTTACCTGAACCGCAAAATCAAGATTACATTAACTGATGAGCGGGAAAAGGATGAAGAAGGAAATAACTTCTCTGAAACTTTCTACAGTGAAGGTGGTATCAAAGAGTTTATCCAGATGCTCGACAAGAACGGCCGTCGTAACCCGCTGTTACCAACACCTATTTATGTAGAAGTACATGAACCGGTTTCCAATGTATCAGTAGAGGTCGCGCTGGTGTATAATGATGCATTCAGTGAAAACATTTTCTCTTACGTTAATAATATCAACACCATTGAAGGTGGTACACACGTAGCCGGTTTCCGCCGCGCTATCACCCGTGTATTCAAATCTTATGGTGATAAAAATAAGATGTTCGAGAAATCGAAGATCGAAGTAACCGGAGATGACTTCCGTGAAGGATTGAGCGCCATTATCAGCGTGAAAGTTCCTGAGCCGCAGTTTGAAGGTCAAACCAAAACCAAACTTGGTAACTCCGATGTAATGGGTGTGGTAGACAGCTCCGTAGCTGCTGTACTGGACGCATTCCTGGAGGAAAATCCACGTGAGGCAAAAACGATTATCAACAAAGTAGTGCTGGCCGCACAGGCCCGCGAAGCTGCCCGTAAAGCCCGTCAGCTGGTACAACGCAAGAGTGTAATGACTGGTAGCGGTTTACCGGGTAAACTGGCTGACTGCTCTGATAACGACCCTACCAAATGTGAGTTGTACCTTGTCGAAGGAGACTCCGCGGGTGGTACTGCCAAACAAGGCCGTAACCGTAACTACCAGGCTATCCTGCCACTGCGTGGTAAGATCCTGAACGTAGAGAAAGCCATGGAGCACAAAATCTACGAGGATAATGAAATCAAGAACATCTTTACTGCACTGGGTGTAACCATTGGTACAGAAGAAGATGACAAGGCACTGAATCTTAGCAAACTGCGTTATCACAAGCTCATCATCATGACGGATGCTGACGTGGATGGTAGCCACATTGCAACGCTGATCCTGACCTTCATTTTCCGTTATATGAAAGCCATGGTAGAACAGGGCTATGTATACATTGCACAACCACCGTTATACCTCGTGAAAAAAGGTAAGGAACAAACTTACGCATGGACAGAAGATGAGCGTAAAGCTGCTACCCTGAAACTTGCAGGAGCGGGCAAAGAAGACAGCGTAACCATTCAGCGTTATAAAGGTTTGGGTGAGATGAACGCAGAACAACTGTGGGATACTACCATGAATCCTGAACACCGCACATTGAAACAGGTAACTATTGAAAGTGCTGCTGAAGCTGACCGTGTATTCAGTATGCTGATGGGTGACGAAGTTCCGCCACGCAGAGCATTCATTGAATCTCATGCGAAGTATGCAAAGATCGATGCTTAATTACGTATATACGTTTAGGTTATAAATAAGAAAGCCTTCCGCTAAAAACGGAAGGCTTTCTTATTTATCGTTTCTTTTTTTATCCTTCTTTTGTGAGAATATAATTCGCTAAAATCTGGTATCCGAAAACACCTATCAGCATAACGGTAACGAATATATTAAAAGGTTCGTTTGTTAAAAAAGTGAAACCCACTCCTAGCGCGCCCAGCAAGGCGAGCCCCCATACATACCATCTTGTAAAATTGCGGCTCTTTTTTCTTTCTGATACATACAATCCTGCTGATGGCAACAACATAACGCCGGTACATATACACAATGCCAGCAGACCGTTAATCCCTGTGATTAAAAATGCTGTTCCCGAGAGCAATGTACCACCTAAGAGAATACCTACAATGTTGGATACCTTTGTTTGCTCCGGGCTCAATGCATATCTGCCGTAAGGATTGAGGCGAAGAAACAGGTTACTCACCGGCGTAATCAACCAGGTGGAAATAGCCATTAACGCAAGGACAATATATAGTGGATAAAAATACTGATTGGCAATTTGCGTGAGTATAAAAATAGCAATGATGATGGCCCATTGGGTACGTGCTTTCTGACGCCCCATAAAGAACGAGTAGTTCAGGAACTGCCGGTATAGCCAGTACTTTGCTTTCATGGCCTGCACCATACCATTTCTGGCCACCTCATTATTAGGGTCTATTTTTAATGACTCCCTGAAATGTTCCAGTGCCTTACGGTGATTGCGTGCTTCCAGCCATTTCCAACCAAGGTTGGCGTGGGTGTAAGCGTTTTCCGGATTATGTTCCAGTGCTTCATGGAGGCCGGAAAATGCTTCTTCTTTTCTACCTAAACTAAACAATGCATGGGAGCGCAGGTTCAGACAGGCTTCATCTTCCGGATTCAGCGCCAACCCTTCATCCGCTTTACGCAGTGCGGCTTCATACTCCTTCTTGTTCAGCAATATCTGGCTCCACATGGCAAAATAATGCGCATAGTGGGGGTTGATAGCTACCGCACTGCTGATAGCCCTGATCGCTTCATTATATTGATTTTTAATGAAGGCTATCCTTGACTGGAGATACAGGAACCGGTCGTCATAGGGAGCGAAGCTGAGTGTATTGGCGGCAACCTGTTCTGCTTCTGCAGTATTGCCTGTTTCCAGGTAACATACTGCCAGCAGATAAAGGCCTTCCGTATCATGTGCATTGGTGCTCAGGTGCTGCCGTAGCGCGGTAAAGGCATCTTCGAAGCGGCCTTGCTGTAACAAAATCTGAGCGCGCTGAATTAATACAGCCATAAACGTTATTTCTTAATATCCAGGTATTTCAATACATCATCATAAAGACCGGTTTCATTTGAATACAGCGCATAATTACGGGCAGTATTAAACCATTCCCTTGTGGTTGGTTTATGGATTTTAGCGGCTTTTAATAATTCTTTTTGTGTGATGGGCTGTGGTACACCTTTTTGTAGTGCTTCGAGCAGTTTTTCTTCAATGGCAATATCTACAATTGCTTTCAGATCAGCACCGGAATAACCTGGTGTAGCTTTCGCCAGCGCATTATAATTAATGTCACTTACCGGTTTATTGCGTAGTTGCAGTTTCAGTATTTCTTCTCTGCCTTCTGTTTCGGGCGGAGCCACAAAAATGATTCTGTCGAAACGGCCGGGGCGGCGGAATGCCGGGTCCAGGCTCCAGGGGGCATTGGTAGCACCGATGATGAGAATATTTTCGTTGCTGGCCGCAATACCATCCATTTCTGCGAGGAACTGATTGATAATATGCGTTGCACCAGACTGCCGGAGTGCAGACCGGTTAGCGCCCAACGCATCTACCTCATCAAAAAACAGCACACAGGGTTTACTCTGACGGGCCAGCTCAAACAGGCTATGCAGGTTCTTTTCACTGGTACCTACCCACATGTCCAGTACATCATGAATACCTACATTGATGAATTCTGCCTGTATCTGTCCTGCTGTAGCTTTGGCGAGATAGGTCTTGCCACAGCCGGGAGGACCATATAATAAAATACCTCCACCGGCTTTTTTACCGTAGGCTTTATATAGATCCGGAAATTGCAGGGGCTTAATGATCTTCAGATCTATTTCCTGCTTTTCCCTTTCCATGCCACCTACATCTGAAAAGTTGATTTCAGGCTTTTCCAGCATGAATAAGCTTTCGCCGTCTTCTTCTTCCTCATCTTCACCGCTAAAAGAAGCGGGAGATTGCTGGGCTACACGGAAAAGTCCGTCCAGTGCTTCATCGCGGAAGCCTGGATTTATTTGCAGTAAATGCTGATATATATCTTTTGCCTGGGACATAGATTGTTCTTTCACCAGGATGCGGCAATGCAACAGCAGGGCATCGAAGTGATCAGGCTCCTTGTGTTCCAGTTGTTCCAGCACCACAATAGCAGCTGAGTATTTCTGCTGATGGTAAAAAGTCCGCGCCAGACCAAGCTGGGCAGCTGTATTAGCAGAAGAGAGCTCCAACACCTTTCTGTATTGCTCTTCAGCTGCGGTATATTCATAATCCTGCAGCAGTACCTGCGCCAGGTGCATGCGTAAAGGCACATTTTCCGGCGAAAACTGCACCGCCTCCTGTAATTGCTTTATTACTTCCGATGACATAATGTGCTTTTAAAATATTCAGTAACGCCGTAATAATACGCAATTCAGGCCCAAAAAAATTGTTAATTATAGTATTTTGACCTGTCTTAAACTTCTCCACTTATGAAAAATACACTTGGCAGAGTAGTCATACTTGTACGCGATTATGATGAAGCCGGAAGATTCTATACTGCCGCCCTGGGCTTTCATAAACTATATGATGCTACCCTTAATGGGCAAAGGTATCTTCATCTGGCGCCCTCTCCCGGTGAATTGACTGGTATATGGCTGCTACAGGCTGTAGGCCCTGAGCAAGACGCACTGGTGGGCAGGCAGGCAGGGGAGCAGCCCCTGCTGGTGCTGTATACCGATTCCTTCAACGCCTATCATCAGCAATTGGAGGACCATGGCGTCACTATTTCCCAGGGCCCCGTGATCACGCCGGATGCTACTTTCCTGCACTTCCAGGATCTTTATGGTAATGAAATCGTCCAGGTACAGTTACCAGATACCACCACACCGGATCCCACACTTAATAATTAACTATAGCTCTACTCCCCACCAGGCTTTTCTGCGAAAAAACAATCAATTAACACCATATCCATATATAATTTATTTAATTCATTTTTATTTATATATATTGCACCCACATTATCCCTATGCCAACAGACCTGACCAGTATCCTATGTTAATTTAAATTATTGCTGGCCGCCACCATAGCGGCCGGCACTGGTTTTTCCTGACTAAAAAGGCATACCGAAACAAAAACTATTACGTCATGCGTATGAAATTATTATTGGTAGCCATCATTGCGGTATTAGGAGTAGGACTGAGTGCCTGTAGCTCCAAAAAAGATGACGCCAGGCCAGCCAGCAGCTTTTTCTTTAAACTGGATAAGGATACTTATCAGTCCAATTCTACCGAAGCTTATGTTACTGATACCGTTTATGCCGGCAAGAAAACCCTGGTAGTGGATGGTGTGACCAATAACTTCGGCTATCACATGGAACTGATGATTACGTTTCCTAAGGATTCCCTTACTACCGGCTCATTTGAAGGAGTAGAAATGTCCCTGATGCAAATCCAGCAAAAGGAGATGGGGTATACCGGTCGAAATATCAAAGTAAATATAACGAGCATTAATAGTAAACATGCGGAGGGTACATTCTCCGGTGTATTATCAAATGGTGATATTGAAAAACCTTTAACGGACGGGACTTTCAAAGTCGAAATTTATTAAACATCATTTTTGATGACTTTGCACACTGGCCCTGCCTATAAAGGCGGGGCTTTGTTCGTATATACGTTAAGGTTATATTATTTATGTTTATTGTTTACTCTCAGTTAACAATTAATTTATAACCCCTTTTTTCGGCTCTGTTAACATTAAGGTTAAATAGCAATGGAAACTTGATGTTATTTTAACCATAAAAATAAAAAACACAGTTTTTTAAGTTCACTTTATGCACTCCTTAACAATTCCGTAATGATCTGTTAACATTCTGGTTGTTTTAGACTGTTTCCTTTGCACCTGTAAATACTTACAAACAGTTTATGAAATCATTCTTTACGCTATTAGTTAGCTTCCTTGTAATCATTTTTTACAACAACGCGCAGGCGCAGGTGACTACATCTGTTATATCGGGTAAAGTAGCCGATGCAGGTGGACAAGCCATTCCCGGCGTTACTGTAGTCGTAGTAAACAATAGCACCGGTGCCAAATCCGGCGTGCAGACAAATGGTGACGGCCGCTATATCCTGCCGAACCTGAATCCTGGTGGTCCTTATACCATCACTGTTTCCTTTATCGGATATAAGAAAGAAGTAAAAGCAGACGTCAATCTGGGTCTGGGAACAACCAGCTTCAACTTCAAATTACAGGAAGAATCAACTGCCCTGAGTGAAGTAGTAGTAACTGGTAATGCTGGCGGCGGTAAATCCGGCGGTACCAGAGTAGGACAGGAGCAGATCAAAACGCTCCCTACACTGAGCCGTAGCCTGCAGGATCTTACCAAAGTAACTCCTCAGAGCAATAACAACTCCTTCCTGGGTACCAACTACCGTTACAATAACGTAACCCTGGATGGTGCTATCAACAATGATGCAATTGGTTTCAGCCCTTCCTTAGGTGGACAGAGCAGCACCAGCGGTCAACCAGGTAGCAGTACCCGTACCAACCCCGTATCGCTCGATGCGATCCAGGATGTACAGGTTTTACTGGCTCCATTTGATGTGAAAGTAGGTAACTTCCTCGGTGGTAGCGTAAATGCGGTAACACGCAGCGGTACCAACGAAGTACACGGTTCCGTTTATGGTTATGGCCGTAACGCTTCCATGATCGGTAAAAACAATGCCGGTGACGGTTCTAAATTACCAAGCGATTTTCATGAATACCAAACTGGTATTCGTGTAGGTTTCCCTATCATTAAGAACAAATTATTCTTCTTTACCAACGAAGAAATTACCCGTCGCGTTGATCCGGTGATCCTCGCTGCAGGTTCTGCTGATAACGGTGGTATCTTAACAGAAAAAGATGCAGCTGACATCACCGCCTTAATGAAAACTTACGGTGTTGATCCAGGTACTGCAGGTAACACCAGCATCTATTCCAACTCTAATAAATTCTTTAACAGATTAGACTGGCATATCAACGAAAAACATCAGTTATCTATCCGTAACAATACCATTACTTCTGAAGCCACCAACCTGGAACGTGATCAACAGAACTTCCGTTTCAAAGGTATTGACTTCAAACAAACCAATAACCAGACCTCCACAGTTGCTGAACTGAAAAGCAATTTCAACAGCTTCCTGTCTAACAGTCTGATTCTCGGTTACTCTTCCGTTCATGATTTCAGAGATCCATTGTCTGATCCTGCTACACCGCAGATCCAGATCAAAGGAAGAACACCAGGTTCTACTATCTTCCTGGGTACTGACCGTGAAGCAAGTATCTTTAACATGAAACAAAAAACGTTTGAAATCACAGATAACGTAACCATGTTTAAAGGTAACCACACCATTACTGTTGGTACACACAATGAGTTCTACAACATCACCTACGGTTTCGTAAACTCCTGGAATGGTCGTCTGGATTACGACAGCATTGGAGCTTTCCTGGCTAACAATCCTGCTCGTGTACGTGGTAACTTCAATTATACCAACAACTCCCGTGATTATATCATGAATAATCCTCCCGCACAGTTCAAAGTGAACCTGCTGAGCTTATACGGACAGGATGAAATTCAAATTACTGATCGCTTCAGAATCACTCCAGGTTTACGTTTAGACTACACTGGTATTCCTAACAAACAACCACTGAGCGATAAAACTATCAAATCACCGGAAGATCCTAATTTTGGAACTACTTACTCCTATACCAAACCTAAGGATATCAAAAACGACTTCCTGAATAACATACAGTTCTCTCCACGCTTAGGTTTCAACTACGATATCAAAGGTGACAACAGCCTGGTATTACGTGGTGGTAGCGGCTTATTCACTGGTCGTATTCCTTTTGCATGGATTGGTTACGCTTACTATAATAATGGTGTTACTTATGGTGCATACGATAATAAAGCATCCAGCAAACCATTCGTAAATACACCACTGCCTGCAGCTAAACCTTCACAGAATGGTATCGCTGATTTCGCTTCACAGAATGGTGTAAACGTAAAAGACGCAGCAGGTGCTACGCAGGTAGATATGATTGACAATAACTTCAAAATGCCACAAGTATGGAGAAGTAGCCTGGCACTGGATTACACTACTCACGATCAGTGGAAGTTCACCATCGAAGGTATCTATACCAAAGTAATTAAGGATCTGCAGTTCCAACAGGTGAACCTGGTAGATAATCCTACTTACTATGCTTACGATGTAAATAAACAACAACCAATTTTCTCTGGTAAAAAAATCAATTCCCTGTATACAAACGCTTACCTCCTGTCTAACACCGACAAAGGTTACCGTTACAGCATCACTGCCCAGATCTCTAAAGTGTTTCCTTTTGGTCTGAACTTCATGACTGCCTATACTTACGGACAGGCGAAAGATATCACCAACGGTATCCGTAACTCTATGGAGTCTAACTGGCAGCTGAACCAGGCACTGAACCCTAACAATCCGGGTCTGGCTTATTCTAACTTTGATGTTCGTCACCGTATAGTAGCTACCGTTAGCTACAAACAGGACTGGGGTACAAAAGGTAAATGGGTATCTAACTTCTCTGCCTTCTTTAACACTTCTTCCGGTCTGCCATTCAGCTACGGTTTCGTAAACGCCTCTGTACAGGGTACTCCTCAGCAGGTGAGCCTGGCTTACATTCCAAAAGATGTAACCGAAGCTACCAACTTCTTTACTGATAAAATCGGTGGAGCTACAGCCGCTCAACAAGCAGCAGCTTTCATGGATCACGTAAACAGCGACAAATACCTGAGCAGCCGTAAAGGTGATTTCACAGAACGTAATGGTGGACGTACACCATGGAATACACAGGCTGACTTCCGCTTCAGCCAGGACCTGAACTTCAAGGCAGGTAAAAAAGTACACACTATCACGCTGACTTACGACATCGTGAACGTTACTAACCTGTTGAACAAAGAATGGGGTATTTCCTACTTCTCACCAAATACCTTCAACTCATCTGCGAGTGTGGGTCTGACGCCTACTGGTAAAGTGGTTAACAACTATCCAACTTATACCTACAGCAATCCGGGTACTCCTTACTCAAAAGATTTCTTTGCATCCCGTCATCAGATGCAGCTGGGTCTGAGATACAGCTTCTAATTTAACTAGTCTTTATAAATGTAAAAGAGGTTGTTCCATTACGGAACAACCTCTTTTTTTGTTATTACATCTCCAGTGTAATTATTTTATCGCAAATACAACTCTTACTTCTGCACGGATCTTAATGGTTTTGAAATCAATCTCAGATGAAGCATCTTCACTACCACCTGCCGACTTGTAATTAGCCATCATCATTGGACGAACGTCTGTATAGTTATCAGTGTTCATTTCCTGGATTTCAATAACGCCATCCATTTTATTACCGATAGCAGTCAGCATATATTCTGCTTTTTCTTTCGCTGCCAGTAATGCTTTAATTTTTACTTCTTTACGATATGCTTCCATTTTGCTGGAAGAGTAAGAAGCAATTCTTGTATTTTCAATTCCTTCTGCATCTACTGCGCCCAGAATTTCATTGATTTTATCCAGCTTCGTTAATTTAAGGCGATACTGTTTGCGTGCCATAAATTCCTGTGGATCTTTCTTTTTACGCAATATCTCAAAGTTGTTACCATACACGTTTTCGATGGTAAAATCTGCTTTGGAAATACCTGCGTCCGCTACTGCTTTCTGCAATTGTTTTTCCAATGTGCTGATCTCTACTTTGTTTTTACCTTTCACATATTCACGTAAAGAGATGTTGAAATAAATTTCATCCGGTGTTATTTCCATTTCTGCGGAACCGTTTACTTCAATCTTTTTTACCGGTTGTTTGTCTGCCTGTTGTGCAAAAGTGCTTAAGGCCAAAAATAATCCTGCGGCTAATAACATTACCTTTTTCATGTGTCGATGTTTTCTATTGTTTTTAAAAAATTAGTTTCCGTTGTTAATTACACCCTCATGATGCTACGTTTAAAAGTGATTCCACAATGGGGTTTTATAAAATTTTGTTAATGCACAGTTACAGAAATAGCTATATACATTTCATATTATGAATGAAACGTTTACAACGGGTTTATGTTACAGGGGAAATTATTTGCGGCTGTCGGTCATTGCCTTGAGGAAGTCGTACAGGTCATTCATATTACGGATACGGGAGGCCACCAGCATAAAGTTTTTGCCTACCTGTTTCAGTTTGGCGTTGTTTGTACGGGTTTGTATATACGTTAATATATGATTGAACGTAGGGGATTCGAAATAAGGGGAATCGGGGTTATTAATGAAATAGCAACGCAGGTTTTCTTCTTTCAGCATCATTTTTTCGAAGCCGAGTTGTATGGCCATCCAGCGGCAGCGGATCATGGTGAGCAGTTCTTTTACCGGCTCAGGTAATGGACCGAAGCGGTCAGCCATATCCACTTCAAAGGCTTTTAGCTTGCCTTCTTCCATGATATTATCCAATTCCTGGTACAGGTTCAAACGTTCCTGTATACTCTCTATATAGGTATCAGGAATCAATATTTCCATGTCTGTATCGATAGTACAGTCACTTACAAAGTCTTTCTTTTCTTCCAGCTGATCTTTAAACAGATCGCGGAATTCATTTTGTTTCAGTTCGCGGATGGCTTCGTCCAGAATTTTCTGGTACATATCAAAACCTATTTCCGCCATGAAACCGCTTTGTTCACCGCCCAGCAGGTTACCGGCGCCACGGATATCCAGGTCGCGCATAGCAATCTGGAAGCCGCTACCCAGCTCACTGTGCTGTTCGAGTGTTTGCAGGCGTTTGCGGCTATCGGAAGGCAGGGTGCTCATAGGCGGTGCCAGCAGATAACAGAAGGCCTTTTTATTGCTGCGTCCTACACGGCCACGTAGCTGATGCAGATCACTCAACCCAAAATGATGAGCGTTATTAATGATGATAGTATTTGCATTGGGAATATCCACACCGCTTTCCACGATATTGGTACATACCAATACATCGTATTTACGGTCAATGAAATCCAGGATCACTTCTTCCAGCTGATGTCCTTCGAGCTGCCCGTGTGCAGTAGCAATAGAGAGGTCGGGGCATAATCCCTGAATCAGCCCGGCCATTTCTTTGAGTCCTTTTACCCGGTTGTGGATAAAGTACACCTGCCCACCTCTTTCTGCCTCGTAATAAATAGCATCACGGATCAGGTCCTGGTTAAATACCTGTACTTCTGTTTCAATAGCCTGCCTGTTGGGCGGTGGTGTATTGATAACGGAAAGGTCACGGGCACCCATCAACGAAAACTGCAGCGTGCGCGGTATAGGCGTTGCCGTTAGTGTGAGGGTGTCTACATTATGTTTTATCTGTTTCAGTTTTTCTTTGGCAGAAACACCGAATTTTTGTTCCTCATCTACCACCAGTACACCGAGATCTTTGAACTTCACTTCTTTGCCCAGCAAAGCGTGTGTGCCAATGATGATGTCGATCTTTCCCTCTTCGAGGCGCTTGAGTGTTTCCTTTTTTTCTTTGGAAGATTTAAACCTGTTCAGATAATCTACTGTGCAGGGAAAATCTTTCAAACGGTCTGCAAAAGTTTTGTAATGCTGGAATGCCAGGATGGTAGTAGGCACCAATACGGCCGCCTGTTTTCCATCTACAATAGACTTAAATGCGGCACGGATAGCGACTTCTGTTTTACCAAAACCTACGTCGCCACATACGAGTCTGTCCATTGGTGCCGGTGACTCCATATCACGTTTCACATCTGCCGTTGCTTTACTCTGATCCGGGGTATCTTCATAAATGAAGGAAGCCTCCAGTTCTGTTTGCAGATAAGTGTCCGGTGTATGCGCAAAACCTTGTTGAGCTTTACGTACAGCGTACAACTGTATCAGATCTTTCGCGATATCTTTTACCTGCGTTTTGGCTTTTTCCTTCAGCTTATCCCAGGCATCGCTACCCAGTTTATTTACTTTAGGTTCTACGCCTTCTTTGCCGGTATATTTACTGATTTTGTGCAGGGAGTTGATATTTACATACAACAGGTCGTTGTTTTTGTAAATAATACGGATGGCTTCCTGCATTTTTCCCCCTACCTCAATTTTCTGGAGCCCACTGTACATGCCCACGCCATGATCGATATGTGTTACAAAATCGCCCGACTGCAGCTCCCGCAAGGTTTTCATGGTAATAGCCTTATTCTTGTTATAGGCTTGCTTTACCTTGTATTTGTGGAAGCGCTGGAAGATCTGGTGATCGGTATAACACACCAGTTTCAGCGAGTGATCAATAAATCCGGTGCTGATTGCAACAGGAATGGGGAAAAATACAAAATCTGCTTTGAGGTCCTCAAAAATACTCCGCAAGCGTTCCAGCTGACGGGGATTATCTGAGAATATAAAAAGGGAATATTTATTACTGTTATGTTTGCCCAGGTCTTTGATCAGCAGATCAAACTGCCGGTTAAACACAGGCTGTTCCTGGGTATCGAAGGCTATAGCTGTGGCGGAATAGCCTTTTTCAGCGAGCCAGTCTTTGTTACCAAAAACAATGGTGGACTTTTTCAGTAGTTGCTGTATCAGTGGAGCGGCTTTCACAAAGTCGTCTTCTTTCAACACCATCTCTTCGTCTTCATCCACTTTTACTTTCTGCCCGGTGAGCAGAAAGTCATCCAGGCGTTGCTCCATTTGTTCTATCACGCCCTGTACATAGGCGGGATCTTTCATCCATACGACGGTATTGGCAGGAAGAAATTCCGTGAGCGGTGTTTTGCCGTGATCCGCGCTGGTGCCATGGGTGTCCATGTTAGCGATGAGCGTCACCTGGGTGAGTTTGCGTTCACTCAGCTGTGTCTCGGGATCAAACAGGCGGATGGAGTCTATATCTTCTCCAAATAATTCAATACGGTAAGGCTTTTCGTTACCAAAGGAATAGATATCCAGGATACCACCTCTTACCGCATACTGACCGGGTTCATACACAAAATCTGTTGCATGAAAGCCCCAGGTGATCAATTGTTCCAGCAGCGAATCTACTTTCAGTACATCGCCTACTTTCAGCTGCACCATATTGGCGCTAAAAGCCTGGTTGCCGGCCACTTTCTCCCAGAGTGCTTCCGGATAGGTAACCAGTATTTTTTTACGGACGCTGTCACCGGAAAATTTCATGAGGGCTTCTGTCCGCAGCATGCTATGGCTGCTGTTGATCTCGTGAAACTGACCTGCTTTTTTGAAAGAGTCCGGGAAATAGAAAATGTCCAGTGCCTGGCTGAGTTGTTCCAGATCGTTATGGAAATAGGCGGCCTCCTCTCTATCGTTTAAGATGAAGAGATGGTTCGCATCTGCATGCGCCCAGGTGCTAACTGCCACAAAGTTTATTGCACTCCCACTAATGGAGGAAAGCTGAAAGTATTGTGGGGTGGGTGATTGTATCCCCTTCACCAGCGACTGCAGGCGAGCATCACGTTGAAATAATTGTAATACAGCCTGTAAATTCATGAAGACAGCAAAGGTAAAGAACATTTACCGATTTTGATATTTGGTTATCAAGATATTTAGGTTTTGAGGAAGGTAGCTGGCCGGGGAATAATCAAATAAGGAAATATCCAAATAACAAAATCCCGAATTTTCAGTATATTCAGTGAGACCAAAACTCATTTTCCATGTTGGACCTATGGCACACAGGCATCGTCACAAAGTTGGTGGATGAAACCCACAACACCCGCCGCTTTTGGATACAGGTACCGGACATGGATCGGTTTGACTTTAAGCCGGGGCAGTTCGTAACCCTGGATCTGCCTATTCATGAGAAAAAAAACAAACGCTGGCGTAGTTATTCCATTGCCTCTCATCCTGACGGCAGCAATGTGTTTGAGCTGGTAATTGTACTCCTCGAAGGCGGATTAGGCAGCACCTACCTGTTCAATGAAATAAAAGTAGGGAGTGAACTGTTGCTGAGAGGACCGCAGGGAATTTTCGTACTCCCGGAACCGTTAGACAGGGAATTATTCCTGATCTGTACGGGTACAGGAATAGCTCCATTCCGTTCGATGGCACATTACATTCAGTTGCATGGGATACCGCATGCACCTATTCACCTTATTTTCGGCGTTCGTTATCAGCATGATCTGCTATATGCGGCCGAGATGGAGCAACTGTCGGCATCTCTTCCCAACTTCAACTACATCCCAACTTTATCACGTGAGGAAAACTGGACCGGTAAAAAAGGATATGTACATAGTGTATACGAAGAGCTGTTGCAGAACGACAAACGTCCGGCCCACTTTTTCCTTTGTGGCTGGAAAGCCATGATTGACGAGGCAAAGCACCGGATACAGGCACTTGGCTATGACCGGCATGATATACACCAGGAATTATACGGATAACCGCTAAAACCTGAATCCCATTCCCCACTCCGGTGTTGGAAACGGTGCAACATAGTTGTTTGCGACCATCGCTGCGAGTCCGACTCTCATGAGCAGGTGCTTTCCAATAGTACGGCGATAGTGCATGGACATCCAGCCTATCCAGGTGTAACCGGTGGTAACCTCATCGTACCATAAAGAATCGCCGGACATGTACGTAAGTCCTGCACCGAATTCTATCATGTGTTTGGGAGAGGGGGCCAGCACGTAATTAAGGCCGAATGGCAGCGTAGTTTTGGCTTTATATATTCTCTTATAGGTAATATGCGTTCTCCACGATTGCCGTTCTTCCGAATACTCCGGTACATATCCGAAACCAATTCTGGCGCCGAGTCCTTTATAGGTACCGTTGAACCGGATATCATAATTCAGGGATATGCCGCAGGCAGGACCAGCACCGCTTAACAATATTGTCTGACTGTAGGGGTGTGGTGCTTTCTTTACGGAGATGTTGGTGGCCTCCGCTGGGGGCTGCGTTTGCGCGGTAACTGACAAACAACATATAAAAAGGGCTATGACAGTTATATAATTTCGTACAGGCATAAAGGTGCTTGCTTATACTTATATAACGGTCATAGCCACTATAAGTTACCGGGAAATGGTACTAGAGAATTTTGCTTAAAACCAGTGCTTTCACTTCTGACAGCGGGATACGTTCCTGCTCCATGCTATCGCGGTGACGGATGGTTACAGTACCATCTTCTTTGGTCTGATGATCAATGGTTACGCAGAAAGGAGTACCAATGGCATCCTGGCGGCGGTAACGTTTTCCGATCGCATCTTTTTCTTCATAGAAGCAATGGAAAGCAGGTTTACAATCATTCATCAATTCTCTCGCCAGCTCCGGCAAACCATCTTTTTTAGTGAGCGGAAAAACAGCGAGTTTAATCGGCGCCAATTTAGCAGGTAAACGTAATACTACACGGCTATCCTGTTTATCTGCAGTGCTCAGATCTTCTTCTGCGTAAGCATTACAGATAGTAAGCAGGAACATACGATCCAGACCAATAGAAGTTTCTATCACGTAAGGCACGTAGTTCTGATTGATTTCTGTATCGAAGTACTGAATTTTTTTCTTGCTGTATTCCTGGTGTTGTTTCAGGTCAAAATCACCACGGGAGTGAATACCTTCCACTTCTTTGAAACCGAATGGGAATTCATATTCAATATCCACGGCGGCATCAGCGTAGTGCGCCAATTTTATGTGGTCTTTGAAATGGTATTTAGCAGGGTCAATACCCAGGCTCAGGTGCCATTGCATACGTTCTGCTTTCCATTTTTCATACCATTCCTGTTGTGTGCCAGGGCGTACAAAGAATTGCATTTCCATTTGCTCAAATTCGCGCATACGGAAAATAAACTGGCGGGCTACGATTTCATTTCTGAAAGCTTTACCAATTTGTGCAATACCGAAAGGCACTTTCATCCTGCCGGTTTTTTGTACGTTCAGGAAGTTGACGAAGATACCCTGTGCCGTTTCAGGACGCAGGTATATTTCGCTCGCTTCATCTGTAACGCTACCCAGCTGGGTGGAGAACATCAGGTTAAACTGACGTACTTCTGTCCAGTTAACGGTACCGCTAACACTACATTTTATTTTATTGGTTTCTATTAATGTTTTCAGCCCTGCGAAGTCGTTTTCCTTCAGCAGTTCATCCATTTGTGCCAGGAGTGCATCGCCAGCTTCTTTGGATAATGTTTCTGCGTGCCCTTCAATGAGATGATCTACACGGTAGCGTTTTTTGCTATCCTTGTTATCAATCATCGGGTCGCTGAAATTATCCACGTGTCCGGATGCCTTCCAGGTAGTAGGATGCATGAAGATGGCGGCATCGATCCCCACGATATCTTCGTGCAATTGGGTCATGCTTTTCCACCAATAATCCTTGATGTTTTTCTTCAGTTCAGCCCCRTACTGACCGTAATCATATACGGCACTGAGCCCATCGTAAATTTCGCTGGACTGAAAAACAAAACCATATTCTTTACAATGCGATATGATCGCCTGGAATTTATTCTGATCTGTAGACATAGTGGCGCAAAGATAAATGCCTATTTTGAAAATACGTATGCGATTATTAAAATATTTGTAACCTAATGACCAACAGATAGGCTATCCTTCCTGGACCACTTCCGGCTCATGCGGAACCTCTATTTGTTTGATCCAAACGGCATATTCGTTGGGGTAAATCTGTGCCCCGGAATGCTGTACATATACCCGGGTAAATACAGCCCCAAAGTACAGGATGGCTGCGGAATAGTATACCCAAAGAAGTATTATCACAATAGAACCAGCGGCGCCATAAGTAGAGCTTACTTTGCTGGCTCCGAGATAGTATCCTATCGCAAATTTACCGAGCATAAAAAGAATGGCTGTAGCAATGGCACCTACCCGTACATCTTTCCATTTGATACGGGCATCTGGCAGTACCTTAAAGATGATAGCAAAAAGCGTAGCAATCACCAGGAAGGGCACTACAAAATCCGCCAGGGAAAACAGGATTCCGGAAGTTATCTTTCCCGGCAACAAGCTCACCACCAGCGTGGAGAATAATTCAACCAATCCGTTGATAGCCAGGGATACCAGCAGTATAAAGCCCAGACTCACCACCAGGGAAAAGGAGAGGAGCCTGTTGAGGATCATGCGTAACAGGCCATTCTTTTTGGGTTTGGATTTCAGCCGCCAGATGTGGTTAATAGAGTCCTGTATTTCCGCAAATACCCCGGTGGCACCAATGATGAGTGTAACAAAACCCACTATGGTAGCCCAGTTCATATCGCCGGAAAGGGAAGCATTCTTAATCATATCCTGGATCTGCAAAGCGGCATTACTACCTACCAGGCCGCTGATTTGTCCGTAAATATTACCTTCTACGGCATCTTTACCAAGAAACAAATCACAGAAAAAAATGATGATGATCAACATAGGGGCAACGGAGAATATAGTATAATAAGCCAATGCAGCACTCAGCTTCAGTACTTTATCTTCCATGAATTCGCTTCCGGATTGTTTCAGTACCTGCCAGATCTTTTTTAGCTTTCCCTGTTTTTGCATAGCATTGTTTTATAAGCAGCACACAAAAAGCGTGCAGGCTGCATTAGGATTTTAATTTAGGGTTATTATGATGCCGCTGTGCATCGCGGATATTTTTCTTTTCAAAGTTCTTTTCCAACGCTACCGTCATATCAATACCCGTTTGATTAGCGATGCAGAGCAATACCCACATCACATCAGCCAGTTCATCTGCCAGCAGTTTTTTATTATCACTTTCTTTCGATGACTGATCACCATATTTGCGGGCCATCACACGGGCTACTTCTCCTACTTCTTCTGTGAGTATGGCCATATTGGTCAATTCACTGAAATAACGCACTCCCGTAGTGTTTATCCAGCTATCAATTTTTTCCTGGGCTTCCTGAATGGTCATGGATTAGTTTTTATTTATTAAAGATAACGGATTGACTGCATTGCTGTCGTCTTTATTCCCTGTGGTGAGAATCGATAATAATGGTGACAGGGCCATCATTTAACAACGCCACTTTCATATCTGCCCCAAAAACACCTCTTTGAATAGTAGTCCCTAAATCCTGCTCCAGCTGAAGAATCATTTTCTCATACAAGGGGATCGCAACATCGGGCTTACTGGCACGGATATACGAAGGCCGGTTACCTTTCTTTGTGGAAGCGTGCAAGGTAAACTGGCTCACCAGCAATATATCACCGTGAATATCTTTCACGGACACGTTCATCACGCCATCGTCATCATTGAAAATCCGGAGATTCACGATTTTAGTGCTCAGCCACTGAATATCATCTGTAGTATCTGTATCTTCTATGCCCAGCAGCACCAGCAATCCCTGCTGAATTTGTCCGGTGATAGCTCCATCTACCGTTACTGATGCGGAACTAACGCGTTGTATAACTACCCTCATGGCTCCATTTTTTATGGGTGGGAAATTAAAGCAAATCGGTTAAATCTGTAACTTTTCTCCCCTGCCTCACGTTTAAACTTCACCAAAATCATTCTTCCATGACCCGTCTCTGTTACGTTTTATTTATTGGATTCATTTTATTTTCCGCCTGTAAAAGTTCAAAAAAGGATACTCCCTGCGATGGTATTATGTGTGACTCCCCGGCACAGCTGATGTTTGGGTTTAAACTGGTAGACCCCGGCACTGGACATGATCTGGTGTATGGCCCTGATGCCCGCATACCGCTAGACAGCATCAAAATTCAGATGCCCGACACGCTTATGCAGGTAAGACAGTGGATAGATACCCCAAAAAATAAGGCAGTTCTGTTTTTTTATGTGAGAACTCCTCAATCATTACGTGTGGGCAGACCTGGAAAGTTTACGTTGGATAAAATGACTTTTTTGACGAAGACGTCTGGCTGCTGCGGATCATCAGTATATGGCCTCCTGCTGAATGACAACCCCGTTCCGGTGAAACAGGATTCATCAGGGATATTCCTGATTCCCTATACTTTATAGGTGTAAGGAAATACGTTTCCATTAGCCTGTAAAGCCTGAAAGCACAAAGAAAAGGGCATATTCGCTGCAGTTTTAATAAATTGCCCTTCTTTAATGCTTTTTTATATTAAAAATTAAATATACATGAATATCAATGTGACCACTGAAATCACGTTTCGCACTGCCCGCAGCGGTGGTAGCGGAGGACAAAACGTGAATAAGGTGGAAACCATGGTAGAAGGCTATTTTGATATAATGGCTTCTGCCCTGTTAACCCCGGAACAGAAAACCGTGCTGATGGAGAAATTGTCTAACCGCATCAACGCGGATGGTCTGCTTCAGGTGAAATCCCAAACAGAACGTACCCAATTGGGCAACAAGCAGGAGGTAATCTCCAAAATGAATGACATGATCAGCAAAGCGCTGATCCCCCGTAAAAAGCGGGTACCCACCCGGCCATCCAAAGCAGCCAGGGAGAAAAGAATTGAGTCAAAAAAACGGTTATCGGATAAGAAACAACAGCGCAGGGGCGGATTTGAGTAGCTGGCCGCGGGGTGTTCCACTCGTTGGATGCACCCATTAATCTGGCATACATAATCCGTAATTCGTATTTTGCACCAAAATATCTGGGAATTGAGTATCAAGAAACTGGCAGGACAAACGATGTATTATGGGTTAAGTAATATAGTGAGCAAACTGCTCAATTATTTTCTTACCCCTTTTTATCTGACGATTTTAACCCGTGCATCCTTCGGGGAGATGTCTAACGTTTATGCCTATATACCTTTTGCCAATATTGTGCTGACTTATGGTATGGAAACGGCTTTTTTCCGTTTTGCCAAAAAGGAAAACAAAGCGAATGTGCTGGGAACCACCACCATATCCCTGCTGCTGTCGACCATCAGTATCACCATCTTATTATTGCTGTTGAAGTCTTCGGTCATAAATTCCTATGCAGGGGAACTGGCGGGGCTAAATGGTCACCCTACCTATTATACCTATGTGGTGATGCTGATGGCGTTTGATGCGCTCACAGCCATTCCATTTGCCCAGTTGCGGCTGGAAGACCGTCCCGTGAGGTACGCGGCTATTCGTATAGCCGGAATCGTTACCACTATTTTCTTCAATATTTTTTTCCTGGTCATCTGCCCTAAACTATACGCTACAGGCCACCACTGGGTGCCGGATGTACAAAGCAGCAGCGACCAGACGGGATATATCTATCTCAGTAATATGCTGGGCAGTGCCATTACCCTGGTACTTTTCCTTCCACAGATCCGCAAAATTCAATGGAAGTTTGATGCCCGGCTGTGGAAGCAGATGATGCACTACGCCTTGCCACTGATTATAGTAGGTATGGCGGGCATGGTAAACGAAACCTTTGACAGGGCCTGGTTTTTACCTCAGTTCCTGCCGGGGAATAATATGGAAGCTAAAAAAGAAGTAATTGCCCTATATAGTGCCAATTACAAACTGGCCATCCTGATCACTATGTTCATACAGGCATTCCGGTTAGGAGCGGAGCCCTTTTTCTTTAAGCAGGCAGAGAGCGGCGATCCCAGGAAAATGTACGCCCGTATCATGAAGCTGTTTGTGATCATGCTCTGCTTTATGTTCCTGTTTGTAAGTCTTTACCTGAATATCTGGAAAGCCTTCCTCCGGGTGCCTTTCTACTACCAGGGGATGCGGATTGTGCCTGTTTTATTGCTGGCCAATATGTTCCTGGGGATCTATTATAACCTTACCATCTGGTTCAAACTCACTGACCGCACCAAAACCGGGGCAGTGATTACCATACTGACGGCCATTCTTGCTTTCCTGCTGAATTATTGGTGGATTCCGGTGATGGGCTATTATGGCGCCGCACTGGCTACCATGGTTTGTTACTTTATTCAGATGGTAGTGTGCTACGTCTGGGGGCAAAAGTACTATCCGATTCCCTATCATCTCCCTAAACTCATTACCTACGTAGGATTGGCTGTAGGTATCTACTATGTGTTTAACTGGCTGAACGGGCTGGTGCTGTCACCTAAAGATATCTACGCGCTCAAACCCCTTCCCCTCGCAGTAGCAACAGCTTTCTTTGCAGCCTATGCCTGGTTTATTTTCCGTATGGAGAAGAAGGAGTTTGCCCGGTTGCCGGTAATCGGCAAGTATATAGCGAAGTAGCGGTTAGCAGTTAGCTTTTAGCTATTAGACTTTAGCGGTTGGCTTTTAGCGACTGCTGTTAGCGGTCCCTTTAGCTATTAGGGGGTGGCCAGTTTAGATTAGAAACGGGTTGTGCTTCTTTTCAAAACCAACCGTGGTGGAAGGTCCGTGGCCAGGGAATACCCTTACCTCGTCTGGCAGGACAAACAGTTTTTCCCGGATACTTTGCAACAGGGTGCTGTGGTTGCCTCCTGGCAGGTCGGTACGGCCAATGCTCTGGTAGAACAATACATCGCCTCCAATCACGAAGTGCTGGCCTGCACAGTAGAAAGATACGCTGCCAGGAGAATGCCCCGGTGTAAGCAATACCGTTAGTTCATCCGTTCCAAAGGGAATGGTTTCGCCTTCGAGCAGGTATCGGCCAGCCATAGGAGAAGGCTCAAAGGGAATATTGTACATGGCAGCGGCTCTCTGGGAATTATCCAGTACCGGCTGTTCCAGCTCATGAAACTCCGGACGCACTTTATACGTATCTGATACGAGTTTATTACCAAAAATATGATCAAAGTGACAGTGCGTATTCAATAATCTTATAACATTTAACCCGTGTGTTTGTATATATTGTAATAATTCTTTTCTTTCGTCCTGAAAATAACATCCCGGGTCTATAATTATACATTCCTTTTTACCGTTAATAAGCAGGAAGGTGTTTTCTTGTAATGGACCAAAAGTGAATTGTTGTATTTCAATCATTGTTACCCGATTTTTTTAGGCTAATTTTAAAACAGATCACAATATTATCAATACTTTCTGTATGAACAGATTTATTACCCGGTTATTATTCCACGGTACCCTATTACTTGGAACGATAGTATCGCAAGCCCAGACCAATACAGTAGAATTCGGCCAAAATCGAGTGCAGTTCAAGAACTTTAAGTGGAGATACTATCAAAGCCGTCATTTTAATACCTATTTCAGCCAGAATGGACTTGAACTTGGTAAATATGCCGCCCAGGTAGCCGAAAAGGAATTACCTCAGCTGGAACAGTTCATGGAGAGCAACCCCAGACAGCGCATTAATATTGTGGTTTACAACTCCTTCGGGGAAATGAAGCAGTCCAATATCGGTATTGGCGTAGAGTGGCAGAATACAGGGGGAGTAACAAAGCTGGTAGGGAACAAGATGATCGTTTACTTTGATGGCAACCATGAGCACCTCCGCCGGCAGATAAGACAGGGTATTGCCCGTATTATGCTGGAAACATTGCTTTTTGGGGAAGATATCGGCGAATTTGCCGGTAACGCCGCCCTTATAGATTTCCCTAAATGGTTTACAGATGGGTTTATAGGATATGCTGCCGAAAACTGGACCGCCGAACAGGATGAGGAACTGAAACTGATCCTTATGTCCGGCAAATACAGCAACTTTAATGCACTGGCCTATGATCATACCTTCCTGGCAGGTCAGGCTTTCTGGTATTATGTGGAAAGTAAGTATGGCAAAGATGCCGTGCCGTACCTCATGTACATTACCCGTATTAACCGCGGACTGAAAAAAGGATTTGAACAGGTATTGAACCAAACTCCTAAAAAAGCAACTAAAGATTTCTTCGTATTTTATCAGAAACGATTCCAGGAAGATAACCGCAGGAGAAAAACATCCGCCAAAGGCCGCACTATTGTAGCCCAGGAAATAACTCCCAAGTCAGAATACTATCGTTTCAATCCAAACCCTAAGAATAACTCTTATGCAGTAGTGGAGTTTAAAAAAGGCGTATACCGTGTGCAGATACAGCTGGGATGGAACAAACCCAAGGTACTGCTGCGTAGCGGCGTAATGCAACTGGCCAACCAGGTAGATCCTAACTATCCGCAGCTGGCCTGGAATACTAAAGGTAACCGTCTCGCCGTGGTATATGAGCATGAAGGCAAAACCAAACTGATGATCTATGACCTGATTACCCGTACGACTATACGGCAGGAACTGAATCAGTTCGACCGGGTAATCGACTTTAAATACATGCCGGTACAGGAAAATACCCTGTTACTGTCTGCCGTAAAAAATGGCCACACCGATATTTTCACTTATAATATCAGCAATTCCAAAACAGACCAGATCACCAATGACGTATATGATGACCTGGATCCTTCCTTTGCTGCATTCCCCGGCAAAAGCGGTATTCTCTATTCTTCCAACAGGCCTTCGCCCAAAGGAAGAGGTACAGATACTTCGCTGATGAACAGGCCTTTCAATATTTTTATGGTAGACAACTGGAACAAGAGCTCTGAAAAGCAGATCACCCAGTTAACTGATCTCCAGTATGGTAACGCCAAACTGCCGATGCAGTACAACACTACCCACTTCACCTTTGTATCCGATGCCAACGGTATCCGTAACCGTTATGCCGGGTTCTTTAAATCCCAGGCCGATGGCGTGGATTCCCTGTTTTATGTAGGTTCGGAAATTTTGCATAACCCTGAACCGGAAGAACTGGACTCCGCACTGGCGGCCTATGGCGCCACAGCGCCGGATTCTATTGAAGCAGTGGCGCTCACTAAAGATTCTACCTATACTTTCCCTATTTCCAACTACCCCTATGGTATACAGGAATCCCGGATTACCGGTGAAAAGGGAGAAGTATCTGAAGTGGTACAATATGCCGATATCAAACGCCTGATGAAGCTGAAAGTAGATACGGTGGTACTGAAGAAAAGAAACATCACCGCCCGTGCTACCAACTTCAGACGCGCACAGATGCATAACGATAGTCTCCGTTTGGGACTGCCCACTTATCAGGCGCCATTAAAAGACACCACTACACATACTAACTTCTTCCAGAATGAATTTGGCAATGAACCGGCCGACAGCACCGCTACTGGTGAGGCTAAAGGCCCTGCACTGTTCGAGAAGAAAAGAGAGGACGAACAAATACTGAAGAAGTCTAAGCTGTTCCCATACAAATACAAGTTTGCTTCTGATTACCTGATCCTGCAATTGGATAACTCTGTACTGATTAACAAATACCAGCCTTTCACCGGTCAGCCGCAGGCCCCTATACGCCTCACGGATCCTGTGAACGGATTAATCAAGATTGGGGTAAGTGATCTGTTTGAAGACCTGAAATTCAATGGTGGCTTCCGTATTCCGTCTTCCCTGCAAGGATCTGAATATTTCTTCAACGCCAGTTATCTGAAAAAGCGGTTTGACTATAAGTTTACGTACTACCGTAAAGTGGATAAGAACTCCGCATTAAACTTTTATGATTCAACCGGCAACCTTACCGCTTCCGGACCTACTAAGTTTATTACCAATATTTACCAGGGAGAAATACGTTATCCGTTTGACCAGGTAAGAAGCATTCGTTTATCGGCAGGCATACGTACCGATAAGCTAGTAGTACAGGCTACTGATAAACCACCTTTGTTATTTAAAGATCGCAAAGAAACGTATGCATTAATGCGCCTGGAATATGTGTATGACAATACCATTAACCCGGCTATTAATATATGGAATGGTACCCGCTATAAAATTTATGGAGAAACCAACGCGCAGTTAACCAATAATGGTTTGAATGAGCTGTTCAACCCGGCTACTTCTGCCGCTGCTCAGGGCAGGTTTACCTATAACATGGGGATAGATATCCGTCACTATGAAAAGATTTACCGCAACTTCATCTGGGCTACCCGCTTCGCCATGGATATGTCGTGGGGAACACGTAAGCTGCTGTATTACCTGGGTGGTGTAGATAACTGGTTAAATCCACAGATCAATACCAATAACCCGGTAGATATGAGTGTGAACTATGCTTTCCAGACTTTGACTGAAAATCTGCGTGGTTACAAACAAAATGCGAGGAATGGTAACAATGCAATGGTATTAAATACAGAGCTCCGTTTGCCGGTATTCGCCACATTTATAGATAAGCCTATCAACTCTGCTTTCCTGCGTAATTTCCAGGTAACCTCCTTTATTGACATCGGTACTGCATGGAACAAAAAGCTGAGCTTTAAAGATGCTAATTATACCAATTATACCAATCCTACTTCTGGCATCACTACCCGTATTAAAGAAGGATTCCTTGGTCCGTTTGTAGGTGGGTATGGCTTCGGTGCCCGTACCACTATTGCCGGCTACTTCCTCCGTGCAGATGCAGGCTGGCCTGCAGTGGCATTTTTCAGAGGCAGCCCGATATGGTACTTTGGAATGGGAGTAGATTTCTAAACGCGGATTTTTATCTATTAATAGAAAAGGGAGAACAGAACATGTTCTCCCTTTTCCTTTTTATGAAATACTGATCAGCTATGTTGTTTCTTTACCAATGGATACATCAGGCTCAGGAAGACGCCCATGCATATTGTAAAAGCCCAGGCACTGCGGTTTTCCCAGGGATGCAACACGATATCTCTCATATCACCCAGCAGGGTAAGCGGATCTTTCACAATATCCCAGCTGTTATATCTTAAGAATCTGCCAATATAAACGCCCATTCCACAAAGGAACATCACGGGGAAAGTGAATAACCAGGCCGGCCAGCGGGAATGCCGTTGGCTCCACATATTTTCCATACTGCGAATAGAAATATATCCCAGCATCATACCATTCCAGGCGAAGGAAAAAATTACAAACAGATCAAACCATAGAGGCACTCCTCCGTCAAAGAGGTGGAAGAGATCTGTAAGTATATAAGGCGCATTGGGAATAAACAGCAGCCAGCAAATAAAGCAACCGTACCAGTTGTAACGGTTCTTTATCTGCTCCGGATGCTTCTCCATCCAGCGGGTAATGGCAAAAGGCACATAAGCCAGGAAAAGGTTCCATATCAGGGAAACACGCAGGTTACTGCCGGTATGGATGACACGACATAAGAGCAACGCCAGACTGAACAGGACAGAGGCATACAGTGTATATTGAGGCCGGGAGCGGCTGATACGGTGTTGTACTAAACGGATGGTTCTTTTCAATTGCATATGGTTATGATGTTAGATGGTTTTAAACATATAGGGAATAAATATGACAGCCCCGATAATAGCTGCTGCTATAGCGGCTATTAGCACTGCGCCCGCAGCTACATCTTTGATGAATTTTACTTTGGGATGTAGTTGTGGTGAAAGGTGATCCATTATTTTTTCAACGACCGTATTCAGCATTTCCGTTGTCCAAACCAATGCTGTTGCCAGGATGATCCAAATCCATTCCGGCGTTGCTATTTTATACCAGCAACCGGCGGCCACTACAACGAGGGTAGCGATTGCGTGGATACGTGCATGCGGCTCACTGCGCAGGAAGGCGCCAATGCCATTGAATGCGTATCCGAAGCTGGCTAACCGTTTGCTGATATAAGAATTTCCCATGTTCGTTTTTATTGAGTAATAGTGGTGTTTTTATGTCCTAACTTATCCCATTTGATGGTGGTACTGAAGTACATGATCAGGGCCAGGATAATAAAGAGTCCTAAGCTTCCCATCAGCAGTGCCTGGTCTTCAGCACTGATGATTACATAAATAAATCCGTAAATCAGTGTAAGTGTGGCTCCTATGCCTGCAGCGATACGGATGCTTTTAAAGGCAGCAGCCGTATATGCAATAATCAGACCTATCGTGAGTACACTGGCAATAATGTAAGCCATAATAAAGTTAATTTGTTCTGAAATAGATATGAGCAGGGTATAAAAAATACAAAGGGCTAACCCGATCAGGGCATACTGTATTGGATGAAGGGCGCGGCGCTGTGATAATTCAATAAAATAAAATACAAAGAAGGTAAGTCCGATGATCATGATGGCGTATTTCACGGCACGCATAGACATCTGGTGGCTTTCAGCAGGCATAAATAATTTGATACCGAAGTCGGCCGAGTGGATATTAAATTTTTTTCCTTCCCAGCTTTGGGGATAGCTGCGGTTCAGGTGCTGTACCTGCCAGGAAGCGGCAAAGCCTTTATCGTCTACCCGCCTGGTTTTAGGAGGAAAGGCCTCATCAAAGCTGGGGTTGGGCCAGCTGGAGTTGATGGCTACGGTAGTGGTTTTGCCAATGGGGGAGAAGCTAATCCTGCCGGAGCCTTTTACGCCCAGCTCCAAGGAGAAATTGCCACTCAATGCGCTGGTGTCTCCTGGTATGATGGCCAACGGTGACTGAATACCGCTGTTAAACAGATCACTGCTGACCACACCCGGGTTAAAAAGGTAGTTCTTACCATTCCACATCATTTGTACCTGGTTATCAATGCCGTGGAGATCGCTGATGCCAATGAGTAATGACGCATGTTCCCAATCTAAGGCGGAAGGAGAGATGTTTAGAGATGCTATTGCGTCTCTGTTAAAAGCGCCACTCAGTTGCAGTTTGGCGTTGTACACTGCGACATTGAAAATACCTCTTTGTAATTTTTCTGGTAAGAGTTCCCCGTTGATTTTAAGATTTTCCGGTAACAGGTAAACATAACTGGCTGCGTTTCCCGAAGTGGATTTATAGGGAATGGCCAGCACCGGACCTGTGATGTTCTGTTCATTTCCCCAGCGGCTGCTGACTTCTTTGGAAGCTTCCTCCTGTCTGTCGCGGCGCTCCCATATGAGGTTTTGAATCATGTTGGCAGGTATCAGCAATACCAGTATCAGTATTACAATAATGCCTGCTTTAAGGGCGTAGGCGTACCGGTCAAAGAAAGAAAGTGGTTCATTAGTTGAAGGTTCCATGTTTTTATTTTTTAAAAAGCACTTTGTATTTCAAAGTAAAAAGGCAAAAAAAATTTATTTAGTGAATTTTATCATGTGCTCCAGGGCCGCAAGATGCCCTTTAAAGGCCTTCTCACCAGCAGCGGTAATAGCATAGGTCGTATTGGTTTTGCGGCCAATAAAGCCCTTATGCACTTTCAGATAGCCATTTTCTTCCAATGTATTGAGGTGAGAAGCCAGATTACCGTCTGTTACTTCCAGCATTTGCTTGAGGTCATTGAAATTAACTTCCTCGTTCACCATCAATATACTCATCACGCCCAGGCGTATACGGCTCTCGAATATCTTGTTTAAATTACCTATCGGGTTCATGCTATTGATTAAATAGTCCTTTTCCGTTCATATTTCCACCACATCAATGCACCGTAAATGATGTGTAACAGACCAAAACCTACTGCCCAAAAATAAAGGCCTTTACGCAAATAGAAAAGATTAAGTATACCGAGGATCGTTTCACATATACCCAGGTACTTCACATCGGGCAGGGTATATTTGCTGGCATTTATAATGGCTAACCCATAAAATACCAGGCAGGTAGGGGCTACCAGCCCTTCCAGGTGATTATATAACAGTCCCGCAATAAAAGCACCACCTGCTGCCAAAGGAATAGCCGTGTTAATCAGCACTTTCCGCGCGGTTAAATCCCAGATCGGCAAATTATTCTGCCTCGCCTTACGCCAGGTAAAAAAAGTTCCTCCCGCCAGCGCTGCTGCCATTACAGCCAATCCCAGAGCGATTAAGCGATACTTTAATATCCTGTAATCTGCATCATTGTAGGCTCCAGTGCTTTCCCACCTGGTATAATATGCTACCAGCCAGTTATGTGCTATAAACGCTCCAATCAGCCCGCTGATGCCGGCAGATATTCCACTTAAGCCACTCAGCGAAATGAAACGGCTGCTCCGTTCCATGAGGCGCTTAATGTCAGTTAATGCTTGCAGATGTTGTTGGTCTGTCATACAGAAAAGTACTTTGCATTACAAAGCTAATAGAAATATTTGAATCTTAAAATATAATTTTTTGTTATAACTGCGTTACCTAAAGGATACCGTCTGCGTAGAATAGAGATAAATAATATAATATTGTTGTCAGATATGGTTGGCTGGAAAAGAATATTAGCAATAATCATCGGCGTAAGCGTTTGGTGTTCGGGTTTGATGGCGCAGCAGTACAAGGTTAGTGGAGTGGTCAGGGACGCGCACTCACAGGAAATCATCCCCTTCGCCACTCTTCAGTTCGTACATACCCAAACCGGTATGGTTAGCAACGCGGAAGGTAAATACCTGTTCGAACTAAATGTTATCCCATCAGATTCATTGCTGGTAAGGGTAATGGGATATAACATCCTGAAACTCCCCGTACATAAAGACCTGAAAGAACAGACGATCAATTTTGAAGTCACCCGCTCAGATGTTTCACTGAAAACATATGAAATAAAAGCCAACGTAAACTGGGCCCTGATTCTGCTCAAACAAATTATTAAACATAAACCGGAGAACAATTATAACCGCCTCGATAATTATAAATACGAGGTGTATAATAAACTGGAGCTGGACATGAAGAATCTCAATAAAGAGAAACTCGGCAGGAACCGCTTCACCAAACCGTTCGCGTTTATTTTTGATAACATAGACAGTACCTCGGAAGACAAACCCTTCCTACCCATTTTCCTCACCGAAACATTGTCGGATTATTATTTCCAGTCGAGCCCCCGCAAGACAAAAGAAGTAATTAAAGCCGCCCGTACCTCTGGTATCGACAATGAGAGCGTGACAAAATTCCTGGGAGGAATGTACCAGAATGTAAACGTGTACGATAACTTCATTCCAGTATTCGATAAGCAATTTGTAAGCCCGATACATCATAACGGTGCCTTCTATTACGACTACTCCATTGCAGATACACAATACATCAACGGACAACGGTTTATTAAACTAAACTTTACGCCCAAACGAAAAGGAGAAAACACCTTTATCGGTGATCTCTGGGTACATGATACTACCTACGCTGTTCAGAAAACAACCTTATCTGTTCCCCGCGATGCCAATATCAACTTCGTTCATAAAATCAGCATGGTACAGGAATTCCGGCAACTAAAAGATAGTTCCTGGTTCCTGTATAAAGATAAATTTGTGGCCGACTTCTGGGCACCCAGCCCAAGGCCGGGGAAGACGTTTGATTTTATTGGCCGCAAAACAACGAGCTATGATAATGTCATCACAAACGATACCGCTGCCACCAACATTTTCAGTGATAAAAAGTATCCCGAACCTGTAGTGGTAATGGACAGTGCACGCATCCGGAAAGACTCTTTCTGGATGGATAACCGTCCGGAAGACCTCAGCAAAAATGAAGAAGGCATTTACAAAATGGTGGATACCCTTCAGAAAATGCCGCTGTTCAGAACGTATTCCAATACTATCCGCTTCCTGGCCACCGGGTATAAACCAGTTGGACCCATTGAGTTTGGTCCTTACTATTACCTGTTTTCACAAAACAGGCTGGAAGGATTCCGCTTAAGAATGGACCTGGGTACTACCCCTAAATTCAATAAAGATCTCTACTTATATGGCTATCTGGCCTATGGCTTCAAAGATCACGTATACAAAGGAAAGATGTCTGCTTTATGGCTGCTGAAAAGGCATCCACGTACCTACATCTATGCAGCCTATACAAAAGATCTGGATAATGGTACCCACTATTATGATGAAGTAGGGACAGATAATATTTTCACCCTGGCCATACGCAAGGGGGGAGTGCCACAGAAGTTTTTGATGGTAGATGAAAAACGGGTAGAATTCTTCAAGGAATACTACAGCGGTTTTTCTCATCAGATAAACCTGGTACACAAACAGGTAAGGCCATACGAACCACTACCCACAGCTGCATACTATCCAAAGGAGCCCAACAACCGGGATCCGCTGACCAGTATGGAAATAGAAGTGAAATTCCGCTACGCCTTCCATGAGCAATTCCTGGAAGGGAATTACTACCGTATCAGTTTAGGTAGTAAATATCCAATTGCAGAGTTAAAACTTGCAGCAGGCATACCTGGCATCGCTAACAGCGGTCAGAAATACCAGCGTGCATCACTCAGTGTATCCGACTACGTTAAACTGCCACCTTTCGGATCTATTTACTATAATGTATTTGGTGGTAAAATTTTTGGTACCGTCCCTTACACTTCCCTGGAAGTGCACCCTGGTAATGAAATTTACTATTATAACAAATACGCCTTTAACATGATGAACCGCTTTGAATTCATCAGTGATCAATACGTAGGATTCAACGTAGAGCATACCATCGGTAATGGTGTATTCGGTTACATTCCATTAATCAAAAAATTAAAATGGCGCCAGTTCTGGACAGCGAAAGGCGTTATCGGCTCTTTATCTGAGTCCAACAAACAACTGAACCTTAACAACGGCTATCCATTCAAAACCTTACAGGGCAATCCCTATCTGGAATTGGGTACCGGTATAGAAAATATTTTTAAATTCCTGCGGGTAGACTTTATCTGGAGAGTAACACCGGATGTAACGCCGGGCGAACCTGCCAACAAGCGTTTCGGCGTATTCGGCAGCTTCAAACTACAGTTTTAATTGTTTGCTCATGAAAGATGTAACACATACACCGCTGTTTGAAAGTATCATGGTGGGGGAAATAGATGGCCATCCTTATGATCTGCATAATGATTTTCAATGCATCAAAATACAGTTGGATCCTACAGATAAAAAGCTACAATTAAGATTCACCAATGATGACTTCAAAATCATTGTAGAGTTTCATCAGGCAACCATTACCAACTTCACGATCCATCCTGAAAAGACAACTGACAGCGGGACCCTCGACCAGTTTTATCGCGGACGATTTAAATACAACAATAACTTACATGAAATGACGGCACAAGGCAAGTACTATTACTACCTGTCTTTACTCGAAAAAGATGCCATAGAGCTATTTGCTAAAAGTGTTACCCTATCTTTAAGCCGGCTGAATTCGTGATACATGAAGTATTTGCTGTACCTGCGATCAGCTCCTGCTCTTATGTTCAGAAAAAAATGAAAGAACGGCAAATAAAAACATGGAATGAAAGAATAGGTGCTTATAGAAATACGTTAAGACAGGATATCTTCCTGAAAGTTCACAAAGAAAGCCTGCACATAGACAGCTTCCTGGTCAGCAAATCCACCAGGGGCAGCAATAGTGAATATACCTATCAAAATGACCAATACACTTTCGTCATTTCATTCGATAGCAGTTATCAACGTTTCACGTATAGAGAGAAGGAGGAGAAAAGTAAACTTTTAACGCTGAACAGAGATACTACGTTCACATTAAACGATCATCACTTCCGGGTGTTCAAACTATTACTGAACACGGAAATACAAGATGGTGGCAGTTGTTATTTCTTCTCTCCTGATATAGGCATTCTGGTATATAAATCAATGACCTGGCGCAATTCCAGCAACTTATCCTCTCAAAAAAACGGGATAGATCCGCTGATATTATCTGCATTGCTCATGAAGTTGTATACCGCCAACGATTTCTCCTCCATAGAAACTCCTTTTCCGCCACGTCCATCCATCCTCAAATAGCAACGATCACTACCTTTTAATCCCATGGTTATTTATCAGACCGTATCAGCTGCTTCGCAGATCAGTTTGCAGGCCCATTCAATTTCCGCTGGTGTAATAATGAGAGGTGGCACAATGCGCATACATTCTGCGGCAAACAGGAACCAGTCGGTTACCATCCCATTTGCGATACAATAATCAATGATTTTTTTATTGACAGGGAAGCTTTCAAATTCTACTGCTATCATCAATCCAAGAGACCGGACAGATTTAATAGCAGGGTGTTTCAGCTGCTGGAGAAACAACTGCTCCTTTGCTTTCACATCTTTCAGCAAATCCAGATCCAGTAAGGCCTGGAAGCCTGCACGCCCAGCAGCACAATTTACCGGGTGACCACCAAACGTAGTAATATGGCCCAGCACGGGGTTGTTGGTTAATGTCCACATAACTTCGCGGGAGGCGATGAAAGCACCTAAAGGCATACCACCGCCTAACGCCTTGCCCAGTAATAAAACATCCGGTATGATACCGAATTGTTCAAATGCCCACAGCGTACCATTTCTCCCAAATCCGCACTGAATTTCATCTAATATCAATAATGCTCCGGTGGCAGTACATTTAGCACGAAGTGCGTGTAGCCATTCCCGTTGTGGTAAATTTACACCGCCTTCTGCCTGTACCGTTTCTGCAATAACCGCTGCGGTATTATGTGTAATCAGTTCCAGCGAATCAAAATTATTATACTCCAGGTGTTGAATGCCTGGCAACAAAGGCCGGTAGGCATTACGCCAGTATTCATCTCCCAGGATACTAAGGGCGCCCTGTGTAGACCCGTGGTAGCTACGATTAAAAGCAGCGATTTCTGTTCTGCCGGTAAAACGTTTAGCCAGCTTCATGGCGCCTTCTACAGCTTCTGCACCTGAATTGGTGAAATATACACAGTCCAGCTGTTCCGGAAGATGTTGTGTGAGCAGTGTGGCGAAAGCCACCTGTGGCGATTGTACAAATTCTCCATATACCAGCAGGTGCATATATTGCTGCGCCTGTTCCTGTATTGCCTTTACTACTGCCGGATGGCAATGTCCTACGTTGCATACACTAATACCGGCAATGAGGTCGAGATACCGCTTGCCATTTACATCCCACATATACATGCCTTCCGCCTTCACTATTTCCAATGCCAGAGGAGCATCAGAAGTTTGCGCTACGTGCTGCAAAAAAAGTTGCCTGTTGTTCATATCACTAACTGCTCTGTTCTTTGCGAAGTTAGAAAACAACTGCTAATTAGTAATTGTTATATTTGTAAAATAAGCATTAAAACACATTATTATGGCGCACATTATTCCACTAAAGGGAATTACTCCTCAAATTCCAGAAGACTGTTACATTGCCCCCAATGCTACTATAGTAGGGGATGTAGTAATGGGAAAAGGCTGCACGGTATGGTTCAATGCAGTTGTTCGCGGCGATGTAAACAGTATACGTCTGGGCGAAAATGTGAATGTACAGGATGGTGCAGTGATCCATTGTACCTACCAGAAGTCAAAAACCATTGTAGGTAATAATGTGTCTATTGGCCACAATGCCATTCTGCATGGCTGTACAATTGATAATGATGTGTTGATCGGAATGGGAGCTATTGTAATGGATAATGCCCATATCAGCAGCAATAGCATTATTGCTGCTGGTGCGGTGGTACTCGCCGGCACCAATGTGGAACCAGGTACTATTTATGCCGGGGTGCCTGCCAAAAAAGTAAAAGATATTGATATGGCCCTGATTAAGGGAGAAATAAACCGTATTTCCAAGAACTATAACATGTACGCATCCTGGTATCAGGAGGCAGAAGAAGTAAAAGAACCATAACCGGTTCATGTTACAGAAAAAGGTTATATTGCAGGCAAATACCCTCCTATGAAATCTATTTTGTGCCTGCTCATATTGGGCAGCATCCTGTTTACCGGCTGTTCATCGCAGAAAACAGGATGCCCCTCTTCCAATTACTACACGAAAGATATCAAGCAAAGTAACCGCAAGGCGGGTAAACAAATGAGCCGTTTATTTTAAAAAATTACTCATGCGTAAAACCGTCTCCATTGTCTTATTGCTGGCTGTTATCCTGTTAGCTGCCTGTCGTACTCAAAAGAAAGGTTGTCCACAGCCCAGACGTAACTGGGGCGCTGAAAAAGTGCTGGACGAATTAGGTAAACCAAAGAAAGGCTGATCAGTACTGTTCTTCCTGTATTGTTTCCAGGATGGTAGCATAGCTAACATACCTGTCTACATCGATATGCCCTTCCTCTACGGCGACTTTCACCGCACAGCCGGGTTCGTTGATATGCAAACAGTTGTTAAACTGACACTGGGTAATATAGGGTTGCATTTCCAGAAAATAGTGGGATAATTCCGGCTTGGGAATGTCTACAATACCAAATTCCCTCACTCCGGGGGTATCTATCAGGCATCCACCAAATGGCAGGTCATACATTTCAGCAGATGTAGTAGTGTGTAGTCCTTTACCGCTCCAGCCGCTCACGGCTTTGGTTCTGAGGTCCAGACCCGGCATCAGTACATTGATCAGAGAGGATTTCCCTACACCGGAATGTCCGGCCATCAGGGTGGTTTTATCTTTCAGCAATGCTCTTACTTCATCTACACTATCGCCTTTGGAAGCAGAGATCAATAAAACCTGGTAACCAATACTGCCGTATAGTTCCTCCAGTTCATCATACTTCTCTGTTTCTTTTTCTTTATAAATATCTTTTTTGTTGAACACCAGTATCACCGGAATGTGATAGGCTGCGGCAGTTACCAGGAAGCGGTCTATAAAGCCCTGTGAGGTACGTGGCTCCTTTACAGTACAGATCAGCATTGCCTGATCCATATTAGCAGCTACAATATGTTTTTTGTTTTTCCCATGAGGGGAGCTGCGCACAATATAATTCTTGCGGGGACCGATTTCCGTTATCATGGCATTTTTGGCATTCGCATCGCTGTCGTCCGGCACTATTTCCACTGTATCGCCCACCGCAATAGGGTTGGTGGAAGTAATATCTTCATCTTTCTTGAAAATACCTTTCATTCTTGCCTGAAATGTTTCACCTGTGGTAGTTTTTACCACATACCAGCTTCCCGTTGATTTATATACTGTTGCTTGCAATAGTTTCTGATATTTTATAAGAGTACCAAAGGTACGGATAAAGCGGAAAGCAAAAAGCTATTGAGGCGGTTTATACATTTGCCCCAATAGCTTTTTGCTTTATACTTTATGCTTTCCGCCTCTTAGGGCAGACTTTTGAACAGACTGTAACGCAGTACTACTTCCAGTAATATACATCCCAGTGCGATCATAGCCAGGAGGAAGAAATGCTCTGCGAAGCGTTTGTAAGAGGTAATTTCTACCTTGGTCTTCTCCAGCTGATCAATTTCATTATAAATGCTTTTCAGATCATTGGTATTGGTAGCACGGAAATATTTTCCACCTGTTTCTTTGGAAATCTTTTTCATCAGCGGCTCATCGATCTGCACGTCCTGCATCACCATTTGCACGCTACCATCCGCCATAGGCATAGGAAACGGCGCTTTGCCGATAGTACCTACCCCAATGGTATATACCCGGATTTTAAATGCCTTGGCGATATCCAGTGCAGTGAGTGGATCTATCAGGCCGGTGTTGTTCACCCCATCTGTAAGCAGGATGATTACCTTGCTTTTAGCATGACTGTTGCGCAGGCGGTCTACTGAAGTAGCCAGGCCCATACCAATGGCAGTACCGTCCTGTAACATGCCGCTTTTCACCTGCATGATCTGGTTTTTCAATACTGCATGATCAGTGGTAATAGGGCATTGCGTAAAGCTTTCGCCGGAAAACACCACCAGGCCAATACGGTCGCTGATGCGTTTATCCACAAAGTCGGTGGCCACTTTTTTAGCAGCCTCCATACGGTTTGGCTGCAGATCTTCTGCCAACATACTACCGGAGATGTCTATAGCCATTACGATATCGATTCCTTCACTATCTATGCTTTCAGAGGTATTGGAGGTTTGCGGACGGGCCAGCGCCACAATCAGTGCGATGACCGCCAACAGGCGCAACACCAGTAATAATGGCCTGAAACGCACCTTCCAGGATACCGGTAATCCTTTTAATCCTTCCAGGGAAGAAATCATCATCACACTCTGCCGGCCCTTGCGGCGGGCGAAGTACCAGTATATCAGCACCGGTACCAGCAGCAATAGCCACAGGAAAACCGGGTAGGCAAATTCAATATTTTTCCACGTTGAAAAATCCATCAATTTTCTAATTAAGATCCATTCTGGCTTTATGCTTGTTGTTTCTCACCTTCCGCGCCGGCTTCTTCTGCGGGTGCCCCAGCTTTGGGTTTGGTCCACTCCAGAATTTCTTCTGCCTTGCGCATACACTCTTCATGCTCTTCTGCCGTAGGCTGTAATTTGGCAAACTTCGCCAGATCGGCAATAGCCAGCAGGCTACGCAGCTTATCTCTTTGCTGATTCAGCTTCGTAACCGGTTTAATATTCTGCAGCAATTCCTCACTTGTTTGTTCCAGCGCAGCAATGCTGAACTGATGCTCAAAGTAAGTACGCAGAATATCTGTTAACCGGGTATAATATTGTTTAATATCACCTTGCTGCCACAACTTTTCTTCTTTCAGTGCCTTCAGTTCCTGGGCCGCAATTTCGTACGGGGAAACAGTAGGGATATTAATTACCTTTTCTTTCTTAGGTCTTGTACGGAGATACCACCAGATACCTATTGCTATTAATACAATCGTGATACCGATGGCGATATACAGCCAGTAATCCCAGATATTCCAGGGCACTGATTGCACCGCTTTGATGGGTTTAAAGGCTTTGGTAGTATCTACAGCCACCGTATTTACGTCTATCCCTACCGGCAGTGTAAACGCCGAATCGGGATTGGTATTGGCACCAGCGAATACTTCGAACCGCATAGGAGGAATTTCCCAATGGCCGGAGTCAAAACTGGTGAGTGTAAATGTTTGGTGAAGAATGTGCTGATCCTGGTTGACCAGTGTATCCAGAGAAGTACGGGCAACTACCTCAAAATGATCCAGGGAATCCGGTAGTACCGGGAACAGTATTTTAAAGTTGGCGTCCTTAAACTGTGCCGGCGTGAGCTTGGCGGTAAGCTGCAGTTTTATCTGCTCACCAATCCTGATACTGTTGGTATCTGCTTTAGCCGTCACGTCTACCGCCTGCTGTGCCAGCAGGCTAAAAGGATATAACAACCCCAGTAAGCAACATAAAAATATACGTCTTATAACTTGTTGTTTATACATGTTCAATTTGCGCTCCATTATAACTTAGGCCCTCTTGAGGAAAAATGTTTGTAATGCTTTCACATAGTCTTCATCTGTGCGTACACTTACCAGTTCGGCACCACTTTTCATAAACGCATTTTTGCAGTATTGTGAATGCTGCAGGAATTGTTGCTCATAATACTGGCGCACCCGGCGGTCGGTAGTATCTATCCATTGGTTAGCACCGGTTTCTGCATCTGCCACCTGTATTAACCCCACTGGTGGCAGGTCTTTATCCCGCTGGTCGTATACCTGTATTCCTACCACGTCATGCCGTTTGGCGGCGATGTTAAGCGCATCCTGGTAATTGCCGGAAAGAAAGTCACTCAACATAAAAACGATGCTGCGTTTCTTTGTAGCATTGTTAAAGAAACGCAGGGTTTCCTGTATGTTGGTTCCTTTACGTTTAGGCGTAAACGATAGTAGTTCACGGATAATGAACAGGATATGTGATTTACCTTTTTTAGGCGGGATATATTTCTCCATTCCATCACTGAAAAAGATAACACCTACCTTATCATTATTTTTGATGGCAGAAAAAGCGAGAACGGCGCACAGTTCCGTGATCAGATCACGTTTATCCTGCTTTTTGGTACCAAAGGAAGAGCTTTCACTCATATCCACCAGTAACATCACGGTCAGCTCTCTTTCTTCTTCAAAAACCTTCACAAAAGGGTGGTTGAATCGTGCTGTTACATTCCAGTCGATAGACCTTACATCATCTCCAAAATGATAATCTCTCACTTCGCTGAATGACATACCACGTCCTTTGAAGGCGCTATGATATTCGCCCGCAAAAATGTGGTTGGTAAGCCCTTTYGTCTTTATTTCTATTTGTCTTACCTTCTTTAATATTTCAGCCGTATCCAACATGAGAAATTACGAATTACAAATTAAGAATTACACTAAAAGCTAACTGCTAACAGCCAATAGCTACTATGGTACTTCTACAGCGTTCAGTATCTCGCTCAGTATGTTTTCGCTGGTTACGTTTTCTGCTTCCGCCTCATAGGTTAAGCCTACGCGGTGACGCATTACGTCAAAGCATACATTACGTACATCTTCCGGAATTACATAACCACGGCGTTTCATGAAAGCATATGCTTTAGCAGCCCAGGCCAGGTTGATGCTGGCTCTCGGAGAACCTCCGTAAGCGATCAATGGCTTCAGCTTGTTCAGTTTATACTCTTCCGGATTACGGGTAGCAAAAACGATATCGAGAATATATTTTTCAATTTTCTCATCCATATATACTTCTCTTACCAGCTTACGGGCTTCCATGATATCGGAAGGCTGTATGATGGGGCGGATAGGAGCCATGGCTTCCGGATTCAGGTTTTGACGGATAATCAGTTTTTCCTCTTCTTTGGTAGGGTAACCGATCACTACTTTCAACATGAAACGATCCACCTGTGCTTCGGGCAGCGTGTAGGTACCTTCCTGCTCAATTGGGTTCTGGGTAGCCAGTACCAGGAAGGGTTCGTCCAGCTTGAAAGTGGTGTCACCGATAGTGATTTGTCTTTCCTGCATGGCTTCCAGCAAGGCGCTCTGCACTTTTGCCGGAGCACGGTTGATTTCATCTGCCAGGATAAAATTGGCGAAGATGGGACCTCTGCGCACCACAAACTCGTTCTTCTGCTGGTTATAGATCATAGTACCTATCACATCCGCAGGTAAAAGGTCAGGCGTAAACTGAATACGGCTGAATTTAGCGTTGATAGCGGATGACAGGGACTTGATAGACAAGGTTTTTGCCAGACCGGGTACGCCTTCCAGCAGTACGTGGCCCTGGGCCAGCAAACCGATGAGTAGTCTCTCCACCATATAACGCTGGCCAACAATTACTTTACCTAACTCCATTGTGAGCAGGTCCACGAAGGCGCTTGCCTGGTGAATCTTCTCATTCAGTTGCCGGATGTCGGACGATGTATTTTCCATGCTAATAATTTTTCAGGTGTGCTAAAATAAACATTCTCTGGTCAAATAAAACTTATCACTATGTGAACAGGCCGTTAAAATGCTGTTAAACTTGCCACTGTGGCCATTTCCGGACACTTAATCATTTAATGGCGCTGCCTAAATTAATAAAGCCCGGCATATTTATATAATATTTTTCCCTATAACGTACATTTGCCGGGACAAGCTTATGGCAAAACACCAACAATTTAAAGCAACAACAATATGGAAGATTTTGAGCAGCGCTGGAAACCGGTAGAAGAAATGCTTACCGAAAGGTTTGGTAAAAAGCCCAATATGGAAGCCATCCTTTTCCTGATCGGCGTAAATGAATTAAACAATCTTAAAAAGAAATATACCAAAGAACAAAAGCAGGATCTGATGCATGTGGCCGTATGCACCCTTCTGAGTCAGAGCGGATACTTTGAAGTAGATGGCTACGATAAAGACGGATGGCCTCATTTTAAAGAGTTACAACCCGTTCCTAAAATGGAAATGATGGAACAGGAACACTTCCTGAAAGAACATATTATTGCTTACTTTGCTGATCACGAAGAAGCATAAAGATATTTTATGAAAAAACTATTACCCCTCAGTGTCCTCTTGTTGTTCCTTGCTTTCTTTGCCGCTGCAAAAGACAGAAGAGTGAAAGTAATTACACCATACGGCACCATGATCATTAAATTGTATGATCAAACCCCGAAACACCGTAATAACTTTGTAAAGCTGGCCAGAAGCCATTTCTACGACAGTACCCTGTTTCACCGGGTGATCAATAATTTTATGATACAGGGCGGGGATCCGGATTCAAAGCATGCCCATCGCGGTGACACGCTCGGAAATGGGGATGTAGGTTATACAATCCCGCCGGAGTTTCAACTGGACTTATACCACCGTAAAGGCGCATTGGGTGCTGCACGGGATGACAGGCCTGATAAAGCTTCTTCCGGTTGCCAGTTCTACATTGTGCAGGGTAAAGTATTCACGGATGAACAACTGGATAAACTGGAGAAAACCAGACTGGGAGGCCGCAAAATACCGGTGGATCAGCGCCGGGTATATAAAACAGAAGGTGGCAGCCCCCATCTGGATCAAAACTATACCGTATTTGGTCAGGTAATTAAAGGGATGGAAGTGATAGATAAAATTGCCGCACTGAAAACTGATAGCCACGACAGGCCACTGGAAGACGTGCCCGTGCGGATAAGGGTTATTAAAAAGTGGTGGTTATTTTAAAATGGTAATGACTCCAAATTGCCAAATTCATAATTCTTTCTGTATTTTTACGGCTCAAAATCAAACTTGATATGAATTTTCCGTCAAACCTGCGTTACACAAAGGATCACGAATGGGTTTTATTAGAAGGTAATGTGGCTACCATCGGTATAACTGAATTTGCACAGCGCGAATTAGGCGATATAGTTTTCGTTGATATCAACTCATTGAGTAAACCAGTAGGCGCTGAAGAAGTGTTTGGTACAGTAGAAGCAGTGAAAACAGTATCTGACCTCTTTATGCCTGTCGCGGGCACCGTTAGTGAAGTTAATCCGGAACTGGATGGCTCACCAGAACTGGTAAACCAGGATCCATATGGCGAAGGCTGGATGGTGAAGGTTACCGTTAACAACCCGGCTGATGTAGAAGCCCTGCTGGATGCTGCAGCATACCAGGCACTGGTAGGTGAATAATTGCACCCGTAACATATTTATATATAAAAGGACAACAGGCTACGTTATTGTACGATAAGCCTGTTGTCCTTTTTACTGATAATCGGAAACCGGATAACAATAATTTAATTAAGAAGATGAAAGCTCTGAGGTATTTTGCGCCAGCCATTATATGGATCATCCTGATCCTTGTTGTATGTACCCTGCCGGGAAACGATATTCCCTCCAACTCATTCCTGGATAAAATACATTTCGATAAGTTTGTTCATTTTGGCCTGTTTGGAGGCATTGTATTATTTCTCAGCCTGGGCATTTATAAGCAAAAGAAATATATTTCCCCGCGTACGCTGGTATTACTGGTAATTGTTGCCGCCGGTTATGGTCTCGCCATTGAATTTATTCAAAAATACTGGGCCATCGGAAGAAGCTTCGATATGTATGATGTAGTGGCCGATACCCTTGGCGCTATTGCAGGTGTGTGGGTATTTAAAATTGTCAGATACTGGTTCTTCACGGACAAGAAATAAAAATCCCCCCTGTAAACAGGGGGGAATCTATATCTGCTTATGAGAAATAAGTGTTCTTAATATTTTGATTACTGTTGACCAGCTTCTTTCTTCGCGTCATTTTTCATTTTGTCATTTGCAAAGATAGAGAACTCACAACGGCGGTTTATAGCGCGGTTAGCATCAGAATCGTTTGGTACTTTAGGCTGTGATTTACCATACCAGAAACCCTGAATACGGCTACCAGCAATACCCTGCGCCTGCAGGAATGCCATCACCGCTTTAGTTCTTCTTTCAGATAAACTCATGTTGTATTCATCTGTACCCTTATCGTCCGTATGACCTTCCACACGTACATAAGTATCTGGGTATTTATTTAAAACAACAGCCAGTTGTTTAATGTTTTCCTGTGCTACAGCTGACAAGTTTGATTTATCAAAACCAAATAATACACCTGCATCAAAAGTTACGTTGATACCTTCACCTACACGTTCTACAGTAGCATTCGGTACTTCCGTTTTTATTTCCTGTGCCTGTTTATCCATTTTTTTACCAATCAAAGCACCACCAGCACCACCTACAACAGCACCAATGATAGCACCCAGGGCAGTATTACCGGCTACTTTACCTATTATAGCACCAGCGGCAGCTCCACCACCAACACCTATAGCAGCACCTTTTTTAGTATTGTCCGCGCTCTGCCAGGTTTTACAACTGAACAACATGGTTACTGACAAAACCAAAGCTACCAGAACATTGAAATTTTTCATCATAATAATTTTAGACATGAAGGTTTTTAAGCATTAATTCCGTTGACAAAACTAATTGAAAAACTTGTAATCAAATATGCTGCCAACTTGATTTAATATTCACAACTTATTGATTAATAAAAATAAATAGAAATCAAAAAAATGGCAAGTCTTTAACACATGGCAACAATATCTTATACCGTTGAAACGACTATGAGTAATAAACAACTGCACCTGTGAAAAAGATTAACCCAACAGATTTTTTAGCATTCCGCCAATACCACCACCGGTATTTGCCTGTTGCTGCTGCTGTGCGCCATTGGATAACAGACTCTTTAAATCTTCCAGATCTACGTGTCCATCACCGTTTTTATCCAGGCCTCCGGACAACTTGCCCAGTATGCCTTGCAGGTTGATGCCCTGTGCAGAGCCACCAGTGAGTGAATTCAGGATACCATCCAGGCTGAAACTACCATTGGCAGGATCGTTGGTTTTATTAGCCAGAGAGCCCAGCACAGTTGGAATCAATGTAGCTGCCAGCTGTGTGGCTGCTCCTTTATCAATGTTGAATTTCTCCAACAGGGTACCCACCAGGTTATTGGAGATATTGCTCACTACCGGATTACTGGCAGATGCAGCACTATTACCACCCAGTAAAGAAAGTACACCTTCCGTATTGCCACTGGCCAGCTCCTGCTGTAAACCGGATGCAATAGATTCTGTAGCTGCGCCAATAACAGCTTCATTTTGTTCATTAGGAACGGCTGGGTTGTTCACCACAGCACCCTGTGCATGTTCCCGAACGAGGTCCATTAATTGCTCTAACATTTGGAGATGATTTTTAGGGGAAGAAAAGGTTTTCGCTTTTTAGTGCAGCCGCCCCATTCACACGAGACCGCTAACTAAATGTAGGATATTTTGGGAAATTACGGAGTCGTTGCAGAAAGATAACAGAGAATACATATCCCCCGTATCTTTCCACAACACCCAGTCTTGATGAGACTAGCTTCCCTGTTTCAGTTTCTCCGCGTTTTCAGYAAAAGAAAGGGCATCAATCATATCTTTGATTTCACCATTCATAAAGGCATCCATATTATATACGGTCATACCAATACGGTGATCTGTAACTCGTCCCTGTGGATAGTTGTAGGTACGTATTTTAGCAGACCGGTCACCGGTAGATACCAGGCTCTTACGTTTGGAGGCAATTGCATCTTCATGTTTACGTACCGCTGCTTCATAGATACGGGTACGCAACATTTTCATCGCAATTTCACGGTTGGAGTGCTGGCTGCGGCCTTCCTGACACTCTACTACCACGCCGGTAGGAATATGCGTAAGCCTTACTGCGGATTCCGTTTTATTTACGTGCTGACCACCCGCACCAGAGGAGCGGAAAGTATCCATCTTAATATCTGCTTCACGTACATCCACATCCACTTCTTCTGCTTCCGGTAATACCGCTACTGTGGCAGCAGAGGTATGCACACGGCCGGAGGCTTCCGTAGCCGGAACACGCTGTACACGATGTACGCCTGATTCAAATTTCAGGGTGCCATATACATCATCACCATTTACTTCCAGTACAATTTCCTTGTAACCACCGGCAGAACCGGGGTTTTCACTCAGCAAACTGGTAGACCAACCCTTGAGTTCACAGAAACGGAGATACATACGGAACAAGTCACCCGCAAAAAGACTGGCCTCATCACCACCGGTACCAGCACGGATTTCAAGAATAGCATTCTTTTCATCCTGGGGATCTTTTGGTATCAACAGGTTACGGATATCCTCTTCCAGGACAGTCTTCTGTTCCTGCAGTTCTTCCGTTTCTGCCTTCGCCAGTTCGCGCATTTCATCGTCACCACTGTCCAGCACTTCCTTGTTGAATGCAATATTGTCCAGTAATTTACGGTAGGCGTCATATGCCTTCACGATCTTTTCCAACTGCCGGTATTCCTTGCTCAGCTGACCAAATTTCTTGTTATCACTAACAACAGCCGGGTTGGTGAGCGCCATTGATACCTGCTCGAAACGACCTTTTATAGCTTCCAGTTTGTCTATCATAATTATATTTGACTTTTGAGTATCCTTTCCCAACCGGAAAAAGATACTGCCAATCGGGTTGCAAAATTAACACCATTAACTTAATTAAACAGCAGGTAATTGAAACAGATCAAATTAAAGGGAAAAGATATATTTAATGGTACCCGGCTGCTGGGTCCCGGCAAAGTACTCATTCTTCAGGAAGATGGCGTAGTGGCGGGCATTGTAGCCGAATCAGCAGCAGGGGATTCCGTACAGGAACTGGATGGAGTTTTGTGCCCGGGGTTCATAAACACACATTGTCACCTGGAATTATCACACATGAAAGGGCTAATACCGGAAAAAACCGGGCTACCGTCCTTCCTTACCCAGGTGATGCAATCCAGGAATAACAACACCGGCGACTATAACGCTATCATTGATCAGGCCGAGCAGGCCATGTGGGAGGCTGGTATTTCAGCCATTGGCGACATCTGCAATGGTACTGCCACCCTGGTTAAAAAACAGCAGGGCAGAATGTATTACCACTCCTTTGTAGAGTGTATGGGCGTAGCCGATGCCGGCGCCAATAGCCGCTACCAGTACAGCCTGGATGTATTGGCAGTTTTCCGGGAAATCAACAGTTCCCGCCATCAGTGCTCCATTGTACCACATGCACCCTATTCCGTGAGCCAAACCCTGTTTGAACTATTGGCCGGCACTCCCGCCAACACGCCCGTGTGTATCCATAACCAGGAAACAGCAGCAGAAAATGAACTGTTTCAACAGAAAACCGGCGATTTTCTAAATTTTTACCGTCAGTTCGGGATGGATGTCAGCGGCTTCCAACCTACTGGTACCAATAGCCTGGAAGCTTATCTGCCTTATTTCTCCCAAAATAAAATACTGTTGGTGCACAATACCTTTACGACAGAGCAGGATGTACGGTTCGCGCAGCAACAGCCCCTGGAAACCTGGTGGTGCCTTTGTCCGCAGGCCAATCTGTACATAGAAAACCGTTTACCGGATATTCCGCTGCTCCGGCAGCTGCAATGTAATATTACCCTGGGCACTGACAGCCTGGCTTCTAACCACTCCTTGTCTATTTGGGAAGAAATAAAAACCATCCGTCAGTATTTTCCGGAAATTCCGTTGGCAGAAATACTGCAATGGGCTACTTTTAACGGCGCAAAGGCTCTGGGTATACAGGATACCTATGGCAGTTTTAACACCGGCAGCCAGCCAGGTGTAATATTGATTAACCAGGAAAGCAGGAGAATTATTTAGCTGTAACTTATGAATGAGTTTTTGAACAAAGTCTTTTTAGACAACCCCGTGCAGGATTACCTGATATTGATTGGCGTATTATTATTTGTGCTGATTGTGAAGCGCTATGTATCCAAAGGACTGGCAGCCATCCTGTTCCGGCTGGTGAGACACTGGTCTCCCCAAATCGAAGAAAAGGATTTTGTAAACCTGCTGCTGCGACCGCTGGAGTACTTCCTGTTGCTGACCACCTTCATGCTGACTATCGACAGGTTCACCTTTCCTCGTATCCTGAACGTACACGTATATGGCAAATCCACGCTGCAGAATGTAACTGATACCTTACTGGAGCTGGCCCTGAGCATGAGCATAATCTGGATTGTATTGCGGCTGATCGATTTCATTTCCCTTGTGCTGGAAAAGAAAGCGGATCTGACAGAAGATAAAACCGATAATCAATTCATTATTTTCTTCCGGGATTTTTTCAAGGCCATTGTGTTTATCATGGGAGCTATTGCCTTTATACGCATCCTCTTTGGCCCGGGACTGGTAGAAAAAATCATTGCCGGCCTTGGGATAGGTGCGGCAGCCCTTGCACTCGCAGCCAAAGAAAGTATTGAAAACCTGATAGGCTCTTTCATTATCTTTTTCGACAAGCCGTTCCGTGTAGGCGACAACGTTAAAGTGGACTCCTACCAGGGGGCAGTAGAAAAGATAGGCTTGCGTAGTACACGTATCCGTACGCTGGAGAAAACATTTGTGACGGTTCCCAATAAAAAAATGGTGGACAGTATTCTCGACAACCTTTCTTTGCGCACACAACAACGTGTGGCCTTAAAGCTCGAATTGGGGACAGATACCCCGGCTGATGCGTTGTTGGGATTTTTACAGGATATAAGACAGTCGCTGAAAAGCAATGCTAATGTACTGGAAAACTTTACCGTGAATCTGAACGATTTCACGAAAGATACTTACGTTATCCAGATCGTTTTTAATACCTATATCATTGACGGCACCCAGTATGCGGCGTTAAGGGAAACAGTGAATCTGACAGTGATAAAGCTGTTGGAAGCCCGAAACATTAAATTGCCGACTACCTCTACCAATGTAACGGTAACGGATCAACGGCCATAATTTTTTGTCTTTCCCAGGATTATACAAAAAAAGAATAGCGAAGATGAAAGCATAAGCCTGCTTCTATCTTCGCTATTCTTTTTTAATCTTATAAATCATCTGAATCAGTATAATTCTGATCAAGACAACATGCACATTTACTCCTTATCCTTCTCTTTTTCCTTGGCTTTCTGGCTGCTGCTGAGCAAAATGCGGGACAGGTCAGCTTCTACAGATTCTTTTGGAGAGCCTGTAATACGGCCTTCTTCTTTACCGTCTTTGAGAACGATAATGGTAGGCAATTTCTTCACTTTATAGTCAACAGGAGAATCTGTCTGTAATTTCTGATCGGCAGCAAACATCAGGATTTGATCTTCCGGGCTACCGCCGGTGATCATAATTTTATAGAGTGCAGGCACTACTTCACGACTTGTTTCGTCCCAGGTGCCCATTACCACTACCAAATTGAAGTTGGAGCGGTTTGTTTTAATATAATTGAGCATATTGTCATTGGGCTGATAGCTGTTTACACCCTTGTAGAACCACGTTGTGGAGGTATCATTCATCAGTGTTTTCATATCTATCTTGCCCTTCAATACCTTTCCATTCTGTGCCCATGCCAGGGAAGAGAATAACAGGCCGCCACCCAATAGTAATGTTTTCAATCGCATAATGATGTTTTTATAATTGATCTTTCAGTTCCGTTAAGAAACCCCGTACCTTTAGCAAAGCCTGTACCATTTCAAAATTCCGGGCAGCCAGCTTGTGATCTTCTTTCAGTTTTTGCTTGGCACCTTCTATGGTATATTTTCTTTCGCGTAGTAAATGATAAATTAATTTGAGGTGTTGAATGTCCTCCTGCCGGAAAAGTCGATCGCCTTTTCGGTTCTTCTTGGGTTGCAGTATATCAAACTCATTTTCCCAATAGCGGATAAGCGAAGTATTCACCTTAAACATGGCTGCAACCTCACTGATCGAATAATACTGCTTATCTAGTACCAATTTATCCAATTCCATAATCAGATCCGGGTCCTCCGATAACTCTTTCAATGATTTACGTCCCCGCTTTTTCCCAGGTATGGTGGGTGCTACGGCAGCTTTTTTGCTGCTTGCCTTTACTTTTACTTTAGCTGGCACAGTTACCGCAGCTTCAGCAGGATGCGGTATTCCAGGTGTCGAAAAAAGGTCTAGCTGGTGCATCGTAGTAAAAAACGAGGTGACAAATATCTTTTACGAAGATGAAGTTAAGCTTTTCGCCTTTAGCTTTCCTTTTTTAGATCTCAGAATTTTTAGTTCGGTGCAATTAGTCAGGACATATAACTTACTAAAAGCTAAGGACTAATGGCTCCTGGTTAGTCAAATGACTGGTTTCCTGACCTGGCCATTTTTAACATGCGATCAAACTGTTCCGGGGTGAGATCGTTGAAGAAGAAGTAAACCGGATCTACCTTTTCGCCGTTTTTCATCACCTCATAGTGACAATGCGGCCCGGTAGATTTACCGGTGCTGCCTACCCATCCCAATACATCCCCACGTTTAACTACCTGGCCGGCCTTCACTTTCATACGCAGCATGTGGCCATATAACGTTTTATAACCATATCCATGCCGGATGACCACATGATTACCATAGCCCACATCACTGAGACTGGCCTCTTCTACCACACCATCGCCGGTAGAATAGATCGGCGTACCACTGGGAGCCGCGAAATCAAGCCCCGCATGATATTTCATGGTTTTATAGATAGGATCTATACGATACCCGAAACCGGAGGCAATATGTTTAAGATCTTTATTAGATACGGGTTGTATGGCAGGGATAGACGCCAGCATCTGCTGTTTGTTCTTCACCATCTTATCAATTTCATCATAAGAGGCTTCCTGTGCTTTTACCCGGTTATTCAGTTCTTTCAGCAAAACAGAGGTGGACGCGATGATTTCACTGCTGGCAAAAGATTGCAGCTGAGCAGCTTCTTCATCCCGCTTTACTTTACCCAGGCGGGTACTGTCGGGAATGGGAGAGGCCTCAAAGATTACCCGGTAAATTTCATTGTCACGGTCTTCCAGCTCCGCCAGCTTCCCTTTCACTTCCTTCATACGGCCCTGCAATGCATCGTACCTTTCCTTCATTCCTTCCAGGTCACGGCGGAGTGACTTCTCCTTAGGAGAGTCTACCAGACGATAAGCCACAGACAGAAAGATAGCCCCGGTAACGATTGCCGCAGACACAAACCCCAGTATTCGGAGGATCTTAACCCGCAGAGATACTACGAGTTTCTCGTATTTTAATGTTTGGGTGTTGTAAAAATATTTAACCTTCTTCATGCACCAGGGTATACTTTATGCGCCATAGTGCAGTGAACGCTATGACAGCCGATTTATTTCACGAGGTACAAACTTATGGATGCTATAGTTGGCTTTTCTTTTCCCATTGAACTATTTTTGCCGGGTTACACAACCTGTTTTGCATAATCATACCAGTTTCGATATTTTTGCACTCCCTTTAACACGGCGGGAAAATAAGGCGCACAAACCTACTGTAATTAGATTAAAACATCAACCTTTTGAATGTCAATTTTCTAACTACTTTATAAGGGCTTGAAACACAGTTGCAAGTCCAAAGCAGGATGAAACGCCTTTATAAGATATAAAATACATATTAATTCGTATCAATATTTATGACAGCATCTGAAATAAGACAGCAATTCCTGGACTTTTTTGCGTCAAAAGGGCACCAGATTGTCCCATCTGCCCCTATCGTTATTAAAAACGACCCCACCCTGATGTTCACCAACGCGGGGATGAACCAGTTTAAGGATTACTTCCTTGGCAACCGGGTTCCTCCCAATAAAAGAGTGGTAGATACGCAAAAGTGCCTGCGGGTAAGCGGCAAGCACAACGACCTGGAAGAAGTAGGTATTGATACTTACCACCATACCATGTTTGAAATGCTCGGTAACTGGAGCTTTGGCGACTATTTTAAGAAAGAAGCCATTGCCTGGAGCTGGGAATTACTGACCGAAGTATATAAGATCCCTAAAGACAAGCTCTATGTGACTGTCTTCCAGGGAGATGCCAGCGAAAACTTGCCGAAAGACGAAGAAGCATATAATTTCTGGAAACAACATATCGCAGAAGACCGCATCCTGCTGGGTAACAAAAAGGATAACTTCTGGGAAATGGGCGATACCGGTCCATGTGGCCCTTGCTCTGAGATTCACGTAGATTGCAGAACTGAAGCGGAGAAAAAACTGGTAGACGGCAAAACCCTTGTCAATGCAGATCATCCGCAGGTGATTGAAATATGGAACAACGTATTCATGCAGTTCAACCGCCTGAAAGATAAATCCCTGGAGCCTTTACCAGCACAACACGTAGATACCGGTATGGGACTGGAGCGCCTCGTAAGGGTGTTGCAGAATAAAACCTCCAACTATGATACCGACCTGTTTATGGGCACTATCCATACTACAGAAGAACTCAGCGGCAAAAAATATGCTGGTACCGATGATAAAAAAGATGTGGCCTTCCGCGTTATTGCTGACCACATCCGCGCGATTTCCTTCACCATAGCAGATGGGCAACTGCCATCCAATACCGGTGCAGGATACGTAATCCGCCGTATCCTCCGAAGAGCAGTACGTTATTACTACTCCTTCCTCGATGTGAAAAAGCCACTGCTGCACGACCTGGTGCCTGTACTGGCTGCTCAGTTCTCCCACGTATTCCCCGAGCTGCAGCAACAGGTAGATTTTGTTAAGAAAGTAGTTTTTGAAGAAGAAAATAACTTCCTGCGTACCCTGGAAAGTGGTATCCGCCGGATAGAAGACTTTATCCAACACGCAACCGTTAAGGCCGTAGATGGTAAAACTGCCTTCGAATTATATGATACTTATGGCTTCCCCTACGACCTCACCAGCCTGATTGCTGCAGAAAATGGTTTTTCTGTGGATGAAAAAGGATTTGAGGCTGCGATGAAAGAACAGAAAGACCGCTCCCGCGCCGCTACCGAACTGGATATGGGCGACTGGGTAATACTGGACGAAACTCCTAATTCTGTTTTCGTAGGTTACGAACAACTGGAAAGCACCACTAAACTGCTGAAATACCGTACCGTAAAGGCAAAAGGTAAAGAACAGTTTCAGCTGGTACTGGGACAAACGCCTTTCTACGCTGAAAGCGGCGGACAGGTAGGAGATACCGGTACACTGCATTTTGGAGAAGAAGTGATCCATATAACAGATACCAAGAAAGAAAATAACCTCACCATCCACTTTGCAGATAAATTGCCGGCACAGCCAACAGTTCCTGTAAAAGCAGCCGTAGCCAAAGATAAACGCCATAATACAGAGCGTCATCACTCTGCTACTCACTTACTCCATGCAGCGTTACGGCAGGTACTGGGTACACACGTAGCACAGAAAGGCTCATTGGTAAACGCAGAAGCCCTGCGCTTTGACTTCTCCCATTTCGCGAAAGTAACAGACGAGGAAATGGCGCAGATAGAAGCTATCGTAAATGAGAAAATACGGGAAAACATCCCAGTGGTGATCCGTGAACTGCCTAAGGAAGAAGCGCTAAAACTGGGTGCCATGGCGTTGTTCGGTGAAAAATACGGAGATGTGGTACGTGTAGTAGTAATAGATCCTGCTTATAGCGTAGAGCTTTGCGGGGGTACACATATCAGCTCTACCGGCGAACTGGGTCAGTTTAAATTTGTGTCAGAAGGTGCAGTGGCGGCCGGCGTACGCCGTGTGGAAGCTGTTACCGGTTCCAAAGCAGAAGCTTTCGTAAATGAGCAACTGCTGCAACTGAAAGAAATTAAGGCAGCCCTCAAAAATCCGAAGGAAGTGGTTAAAACAGTGGAAACACTGCTACAGGACAAAGCTTCCCTGGAAAAACAACTCGAAGCACTGGAACTGGAAAAAGTACGTGCACTGGCCGCTACATTACGCCAACAGGCAGAATCCATTAATGGTATTAACTTCCTGGGGCAGATCGTAAACGTTAGCAGCGCAGAAGGATTAAAACAACTTTCCTTCCAGCTGAAAAATGATATCCCGGATCATGTGCTGCTATTTGTAGCCAACATCGGCGGCAAAGCCAGCGTAGCACTCACCATAGACGAAAGTATAGCGGCTGCCAAAGGATTTGAAGCACCTAAATTTATTAAAGAACATATTGCACCGTTGATCAAAGGTGGCGGCGGCGGCCAGAAAACCTTTGCTACTGCAGGCGGACAGGATACAGATAAACTGGATCAGGTAATCGCGGCAGTGAAAAAAGCGATCAGCTAAGGCAAAAAGTTTAAAACATAAGGCATAAAGCTATTGTAGCGAATGATTATGAAGGATAGATATATCCATTGTGATTATTCGCTGCAATAGCTTTTTGCTTTATCCCCCCTGTGCTATTTTAACTTTTTCTTTCCTCCGTCACTCTTTAATTTTGCTGCATTAGCTTAAATTTAGTTAACAAAACGATTCAGCAATATGATCAGGTTACTGCAAATCCTCACACTGGCAGGTATTTCCTGCTTTATTACGGGCGCGGTATCTGCCCAAACAGTCAAGTCCCCCAAAAATCAAATGGGAGAGTTTGATGAAATTATAATCAAGCACAAAAATGATAAAGACAGTAAGGTTACTGTGGAAATCAAGAATGGCGATATCTTCGTGAATGGTAAAAAACTTGATCAATACAGTGATCCCAATCTCTCTGTTTTCCGCAGAAAAATTACACCGCGTGATGGCAATTCCTTCAGCTTCGACAGTGATAACTTCCCTGGTAATTTTGATATGTTCAATGACGATGGCAATGACGGTGAAGATGATACTCCTGCAATAGCTAACAAAGCAATACTGGGCGTGATCACAGAAAAAACAGCGGCGACCGGTGTTACCGTGAAAAGCGTTGCCAAAGGCACTCCTGCAGATAAAGCCGGTATCAAAGAAGGAGATATCATCACCGCTATCGACAAGCAAAAAATTAATGAACCCGCCGAATTGTTTGAAGTCATTGGCAAACATCAGCCAGCAGACAATGTAACAGTGTCGTATATACGCAATTCGAAACCGAACAGTGTGATTGTTACACTGGACAAAAGAAAAGATATGGGTGGTGATAACTGGAGCCTGCTTCCGCCGTCAGGATCACCTAAACCAAGACCACGCACTTTCACTTTTCCGTCCCCGTATCCACGCGGTGAACAAGGCTTTGGCAACGGCTGGTACAAACAGGCAGAAGAAGGTGTAAAACTCGGATTACAGGTACAGGATACCGAAAATGAAGAAGGCGCACAGGTAATTGATATTGCACCGGCATCTCCGGCAGAAAAAGCAGGATTTAAAAAAGATGATATTGTCACGGACCTGGCTGGCAGTGCGGTTAAATCAGCATCAGATCTTTCCAAAGCATACCGGGATAATCGCAACAAAGGAAATATAACGGCTACGGTTAAACGAAATGGACAAACACAATCGCTGGAAATAAAAATACCAAAGAAATTAAATAAAGCAGACTTGTAGTCTTTAATTACGCAACCATACATTTTTATCAATAAAAAAGGACGCTGATACAGCGTCCTTTTTTATTGATAAACTATTTCATTAATAGCTTCATCACTTTCAGCTTATTCTTAAATGGTGGATATTTCGTGGGGACATCCAGCCATGTAGCTGTTTTCAGCATTCCTTTTTCATGTGTAAACGTATCAAAGCTATACTTACCATGATATTTGCCCATACCACTATAACCGGCGCCACCAAAAGGCAATTCAGGATTCGTGAGATGTACCAGCGCATTGTTTACGCAGCCACCACCAAAACGCACCTGTTCTATCAGCATTTTTTCTGTTTTTTTACTTTTCGTAAATACATACAATGCCAGTGGGTAGGGCAGTTTTTTGATCGCCTGTATTGCCTGTGGTAAATCTGTATAGGTAAGAATCGGTAATATAGGACCGAATATTTCGTCCTGCATTACCGGATCGGTCCATTCCACCTCGTCCAGCAGGGTGGGGGCGATGTACAGACTATCACGATTGGTTTGGCCGCCATGTAAAATATGACCTTCCTCCAGGTAGGCAGCCACCGTATCAAAACGTTTACTATTGATGATCCGGGCATAATCGCCGCTGGCTGCGGGATCATCTCCAAAAAATTCTATGATGGCCGCTTTCAGTGCTGTTACCAGTTCTTCTTTTACTTTCTGATGCACCAGCAAATAATCCGGCGCTACACAAGTTTGGCCGGCATTCCAGAACTTTCCCCATACAATACGTTTAGCCGCCACCGTTATATTCACTTTTTCATCCACCACACAAGGTGATTTACCGCCTAACTCCAGTGTTACCGGTGTAAGATGCGGCACTGCCATTTCCATAATCTTTTTACCAACGGGTATACTGCCGGTAAAAAATACATGATCAAAACGGAAGCTCATGAGTAGTGGAATTACTTCGGTACCATCACCTTCTACCACGGTAATATAAGCCGGATCAAAAGTATCCCTGATCAGGTCGGCTACTACCGTGGCCGTGTGTGGAGCCATCTCCGAAGGTTTGATAATGGCACAATTACCCCCCGCAATAGCCCCCAGCAAAGGACTCAGCAGCAACATAAACGGATAGTTCCATGGGCCAATGATCAGCGTGAGCCCCAGTGGTTGCTTGTACACCCGGCTACTGCTGGGGTAGGTCACAAAAGGAGAGGTCACCATTTCCGGCTCCATCCACTGTTTAAGCCCATCGAGTATATAGCTTATTTCTTCATATAAAAATCCTACTTCGCTACCATAAGACTCCATGGGGTGCTTATGCAGATCAGCGTGTAAAGCCGCAATGATTTTCTCCTCATATTTCTGTATTGCCTTTTTTAACCGTTTCAACTGCGTTTTCCGGAAGGCATACGGGAGTGTAGCGCCAGAGTCGAAATACACCTGCTGCGCCTGATAAAGTTGACTTGCCTGGGCCTTACTGATCATAGGGAAGATTTTTTTAATTGTTGCTTATCTCAATTTAGGGATTTATTGGCACCAAATAGCCTGAAATCACGGTATTATTTGAATATATTTGTGGGAATCAGTATGGAATATGAGCGATATATACAGCAAATATGAAACAGTGATAGGGCTGGAAGTGCACGCCCAGCTGCTTACCGAAAGTAAATTATTTTGTAGCGACAGCGCTGCCTTTGGCGGCGCACCTAATACGCATATCAGTCCTATTACGATGGCGCATCCGGGTACTTTGCCCCGAATGAACCGTAAGGCGGCTGAATATGCCATCAAACTGGGACTGGCTTGTCATTGCGAGATTGAAAAAGATAATTATTTCGCCAGAAAGAATTATTTCTACCCGGACCTTCCGAAAGGTTACCAGGTATCTCAGCATACGGCCCCTATTTGTAAAGGTGGCTATATTACAATTATTACCGATGCAGGCACCCGTAATGTGCAGTTAAACCGCATTCACCTCGAAGAAGATGCGGGCAAATTGTTGCACGACCAGGATCTCAATAACAGCTATGTGGATTATAACCGCGCAGGCGTACCATTGGTAGAAATCGTGACGGAGCCGGACATGCACAACAGTGATGAGGCTTATGCTTATCTCACTGAAATGCGCCGCCTGGTACGTTACCTGGGCGTATGTGATGGTAATATGGAAGAAGGTAGTATGCGTTGTGATGCGAACATCTCCGTGCGCCTGAAAGGTACTACCACCTTGGGGACCAAGGTGGAGGTAAAAAATATGAATTCTATCCGCAACGTAAAGCGGGCTATAGATAACGAAGTAAAAAGACAAATAGACCTGATTGAAGCCGGTGGTACCCTGGTACAGGAAACCCGGAGCTTTGACGCGTCTAATGGCAGTTCTTTTTCCCTGCGTTCCAAAGAGGAAGCCAACGACTACCGTTACTTCCCGGAACCGGATCTGGCGCCTTTCCGGCTCACCGATGAATTTATTGCAGGGATCAGGGCTACCTTACCGGCGCTGCCGGAAGAACTGATCCGGAAATATACGGTGGAATTCGGGCTACCGGAATATGATGCCCGCGTGATCTGCGATGATAAGTCTACAGCAGATTATTACGAAAGCCTCATTGCTGTTACGTCTCAGTACAAAGCCGCGGCCAACTGGATGCTGGGCCCTGTTAAGTCCTGGCTGAATGAAAATTCAGTGGAAATCAGCCAGTTTCCGGTAACACCGGCGGCATTGGCATCGCTCATCACCTTAACAGATGCCGGCAAAGTAAGCTTCTCTATCGCCTCTTCCCGCATACTGCCGGAAATGATACAGTCGCCTGCAGATCCGATGGAAATAGCTACCCGGCTCAATTTATTGCAGGACAACAATGCCGACAACATTTCACCTATCATTGATGAAGTGCTGGCAAAATATCCGGATAAAGTAGCCGCTTTTAAAGGTGGTAAAAAAGGCCTGATGTCGCTGTTTGTGGGAGAGGTGATGAAACTCTCCAAAGGCAAAGCAGATCCGCGTCTTACCAACGAATTACTGGCCGAAAAGCTCAAAGGCTGAAAAAGCATTAATGATAATTAACCTATATTGAGTAGCATTGGTCAGATGAATGTTCAAAAAACAACAGCATGAAAAAATACTTATTATGGATTTCCGCCGGTGTTTTTCTGGCAGGATGTGCCGGACAAACGGAGAAAGGTGAGTTTAAAATAGACGGGCACTTTAGTAATCTTCCATTGGGTCCGGTGGTACTGGAAGAACTGACACTGGAAAATGTGAAAGTGGTAGATTCTACCAACATCAAAGATGCCAGTGGAAAGTTTTCACTGAAAGGTATGGTGGCTGAACAGGGCCTGTACCGGATACGCTTTGATAACGGCAAATTCGTATTACTGGCACTCGATGCCGGCGATATGAAAATAGACGGTGATATGGACAAACTGGAAAACATCAAAGTAACCGGTTCTGAACCTACTACCGAACTGCAACAGTTCCTGTCAGATATCAGCAAGCAGTCCATTTCACTTACAGAAGAAATGCGCCAACTGGATAGTCTCCACGGATCATTGCCAGATAGTGTGTTTCAGCCACGTTTGGCTGAGCTCCAGAAAAAAGAAAAGGATTTTGAAAATGGCTTCTTCCTGATGGCTGATAAAACAAAAAATCCTGCCAACGCAGTATTTGCTATCAGCCAGGTAAGAAATGGTGAAGAAATTGTAGCTCACAAACAAGTGATCACCAATCTTACTACGCGTTTCCCTAAGAACACGCTGGTAAAAAGCATGACAGATAAAATCGCTGAACTGCAGAAATCGCAGCAACAAGGTGGTGGCAGTGATGCTGCCGGTGGTGAAGAGCCATCTGCTGTAAAAGTGGGTCAGGTAGCTCCCGACTTTACATTACCGGATCCTGCAGGCAAAATGATCAGTCTGAGTTCTTTCCGCGGCAAATATGTACTCGTGGATTTCTGGGCCAGCTGGTGTGGTCCCTGCCGCCAGGAAAACCCTAACGTAGTAAAAGCTTATCAGCAATACAAAGGCAAAAACTTTACGATACTGGGCGTATCTCTTGATAAAACAAAAGATAAATGGCAACAGGCTATCAAGGAAGACGGACTTGCCTGGAACCATGTAAGTGATCTTAAATTCTGGGATTCTGCAGTAGTGCCTTTGTATGGCATTAATGCTATTCCTACCAACTTCTTACTGGATCCTCAGGGCAAAGTTATTGCCTCCAACCTGAGAGGAGACGCACTGGAAGCGAAGTTAAGAGAGGTACTGAAATAAGGTATTCATCTTCATAAAGAAAGCCTCACTGGAATAATACCAGTGAGGCTTTCTTTTACAGGTAATAGCTTGCAATTATTATGGATTCTGTACAATCTTAGGATTTGCATTTAACTCATCCTGAGGGAACAGCCACTGCCATCTTGCATCACCTACAGGCATCTTCATGATGCTTGCCAGGGAAGGATCATGATTGGCACCACTTCTGTCAAGCGCTTCATTTTTACGTTTCAGATCTAAGAAACGGAAGCCTTCACCCCAAAGTTCCAGACGACGTTGAATAGCAATTTCATCTTTCAGCGCCTGGCCAGTGTTAGTTGATCTTACATAATTAACATCGCGGTTGTTTACCAACGTGTATAATGCATCTGCAGCTGCTCCATCCTTTGACAACTGGGCGTTTGCCTCTGCATCAATCAGGTACATTTCAGCTAAACGCATGTAAGGCACATCTCCCACACTGCTACCAGTTCCTTTAGCAAGAAATTTCTGGTTCATGTAAGGATACCTTATGAAGTTCGGCGCAGGTAACGGATATTTTTTTCCGGTAGAGTCCCACAACTGAGCACGTACATCCGTTGCCGTTAGCTTGGCGTATAGCAATTTATTAATCGCTTTTGGATTACTACGGATATTGGTAGAGCTAAAATTAAAGGACATGTAAGCAAAGAATCCGTTGAATGCGGTGGTCTGGTCATCTGTTGGACGACTCGCCCAGATCCATTCTGCGTTATCACCGTTGTTGAATCCTCTTACATAATCTGTATTACTCATCAGAGAATAGCCGCCTTTCTTGATCACCAGTTCCGCATTGGCAGCAGCATTCGTCCAATCCTGCATAGTTAATGCAACACGTGCTTTAAGTCCCCATACCACAGTAGAATCAAAGTGAGATTTAGCTCCTGAAGTACGCGCATAACCACTCAGGTTCGTTAACGCGTCGTTCAGGTCTTTGTTTACCTGCGTATATACTTCTTCTACCGATACTCTTGGCTGTGCCTCAATAGTAAACTTAGTCAATACCGGTATACCATCCTGACTGTTAGGTTTCGTAGTAGCATCATAACGTTTGGCAAATAACTGTACCAATTGAAAATGTGCCCATGCTCTATAGGTCAAAGCCTCACCTTTGATGGCTCTCTTATCAGCATCACTACCGGGAATACCATCTATCTTTTCAATGATTTTGTTAGCATTTGCGATGATCCTGTAATAGAAGTAATAAACAAACTTCAGATGGGCGGCGCTGGTATTACGGTGTGTAACCCATTGGTAGTTGGCAACAAACCAGTTATTACCTGCGCTGGTCATCACGAGATCATCTCCCATCATATCTGCATCGATCATAACGGTAGACTGACCGGTTTGGTCCTGGCTATCATAGTCCTTATACATTGCCCTGTGAATACCGTTCAAAGCAGCCCATGCGCCCTTCATGTCAACAAACACAATGCCTTCCTCCACTGATTCGGTAGGAGCAGTATTGAGATAATCTTTTTTGCAGGATGTCAGCGACACGCCGGATACTGCAAAAGCAATGAATATATAAAGTATCCTTTTCATTCTTTCAAATTTTAGAGTGTAATGTTCAATCCTGCACTGATGATACGCGCTGGCATATATACATTCGAGGTAACACCGGTAAACGCCTGTGCAACGTTCATTCCTTTACGAGCAGTGAAGAGTGCGAGGTTTTCGCCGCTCAGGTATACGTTGGCGGCACGCACGTGTGCTCTTTGCGCAAAAGCATCCGGAACGTTATAGCCCAATTTAACTGACCTTAAATTCAGGAAAGAAGCACTGGTTAACCAACGATCCGAAGTAGCAGCATTGAAGTTGGAAGTCTGGCTCTGATCCATACGTGGTACGTCTGTGATATCACCAGGTTTCTGCCAGCGTTTCAGTGCATCTGTATGTAAAGCAGCACCATAGCTACCGGAACTCATTAACGAAGCATAAGTTTGATCGTATACTTTACCACCTAACTGGAAGGATACCAGGAAGGAAAGCTGGAATTGTTTATAGTTGAAAGTATTGGTGATGCTACCAAATAAGTCTGGAATAGCGCTACCTGCGTAGTGATACTTAGCATTATTGATATTGGTAGTTACTGTATCACCATTTTTCAGGGCGCGAACGCCAGCACCGCTGGTATTGTTGGCAACATACAATGCAGCACCATCAGTAGGATCTACGCCATACCAGTCACGTAACCAGTAGTCATACATAGAGTGACCAACAGACAACTTTTTAGTACCGCTGATAATTTCAGCTTGCGGCAATTTAGTGATCACGTTTTTGAAGGAACTCAGGTTCAGATCTACTGTCCAACCGAAATCTTTCTTGCGGAAAACTTCACCTGTTAACTGCAGTTCTACTCCTTTGTTCACCATAGTACCCACGTTCACTGTTTTAGTAGAAATACCGCTGGAAAGTGGTAATGGCAGATCGAACAACAGGTTATCTGATCTACGGTTGAAATATTCCACGCTACCAGATAATCTGTTATCCAGTATTGCAAAGTCAACACCTACGTCAAAGCTTTTATTAGCTTCCCATTGAATCTGAGGGTTACCTAATTTAGTGAAGAATACGCCTGGCTCCAGCGCATTATTGAAGCCCAGCTTATACAGTGTCTGCCATGCGTAGTAGATCGGAGTTACTACCCCATTGCCATCTACCTCAATTACGGCATCATTACCCGCAGTACCGTAAGAAGATCTCAGTTTCAGCATATTAACCCAGGTAGCGCTATGCATAAAGTCTTCTTTATCGATACGCCATCCTGCACCAACGGAGTAGAAGTTACCCCAACGATTGTCTGTGTAAAACCGGGAGGTTCCATCACGACGGACAGATGCAGAAACAAAATATTTCTCATTATAATCGTAGTTAATACGGGAGAAATAACCTTCAGTTCTGTATTGTCTTTTATAAGAATACAGGTTGTTAGTGGTAGTGAAGTTATACAGCTCAGAGTTACCGAGGATGATCTGTGACTGACGTTCTCCATAGAGCTGGTTCGCAGTCTGATCATAATTTTCGTGACCTACTAATACACCCAGGGTATGAGCACCAAAGGTTTTGTTGTAGTTCAATAACTGGTTCAAAGTATAGCTGGTAGTTTGTGTACTGGTACGGGCACCGAGACCTATTGGCGCACCATCACCCACCACCGTATTCCAATAAACATTGCTTCTGGTGTTGGTAATGTCTACACTCAGATTGGTAGTGAATTTAAAATCTTTCAGGAAAGTTATTTCACCAAAAGTTCTACCACTGAGAACATTGCGGGTGAAAGAATTATCATTCAACAGGTTTTCACCCACGGTATTACGACCGGGAGAGGCATTGGAACCACGAGAACCTCCCACATCAAAAATCTTGTTGCCATCTTTATCCAATACGTAAGCACCGGTTGCATCGTGTTGATATACCGGGTAAATTGGTCCGATATTACGTGCAAAGAAGATAGGGTTTACGTAAGAAGTGCTGCTGGTAACATCTGTTTGATTTGATTTCACAAAAGTACCTGACAAGTTAACCCCCGTTTTAAACCAGTTCGTAGCCTGTGTGTTTACGTTAATACGAGCACTGATACGTTGAAAATCGGAATTGATTACATAACCTTTATCGCTCAGGTAGTTCAGTGATGCGAAATAATCCGTTTTATCCGTTCCACCGCTGTAATTCATACCATATTCGCCACGGGCGCCGCCACGGGTAACTGCTTTTTCCCAATCCAGATCGTCCGGATAGAGCAATTTGGCATTAGGATTCAGTATACCATTGGTGTCAACAATTGCATTATCAGCTACGTTAAACGGATTGTATCCCAACATATCTTTGATGCTTTTCGCACCAGCCACAAGTCCGGAAGCACGTTTGTTTGCAACATCCCTTGCTGTACCATTAGTCACCAACGCATTACGTTGTGCTTCCCACAACATCGGATAATATTGCTGTGCATTTAATCTGCTATATTCTGGAATACCACGGGAGTTAAAGCCCTGTATAGCAGTTACCTGCAGCTGATTACGTCCATTTTTACCTTTTTTGGTAGTCACAATGACCACACCGTTGGCTGCGCGGGAACCATAAAGAGAAGAAGAAGACGCATCTTTCAGCACAGAAATGCTTTCGATATCAGCTACGTTCAAGCTGCTCAGGTTACCGGAGTAAGGTACTCCATCCACTACATACAAAGGATCGCTGGAAGCATTGATAGATCCAAATCCACGGATGCGGATAGCTGGTCCGTCACCTGGCTGACCACTTCCTGCATTTGTTTGAATACCGGGAGCAGCTCCATCCAATGCACTCGCAACGTTGGAAATTGCCCTGGTAGCAAATTTTTTGCTGTCAATTTGTGTAGTAGCGCTGGTATTAGATCCCTTTTTAGTGGTACCATAAGCGACCACAACTATTTCACTAAGCGCTTTCTCATCAGTACCCAGCTTAACATCAATGTTGCTTTTACCGGAAGTAGCTACTTCCTTTGAACCAAAACCAACAAATGTAAACTCAAGCACCGGGTTACCCTCTACATTCAAAGAGAACTTACCCTCTAAATTAGTAGTGGTACCAGTATTGGTATTTTTAATTTTTACGGTTACACCAGTCAAAGGTGCGCCGTCTTTGGCATCAGTCACCTTACCGATGATAGGTCGCGTTTGCGCGTGCGCCTGGATAACGCTGATAGCCGCAATAAGCAAGAGCAGCAATGCTTTCTTCATAAGCGATTTAGATTTTAAAATACAACTACAACAAAAGGGTCCATTACAGGCATGGCAATGCTATTAGGCATCCTACCTTTATTCTAACAATACGTATATACGAAATAACAAACTCCACGCGTGCAAACAACGTAGCGGCTAACAGCACAATACTGCACAGTACAGCAAATGTTATCTCAAAAGCAATTCAAAAACCAAATAACAAGCTAGCATATTGCAGCACAAGCGCGCAGCAACAAACAATTAATTTCTACCATTAAACATTGTAATCGAAAACATTTCAAAAAGTAATGCGCTCAATACCCCGAATAAATTCCGATGCCGAAATAGGTTCTGGTTTACAAGTTGTTTAGATCCCTAATTTAAAATGGAAAAAGTCGTTGTAACTAGTTCCTCAGTAAGCAATAATTCTCTCTATATAAGCTCAATAAAAGTTAAATTCAGTTTATCATGTTGTAACATAGAATATTTCTATGCGGCTCCGATTTTGGTTCATCAAAATTTTTCATGATGAGCGCAAATATAAATGAAAGAGACCCGTCAGGAAATAACACCTTCGTAGTATAGTTGATATCCATTAAAATAGCCCGGGAATAATCCCGAACTATTTCGTTGTATTCAGATTTCGGTTGACAAAAATTACTACTGCGGTTATTACGCATTTTCAATGCCGGATTAGAAAATACTTCTGCCAATGGCTATCATTTAATCCTGGCCACAATATATTATTAGGTATCCTACCTTTATTTTCAGATAATATGTATATATGAAATAACAAATGCCAATGCAAGATAAGCTACCAATGGACTTACAAAAACCATATTACTCATAAGCAATGAAAAATAACAAGTTGGTTTAGTTGGTATACAGCATAGGCCAGCAATTTTTCCACACAACATCGTAAGCGAAGTTTATATTGAACAGGACACCTGACAAATACTTTCAGAACGTAAGCTCCCCTCAGAATAAATTACGGCTTGGCAAGTGTCAGATCTTTAAAAAAAGAAAACTTCTGTAACTCGTCTTCCATAAGCAGAAAACCTCTCTGTAAGCTCAAATTAAAACACGTCAATACATCATGTATATTTCCCGACAATCCATTGTAAATCCAGATTTTGGCACTTCAAATTTTCATGATGGGGGCAAATGTAACCAAAGAAGCCTATCTAAAAATAACACATTCGTGTTATGAAACAAATTCTACAAAAGCTATTTGAAAAAGGTAGTGCCCCGAACATATCTTATCCTTCAGGCACTACATTTTTCAAATAGCCGCTTCTTAAATTCCGTGTATTCGTCATCGTTAATTTTTGATAGTATACGTCACCTGAATACTGGTACCAGGATAACTGGTAGCATCCGGGCCATATCCTTTTCCACCGGGAATACCGCTGAATATGGGCACGACTAATTCACTATTCATGTAAACATCTGTGCCAACCTCAAAGGTGGTACCGTTATGCATCGTATCCAGCTTAGCGCCCAAAAGTGCTGCCAGCTGCCGGGGAGATCCGTTGTCTGCATTAATTTTGTAAGATCCATCACCGGCAGTACGCTGAACACACCAGTACACAAAAGCAGCGTATCCTAAACTTTTTTTTCTTCTTTTGACACGGACACGCCCAAACGAAAGAAGGGAATACCGGATGGCATTCCCTTCTTTAATATTTAAATAACGATCAATTATTTATTGACCATATCCTGCATTTTGCTCAATCGGATTGGTATTGATTTCCGTTTGAGGAATAGGACAGATAGCAATAGATGAGGTAGCACTGATAGTGCATGGCGCCGTTATTTCCAGCAGACTATGACAGAAATTGCGGACAACATCTTTACCATTTCTGAGGAGATCAAAATAACGGTGACCTTCAAACATAAATTCGTTTCTGCTTTCAGCTAATACATAATCCAGTACATCTTTATCAGCGATACCGGACAACTCACCTCCTCCCGTAATTCTTTGCGCTCTAAGGATATTCAGATTACTGATAGCATTGGCGGATTGATTCAGGTGCGCATATGCTTCCGCGCGAATCAGGTACATTTCCGCCAAACGGAGGATCTTAGGGCTATGCATACCTGCGATACCATCCTGTCCTGAAAATTTCAGGTTAGTTCTTTCACCTGTGCTGCCGTCAGAAAATACGCCAATAAACATTTTTCTGTTATCGGTGCTGCCTACTGTATTGTACAGATCAGGAGATACGCGGACATCACCATACCCTGGCTTCAGGTATATTTTACCAATATTATCTGAACCAAAATCTTCAGCGGTACCAACATATCTCAGTGTAAAGATTTCCTCCTGAGTGCCAGGAGTACTATAAAATGTTGCCAGATCACTTGGGCTAGCCAACGAAAAACCGGCATTAATAACGTTGGTAGCTTCAGTGATAGCTGCCTGGTCATCACCTTTTGCAAGATAAACCCTGGCTAGCAATGCTGATGCTGCATACTGACTTGCGCGGTATTTGCTTTTAATACCAACGTTTACCAATAATTTTTTCGATTCAGTCAGATCTGCAATGATCTGTGTATACACCTGCGCTACAGTACTGCGGGGTGTTTGCGCCAGTTCAAATTTCAATTTGAGTGGCACACCAGCCTGACTCCCGTTGGTGTTGCGGTAAGGTTTTGCAAACATATTTACCAGATCAGAATATGCTAATGCCCGGATAAACAAAGCTTCCCCTTTAGCAACATTCTTCACTTCCTGATCACCTGCTACAGAATCCACGCTGTTAATAACGTTATTAGCGCCCAGGATAGCTTTATAAGCCGTTTTCCACAGATTCTCTACATCCACATCCTGCACGTTGTATTCACGCTTAAAACTGGATATAAAACGGTTACTGTTTTTTGCTGCCAGGTATACGTTATCGCCGCTCACTTCGGTCATCACCCAATAGTTACGACCATAATATTCTGTCTGCTGTAATGCATCGTATGTACCGGTCAGGGCAGACTGCACGGCAGGTAAATCACCTAAGGCATCGCCTATGTCCAATTGGTTGTTTGGTTTCACATCCAGCTTACCAGAACAAGCCTGTAACAGGGCAGCTGCTGCAAATATTCCTATGATATATTTTTTCATGCTGATTATCCTTTTAAAATTACAATGTGATATCTACACCAAAGCTCACGCTCTTGTTAACCGGATACTTAAAGAACTCATATCCATCATATCCGATTTCCGGATCCACACCTGAGTAGTTAGTAATAGTCCACAGGTTAGCTCCTTGTACGTATACGCGGATACCCTGTATCTTGGCGGCTTTCAACATGTATGAAGGCAGGTTGTAACCTAAAGTAACATTACGTAATCTGATGTAGGAACCATCTTCCAGGTAACGGCTGGAGGCTGCGTTGGAGGATTTATTACCACCAATTACAGGTTTAGGACGATCGGCCTTTTGACCTGGAGTAGTCCAGTAATTCTCTCCTGCTTCTACGTTGTAGTTCCATCCAAAGCGTCCGCCATCTGCATCACCATATCTCTTTGTACCGTTAAAGATTTCGTTACCCTGAGATACATAGAAGAATGCAGACAGAGAGAAGCCTTTATAGTTAACAGTATTGTTGAAGCCCATAGTGAACTTTGGCATGGTGTTACCAAAAGTTTTATAAGATGCTTTGTTGATATCGTTGGTTGTTTTACCATCAGCGGTATACCACAATGGATCACCATTAGCAGGATCCACACCAGCCCATTCTCTCAGGTACCAGGTATAAGCCGGCAGTCCTTCTTTCAGGATAGTGTTGGTGTAAGCGGTTTCTTCAAAATCTTTAAAGTTATTGATCGGCTCATGGTTATTCAGCTTCAATACCTTGTTGCGGTTCATTGCAAAAGTTACATCTGTAGTCCAGGTAACTTCTTTTGATTGAATATTTACAGAAGATACCGTTGCTTCAATACCACGGTTTCTGATAGCACCTACGTTTGCTGGCCGCTGGAAAATACCGGTAGACAATGGAATAGGCACATTCATCAACAGATCATCACTCTTCTTATTATAAACATCTACGGAAACAGTCAGCCTGTCTTTCAGGAAGCCCATATCCAAACCAATGTTGGTATTGGTACTCTTTTCCCAGGTCAGGTCAGGATTACCGATGCTGTTCAGATATCCACCTGGTGCACCGTTGTAGGCAACGTTGTATTTGTACAATGCCATCCACGCATAGTTGCCAAAATTGGCATTACCGGAAGTACCATAGCTGGCTCTCAGTTTCAGGTTGGAGAAAATATTCTGAGACTTCATAAAGTTTTCGTCTATTACGCGCCAGGAAGCACCCAAGGCATAGAAAGTACCATACCTGTTATTAGGGCTGAAACGGCTGCTACCATCTCTTCTGATGGAACCTGTCAGGTAATACTTGTTGTTATAAGTATAGTTTAACTGACCCAGGTAAGAAACGAAACGATAATCGTAAGAATCGCCGGTTACTGACTGCGGCGTGGAAGTAGCGTCCAGTACTTTCAGTTTACCGTTAGCCAAACCAATACCTGATGCGTTGAAACCATCAAAGTGAGTAGGCACGTATTCCATCATCGCCAGGTAATCAAACTGGCTTTTTTCACCAATGTTGAAGTTACCAGAGAGAGATGTTTGTGAAGTGATCGTTCTGTTGGTTTGACTTGCTTCCAGTACGCTTCCGCTTTTGGAACCATCTTCAGAATTAAATCCGTCTGCAGTTGTTGGATCCTGGAAAGACTTCTGACGGGCCATGATCATATCAGCAGAGATATTCTGTGAGAATTTTAACCAGTCAAATATGCGGTAGTTCAGGAACATTTTACCCAAACCACGGAAGTTGTAGTTGTTATTGGTATTCAATGGAACAGAATACAGGAAGTTATCTCCGGTAGGAGAATTCGCCCATGCATCTTCCAGCCCCGTGTATAGCTTACCATTTGGCTGGTATGGGTTCAACATAGGTGAGTTGGCAAAACTTGCGAGCAAAGGGCTGCTGTAACGGTTACCTGCACCAGCGTTATTAGCATCGCTGTAAGACAGATTCAGGTTCATACCGATATCCAGACGGTCGTTTACTTTATGTTGGATGTTAGATACTACTGAGTAACGTTTCAGACCCGAGTAAATCAGGGCTCCATCCTGGCTGAAGTAAGCACCGGACAGGTAGTATTTGGTTTTATCGTTTCCTCCGCTGGAAGAAATCTGATAGTTCTGCGTACGTCCATTCTGGAAGGCAGCGTCTCTCCAGTCAAACATATGATTCAGCAAAGAATCCGGCAGTTGCTCTTTGATTTCTGCTTCTGACGCACCACCTAAGCGCAACAGGTCTTTTTCATAATTAAAAGCCTGCTCACCATTCATTTGCTTCCATTTACCGAAGCTGGGAGAAGTGAAACCGTATTGTGCCTTAAAGTTAACGTTGGAGGTACCGGCTTTACCTTTTTTAGTGGTGATAACGATTACACCGTTACTACCTCTTGAACCATACAACCCGGTAGCAGATGCGTCTTTCAACACATTCACGCTTTCAATGTCATTAGGATTCAGGTTAGCCATGATATCACTGCTCTGTGTCTGGTTATCATAATTGAACTGGCCATTATTCACGATAATACCATCAATTACGTACAGAGGGCCTGCACCAGCACTTAGTGAACCGATACCGCGGATAGTTACTTTCTGAACAGACCCGGGTTGTCCTGAACCGGAAGCAGATACCACACCAGGTGCGCGACCTTGCAGGATCTGGTTTACATCCGGCATAGGTACGTTCTCAATTTGTTTGGAACTTACTTCTGCAATGGAACTCACCATTTTCTTACGGTCTACCTGCGTATAACCTGTCACCACTACTTCGCTCAGTTGCTTGTTGTCGGTTTCCAGGCTCACGTTGATGACTTCTTTGTTTGCAGGAAGTTCCTTTACCAGGTATCCTATAAAAGAGAAAGACAGGACCGCATTGCCGTTGTCTACTGTAATTTTGTAAGAACCATCCGGAGAGGACATAGTGCCCTTGTTGGTTCCCTTGATCTGAATGGTTGCGCCAGGTATAGGCGAACCGTCTTTACCATCGGTAACTCTCCCTGTTACTGTGCGACTTTGCGCATAGACCTGCCCGCCCAGAAATAGCACGGACAAGAGGAGAAATAACACTTTCCTCATAAGCATGATTTTGTTGTTTCCTTAACCTTAAAAAATAAAAATCCACATCAAGGCTATAGAGCCCTAATCATTTGGTTCCCGTTAAATCAGTTGAGTAAATTGTAAGCTGGATAACTTTAGTAGTGGAGAGCTGGCAAGCGTATTATATACTTTGACAATAACTAAAAGATTGACCTATTCCATTGCGATTTATTTAATAAATCAACATTAGAAGTGATCATCTTCTTCCTCATAAGCAGTTTCCTTAGCAAATTTTCAACCAGCTTCAAATATAATAATTCTTAACAAAAAATTAAGCTAGAAAAGTTGCTGATAACATTTGGATAACACTTTTTTAACGTTTTATTAACTTATTTATAATTAATATAATACGTAAGAGCATAAGAATAAACAAGCGGCAAGAATACCGCCTGTACTCATCAACCAAAATCTAAATCGAGATTAATGTTGCCCCGCATAAAGCGGGGCTAATTATTTTATCAGGAAAGGGTAAGCGGGTATATTTTTAATAACTCCAGCAGTACCATAAACAGGTCATCATTACGATGATTAAACCGGTATTCACACTCTTTCAGGTGCAAATAGGCGGTGTTACGGTTCAACCCTTTAAACTTGGCTAGCCGGTGCTTTGTTAAGCCCCAGAAAGCATCTACATCGTCCATTTGGTGTGTTTCCGAAGTTTGCCCCAATCGGTACAAGCGGTATTGACCTAAATCCACCAAACCGTTAAACCTGCGCAAACGTTCTGCTGCACCCTGGGTTTCCAATACGGAACGACCACGTGTGGCAGCATGAATCATGGAGCGGCTTACATCTGGGAGAATTTCGGTGTGCAACCTGTCTGAGGATCTGCAGATGCCGAAGATTACCGGCTTTACAATCCGGTCTACTTCCGGCTTTACGGCCACCAGCGTGTCGCTGTCGTGGTCCGGGGTTAGGTCACTGGGTCTGCTGTCGTAGGTTAACACGGGAACAGGCGCAGGATGCTGCGTCTCACAGTAGCGTGCAATCTGGTGTCTTAGCTTTTTCAGGTAGCTATTAATAGTTACCCTGCTGACACCGCTGATATTGGCTATCTGGGTCGCAGTAAGATCATCGGCAAACAGCCGCAGGATCTCCTTAAATTTGCGCTCGGATAAATGAGCGCCCTTTAAGTACTTATTTTTCATGAACTATGTGTTAGAATGGCATTATAAACCTCATACTTTTTCATTATAATATGCCATCCTTTTTTACAAGCGGTGAAAAGGGTATTTGAATGCTGTCCACTAGATTATTTCAGGTCGATTATTTGTCCATTTTAGCTAAATGTTTAGCAGCGACTGCGAAAAGTAGCCTATAAAAACACATCGGGGGCGAACAGCTGCAGTCAAAACTGCATCCATTCGCCCCCGATAGAGACTATTTTCATACTAAAAAAGACTATTCTTTATCGCTGATCCCCAGCTGCTCAATATCGATATCTTCCTCTTCATCCAGCGCTTTCCATAACTCCTTCTTCTTAGCCTTCTTCAATAATGCCTTTTCCATCCACAACAGCAAAGCCGGCAAGATCGTCAGATTCGTAATCATAGCCACTACCAGCGTAAGAGAAGTTAACCAGCCCAGGGCCTTTGTACCTCCAAACCCGGAGAAACTAAAGATCATAAAACCAGCAAACAGGATTGCAGAAGTATAAATGATACTCAACCCTGTTTCATGAATCGTTTGCTTTACAGTAGCACTGATATCAAAATCATGACGCGGTAACTCCTGTTTGAAATTTACCAGGAAACGTATTGTAACATCAATGGCTATACCAAGCGCTACACTAAACACCAATACAGTAGATGGCTTCAATGGCACGCCTACCCAACCCATCACACCTGCAGTTACTACCAGCGGAATCACATTCGGGATCAAAGATATGATCAGCATCCTCCAGGAACGGAACAGATACAACATGCACAGCATAATCAATATAAAAGCCAGCACAATACTTTCCATCAACCCGTTAATGATAAACCGGGTACCTTCCTGGAATATAACACTGGTACCGGTAAAGGTAACCTTGTAATGAGCTGTATCAAAAATAGCCGTTACCTTAGGCTGTAACGAATCCAGCAATACCGGTAACTTCTGGGAACCCACGTCCTTCATATTCACACTCAGTCTCGCTACCTGCTTGGTACTATCCATAAAGGAAGATACCAGCTTTGAGAAAGTAGAAGCAGGGCCAGTGGCATTGCTTCCCTTCATTCGCAGATAAGGCGCCAGAAAGCCCAGATCAAACTGGTTAGGCACCGCAAAATTGGAGCTATCCCCGTTATAGTAAGCCTGCTTCGCAAATTTAATACCTTCCACTACGGACAACGGACGGCCAAAATCAGGCTGTGCGGAAATCAACTGTGTCAGTTCATCCAGCTTGTTCAACGTTTGCAGATTGATGACCCCGTTTTTCTTTTTGGTATCCACGGCTATTTCCAGTGGCATCACCCCCTTGAAATTAGTTTCCAGGAACTTCAGATCCAGGTACAATTTATCAGTATGCGGAATATCATCCAGCATATAGCCCACAGATTGCAGACGCCCCATCCCTACAATAGCCAGTACTACCAGCACAGCACTTACTGCGTATACCCATGACCGGTACTGGAATACCAGTTTGGTCAGGAAATTCAGAATAGCACCAAAGAAACGGTTATCCAGGTAGGTAGTATGTTTGCTCTTCGGTGCAGGTAAATAACTCAGTACAGAAGGCAGGAAAATGAAAGAGATCAGGAAGATGAACATAATATTCAATCCGGCAACTACACCAAACTCTTTCAGGATAGCACTATTGGTAAAACAAAACACACCAAAACCAATGGCAGCCGTCAGGTTGGTAAACAAAGTTACAATACCCATCCTTTGTATCATATGCACCAATGCCCTTGTTTTATTGGCATCCTTGGCATATTCGGTATGATACTTACTCAGGAAATATACACAATTGGGAATCCCTATTACCACTATCAGTGATGGAATTAAGCCCGTCAGCAATGTAATTTTATAGCCCATCAGCACGATAGTACCCACAGACCAGATCACTCCAATGGCAACCACAATCATGGACATCAGTACGGCGCCAAAGGAACGGAAGAACAGGAATAAGATCAACCCTGTCAGGAGAAATGATATTTTGAGAAACAGCTTCAGTTCGTCTGCCACCTTAACGGCCATGGCCGTACGAATTAGTGGCAACCCGCTCAAATGCACTTCTGTATGTTGCTTCTCCTGGAAAGCTATTGCCAGCTTGGTTATTTCTTTTACTACTGCCGTACGTTTAGGCGAATTAAATACATCCTTATTCACATAAATAGCCATCAGGTAGGCATGTGTATCCGGATTGTATAAAAGGCCTTTGTAAAACAGGAGTGTGTTAAATACTTTTGATAAACTATCAATGACTACCTGGTTTGTCAGATCGCCCTTGAAAAGTAAATTGGCTTCCAGCTTCTGTGTACTGTCGTTCTTCACCAGGTTTACCGCCATGGGCACACTCATAATGTTTTCTACGGCAAAAACATTTTTCATGTCCTTGTTCAGCTGAACATAGTCCTTAAAAAAATCTGCCTGGAAAAATTTATCTGTTTGCACAGCGAGCATGAGCACATTACCATCTGCTCCAAATTTCTTCTTAAACTCCTGGTACTCAAGAAACTTTGGATTATCATGCGGTATAGTGGCCACATAGTCATAAGACATTTGAACCTTACTGGCAAAATAACCCATCACGCCGGTACCGGCAAGCAGTAGAACAAGAAGCAATAATCGATATTTTAGCACAAAGCCGGCTAAACGTTGCCACATAAGGATTTCCTTTTTAGTAATGGGCGTAAAGGTAATTAAAATAGCTATTAGCTGTTAGCGAACAGCGATGAGCTGTCTGGTTTTGGCTACCAGCTGCCAGCTTTTTGCCTTTACCTGTAAATCAATGGCCTGCATGTTCCTTATCGCGGTTTGTATTAACTTGCAATTCTGTTTCTATCACAAAATGCTAACAGCTAACAGCTAAATGCTTCACAAAACACGCGGCATAGTATTACGCACCGTCAAGTATGGAGATACGAGCCTGATCGTGAATATATTCACTGAACTCTTTGGAGTACAATCGTACATTGTAAACGGCGCCCGATCTTCCAAGCCCAAAGCGGCTAAAGGGAATTTGCTACAACCAGGCAATATCCTGGAGCTGGTGGTGTACCACAATGAAATCAGGAATCTCCAGCGGATATCTGAATTCAAGCTGGCATATATCTACAATGCCGTACACCTGAATGTAGTAAAAAATACAGTGGCCCTCTACATTATAGAGTTGTTGCAAAAATGCCTGAAGCAACCGGAACAACAACTGGATCTTTATTATTTCACGGAGAACACCTTGCAGCTACTGGACGTATCTGCGTTACCGGTAGTCGCTAATCTTCCATTATATTTTACACTGAAAGTAGGGGAGCAGCTGGGTTTCCGGCTAAATGGCCGCTTCTCTGAATACACGCCCTACCTGGATTTACAGGAAGGCACTTTTTCTGATTTACCGCCACATCACAGCGATCACCTGGATGCGCATAGCAGTGAACTAACCGATCAGTTGTTCCAGTGTACGGAAGTACAGCACCTGGCGGCAATCACGATGAATAAAGAAAGAAGAAGGAAATTGCTGTATGCGTATCTGGATTTTTTTCGGTTGCACTTACCTGATTTTACAGAGATGCACTCACCGCCTATCCTGCACGAGATTCTGGATGCCTGATCTGGCAGCCTTTTCACCAGCTTCGGTAAAAAACTTCAGCGCTACCTCATTGCCATCATAAACAGCATAGGAAAAATAGTTGAGCCAGTCGCCCAGATTAATATAGCGACTACCTTCGGATAGTTGAATATTGAGGGGCAGATGTCTGTGCCCATATATGAAGTAATCGAAGTGTTCTTTTTGCAATATTTCTTTACTGTAAATGGCCAGCCATTCATTTTCTGTACCTAAGAAATGTTCCAGTTCCTGCCCGGTAGCAGACCGGCTTTTACGGCTGAAGTAGTTAGCGAGGGCTATTCCCCAGGCGGGATGAATCGCAGAAAACATCCAGCGGCAAAACGGATTTCTAAATACTTTTTTCAGCATCTTATAACCATGGTCACCTGGCCCTAAACCATCACCATGGCCAATATAAAAACGTTTTCCACCAATGGTATAGGTTTGTGGTTCGTAGTAAACCGGGATATTCAGTTCTTCTTCAAAATATCCATTCATCCACATATCATGGTTTCCGATAAATACAGAAATGCCAATGCCCTTATCGCTTAAAGCAGCCAGCTTGCCCAGTATACGGGTGTAGCCTTTAGGGATGACATGCTTGTATTCAAACCAGAAGTCAAAAATATCACCTACCAGGAAAATATGTTGTGCATCAGGTTCTATCTGGTCGAGCCATTGCAGGAGCAACTTTTCGCGCTCCCTGCTGGCAGCAGCATTGGGAGCACCCAGATGAAAATCAGAGGCAAAATATACTTTCTTATTGTGCGGTAAGTGGATATCCATTGCTTTAAAACTTTTAGCTTTTAGCGGTTAGCTTTTAGTAAATGCAGCGAAGATCAACATAACATCATCTTCGCTGCATTTACTAAAAGCTAACCGCTAAAAGCTAAAGGCTGTTTTTATTATTCGTCTACTAAAAATACATACACTTCTTTGGGACCATGAATCCCTACTACCAACGTTTTTTCGATATCTGCGGTACGACTGGGTCCTGTTGCAAAGGATATTGCTGAGGGGAGATCGTTACCATACTTATCTTTCAGCTTATTCAACGCATCCTTCAGGTCAAATACCAATTGGTGCGTATAGGCGATCATGATATGTACAGGCGCATATACCGGCAATGCTCTGCCGCTGGGTTGTGCTGCACTCAGCACCACTGTTCCGGTGCGGGCTACCAGGTACTCACAATCTGTGATGGCAGCATCAGCTTCGTGCATGGAGCCCTGATTAAGGGTGGGTAATTCTTCCTGGTGAATTATTTTCAGCAGGGCAGGAGTTTGACAGAAAACGTTGTGCCACTCTTTGTTTTCACAAAGTGCGCGCAAACTATCCATCAACTCACCTTTTCCTGTACAGAAAACAAATTTTCCTTGTAATCTGGTAAATTCTTCTGCAAACTTTAATTCCAGGCTCTCATTCTCGGTTCTGAAAACAGACGAGTTGCCCTCCGAATTGGGGAAGGGCAACTGTACTGACTGACTTAACGCATTCCGTACTCTTTTCAGAATATTTTCCTTAGCAGGAGAAATCTTCATATCACTATTTACGCATTAGCTGGTGATGGAGAAGGGTTGATGATATCTGACGGATGAACACCATCAGTAGTCATACCTTCTTTATTCAGTAAATGTTCTCTGTGAACGTCATAAGGACGTTTACCGATCAGTCTTTCCAGGTCGGCCTGGTATAAAACTTCTTTCTTCAACAGTTCCTGCGCCAGTACTTTCACCTGATCCATCTTTTCAGTCAGCAGGTCTTTAGTTCTGATGTAAGCAGTTGCAATCAGTTTCCTTACTTCATCATCAATCATCTTGGATGTTTCTTCAGAGTAAGGCTTGGTAAAGGATTGCTCGCTGTTGGGATCGTAGAAAGATACATTTCCTACTTTATCGTTCATACCGTAAACGGTTACCATTGCATAGGCCATACGGGTAATTACCTGCAGGTCATTTTGTGCACCGGTAGAAATTTTACCGAATACCAGTTCCTCTACTGCACGTCCACCGAGGGTCATACAGATATCATCGAGCAGCTGTTCGGTATTGTATAAATATTGTTCTTTAGGAAGATATTGCGCATAACCGAGTGCCGCAACACCACGGGGAACGATCGTTACTTTCACCAGTGGATTAGCGTGTTCCAGGTGCCAGCCGCAGATAGCGTGACCAGCTTCATGGTAAGCAATGACTTCTTTTTCTTCCGGAGAGATGATTTTATTCTTCTTTTCCAGACCACCAATAACACGGTCAATGGCATCATTGAAGTCATCCATTTCCACCTGTGTTTTGCCTTTACGGGCAGCAATCAGGGCGGCTTCGTTACATACGTTGGCAATATCAGCACCGGCAAAACCTGGTGTCATGGAAGCCAGCTTCTTCACATCGAGGATAGGAGAAGTTTTGATAGGCTTTAAATGCACTTCAAAAATGGTTTCCCTTCCTGCCAGATCCGGCTTATCGATAGAGATCTGACGATCAAAACGACCCGGACGTAATAAGGCACTATCCAGTACATCCGGGCGGTTAGTGGCCGCCAGGATAATGATACCGCTGTCAGTTCCGAAACCATCCATTTCCACCAGCAACTGGTTCAGTGTATTTTCACGCTCATCGTTGCTCATCATCACATTCTTGCCTCTTGCACGACCAATCGCATCAATTTCATCGATAAAGATGATGCATGGTGCTTTTTCGCGGGCTTGTTTAAACAAGTCACGTACACGGCTCGCACCTACCCCTACAAACAGTTCCACAAAGTCGGAACCGGACATAGAGAAGAAAGGAACCTGTGCTTCACCTGCCATGGCTTTAGCCAACAGGGTTTTACCAGTTCCCGGAGGACCTACCAGCAAAGCACCTTTAGGGATTTTACCTCCCAGGGCAGTATATTTTTTAGGATTTTTCAGAAAATCCACAATTTCCATTACTTCTACCTTGGCTTCGTCCAAACCAGCTACATCGTTGAATGTGATATTCACACGGGTACCTTTATCGAACAAAGTAGCTTTGGATTTACCAATATTGAAGATGCCACCAGGACCGCCACTACCACCGGCAGGGCCACCCATCTTACGCATCAGCAATATCCACAAACCAATGATCAGAATGATAGGTAATAACAATTGGAAGATAGGCTCAAACCAGCTTTGACGCTCATCATAAGAGATCTTAACCTGGTTTTCTACCGGAACACCTTCCTGTGCCTTATCGATATCTTTCTTGAAACTTTCTTCACTACCTATCGTAAAACGGTAATGAGGACCGGGATTATCGCCACCAAATCTACTCTTGTTAACAGGATTAAACTTAGCTTGTTTTAAAGAGTCTGCTTTTATGTAGACCTCTACATATTTTTTATTTACGACAACCAGCTTATCAACATCTCCTGGTTTCAGATACTCGATCTGAAATTCCTGGAAACTGATCTCTTTGGTTGAGGATTTAAAATCACCAAAAATGTTCATTGCCAGCAGGGCAACGCCAATAAAGGCATATACCCAGTATATATTGAACTTCGGTCCTTTCTTAGGTGATTTCTCTGAACCCTTGTTGAAGTTATTGCCTCCTTTTTCCATAATCTTACGCTCCTTTACGGATGTTTATTGCAATCAGAATAATATAAATAATTAAATTCTAAAACAACTGTTTAGTCTAGTCTTCGATGTGGTCCATTCTATCAGCATCACTCCACATTTCCTCAAGATTATAGAATCTCCGGTTCTCTGGCTGGAAAATATGTACAACAACATTCACATAATCCACCAAAACCCAGTTTTGTGAACTAAATCCTTCGTGCTTATACGGTTCCTCTGATGTATGCTTCTCCACCTCATCTGACACATAATCAGCAATGGCTTTCACCTGGGTGCCCGAATTGGCTTCACATATGATAAAGAAATCGGCCACGGCTTCAGGAATCTGGCGTAGATCCAGGGATACGATATTTTCCCCCTTCTTATCCTGTATGGCCTTTATGATGGTGGTAAAAATTTCACTTTCTCTGGTCAGGCGTAACTGCGCCTTCTTTCTCGTGCTCAGAACGGTTAAGGGTGCCAATAAATCTCGTTTTTGTTAAAAATAATCTTTAATTGTCAAAGTTACTAAACAAGCAGTAATATAAGATGTTTAATCTCATCTGCGGGCCTCCTGAAATGTTAATTAAATAATAAAATGAATTACTTTTCGGGCCAGATATACAGACTAAAAAAGATTCATGTGATAGGACACCCGTTTCATGTATTAGACGAAATAGACAGCACCAATAACTATGCCATGGAGCAGGTAAATTCCGGGCAGGTGACATCTGGTACTGCCTGGTTTACCAGCAACCAAACTGCCGGAAAAGGTACCCGCGGGAAACAATGGCTGGCCCAACCCGGCGACATCTGTGCACTCAGCGTTGCCCTCCAACCGGCTATGCTACCGCTTTCGCGCCAGTTTATGCTCAGCATTTCGGTAGCACTGGCTACCGCCGATTTCTTTGCTTCCTATGCCGGAGACGAAACCACCATCAAGTGGCCAAACGATATTTATTGGCGTGACAGAAAGGCAGTAGGCATGTTGATAGAGAATGTACTACGCGGAAATATGTGGCAATATGCCATTATCGGCATCGGGCTCAACATTAACCAGGCTGCTTTCCCTCCTGAGTTGCCCAATGCTGTTTCCCTGAGACAGATCACCGGCAAAACCCGGGACACCTCCAGCGTGGCAAAGGAACTCTGTACTTTCCTGGACAAAAGAATCCGGGAATTACAGCCTGCCAGCTACGAAGCCCTCCTCCAGGAATATACCAGCAGGCTTTTCCGCTGGCAACAGCCAGCCCTGTACCGTAAAGACGGGGAAATTTTTGAAGGCATTATCAGGGACGTATTGCCCGATGGACATCTTTGCCTGGAGAAAAATGGAGAAATATTGCAACTAGGATTTGGCGAGATAGAGTTTATCCTCAACCGGTAATATATAGACAAAAGCGGCAGCCGCCAGCCAAAGCCTGGAGGCTGCCCTCTAAAACGTCTACTTTCCTGTATATTCCTGCTGCTTTTCCAGTAGTACCTTGTGCAATGCCTGTGGCAACACCGGCGACAAATCAGATAAGAGGTAGACATCCGCTCCATAACCGTACTCGCGGGAAAGAGTATCCTGTAATGTGCCGGTTTGCACCACCCGGCCAATAAACTTCAGCGTTTCGCCCTGTGGCCGCTTGCCTATTTTAATAATGTAACGGATACTATCCATCCTGGGAAACCAGAAAACATAGTCTGCATCAAAAGATACCGCTAAAGGCATCTTTCCTTTATTATAATAGTTTAATGCACCCGCTTCTCCATAATTACTGGTAACTACCATAGTATACGGCTTATCCGCTTCCGGCACCTGCTGCCAGGCCTGTAAAGCCATTGCAGCCAGGCTATGCCAGCCCAGCATATCCGCAAAATCCTGGGGCAGCGGATGATCCTTTCCGTCCTCCCAGCGTAATAAGCCCAATGCCTTAAACTTGGCGGCCTTTTCACTGATCTGCGCCGGGCGTAGTACCGGAAAAACTGCATTTACCAGCAACGCGAAAGGGATAACGATGATCGCCACCCATAACACACGCAGATAGCGCGTCCAGTCGTGCGTAAAAATTCGTTCCCAGTATACGCTGCCAAAAGCCAGTAACACCGGATATAAGCCCAAAGAATAGTAGCTTTTTGCCCGCAGGTAGGTAAACATCAGCATGGTTAGCCCATACGCCAGCAGCACCACCCGGTAAGGACGAAAGGGTTTGTAGAAAAGTAATCCTATGAATGCTGCCACCACAATGAAAGCACCACCTATAAAGAAAATGAACTGATCTGTGATAAAAGCCATGCGACTTACATGTACCAGCTGGCTCTCACTCAGCTCCTTCATATGATGCAATACAGGCAATCCATGTTGCAGTTGCCATACTATGTTAGGCGAAATGATCACCAATGCAATCAATGCTCCTATATACAGGTATTTATTTTTGAATATTTGCCGGTGCGAAGACAATAATAAGCCACCTACCAGGCCTATCACCCCGAATATAATATTGTATTTATTCAGTATTCCAATGCCCGTAACAACCCCCATCCATAATAACCACTTATTTTGTTGGGTGTGCAGGAATTGTAATAAACACCAAAACAATAAGGTCCAGGCCAGAATTTCAAAAGAGTTGGGTTGGTACAACAAATTTATACGACTCATCCCCGAACAAATAAACACCAGGGCTGCCAGCACCTGCGCAAACCATCTGCCGCCCAGCATCTCCACCATTTTCCACACCAGCACCATGGTGAATACCCCATATAACGCAGGAAAAAATCTTACCCAGAAAAAGCCATTGCCCAACCATTGGATCAATAAAGAAGTAAAAGCGGTGAAAGGAGGTACCGACAAGTATCCAGCAGACAAATGATTAGCCAGGTCCAGATGAAGGTATTCATCCCGTTGTAAATCGTAGTAGGGAGTCAGTATTCCATACTGAAAACCCATTTTTACTATTATAATTAATAAAAGCAGCCAAAGGGATGTACGGCCACTGTGCTGTTGCGGGGCAATCGTTGATGTTATCATAAACAGGGACAAAAAATAGTCATCTCAAAAACGGAAATACTTGCCGGTAAGCAATGTATTTCCGTCGATAAATTATAAGTTTCTTGTTCGGTGGCATATGTGGCAGGCTGCTCTACATAGCAATCATCAGGGCTTGATGATAACAAGATTTTGGTTGATAAAGGCGTTAACAAATTGTGAAATTTTTTCTATTTAAGCAAAAATGAAATTGCAACTTAGTTTCATTTTATAAAAATAGTAAGACGCAGCAAGGATTTGCAGGCATTCTTTCTTTGTAAAACTTAACATTGACAGCGTAGGCAACAGGAGAATTTAATATGGAATTGCTTAAATTTGGAGTATGCCTACAAATAAAAATGCTTCCATTGGACTAAAAACGATTGACGACTTCAACGATGATGTTCTCTTGTATACAAGAAAAGAAATCGTACCTAAAGCACCTCTGCGTGGCAGTTTTGCCGTTCAGGAAAGGGTCAACTACCCTTGCCTGGATGAAGTCACCGCCAGCAGACGTGATTATTACAAAATAAGTTTCTTTAGTAAAGGCAGCGGCATCTTCACGATGGGGGAAGAACGCTACGAGATAGATGGTCCCACTTTACTTTTCATCAATCCGTTTGAAGTAAAAACATGGCGCTCTTCTTCAGAGGTACAGGAAGGTTATTTCTGCCTGTTTACTGACCTGTTGTTTGAATCACAGACAGGGCACCAGGAAAACCTGTTGCAACATCCGCTTTTGCAGCTGGGCGCCAAAGCAGTATTCAAATTAACCAATGAACAATCCGAATACCTGCAATCCATATTCAGACAACTATTAAGAGAATATAACGAAAATGCGGCCTTTAAACAGGAAGCTATTCTTATTTACCTGAAGTTGCTGATGCTGGAAGGCAAACGACTATCTTCCCAAACTCAGCAACCTAACCGGCAGCTTTCCGCAGCACAAATGCTGGCGCATCGTTTTACAGACAAACTGGAAAAACAGTTTCCAATTGAGTATAGTCATAACCAGGTGTCTCTCAAAACGGCTAAGGAATTTGCACAGGTATTAAATACACATCCCAATCACTTAAATGCTTCTGTAAAACAAGCTACCGGTCGTACAGTGAGTGAACATATTCGCCAACGTATGCTCCTGGAAGCTCGTTTATTATTGATGCATACCGACTGGCAGATTGCTGAGATTGCGTGGTGTCTTGGTTTTGAAGATCCGGGTAACTTCACTCACTTCTTTAAAAATCATAGCGGCGTATCTCCGCATGTATACCGGGTACATTAAAACCTTTGATATTAACAATTAATACTTTGCCTCTTACAACTGTAAGACCTGTACCTGCATGTACTTTTGTATCACTAAAAATTAATCAATATGCAGTACAGAAAACTAGGTAAAACAGGTGAATCTATATCCGCGATAGGGCTGGGTTGCATGGGCATGTCATTCGCTTACGGCAGCGGTCAGGATTTCAATGAATCCGAATCATTGGCCACATTGGAACTGGCACTGGATTTAGGTGTTAATTTCTGGGATACAGCAGATATGTATGGACAGGGTGCCAATGAAATTCTACTCTCAAAAATACTCGCTGCCAAAAGAGATAAAGTTTTCCTCGCTACCAAATTTGGATTCAAGTTTAAAGACGATGGATCCTACTATTTTGATGGCTCTCCAAAATACCTGAAACAGGCCTGTGAAGCAAGTTTGAAAAGACTGGGAGTAGACGTAATTGATCTTTATTACGCACATCGTATAGACGACACCGTGCCTGTAGAAGAAACTGTAGGTGCTATGGCCGAACTGGTGAAAGAAGGTAAGGTACGCTATCTTGGTTTATCAGAAGCAAGCGCCGCTTCTATCAGGAAAGCAAATGCAGTACATCCTATTGCAGCCCTGCAAACAGAATACTCATTGTTTACCCGCGATGTGGAAGGGGATATTTTAACCGCCACCCGTGAACTGGGCATCTCTCTGGTAGCCTACAGCCCACTGGGCAGAGGACTTTCCACCGGTGCTATCAATAATACCGATTCATTAAGCGATGGTGATTTCCGTAAAAACTTACCACGGTTTCAGGGAGAAAACTTTGAACAGAACTTACAAACCGTGACTGCACTGGAAGCTTTTGCAAAAGAGAAAGGTATTACAGCCGCTCAATTGTCACTCGCATGGCTGCTGGCACAAGGAGAAGACATTGTGCCCATTCCGGGAACCAAACGCAGAAAATATTTACAGGAAAATGCCGCCGCTGCTGATGTAAATTTATCAGCTGCAGATATAGCAGCCATTGAAAGCATTCTGCGTAACAATGCAGTAGCCGGCGCCCGCTATACTGAAGGCGGAATGCAACTGGTAAATAGATAGCGAACTAGCTATTAGCCATTAGCTTTTAGCTTTTAGCAAAATGCAGCGAAGAACATAGTTTACCTATGTCAATCTTCGCTGCATTTTGCTAAAAGCTAAAAGCTAATGGCTAATAGCTAAATCACTATTTCGTTTTCTTATAACCCCAATCCAGCAACCATTTCACCACTTTCTCTTTATAGTCGCCCTGGATAAGAATTTCACCGTCTTTTACGCTACCACCTGTACCGCATTTCGTTTTAAGTTCTTTTCCCAGTTTCTCTATGTCTTCGTCTTTACCGATAAAACCGGTAATCAGGGTTACTACTTTTCCTCCGCGTTGTTTTTTATCCAGTATTACTCTCAGGATCTGTTCTGCGGGAGCAAGTGTGTCTGTTACTTCTTCCGGCTCTGGTTCGAGTGAAAAGTTAGGATCGGTGGAATATACTATTCCGTGGCCTGGTGTATTTTTCTTTTTCGACATCTCTCTAAAATATTTAAAGGTTATTCGTTTACCACTACGTTAATAGCCTGTGATTGTATCCGTATACGTACCACTCCGTTTTCGGTGAGCGGTACGGCATCGCCGTCTACCTGCAGATATTGCAGCGCATTACTGCGAATGGTAATATCCTTACCTGTATAATGTTTTATGTAACGTGTATTATCGATGTTACCCATTAAGGAGAAAATACTTACGGGTAACAGGCTCAGAATACCCACTGGTGGCATAATACAAAGGTCCAGCTGTCCATCGAATACGCTGGCTTTAGGTGCCAGTTTAAATTCGTATCCAAACTGGTTCCCATTGGCTACGGTGAGCAGGAACGCTTTTGCCTGAAAGGATGATCCGTCAATATCAATATTGTATTCCGCAGGGTCGTAAGTGTTAAAACTTTTCAACACCAGTTTTGCATAACCTGATAAACCGCGTTTGGTATTGTGTCTGAACTGTTCAGCAATCAGGGCATCAAAGCCAACGCCGGCATTACTGAGGAACAGATGCTCATTGGCATAACCAACATCAATAGCGCGTTGTTTATTGTTGACGATGAGTTGCAAAGCTTTGTCTATGTTCAATGGAATTTTCAATGCACGCGCCAGGCCGTTTCCGCTGCCCAGTGGCAGTATCGCCATAGCGGTATTGCTGCCTATCAGGCCTTGTGAAATTTCGTTGATAGATCCATCGCCGCCAACGGCAACCACGATATCTACGCCATTTTGCACGGCTTCTCTCGCCAGGTCGGCACCATGGCCCAGATAAGCCAGGAATGCCGTACTCACTTCGTACCGGTCAGCCGGCAGGTGCTTGCTGATAGCATGCTCCAAACGCTTTTCACGATCAGTGCCCGCTTTGCGGTTGATGATAAATAGTATCTTCTTCAAAAAAACTGTTTTATAATATAATCGCCTTCAGGCTCAGATCCAGGCTCACAGCGTGATGTATGATAGCGCCAACAGAAATATAATCAACGCCTGTTTGGGCATATGCTTCCAGCGTGTCTATCGTGATACCACCTGATGCTTCTGTTTCAAAGCGGCCGTTGATGAGTTCCAATGCAGTAACAATATCAGCAGGCGCAAAGTTGTCGAGCATGATCCTATCTATCTGTCCTACTGCCAGCACCTCCTTCACATCATCCAGGTTACGTGTTTCCACCTCAATTTTCAGCGGTAACTGATGTTCTTTCAGATAGGCTATAGTCTTGGTGATAGCAGCTGTAATACCACCGGAAAAATCAATATGATTATCTTTCAGCATAACCATATCATACAATCCTATGCGGTGATTAACGCCGCCACCTATACGAACGGCCTCCTTCTCCAGCATCCTGAAGTTAGGTGTGGTTTTACGGGTATCCAGTATACGGGTATGATATCCTTTCAGTTTTGTTACATACTGATTGGTTAAGGTAGCAATACCGCTCATGCGTTGCATGCAGTTCAGCACCAGTCTTTCGCCCATCAGCAGGGTATGCACCGCAGCTTCTACTTCAAAGGCTATTTCACCGGCTTTCATGGCATCACCGTCTTTTTTATGTGGAGTGAATACGGTGAACATATCCAGCCATTTAAAAATGGCTTCGGCTACTTCCATGCCGGCCAGGATGCCATCTTCTTTAATCTTGAGTACCGCCTTTCCTTTCGCGGTAGGCGGAATACACGCCATCGTGGAATGATCTCCGCTTCCTATATCTTCTGCCAGTGCGCTTCTGATAAACGCATTCAGCGCTGCTTCGTCTAACATAATTGAATAATTTTCAATTACGAATTCCGAATTACGGATTACGGATTTGTGGGAGAAGGATATAAAATCTCCCCACAAATCCGTAATCCGTAATTCGTAATTCGTAATTACCGCGTGAAAGATATGTCAAAAATAAAAAGTGCCCCGCAATAAATTGCGGGGCACCGGGGGTTTTTCAATTAATTTATATTGGTATACTTATTTACTCTCAAATCTTAATTCATTCAGTACCATTGTTCCACCTTTCTTCTGCAGGAAGAAAGAAACCCTGAAAGTACCATTACCAGTCACCATAGTACCAATACCAAAGCGGGAATTATCTCCACCCTGATGTACCAGCTCAAATGATTTAACCTGGTTTTTAGAGAAGAAATCCTTTAAAATAATCTCCGCCTGTGCTTTGCTATAGGAATTTGACTTTCCTGAAATATTGATCTCCACAGTATTGTCAAGGTAACGGGATAAGCCGCTAACATCGCCTTGCTTTAATGCCGCCACTACATCTTCAAATGGGCCGGCAACTGTGATACTAATTGACCTGGCCGACAGTGTAAGCGACGTAAAAACACCTCCCAACAACATAATCCCCAGCACAATCAATAGCTTCTTCATTGTCAGTTATTTTATTAAAAATGTGATTTTTCTAACTCAAATTAAAAGCGAAAACTATGCCAAACACCCTGCAAATCAACAAAATCACATTATCGTGGTAGCTATTAACGGCTAAGTAATAACAGTAAGATAATATGTGTTTCATTTTAAATAAATAGAATATAAAATTTAAGCAACCAGGGTCATGAGGGTTAATTTTTTGATAAGCGTTATTTTTGCAAAATATTTAAACCCTTTATAAGTACTTTCACCGTCTTGAGTGAATTTATATTAAACTATAACCAGATAGGATATGGAAAAGAAAAGAGCCATTCTCGTAATTATGGACGGATGGGGCGAAGGTAAAGTTCCTACAGCCGATGCCATTGCACATGCAAAAACCCCTTTTGTAAGCAGTTTATACAAACAGTACCCACACAGTCACCTCATCACCTGCGGAGAAGCTGTGGGTCTTCCTGATGGACAAATGGGCAACTCTGAAGTAGGCCATCTGAACATCGGCGCCGGCAGAATAGTGTACCAGGAACTGCAACGCATCAACGTAGCCATCAGAGATGGAGAACTGGCTGCCAATCCTATATTACTGGATACACTGGCTCATGCTAAAAACAATGATAAAGCGCTTCACCTGATAGGATTGGTAAGTGATGGTGGCGTACACTCACATATTGCCCACCTGAAAGCACTGACCAACATTGCCAAAGCACATGGCCTGGAAAAAGTATATATCCACGCCTTTACAGATGGTCGTGATACTGATCCCAGAAGTGGATTAGGTTTCCTCGAAGATCTTTCTGCTCACCTGGAAACATCTACCGGCAAAATTGCTACCGTAACAGGCCGTTATTATGCCATGGACCGCGACAAGCGCTGGGAGCGCGTGAAGCTGGCCTATGATGCCATGGTACATGGAATAGGTACTCCTACTCATGACCTGTTAACTGCCGTGAAAGCATCTTATGCAGAAGGCGTAACAGATGAATTCATTAAGCCGATTATTGCAACAGATGCGCAGGAAAAAGCGATAGGTACCATCAAGGAAGGCGATGCCGTACTTTGCTTCAACTTCCGTACAGATCGTTGCCGCGAAATATCTCAGGTGCTCACACAGGAAGCCATTCCCGACTTCGGTATGACGCCGCTGAATATCTACTATACTACCATGACAGATTACGACCGTACCTATAAAAATGTACACGTAATTTTCGAAAACGATAACCTGAACATGACGCTGGGTGAAGTGTTGGCTAAAGATGGCTGTACACAGATCCGTATTGCTGAAACAGAAAAATATCCGCACGTATCCTTCTTCTTTTCCGGAGGCCGTGAAACAGAATTCGAAGGTGAACGCCGGCTGATGGCAGCTTCTCCCAAAGTAGCCACCTACGACCTGAAACCAGAAATGAGCGCCAATGAACTGGCTGACCTGATTGTTCCTGAATTGCAGCAAAAATCAGCTGACTTTGTGGTTCTCAACTTCGCTAACGCGGACATGGTAGGACATACCGGTGTATTCGAAGCCGTTATTAAAGCAGTTGAAACCGTAGATCATTGCGTAGAACGTGTAGTGACCGCAGCTCTGGCCAGCGACTATACTGTTTTCCTCACCGCCGATCATGGTAACGCCGACTTTATGATCAATGCAGATGGTAGTCCTAATACCGCCCACTCATTGAACCTGGTTCCGTTCTTCATTATCAACAAAGACTTTCAGGGTCCCGTAAAAGATGGTAAGCTAGGTGACATTGCCCCTACCATCCTACATTTCATGGGATTACCTATTCCAAAGGAAATGACTGGCAACCTGCTGGTATAAACGCAGAAAGGTTTTTTCCCGGGATTATACTGATTTCTATTTTATAAGATCTGAAAGATTAGCGGAGATTGGCATGAATAACATCATGTTGGTCTCCGCTAATCTTTTTTTAATCTCCTATGTCCAAACGTGAAAAGAAATATAAAATCCCTGTTTATTTACCTGCACCTGTAACATTTAGTTTATGGCCCCCGTTTAATAGACGTTACCCTTAAAAAATTGTCAGCCCAACACGCTGATTTACATATTTTTAGTGCTCTCGACAGATTTGCTCATGCATCGATGCGCCGTTTTTACGGCGCATTTTTTATGACCCACATTTAAGTATTAATTTTGCAGCATGAAAATATACCCGCAAGTAACGGTGTTGTTTACCATAATTGGCTTCATGGCCTGTAACCAGGCAAATAAAACATCAAAAGACTCAGGACAAGATAAGTTTGCAGCACTGCCAGCCTACTTTAGCCAGGAGAATGCACATATTCGCACCAACGATGTGACACTATTTAAAACAGTGATACTCAATGGGAAAAAAGATACTGCCAGCATTTCCGGAAATGATAGTGCCACCGTACACGACTTATTAAAGCCATTTATGGATGCTGACCTAAATAAGCCCTCCCTCCGGGATGAATATGATACCTCCAGCTTATACGATCCCTTTTCCGGAAGGAAATCAGTGATCTATAAATCACGGGGCAAACAAACCAATCCATCAGAAGTAACCATGGAACTGGACAAACAAGGCAATATACAACAGGTAAACATTCACTCCTACACCAGCAACCTGGTATATGAATTCCGGCAGGACCTATTTTACCAGCAAAACAGGCAGGTTCGGATGACTACCTATCAGAAAATAGCCTTCCTGGCGCCCAAAGAACTGGAAGTAAATGTAACGATCGCACCTAAAAAAGGGATGTAAACATGACCGCAGCGGAGTTTCAGAAAATATCACATACCATACCTGGCGATGCAGGCATCTATAAATACTACGATGAATCAGGCACCCTCTTATATGTAGGGAAAGCCAAAAGTTTACGTAAACGGGTGAGCTCCTATTTTGTAAAAAATCATGATAACTACAAAACCAGGAAACTGGTAGAACATATACATCATATTGAGTTTACCATCGTAGACTCAGAGCAGGATGCATTTCTACTGGAAAACTCTCTTATCAAACAATTCAGGCCCAAATACAATATTAACCTGAAGGATGATAAAACCTATCCTTATATCGTTATTAAACATGAGTCTTTTCCCCGTGTGTTTTTCACCCGCAACGTTGTCAAAGATGGATCCGACTACCTGGGACCTTTTACCTCTGTAGGACGTGTAAGAGAAATACTGGAGGTGATCAAATACAATATCCCCTTACGTACCTGTAGCCTCAACTTAACGGAAGAGAATATACGAAAAGGCAAATTCAAGGTATGTCTCGAATATCATCTGGGGAACTGCAAAGGCCCCTGTGAAGGACTACAGACACAGGAAGACTACCGCGAAGGATTACAGCAGGTAAAGAACGTGTTAAAAGGGAATCTTACCCCGGTAGTAAACCTTTTCAAAGAACAGATGCTGGACCATGTGTCAAAAATGGAATTCGAGAAGGCGGAAATCATGCGTAAAAAGATAGCCAGTCTCGAAGACTATTCTGCCAAATCCACCATTGTTAATAACCGCATGGGCAATGTGGATGTGTTTTCTATTATCAGCGAAGGCAATCATGCTTATGTAAATTACCTGCGCATTTTGAACGGCACCATTGCTGATACCAAAACCGTGACGCTGGAAAAACAGCTGGAGGAAAGTGATGAAGAAGTGCTGGCATATGCCATTGCATATCTTCGCGAAGTATTTAAAAGTATCACTACCGAAATAGTTGTGCCGTTACCGTTAGAATACCCTGAGAGCAGCGTTACTGTTACCGTTCCGAAAGGCGGTGATAAGAAGAAATTGCTGGAACTTTCTGAAAAGAATGTGAATTATTTTAAAGAAGATTTATACCGTAAAAAAATACTGCACCTGGAAGGTAAAACTGATATGGAGAGAAAGCAGGTATTATACCAGCTGCAGGCAGATCTTGAACTACCGGTATTACCCGAACATATTGAATGCTTTGATAACTCCAACTTCCAGGGTAGCTATCCTGTGGCTGCCTGTGTAGTTTTCAAAGACGGTGTAGCCTCCAATAAAGACTACCGGCATTTCAATATCAAAACGGTAGAAGGGATCAATGACTTTGCGTCCATGAAAGAAGTGGTTTTCAGGCGATATAACCGCCTGTTGGCAGAGCAGCAGCCATTGCCTCAACTGGTGATCATAGATGGTGGTAAGGGCCAGCTCGGATCTGCTATGGAAAGTATTCGTGAGCTGAACCTGATAGGCAGTATGACTGTTGTGGGGTTAGCAAAAAATGAAGAAGAAATATTTTTTCCGGGTGACTCACAAAGTATCAAGTTACCATATAACAGCGAGAGCCTGAAACTGATACGCCGGGTCCGTGATGAAGTACATCGTTTCGGTATTACTTTTCACCGGCAGAAACGCAGTAAAGGCACGTTCAAAAACGAATTGGAAAGTATTAAAGGTATTGGAGAAAATACGGCTACACAGTTACTGAAAGCCTTCCGGTCTGTGACTAAAATAAAATTATTATCACAGGAAGAACTGGAAAAAGAAGTAGGTACAGCTAAAGCCAAACTGATCTGGGAACACTTTCATAATGGTTAGCCTTATACCACTTTTGCTATCGGCGGTGTGTGTTCAGCCATCGCTCTTTCCGCCTGCAGTATATGCCGGTTGATATGTGCGGTGAGGAAACCAAAAGTATCGCCTACTGACAACTTTATAAAGCGCGACAGGGAAGTGGGTACTTTATACTGCCGGATATTTATTTTTTCTGCACGTACCAGTAATGCTACCAACTGCTGTTGCTGCTCAATAAACTCCTGTAATACTGTGGCTACATCCGGGTTTAAAACAGGGATATGCCCCTTGGGAGATTTCATCCGGGAGCGCAATTGCCCATCTTCTTTGGGTTGCATCAGGCGGGTGAAATAGCTTCCCAGCCAACTGCTTTTAAACGAAGTTTCCGGCCGGCTATTTTTTTTCTCTGCTGACGTAATTGCATTTTCAAGTTGCGGCAGATAGTACCTACCGTACGTATTCAGGTGCTCCAGGCATTGCACAGCACTCCATTTGCCCGGCGCCGGAAAATGTTGTAACATCTCATCTGTACTTTCACCAAAGCGATTGGCTGCTTTATATTGTATGGCTACGATTTGTTTACGCAACCCCTGCAACAGTTCATTACTTTTAACCGGGTTCATGACATCCATATTTAGCGCAAAATTAGGATGGTCTGTGATAGAAAATCTTTGTGCAGATCAACATTTTATAGTTTTACGGTGCTCAGTAATTTACTGAATGTGGCGGGATCCAAGCCGAGATAGGAAGCGAGATATTTATGTGGAATCAGTTGTAATACATGAGGGCTGCGAGTTAATAATTTCCTGAATTTTTGTTCGGCAGTAAAAGACAGCAATTCCAGGTGTCGTTCCATAACACCGGCTAATGCAGCTACTGTTCCTAATCTCACCCATCTTTCTATCAGCGGAAATTCCAGTATCAGGCGGGTAAAATCGGTGTAACTCATTCGCAGCAATTCACTATGTGTTAATGTTTCCAGGTACCAGGGAGACGGGCGTTGTAGCTGGAAGGAATCCATTACACCAGAAAATGAACCAGTATAAGTAAAGAGGAGGGTAGATTCTTTATCACCGTCCAGGTTAAAAACTCTTTGTACGCCTGCAGTAACGAAGTAGAGATATTTTTCTACTTCACCCGCTACTGTCATTACTTCTTTTCGTTTATACTGCACCGGTGTCCAAACGGCAGCAAGCGCCTCCCATTCTGGATCGGGGAGTGGCATAATCTGGAAAGCGGTTTTACGTAAAAGCTCAAGGTGCATACTGAAAGATATGAAAAACAGCGAAAAGCATAAAGCAAAAATGCAGCGAAGGACCTGTTATGGTCTCCGCTGCATTTTTGCTTTATGTTAAAAGCTAGTGGCTTTATGCTAGTATTGCCAGAGGTCCTGCTCTTTATTAAAGATACGGTCGTGAATGGCTTGTCCTTCGAGGAGGCGCATGGTACCATCTTTAATGTAGTCCTTGATCTCGCGGTTGTAGGTATTATTTTCCTTTACTATGTAGCTACCGAAGAAGCGCATTTCAAAAAGGTCTTCCCAGCTGATAGTAGATGCATCGTTATTCTGGTTGTACACATCGTGTTTGGCCAGGATACCGCGGCAGTCAGGATAATATACCCAGAATAAAGGAATGGAGGCACGGATAGAGCCGTCTTCATTTATACGGGATACCATAGGAGCAATACCCAGTATACGAACTTTCAGGACAGAAGCTTCTTTGTCGAATACCCAAACTTCTTTGATCTTGTACTGTTTGATGGTACGAGGATCGAAGTCATCGCGGGTAGTCACCATTTTTTCTTCACCGGTTACCGGATCTATACTACGTACTGTTCTTTCTTCACCGCTGAGTTTATTCTGGATTTCAGCGAAGGGCATAACAGTGGTAAAGCGGTCATCGATAGGGCTGAAAGCTTCTACCTCTTTATTCTTGAGTGCGTCCAGCAGAATATTTATAAACAGCTGATTGGTGCCGGTCTCATCTTCCACGTTGTATTGGAAGGGGAGGTTTATTTTCTCTCTGATGTCGATTACCTGCCATACGCGTTTTTCCCAGAATCTGTCGTCCTCACGGATGTAGTCATAGGCAATTGGCGTGCGTTCTCTTGCAAGGTTTCTTTCCACCACACCATCAATACGTAATGATTTGCGGGGAGTATCCACCACCGGGGAGGTAATACCATCCGGACGTTGAGAAGCAGGAGGAGCAGCCGGAGGCGTAACAGCATTCCCGGTTGCCGGGTTTACTACTGAGGCATCTGGTGTAGGCGCAGCTGTGTTAGCAGTTCTACGGCGGGTTGTACCGCCGCGGCGTTGCGCATCAGCAGCTGTTGCCAGCATCACCAGCAAAAGAGTGCACCAACCTATTCTGTTAAATATTACTGCTCGCATAATTCAGTAATTAATTGACCGTTAGTTTAATTTAAATATAGTACTCGGCATCGAACGAACAATGTTATCCGGGCCTTTCACTTTCACATTCTCAAAAAATACTTCATCACCTGGGCGCAAAGAGCGGATAGATCCCGCTACGTTGCCTGGGAAATAAGCGGAAGTAGCATCACCTTCCTGGTATTCCTTGCCTTTTGCAGAGATACCTACCCGATAACCGATTACTTCATATTTCACACCTTCAAATTCGAAGTCTTCCAAATCAGCGCGTAAACCGCCCTGAACTTTAAAGTCTGCAGCTTTCATGCTACCACCTTTGTTAACACCTACTTTCAGTACCGGATCAGGAACACGTTTTACACGGAATTCCTTCTGACCGAGTGATTTGGTTTTACCATCGATGTTGGCTACTACGTTAATTACTGCTTTACCTGGCTGACTTACTGTAACGATATATTCGCCTGAACCGCGTTTAGTCATGTTACCACCACTAATGGAGGCAGACACTTGTTCGGCAGGTACACCTGCAGCAGAGATCGAAATTGGATTCTGCAAACCGATATACAGCACGTTCATTTTGTCGGCGGAGATGGAGGTAGCAGAAGCACCTACATTATAAGTTTCTGTAAAGGGATAGGATTCAGGAGCGCCACCAGAAGGACTGGGTAAGGTAATAGTACCGGAGATAGTTTTTTCGCCAATTCCGGAAGCAGGAATAGTAAGTGTTCCTAAACCTTCGTGTGCTTCAATGGTTTGACCATTTACAACGATAGTTGGATTTACCGTAGTGCTGTAGGCACCTACTGCGATGTTGGCAGTTAAGGTTTGTCCTTCCATCAGGTTTTTGGAATTCAGTGAAATGAAAGGTCTTACTTTATCAAACTTGAAAGTGTTTGCTTCAATACGACTGAAGAGATAATCAATCACAGCAGATTCAGAGTTCCTGATATCATTCTGGAATTTACCCAGGATGGTTACTGCTGCAATGGTAGGCACCATGTTGAAGTGGTAGGTAGTCCAGGTTTTAGGACCGCCACCATGATCATCGTTGGATTTACCTACTTCTATTTTCAGTGGTAAAGTTTTTTCGATCTGTGCTTTAGCTTTAGGATCGTCAACATAGGAGAGGAGTTTTGCACGCAGCTCTGTCAGCTTGCCTTCCAGCTCAGGTCCTTTTCTATTATTCTCCATCACCCTTGTAGGGGCATCCAGACCAGCTTTGTCCTTAATTTCACCATGTTCATCTTTACCACCGCTTTCAGTGATAATGGTTTCTTTTAAGGATTGTACGTAGTCATACATGCTGGCAGATAATTTCTTTACTTCTTCTGCTTTGGCTTTGTAAGGAGCTGTTTTTCCAGCGTTGTCCTTCATTTGTGCCTCAAACTGTTTGTAAATGAAATCGTTTTTATCTGCTACTGTTTTATTGGAAGTATTAATTGAGTTATTTACGATACTAAATGCGTTCAATATTTCGGCTGAGACGTTCAACGCGAGCATGGCCGTCAAGACCAGGTACATGATGTTGATCATCTTCTGCCTAGGATCTTTAGGTAGTGCCATAGTTTGTTTTCAGATTTAATTGATATGTGTTAATTCAAAAACTATTAGCTATACCTTATCGTCCTCCGTGCATTGCGCTCAGCATGTTACCATAAATTGAATTCAGGTTGCTGAGGTTTTTAGCGAGCAGGGAAATTTGTTCTTGTGTTTTCTTAGCATCTTCAATGCTGCCACTCATAGCGGAAGAAGCATTCTGCAGGTTGCTGTAGAATGAGTTCATTGCTTTCAGGTGGTTGTTGGTGTCCTGGAGTTCCAGTTCGTAGATAGCATTGAGGGAAGCCAGATTTTTAGTCATGCCCTGCATCTGTACGTGGAAATCTTTGGTAGATTCTGATGCACTGTTGAAAGAAGATACGGCAGCAGCAGCAGTAGTGTAAGCGTTAGCTACATTACCAATAGCGCTGGCAGCTTCTCTTGTTTTCTGAGTGTAATCACCGGTGGCTGCTACCACATCGCTGATGTCTCTCATTTTGTCAACAGTAGTACCCAGTTTCTGGAAGTTTTCGCTTAAACGTTGCAGGTTAGCAGGAGTGATGTCTGCTTCCTGGAGCATTTTATCCAGGCCAGCTACTGCAGGACTGCCGGCAACTGCCACTACTTGTCCTTCAGTATGTGCACTGGAATCAGGCACGAAAGCGTATACAAAGAAGATAAGCGCTTCTGTGCTCAAACCTAAGATCAAAGCGATATCAGCTCCCCGCCAGTGTTGCAGTTTAAATAATGCTCCGATAATTACTACGGAAGCCGCAATACATACGAAAAAGTTCAGCCATTTAGCTTTGTTAGGATTCATAGCCATAGGTTAAAATTTACTGGTTAAAGTGTTAATAGTTAAAGTCTGTATGGAATAGTTAATTCTCACTGATTTGCTGATAATAGTGTACATAATACAAAGGTTTCTTTGGTAGTTATATTAATACAGGCTATTACTGATTTGGTTTTTACTATCTGTGTTTGGCTCTTCTACTCAGGGCAATGGTACATCTGAAACCTACATATGATTTAGAACTGTCCTGATATTCATATGTCCTGGTTCCTGTTTGGAGGAAATAACCTACGTCTTTCCATGATCCGCCTCTGATGGCTTTACGCTTCATTTTCAATGGTGCATCATCTGGTACATCCATTCTCAAATAAGGGTTCATATCAGAAGTGAATGAGTAGGCATTTTCATAAAAGATATCCGCTGTCCACTCGGCTACGTTACCGGACATATTGTATAATCCGTAATCGTTAGGCCAGTAAGCATCTGCACGAACAGTATAAAATCCACCATCTTCCGGATAGTTACCACGGCCAGGTTTGAAGTTGGCGAGTAAGCATCCTTTTTTGTTACGGATATAGTAACCACCCCATGGGTATGGTGTTTGCTCTCTTCCGCCGCGGGCTGCATATTCCCACTGTGCTTCAGAAGGCAACTGGAATTTATCTTCCGTAAACAGCTTCTTGCTGAGGCGGTAGTCTTCCCAGAATTTACTTCTCCATTCGCAGAAAGCGGTGGCCTGATGCCAGTTTACACCTACTACCGGATAGTTGTCAAACGCCGGATGCCAGAAGTACATACGTGTCATCGGCTCGTTGTAGGCGTAAGAGAAATCCCTGATCCAGCAAAGTGTATCCGGATAAATGGGCACATCTTTCTTTACAATAAATGTAGAACGTGGCTTACCAGTGTTCTCTCTCAACTTGGCTTTGTCCCAGTTGAATGTTTCCTGATGGTAAATCAGTTTACCTACATCAATATCCTTGCGACCATATAACCTGTCTGCCTCGGAATACACCATAGCATCCAGTTTTTCCCAGGTTCCTTTGTCCTTCCAGGTAATCTTCTGTTTCCAGTCGATTACATCATGGCCGTCATCGGATTTTACGTGCCCCAGCAGTATATGCGCGATGGAATCCTGTACCCATTGCACAAACTGGCGATACTCGTTATTGGTAATTTCCGTGGCATCCATGTAGAAACCGGAAATGGAAATTGCCTTGTTACGCGCAGTGAATGCATAGTTTACATCCTCATCACTGGGACCCATGTGAAAAGTTCCGGCAGGTATATATACCATGCCATAAGGTACAGGGGGAGTGTACTTTGGTCTCGGACTTACGCCGATCAATTGCCCTTGTGCATTTTTAGGGGTTTTACTACCGCCACAGCTGGCCAGCAGGGAAACCAGCAAAACTGCCAACAGACCTTTTACATAGTTAAGCTTCATAAGGGTAGCTTTCATCAGAATATGTTTTTTCTATTAACCAGCCTGGTGTGATTTGCCTGTATACAAGGGAACACATTTCTCATATTTCACCCGCTTTGTTTATATGAAAGATAGCAAATGTAATAATTAATTTTAATCCGTAGTGACTTTTTATACAACTTTTTCAATCCCACTTACAACCGTTCTGTAACTAGTTTAAACGCTGCTTTTAACATTTTATTATATTAACGTAATAACATTTATTGAATCGCCGGCCCCCCTTATAAGGGGCAAGTTACATAATTATTATATTAAATTAATAATTTCTTCTATATAATATACTGGCTTAATGCAATGATAATCTTTGCATAAATACACCAAAGTTTCATTTTCCTTCTCCCGATCCGTCAGGAGCGGAATATCAGAAATATTTTTTTCTGCGCCTACCAATATTCTATACGGAATAAACCATTTTTGGGTTTCCTGCATTCTTTCCATAAAATCTTTTCCTACTACCGCCAGTTCCGGGGTGCCTTTTACAAATTGTAATAACTGGCTCGCCCACACGCCAAATGAGGTTGGATAGCGTACCACCGTTTGCGAAAGGCTGGAAACAGCCGCTATACATCTGTCGGCCCATTGCTTATGATCAAAAACAACAGAGAGGTACCAAAGGTTTTGAATCATTACAGCATTCCCACTTGGCACAGCTCCATCATAAATTTCCTTCTTACGCACAATCACATCATCCTGACCCTCAATGGTATAGTAAAAAAACAGCTGATTTTCATCACTGAAATGCGTGGTCACAAACGTGGCAATATCCCGTGCCTGATACAGATAAACAATATTACCGGTGATTTCCTGCAAAGCAATCAGCGCACTGACCAAACATGCATAATCGTCCAGGAAGGCCGGATACTTCGCCTGATTATTCTTCCAGGTATGATAAAAAGCTTGTCCTCCTTCAGTTTGACGGAAATTAGCCAGGCAGAAATCCATATTGCGGATGGCCATCTGCCGGTATTCTTCTATCCCCAGTGCACCATAAGCTTTGCAACAGGCATGCACCATCATCGCATTCCATCCCAGCAGAATTTTATCATCCAATCCGGGACGGATCCTGTTTGCCCGCACTGCCAGCAGCTTTTCGCGACATCCCTTCAGCATCGCACCCAATATAGCCGCATCATATCCTTTCTCAGCGGCAAACTGCAACAACGGCTCTTGTACCCACAATATATTTTGTTCTTCCCAGTTGCCATGCTCGCTAACATCATAATACTCGCAGAAAGGTATTGCCTGCTCTCCCAGTATATGATGTATTTCTGCTTTACTCCACGTATAAAATTTCCCTTCCACACCCTCTGAATCAGCGTCCAGCGCAGCATAGAAGCCCCCTTCCGGAGAAGTCATTTCACGGGTAATATAAGTCAGTGTATCTTTTATCGTTTGCGCATATACGTCGTTACGGGTCAGCTGATAGGCATCGCAGAGCACGTCTATCAGCAGAGCATTGTCGTACAGCATCTTCTCAAAATGAGGTGCCAGCCATTTTTCATCTGTCGAATACCTGGCAAAACCGCCCCCTAACTGATCATAAAGTCCTCCCTGCAACATCTTATCAAGCGATAACAGTGCCTGTTGCAGAGCTTCCGGATGATGCCAGGCATGGTGATGACGCAGCAAATAAGCGATGGTAAAGGTCTGCGGGAACTTTGGCGCGCGTCCAAAACCGCCCCAGGTGGTATCCGCCTGCTTGAGGATATTTTCACAAATCGTATCGCACTGCGCTTTGGTAAACAATTCTTCCCGGGGAATATTCAACTCCAGGCCCAACTGTTGGCCAATCTGGGCCGATTGACTGATATGCTGCACCAAATTATCTGCCTGTGTTTCTATTTCTTCCCGTTTTTTATGAAATGCATCGGAAAGGGAGAGGAGTACATCTGTCCATGAAGGTCGGCTGTAAGCCTGCACCGGCGGAAAATAGGTGCCACCGTAAAAAGGTTTTTTATCCGGGGTAAGAAAAACATTCAGCGGCCAGCCACCAGCACCGGTCATCGCCTGTACTGCATCCATATAAATATGATCCAGGTCCGGCCTTTCTTCCCGGTCTATTTTAATATTAATAAAGTGTTCGTTCATGATGGCTGCAGTGGCCTCATTCTCAAAACTCTCACGTTCCATTACATGGCACCAATGACAGGCAGCATATCCTATGCTTACCAATATCGGTTTATCTTCCTGCAAAGCCCGTTGTAAGGCCTCTTCTCCCCAAGGATACCAATGGACAGGATTATGCGCATGCTGCAACAAATACGGGCTGGTTTCACTGATAAGCTTGTTCATGAATTCCGTTACACGATAGACTGATTGATAAAATATTCTCTTACAAAGAAATTTATTTTTTCAGGATTACAAAGAAATATTTTTTGAACTGGTAGCCGTTAGCAATAGGCTGTTGGAAAGATGTAGCGGGAAACAGTTGCTGGGCGCGTATTTCCCTGAATCCTGCACCACCGTTGCAGTAACAAAAACAGGGATGGCATGATGCCATCCCTGCTAAATTTTATGGACAGAAGGACTGCTTACTTTTTTATTAATGTTGTAAGATACTGTTCCAGCGCGGCTGCCATTGAAGGCGCCTGTGGAAGCGGTGCTTTTACATCCAGTCGTAATCCTGCTTCTTCAACAGCTGCAGAGGTAGTTGGTCCGAATGCACCGATATGGGTACCATTCTGCTCAAACCCCGGCATGTTTTCAAACAGCGATTTTACACCTGAAGGGCTGAAAAACACGATCATGTCGTAAGTAGTAGCAGCCAACACTTCCTTTACATCGGTAGAAACGGTTTTGTAAAGGGTAGCAGTAGCATATTCACACTTGTTCGCTTTTAACCACTCTTCAATATCTTTCTTCTGGCTATCTGAGCTTGGGAACAGGAATTTTTCATTATCCCGGTGCTTGTTCATTACCTCCAGTACCCCTTTGGTTGAACCATCCGCGCCATAGAATACCTTCCGCTTACGATAGAGAATGAATTTCTGCAGGTACAACGCTACAGCTTCTGTAATACAAAAGTATTTGCAGTCCTGCGACACTTTCACCTTCATTTCCTCACAGATCCGGAAAAAGTGGTCTACCGAATTACGACTGGTGAAAATCACTGCCGTAAAGCTAAGAATGTCGATTTTCTGTTTTCTGAACTCCTTCGCTGGCAAACCTTCCACCCTAATGAACGGAAAAAAATCCAATTTGATATTGAACTTTTTGGCCAGATCAAAGTAAGGCGACTTTTCTGTTTCAGGCTTAGGTTGAGAAATTAGGATTGACTGAATTTGTTTACCTTGCAAATCTTTTTTTGGCCCGCCTTTTATCATACGTTTTTTGCTCTTGTGTTAACAATAGGCGATAATCAGGGATTACCAGTTAACCAGATATTCTGCAGCACCTTGGTTAATATTAAAACAGGCGCTACTTCGAATGCGCAAAGGTAAAGAAAAAAATGCAATTTACTGAAAGATAGGTATTGCTTAACCAATGAATAAGATCTAATGTACCTGTATATAATGAGTAATACAATAAAAAATAACGATATATACAAGAAAGTACGGGCAATTTCAGGGGTACAGAAGGCTATTATCACCAGAAAAGGCACCAATAACACCCCTAAAATCTTATTGATCAGATATAAGATGAAAATGTAAGCATCGGCCAGCTCCGTATTGCCAAATAACCAGCCGCAAAAGCGCAGCATCGTATATTTAAATCCATACACCACCGCTACCAGCACAATCAAACCAGGAATCAGCAACCAGGGCTCTGCCTGAGGGAATACCTGCTGACGGTACAATACCAGGTAGAAATACAATCCCAGCACAATCGCGAAGAAAATATTCAGCAACATATTGGGAAAAGGCGACTGTGACAACTGATCCTTCAACTGCCGCTGGCTGAGGGTAGGATTCAGAAAAGCCCTGAAAAGATCAGAGAAATACTTATGATAAAACAGGCGGATCAGGCTCAACACCAGCAATACGCCCGCCATTAAATAAATGAGCCAGTCCATATTACGGTAGGGCCGCACCGGGTTGGTGTCCACAAACCTGGGTCTGCCAGGTTTTAAAAAGATATTTTCTTCCGCTATTTTCTTCATGTACAGATCATAGGGCGATGGAACCTTCACCTTAGGCACTGCCGCCACAGTCAGACTATCCGTTTTATACTGAGCAGTATCTATCCCTGAACGTGTGGTATCTTTTTTAGCGCGTGCGATTAACGGAGAAATGGCCCGGGTACTGTCTTTTTTAACATGGCTAACCCTTGAGGAATCTCTTTTCACAGGCGCGGTACGCACCTTCGGACGCGATGAATCGCCAGCCGAATGGGTGATCACCGGCTTTTTCTTTACTACCGGCGCCTTCACAGCAGCGGAATCTGTTGTTTGCGCCAGTATCGGCAAATAACTGAAAATGAATAACAGCAATAACCAGTTTCGCACCAGGAAAATATTTTGCAATGACTTTAAAATCGGTTTTTCAATAATAACGTCCCTTTCACGCACAAAGGAAACAGCAGCAATTAACGTTGTCCTGTTCACATAACAAAACTGAAACGTAATTTTGACGTTGCAAAGATATTAAAATAGTCCATAGTTGACCCGTAAAACGGCAATGGCAGACCACTATAAAACGCGCATGTCCGGAATTTATTTACATATTCCTTTTTGTAAACAGGCCTGTTACTACTGCAACTTCCACTTTTCCACTTCCGTTTCAAAGCAGGGAGCAATGGTAAAAAGTTTGTTGCAGGAAATCACCCTGCAAAAAGATTACCTGGCCGGAGCGCCGGTACACACCATTTATTTTGGTGGTGGTACGCCAAGCCTGCTGCAGGCTGAAGAGCTAGAGGCATTGCTGACGCATTTACGTGCTACTTTTCCGGTAGCCGAAGATGCTGAAATAACACTGGAAGCCAATCCCGATGATCTTAGTATTGAAAAACTGACCATGCTCAAAGCAGCGGGCATCAACCGGTTGAGTATTGGGGTACAGTCCTTTCATGAAGCAGACCTCACCTGGATGAACCGGGCACATAACAGCCAACAGGCGCTGGATTGTGTGCGGCAGGCACAGGACCTGGGCTTTCATAACATCACAATTGATCTTATATACGGTGGTCCCACACTCACAGATGAAGGCTGGGAACAAAACGTGCAACAAGCCATTGCCCTGGGTGTTCCCCACTTATCCTGTTATGCCCTCACCGTAGAACCGGGTACGGCACTGGATCACTTTATTAAGAAAAAGAAGATGGCCGCCACCGACCCTGATAAGGCCGCTCTGCACTTCGAAATGCTGATGGAATTACTGGGAGCAGCCGGTTATGAGCATTATGAAATCTCCAACTTCGCTTTGCCAGGATGGCATTCCAGGCATAACAGCAGCTACTGGCAGGGCAGATCCTACCTGGGCCTGGGGCCATCCGCCCACTCCTTTAACGGCGTATCCAGGCAATGGAACATTGCCAACAATACACAATACATCGACCGTATCACCAAGGGTAAAATTCCTTTTGAAATAGAATCACTGACTACGGCCATGCAATTCAATGAATACATAATGACGGCCCTGCGTACGGCTGCCGGCTGTAACCTGGAATGGGTCGCCGAAAAATTCGGCACTGCCCTGACCACTCACCTGATTGCACATAGCCAGCCCTTTATAGTGATGAAACATATGGAACGGGCAGGAGAAACATTACGGCTTACTAAAGCAGGAAGATTATTTGCGGATGGAATAGCAGCAGAACTATTTATTTAGCTTTTAGCCATTAGCTTTTAGCTTTTAGAAAAAATGCAGCGAAGATAGTCTCCGCTGCATTTTTTCTAAAAGCTAAAAGCTAATGGCTAAAAGCTGTATTTACCATCCCAGGATATACGCAAACATCAGCGGTGCTACGATAGTAGCATCTGATTCTACGATAAACTTAGGCGTATGGATATCGAGTTTACCCCAGGTAATTTTTTCGTTAGGAACGGCACCGGAATAGGAACCGTAAGAGGTAGTGGAATCTGATATCTGGCAGAAGTAACCCCAGAAAGGTACATCCGTCCATTCCAGATCCTGGTACATCATCGGTACTACACAAATCGGGAAGTCACCCGCAATACCACCACCAATCTGGAAGAAGCCAACGCCTTTACCAGAAGAGTTTGCACGGTACCACTCAGACAGGTAGATCATATATTCGATACCGCTTTTCATGGTAGACGTTTTCAGTTCACCTTTGATGCAGTAAGAAGCGAAGATATTACCCATGGTGCTGTCTTCCCATCCTGGAACGATGATAGGAATATTCATTTCTGCGGCGGCGATCATCCAGCTATTCTTTGGATCAATTTCGTAATGTTCTTTCATTACGCCGCTCAGCAGCAGTTTGTACATGTATTCGTGCGGGAAGTAGCGCTCACCACTTTCTTCCGCTTCCTTCCATATTTTGTGGATATGTTTCTGGATACGACGGAAAGCTTCTTCTTCCGGGATACAGGTATCCGTTACACGGTTGAAACCCTGTTCCAGCAGATCCCATTCTTCCTGTGGGCTCAGATCGCGGTAGTTAGGCACTCTTTTATAGTGTGTATGTGCTACCAGGTTCATGATATCTTCTTCCAGGTTTGCACCGGTACAGGAAATGATATCCACTTTACCCTGACGGATCATTTCTGCGAAAGAAATGCCCAGTTCAGCCGTACTCATCGCACCGGCCAATGTCACCATCATTTTACCGCCTTCCAGCAAATGTGTTTCATATCCTTTGGCAGCATCCACCAATGCAGCTGCATTAAAGTGGCGGTAATGGTGCTGGATAAATTGAGAAACGGGTCCCTTGTTCATGTCATTTAATCATTTATACATTAACAGTCTGGCTAATAAAGCCTTAACAGGTGGCAAAGTTAAGATAATTTTTGGAGGGGGAACGGGGCGGTGGAATAAAACAAAAGAGCCCATGGTAAATACCATGAGCCCTGTATTTTTAACACTACTAAAACTAAGCTTTCTTCAGGCGGCTGTATACTTTCATATTAGCATCCGCATCGGTTTTGATAACTGTCCAGGTGTCTGTACTTTCTAATGTTACAAAATATACTACGTTTTCGCCGGAAGTATATTCTACTACGCAGTAGATGCTGGTACCGGGATATTTCTTATTCAGTTTACCGGTTACTTTCAGTGGCAACTGTTCTGCCAGGAGATAGCGGGAGGTAGCCAGCAAGGTGCCATCTTCTTTGAAAAAGGCGGTTACCTTGGTATTACTCAGGGTAAACTTGGCGGTAAACGTTTTGTTATCATCGGTATACCATTTAACATCGGTAGCTCCGGTAAAAGATTCATTAAACGTACTGTTAATTTTAGTGTTAGCAGTAGTTTCATAAGGGCTTGCAAGAAGCACATTGACACTGAGTAAAAGTGCAGCGCTTACTAAGAAAATAATTTTTTTCATGGCGGAAAAATTTTATGGTGTTTGTAATTTTTTTCGTTTTTGTTGTTTCGATAGGTCAAAGCTACGTTGGGAAGTGGGCAGTGGTCAAGGCATACTTTACTGATGGAAGCACTTGATAATTTGGAGTATCCGTTAATGAACGTCCGCCTGACCGGTGGCGGACATACGGGGATACAGAGCAGCCATAGCCTGTTTGTTGGTGCCAACTTGCCAATGTTGCATCGACGAGAGTTAAGAAATTGTTAAAATGGATAAGGTTTTAAAAGAAATGTGATATTTTGATAGAACGTGTGAAAATGCCCTCCATAAACGGTAAACCCTTCATACCTAAGCCCTGAACATGAAAAAAGCCTTTTCAGAATATAGTAATCCCGTTAGTACCTGGATCTTTTTGCTCTTCCCGTCTATCTTTTCCATCTATTACAGGCTCCACTATGGTGATATCTGGCAAACAGATAACTTGCTGTTCTCTGTGTTCTGGATAGCAACCATCTCCGAAACCTTGCTACTGGGCTACATTTGGGCGGTATTTTGCCTAAAGGTGCGTATAGATGAAAGTGGGATTTCCTTCCGGTACCTTTCCTGGAGCTTCCAGTCTGTACATTACGACTGGTCACAGATCAAATCCGCCACTATCATAGAATTTGATCTCAAAAAGGATTTCAGTGGCTGGCCTGTCCGCAGCAGCCCCGAATATGGTAAAGGTTATATTACCAGCCGTAAAAAAGGATTGCTCCTGGAACTGATGAACGGTGAAAAAATGATGATGAGTGTATTGGACACCGAAAAAGCGTTGATAGCATTACAATCCTATGCCCCCAGGCCACAGATAGCATAACGATACAGATAAAGCCATTTAGCATAAATACGTAACTTGAGGCCATGAACCACCTGGCCCATGCTTATTTATCTTTCCGGCAACCTGAGCTGATCACCGGCAATCTGATTGCTGATTTTGTAAAGGGCAGGAAAAACATGGCTGCCTTTGATGAGGGGATCCAGCAAGGCATTCGTATTCACCGGGCTATCGATACTTTTACCGACCAGCATCCTGTAACGGGCAGGGCTAAACTTTTTTTCAGGCCTTCCTGCGGTCTATATAGCGGTGTGTTTACAGATCTTGTGTACGATCATTTCTTAGCTGCTGACCCTGAGCGCTTTACTAATGATTCACTTTATTCGTTTGCCCGTTACGTTTATAGTGAAGTGAAACAGCGGGCAGCGCAGCTACCACCGGACTTCCTGAAGATGTTTGAATACATGCAGGCCTATAACTGGTTATATAACTATCATACTACAGAAGGTATTTCCAGTGCCATCAGGGGGGTAGCCCGCCGGGCGAGATATCTCGAAACAGATGGTAATGTGGTGTTTGCAGTTTTCATGGAGCATTATTCCGCGCTGAAAATCTGTTACCAGGAATTTTTTCCCGAACTTCAGACATATGTGGAAAATCTGCTTCAGATGGAAAACCGCTAACAGCTTGTTAAAAGCAGCGTATCCTCTTTTCTGATTCCTTAAAAATGGGTAGGTTTGCCGCCAATTACATTTAAAAGAAATAAAGCTTTCCAGGATGATGAAAAAAGTTCTCCTTTTTGCCTTTATAGCAGGCATGCTCAGTTTGACCGCTGGCGCACAGGACAAAAAATTGCCGCCACTTGATGCCAGCCCTATGGATATGGCCTATTACCCTGTAATGTACCCTTACGTAGTGAAAGTAAAAGGTGAACCTGGTGCATTGGTAGCCCGGGTAATATACAGTCGCCCACAAACCAAAGGCAGGGACATATTTGGTAACCTGGAAGAATATGGCAAAATATGGCGTTTAGGAGCCAACGAAGCCACTGAAATCGAATTTTTCCGCCCGGTAACCATTGCTGGTAAAAATATTCCGAAAGGACGTTATACACTGTATGCCATCCCAACAGAAAAAACCTGGACCATCATCCTGAATAAAGACACTGATATATGGGGCGCCTTTAAGTACGATCAGAAAAAAGACGTGGTAAGAACTGCGCTGCCGGTGGTAACACTGGATACTGCAGTAGAAGCGTTTACGATGGTATTTGAAAAAGGGGATCCTGGTGCTAACCTGATCATCGCCTGGGACAAGGTAAGTGTGAGCTTACCTATCAAATGGTCTGATGCGATAGCTTCCACCAAAAAGAAATAATATCTACCTGAAATAATAAAGCCGAAGAGGCGAAGTAATAAGCGGATAACCACTTATTACTTCGCCTCTTCGGCTTTTATGTGGATGCTGTAAACAGCACTTCTTTAAAAAGGAAAAAGCGGTAAGAATACCGCCTTAAGAATTTTAACCATATCCTATGAAAAACCTAAAACGAATTTAGTCCGATTATACTTAACCGTTAGTGGTGAATTGGTGAACGATATAAAAATGTTCGTAACCGTGGTATTTTATGCGATCATATCTTAATATTAACTAAAATGGACAAGTATTCCTCTCATCATTTGGGGGCTGTTCAATCGCAAAAACTGGAGTATATTTGAAAACCACCAGAAATTACTCATTTTTAAACATTTAAGACATGAAGCTGGGTACTAAACTCATACACGCAGGTGTAGCTCCCGATCCATCTACCGGCGCTATTATGACACCAATTTTTCAAACTTCTACTTATGTACAAAGTGCGCCAGGGGTCCATAAAGGCTACGAGTATGCCCGGACGCAAAACCCCACCCGTGATGCACTGCAGAACGCATTGGCAGCTATTGAAAACGGCACACATGGTATTTCCTTTGGAAGTGGGCTGGCAGCTACAGACGGTGTGATGAAGCTCCTGAATCCTGGTGATGAAGTCATTGCTACCAACGACCTCTATGGAGGCACCTATCGCATTTTTACCAAGGTATTTGAGCGTTATGGCATCAAGTTCACCTTTATTGATATGGCTGATGCCAGGAACATAGAGGCCCATGTAACCCCCCAGACAAAAATGATTTGGCTGGAAACGCCTACCAATCCCTTGTTAAGGATCATTGATATTGCTGCCTGCGCACAAATAGCCAGGAAAAATGAAATCATGCTTTGCGTGGATAACACCTTTGCATCACCTTACCTGCAAAATCCGCTGGACCTGGGTGCCGATATCGTACTGCATTCGGCTACCAAATACCTCGGAGGCCATAGTGACGTGGTACATGGCGTGGTGATTGTAAAAAATGAAGACCTGGCCCAACGGCTGTATTTTATACAAAACAGTTGCGGCGCCGTTCCTGGCCCGCAAGACTGCTTCCTGGTACTCCGCGGTATTAAAACCCTGCATGTACGGATGCAACGGCATTGTGAAAATGGGGTAGTAGTGGCCAATTTCCTCCGCGATCATCCTAAAGTAGACAAAGTATACTGGCCTGGCTTTACAGACCATCCCAACCATGATATTGCCAAACAGCAGATGCGTGGCTTTGGAGGCATGATGTCCTTTACCCTCAAAGATGACAGCCTGGAAGCCGCCAACCGGATTCTGAGCAATACACACCTGTTTGCACTGGCCGAGTCATTAGGTGGGGTAGAATCACTCATAGGACACCCTGCCAGCATGACTCACGCCTCTATTCCCCGCGCAGAAAGAGTCCAAAACGGATTAGTGGATTCCCTCATCCGGTTAAGCGTAGGTATCGAGGATGTAAGCGACCTGACAGCCGATCTGAATAAAGCTATCGGCTAAGTAATAGATTTTAATTCTTATCTGGTAAAAATTATCTTTACCAAAGTGTAAATATTTACCCTAACCATATCCAGAGCCTTTTTATATCAAAAGTGACCGCTGATATAAAAAGGCTTGTGGTGATACACGTGATTTAACTTATGAAAATCGAGAAACTAAGGGAGTTTTTGGATGCAAAGGCGGCGTATTACAATCACCCGGACTTTATTGCAAACGATCCTATTTGCATACCGCACCGTTTCAGTGTATTGCAGGATATTGAAATATCCGGTCTCTTCGCGGCCATATTGGCCTGGGGAAACCGTACCAGCATTATCAATAAATGCACAGAACTGATGAAGATGATGGATGATTCACCTTATGACTTTATCCGTCATCATCAGGCAAAAGACCGGATGAAGTTATTTTCATTTTGTCACCGCACATTCAACGGTTTGGATCTGCTGTATTTTGTTGAGTTTCTCCAGCATTATTACACCAACGTAACATCGCTGGAATTCGCCTTCAGCGCCCATATTACCCCTCAGGATGATAATGTGGAAAACGCGCTGATTGGATTTCGTAAGGTATTTTTTGCGCTGGAACATCCGGAGAGAACAGGCAAGCATATTGCCACCCCGGCTAAGAACTCAGCCTGCAAACGATTGAACATGTATTTACGCTGGATGGTAAGACAAGATGAAAATGGCGTGGATTTTGGGCTTTGGCAGCACATATCACCTTCGCAACTGGTATGTCCTATGGATGTACATGTAAGCAGGGTTGCCGCCAGACTGGGATTAATACCGGAGGCGAAAGCTGACTGGAAAACAGCCGCGGCCCTCACTCACCAGCTGAAAAAACTCGACCCTGATGATCCTGCCAGGTACGATTTTGCACTGTTTGGTCTGGGCGTGATTGAAAAATATGTTTGATCAAATAAAAAATGGTAATGAAAAGAATTTTGGGACTGATTACGATGGTAGTAACACTGGCTTTATCCGCTAAAGCACAGGAATATGTAGCCCTCACCTATACCTTTCATAAAGGAGAGTTGTTTGAACTGGAGCAGAAAAGCAGAAGTGAAACCTATATGACGGTCAACGAAATTGTACAACGTACTACCCGTGATTACAACAATATCATTACCATGGAAGTAACAGATGTACAACCTGGCAAAACCACACTCACCTTCCGATATAAAGATCTGAAATTCAACTTCAACGCTAAAAACCAGAACATCTTTGTGGATGCCAGGGTGACAAAAACGGAGGAGCCTTTCCAGGCAGGACTTAATAAAGTACTGGATCAGCCCTTTACCGTTGAAATACAGACAACCGGTATCATTAATAAAGTAGAAGGCCTCGACAATATCCTGGATAACGCCAGCAATGCTTTCAGCGCACTGAAGAAAGATGAGCAGGAAGCCTATAAAAAATTGATGAAAGACCAGTTTGGCACCACTGCCTTCCAAAGCTGGCTGGAACAACTCCTGATCATGTACCCTGCACACGGCATTAAAACCGGCACCCAATGGGAAGAAAATGTGCCTTTACGTGGGGGCCTGGTAGGCAGTATAGACCTTTACTGGAACCTGCAAACCTGGGACGCACAAACAGCGAAAATTGGTGGTACCTCCAAAATAAAAACAGATAAAGTACAAATGCTGACCCTGGAAGATGGTATTAAAGCCACCGCAGAAATCCAGGGAACTACTTCTTCCAACTACCTGGTGAACCGCAGCAGCGGATTTCCCAGCATCTGTGTACAAAACACAGATATGTCCGGTGATTATACCTACAAAGCTAATAAGGCCAAACGCATTAAACATGACCTGAAAGTGCCCGTAAAAGTAGTCACCAACGCTTCTTACAAAATAAAACAAATGAAATAATGACTGCATTGCCAGCACTATACCTGCAGGAAGCAGCAACATGGGCGCAGGAACACTTTGACATAAGTGTACCCGCTAATGTTAGTTACGAGTTACTGGAAGAAATACTGGCTAGGAAGCTGGAAATACTGATCAGTGAAAACTTTCAGCAGTTTATATTTCTCCTGTACCGGACGGATGTATCAGAAGATCGTGTAAAACAGATATTGGAAAACGCAGTAGCTACCGGGGCAGATCCGTATAAACCTATTGCTGCGCTGATCATCGAAAGGCAACTGCAAAAAATCACTTCCCGGGCCACCTATAAACAGGATAACCTGCCCGATGATGAAGAGAGATGGTGAAACAGCTGTTAGCCATTAGCTTTTAGCTTTTAGGAAATGCAGCAAAGATCATCATAATATTATCTACGCTGCATTTCCTAAAAGCTAAAAGCTAATAGCTAACAGCTAACCGCTAAAACGTCAGCTCTTTTACTTTTTCCTTGTCCTCCTTCTCTTTATCCAGGTCGAAGAAAGTTCCGAATACGTGATCCCAGACAGAAGAACTCACGCCAAACCCTCTGTCCTCACTTTTGTAGTGATGCAGGTGATGGTTGCGCCATAATGGTTTCATAAACCGGAAAGGCGGGTTCCATGCGTGGATAGCGTAGTGCATACTACCGTAAATCAGGTATCCCAGGATAAAGCCGGGGAAAAACATAAATGTGATCTGTCGCAGGAAGATATATTGCACGCCAAAAATGGCTGAAGCGAGTATCAGACTGGGTACCGGAGGCATAAATAAACGCTGTTTGTCTCTCGGATACTCATGGTGGTTCCCATGCATTACATAAATAAAGCGTTGCACTTTGGGCTTGTCGCTCGCAAAGTGAAACATAAACCGGTGCATGATATACTCAAAAAATGACCAGAAAGCCATGGCACCAATGAATATACCGAATACTGTACCGGGTGTAAAGCCTAGTGTATCATGACTATAGTAAAGCATATAGCCAATAATGGGCAAATAAAGCCCCCAGATCACCAATGGATGCGTTTTGGTAAGCATCTCCAGATACTGGCTCTCAAATAATCTTGCCTGTCCTTTGTTCTTAATCTTTTCAAACTTCATAACTCCGAATTTTAGAGTGCAGTTACGGGATATGAATAAAACCTTCCTTATAAACCCTGAGCAGCCAACTCAAAAATGATGCGCATTTTAAATATGACTACCCTATAAAAAGCAAAAATACAACGTTCATATATTATTTCGTGCATTATACTATTCTATGAGGCTATAAATAATATTTATCCCTTGCCATTTATTCTTTGTAATTAATACTGAAATTCCGCAGGTTAGGTTTGTATTTTCTCCTGCGTTGTAATTCATATTTATAAATAATTTCCCCTACTTCTTTAAAGAAGGGATAACCATCTCCCTCATATTCATATTTATTATCATTCAAAATGCCGTCACGGTTAACGTAAAGATTGCCGGTAAGCATAAACTCAATGCTATTTTTAAAATCAACAACATATGCAGCATCGGTCAGAAAGCCGTAGGACCAGCCAGCTTTATTAAATACACGTATGTATGGCGGAATGTTTTGTTTACCATCTTTGAAAAAAAAGAATTTTGTAAAACTGTTGTAATACTCTGTAGTATCATATTTAGGCCAGGAAGTTTCTGACGGATATTGTGACATATAACGGTACAAAAAACGATAATCATCTTTCGTAAGATTAAACCGCTCCTTTGCCGGCACTGAAGCAGGAAACAACACAGACTGTAACATATGCTGCAATCCGGTCAGCGGCAGGTTATTATGCCGGGTAAAATCCATCGGTAAAAATACCAGTTTATCGTCCCGGTCAAGGTAACCAACACCAATAGTTACCTGCCTGCTATAATCAAAAGACAAAGTATCATAAGCCGCTGGTTGTTCATATATCAGTTCCCCGTTCGCCACAAAACGAATGGGGTTAGTATGCCTGTTTTCCTCTTCTGTGAGTGGCATAAAACGGCGCACAATACGTACATCTTTATACCCCATTGCCCATAGCCTTTCATGAATACGCTGCTGTCCCACAAACTCATACAACCGGTTGTAGGCATCATTATCACTGATGAGGAATACTTGTTTGATATAGTGATAGATAGATGGCAGCCCATTCTGCGCCGTACTGTCGGTATACACTTTTACCTGCCCGCGCCAGGCGCTATCCGTAAGCATCGGTGTATTCCCGGTAAGCCGGGGTATATTCAGTTCATGCAGCTTTTCCAGTGCCAGCAAAGCAATAGGTAACTTCACTGTACTGGCGGGATTAAAATATTTATTCGCATCTACCTCCAGGTAATAGTTTTTAAAATGAGGTGTATTGTCCGCATCCCGGTCAATTTGTGTGTAAATCAGCTGGTAACGAAATGAATCTGGATACTGCAGAATGTGTTTTAGCGCAGGAGAGCCTTCCCTTTGCAGCAGGTTTTGCAGCATGGTATCTGTACGGGATTGCGCCTGTACAATAAAGAGATGGCTATAAAACAGCAAGAACAACAAACAGGAACGCATATACGTGGTGGTTCTGCATATAAATATAAAGCAATTACCCGGCTGCGGACAGCATTTTTCTGATCTTTTGATGGAAGTTTTGCGGATTTATTTGTCGGAGCCCATTAACTGCTTCGGGATAGGCCGCAGCTGTGTTGTCGCGCCATATCAGTTTTAGCATGGGATAACCGGCGAAACAGTGATTTTTAATGTTTGTGCGTTCAAAACGGCTGGTGTGGCCAATAAGAGAAAATAAGGCGCAACAAAGGTTTCATAGCAGGAGATTTATCTTTATTTTTTATGAAAAAATAGCCAAACCATTTAAAGGCCATTCTTATATTTGGCACTTCATACAACCAGAACAATTACCAACACCATGAAACTAGTAAGCTATTTAAGAGAGGAAACAGACCAGTTAGCCATCCTGGTAGACGGGCTGTTATACAATACCCAGGAGCTGTATCCGGATCTTCCAAATAACATGGGCATGTTCCTGATGATGTGGGAAGATGTGATTGACATTGCCAAACAGGCGGATGCGCTATTGAAAGCAGGTAAAAATCCCAGCAGTGCGATGGGTATTCCGGTGGGCAGCGTACAGCTACTTTCACCGGTACCGTTTCCTACTTCCTGCAGGGATGGATATGCTTTCCGGCAACACGTGGCTGCAGCACGACGCAACCGTAAGGTGGCCATGATTCCGGAGTTCGATCAATATCCGATTTTCTACTTCACCAACCACAATGCCATTCAGGGTCCCGGCGATATTCACTGTATGCCGGATCATTTCGAGAAACTGGATTTCGAGCTGGAAGTTGCCATCGTGATCTGCAAAGCAGGACGTAATGTTACGGCAGCGGAAGCAGATGACTATATCGGCGGCTACATGATCATGAATGATATGAGCGCACGAACCCTGCAAATGGAAGAAATGTTGCTGAATCTCGGACCTGCCAAAGGCAAGGACTTCAGTACTGTTATTGGCCCTATGCTGGTGACCCCTGATGAACTGGAATCATTAAAAATACCCGCCAAGCCTGATCATACCGGCAATAATTACGACCTGAAAATGACCTGTAAAGTCAACGGTATCACTGTGAGTGAAGGCAACATGGGCGACATGGACTGGACCTTTGCCGAAATCGTAGAACGTTGCGCCTATGGCGTAAATATTCTGCCAGGCGATATTATTGGCAGTGGTACTGTAGGCACCGGCTGCTTCCTGGAGCTAAACGGTACCGGCAAGCTGAACGACCCGGATTATACCGAACAATGGCTGCAACCCGGTGATGTAGTGGAAATGGAAGTAACCGGCTTAGGAACGCTTTCCAACACTATTGTGAAAGAAGACAGTGACTTTTCCATACTGGCGCTCAAGAAAAAAGCATAACCATGCAGATAGATCCCTCCCAGGTAAAAACCAGTGAGCTGCACGCTTATCTGCTGGGCGCCATAGCGCCCCGTCCTATCTGTTTTGCCAGCACTATAGATATAGATGGCCGGCCTAATTTGTCGCCATTCAGCTTTTTTAATGTATTTGGCGCCAATCCTCCTACATTGATATTTTCACCCGCCCGACGGGTACGCGATAATACGGTGAAGCATACACTGGAAAATGTATATGCTACCAAAGAAGTAGTGATCAATGTAGTAAGCTATGCCATGGTACAGCAGACTTCCCTTAGCAGCTGCGAATACCCGGCCGGTATCAATGAATTTGAAAAAGCCGGATTTACACCACTGGCATCTGAAAAAGTACAACCATTCCGGGTAAAAGAGAGCCCGGTGCAAATGGAGTGTATCGTAAAACAGATCATTGAAACAGGACAAGGGGGAGGAGCCGGCAATCTGGTTATATGCGAGCCGGTAATGCTACATATCAACGATAATATATTGGATGCCCAGGGCAAAATAGATCCCCATAAAATAGACCTGGTGGCCCGTATGGGAGGAGATTACTATTGCCGTGCTTCCGGTAGTGCCGTATTTGAAGTGGCAAAACCCAATACTCAACTGGGCATTGGCGTAGATGCGTTACCGTTGGCTATCCGTAACAGTCATATTCTTACAGGCAACAACCTGGGGCAACTGGGGAATGTACATGAAGTACCTGTTATTGATGCTGCTTTCTATGATGACCATCTCAAAAATATTATCCAGTATTACAGCATCACACCGGAAGAAATGGATAAAGAACTCCATCACTATGCAAAAAAGCTACTGGATGAAGGAAAGGTAGCCGCAGCCTGGCAGATACTGCTTACAGCTGTTAGCCGTTAGCTTTTAGCTTTTAGCAAATGTAGCGAGGATCATATAAAATAATCTTTGCTGCATTTGCTAAAAGCTAACAGCTAAAAGCTAAAAGCTGGTTCGCTATTTCGCTCCAAACACTTTCTTCAGCAGGTCTGTTGTTCTCGCCGCCGGATTTGCACGGATAGCTAATTCTTCTTTAGCGATCTGGTCAAACAGCGCATTTACGGCCATGGTGGTCACGTAGTCCTGCAGATCCGGATTTACTTTATTGAAGGTGGTAGGTAACTTGTTATAAGATGTTACAATATCTGAATAATAGCGGGTAGCACTGGTGCTGTCCAGTGTCTTTTTAATAACAGGCATGAAAGCCGTTTTCAGGGAATCGGTTGTTTTGCTTTTAAAGAAATCGGTAGCGGAAGTATTACCGCCTTTCACCAGGTTCAACGCATCTGTCAGGGTCATTTGCTTAATAGCGCTCACAAAGATAGGTGCTGCATAACCTACCGCTTTTTCTGCCGAACGGTTAATTTGCAGGATCGCTTTATCTACCTGGCTGCCCAATCCTATGGAGCGTAAGGTGTTACCAATCTTCACGGCATCCGGTGGCAACAATAATTTATACACATCACTACCAAAAAAACCATCTGTTTTATTCAGCTTGGCAATACCTGCAGCCACCCCTTTGGCCAGTGCTTCCTTGATGCCGCCACCAGCATCCGATTCCGTTAAGCCGGCGAGTGAAGCACCCGAATTACCCGTGCTGCTGTTTTTATTGCCGGCAGATTCCAGTTGTTTGCCGAGTTTTTTCAGGAGTTGAGCCTGACTTGCCTGCAGGCAAAAAAAGCCCAGCAGTACTAATAATGAACGTTTAAGCATAGTGTTATTATAAATATTAATATCTGTCAAAAATATAAATTATTCATGTAATGTCAACAGTGGTATATGCGTTTGGTAAGCCAGTTTTGATGTGCGGCTACGCTTAAAAATGCTTTCAAATAATCCATGTTTTTTAGGAATGGTAAGGATGATGTCCGCTTTAATTTCCTCTCCAAATTCTACAATCCCTTCAATCACATCCGGGTTATCGATAAAATGATATTCCGGGTGAAAATCTTCCAGCAGGGTATCCAGCATCAGTGTTTCAAAAGGCGTATCTGTGCTGAAATGCCGGCTTTCATGGTCAATATTAATAACGTGCAATTCCGCATTAAAAATATGTAATAGCTTTTTCAGTGGTTCCACCGGGGTGGTTTCCGCCACCTTGCGGAGGTCTGCTGCAAAAACTATTTTTTCAATGGGCTTATATTTCGCATCACCAGGCACTATCAGCACCGGATAGCTGGTATTTTTCACCACGTCAATAGTATTGGAACCTACCAATACTTCTTCCAGTTTACTGCCCCCGGTAATGCCCATTACAATAAGGTCTGCCCCCTCATTCTTACATACTTCTTCGATGGTAGCAGCCAGTAGGGTATTGTCTGCCCGGGTTACCAATGTGGTATCAGCAGATACCAATGCATGCAATTCCTTTTTCATCTTCTCAAGACCTTCCAGGCTGGCTTCTCTCAGATCGTCCGGATTTACCATGGGTATCATGGTAGGCACATCTGGAATAGGGACAATCAGCTCATATGCATGATACAATACAATGCGGGTAGTGCCCAGGCTATTGGCCAGAGAAAGGGCGTAAGTAGCAGCATTATACGCGGTATCAGAAAAATCAGTAGGTACTAAGATTGTTTTCATATGGGCTAATTTTAAGATACTAATAAGCACTTCTTAAAGTTAACGATGTGCGTTGGTATATGAACGCTTCATGAAAATTTAATGCCACTTTTTGTGGAGCTTAAAGCTGAAGGCATAAAGCAAAAAGCTATTGTAGTGAATGATCAACGCGAAAGGTTATCCGCTTTAATCAATTGCTACAATAGCTTTTTGCTTTATGTCTTCAGCCTTCGGCTCTATTTCTGCTGCTGTTCTGGTTTCATTTGCGGGAAGAACAATACATCCTGAATGGATGGCTGGTTCGTCATCAGCATAGTTAAGCGGTCTATACCGATACCAATACCGGAGGTTGGTGGCATACCATATTCCAGTGCGCGTAAGAAGTCGTAATCAATGTACATGGCTTCATCATCACCACGTTCCATCAGTTGTACCTGTTCTTCAAAACGTTCGCGCTGGTCAATTGGGTCGTTCAGCTCACTGTAGGCGTTGGCAATTTCCTTACCATTCACCATCAGTTCAAAACGTTCTACCAGACCGGCTTTGCTGCGATGTTTTTTCGTCAGCGGGCTCATTTCTACCGGGTAGTCTGTGATGAAGGTTGGCTGGATGTAGTTGCCTTCACATTTTTCGCCGAAAATTTCATCAATCAGTTTAGCCTTACCAAATTTAGGATCTACATGTAAACCTAATTGTTTGCATACCTCGCGGAGCTGTGCTTCGTCCATCGTGGAAATATCGATACCGGTATGTTCCTGTATAGCTTCATACATGGATACACGGCGGAACGGCGCTTTGAAGTCGATGGTTTTATCACCCACCTGAACAGCGGTAGTACCGTGTAAGGTAATGGCAATCTTTTCCAGCAGGGATTCTGTGGTACGCATCATCCACTCGTAATCCTTATAGGCGGCGTACATTTCCATTACGGTAAATTCCGGGTTATGGGTACGGTCCATTCCTTCATTGCGGAAATCTTTTGCGAACTCGTATACACCTTCAAAACCACCTACGATCAGGCGTTTCAGGTATAACTCATTGGCTATACGTAGATAGAGCGGCATGTCCAGTGCATTGTGATGCGTAGTAAACGGACGTGCGGTGGCTCCACCTGGAATTGGCTGCAGTATAGGCGTTTCTACTTCCAGGTAACCCAGGTTATTGTAGAAATCGCGGATAGTTTGCATGATTTTGGTGCGTTTGATAAACACCTCTTTCACTTCCGGGTTAATCACCAGGTCTACATAACGTTGACGGTATTTAAATTCCGGATCGGTTACTTCATCAAATACTTCTCCTTCCCTTTCTTTTACAATGGGCATAGGACGCAAGGATTTGGCTAGAATAGTAATTTCCTTGGCGTGAATAGAGGTTTCGCCGGTTTTGGTAATAAAGGCATATCCCTTCACTCCTATAAAGTCGCTGATATCCAGCAGTTTTTTAAATACAACATCATACAGCGTTTTGTCTTCACCAGGGCAGATATCATCCCTGCGGATATATATCTGGATACGACCTATGCTGTCCTGGATAGAGACAAATGCCGCCTTACCCATGTCGCGTACCATCATAACGCGGCCTGCCAGGCACACGTCCTGGAATTGTTCTTTTGTTTCTTCCGAATAATTGGATTTTATATTTACGGAAGTATCATTAACCGGGTACTCCGCTGCTGGGTAGGGGTCTATGCCTAAATTATGCAGCTCCTGTAATTTTTCCCGGCGTATAATCTCTTGCTCAGATAATTGTGTCATGTAGTAAGTTGTAATTGCCTGTTGGAGTGCAAAAATAGTAAAAAGGGCTGTAAGACTACAGCCCTCTTATTTTTTGACCATATCCTATGAAAACCATTTTAAAGGTAACCGCTTCCACTGCTATTTTCAGCCCCAATTACCAGGCGCGGGGAAATCTTTCATAACTGGTGGAATTTGGGCAATGAGCGGTTTTGACGAGGTGCCCGTTTGTGTAATTTGTTGGGGGGTATTTTTTAGTTATGCTTATTTTCGCCCGCTAACGACAAGAAAAAAACACCTGATACTTTACAAATTATGAGAAGCGAACAATGGTTAAAACCAACCACTATCAGTAGTGTAGCCTTATTGCTGCTGACAACCCCCTGTTTGCAGGCGCAACAAAAGCAGGATCTTACTTTTGAACAGGCTTTTAAAGGCAAAGCAACCCTTATCAGTAAGCCCCTGCCGGCCATCCGGGAATGGGCAGATGGTGAACATTACCTGGAAATGCGCCCTGATGCCGCCAATGGCCGCATGCAGGCATGGAAAGTAGATGCCCGCACCGGCAATGCCACTATTTATACCGCTCCGGTAGATGGTCCCAGTGTTGAAGTACGTGAAAAAGATGTGTTTTATAAGGCCGCAGACGGCAACAGCGTGCGTTTAACCAATGACGCAGCGGAAGAAAAAAATCCAACGCTCTCCCCGGATGGAAAATATGTGGCTTTTACCCGTAACAACGACTTATACAGCGTAGAAGTAGCATCTAAAAAAGAAACCCGCTATACCAATGACGGATCAGATGTGATCTACAATGGTTGGGCATCCTGGGTATATTATGAAGAAATCCTGGGCCGGGCAACTCATTACCGCGCCTTCTGGTGGAGCCCCGACAGCCGCAAAATTGCTTACATGCACTTTAACGATACTAAAGTACCTGTATTCCCTATCTATAGCGAGAAAGGCCAGCATGGCTATCTCGAAAATACACGCTATCCCAAGGCCGGCGACCCTAATCCTACTGTGAAAGTAGGCGTGGTACCCGTTTCCGGTGGCGCTACTGTTTGGGCCGATTTCAACGAAAATGATGATCAGTATTTTGGTACGCCCTTCTGGACAGACGATAGTCAGCAGTTGTGGATGCAGTGGATGAACCGCGGTCAGGACAATCTGAAAATATACAGCATCAACCCGCAAAGCGGCGCCAAAAAAGAAGTCTACGATGAAAAACAGAAAACCTGGATCGACTGGTTTGATGCCGTTCCTTTTGTACAAAACAACCAGGGCTTCCTGCTGCTAAGTGATAAAACAGGCTGGGCGCACCTATACTTGTATAATATGGACGGAACGCTGAAAAAGCAATTGACATCTGGCAACTGGACCGTAAAAGACGTATTACAGATAGATGATAAAAACCAACTGGTTTACTTCCTTGCCCGTAAAGAAGTTTCTACCCGTATTGACCTTTACAAGGTGAGTATGAAAACCGGTGTGATTACGCGTCTCACCAAAGGCGACTACAGCAATGTGATCAAAATAGCACCTGGTGGTAAATACTTCATTACTACCTATTCTAACCTTCAAACACCCGCGAAAATGGCGCTGGTAGATAATAACGGGAAAGTAGTGCGTGAGCTGGGTGACAGTAAAGGCGAAAAATTTGACAGCTACAACCTCGCCAAAACGGAGTTGAAAACTTATACAACCCGCGATGGTCTTACTTTACCGCTTACGATCACAATGCCCCTGCATATGGAACCGGGTAAAAAGTATCCAATCCTCATCAGTATTTATGGTGGTCCTAATGCCGGAACCGTATACGATAGCTGGAAGTTCTCCAACACCCAACAATGGTGGGCACAGGAAGGAGTAATACAGGTAGCCATCGACAACCGCAGCAGCGGACAGCTCGGCAAAATGGGGATGAACTACATTCACCGGCAGATGGGTAAATATGAAATTGAGGATTATATGGATGCCGCTACATGGCTGCGGGCGCAACCCTGGGCTGATAGCAGCAAAATATGTATGACTGGTGGCAGCTTTGGTGGTTATATGACCTGTATGGCACTTACCTATGGAGCAGACGTATTTACGCATGGTATGGCCAACTACGCCGTAACTGACTGGCACTTATATGATAGTCACTATACAGAGCGCTATATGGATACCCCGGCTGAAAACCCGGATGGCTATAAAGCTACTTCTGTAATGACTTATGCCGACAAATACAAAGGACTGATCCGTATTGTGCATGGTACCATGGATGATAATGTACACATGCAAAACTGTATTCAGCTGATCGACAAGCTGGAAAATCTCAACAAACATTTTGAATTTATGCTGTACCCAGGTGAACGTCACGGCTGGGGTGGCTTGAAAAGTGTACATTCTTCCGGTGAGTCTAACCGCTTTATATATAATCACCTGCTGAACAAGACTTATCCAACACAATTCCAGCAATAATCCCTGATATAAATTACAGCGCTACGGCCTGATATACAGCATTATCCTGTATATCAGGCCGTAATTTCATTCATCCATCTTCCGATTCAATTTCAACCTGGCTATACATCCGGAAGTAGTCATGCCCGCATCAAGTCCACCTCATCCCCACATCAAGTCCACATCAAGTCCACCTCAAGTCCGTATCAAGTCCACCTCTGCTGCAGTGATACGATACCTACTTAGCAGGTGCTAAGCATAGCATCGTTATCTGTGACGCAGGCTTTCGGGCAGCTGGCAGGCTTAGATCCGTAGCATTCTTCCTTTATTGATTGACTAACCTTTATACTGAAAACTTGCACTATCTCAAGGTTTTCAACCTGATCCATGAAAAGATAAGGAATATGGAATCCATATGGCTACGCGACAGGGCAAATGCCGATCTCAGCCATTATTTTTATTTATCTAAAAAGGTAAAATTTAAAGGAAGATAGATATGAAGCGGGAGGTGTAGAAAAAGAAACAGGGCTGCAAGACTACAGCCCCGAAAAATTTTAACCATATCTTTATTGAAAAACCTATACCAAAGGTGGCCGAATTTTATGATACTGCAGTGTCCATTCTAGTGAACGATATATTTTATCCAGTAAACGTATGAAAAGAGAAGGTGAACGTATGGGGCCTAAAAACACTTCATGATAACTTAACATATGGCCATCCAAAGCTAACATATTGGTTATCAGGGCGGATAGCTGTTTAAACATCTATTCAGGCATTTTGGACAGGCATTTGAAGAAAAAAGTAAAAAAAAAGGGTGGTAAGAATACCGCCCTTGTAATAATTTTAACCATATCCTATGAAAAACCTAGAACAAAGATATACTGTCGAATTTAGTCTTAGGTTTCATTTCCGTGAACGATGTATTATTGTTCGTAAACTGATGATAATGGTTAATGTGTTATTATATTATTTTAATAATAATATTATTAATAAATAAAATTAGATTAAATAAAAATTCATTATAAACTGATAATCAATAGTAAAAAAGAAAACTCTATTTATTACCTACGCTACACGCTGCCCATTGCTCACCTGCTTGTTCGGTTGAAGTAACACAACATCCTTATTATCGCCTACTACACCCAGTACCAGGCATTCAGACATAAAGTTGGCAATTTGCTTTGGCGGAAAATTAACCACAGCCACAATTTGTTTTCCGATAAGCTCTTCTTTACTATATAAGGTGGTGATTTGTGCCGAAGACTTTTTAATACCCAGTTCCGGTCCAAAATCTATAACGAGCTGGTAAGAAGGATTGCGGGCTTTAGGAAAGTCATTCGCCTCCAGTATGGTGCCTGCTCTTATTTCTATTTTTTCAAAATCCGGCCAATTGATAGTTTCCATTTCTGTTGGTTTGTTTGGCGAAATATAGCAAATAATGAGAAAACAGGCAGATAGTTACCATGTACCTGTTTTACACTATACATTATAACAAACTGGCATAATTATTGGCATTGCTAACCCAAATTTTAGGTTAAAAAATAGGTTAAAGCGAAAGAACCCCACCTGCAGAGGTGGGGTTCTTTCGTGTATATATATCCGTTAGTTAGATCAGTTTAATGTAGCGGTGCTGTCCTGCACCATAATAGGGCCACTCACCTTTAGAATTTTCTTGATACTGAAATCCTCGTTGGCTTCCAATCCCCATCCATGTAGGGAATCAGTAGGTGTTTTTATAAAAACTTCCTGTGTAGAGTAGAAGATCTTGCGTTTAGGATCCCAGTTCAATTCCTTGGTATCCAGTCGTTCTCCTTTCTTATTAATTACCACTACGCTATCTGATAAATATACGTAGCCTTCTTCTTCGAGATACTTACCTTTCTTCGCAGAAAGGGTACTTTCCAGCCCCAGGGTATCGTTATACATAAATACCCTCAGTCCACTATTAAAAGCTACATATGACGGGCGATCCAGGCTGCGTTCCATAGCAGGCGCCAGCAACTTTGCATTTACCTTACCACCCTGACTAAAAATGGTAATGATATCAACGCCATTTTCGGTAGCCGCTTTTTTGGAATCAAATTCCATCACCGTCTGTATATCATTCTCACAGCTACTAACGGCAATGGCTATAATAAAAAATAAGATAGTTCTTTTAATCATTTGGAGAAATAATGAGCCAAAGATAGCTATTAGCTGTTAGCTTTTAGCTATTGGTAAAATGCAGCGGAGATATAAGCGTAGTTAATATTAAAACTGCTTATACCTCCGCTGCATTTTATTTATAGCTATGTGCTTTTATTCGTATTTACGTTTTATAAACCACTTATCGCTCAGGGTAAAGCCCAATGATATGCGGTAGATATTTTCCTTTAATACTGTTTGATTATTACCGCGACGTGCTAATTCAAACGCCACATTGATCATGCTGTATTGGTTGGAGTAAGGTAAACGGCGTACCGGTAAACCCGCACCAACGGTAAAACCTGTTGTAGGCATAGTTACGCCATTTAGTTTCAGGTAGTCATTTCCGTAGTAAGCACCTAAACGGTAAGCCACTCTGTTCCAGTATCCGCTGAGTGCCATGGCGTTAGGTACAAACTGTCCGCCAATGGAAAGTTTCCAGGCATTTTGCAGTGAATCCTTCGCGCCAAAGTTGGAGTAGTTCTGCCACTGGGTAGTGTTGAAGTCCATACCGATCATCCATTTATCGAATTTGCGGAGCATGATACCTACTGCAAATTCTTCCGGATAAACAACCGTTCCTCTTTCTCCTTTCACATATTTAGCTGTATCCTGGGATGAATAATTGCCTGAATTGCCGTCAAACTGCAGTGTTTCGCTCAAAGCTTCCTGGCGGGCGTTCATATTCTGCTTCAGGCTACCGGATGCACCAAAGGTGAGGTCCATTTCTTTAGCCACTTTAGCTCTGTACTGTACACCTAACTTATAGAAAAAGCTGCTGTAGCTGGTACGGAACATTTTATGGGAAGGATAAATGCTGGCATCTGGAAAAATCAACCGGGTATTGTTCTCAATGTTACCAAAAAGGTAGCCCAGGTTTACCCCAACGCTGAAATTACCAAAGCGTACACCTGTACCGGCATACATTTGATAAAGACCGCCACTGCCTTCATACTTGTTGGTCAGCGGGTACCTCAGGGTGTCGAAAAAGGTGCCGTTAAATCCTTGCTGGATATTATAGGAAACCCTGGTTACCGGGCGTAAGCCCAGGTTCAGGCCCCATTTATTCTTAATAATGGGTATTCCCAGTTGTAAATAGGAGAGGGTACCGAAACCGGAACTGAATTTATTCCCCTGATCGCTAATCGATCTGCCTCCACCTTCAATACCAACATCGAAAGTTGTCAGCAACAAGCTGGAATAACTGGCCGGATTGATAAAGTTTACTGACTGCGGATCACTATAAGCCTGAGAAACACCTCCCATACCACGATTCACCGTGTTCTGGTTGTTATTCAGATCTCCTAATCCGTAGCGGGAATATGGTGAGTTGTCCTGTGCGATAGCCTTATTTGCCAACAGGAAGAAGCTTCCCAACAGGCAAAGAATACTGACTTTTGTCCAATGCATTTAGTTACAGAATTGAGTTTAAGCCCTTATTCCAGTGAAAATATGGGTCTGCAAATATCTACTTTTTAAGGCGGGAAGCAAAAAAAACAAAAAGCCGACCTGTTAAATGCACGTTAAAGTTCCCGGAAAAGGGGCATAGAACATAAGCCTGACAGGCATCTCCATAAAATTATAAATTATCAGCAGATAAGTTCCGGAAGTGGCCATTCAGCATCACCCGCTCCTTCAGGCGCTCCATTTCTGCCATCATGGGAATTACTTTGTGTAAATGGCGTTTCAGGTATTCCAGCCGTTGTGCTTCGTAGAAAAGGTGCAGCAGCTCATATTCCTCCTCCAGTGATAATCCGGCATGATGCGCCAGATCGTATGACAGCAGCTGGTCGTCCTCTTTTTTAAAGGTTTTATGGATCTGAAGGATGGAATGCAGTTCACGAACCCCGTGCAGCACTTCCTGTAATAACCTGGCATGGTTGCCCTCGTTATTTTCCGGGTAGTTGACAATGGCGCCGGCGTATAATTTATCCGGAATCTCCGCTACATGCTCCAGTATCCGAAAAACGCTGTCACCAGTGGTCACAAGATCCATTTCCCCGGTCTCATATATTTTTTCTACCTTTTTTATTTGTACGAGTGTTCCATATTCCATTATTTTTTTATTTATTACAACTGGAATTCCAAACGGCTTATGTTCAGCAATACAAGCAGCCACTAATTGTTTGTACCGGGGCTCAAAAACATGTAAGTTTAATTGCTCCCCCGGGTACACTACAATTCCAAGCGGAAATATGGAAATAAAATTGGTCATTAGTAGTAATTATACACAATTGGACTGACAACCAATATACGTCAGGAAGATAATTTATCCGGCAAAGGATAAAAGATAATTATCTTTTTTTCGTAAAAAGTTGTAATATCTTCGCTTAAGCATTTAGTTATATATAAATATATACCTGACAATTATTCAAACTGATTAGTATATGCCAAGATTTGTGATAGACTGTGAGAGATTGAAATATCCGAATAACGGTCTATATACTTATTGCAGCGAACTTGGCCAATCTTTGATCAAGCTGGTAGCTCCTCCCGAGGAGCTTTACTTCTATTTGCCCTCTTATAAGCAAACAATTTTTTCAGAAGAACCTCATTATAATCAAAAGGCGTGGCATAAGCTATGGATGCCCTATTCAAAAGACATCCAGGTATGGCATACCACTTATCAGTTATCAGATTATTCGCCGGAATCTCCCAGTATCAAACGGGTATTAACGATTCACGATCTTAATTTTTTATATAAACCAAATTATAAACATAGGATATCGGGACAACTGGCCAAGGTACAACGGATGATTAATAAAGCAGATCATCTTATTGCCATTTCAAATTATGTAAAACAAGATGTACTTCAGCACCTTGACATAGGAAATACCCCGTTAAGCGTGATATATAACGGGTGTGATGTAAAGTCATTCCCCTCTTTCGACAATCCGCTTTATCGCCCCAGCCGGCCATTTTTGTTTACGATAGGCACCATACTGCCGAAGAAGAACTTTCATGTAATCCCTTGCTTACTCAAGGACAACAATTATGAACTGATCATAGCCGGGAACGCGAACACCACCTACCAGAAACAAATATTGCAGGAAGCGGCCGCTTATGGTGTACAGGACCGTGTTAAAATTCTTGGCCCCATAGACGAAGAAAGCAAATACTGGTATTTCAGTAACTGTGCAGCATTTGTATTTCCTTCAATTGCTGAAGGCTTTGGTATCCCGGTAGTAGAAGCCATGCATCATGGTAAACCAGTTTTCCTATCTAATAAAACGAGCTTACCTGAAATAGGTGGCGACCTGGCCTATTACTTCGAGAATTTTGATCCCGCCTATATGCAGGACGTTTTCGCCAAAGGCATGGCACATTACGCAGCCACACAACCCATGGAAGCTATAAAAAAACATGCGGACAGTTTTAGCTGGGAAGAAATCGGAGAACAATACCTGAATATTTACCGTTCCTTGCTCGCGTAACAGGTATACCACTTATTTTTGTTGTTTAACGTTTGTAAACAGTAAAATGTATCAGCAGTATTTACCCGGACTTTTAAGCGGAGATATAAAATCACTTGCCCGTTGCATTTCCTTGGTTGAAAATGAAGCGGCAGGCTATGAACAACTGCTGGAACAACTTCCAGTCAGCAATCATACTATAGTGGTGGGCATTACCGGACCTCCGGGCGCAGGAAAAAGTACACTGGTCAACGCACTGATTACCGAATTACTGGAGCAACAGAAAAGTGTAGCCATTATTGCGGTAGACCCTTCTTCTCCTTTTAACTTCGGCGCCCTCCTTGGCGACCGGATCAGAATGAGCCAACATTTTAATCATCCACATGTATTTATCCGTTCCATGGCCAGCAGAGGCGCCTTAGGCGGATTAAGTCCCAAAATCATAGAAGTCAGTGACCTGATTAAAGCCGCCCGGTTTGACTACCTGTTTATTGAAACAGTAGGAGTAGGGCAAAGCGAAGTGGAGGTAGCGGGTGTGGCAGACACCACAATAGTAGTAGTGGTACCGGAAGCTGGTGATGAAATCCAAACCATGAAAGCAGGCTTAATGGAGATTGCAGATATTTTTATTGTGAATAAAGCCGACCGGTCCAATGCAGATATTTTTGTAAAAAATCTGCGGTTGCTGGCCCACAGCAAACATCATGGCGACTGGGAAATTCCTGTTATCAAATCGATAGCAACCAAACAGGAAGGCATACACGAAATCATAAGCGCTATTACGCTGCATCACAAAGCAATCTCTCATCAACAACAAAAACATATCCTGTTGCTGGCAGAAAAAGCGTATCAGCTGATTCAGCACCGGCGAATGAAAGATGTGGTTAAACAAGAACTACAGCAGGAAATAAAAGCGCTCCTGGCAGAAAAAACGTTTAATCTTTACCGTTATATCAGCACTAAAAGTCACGCATAATACATGCACTACCTCACCCTGCTTATCAATGCTTATACTCCTGCAGCCAATCCGGAGAACGCCCTGGCCATGAAACGATACATGCGCGATCAGTTTGAATATCTTGGTATTAAAACGCCCGACCGCCGCCTTATTAACAAAGCGCTGAAAACAACATCTGGTTTGCCCAAAGCAGCAGAAATACCTGCACTGATAAAAGCATTATGGGAAAAGCCGGAAAGAGAATATCAATATGCCGCCATTGATCTCATGCAGCAATTACACAAAGAGTGGACGTTAGATGATATACATCTTATTGAATACATGATCACACACAAATCATGGTGGGATAGTGTAGATGGCGTGGTATCCTGTTTAGCGGGTCCATGGCTTAAAAAATTTGCAACCGCTCAACCGGCAATCACCAACAAGTGGAGCAATAGCGATCATATGTGGTTGCAACGGGCAGCTATTATCTTTCAGAATGCTTATAAACAACATACAAACGAACAGCTTCTATATAAGTACGTCCTGCAGCACGCAAACTCTAAAGAATTTTTTATTCAGAAAGCCATTGGCTGGGCATTACGGGAGTATTCCAAAACGTATCCGGATAATGTACGCACGTTTGTAAACAGTCATACCCTGGCGCCACTAAGCAGGAGAGAAGCGCTCAAAAGAATTGGTTAGATGATTATCGCCATCCTTACCACGTCTGTTTTACTTCATCCGGCATATTAATGCGCTTTCTTCTGCTATATGAAGTGAGTAACGATATGCAAAATGCAATACTGCAGGCGCCCAAAACAGGTAATGCGGTATTAGCATCATGCGTTAACTCAAAAGAAAGAATAACAGCCGTAAATATGGCCCTGGAACTAGCTGCCAGCATAGCTCCCATACCTGCCAGCACCAACGTACCGGAATGTATTACAACAGCCGGAAAGATTAATTGTATGACCACGCCTATCAGTAAACCGGTAGCTCCACCAGTTATCAATACCGGTGTAATGCCGCTGCCGGTTTTATAAGCGCCTGAGAAAAAAAGCCATGCTACTAATTTAAGTATTGCCAGTGCAAAGAGGATATACAAAGTAACATGTGCCTGCAACAGATCATTTACATAATGATTGCCTGTTCCCAGTACCCTGGGAGAGATATAACCCGCAATGCCTACTATTAAAGCAGCGAAAAGCAAATACCAGCTATTGAGCTTAGTTAGCTTTCCAAACATTTTTTCTATCAGCATCGATAGTTTTGTACTCATGCTGCCCCATAAGCCAATGATGAGTCCCACTGCCATATACGCTAATAAAGCCTGTTTGTTTACAACCGGTGCAGTTGGTATACTAAACACAGGCGTTGTGCCACGCTGCAGATAACTACCTGCACCTGCCGTTATAGCTGCCAGTATTACCGGGATCATGGTGTTAAACGTAATAGCCGAAAAAAACACTTCCATTGCCAGGAATATCGCTGCTATTGGTGCTCCGAAGAGGCTACCTAATGTACTGCATGTACCTGCTACAAAAAGTATATAGCATTCTTCGGGTGTGCAAGCAAATAATTTGCCCACCCAGTTACCCAGTGCGCCGTTAAAAATCATGGCGGGAGTTTCCACTCCGAGAGGAGCGCCGGCACCAATCGCCACCGTAAGCCCGATTGCTTTTAGAAAAAAAGAACGATACCTGCTCAGCCATGTCAGTAATACAGCGCCTGCTATCGGAATGAATATGATCCAAAATCCCAGCTCATCATTTTCTGCACCACTGATATCCTTTTTTATATCTCCGAAATATGCCAATGCTGTAAGCCACTGTATTATTATACTGATCAGTTTACCTGCAAGGGCGCCTGCAGCGGCCACCAGTATTGCGGCAAAAGAAAGATACATGGATCTGGAAAAAGTCTTCACCCTTGAGGATTCGAGGTCATCAGTTAACTTTGGTATTATCCGGAAACCGCTTTTAGTGATATAGTATAACATGATGTAGCGTGGTTATAATCAATACCATCAAAGCTATAGTGTTCATCTTACAATCACAAATAAAATTATATTAATATATCAGCGCACTAACGTATAGCTGTATACGTGATTATATAATTTTTTTAGTTAGGTAACCTTATTATATTTGTAATAACCAATCCGTGACGGAAATCTAAATGAAAATGTATGAATGACGCTCTGCAGCATGGCACAGCTGGCTCAGGTAACCCCAAATCCCCACTGGATGCACAAATGATGGTCAGGCTAAAAAGAATGCTGCTATTTACAAATGACGACGAGCAATATCTGATAATGGCAGGAAATATACTGGTAGCGCATACGGAAGACATTCTGAATAACTGGTACGACTATATTCTAAAGAATAATTATCTCGCTTATTATTTTACACGGGATGGTGCGCCTGATTTGGATTATCTGCAAACGCTACGTCCACATTTCCGCAAATGGATTATTGATTTATGTACCCGGCAGGAAGGCAATTCCTGGTGGCAGTTTGAAGAACGTATTGCGGCACAACTACAGCTAAAACCTGCATCTACCGGTGATATGGAACCGCTGCCAATAGAATATTTACGTTACTTATCCACTTTTATTTATCCTGTTTCGGAAGCAGGCAGACCTTATCTGAGCCGACAAGGTCATCCGGCAACTGAAGTGGAACGCATGCAACAGGCATGGTTTAAAGCTATTAGTTTTAGTGTCTTATTATGGGTATATCCTGATATCCAACAACTCCCGTTTTAGTATAACCGTCTACGTTAGTAACAAAAGAATAGGCTATGGAAGTCGCAGTTTACGACACTTACGTTAAGAAGAAGGATGGAGGACATCTGCATTTCGACATAATAGTAAATAAGGCAACCCTTTTTGAGGAGGTATTGATATTTGGTAATGCCTACCTTCAAACCAAAAGAGGGGAGGGACTGCTTGTTTCCCATAAAGACTGTCGTTTTTCCCACATTACTGAGATAATACCGCGGTGGGAGGTACAAATTCTGCGGAAAGGATATTATATTCATGAACTGGAAGGCTGTCAGGGAAAAAAAAGGGATTTGGACAAGGAATGTCACTAATATGCTATTTCCCGCCATATATTTATATTGTACCTTGCCCCACTAACTAACTATTAAGGACAGACAGCAAGAAAAAAATATGGGGAAAGTTTCCACATTCAGCCCCGCACAGCAGGCAGAAAACACATCTAGTAAAGTAGTAGCCTCCCTGGAGCGATTATCAGAAGCCTTCCGCGTACTATTATGGCAGGAGGCCACTCAGTATGGACTTAGTCCCATACAAATTCAGGTACTTACCTTTTTACTGCATTACCCGGAGGAAAAACGTACTGTAACCACTTTGGCATCGTATTTCAACATGACCAAAGCCACCATCAGTGATGCAGTGAAATCGTTGGAACAGAAGCAATACCTGACCCGTAAAGCGAGTCCTACAGACACGCGCAGCCACACTTTACACCTGGTAAAGGAAGGACGGGCCGTTGCTAAAAAAGTAGAACAGTTCGCCAGTCCTTTAGAGGAAACGGTAGACCAGTTACCTGTTAAAGAACAGAATGGGCTACTCGAGCAGTTGATGCAACTGATCTACCAGCTTAACCAACGGGAAGTTATTTCCACACAGCCTATGTGTTTTAATTGTCAGTCGTACGCTGAGAAGAAAGGGCACTACTGTAACAAGTTGAAAATTTCTTTAAACAACGGTGGTTTAAGGGTAGATTGTCAGGTATTTGAACTTCGGGAAGAAGAGTAGGAGCTTATTGTATACGTGGTAACTGGCAGGTCATCTCATTATCTCCGGCCACAAAGCCAAATTGCTCGTATAACAAACGTCCATCCTTACTCGTATGTAAGCTTACCTTACCGGTATTACGTTCCTTTGCTTCTTCCATTAACTTTTGCAGCAAAGTTTTTGCTATGCCTTTACGCCGGAAAGCAGGAAGCGTATACACATTCAGAATATAGGCAACTTTGCCTTCAAGGTTGTGGTATAGTGGTGGCTGGTTATAAAAAACTATGCCGGCACTGGCCACTACCTTGCCTTCTGCATCAGCAAACCAGTTTACAAAGTTATTTTTGGAAAGATGTTCTGTTAAGTAAACCCTGAGATGATCCTGTAACACGACATCCTGGGAATTATCAGCCTTAGGGTAAATTTCTTTCAGAAACTGCAGCCGCAAATGCACTAACTGCGGGATATCCGTTATATCCGCCTTTCTGTAGGTAATCATAGTTTTTTTGGGTTATTCTTATTTATTTATCACGCTTCCTTATTGCTCCTCCACCATCTAAAGGCCAGGAAGCCAATAATTGCCAATGGTGTTAAAGCCAACATCAGGATACCATTATTCAAGCCTTTAGCAGGACCTTCGCCCAGCTGTTGTGCTGTTTTAGTACACAGGGAACACTGCGCCATTACTGACCCACTCATCATCATTAAAACACCTGTCAGCAAAAACAAACCTGCCTTCTTCATAGTATTATTCTTTTGATCACACAAAATTAGGCTATCTCTCCCAAAAAATACCGCTAAATATATCAGTGGTAGTAAGGGGAAATCATGATGTAAACAATCACACCAGTCACTGCCACATAAAACCAGATAGGCCAGGTAATACGGGCAATTTTACGGTGGCGTGGAATATCATTCTGAAAACCACGTAATAGGGTAAAAAGCACCAACGGAACGATGATACCGGCCAATACAATATGTGTCAATAAAAGGAAGTAATAGATATAACGTACCCCACCCAATATGGCCTTTTCCGAAGCATCTACGATACCATTGTGATCGAGGTCGCCAAAACGCGTTTCTGCTGCCAGGGCATGATAGGTAACATACGATAACAGGAAGAGTGCAGATAAACCGACTGCAATTAAATTAGCTGTTTTATGCGCTTTTACATGACCATTTTTGATAAAGTATAAACTTGCCAGCAAAAGCACAGCAGTAGCGGTATTAAGGATAGCATGGAACAACGGCAGTATCCTGATATCAAAACCAGGATGCATGTCCGGTTTGGGCAAAACAAACAATAACGCCACCAGCGCAGGGATTGCGATAGATACAATAGTAATGGGCGTATTGAGATTTTTATTTTTAAGTTCCATATCTGCTAAATATAAAGGTGAATAAGGTAAGGTGAACACCCTTTCCTTATTCACCCTTTCAAATAAAATTATTTATTACTTTTCTCCGGAGAACAGTTTTTTGAGGAAGGCCCCAAAACCCGGACGATGTCTTTCTTTTGCCAGATGCAATATGGCGATATCGCCTGCGCATCGTTTAATAGCATTGGAATCCAGACCATCGTAGTATCCCCTGATATTTCCATTTTTATCAATCAACACGAGCTTCTCTGTATGTATAAAATCATCCGGACCGCCGTCTCCTTTTGTAACAGAAACAAAAAAATCATTTCTGGCGAGGTCGTAGATTTCTTTTTTACTACCTGTAAGCAACCACCAGTTATCGGGATTGATCTGGTAGTCGTATGCGTATTTACGCAGCTTGTCTACCGTGTCCCTTTCCGGATCCACTGAAAAAGAGAGTATCTGGAGTAAAGAATCATTCTTTACGTAAGCGCTCTGGACCTTTCTCAGATTTTTAGTGAGTGTAGGACAGATACTTGGGCAGGAGGTGAAAAAGAAATCAACCAGTAATACTTTTCCTTCCACGTCTTTCAAACTTACCTGTTGACCCAGTTGGTTAGTAAGTTTGAAGTCCCTGATCTTATGAAAAACAGTATCGTAGGAAACTTTACCATTTTCAGAGATGGTATCTACTCTTTCAGGGATAAAGTAACCTGGCACTGGTACCACATTTTTTCCATAGTGATCTACAATGAGATAACCCAAAAGCGGCACCAATATAGCCAATGATACTCCTAATAAAGCCCTGCGAGTGATGATCCTGACAATTTATAAATGAAATTAATGATGCTTTTCAGCTGGTCCAACCTTTGGTGTTTCTACGGGAGTACCTGGTTTCAGGTCTTTGCGCATATTTTTCCAGGAATCACCTTCATAAAGGAAAGCGATGATGAACCATACGAATAACAACAAAGGAATTAAAACCGTCATGATCAGGTTCTTGATTTCAGAACCTAAGTGCATAAATTCAGCAACGATATAGAAAGCTTTCACCAGGGTAAGACCGATAAATATTGCGTTCAGTAATACTCTTGGAAGGAAACCGTATTCCAGGTGTAAGAACGCCAGACCTACTTCCACCAATGTGATACACAACAGGATCCAGAATGTTCTCCAGATTGATTTAGTAGATGAATCACTATGTGCACTTTCATGCCCTGCCGCAGTATGTGTATGCTCCATTATTCTTTAAATTAAATAATTCGTAAAATTCAGATTCCAAATAATTATAACAAACCTTGTATAATGCTACCTGTTTATGATCACAACAGGTAGAAGCAGGTGAATACGAATACCCAAACCAGGTCTACAAAGTGCCAGTACAGCCCTACTTTTTCCACCATTTCGTAGTGACCTCTCTGTTCGTAAGTACCTTTCAGTACGTTGCCGAGGATCACGATATTCAATACAACACCAGAAGTTACGTGCAAGCCGTGGAAACCGGTGATGGTAAAGAAGAAGTTGGTAAAGTTGGTAGATGCCAGTGTACCATCTACGTTAATGAAAGGGTTACGACCCCACCATGCGCCTTCTGCGTACAGATGTGTCCATTCCCATGCCTGACAGCTCAGGAAGGCAATACCACCAATGATGGTCCAGATCAGCCACTTAGCAACTGCTTTTCTATCTCTCATGTGACCGGCATGTACAGCCAGTACCATGGTTACAGAGCTCATGATCAGAATGAAGGTCATTAAGCTCACAAACATTAACGGCAGATTGGCATGACCCATGCCCGGGAATGATTTGAATACTTCATTCGGATCAGGCCAGGATGTGCTGGAAAACCGGATGGTACCATATGCTATCAACAATGCGCCGAATGTGAACGCATCTGACATCAGGAAGTACCACATCATCAACTTGCCATAGCTCACATTAAAGGGAGAATATCCTCCGGCCCACCATTTTTTCTTCGCTGTAACTGCTGTATCCATTGTTAGTTTTATAAAATTTTACAAAGTTTATCTGGCGATACTTAAAAAAATTAACAGGTAAATCCACAGTATGTCCACGAAATGCCAATAAGTTGCGGCCACTTCAATGGGTACCGGGCTATAGGTTCGTACACGGGTTCTGTAGGCCCTGCCAAACATAATGAGTAATGCTACTACACCACCCAGAACGTGCAGCATGTGCACTCCTACGATTACATAAATAAAAGAAGCGGAAACTGGCCCGTTGAGGGGAAGTCCCATATTTTTCAGCTGAGAAAAACCAATCCATTGGCAGGCTGCAAACACAACACCCAATATAGCAGTGAGTGTAATCAACTGTTTGTAACGCTGCATATTCCTTTCTTTAAACTGCTTTAAAGCCAGGTGAATAGTTAAGCTACTTGTTAAAATTACGGCAGTGGATATCCAGAAAATATGCGGCAATTCAAATGCCAGCCAATTTGCCTGTGATCTTTTAACAATGTAAGCACTCGTGAATCCGATAAACATCATGGTGATGCTACCCATAGCAATCCATAGGGAATATTTATGCGGATGTATTTTCTTACGTTGTTCTAGTGTCATAGTATCCATCACTCCTCTTTTCATTTTATGCTTTGTCCAGTAGCTGAGCCAGCTGAACAATAGTCAGATAAATATAAGATCCGAACATGAGTTTGCGTGCGGCAGGAACATCATTCTTTCTGTACAGGTTAATAGCTCTGTAGAGGAAGAAAATACCCGCAAGAATAGCCACTATTGCAGAGATACTGCCAGTGATTTTCAAGAGGTAAGGTGCAACGCCGGCAGGAATCAGCAACAAGGTGTACATAGCAGCCTGTATGGCTGTGTACTTGTTGGGTTCTCCACTACCAGGCAACATTCTGAAGCCTGCTTTCGCATAGTCTTTATACGCAATCCAGGCAATGGCCCAGAAATGCGGAAACTGCCACAGAAACTGGATAGCAAATAAAGACCAGCCACCTTCTGCCAGGTTATTGGCGCCCGCTGCCCAACCGATCAACGGAGGCATAGCACCAGGAATAGCACCTACCAGTACGGCCAGCGAATTCCATTTTTTCCAGGGTGTGTATACGAAACCATACATCACCAGGGAAACCAGGCTCAGTAAAGCTGATAACCAGTTAAAACAATATCCCATGATAAGGATACCTGCCACCCCGGTTACTACTGCCAGCACAATCGCTTCGCTATCGTTCATCCGCCCTGAAGGCAATGGACGAACAGCGGTACGGGCCATCAGTTTATCTGTATTCTTCTCCCATATCTGGTTAATGGTATTTGCAGATCCGGAAACCAGCAAACCACCGGCAAATAATAAAAGAACTTTTATTAAGTTAAACTCCACTCCAGGTACCAGCAGATAACCCACCACAGACGAAAATACCACCATAAAGGTGAGATTAAACTTCATCAGTTGAGAGTAGTCCTTCGCCTTACTGGCTACTGCATACGATGACGACAATTTTATGGAGTTTTCTTGCAACATTTTATTTCTAGCCACATTCCGGTTTTAAGTCCGGAACAAATTTACAAACATCACAGTGAACAAAATCCCGGGAGGAAGATTTTCCTTTAAAGGGTTTCTTCCTGCCGGAATTCCGAACTATATTTTAGTGCGCTGATTCATTAGGTCCAATTGGCTCAGTCTGCGGAATGAAATCTCTTCCATCTTTGCTATAGTCATAAGCCCAACGGTATACTTCAGGAATTTCACCAGGCCAGTTACCGTGACCAGCATGGATTGGTGTAGTCCATTCCAGGGTAGTTGCGTTCCATGGGTTCAGTGTGGTCATCTTTCTACCTTTGAAAATGCTGTAGAAGAAGTTGAACACGAACAGGAGCTGTACTGCAAATACAAGGATTACCACGATAGTGATGAATTCGTTCAGACCACCAAACTGTTTGAAGGAAGCCCAACCGGATACATCATAGTATCTTCTTGGCATACCCGCCATACCTTCGTAGTGCATAGGCCAGAAGATCAGGTAAGCACCGATCATAGTTACCCAGAAGTGGATGAAACCGATCGTCTGGTTCATGAAACGTCCGTATAATTTAGGGAACCAGTGGTAGATACCGGCAAACATACCGAAGAACGCAGATACACCCATTACAATGTGGAAGTGGGCAATTACGAACATGGTATCATGCAGGTGAATATCGATAGAAGAGTTACCTAACCAGATACCTGTTAAACCACCGGAGATGAAAGTGCTCACAAAACCGATAGAGAACAGGGAAGCAGGTGTAAAGTTGATATTACCCTTCCAGATAGTAGTGATCCAGTTAAATACCTTGATAGCAGATGGTACCGCAATCAATAAGGTTAAGAGTACGAAGAATGCACCCAGGAACGGATTCAGACCTGTAACGAACATATGGTGCGCCCAAACCAGGAAGGCCAGGATACAGATAGCGAACAGGGAACCGATCATTGCCAGGTAACCGAAGATAGGTTTGCGTGCGCTTACCGCTAATACTTCAGATACCATACCCATTGCAGGGAGGATAATGATATATACTTCAGGGTGACCTAAGAACCAGAATAAATGTTGATAGAGAATAGCACTACCACCTTCATTTGCCAATGCTTTACCAGCGATAAAGATATCGGACAGGTAGAAGCTGGTACCAGCGTGACGATCCATCAGCAGCAGGATGAAACCTGACAGCAATACAGGGAAAGACAGTACACCTAATACAGCAGTAAAGAAGAATGACCAGATAGTCAAAGGCATTTTGGTCATCGCCATACCTTTGGTACGCATATTCAGCAGTGTAGAGATGTAGTTCAAACCACCGAGCAGCTGAGAAACAACAAACAGTGCCATACTGGTTAACCATAAATCCACCCCTACTTTAGAACCGATAGAAGCATCACCTAAAGCACTCAGTGGCGGATACATCGTCCAACCTCCGGAAGCAGGACCTGTTTGAACAAACAGGGATGCCATCATTACCATACTAGCCAGGAAGAAGAACCAATAGCTCAGACAGTTCATGAAAGGAGAGGCCATGTCACGCGCACCTACCTGCAAAGGAATCAGCAGGTTAGAGAAGGTACCGCTCAAACCGGCAGTCAATACAAAGAATACAAGGATGGTACCGTGCATTGTTACCAATGCATAATATGCTTCCGCTGAAATGCGGCCACCTTTAGCCCAATGACCCAGGATGCTTTCCAGCCAGGGGAAAGTAGCATCGGGAAAACCAAGTTGCAAACGGAACAGAACAGAGAAGAAGGCACCAATGATAGCCCAAACGATACCAGTAATCAGGAATTGTTTGGCGATCATTTTATGATCCATGCTGAACACATATTTCGAAATGAAACTGTCTTCATGATGGTGCTCATGATCATGATGATCATGCGCTCCGTGCATTACCTCCTGTTGACTGTGCAATGTTGCTTCGTTACTCATAATCGGTTCGGTTTATTATAAACTAACGCCCGGGAAGTATCGTCGTTTGTCAGTTTGTCTTTATTGTTTTTAATTGTACTCCGTCAAAAATTCTTCTACACAAAATTACAGCTTACTTGTTAGCTGCTACTACTTTTTGTGTGCTGTCTGCTGCTGCAGGAGCGGCAGGCTGATGTGTCAAATCGTACGTAGATTTTTGTTTAGCAACCCAGGCGTCGTATTCAGCCTGTGTTTCTACAACTATTACGCCTCTCATGGAGTAGTGACCGCTACCACACATCTGATCACAGGAAATTTCGAATGTGAAATCCGGGTTACCGGTTTTTTCCTGCATTTGTTTGGTGGTAAATTTAGGTGTAAACCAGAGTGTAGTAGGGATACCTGGCACCGCATCCATTTTCAGGCGGAAGTGCGATAAACCTACGTCATGGATAACGTCACGGGAACCGATCACAAATTTAACCGGTTTACCTACTACCAGGTGGAGTTCGGTAGGCATAAAATCATCCTTATTCAGCGGATCATTCCAGTCCAGACCTAATTCGTTACCTGCAGATGGATCGATATTTTTGAAGTCGCGGCGACCCAGCTGCCCATCTTTACCGGGATAGCGGAAGATCCAGTTAAACTGTTTACCGATTACTTCTACTACCTGTGCATCTTTTGGAGCATCTGAAGTCAGTTGGAACCAATGTTTCAGACCGAAAGCTACCAGTACGGTTAATGCGATCGCTGGAATAACAGTCCAGATAACTTCCAGTTTATTATTATGCGGAAAGTAAAATGCTTTACGGCCTTCTTTTTCCTGGTATTTAAATGCAAACCAGAACAGCGCGATCTGGGTAAGAACGAACACCACACCAGTGATGGCGAGTGTTACGTAGATGAGGGTATCAACGCCTTCTCCCTGTTCTGAAGCAGATTCGCCCAGGATTTTGCCTTTCAGCAAATCGTTACAGTAGTACACTCCTATAAGCCCCAGCACCAGGAATGCAATCAGCAGGAAACCATTTATACGGTTACTTTGCTCGCGCGCTTTCTTTTCTCCCTTCAATATGGACACATATTCGCTCGCCTTCGCAATCTGGAAGATGACTATGAATATGAGAACAACAACTAAGACTGCTAAAAATCCTGACATTGCTATATGAAATAATTAAGTTATCTAATGCTTTTCTATTGCCTAATCTCCTTGATCACCTATTAGGTGTGATGAATGATACTTTCTTTCAGGTAAGGATGATTTTTTGGAACCAATGAAGCTTTGGTAAGCTGATTGGATACCAGGAAAATGATCAGTCCCACGAAACCAAGTCCAAGTCCGAATTCATACCAGGGGAATACCAGGTGTTTAACAGTGCCTGGATAAACCATCTGCCAGAAATCCAGCCAGTGACCGAAGATGATCACGATAGCGATGAATACAACGGCAGTATAATTACGTTTGGTGTCCCTTTTCATCAGGAACAGTAACGGCGTTACAAAGTTGATCAGGAGGTTCAGGAAGAAAATTGGTCTCCACTGGCCCCAAACACGTGGCTGGAAGTATTCAGTTTCTTCCGGCATGTTGGCGTACCAGATCAGCATATACTGAGAGAACCAGAGGTAAGTCCAGAAGATACTGAATGCAAACATGAATTTACCTAAGTCATGCAGGTGCTCTTCTGTTACATATGTGAGATAACCATGTTTCTTGAGATATACAACGAACAGTGCTATCAGGGACAGACCGGATACCCAGGTGCTGGCAAAAGTGTACCAGCTATACATGGTAGAGAACCAATGTGCATCGATACTCATTAACCATACCCATGGAGTGGTAGAACCAACGCTGAGGGTGAAAACTACCAGGAAGCCACCGCATACAACAGTATTTCTCCAGAGTAATTTACGGCCTGTTTCAGGACGCAGATCCCATCCATCTTCTTCGATAGACATTTTACGGAGCTTCAGGGTAAAGAATATCCAGAGGCCCAGTGTAAGAATGGTAGCTACAGTGAAAAATCCTTTGTTCAGGAAAGCAGATTTCCAGGTAAGGATTTTATCTTCTGCCACATGGTGAGCATTCACCCAGTGGTAGATATCTTCTTTTCCTCCGAATACGAGGATCATTACGATCACAAATAAGATGGCAGCTAATACTGGTACTGCCATTGAAATAGCTTCAGGTACACGGCGAAAAGCGATCTGCCAGCCACCATGTGCCAGGGTAGTAGCAGCTATAAAGAAGGTGCTCGCCAATGTAATCAGCAAAAAGAAGCTGCTGTTTTGCAACAGACCGGCCCAAAACCGTGTGGCGTTCTCACCTTGAAACGCAATTAATCCGATCAATAACGTCAGCAAGCCCACGCCCATTAACACGAAGCTGGTCTTTTTTAATCTTGCCGGTACTACAAATTGGTCTTTCATTACTGTATATTAAAATACTTGATTGAAATTCAGTTTTAACTCATTTATTTAGCTGCAATTGCGCTACTATCTTTAGCAGGAGCTTCAGACGGGGCGGCAGCACCTGGCTGTTTGCTCTTGATATAGGCAGCAATCTTCCAGCGCTGTTCTCTGTCGAGCTGGCTGGCGTAGCTACCCATCATGTTATAACCATAGGTCATCACGTGAAACAGGCGGCCTTCCGTGTAACCGGATTTTGCACCGGCAACCAGGTTAGCAGGAGCGGCAGGATAAGGTCCATCACCACCTTTGTACAAAGGACCATTACCATCTAAAGCTGTACCATGGCAGATACCGCAGTAGATATTAAATAAACGTTCGCCTTCTTTAAGATCAGTTGGCGTGATAGTTAATGGATTTTTCACCAGATTAGCCAGTGCCGTATCTGATTCTTTCAGATGGTATGGCAAAAGTTCACCTCTTTTTACTGTTCCTTCCACTGGCTTCAGGCCTGACAAACGAGCACTATAAAACTCATACGCACGGGATTCATACATGTCTGGCATATAAATCCTGCCGGGCTTTCTGTTATGCTCCCCTCTGTTACAGGCTGCCAGGAAAGCTCCAGTTGCCAATGCGGCTACAATCAATATGTTGGAAGTCCTTTTCATCAGAAATTATTTATCTAGCTTTCATTAGTTCTTGCTTGCTCAAATCCTAATGTCGCAACGGTATGTTTTAGCTGTTAGTATAATTAAGCGTTTGCGGTCTGAATCTTACGGAGATAAGGCTCATCGTCCTTATCATACCTTCCGAACCACCATCCTGCTTCAGCCTTTTGCTCATTGATATCCTTTGCACCTGCAGCGGCGAGGAAGCTTTTCACTTCTTCTGCATTCGTTTTTTCTGTCAGTTCTATCACCATTACAAACTTATCATCTGTTTGTCTTGGATGGAAGATGTGTTTTTTCACACCTGGCATCAGTTGACAGAGGTAACAGAAAGTCATCACCATACCTACTGCCGCAAATAATACGGTCAACTCAAAAGTGATGGGAATAAAAGCAGGCAACGGGAAATGTGGTTTACCACCAATGTTCAGCGGCCAGTCTACGTTAAATACCCAACTCATGAAGGATAATGCGGTAGTAGTACCAGTGATACCATATATGAAACCGGCTGTGTGCAGACTGGTTTCTCTTAAACCCATTGCATGATCGAGGCCGTGAATAGGAAAAGGAGTATATACATCGTGCAATTTGTAACCTGCAGTGCGTACTTTCTTTACTGCCGGAAACAACACTGCCTCATCGTCAAACAAGCCTACAACAAATTTTTTAACAGCCATATATTTAAAAATTCAAATTCCAGGTAATTAGTTCTCTTAATTCGTCTATTAGTGAGCGTGAGCTACATCGTGTGCAAATTTCTCAGCGCTCTCTTCTTCGTAAACTTCCATTTTCTCTTTGTAGTTCTCACCGGAAGTCTTCAGGATAGCCTTGATCTCAGCTACTGCGATTACCGGGAAGTATTTAGCAAACAGGAAGAAGCAGGTAAAGAACAGACCGAAAGTACCCATGTAGAAACCTACTTCAGGCCAGGATGGACGATAGTAAGCCCAGCTGGATGGCAGGTAATCGCGGTACAGTGAAGTACAGATGATTACGAAACGCTCGAACCACATACCGATGTTCACAATGATTGACATCACGAAAGTCACGGCAACATTTCTTCTCATTTTACGGAACCAGAACACCTGTGGAGTGATTACGTTACAGGTCATCATGATCCAGTAAGACCAACCTAACGGACCAGCTGCACGATATTTAAAGAAGGTATCGAATTCGTAAGGGTTAGCACCGTACCATGCCATGAATAACTCAGTCAGGTAAGCGCAACCTACTACGGAACCGGTTAATACAATTACCTTGTTCATGGCTTCCATGTGTCCAAGGGTGATGTATTCTTCCAGGTGTAATATTTTACGTGTAATGATCAGCAGTGTTTGTACCATCGCAAATCCGGAGAAGATCGCACCCGCTACGAAGTAGGGAGGGAAGATGGTAGTATGCCAACCAGGAATTACAGAAGTCGCAAAGTCAAAAGATACAATGGTGTGTACAGACAGTACCAGTGGTGTAGATAAACCTGCCAATACCAGTGACAGTGCTTCATGACGTTGCCAGTGTTTGGTAGAACCGGTCCAGCCGAATGCTGCTACACCATATAATAACTTGCGTAATTTAGTTTTAGCTCTGTCACGAACCGTAGCGAAATCCGGTAATAAACCTGAGTACCAGAATAACAGTGATACGGTAAAGTAAGTAGAGATCGCAAATACGTCCCAGAGGAGCGGAGAGTTAAAGTTAACCCATACCGGGCCGCGGGTGTTTGGGTAAGGCAGGATGAAGAATGCCATCCATACACGACCCATGTGAATGATCGGGAACTGACCGGCGCACATTACCGCGAAGATAGTCATCGCTTCTGCTGCACGGTTTACCCCTGTACGCCAGCCCTGGCGGAACAGGAGGAGGATAGCGGAAATCAGCGTACCGGCGTGACCAATACCTACCCACCATACGAAGTTGGTAATATCCCAACCCCAACCGATGGTTTTATTCAGATTCCATACTCCGACACCGAAATAGATCTGCCAGAACACTGAAAATGCGCCGAAGCCCAACAGTGTCAGGGATATAAAAAAGCCTACATACCACAGTGTTCCAGGCTTCCCTTCAATGGGACTAATGATATCTTCCGTTACCTGGTGATAATCCTTAACCCCGTCTACTAAAGGTTCTCTCAGTGTGGATTCGTATTTTAAATGCATATTCTATAAGCTTTTAGCTGCTAGCTTCTAGCTACTAGCCCTTGTCTTTTGTTATGATCTCAGATTCTGTAACTTCTTTCTGTCTTTATCTCCTAACGATTTCCTGTTAAGATCTATTACGCGTGATGCGCTTCTTCCTTATGAGCAGGTTCTTTTTCTGCTTTAGGAGCGGCATCCTTGTTTCTGATCTTAGCCAGGTAGCTGATAGAAGGCAGTACGTGTGTTTCTTCCAACACATAGTATAACCTGTCTGTCTGCATTTCGTTGCGGATCTTATAGATTTCGCTGTTTTTGTCGTTGATGTTACCAAATACGATGGCATCAGCACCACAAGCTTGCTGGCAGGCGGTTTTAGCAGCTCCATCTTTCAATGGGTGACCTGCTTTCTTCGCATCCAGTTTAGCTTCCTGCAGACGTTGTACGCAGAAGGAACATTTTTCCATCACACCACGGCTACGAACCACTACATCAGGGTTCAGTACCATACGGGTGAGGTTATCGTTCATATCAGCTACATCGTACAGGTTATTTTCAAAGCTGTCAGCACCATTCCAGTCTCTCCAGTTCAGGCGACGTACTTTATAAGGACAGTTATTAGCGCAGTAACGGGTACCGATACAACGGTTATAAGCCATCTGGTTAATACCTTCAGAACTGTGGTTGGTAGCACCTACAGGACAAACGTTTTCGCAAGGAGCGTTATCACAATGCTGACACAGCATTGGTTGGAACACTACTTCCGGATTGTTTTCATCACCGCTGAAGTAACGATCGATACGGATCCAGTGCATTTCATGCGCTTTCACCACTTCGTCTTTACCTACAACAGAAACGTTGTTTTCTGCCTGGCAGGCAATCGTACATGCACCACAACCGAAACAGGTGTTCAGATCGATAGACATGCCCCATTTGATACCAGGGTAGCTGTAGTTAGGATACAGGGTAGCATCCTTACGGAAGTCAGGACCAAATTTCTTCAGTTCCAGTCGGTCTTCGTTTACCTCTTTAGGGTTGTGGATAAACTCTTCCAGAGTAGTTTCCTTAACGATAGGACGACCTTCGTAGCTATTATGTGTTTGTGTTAAGCCAATTGCATATTTAGCACCGGTCGCTTCAACAGTTGCATCTGTAGTGAAGTAGTCGAAAGTCTGACCGTTGTAGCTCACCAGCGGATAAGCATTTTTACCGATACCGGCTGCTGCTCTTCCTACGTTTGCACCACGACCGTAACCTACTGCGATAGCGATTACTTCAGGGTGAATACCAGGAACGATCAGGAGTGGTAATTCGAGTTCTTTACCGTTGGTTTTAATTTTCAGTACTTTCTTTTCAGCGTTGATTTCGTAATCATCACCTAATTGAGTAGAGAAAGTTTTTGCCAGTGTGTTGGATACACAAGCGTAGTTATCCCAGGTAGCGCGGGTGATAGGATCCGGCATTTCCTGTAACCATGGGTTATTAGCCAGTTTACCGTTACCGATCGCTACTTTTTCGTAGAGAACCAGTTCCAGTTTACCGCCTTTCTTAGCACTGTTGATTTTGCCTGCAGCACCAGCAACGTCGCCGGCGAAGGAAGCACCACCTAAAGCAGGAGCAGTAGCTGGTTCAACAACACCATCCTGTAATGCTTTATCCCATCCTTCCTGTCCACCCAGTTTGGTGATCCACTCATTTTTCAGGTAGTCCGCCCAGGTAGCTGTGTTACCAGACCAGGTAAGGAAAGTATCCTGAATAGCGCGTGTTTTGAACAGTGGGAGGATAGTAGGCTGTGCAAAGCTGTAGTAGCCTGTTCTACCTTCTGCATCATTCCAGCTTTCGAGGAAGTGATGATCCGGAGCAACATATTTACACAGTTCAGTGGTTTCATCGTTTCTTTCGTTGAAGGAAACGGCTACTTTCACTTTCTTCAGTCCATCTGCAAATTTGGAAGCTTCGAAGTAGTCATATGCCGGGTTAGCGCCATAAACCAATACAGCACCAATACTTCCTGAGTTCATATCGCTTACCAGTTTCGCCATATCGCTATCACTACCCTGACGGTAGTTGGAAGGAGAAGCAAAATCGATGGTAGTACCGTTAGCGCCAACAATGTTATTGATAGCGTTTACGATGGTTTGTACATTCACATCATTGGAACCACTTACTACCAGTGCTTTACCGGTATTAGCTTTCAGTGCTTCCGCTGCTTTTTTGATACCATCTGCTACGCGTTTGTCAGCAATAGCAGGAGCAGTTACGCTACCACCTACGGCTGCCAGCAGTGCCAGTGCGATTGCACCAGTTTCAGAAGGCTTGTGTGTATATCTTTCATCCGCATTTGCACCGGTCAGACTCATATTGCTTTCGAAATGGAAGTGTTTGGACATTTCCGGTTTCTTGGCATCGATCTTACGTGTTTGTGCAAACTGGCGGGAGTATTCAACCGGGTTTAACCAGGTTCCGATGAAATCGGCGGCCAGACTTACAATCACTTTGGCATTTTCAAAGTGGTAAGAAGGGATCACTCTTTTTCCGTAGGAAGCTTCGTTTGCCTGCAGCATACCAGCGTAAGAAACCGCATCGTATACTACATGACGTGAGTTAGGATATTTGCCCAGGAACTCGCCGATTACTTTTTTGGTAGAAGGGCTGAGTAAAGTGGAACTTAATAAAACAACAGGAGCACCGCCTAATCCGGCCAGTGCTGCACCTACTTGTTTATCCAGTTCTGCCCAGGTTGTTTCCGTACCACCGATAGATGGGAAACGGAGACGGGCAGTATCATACAGGCTCAGTACAGCGCCCTGTACTTTGGCAGAGGTAGCGCCCTGTGTGATAGATGATAAAGTATTCCCTTCCATTTTGATGGGGCGACCTTCGCGGGTTTTCACCACAACTGGTACATATTCACCATCAATGGAATAAGAAGAAGCATAATAATTGGCTACGCCCGGGGTAATTTCTTCCGGCTTGTTTACATACGGAATAGCTTTCTTAACCGGTGTCTCACAGCTGGCAGCGATAGCGGCAGCAGCGGTGGTAAAACCAAGATATTTAAGAAAATCCCTGCGGGGGGTAGTAGCATTCAACAGGCCTTCACTCTCGAACGGCAGTTCTTCACTGAATTCGTTCTTCACAATTTCCTGATGCGCATCGGTATTGTGCAACTCCTCCAAGCCTTTCCAATACTTTTTTTGCTCCATGTTATATTAACGAGTTACGTTTATAAATTTGATATCTTCTGATCTGAGAGAAATCTCTCTAAATCCATCCTAGTAGTGACATTTTTGACATTCAGTACCACCTACCATTTCAACTGTTACGCTATCGATCTTCTTATCTTTAATATCCTGATGAAGCTTTTCGAAGATGCTGTAATAGTTGTTGTCAGCGAACTGCACTTTCGTAGTACGGTGACAGTTGATGCACCATCCCATAGAGAGATCAGCAAACTGGTGTACTTCGTCCATTTCTGTAATGGCACCGTGGCAGGTTTGACATTGTTGCTGACCGGCCACCACGTGTTGAGAGTGGTTAAAGTAAACGTGGTCAGGCAGGTTATGGATTTTAGTCCATTCGATAGGTCTGCCTGGCTTGGTATATTTACCAGCTTCAGGATCCCATCCTACATAATCGTATAATTTTGCAATTTCGGCAGTACCATTCACCTTCTTACCTTCTGCAGTTGTCAGCTCAGGACCGGAGTATTCCTTAATGGCCTTGTGACAGTTCATACAGATATTTTCAGAAGGAATCATAGCATGCTTACTTTTTTCAGCACCGGCGTGGCAGTACAGGCAGTTGATCTGGTTGATACCCGCATGCACTTTATGGCTGTAGAAGATCGGTTGTTCCGGCATGTAGTCTTTTTGACGACCCAGGCCTACCGCTCCCTGAATAGTTAAGTAGCCACCTACCATGAAGAGCACGAGGATAATGAGTGCCAGGTAAGCTTTGTTTTTGTAGAAAGGAACAGGATCCGGTGTTGGTACACCTTCTTTATCACCAGCCAGCTTATTCAGATTGCTGTTGATCTGCATCAGGATCAGCGCTACTACAGCGAGAATCAGGGTAATGATACCAAACAGTAAACTGTTGTCATTGCCTTTATCAGGAGCACCTTCTGGTTGATCAACAACTTTAGGTCCCTGAGGTTTGCCCCCTTCAACTTTCACATACTCAAGAATGTCATCAATCTCATCATTGGATAATGATGGGAAAGATGTCATCGCTGTCTTGTTGTACTCATTGAAGAGATCATTTGCATATTTGTCCCCTGTAGCCAGTACAGAAGCAGAGTTATGGATCCACTGGTGCAATAATTTCTTATCGGGCCAGCGATCGGCAACTCCCGCTAATGCAGGACCTGTCAGCTTCTTATGGACATTATGGCATGAAGCGCAGTTTGTTTGGAATAATGCTTTACCCTTCGCAGAATCCGCAGCCTTAACTGAAGAAAACGGAATTACTATACTAGCGCATAGAATAAGCACACTCACAAAATGCTTGCGCAAAAGAATGGAAACACGACGATACACAGCCTATATAGTTTAGATTTGACCTAAAGTTTCTTAAAAGTGCCAGCAAAAATAAGACAGAATGTTGACAATTTACCAACAATTAAAAAAAATTATTGTCTTATAGAATGCCTTTTGAAGCCTGTTTTTTGAGCGATGATTGAGCTGTAAGTCTTGCTGCTGGCCTATTTAATCAAATTGTCGAATATATCCTTTCAGAACTTATTATTTTGATTGAAAGTTCGATTCCTCTGTGGAGGCTCGTCTACATCATAACATGGGGCAAGGTTTGCGGGGATATAATTATAATAGATGCAGATGAAAATCAGATAGTGGTCCCCTATATCCTTCCTTACACAATATAATATATTATCTGTCAGCGCAATTAATTTCTACGAGAGTCGCTATTTTTACCATAATAACCTGCCAGCGAACCAGAATGTTCAATCTGCTACCAAAAAATCGTTCCCATGAAAAAAAGCGTAATACTCCCGTTTCTGCTGGCTGCCATTGCGGCCTGCAATAATAATCCCACCACCCATCAGACGGACAGTACCTTACAAAATACCACTTCCGCCACCCCGAAAGCGACACATATAACCGGCACCTACCAAGGTACCCTGCCCTGTGCCGACTGCCCCGGTATGGACTACCAGGTAAGCCTGTACGATGACCATACCTTCAGTGAGCTGGTGGCATACCAGGGCAGGGGGCAAGGAGTCGCTACTGTGCAAACCGGCACGTGGAAACAAACCTCTGATTCCACAGTAATGCTCCAAAAGAAAACAGACAGCAGCTCCTTCCTCGCCACCGAAGGCAAACTACTACTCCTGGATACCAAAGGAAAACGTATTGAAGGAGTACTGGCCAGTAATTATATATTGAAACCGGTAGAAGGAGGCGACCGCAGAACCCTCCTCGCCGAAAAGTTGAAGTCCGGCATCCGGTTTACCGCCAATGGCAATGAACCTGGCTGGAACCTCGACCTTGATAACAAAAAAATCAGCTTCCATACCATGAACGGCGACAGCGTGCAGGCATCACTGCCCCCCGCCCGCCCGGATACAGATACCCTCAAAGTATATACGACCCCGGGCATCACCGTAAGCATCCGGAACAGCATGTGCTCAGATGATATGAGTGGCCTGATGCGCCCCAACTCGGTGCAGGTACAGATAAAAGATAAAACCTATCAGGGTTGCGGAGAATACCTGAAGTAGGAATTAAGAATTAGGAATTACGGATTACGGATTACGGATTTGTGGGGAGATTTACACATTTACGATCTCCCTACAAATCCGTAATTCTTAATTCCTAATTCGTAATTTTACATTTTTAAAACAGACTTAGTTGAAAAATATCGCCATATTCGCTTCGGGTGCAGGTAGCAACGCGCAGAAAATTATAGATCATCTCAGACACTCAGACAAGGGCAGGGTTTCCCTCATTGTTTGCAATAAAGCGGGGGCAGGTGTTTTACAAATTGCCGAACGTGAAGGTATTCCGGGTATTTTAATAGAAAAGGAATCATTTTTCCATTCAGATAAATACGTACAATTATTAAAGGAACAACAAACAGATCTTGTGGTGTTAGCAGGTTTTCTATGGAAAATACCCGCTAACCTGGTACAGGCATTTCCTAACCGTATCATTAATATACATCCGGCATTATTACCTAAATATGGCGGCAAAGGTATGTATGGTCACTTCGTGCATGAAGCGGTAGTGGCAGCAGGGGAAAAAGAAAGCGGTATTACGATCCACTATGTGAATGAAAAATATGACGACGGAGAAACGATCCTGCAGGAACGTTGTATCGTTACGCCGGAAGACACCCCTGTAACTGTAGCACAAAAGGTGCAAGCCTTGGAGCACCAATGGTTTCCGGTAATTGTGGAACGATTATTGTCTGATTTTTAAAACTGAGACACGCCAGGAATAAGGTCCTAAAAGCCAGTCTAACCCTTACAACTGTATGAAAAAGACATTGCTATTACTATGGTTATCCTGTTTGCTCACCTTAGCATCTTTTGCACAGGAGGCAAAAAAAAAGCAGGGGAGCAGAAATACCTACCTCAAGGTGAATCCTGCCACATTGATAAATGAACTGGACATCTCCCTTGAACAGGAGGTATCCGATAATTTCAGTCTCGAAATTGGCATCAGTGGTATTTATACAGATTACCCGGATTACGTATTGGCAAAAAAAATTGATATCGGGCAAAAAAAGCCGGACATCAGTACGGAACAATTTGTAGACGGCCGTGGGCTCGGCTTCCGTATAGGCGCACGCCTCTATCTTATTTCAAGGGATATGGCACCCGCCAGAGCAGCAGGCACCTATTTTGAGCCGGTGATCTTCTTCAAAAAAGTTTTCTACCCTAACATCGATAATACTTTCCAGAACGCCACCTATACAGACTCCGGTGATAAAAGTGTAGTAGGATTGCAACTTTTAATAGGCCGGCAATTCAAGAAAGACCGTTTCATCCTGGATCCATTTATCGGCGTGGGTATCCGCAGTAAAATATATCACTACAATACTTATCACTTCGACAACAATACATTATCCCTGAATAATGGCAGAATGGTGAGTGTATTACCCAGTTTACAGATAGGTATAAAAATGGGCCTCAAGCTGTGGTAACCGTACCTAAAAAGGTACGATTACTTTAGCGCTGAAATTTCTTCCCATATTATAAATTCCCAGGTGACCGTTAGGAGAGGAGTTGTAATACTCAAAATATTTCAACCTGTTCATATTGGCCTGGTAAGCTACATTCCATACATTATCCAGTTGCAGGAATATTTCACAGACTGTTCTACCTTTTTTATTAACGATGCCAGTACCGGCCCCCGCGTTAAAAAGAGTATATCCTGGTGTAAATGTTTCCGTATCATCTACCCCATAAAAATGCGGCTGATCAGCTATCACATCCGCTTCTACGCGAACATATGTTTTTGAAAACATACCATGATTGCGTTGTGTGGTGGCTTTTAATTCACTACGTATATGCGTCGGAGGTATAAAAGGAAGATAACGTGCCTCGTCTCCATGTGTACGGATCAACTCCTTATTGCCATTGCGGCCCTGCGTGTAAGCGACACTGTTATTCATGGTCAGCCATTTTATGTCGCGGGGATGAAGATTTACACTTACTTCCGCACCATATAATCTGGCTGCTGATTGCTGATAACTATAGGTAGCATTGCCTGGTACTATCACTACAGGATTACCTGTATTGTCATATAGCTTTGCCTGATAGATATAATTTTCAATATTATTATTAAACAGTTCTACACTGATAGCTACATCCGGTAACCAGGCCTGTATACCAATATCTTCCTGTAAACTAAACTCCGGCTTGAAACCGCGGTTACCCAGGTATACAATATGTGCCCCCGGATCAAGACCATTGGAACCAATCTCCGTAATATTGGGCGCCCTGTAGCCTCGGGCAATATTGGCTTTCACCAGTATACGTTCGCTGATATTCCAGGTAGCTCCCACGCTGCCCGAGATGCCCGTGTAGCGATGATTAAACTGCGGAAACTGCAGATGTGCACCAGCAGTATCCGGTAATGATACATGCTGCTCAAATCCATTCTTATTATTAGGTCCTACATAAAAATCATTCCAGCGGATACTACGGCTATCATAACGGATACCTCCGGATACATCTACTTTACCGAAAGATTTTTTTGCAAAAAAGAATGCACCGATATCAAACAGATTATAATCGGGGATTGGAAAATCGGTACCGTTTTTACTTTTGTTGGACTGATACATACCATTTACACCTACGGTTGTTTCAAAGCCATCCATGACCGGTAAATTATAACGTACATCGTAGTTGAGTGTATTGAGCACTACATACAATCCTGGTTGAACGGGCATTTCCGGGTGATTGTATTCTCGCCGGATACTTTGCTGTGCTCCCAACATGGCATTGATATCTCCATTACCCACATTCCACTTTGTATGGTTGTACACCCGGTAATGTTGTATCCGCTGATGCAACGGATTAATAGTATAAGAACGGAGGTCTCCTTCCGGCACCAATGGCCTGTTTTTTATATCGTCATCATCCTTTACCTGCTTTGTAAATTTACGCGTAAGCGAATCCCTGCTGCCATCCGGAATTTCCTGGGTATTATCATATAACGTAGCCCCAAATTGTGAGTGCCCCCAGGCTTTATCAACTCTTGCCAGGCCGGTAAGATTATATTCACGGAAAGCTGTACCATACACGTATCCGTCTATTTTATTCTGATAATTATGTGCAGCTTTGGCAGTAGCCCTAACTACATATTTCCAGTCGTTGCTTCCATAGGCTAACCCTAAAGAAGAACCAATCATACCGTTGTTACTATGATAATCTGTGAGAAAGCTTCCCTGTAATTTTCCGGGGGTGAGTTCAGGGATATCAGGAATCATATTGATTACTCCCGCCAGGGCATCGGAGCCATAAGTAAGGCTGGCAGGACCTTTCACTACTTCTGCGCGGGAGATGCCATACTGATCTATTTCAATACCATGCTCATCGCCCCATTGCTGCCCTTCCTGTCGTACGCCGTCAAACAAAGTGAGTACACGATTATATCCTAAGCCACGAATAAAAGGTTTTGAAATGTTAGGTCCGGTAGTTACTGCGCTAACACCAGGCACTCCTTTAATAATAGCATCGATGATGTTATTATTCACATTCATGTTCATTTCTCTTTTACCTATAACAGCGATGGGTATAGGATTTTTTCGAACTGCGGTAGCACGGGAAACRCCGGTCACCACTACTTCATTGAGTTTTGATAAATCTTCTTCCAAAGAGATGCTCACCATGGTGGTTTGTCCTGCTACAATTGTTTTCCTGAGCATAACAGGTTGATAACCTACCATTGAAATTTTGATGTCGTAGGTGCCGGGCGTGATATTTTTAATATTGAAAAGGCCCTGTTGATCGGCAGTTGCCCCTGTATGCAAGTCCTTTATAGCAACATTGGCAAATTGTACCGGCTTACGATCCTTGTTGGTAACAGTTCCTTTAAGAGTACCTTGTTGTGCATATGTTAGTGTTGTAAGAAATAGTAAAAATAGTAATACAGATAAATGTTTCATGGGTGTAAAAAATGTAGGTTTTTAGTACAGACAGGGATTTCTGGATAGTAACAATTATTACACTTCCGAGCTGTAAATTTTAACAAAACTATATTCTATTTTTATACTTGTCTCAATTAATTTTTAGTCTAGTCTAAATATTAGGAAAAGGATCTCTAAAAACATGGCCTTCTTTAAAGTTTTTAATCYCTGCTTCTGTGCACAGGCAACTATCCAGATCCATAATCATGTCGTGTACGGATAGCTCCTGACCTATGATTACCAACTCATTATAGCGATCAGCAAAGCGTTCGTCCCATCGGTTGGTGATGAGTTCATACGTTTCCCGATCCTGTTGCCATTGCTTACGGGGAATAGCGCACCACCAGTAGCCTGCTTTTTCAGCGCGCAGAGAACCGCCCGCCTGGCTCCAGTTCACCGCAATATCCGGACGGGATGCCAGCCAGAATAACCCTTTACTACGAATCACATTACCGGGCCAGTTTTCATTGATATATTGCCAGAAGCGCTGTGGATGAAAGGGTTTTCTGCTGCGGTAAACAAATGAAGAGATACCATATTCTGCTTTTTCGGGAGTATGTTCATTTTCCAATTCCGCCTGCCAGCCGGCACTTTGCGAGGTGGTGTCGAAATCAAATAAACCTGTATGCAGTATTTCTTTCAATGGTACCTGTCCTTTTACGGCTTCGATGATCTTTGCATTGGCATTGAGCTTACGCAGTATGGCCTTCAGATTTCCCAGTTTCTCCTTACTTACCAGGTCGCATTTATTTAACACAATTACATTAGCAAATTCTACCTGGTCTGTTAACAGGTTAACGATAGTGCGTTGATCTGTTGCATCCTCTGTCAGGCCTTTTGCATGCAGGTGTTCAATGCTCCCATAATCGCTCATAAAATTAAAAGCATCTACTACGGTCACCATCGTATCCAGCTGGCTTACGGTGCTTAGATCAATACCATTGGCCTCATCCTGGTAGCAGAAGGTTTGTGCAACCGGTATCGGTTCCGATATGCCCGTAGATTCAATCAGCAAATAATCGAAGCGCTTTTCTGCTGCCAGAGTAGCTACTTCTTTCAGCAAATCTTCCCGTAATGTGCAACAGATGCAGCCGTTGCTCATTTCCACCAGTCGCTCTTCTGTTTTGTGAAGTGTGTTTTCATTTCTCACCAACTGTGCATCAATATTTACTTCGCTCATGTCATTAACAATAACGGCTACACGTAGGTTTTCACGATTATGCAGCACATGATTGAGCAAAGTAGTCTTCCCCGCGCCGAGAAAGCCACTCAGCACCGTAACAGGTAATTTTTCCATATGTGATTTATTATATTGCGATAGGCGATGTTATCGCCGCTGATACTACCCGTGTTTATGAACAACACATTGTTTACAACGCCGCAGATTTAATATATGCGCTCCCGTTACACCCGCTGCTCCAGTGAAAATCACCACAGGTTCCCAATACCCACCGGCAATACCGAAGTGCCCTCCTAAAAGCAGCGCGAAACCCACAGTAAATATCAATAGCGGAGCTATGCGCCGGTGATGGCGGAAATATCCCCGTCCAAGCGACAGGCAACCTACTCCGAAGGAAAAAAACAGCAGTCCATACTCCAGCTTTTCATTCTCCAGGATATGTGATCCCAGGAGGGGTAATACGGTGATTAGTAATGGTAGTAAGGCACAATGCACCGCGCAGGCCAGAGAAGCCCCAATTCCGATTGTATCCAGGCTCATCCGCTTCAAAATATTATCTTCCATGTCCCCGTTTTTCTATTCCGACAAAACTACATAAATTTGCAACAATGTTGCAAATTAAATTTGAGCATTTAATCAGATAATTTAAATCGTCAACTATAAAATGTTGCAGTCGTGTTAAAAAAAGAAGAGAAAGGATACAGCGCTGGGCATCTGTTAAACATGTGCTACCTTTGTATATTGAATAAAACAGGGGATTATACCTATGTCGAAGAAAGCAATTATACTTATTACGTTTTTTGTGGTGCTGAGCGCGGGTTTTCTCGCCTACTCTGCCTATGTTATTAAGGATCAGACAGGCTCTTTTATTGGAAAAGAAAAACTGCCGATACTGGGAGCACCGGGACATACCGTACCTGGTTTTTCCTTTATAGATCAAAATGGAAACACAAAAGCAAAAGCAGATGTGGCAGGCAAAATTTATGTGTCAGAGTTCTTTTTTACCACCTGCACAGGTATTTGTCCGAAGATGAATGCTAATATGGAAAAGGTGTATGCAAAATATAAAGACAAACCCGATTTTCTGATCCTGTCGCACACCGTAGATCCCGATCATGACAGTGTACCTGTTTTGAAAGCGTATGCAGACAAACATGGTGCGGACGCAAAAAACTGGTGGTTCCTGACCGGTGATAAAAAACAAATCTATCGTATGGCCAGACAAGCTTACCTGGTAGATGACGGCGTTTATACCGGAGAAGAGGACTTTGTACATACACAGTGGTTTGCACTGGTAGATAAAACCGGACAGATACGCGGTTTATATGAAGGCACCAAACAGCAGGATGTGAATAAGCTGATTACAGACATAGACCGTTTAATGGAAGAATAAATTTTTTTCATCATGGGCACCAAGCAACAAATAACAGAACGAATCGGCAGTCTCTTACGTGATAGTAAGCTAAGTGTAACAGAAACCAGGACCAAAATCCTGGAGCTTTTTATGAAAAGCAATGGAGCACTGGAACATAGCGATTTCGAAAAACTGGCGGGCAAATCATTTGACCGCGTTACGGTTTACCGTACTTTACAAACATTCCTGGATAAAGGCATCATTCATAAAATACCCACGACAGATACTTCCGTACGCTATGCAGTATGCAAGTCGGAATGTTCTGAGCATCATCACCATGATCATCATATTCACTTCAAATGTGAGGAGTGTGGCAATACGATCTGTTTAGATGATACAGACGTACCGCAGATACATCTTCCAAAAGGTTATGCTATGCATAATGTGGAAGTAGTGGTGAGTGGGGTATGTAAAGGGTGCAAATGAGCTTAAACCTGAAAGAAAAAGCCACTGAGTAAATGTTCTGGGCGGAAGATACCCGCAGATCATTTACTCAGTGGCTTTTCATTTTAGCCGGATGCTATAACTTCTCTATTTCCGCCTTCACGAAATCAGCTAACTCCTTCACATATGCCGGCGAGAAATCAAATTTAATTCCTGCTGCTTTATACAATTCGGGTAATGTTTTAGTGTTACCTAAACTCAACGCCTGTACGTAATTATCCAATGCCTGCGTTTTGTTTTCCTTGAATTGTTTCCACATAGCAATGGCGCCCAGTTGCGCAATACCGTATTCGATATAATAAAATGGTACTTCAAACAGGTGGAGTTGTTTCTGCCAGGTAATGGCGCGGTAGTCTTCATGCCCTGTCCAGTCCACAATTGCAGGAGAAAACTCGTTCAGAATTTCCAACCATTTATCCGTGCGTTCTGCTACTGTATGTTGTGGGTGCTCATAAATCCAATGCTGGAATTTATCGATGGTAGCAATCCACGGGAATATGGTAATCGCACGTTCCAGTTGTTGCAGACGTGCACGACGAAGTTGCGTGGCATCATCAAAGAAAATATTCCAGTAGTCCATGGTAAACAGCTCCATGCTCATGCTGGCTACTTCCGCTATTTCCATCGGGTACTCCTTGAAAGAACTGAGTGACAGATGATGGCTCAGGAAAGAGTGTACCGCATGGCCCCCTTCGTGCACCATGGTAGTAAGGTCTTTCATCTGGCCGGCAGCATTCATAAAAATAAAAGGTACACCGGTTTCTGCCAATGGGCAGTTATAACCTCCTGGTGCTTTGCCTTTGCGGCTTTCCAGATCCAGGCGCCCCATTTGTTTCATTACACGAAGGCAATTACCAAAGAAGGGACCCAGTTCGTCAAAGGTTTCGATGGCTTTATTCACCAGTTCATCTCCGGTGCGGAATGGCTCCAGTGGTTTTACGCCTACGGGTTCTGCGTCCGTATCCCATGGCTTTAAGGTATCCAGTTGCAATTTTTTCTTTTGCGCTTCGAGGATTTGCTGTACCAGCGGAACAATGTGTGCTTTGATGGCAGCATGAAACTGAAAGGCGTCTTCTTTGGTATAATCAAAGCGGCCCAGTTCTTCAAACTTATAGTCACGGTAATTGGCGAAGCCGGCGTTCCTGGCTACCTGGTCACGTTTTAGTATGAGACCCGTATATAATTCATCCAGCGCCTGTTTGTCTGCCAAACGGCGTGTAGCCGTTTTAGTGAATACTTCTTCTCTCAGGGTGCGGTCACTGTTTTCCAGGAATTTTGCGGCTTGTTGCAGTGTATATTCCTGGTCTTTCACTGTAATGCTCATTTTACCGGCAATAACACCGTATTGCTGCGCCATTACGCTCAATTCTGCCTGAATGGGAATATTTTCGGCCCTGAATAATTTTACCTGTTTCTCTACATTGCGGAGATAGGTTTTATAGAGGTCCTGATCCAGCTCTTTACGGAAGGGGCTTTCCAGGAGTTTTTTGTTGAGTGCGTCTGCGTATGGTTGCAGTTTAGGCTGAATTTCCATGCAGAAGTAGGTAAATGCTTCTTCCAGCTCTTTACTGTTGGTATCGCAGGTCATGCGGATCTGTCGCCAGCAGGCATCTTCACTAATAACAGCTTCCAGTTCGCTCATATCTTTCAGCCACTTTTCCAGGTCTGCCACACTGTTAACAGGTCTTTGCTGCAGGGTTTCAAAGTAGGGCTGCAGGCCATCCCAGGTCGTTACCTGAAAATCTTCCGGGAGAAATTGACGGGGTAGTTTTTTTATATCTGCACTTAAATTATCCATGCTATCAAATATTTTTGAATTTTCGAATGTAGAAATTTAGGGATTTTTGTGCGAATGCCGATAGGATCTGATTAAAAGAATCGTTAAAAAACCGGAATCCTAAAACGATTCAGGCTTCTATTTACAGACATGATATCCTGTAAATAGAAGCCTGAGCTATTATGTTATTTGCTTATTTCTTTTCGCTATCTGATAACAGACGGCTACTTCATCCTAATCAAATAACGCGATTCTTACTATTCTTCTGTTTTCTTCTTGCGTGGCTTAGCAACTTTTTTAGGTTCTTCACCTTCTGCTGCCGGCGCGTCATCTTTCTTAGCTTTGGCTTTTTTAGGCGCTTTTTCTTCAGCACCTTCTTCGCCTTCTTCTTTTTCAGCCTTTTTAGCACGTGCCTTTTTAGGCTTTTCTTCTGTTGCTACTTCTGCAGCTGCTTCAGTAGCGGCTGGAGCGGCTTTCTTCTTTTTCTCAGGAGCAGCGGTTTCTTCTACCACTTCTTCTACTTCACCTTCACCTTCGGCCAGGATCTCTTCAAATTTCAACAGATCGTTTGCTTTGAGGATACCGAACCATTTCACCATTTTCTTCATATCACTCACATACACTCTGTCTTCATCGAATTCAGGGAATACGTTTTTGAAATAAGCTTTGATAGCATTGTTATCTGCTTTACCTGCTGCAGGTGGGAATGTCGCTGCTTTTTCATCCATGGCTTTAAATACTTCAGCCAGGTTTACGTTTTCGCCGGTAGTGAATACTTCAATACTTTCCAGTGGAGTAAAATTATGCACGCGGGAAGATACAAACCTTGTACTTTTATCTTCCAGTGACCTTACGATGGCGCCATCTTGTTTGCTGGCTACTAACTGAAACAAACCGCCCAATCCGGTTACTGCAACAATTTCTCTGTACTGCATGTTCAAATTTTTAGGAAGCGCAAATATAAATAATTATAATAGATTGACCGCTGCTATTTTTGACCTGTAAAAAGCCTGCAACGGGGGAATCGGTCAGGTCAACTTTCGTGCCATGACCACCGTGCGTTTCCAGCGTTTCACAAGTCCTTTGAGATTAAATATCTCTATAAAAAATATATAAATACCTGACGGTAAAACTACTGCATTTTCACCAATTCCATCCCATTGCAAATATCCACTGTTTCCCATTAAAATATTACGGGCAAGGAAACGAACCGTCCGGCCTCGTATGTCATAAATTGTAATATTACCAACGAAGCCAGGGGCGGGCAGTTGCCAGGAAATTTTCATAAAGTCATCTATTCCATCATGATCCGGCGTAAAGGAGGCCGGTTCGAGTACAATATTCAGGGAATCCGCTGCTTCGGGCCAGCGCTGGGAATTAGGAGCACCGGGAGTAGCATAACCCGCGGTAGCCGCCGCAGAATGCCAGTTATCTCCGCTGGCAGCAGGGCGGTCATATTGCAACCGTTCCAGGGAAATGCCCTGTAGCTCACTGGCCAGTGGAAAATGTTGTCCATCTGTATAAGGTAGTTCATCTATAATAGTACTATCTGCCATCAGTAAGCTGATTCTCCCTGCTGACATAGGCATAGATGGCAAACTACTTACCTCCTGTATGTTTTCCGGGGCTTTACAGACGTAATGGCTGCATAGGAGGGGGCCATCTGTAGTAATGGCCAGGAATTGTCCTGGCATCAACAGCCGGCCTGCCGTTGCTATTTTCTTAAATGTTTCAAATTTTCCATCTGTCTTTCTTGCACAAAAATATAATTGCCCCAGTTCTATGGTTTTGTGGCTGCGGTTATAGAGCTCAATAAATTCAGGTACCCCCGGAGGCGGATAAAACAAAACTTCATTAATGACCACATCCTGTGCCACTGGTGGCTGCGGCATTCCCAATGTGATACTGGTATTGACTCCACTAACTTCTCCATAACAACCAGCCAGGCCGCCTGTACTTAATATATAGTCCTGCTGCGGATGAATAGGAGCAGATAGCTGTAATTGCACGCTGGTAAATAAAGGAGGACTTACCATACTGGTGGTTATCTTTATTCCTCCTGTGAGTTGATAGCGCGTAGGATCTGCTGCCAGTGCACTGTCCAGCGTTTTGCTAAATTGCAGTAACACATGCATACTGTCTGTAATGGTAGCAAAAAGCAGATCAGGCCGGGTATTGTCCGTTGTAATAGCGGCTACTGCATTGGCTTTGCCGGGAGTACCACCCGCTGCTGCGGTGCTGAGGTGCCAGTTTATTTTTCCACTACAGGGAAGGGCAGCGTTGACCATTTCCAGACTGACACCTCCTTTGGGTTTAGTGCTGCCATACCAGCCCTGTTGATAATCAACCGCATGTATTACTCTTTTAGCCGGATCATACAGTACTATCAACGCGCTATCGTCTGCCAGTGCCGGGAAACGGTCTATCCCCCTGATATTGGAGATGTTATAGCTATTTACCGCAGCAGGTGTACATAATACGACCAGGCTATCTGCGGGTAGCAAAAAGGCCGGGAGCAATACTTCCCGCTTATTGACGGAGAGTCGCCAGTCTTTCAGTTGTACTGTCTCCCCGCTTACATTTCTTAGTTCTATATATTCATAAGGCGGCAGCCCCGTCACAGGAGAAGGTTTGGGCATAATTTCATGTATAATCACTCCATATCTGCCGGGGGATTGTGTAAAACCATAAAGGGTCTGCAATAGCAAGAGGGAACAAACAACAGTTAACTTCATATTTGCTGGGTTTTATGGCGTTCAAACTTAGCATTCAGAATGTTATGCACTGTTAATGCCATGCAAACAGTAAAAAAAAATCTTAGTGCTATGAAAAGCGCGGGCTATACATTAATTTTGGGCTTCCAAAATTTAAAATGTAAAACAAAATGAAAGTTGCCGTAGTAGGAGCGACCGGACTGGTAGGCTCAAAAATGTTACAGGTGTTAACGGAAAGAAATTTTCCCGTTACTGAATTGATTCCCGTGGCTTCTGAGAAGTCTGTTGGTAAGGAAGTAACATTTAAGGGCAAGACCTGGAAGGTGGTGAATGCTGAAACGGCTATTTCGATGCAGCCTAATGTGGCTATCTTTTCTGCCGGCGGTGGCACTTCTCTGGAGTGGGCACCTAAATTTGCAGCAGCAGGCATTACTGTTATCGACAACTCCAGTGCCTGGAGAATGGATCCTACCAAAAAGCTGGTAGTACCTGAGGTAAATGGTGACGCTATTACCCGGGAAGATAAAATCATTGCCAATCCTAACTGTTCTACCATTCAAATGGTGCTGGTTCTGAAACCATTGCACGAAAAATATAAAATTAAAAGGGTAGTAGTATCTACTTATCAGTCAGTAACTGGCACCGGTGTTAAAGCGGTAACCCAGTTAATGAATGAAAGACAAGGCATTACCGGTGAAATGGCTTATCCTTACCAGATAGATCTAAATGTTATTCCGCAGATAGACGTATTTCTCGAGAACGGCTATACGAAAGAAGAGATGAAGATGGTAAATGAGACCAAGAAAATTATGGGAGATGACAGCATCCTGGTAACGGCCACGACTGTACGTATTCCGGTAATGGGTGGTCATAGTGAGTCGGTGAACATTGAGTTTGAAAATGAGTATGAAGCGGCTGAACTGCGTGCTATCCTCGAAAATACGCCAGGAGTAATAGTTGTAGACGATCCTTCCAGGGCACAATACCCGATGCCTAAAGATGCACACGACAAGGACGAAGTGTTTGTGGGTCGTATCCGCCGGGATGAAACACAGCCTAAAACAGTGAATATGTGGATAGTTGCAGACAACCTTCGTAAAGGTGCTGCTACCAACGCCGTACAGATTGCAGAATACCTCAGTGGTAAGAACTGGCTGTAATCATACTGTTGTGCTATGTAATTAAGGGCCTATTGTACCCTTAAATGCAGCTCCCGTATATGACTATACGAAAATATATCTATAACTCATTAAGAGCAAGCGTGTTACCGCTTGCTCTTTTTTACGTGATTCATAAAACGATAACACAAAAACCTTAAAAATTACACGGAAGTAGTATTGATTTGTGGCGGATAAAATCCAATTTTGGTAGTAATAATCCTATGCCAACTAAAACTCTTTGAAAAAGAAGAGTAGTCCAATTTTAGAGATGCCGGTATTTTTCGTTATTTTCTAATCAGAAAACACCCTTAAGTCCTATGAAAACCAACACCAATCGCGAGCTTCTGTTAATGCACAAGTTCACCGAAGAGTGGAGCACCAATTTCTCTTCACAGGTATCCCGGATCATGAACATCGTTGATCAGCAGGATACGTTAGATGGAATTATACCTATTATTGAGGTGGCTAATGTTTACAATCAACGTTTTGCCCACGCGCGTACGGACAAAGAAAACCTTTTAAAGAATCGCAAAGCTCGTCCGTTCGAATTCCTCATTCACAAAAATTAATTCCGGGTTAAACCGGAGAGTTATTTATTAGTTTATCAGATCATTAGTTTACATGAGGTTGCCAGGAGAAGACAGAGAATCATTTGCCTATTTACTGGTTTGGGTGCTGGGCATTGTTGGCGGCTTTGCTTTTTAATGTTGTTCGCAACAGCTATCTATATGTTAGTAACCGGCAACTGATAAAGCAAATTATTTATCTGATAAACTAATAAACTACTTATTATCAATCCATGGCGCGGTTAATGAACTGCAACAGTGGTTGCATCAGCGCAAATGTTTTCAAAATTTCCTTTACAATAGTGGGTTGTGTGCATGCTTCATCCGAAAAGGGATGTGATACAATCACACTTTTCAGCTTTAAATAAGCGATAGCCGGGTTGTCCGGTTGATACCCCTGTGGAGCTGTTTTTAACGCATCTCCTTCTACCTTCCCGAAATGCTTAATAAATTCTTTATTGGAAATGAGTTGTTCAAACTCTTTGAAGTTATAGTCAATTTCCTGACGTATCTTTTTCAAATCGGGAGCGGCTGGCATCCAAATACCGCCACCGGCAAAGCTATTTCCTCCTGGTTCCAGTTGAAAATAGTAACCTGCAAGGGTTGATTTTTTGCCCCCTATCTGAAAAGAGGCACCCAGATTTGTTTTGTAAGGCGTCTTATCTTTGGAAAACCGGACATCCTTATAAATACGAAAAACACAATCTTTTACCTGTAAACCCTGCAGAGAGGCATCCTGCCTGGCCAGCCCATCAATGAGCTGCTGTACCATACTTTCAAAATCAGCTTTTGCGGTTTGATATTCGGTTCTGTGTTCGTCAAACCAGACTTTATTATTATTCAGCCTGAGAGACTTCAGAAATTTTAACGTGGACGGCTGCAACATTATTTCTTTTTGACAGCAATATAATACAAATCATTTAGGGATTTAAGGATTTGCTTGCCGCAGACCACCTGCAGCAAGCAAATCCTTAAATCCCTAAACACTACATCTTTTTAAAAAAAATCAGAAATGATAGGTGGCGGCTAAAAGTACATTGGATGTCATATCATAAGGTTTACCATCCGACTTACTGAATATATCAGCAGATGCTTTATCTAATCTGAACTCTGGCATAATAGTTAGGTTTCCTACCTTATAATTAAAAGTAAGCGTACCGGCAACTACATTACCTCCATCGGGTATCGCACCAAATACTTTCAGACCATCTTTATCACTGAAGTATTCACCACGTACTGTTAATCCGAATTTATCGGTAAAGTCGAGATTTACGTAGAGCGCATTACCCCACCATTTGGCATTTTCACGGGTATCCTTAGGTGCGCGTGTATCTGAGTAAGTGCTGTAGGTAGCGTTATAACCAAGACCCAGCACTTTATTAATCTGATAAGTTGCTACCAGGTCTACCTGGTGGTTTTGAACACCGAAAGTATCTTTTCCTTCGAGGTAGTTCAGGTATAATTTAATGGGTGTTTCGGCAGGAGCGAAGCCCAGCTGAGCACCAATATATTTATGGCTGTTAAGGGATACTGATTTTAAATCGGTAGGATTAAACACCCCTACCATGGCGCTTAAAGAGGAGGTGATGGCAATGTCTGCCTTAACACCTGTATTGAAAAAAGGACCGTAACTAAACATATAGCTCATGCTATAGTTTCTATTGGCATAGGCATCTACCAATTCATAACCGATGTGTGTAGCAAAACTACCGAGACTCACTTTCACTTTTTCTGTTAACTGGTAAGAAACATACAGTTGCTTGATGGCCATAGACAAACCATTTGATGAACCAGGTACATCATTATAGGAAAATTCTCCGGCTCTTTTACCAAATCCGAGATCAGCAACGATACTTCCTTTTTTAAACCCATGTTCCACTTTCAGAGATACCATACCTAATTCGAAAGAATTATGTGAATTGGTAAAACTGGTTTTATTATCGGTGTAGTTGCCATTCAGATTGTACTTATAATATACATCAGCGGATCCGGACAATTTAAAAGCCGGAGCTACTGTAGTATCCGTCGTGGATTGTGACATGGCAACGAGGCTGCTGCCCATGACAAATAAGGTCGTTAACATTCTTTTCATACTTATAAATTTGGTTGATAAAATGGTAAGTATTGATGCGGCCTTTTCTTGCGGATTGTTTCGGGGGTGTATTCTCGCGTGCTTTCTGATGATGCTACAATCAGAATAGAAGGAATGGATAATCAGTAGCTAATGATTGGTGCGAGTTTCACTTATTTACAGCGATTTAACTACCAATTATCCATTCCAGGTTCTTACAACATAAAGTATATGTTTAATAAAGTTGATAAAGATCGTATTCTTTGAACTGCCACTCTATTGTTATGCCGGTATACGACATATTATTTCAAGAGTGTACCAGTTCATCTTCTTCTTTCAGAGAACCGTTGTCGGATATGCTGATCAGAGAAGGATGATAATTTTCATTGTGCTGTGATACATCCAGGCCCAATTCTTCTTCTTCTTCAGTTACACGCAGCGGGTGAATCAGGTTGATCAGTTTGAAGATACCATATGATACAGTGAAGCTATAGCCTACTACCAGTAACAGACCGAGCACCTGATTTTTAAACAGCTCGAAGTTGCCATAGAGCCAACCATCGTTGCCACCAGCGTTGATAGTTTTGGTAGCGAAGATACCTGTGAGCAACATACCCACCATACCACCTAAACCATGGCAAGGGAATACATCCAGTGTATCATCAATGCTGGTTTTTGATTTCCAGTGTACAGCTACGTTAGAAACGATAGCAGCAATAAATCCGATAAATATACTTTGTGGGATAGCAACGAAACCAGCTGCAGGTGTAATGGCTACCAGACCAACCACTGCACCGATGCAGAAGCCGAGTGCTGATGGTTTTCTACCACGGATCACATCAAAAAACACCCATGATAAACCAGCAGCAGCAGTAGCTGTATTAGTAGTTGCAAAAGCAGTAGCAGCGAGGGCGTTAGCGCTCAAAGCAGAACCTGCGTTGAAACCAAACCAGCCGAACCACAGTAAACCGGTACCCAGTAATACGAAAGGAATATTTGCAGGTTGTAATTCTTTCTTTTCCACGTGATCCTTCCTTCTTTTCAGTACCAGTGCACCGGCTAATGCCGCGCAACCAGCAGAAATATGTACCACTGTACCACCAGCAAAATCCAGTACGCCTAATTTAAACAGGATACCATCGGGATGCCATGTCCAGTGTGCAATAGGTGCATATATCAATACGCTGAATAACACCATGAATAATACATAAGAAGTAAAACGTATTCTTCCTGCTACAGCACCTACTACCAGGGCAGGTGTGATGATGGCAAACTTCATCTGGAAGAGCGCAAACAATAACAGCGGAATAGTAGGCGCCAGGCTCCATGGAGCACCAGATCCTACATTCTGAAACATAAAGAATGTGCGGGGATCACCAATGATGCCGTTAACAGATTTACCAAACGCCAGGCTAAATCCAACAACTAACCATACAATGCTGATAATTCCGGTGGCAATGAAGCTTTGCATCATGGTAGAAATAACATTCTTCTTATTTACCATGCCTCCATAAAAGAAGGACAAGCCAGGAGTCATTAAAAATACCAGCGAAGAGGCTACCAGAATCCAGGCAATGTCAGCAGAATTATATTTGCCGCCATCAGCAAAACTCGGGAGGGAAGGGATAAAAATTCCAATAATCGCAATGATCGAAAGGAAAATGAAGGGGAGATAGTCCTGAAATGATATTTTCTTCATAGCGTTTGATTTTTAAATTTCTTAAATAAAAGTAGGTCTGAAATTTAAAACATCAAATAGAAGGCGATAAAAATAGAAATATTTGAATAAGAGGTGTGAAATTTAGGATTAAGTCAATGATATTATAAATAATAATAATGTTAATTATTATTTTTCTGAATATACGCTTTTATAACGGCGCTTAATTTACACTTAACTAGTTGTTTATCAATTAAATATATTGAACATTAAGGAAAGGTTAACATTTTTCAAATTTGCCAGGTGCACGCCTTACTGTAACGAGGAAACATATGCTGTAATCACCTGGCAAATAATATTTTACAAATTATATATTTATCAATTTGAAGCAGGAAATCTTACAAATACATTATAAATAATTACATATAATGTTATAAATAAGCAAAGCCATTTATTGCTTCATTTCTAATAATTCCCGCTCCATCGCAAACATTTGATCCCTTAAACGGGCTGCTTCCATAAAATCAAGATCCCGGGCTGCTTTTTCCATATCCTTCTTCACTTTGGCGATAGATTTTTCCATCTGCGGAATGGTTTTAACGGCCGCAGCGGAAGTTTTGGCGTATGCCATAGCATCCTCTGCTACCAGTTGTACCTCATCATGTACTGCCATAGGCGAATTTTCATCGAAGTGCTTGATTTCCAATACAGATGTTTGCCCCAAGATTTGTTCTTTGCTTTTACGTACTGTCTTCGGTGTAATATTATGTGCAATATTAAAGGCCACCTGCTTTTCCCGGCGTCGATCTGTTTCATCAATGGTACGCTGCATGCTCTCGGTTATCTTATCTGCATAAAAGATGACCAATCCATCTACGTTACGCGCCGCACGACCAGCCGTTTGCGTCAGCGACCGCTCATCTCTCAGGAACCCTTCCTTATCAGCATCCAGAATGGCCACCAACGATACCTCCGGCAAATCAAGTCCCTCTCTCAGCAGATTCACTCCTACCAATACATCTATATTACCCAACCGCAGATCCCTTAAGATTTCTATACGCTCCAGCGTATCTACTTCAGAGTGGATGTAGCGTGACTTAATATTAATACGTCCCAGGTACTTATCCATTTCCTCAGCCATGCGCTTGGTCAGCGTAGTCACCAACACCCGATCGCCTTTCTGTACGCGTTTATCTATTTCCTCCAGTAGGTCATCCACCTGGTTAACACTGGGCCTTACTTCTATAGGAGGTTCCAGCAGGCCGGTAGGACGTACCACCTGTTCCACTACCACGCCTTCCGTTTTCTTCAGTTCATAATCCCCGGGGGTAGCACTCACAAAAATGGCCTGGTTCACCATATTCTCAAACTCGTAGAAATTCAGCGGGCGGTTATCCATAGCAGATGGCAACCTAAAGCCAAATTCCACCAGGTTCAGTTTACGGGAACGGTCACCACCATACATGGCGCCTATCTGCGGAATAGTTACATGGCTCTCATCAATTACCAGCAGGAAATCTTCCGGGAAATAATCCAACAGGCAGAAGGGCCTCGCACCGGGCTTACGGCGATCCAGGAACCTGGAGTAATTTTCAATACCACTGCAATAACCCAGTTCACGAATCATTTCCACATCATAATTCACCCTTTCGGATAAACGCTGTGCTTCGATCAGTTTGCCATTGGCTTTGAAATAATCTACCTGGGCTTTCAGTTCATCCTGTATTTCATAGATGATCTGTTGCATCATATCCTTGGGTGCCAGATACATATTAGCCGGGAAAATGGCCGCATTTTCCACTACGGTAATACGCTTACTGTTTTGCACATCAATGGTTTCTATCTCTTCTATCTCATCTCCAAAAAAAGTAATCCGATATCCATAATCCACATAAGACAGGTTAATATCTACTGTGTCCCCTTTTACCCGGAAATTGCCCCTGTTAAAATCGCCAGTGGTGCGGCTATACAGGGAGTTTACCAGTCCATGCAGTAAGGTATTACGACTCAGTGTCTGTCCTTTCGTTATACGGATAATCCCATTTTCATAATCTGTAGGGTTACCGATACCATAGATACAGGACACGCTGGCCACCACGATAATATCTCTTCGACCAGACAGCAGGCTGGCAGAAGTTCTCAACCGGAGCTTATCCAATTCCTCGTTAATAGCCAGGTCCTTTTCTATATAAGTATCACTTACAGGCATATAGGCCTCTGGCTGATAATAATCGTAATAGGATACATAATATTCTACAGCATTGTCTGGGAAAAACTGTTTAAACTCACCATAAAGCTGCGCTACCAGGGTTTTGTTATGTGTCAGCACCAGGGTAGGCCGCTGTACCTCCTGTATTACATTGGCTACAGTGTATGTTTTTCCTGACCCTGTCACCCCCAACAGGGTCTGAAATGGTTCTCCTTCATTGAGTCCCTGGGTTAATTGTTTGATGGCTTCCGGCTGATCACCAGCAGGAGAATATGGTGCACGTATACTAAAAGGCATATTGAAATTGTATTTGAGCAGTATCTGTAAAAATACTAAAGAATAAGGAAGTGGAAGTGTTAAAAAAGATGCTTTAATTTAGCGGCTCATACCAAGGACTGACTTATGAGAAAAAAAATTTTAATGGGCTTGATAGTGGCCTTCCTGCTACCCCTTGCCTCTTTTGCCTGGGGACCTAACGGTCACCGCATTGTTGCTGAAATTGCCTGGCTTCACCTTACTCCAAAAGCCCGCAAAGCGATCGATAAGATATTGGGAGGTCAAAGTATGGCCATGATTGCCAACTGGCCGGATTTTATCAAATCAGATACTACCCACCAGTATGACCATACCAACTCCTGGCATTACCTGGACTTTCCCGCGGATATTGACCGTGCAAAATTTGATCAGTTATTGAATGCGGCTACCGGCGAAAACCTGTATACCGAAACACAGGCGATGATCAAAGACCTGAAGAATCGTGAGCTATCTCAGGAGAAAAAGCTGTTTGCGCTGACTTTCCTGGTACATATGATGGGAGATATGCATCAGCCACTGCATGTGGGCCGTGACGAAGATATGGGCGGCAACAAGATCAATGTAATGTGGTTCGACAAGCCCTCTAACCTGCATCGTGTATGGGACGAACACCTGATCGATTTCCAGCAGCTGAGCTATACAGAGTATACCAAAGCGCTTAACATCGCTTCTGCAGCTGAAATAAAGACCATACAGAGCGGTTCTATTGCCGACTGGATGTTCGACTCACATCTGCTGTCCGACAAGGTATATGCCTACACCAAGCCGGATGCAAAGCTCAGCTATCGCTATAATTATGTATTTGTGAAAGATCTGAACCAGCAACTGCTGAAAGGAGGACTGAGACTGGCAGCCGTACTGAACGGAATATATAAATAAACAGCTGTTAGCCATTAGCTTTTAGCTTTTAGCAAAAATGCAGCGGGGAACATGTTATGTTCCCCGCTGCATTTTTGCTAAAAGCTAATGGCTAATGGCTATCTACACCAGATCTATATCGAAGTTCACCAGCTGTACAAATTGTTCCAGACGGGTAGTAATGTCTTCATGTGTGATTTCACGGATACGTTCTGTACCGAATTTTTCCACGCAGAAAGAAGCCATAGCAGAACCCACAATGATCGCGGTTTTCATATTTTCGAAAGAAATGTCCTTTGTCTTTGCCAGGTGTCCGATGAAACCACCTGCGAATGTATCACCCGCGCCGGTTGGATCATATACATCATCCAGTGGCATAGCAGGCGCAAAGAACACATGATTTTCATGGAATAACAATGCACCGTGTTCACCTTTCTTGATGATCAGGTACCGTGGTCCCATAGACAGGATCTTACGGGCTGCCTTTACCAGGGAGAACTCACCGCTCAACTGACGGGCCTCACCATCATTCACCATCAGCACATCTACTCTTTTCAATACTTTCAACAGATCATCCAGTGCTACTTCCATCCAGAAGTTCATAGTATCCATTACTATCAGTTTAGGACGCACCTTAAACTGATCCAGTACACTCATCTGTACCTGTGGTGTAAGGTTACCAAGGATCAGGAATTCGCTTCCCTGGTAGCTTTCAGGAATCACGGGTTTAAAATCAGCCAGTACATTCAGCTCTGTGGCCAATGAATCGCGGGTATTCATATCCATGTGATACCTGCCTGACCAATAGAAGGATTTCTCCCCCGGCTTATGCTCTACACCGTCAAGCGCTACACCTTTTGCTGTCAGTGCATCCAGTTCTGCCTGAGGGAAATCTTCGCCTATTACCGATACCTGGTTAATTGGCTGAACAAAGTTTGATGCTGCCCATGCAATGTAAGTGGCCGAACCACCAATGATTTTACCTGATTTGCCAAAGGGGGTTTCGATTTCATCGAACGCCATAGTACCTACAACAGTGAGTGACATGCTATTTTAGTTAATTTTTATTACTTTAAAATTCAATACAAAACCAGGCAAAGGTAACTACTTATACAGAAAGCGGGAAGCTAAATCTTCACCTGTTTCCAGGTACCGCGGCGAAACAGCAGTATAGCAGCGATAGCGGCTGCCGACTCAGAGATCGCAATTGCCCAGAATACCCCAACAGGGCCCATCTTCCACCAAACAGACAACGTATAGGCCAACGGCATCTGAAACATCCACATAGCAAATAAATTAATCAGCATCGGCGTGCGGGTATCACCTGCTCCATTGAAGGACTGGGTCAGTACCATACCAAAGGCATAAAAGATATAGCCACCACTCATTAGCCGGATGCATTGCACCGCATAGCCAAGCACAATAGGATCATCTGTAAAGAAGCGAATAATAGCCGGTGCTCCTATCATGAAAATAATAGCCACTATGCCCAGAAACACCATATTAAAGAAAGCTGCCCGCCAGGCGGACGTGGCGGCGCGTTCTGGCTGCTGCGCGCCCAGGTTTTGTCCTACCAGGGCTGCTGCTGCATTGGCCATTCCCCAGGCAGGTAATATGGTGAAGATGATTACCCGGATAGCAATAGTATATCCGGCTACCGCATCTTTGCCAAAATGAGAAATAATACGCACCAGGAAAATCCAGCTGGCGGAAGCAATCAACATTTGCGCAGTTGCCCCCATGGCTATTTTCAGAATTGCACCAATCAAACTCCAAACAGGCACCAGGTGCTTCTTTGTAATACGTATTAAGTCCCTTCCCTTTATTAAATGATACAACTGGTAGCTTACGCCCATCCCCCTGCCAATAAAAGTAGCAATGGCTGCTCCTTTTAAACCCATTGCAGGAATAGGGCCCCAACCGGAAATCAATACCGGACATAGTATAATATTCAGACCATTGGCAATCCATAATGTGCGCATGGCCAATGCAGCGTCTCCGGCACCACGAAAAACGCCATTGACCAGGAATAATAAAATAACCACCACATTACCACCAAGTACAATTTTCGTATATACATAACCGTAATCTGCCACTTCTTTGGCGGCACCCATTAATAGTAATATATCTTTCGAAAAAAATAATCCTACAACACTTACCACCAATGAAATAATCAATCCGGGATATAGTGACTGCATCGCTGCATGTGCCGCTCCATCCGGATCTTTTTCACCTGTTCTTCTTGCGATCATGGCAGTAGCCGCCATACTCAAGCCCATTGCGCCAGTATATACCAGCGTGAGTACTGATTCGGTTAACCCTACTGTAGTAATTGCATTCACGCCGAGATGACTCACGAAATAAATGTCCACCACTGCAAAAAGTGATTCCATGGCCATTTCCAGGATCATTGGAATAGAAAGCAAAAAAATGGCACGATTAATACTACCTGTTGTAAATTCTTTTTCACTACCGGCAACGGCTATCTTAAATAATTGAAAGAAACGAGCTATGCGCGATAGCATCTTCGTTAAAATATGCATACAAATACTTTGAAAAATAAAAGGAGAAACAGTGCGGTTGAGGGCACTGCAAACAAAAAAATAAGAGTGGGAGGGCGACAAACGGAAATACCGTAGTCTGATTACATTTTCATATTACTATCAGTTGGCGCATCTAATCGCGATGCCTTACAAATGTAATTTAATTTTTGAATCATCAAAAAACATCTTTATAAAAAGATGCTGGTTAAAAATGAATGGTTAAACACTTAGTTATACTCACCATGTTGTTCGAAAAAATATTTTATACCGCTGCAACTCTTTACCAATAAGCATTACATGCGGCAAAAATAAATATTTAAAAAAATTCCTACTTATAGCTGTAACTTTTTATTTCAAGCCTCGTTTAACATCTACTAGTAAGCGCTGAAAACCTATATAGAAAAAAATAAATCACAATCTTAAAATCGCAAGGTTAGTGACAGTTGTAATTCAACTGTTTCAGAATCGCAATCTTAAAACTTTTATAAAACTGAAATCATGCTTATGTTCAACAAACACGCGCTCCGGACCGGAGTAGCGCTCGCTACTGTATTGGGTATATCTTTCACATCCTGCAAAAATGATGATAACGATACACCAACTCCACCACCTGCACGTACCAAATCATTTGACCTGAAAGGAACTGGCGCTGATAAGGATACAAAAGTTGGTAATATCACACTTACAGAAAATACTGATAGCTCTGTAAATGTAGTATTGAACCTGACAAAAAATACAAAAGACGCAGCGCACAAAATTTATCTGATTGCAGGTACAACTACCGCTCCGGTTACTGACACCCTGTACAACGGTGCTTTCCAGGGAACTGGTGCTGCGCTGAAAGTAGACCTTTTCACTAAAGTGAAAACAATTAAAGTTAACAAACCAGGTGGCATTCAGAAAGACACTGCTTTCAAATACGACAACGCACTGGCTATCGCTTCTCACATCAAAGTGTTGAAAGGCGCAGATACGCTGGCTATCGGTCTCTTTGGCAAAAGCAACTAATTCTCCGAAGAATTTACATTAAAACTATTGCAGGCATATCCCTTCAAAAGGATATGCTTTTGCGCATTCATATATTTAAGAAGGATACCTTACTATAAATAAAAAGCCGGCTAAATAGCCGGCTTTGAAATGGTAAATGTAGGATATGGAAGCAATCGGCCTATAGCCGCGCTTAAAAAAAATATTATTGACTACTACTATCTTCTTCTTTTACCTGTATTTGTCTTTTTAACACCTTGAACTCTGTTCTACGGTTAAGCTGACGACCTTCAGGATTATCTTTATGATTAGGCAATGAGTTTGGCGCAATTGGTCTTGACTTGCCATAGCCTTTTGCGATAAGTCGTTCCGGTGAAATACCTTTACTGATCAGGTAATCAACACAAGACTGTGCACGTGCCTGAGACAACTTCTCATTATACTTTACAGAGCCAACACTATCTGTGTGTGCACTCATTTCAATGGTCAGTTTCGGATTATCGTTCAACATATCTACTACAGTATCTAATACCACTTTCGATTCATTACGAAGTGTAGCCTTGTTGAAATCATAGTAGATATTATTAAGTACGATTGGTTTCTCAATTTCATAATGCTTGAGGCAGAGGGTTGGATTATCCATAGAATCCACTCTTTGCAGTTCGTCTGTATTGAAATAGAGTGCTTTGGTGAAATAATTTTCTTTCTCCGCTATTACTTTATAGTAGCGTTGCGGATCAACTTCGAAGGTATACCGGCCAGTAGCATCCAGTGTCATCTTCTTGATTGTTTTTCTTCTCACTGTATCCAATAAGGTAACAGTAGCTCCTTGCAATGGCAGATGTGTATCGCAATCCACAATCAATCCGCTGGCTATTTTCCGGATACGATTAATACCAAATACTTCGAGACAGCAAATAGATTCCCTGTCGGAACTGATGAATCCGGCGGCAAAAGGATGGGTGTTATCTAGTGCCGTGTAATAGATATCATCTTTAGGGGAGTTCAACGGTTTGCCCATATTAACAGGGACAGACCAGGTACCAAAATCGCCTTCACTCTGGAAGAAGTCGAGTCCACCGAGGCCTACACGGCCATCTGTACTGAATACCAGGAGATTTTTCTCGGCATCATAAAAGGGCCCCTGTTCTTCATCTTTGGTATTTATTGCAGTGCCCATATTACGTGCACCACCGGGAGTTCCGTTAGTCATAATACAATACCACAAATCATTTTTACCCATCCCCCCTGGCCTGTTGGAAGAAAAGAGTAAGTATTTTCCATCGGCTGTGATGTAAGGTTGCATAGAATTGTATCCCGCTACATTTACATTATCGCCCAAGATTTTAGGTTCGGACCATACACCGTTCTGCCGGGTACTGATATAAATGGCAGATTGTTTTACGCCATCTTTCATCAACCAACGGGTAAGATACAGGGAATTGCCATCTGGTGTTAATGCAGACACACCCTGATCATAGCCTTTGGCAGTAGGAATTTTTACCTTCTGGCTGTTATCAAAATTATTGCCGCTACCGGTGGCGGTATAAAGTGCATTTACATAGGGGGTCCCTTTAGGCAGTTTCTTATTGGCTGCCGCCTGTTTGGCGGTTGGGGCGGGCAAAGGTGGATTATCGGAACGGGAAGAGGTATACATTAAAGTGCTTCCGTCCAGTATTACCGGGGCGTAGTTAGCGCCACCTTCGTTCACATTACCTGAAGTTTTTACGATGGTAAATCTTGGCTCTTTATTGGCTTCTGACAGCGCAAACTGGCAGCAGGCAATTTCAAGGGGTGTTCTTGTAGACAGTTCGTCGGCAGCAGTATAGCTTTGTTTGAACTTAGTAAATTCATCCAGTGCCTGCTGATACTTTCCATTAAAGCGTAAACACACCGCGTACCAGTAGCGGGCCTGGGGATATGCAGGATTATTAAATCCTACCAGCTGTGAGTACCACGTTTCAGCATTGCCATAATCATAGAAAAGCCGGTAAGATTCTGCCAACCTGGCTACCACCTGTTGGTAATCTTTCACTTTACCGCTTGGGGGTGCGGAACCTGCAATGGTATAGGGCAATACCTGTTCTGGTTTGATCTTGAAAGTACCAAGCGCTTTATTATAATACTGCGCCGCGGAATAATAATCTCTTGAATTGTAAAAGACATCAGCAGTATGTTTAAAATCATAAACATATTGCGCCTGTGTCGCGTCTATTATTCCTAAAAAAACCACCAGCCAACAGAGTGTAATTTTTTTCATGAGGGTTCCATTTCTTTTTTCTGTATAAGTTTTTTCCTCCATTCTGATCCGGTTGCTTGCAGATTATAACCTGGGACAAATAAAGTATTCTTCGTTCAACACTCTTCTTTTGCGGCTGATAAAAGAAAGAGACACTTCAAAGCTCTGGCTGCCATTTACCAGGCGGCGCATGTTAGAAGTATTGGCATCATAGCTCAAGCCCAATGTAAAGCTCTTGAAGTGGAATCCGGCAAATGGTATTACCGCGTCATTGAAGCGATAGTTACCTCCCACCAGGAAGTCGAATTCGGGGTTTACCATTAGTTGAGCGTATACACCTGCCACAATCTCTTCTGCATTACCTTGTCTCATATAGAGCCCTGTAGGAGTAAGGCTTAATGCCTCGTTCAGTTTGATTTTTGTACCTCCATGCACCAGGTAACGTACCGGCAACTTTCTTTCAGTACCATCGGCGGAGAAGGGATCTTTAGGTTGCGTAAGGTGTGCAGCGGCAAATCCGGCAAATGGATTGAACATATGATTCGGATTACCGTCAAAATACACCACGCCGGCGCCGGCATCAAACTGATTTGAGGTAGTATTATTTACATTTTCACCGTTGAATATGCTTGGATCAAAACCTGTTACCGGCTGATACTGGCTACCTGTCTGGAATTTGGCGGGATCTAATCTTCTGTTGATTAAACCGGCATTGATACCAAACACCAGCTGGCTGGTTTTGGTACGGCCGAATTTCACACCACTATAGGAAACACTGGCCATGGCATTAAAATAATTATAGCCTGCATCACCTGCAGACATATTCATTACATTAAGGCCCACACCAATATTTTTGTTGGTAGCGGCATCGATAGAAACTCCTGCCGTAGAAAAGGGTTTCCCATAATTAGCCCACTGATTACGATAATCACCGCTAATTCTGTAGTCCCCATCTATAATTCCCGTCAGAGCAGGGTTTAGCCACAACGGGTAAGCATAGTACTGGGAGAAGTGTGGATCAACCTGGGCAACAGATATCCTGGGCAACAAACTGCTCCATAAAATTATTGCGACTATAAAAATCCTTTTCATAGGAACATTTTTTAGCATTTTCTGGATAAACCGGGATGCAAAATCGCATCCCGGTTTTATGATTGACTTAGTATTACGCTGATGAATCATCTTTATCTCATAATTGTTACGTTACCCTTCTTGGTGATCACCGTGCCATCCTGCATAGTAGCTCTCACGATGTACACGTAAACACCTACCGGTTGTTTCTGACCACTCATGGTACCATCCCAACCCTGACGTTGGTCTTTGGATGTGAATACCAACTGACCCCACTGGTTGTAGATTCTGAATTCGAGTTGTGCGATTGCTGTTGAGTACACATACTCGATATCATTTATTCCGTCACCATTCGGGCTGAAGAGGTTTGGAACATAGATGTTGTTGCCTTGCGGGTTGGTTGTTTTACCGGTTACCGCTGTAGACAATGCACTGGTTTCACAGTCTGATGCTCCGATAGCTCTTACCTGTATGGTTGCACTCTGGTTAGGCTGCAGGCCTGTTATGGTATGTGTGGTTCCATTAGCACCTGAGCTTGGTGGTATGAATGTTACACCATTGTTCAGTGTTACTTCATAACGTTGAGCTCCGGTTACCGGTGACCAGCGGAAAGTAATAGTAGTGGCTGTTGTATTATCCACTGTTACTACCGGTGCTGGAAGCGGTTGTGCTATAGCTACCTGTACTGTTGTTCTTTGTCCTGCGCTGATACAACCTCCGGTTGTGAATGCTTCCACGTAGTAGGTAGTAGCTGTGTTTAATGCTGGTGTTACAAATGTTGCACCTGTGAATATTGGTGTGCCACCTGTTGCAACGGTGTACCAGCGGAAGTCTACCCCTGTTGTTGTTGAAGCCGCAGTGAGTGTTGCTGTTTTACCAGGGCAGACACCTGCATCGTTTCCGGTAATTGTTGGTTTACCTGGTGCCGGAGTAGCTTCTACGCTCACCGCTGTACGTGTTGGGCTAGAACAGCCATTGCTGTTGGTTGCTTCCAGGTAGTACATCTGGTTTGCATTTACAGGAGGTGTTGTATATGAAGCTCCCGTAGCTACTGCTGTTCCTCCGACGGCAGTGGTATACCATTTATATGTGAGCGCAGCATCCGGATTCAGTGCATTCAGTGTAACTGTTTGACCAGGGCAAGCCTGCAGGGTTGCATTGGCAACTGCCGGTGCTGATGGTGACGGATTCACTGATACATTTACCTGTGTTCTGCTGGCGCTTACACAACCACCGCTGGTAGACGCTTCCAGGTAGTATACTGCATTTGCAGTAGGTCTGATGGTAAAGTCGCCTCCGGTGAATACTGGTGAACCACCATGGAGTACGGTGTACCATTTATAGATCACACCTGGTTGTTTGTTTTTCGCGCTCAACACACCGGTTTGACCGCTGCATATTGTGATCGGATCAGCCAGCGGTGCATCTATTGTGCTGACTACTGTTGCCGTTAATCCTTTGCGTGCGCTGCTGCATCCTGCACTGTTCAATGCTTCAAGGTAGAAGACAGTTGTTTGTGCGAGTGCCGCAGTAGTATAAGCAGTGCCCGTAGCCAGGAGGGTGCCGTTAGACGGAGCATCAAACCAGCGATACGTCATTGTCGCATCAGGATTCTTAATAGTGAATGTAGCTGTACCACCTATGCAGGTAACCACATTATCCAGATCTACTGTTGGAATTGGCGGAGCCGGATCAACTGTTACATTTACCGCAGTTCTTGTAGAGCTGGAGCAGCCGCTGCCCAGGTTCGCCTGTACATAATAAGTAGTATTCTTAGTGATGACAGGTACACTGTACACCGCTCCGGTAAAGAGCAACGAACCGTTTGTAGCCGCATCATACCACTGGTAGGTAACGTTAGGCAGTATTGTTTTCACGGCTACGGTAACACCTGTACCAGCACATGTTTTGAGAGAGGATGCTACTACATCTGGTGCATTTGGTGCTACTACCACTGTTACGGTAGCTTTCACTCTGACAGATGGGTTACCACATTGACCAGTGGTACCTGTTGCTTCCACCCAGAAGTCCATGCTGGTGTTCAGCGGATCCGTAGTAAATATTGGTCCTGTGAATACTGCTGTACCACCGGTAGCCTGAGTATACCATTTGTAAGTAATACCATTGGTTGCTGAAGTTACGCGGAGCGTAGCCGTAGTTCCCTGACAAGCTGTAACTGCGTTGGATTCCAGTATTGGTGTTGGTGCTTGTCCTACACCGATAGATACCTTCGTTCTCAATGCACTGCTACAGTTACCATTGCTGGCTTCTGCGTAGAAATCAGTGCTGACATTCAATACGCCTGTTGGGAAGCTGACACCTGTGAACAACAAGTTGCCTGCGGTGGCGGCATCGAACCAGCGGTAGGTAGTACCTGCAACCGGATCTTTAATAGAGAGTGTTACACTTCCGCCCTGACAAACGAACAGGGAAGTTGCCGTTACTACCGGAGCTGTTGGTATGCTGTTCACCTTGATGGTGGCGCTGGACCTGGTGGCGCTTGGGCAGCCTCCATTTACCAATGCCTGTACATAGTAGGTGACGGTACTATCGAGGGCCGTAATGTTAAATACTGGTCCTTCGAATACCATTGTACCACCGGTGGCTGCATTGAACCATTGGTAGGTAGTACCTGCCGCAGGGCTTTGGATAGCCAGCGAAGCACTTTGACCGATACAGCCCTGAACATTATTGCTTACCAGGGTTGGAGCCGCCGGTACTGGCACCACATTTACTTTCGCAGCAGCGCGTGCAGATGGCTTACCACATTTCGAAGTATCACCGATAGCTTCTACATAGAACGTCACATTTGCATTGATTGCTCCGGTAGTGTAAATCGGACCAGTGAATATAGCGGCACCGCCTGTGGCTGTATTGTACCATTTATAAGTGATGTTATTTACAGAAGAAGTAACCTTCAGCACTGCAGTACCACCCTGACAAACCGTTACGTTATTAGATTCCAGAATCGGAGTTGGTGCTACACCCACACCTATGGATACTTTCGTTCTGGTAGCGCTGCTACATGCACCTGCTGATGCTTCTGCATAGAAATCTGCAGATGCTGTAAGACCTCTTACCACATAAACCGGTCCGGTGAATAATAGCGTACCACCAGTAGCTGCGTTGTACCAGCGATAAGTGAGTGTGTTGTCTGCATTCTGAACTGTTAATGTGGTGGTGTCGCCTACGCAGATGCTGATAGCAGAAGCTGCAATGATCGGCACTGGCACATCACGTACGGTTACCGTTACTGTCTTCGCATTTGCAGCTGTATTAGCGCACCTGTTATCTCCTTCCACTGTAACATAGAAAGAAGTATTAGCAGTTATCAACGCGGTGGTATATGTCGGACCGGTAAACAGTAAGGTGGTCAGACTTGCATCTTTATACCATTTGAAGATTGGGTTGATAACAGTTGTACTGGTAGCGGTCAGCTTCACGGTACTGTTTGCACAGATAGTAGTATCTGCCAGTATGATGTCGGCAGCAGTTGCGCCAGCATTCACCGTTACTTTGACTGCTTTCAGTGCACCGGCAGGGTTTTCACACTTACCGGCATTGCTTACACTTACATAGTAGGTGTATGTTCCTGTAGCTAATCCGGAGATCGTTAATACACCGGCTGCACTTACACCCTGTGTGATCGGACCTGTTTTATCAGGATTTGCATACCATTTAAATACCGGGTTCTGAACAGTAGTGCTGGTTGGTGTTAATACCGCCACACCACCTGCGCAGATTGCCTTATCAGCTACCTGGATGTCGGCTGCTGTGGATGCGCTGTCTACGGTAAGCATGATCTTCACGCGTCCGCTGTCGTTCGCACAGTTACCGGCATTCACCGCTTCTACATAGAAGTTATAAGTACCAGCCTGCAGATTTGCCGGCGTAGTGTATGTATTATTATTTGATACCAGTATAGCACCACCGGTAGCTGCATCGTACCAGTTGAACTGAACACCAGCCACTGCTTTCACGCTGAGGGTTACAGGTGTGTTCAGACAGGTAGATACGTTGTTGCTTACTGGTACTGGTACGGATGGTATTCCTTTTACAACTACCAGAACAGGTGCAGAAGCACTTCCTGTACAACCATTCCTGGTAGCTCTTACGAAGTAAGTATACGTACCGGAATCAAGGGTAGTTGGCGTTACAAATGCTATGCTATCCAGCAAGCGGTTACCCTGACTGTTGTACCAGCTGTAAACAACACCCTGTGCAGGATTCACCACGCTGAGTGTGGCTTGTTTGCCTTTACATATGGTGGCGTTATTAGACTGTACTTTAGGCTGTACAATTGCACGCTGCGCATAATTGAAGTCTATTGCTGTCAGCGCACCGATGATACCGGATTTCAGTTTCACTTCCACCGCATCAAAGGCTTTCGTCGGAACGAAGGACAGTAATGCACCTCTGCTACCACTGAGCAGATCCAGGTGGAGGATCGGATTAGATACCAGTACAGAGTCGCCCGCAGTATTACCGTTGTATGTTGTCAGCTGGATGCTGGCAAGTACTGCGGCAGAAAGCACCTGGCCTGGGTTCGACAGCATCACTCTCACGGTATCGCCTGGAGTAGACAAACCAGTGAACGTTGCTTTTTCGAATACGCTGGCGTTAACTGCGCCGAGGTTGATAACCAGGGAAGCAGCGGTATTTTTATTATTATCCACAGCAAGGGCAGGATTATAAACGTTACCCAGTATTAACAGACCAGATCCGCCGATCGTTTGACCAGTTGCGCCTTCGCAAGGCACGATATCCAGGTTGCTGTTAACGGTAAGCGCATTCACCGCTACTCTTGCTGACTTACAGGTAGCTGCTCCCGGCAGGGCTGCCTCTACCCAATAAGTGATAGTACCTACTACATTAGATGCCGGAGGCGCAAATGTTGACCCTTTAAATAAGGTGTCAGTACTTGTTTGACTGGCGAACCAGAAGAACTGTGCATTTGCGGAAGCCGCGCTTGCTCTGAACACTGGTTGCTGACCTACAACCACAGTATCTGTTGTTGGAGATACCGTAGGCGGAGCCAGTGCCGCAGCAGTGTTAACAGTTACTGCGGTTCTTGTAGCAGATACTGTATTACAGCTGTCGTTCTTAGCTTCCACATAGTAGATTGCCTTCGCAGTTACATTCACCACTTTATAAGTGAAGCCACTGTCTGTATTCAGCTTAGTACCACCCGCTGCCACGTTGTACCATGCGTAGGTGTAACCTTTCACAGGATTGACCACGGCGAGTACCGCATCTGAACCGGCACATACATCCACATTGGCAGATTGTACCTGCGGAGCTGCTGGTGCTGCAGTTACTTTCACATCTACTCTTGCACGTCCTTTACTTGCACAACCATTTCTGAACGCTTCCACAAAGAAGGTAGTGTCCTTGGTAAGGGTGCCTGTAGTAAGTGATACGCCATCTTTTCCTGTGAGGTAAATACCGTTGCTGTTGTACCAGCGATAAGTAATTCCTGCTACAGGATCCTGCACATTCAATGTTGCTGTATTTCCTGCGCAAACCGTTACCTGGGCTGCCTGTACTTTTGGCGCCACCAGTGCACGCTGTGCGTAGTTAAAGTCTATTGTTGTTAATGCTCCTACTATACCTGATTTCAGTTTCACTTCTATCGCATCAAATGCTTTCGTTGGTACGAATTCGACGATAGCTTGTTTACTGTTGTTCAGGAGTGTGAGTTTAACAAGCGGATTATTTATTGCCACAGAATCTCCAGGTGTGTTACCGTTATAAGTGGTTAACTGAACACCACCTAATACTGCTGCAGAAAGTACCTGGCTTGGATTAGACAGTAATACTCTTACTGTATCACCCAGAGAAGATACTCCGTTGAATTTAGCTCTCTGCCATACCTGTGCATTCAGTGCGCCGAGGTTGATAACCAGGGAAGATGCGGTGCTTGCATCGTTATCAACTGACAGGGCAGGATTGTAAACATTGCCCAGTATCAGCAATCCGCTGCCACCAATTGTTTGAGTAGTTGCACCTTCGCAAGGCACTTGCGTGAACGGACCAGCAGGTATTGTTACTACCACCGCAGGCACTCTTATTGACTTACAAGTTGTACCACCCGTTAACGCAGCTTCTACCCAGTAAGTAACTGTACCCAGTGTATTACTGATTGGCGGTGTAAATACTGGTCCTGTAAACAGACTGTCATTGCCAGTCTGACTGCCGTACCATTTAAAGATCACATTTGCTGCATTGGAAGTAGCCGTGAGTACGCCCTGTGTACCGATCACCACTGAATCCGGATTTGGAATAACGGTTGGTGCACTTAAAGAAGTAGACAGTTTAACACTGATGGCTTGTCTTGCAGACGCTGCACCACAGCTGCTTACGGCTTCTACGTAGAAGATGGTATCTCTGCTAACTGCAGGTACGCTGAATACAAAACCACTGTCTGTGTTCAGCTTGGTACCACCTGTTGCTACGTTGTACCAGTTATACCTGAGCTGATGATCAGGATTAGTTACCTGCAACACTGCGTCTGAACCAGGACAAATATTAACAGTAGCCGGAGCTCCAGGCACTGCCGGTGCAGGAGACACGGTCACGCTTACCGGGATACGTTCTGGGTTTGGACAGTTGTTAGGTCCGCCGAGTACCGCTACGTAGTAAGTGATTTTTCCTGCTGTTCTTAGTGTATCAGTAGTATAAGTAGACTGTGTGCTTAATACAGTAGTGCTGGTAGAATCAGCATACCAGCGCACAGACGTACCAGCTGCCGGTGTTACGGAGAGGGTCGCTTTATTGTTTATGCAAACACTTGCGCCAGTTGTATTGACAGTTGGTTTAGGATAGAAGATCCGTGCGCCATAGATGTCAATTGAGTTCAGCAGATTAAGCACACCTGTCAATCTTACTTCTATACGATCGTAGGCACCAGGTGCTGTTATAGTGGCTGCAAACTGTTGTCCGTTGAGCAGACGTAAAGTAAGCAGTCTGGATAATGTATCTGCTTTAACCAGCGTATTGTTATTGTACAATGAAATCAGGGTACCGCCCAGCAGACTTACATCAGCCAGTCCCACAGAGGTAGCCAGACGAATCTGGATACTGTCGGTAGCCTTACCTGGGTTCGGGAATATCAGCTGTTGGTAAACTGATCCACCCAGTAATCCTACAGGGATAGACAATCTGGTGAAGTTTGTCTGAACGCTGTCGATATCATTTGTTGGTCCATTTACGCTACACAGTATACAACCCAGGGTAGTACCTGAATTCTGGCTGGTTGGAACGTTACAATCCGGAGACGGAATAACTGGTCCTGTTACCACCACATGTACAGGTACGCGCGCAGATGAGCAGGCGCCTGTGATCTGGATAGCTGCGTAGTAAGTATATGTACCTGGATTATTGAATGGTCCTACCTGGATAGAAGCACCTGTTCCTACTGGTACAGTAGAAGTAGAATCACTATACCATACGATAGTAGCATTTCCACCTATTACCGGTGTAGCTGACAGCGTGGCTTTCACACCAGTTTGTACTACTACATCACCGGTTACTACTGGTGCGGCAGGAGCGGTTACTACCTGTACTTTTGCTGCTTTCAGTGCACCAGCAGGATTTTCACACTGACCAGTACCGGATACGCTTACATAGTAAGTATAGTTACCTGCTGTCAGACCAGTGATAGTCAGTTTACCGGTGCTGTCGAGCGCGTAGCTTACTGCACCATTTACCAGACCATTTGTTATTGGCGATGTTTTATTAGCATCCTTGTACCATTTGAATACCGGTGCAGTAACACCTGTTGCTGTTGGTGTGAGTACTGCAGGATTGCTGGTGCAGGCAGTAGTTGTATCTGCTATTGTAATATTACCTGCGTTGCTTAACGGATTAACGATAACGGTAACCGGTATACGATTAGGATTAGCACAACCACTTGCACTTACTGCTTGCGCATAGTAAACAAATGTGCCTGCTGTTTTCAGGCTATCAGTAGTAAATGTACTGAGTGTGCTGAGTATAGCCGGAGAAGTAGAATCTGCATACCAGCGAACAGTGGTACCAGCTGATGGAGTAGCTGTTAATACTGCAGGTTGACCAGCGCAGACTGTTACACTCTTAGCTGCAATTGTTGGATCCGGCACCACTGAACGAACATTATAAATATCCAGTGAGTTTAACAGATTAGCCACACCAGTGAGTTTCACTTCCACCTTGTTGAAAGCGCCTCCTGCTGCTACCGTTGCAGTATAACGGGTACCACTCAGTAATCTTAAAGTAAGTAATTGTGATAAAGTATGTGTGCTTACAACTGTGTTGTTATTGTATACAGTTATTACTGCACCACCCAGTAAGGATACATCTGCCAGGCCACCTGGAGAAGCCAGATCGAAACGGATACTATCTGCTCCTGAACCATTGGTTGGGAAGATCAGTTGCTGGAAGACAGAACCGCCCAGTAATCCTACTGGTATATTCAAACGGGTGAAGTTGGTATTGACAGAGTCAATATCATTTGTTGGGTTCACGACACTACACAGTACGCATCCCAGGGTAGTTCCTGTTACCTGACTGGTTGGCACATTACAGCTGGTTGGGATCACCGGACCAGTTACTGTAATGGTAATTGGCAGGCGGCTGGATAAACAGCCCCCCGCCAAGCTATCGCCTGCATAATAAATATATACTCCCGGATTCGTAAACGGCGGAAGTGTAATTGAATTACCTGTAGCTATTGCTGCCTTTGTGGTATCGCTGTACCATACTACGGTAGCACCCGGAGCAGGAGATGCCACCAAAGTGAGTGGCAATCCTGTAGTGATGGTGTAGTTCTGTACAACAGTAGGCGGAGCTGGTGCACCTGTTACATTGATTGTAGCAGGTTTCAGATTACCGGCTGCATTTTCACAACGGTTAGCGCCGGATACGCTTACATAGTAAGTATGGCTGCCCTGTGTTAAGCCGGTAACAGTAAGTTTACCAGCCGCATCGATGGTGAATGTAGCACCACCTATTACGGTACCGTTTACGATCGGACTTGTTTTGTTTGCATTTGCATACCATGTAAATACCGGAGTAGTTACACCTGCTGCTGTTGGAATCAGCACTGCTGCACTTCCGCCGCAGGTAGCTGTAGTATCTGTTACAGTAATATCAGCTGGTGAGCCCAGTGGGTTTACAGTAACGGTAACCGGTATACGCTCTGGGTTCGGACAGGTACCATCTACTACTTGTACGTAGTAAGTGAAGGTGCCTGCTGTTTTCAGACTATCTGTAGTATAAGTAGGTTGGTTGCTGAGAGAAGCACCGCCAGTTGAATCTTTATACCACTGAACCGTAGTTCCGGCTGCTGGGGTAGCGGTGAGTGCTGCTGGTTGACCAACACATACTGTTACACTGTTCGCTGTAATGGTTGGATTTGGTCCAACTGCGCGTACATTATAAATATCCAGTGAGTTCAGCAGATTGGCTACACCCGTAAGTTTCACTTCCACCTTATTGTAGGCGCCTCCTGCTGCAACTGTTGCGGTATAACGACTACCACTCAGTAATCTTAAAGTAAGTAATTGTGATAAGGTATGTGTACTTACAACCGTATTGTTATTGTATACGGTTATCACTGCACCACCAAGTAATGAAACATCTGCCAGTCCGCCTGGTGAAGCCAGATCAAAGCGAATGCTGTCTGTTCCTGCACCATTGGTTGGGAAGATCAGTTGCTGGAAGACAGAGCCACCGAGTAAGCCTACCGGTATATTCAGGCGGGCGAAGTTGGTCAGATCTGCATCGATGTCGTTGGTTGGATTCACCACGCTACACAGTACGCAACCCAGAGTCGTTCCTGTAACCTGGCTGGTGGGTACATTACAACTGGTTGGGATTACCGGACCAGTTACAGTGACAGTGATCAGCAGGCGGTTAGAGATACAACCACCTGGTAAGCTATCACCAGCAAAATATTTATAGACACCTGGTGTGCTAAATGGAGGCAGTGTGATAGAACTACCGCTGCCAATAGAAGCCAGGGTGGTATCGCTGTACCATACTACTGTAGCACCTGGAGCAGGAGACGCTACTAAAGTCAGCGGCAAGCCTGTGGTGACAGTATATGTTTGAACCAATGTTGGTGGAGCCGGTGCACTGGTTACTTTGATAGTAGCTGCTTTCAGGCTGCCCGCCGCGTTTTCACAACGGTTGGTACCGGATACGCTCACATAATAGGTGTGATTACCCGGAGTTAAACCGGTTACACGCAGAATACCTGACGCATCGATCGTGAAGGTAGCACCACCTATTACAGTACCATTTATAATCGGACTTGTTTTGTTTGCATTTGCATACCATTTAAATACAGGAGTTGTTACACCGGCTGCTGTTGGTGTCAGCACAGCGGTTGCACTTCCACATACTGTAGTGGTATCAGCCACTGTAATATCAGCTGGTGAGCCCAGTGGGTTTACAGTAACGGTAACTGGTATACGTTCAGGATTCGGACAGGTACCATCTACTACTTGTACGTAGTAAGTGAAGGTGCCTGCTGTTTTCAGACTATCTGTAGTATAAGTAGGCTGGTTGCTGAGAGAAGCACCACCAGTTGAATCTTTATACCACTGAACCGTAGTTCCGGCTGCTGGGGTAGCCGTGAGTGCTGCAGGCTGACCAGCACATACGGTTACGTTGCTCGCTGTAATGGTTGGATTTGGTCCAACTGCGCGTACATTATAAATATCCAGTGAGTTCAACAGATTAGCTACTCCGGTGAGTTTTACTTCTACCTTATTGTAGGCGCCGCCTGCTGCTACTGATGCGGTATAACGGTTACCACTCAGTAATCTTAAAGTAAGTAATTGTGATAAAGTATGTGTACTTACAACTGTGTTGTTATTGTATACGGTTATCACCGCACCACCGAGCAATGAAACATCTGCCAGTCCACCTGGTGAAGCCAGGTCGAAGCGAATGCTGTCTGTTCCTGCACCATTGGCCGGGAAGATCAGTTGCTGGAAGACAGAGCCACCGAGTAAACCTACTGGGATATTCAGGCGGGCGAAGTTGGTCAGATCTGCATCAATATCGTTGGTCGGATTTACTACGCTACACAGTACGCAACCCAGAGTAGTCCCTGTTACCTGGCTGGTGGGTACATTACAACTGGTTGGGATTACCGGACCTGTTACGGTGATGGTCACTAACAGGCGGTTAGAGATACAACCACCTGGTAAACTATCACCGGCAAAATATTTGTAGACACCTGGTGTACTAAACGGAGGCAGCGTGATAGAACTACCACTGCCAATGGAAGCTTTGGTAGTATCGCTGTACCATAATACAGTAGCACCTGGGGCAGGGGAGGCCACTAATGTAAGTGGTAATCCTGTGGTGACAGTATATGTTTGTATCAATGTAGGCGGAGCCGGTGTGCTGGTTACTTTGATAGTAGCTGCTTTCAGACTGCCTGCTGCATTTTCACAACGGTTGGTACCGGATACACTTGCATAATAGGTATAATTACCAGGAGCCAGACCGGTAACGCTGAGTTTACCAGTGCTGTCTATTGCAAATGTAGCAGCACCTATAACGGTACCGTTAATGATTGGAGTGGTTTTATTCGCATTTGCATACCATTTGAATACAGGTGCGGTTACACCGGCAGCTGTAGGTGTAATCACAGCAGCAGCACTACCGCAAGTGGCAGTAGTATCTGGCAGTGTGATATCTGCAGCAGTTCCCAAAGGATTAACATTCACCACTACTGGTATCCTTTCTGGATTGTTACATGCACTGGCACCTGAACCGTCTACCACCTGTACAAAGTAAGTCACTTTACCAGGTGTATTTAATACAGTAGTAGTATAGGTAGGCTGATTACTCAGTGAGGTGGTAGTAGTAGAATCCGCGAACCATAATACGCTTGTACCGGCGGCTGGTGTTACGGACAAAGTTGCCGTTGAACCAACACAGGTAGTAAAGCCATTTGGTGTAATTGTCGGATTTGCACCTACAGCACGCACACCATATATCTGCAAGGCATTCAGCAAATTGAGGGTGCCGGTCATGAGGATCTGTACACGATCGTAAGGTCCGGTTGCCGGGATGCTTACGCTATAGCGTGTACTGCTCAGCAAACGTAAGGTCAGCAGCTGAGAGAGCGTATCTCTTCTTATAACGGTGGTACCATTAGCGATAGTAATGATAGTACCTCCGAGCAGACTTACATTGGCGAGTGGAGCACTTGTGCCCAGATCAATCCGGATGCTGTCTGTTGCTGCACCAACGGCCGGGAATATCAGTTGCTGATAAACCGATCCACCCAACAATCCTACTGGAAGGTTAAGTTGAGTGAAATTGTTCGGATTCACATCAATATCGTTCGTTGGATTATCCACGCTACACAGTACGCAACCCAGGGTAGTTCCTGTTACCTGGCTGGTAGGGACATTACATCCTCCGGTAGTTACCGGGCCTGTAACCGTTACGACTACCGGCACGCGATAAGATTCGCAACCACCAGTAAGACGTACGCCTGCGTAGAAAGTATAGGTACCTGGTGTACTGAACGGTCCTACCTGGAAGGAAGTACCAGCACCGATAGATGCCTGGGTAGTATCACTGTACCAAACGATGGTGGCGCCGGGAACCGGAGCTGCGGTCAGGGTTACTGTCTGACCGGTTGGAACGGAGAAGGCCGGCGCTACTGATGCAGGAGCTGGGCCGGTGCCTACTGTTACAGTCGCTTGTTTGAGTGTATTCGCTGCATTTTCACAATGATTGCTATCTGTCACACTTACAAAATAGTTATAAGTGCCAACCGCGAGACCGGTAATAGATAATCTGCCGGTAGTATCGATAGTGTATTTTACAGCGCCTTCCACCAGACCATTTGTGATAGCGGTGGTTTTGGCAGCATCTTTATACCATTTGAATACCGGCTTTGTGTTAGCGGTAACAGAAGTAGGAGTGATCCTGGCAGTATCACCGGGACAGGAAGCAGTATTTGCCGGTACCGTAATATCAGCAGCAGTTGCGAAGTTGTTCACTTTTACAGTCACCAGTGTTTTGGCTGATTCTGTAGAACAATTCAATCTTTTAGCAGATACATAATAGCGAAAAGTTCCGATGGCGTTCACCGGAGGGCTGTAGCTGGTGCTATTGGAAGCAACAACTGTAGTTTGGGTAGAATCGTACCAGGTGTAAGTAAGTCCCGGATCGGGGCTAGTTACATTCAGTGTAATTGCCGAATTCAAACAGGTGGTTCGCAGTGCTCCACTGTTCGTTGCCGGACCTGCCGGGTATCGTTGTATTTCATGCACCCGCAGGGTCGATAGTGCTCCTGCGAGGACTGAACCCAGCAATACCTCGACTCGATCGAAAGGTGCGGAAGCCTGAAAAGAAAGTGATTGCAATCCGCTGCCATCTCCAAGTAAAGTCAGATTCAGGAAGTTACTGGATGCTGTGATATTATCTACTACGGTAGGTCCATTGTATGTAATGATTTTAACGGAGCCTAATACCTGTAATGTAATGAGCGAAGATGGGATAGACATCACTATCCGAACAGAATCGCCGAGTTTAGAAAGACCAGGATATATGGCTGTTACCTGGGCGCTGCTGTTTAACAGACCAACTGCGCTGGATAGTGTAGCAAAATTTGCGGGAGTTACAATACCATCACCTGCCTGTACGGGGTTAGTCACGCTTCCTAATGCACCAATGGAACCGGTAACGCCGGAAAGGACATCAACGGCTACGTCGCAGGCAATAGTGCTGGCAGCGGGTACATTGTAATAAGCGGAGAATACGTTTATACTACCTGCCACACCGGCCAATCCTCCATCAACAGTTACACGTACTCTATCATAAGTTACTCCGGGAGCAACCAGGAATATTTCTGCCTGGTTACCACTGGCAAGGAGTGTTAATGTTGCCTCACTTGCAAATGCCGTATCTCCAACCGGAGTGGATCCGTTATAAGCCTGTACATATACACCCCCTAACAACTGCAGTGATACGAGACCTCCCAGGTTCCCGGCAGATCCGACTTTTACTATTGCAGGGGCATTGTTGGTTACCGGAGCCGGGAAAATCAGGTCCTGAGATTCCGTGGCTCCCAGCAGGGTTACCAAAGTATTAATAGTTGATGCTGTGTTCAGGTTGCCATCTACCGCTTGTCCGGGGTTGGCTACATTACAACCTACGCAGAGTCCTGTGGACCTGCTCGCCTGATCATTGGCATATACTCTTGTAGTATAGGTCTGCGCCGAGCTCTCCTTAGCGCTTATACCAAACAGGAGTAGTAATACCAGCAGACTTTTCCAGGCCAGCGAACCGGCTCCACGACAGGTATAAGCGAGACTGGTTTTAACAGTAGCCGTTCCCTTTGGGTGAGGGAGACAAAAAAGAGCAGTAAAAGGGCTATTAGGAGTAGCTTTTGAATGCATAGCATCAAATATTTGAATAAAAATTGTTCAGTTTCATTGCGATACAACAAAACTCTATCGGAGGCAGGTAGGTTAGGAATGTCTTCGGGAAAGGATACTGGTTGATAAAAAAGTATGCTTCCTTGCGGTTATTTGTTAAAAGAATGTTACAAAAACGCTACGAATGTATATTTAAGGGGTGGTTTACGAAAGGGTCTTTTCATTCATTATTTTTTCACGGTTCACTTTGTTCAATATGCATTTATCCTGTTCATTTCGTTCATTTTCAAAAATCAAAATAGGATGATTTGCGCGGAGTTAACCCTGGTCAGGTCTTTAAATGTGAAGAACTTCTTTTTTTTAAGCAGCCACAGCAAAATAATTGTGAAATATTATCGCGCTATCACAACACAAAAAAATAATATATTAATATATTTTATATAATAATATTATATTGTACCACTCATATTTATATATGATATTCATCTAACAATTATAGAGCACGCAAGTCTTATTAGTTTAATTTATATATATAATTCAGTTTAATGTTTTCTGTTCATTTTGTTCATTCGCTTTTTGTAAAATCTAAACGCAAATAGCATACGTACTTAAACAAGTACCGACAATTCGAAAATCCATTTTATTGTCCCCTATGATTGATCTATCCTATGACTTTATCGTCACCTTGCAGAATGAAGTTTTGCGCAGGTTCGGTGTTGAAGTCATACTACCAGGAGATTGCAAACATCTCTCTCAGTCCATATTGGATGACACCACGAAACTGGTGAGCGAAACTACGCTCAAAAGGGTGTTTGGTTTTGCTGTGGCTCAACACAGCTTCTCCAGATACACCTTAAATACACTTTCGCAATACTGTCAGTATAAAGACTGGGAAGATTTTCAGCAACATCATTACAGGATGCTCAACAATGAGCCGGTTTCTGCTACTGAAACTGCTACTGTTCCAGTATTTGACACCACGAAATGGCTTGACTTAAAAAGCAAGGCGGATGCTGTTTCCCATTACACCATCCTCACCCTCAAAAACCGCTCTGGCATAGCCTATCCGTACACCGTACACCGGCCATTCTGTAATGCACATATCGAAAAGTTCCTGGAAAGCGATTATGCGGCCACCGCTTTAATTGCTCCTTCCGGCTGGGGTAAGTCACTGGCACTCGTACACCTGGCGGAACATTGCTGGTTTGGGAAAGAAGCCCGGTATAAAAGAGATGTTTGCTGGTTTATTCATGCACATGCTGCCGGCAGCCTGTTACTCAAAGGATTTTCACTCTCCAGCTGGCTGGACAACCAGATGAACCTGGGCAACGGAGAAAACTTCCGGGAATACTTCTCCAGTCACTTCGACAAAAAAGGAGGACGCCTTATATTAATAATAGACGGATTCGATGAAATTGCCGTAGCAGGCGAAAAACTCCGTTTGTTATATTCAAAACTGGAAGACTTCGTATACTCCAACGATTTGTACCCATGGGTGAAAGTGATCCTTTCTATCCGGAGCAGTACCTGGGCGGAAATATTCCAGCACTCCCAGCAATACCCCGCCTTCCGGCGTTACTGGTACCTCGGCGCCGAAATGGACGAGGAAACCAATATCAATATGCCCCGGCTAACGGAGCAGGAAGTGAAGTCCATATTATATAACCATCAGTTTGATCCTGCAACAGTGCGGCTGTTCTCTGAAAACTTCCTGCAAAAATTAAGGTACCCATATTATCTGCAGTTGTTCTGCCAGTTAAACAGCGGTCCTGATCAAACATTTGTAGATGAACACCTCAGCTTATTCGAAATTGTTTCGCGATTCATTCAAAACCGGGTGTTCAACTCGCAAAGCAATTCTTTCAAAATAAAAATCATTGAGAAATTACTGACCCTGTTAGATCTTGGCAGAACCGGGATCTATACAGACAAAAACCTCCTGCTCACCCAAAACGCCGAACTATTTCCTGCCTATAAAGAATTACTGGCAGATAATATATTGGTAGAAGAAAATCTGAGCCAGGAAATCATGTTCAATGTGAAGGTGCGTTTCGCCCATACCATGTTGCTCGAATATTTTGTGGCCATGCATTACCTGAAACAGAATGGCCAGGAAATCAATGAAGGGCTGCTCATGGCAATACTGGATCATTTGCCTCAATCGCCCTATCGCATTGGCGTATTCAGATGGCTGTTGCGCTATGCCATTAACCACGCCCAGATAGATGGCATCATCAAAATGTTGCATTTACCATTATCCAACATAGAAAAATCCCATCTGCTGGAATACCTTGTACTACACTACCAGCATGATGGTAATAACCAGGGAGAACTGAAATCTATCTTCCCGGCAGGCTTCTTTAAAAAGAATCCGATTGGCCCTTTTATCAGTGATGAATTTATTCATTTCAGAAAACGGAAGGTGCTAACGGCGCTGCTGGGACTGGCAGAAGCCCGGGAAGATAAACTTAAAATCCGGAGCAAACTATTCACCATGGCCCTGCTGCAGCTGGATGCCGAGCAGTGTGAAGTAGAGCTTAACAATATTAAAAAGATATATGCTGCGGATGAATTTGAAGATGAACTCTGGGTGACACCTTATGAAATACAACTGTTCATTTACGAATTCCTCAAGTTTGGTATTGTGAATGAAGATATCAGGGAAAAGATCTACAATTATTTCCGTTACTGGACCGGCACCAATGGTGGAAAAAAACCAATATCAGAACCACAGGAAATTGTGTTCCGGAATATGGGCATCGTATTTACCCTGCTGGAAGACAACGAACATCTACTTAGTTTTACCACCCGTATATTTGAAACATATCCTTCTTTACAACACCGCAAAACAGATTCACTACGCCTGATGCTGCTCTGCTGGCAGGCACAGGCCTACCTTGGACTGGGACAAACAGCATCGGCTGCTCGTATTTGCAGACATACCGACCAGGTCATTAAAAAATATTCCGCTGATTATTTCGGTGGCAAGTACCTCGAATCTGTCCAGAAACTATTGTATGCCGGTGTTTATTTTAATGAACACGAATTCAATAAGGCTATCCGTACTGCTGAAACTGCCGTGGAAAATGCACAAAAACTGGATTTCAAAGTACTGGCACTGATGAATTTTGGGTTGTTGAATAAGATCTATCAGCAACTACAGATGGATAAACAGAAAAATGATACCGTACAGCAAATAGAGCTCATCAGAAAAAGTACCTCCTTTAAACAAGCTGTTTCAAATTTTGCTAGGTGATTATGGCATAATTTTGCTTTATTGCGTAGCATAATGGCCATCGACGAAAGCAAATACACGAGGGGACAGTTGTTACTGCTCAATTTATTGAGCCTGTTGACTTTATTACTACTCGCCCCCTACATCAACCGCTTTGTTCCACCGCTGGTTGCCAATGGCTGGCATGTGGACCTGCTGGCATCTGTAGTCCTGAGCTTTTTTGTGGTATTCCTCTTTCGCTGGATGTTCAGACCACTTATTATTCCTGTGTTTTTATTGGTTTGTGGCGTAATGGTATTTAATAAATATACCGACCGCTATACTTTCAGCAATGTCATCAATGACTATAAGGGGATGGTACAGGGAAACCTGGGCGCCAAAGACAGCAAACAGCTGGATATCCTCAGTCTTTATCCCAGAAGGGTAGAGAGTTACCGCGATAAAACGGTCAGAGGCATGCGGGAAAAAATCAACTTCCAGGATTCCGTAGTCCGTAACTTCTCCGTAAAACATTCCCTGGATTATTATGACCAATACTTTTATAAATACGGCAAAGTAACCCGCTTCCTTTCCCTGTTTCGTTATATCAACAGCCACTTTAAATATGTACTCGACTCCCGGCGTGATGAATATTTTGCCACACCACAGGAAACCATAGAAAATGGTTTGGGTGGCGACTGCGATGACCACTCCATATTAATGACCTCCTGCTTACAGTCTATTGGTGCCCGTTGCCGTATTGTGCTGGTGAAAGGACATGCCTATCCGGAACTCTATTGCGGCGACCGCGAAGATTTTGAAATCATGAAGCAAGCCATCATCACGCTTTTCCCCAAGCCTATGGTGACCGAAATATATTATCACGAGCTGAAAGGGGAGTATTGGATTAACCTGGATTATACTGCCCGTCATCCTGGAGGACCATACATGAACGATAAAGTTTATGCACTGATTGAGCTCTGATCCTTAAATTTGCCACATGAGTCAATTTACCCGCCTCCGGAAGTATCATAGCTTTTTTCGATTTAAAAAGGACTTCGAACAGTATAGTTTAAAGAGTGCCAAAAGCTATGAGCTGATTCTACATTGGTTACACAGCAAGATGAACCGGCAGCAATTTCTCCTGCTTTCCGGTATAATAGTGGGATGCAGTGCAGGTTTGGCGGGAGTGATTTTGAAAAGCCTGGTCCACTATATACATTATGTTATCACCTACAAAGTTCATTTCAGTACACAGATCATTTTTTATATGGTTTTCCCTTTCCTGGGAATTGTGTTGACCACGCTGATGGTGATCTGGTTTTTCAAAGGACAATCACGAAAAGGAATCCCCGCCATATTACATGAAATAGCACAAAACTCCAGCATTATTCCGCCGGTAAAAATGTATTCCCAGATATTGCAAAGTGCTATCACTGTGGGGCTGGGTGGATCTGCGGGATTGGAGAGTCCGATTGCTGTAACCGGTGCTGCCCTGGGTTCTAACTATGCACGTACTTACAAGCTTGGTTATAAAGAACGTACCCTGTTACTGGCTGCAGGCGCCACGGCAGGTATAGCAGCCGCTTTTAATGCGCCAATAGCCGGGATGATGTTTGCCTTTGAAATATTATTGACAGGCGTAGTGTTTTCAGATTTCATGCCATTGATAGTAGCAGCGGTTTGTGGCAGCTTGCTGTCGAAGATTATTTTACAGGAAGAAGCCTTGTTTCATTTTGAATCCCGTGTAGCCTTCAATTATCACAACGTACCCTATTATATAGCCCTGGGCATTCTCAGTGGCTTTTATGCCCGCTATTATGTGGTCATCTCACAAAAAATAGAACATTTCTTTCATCGCCTGAAGTGGACAGCCCTGCAGCGGGCTATACTGGGCGGTGTGCTGGTATCGGCGCTTTGTGTGGCCTTACCACCTTTATTCGGAGAGGGTTATACCAGTGTAAAATCACTGGCTTCCGGCAATGGTGAAGCCATTTTACAAAACAGTTTTTTCCGTTATCTGCCCATACAAAGCTGGATGTTGTTGGTGTTTACCGGTTGTGTATGTTTATTGAAAGCGCTGGCCGCATCTGTGACCATACAAAGTGGTGGTAATGGGGGAAACTTTGCTCCATCACTATTTGCAGGCGGGTTCCTCGGATTTTTTTATGCGATGGTATGTCAGCAGATGGGACTGACGGACATTCCGGTTACCAACCTGGTAATTGTGGGTATGGCCGGTGTGATGGCCGGTGTGATGTATGCCCCACTTACCGCCATCTTCCTGATCGCTGAATCCAGCTCAGGGTACGACCTGTTTATTCCACTGATGATTGTTTCCACGATCTCATTTTTAATGGCAAAGTGGTTTTCTCCCATCTCACCAGAAATAAAAGAACTGGCAAAAGATGGTAAAGTATTTACCAGGGAACATGACAAGAACATACTGCTACTCCTAAAAATGGACGACCTGGTAGAAACAGATGTACAACTCATTAACATTGACGCGACTTTGCGGCAAGTGATTGAGCTGGTAAAAGAGGGTAGTCGTAATATTATTGCGGTGATCAATCACCAGCAATTGTTTGAAGGCATTATTACACTGGATGATATCCGGCCCATCATGTTTAGTCCGGAACTGTACGATACGGTTACCGTTAAGAAGCTGATGCAGGCGCCTCCTGCGGTGGTTAATTTAAAAGATAATATCAACCAGGTGATTAAAAAATTTGATGAAGTCAACGCATGGAACCTGCCAGTGGTACAGGATAAGCAGCTGATAGGCTTTATTTCCAAATCCAGCGTTCTCAATAAATACCGGTTATTATTACAGGAATATTCTGAAGGATAATTTGTTCCTGCAGATGGTCTATTTTTATTCTAAAATACCCAACGACTAAATGGCCAGAGTTCTGATAAATTTTGCACATCCTGCACTGGAGAAGTCCAGGGTGCATACTCAGTTGCTGCGTGTTATTAAAAATATACCGGGTGTTACTTTTAATGATCTGTACGAGCAATACCCTGATCTGGATATAAATGTAGCCCGTGAGCAAAAGTTGCTGGAGCAGCATGATATTATATTGATGCAGCACCCTTTTTACTGGTATAGTGCACCTGCCATTGTAAAACAATGGATAGACCTTGTACTGGAGCATGGCTGGGCTTATGGCCATACCGGAAAAGCATTGCAGGGAAAGTATTTCGGCAACATTATCAGTGCTGGTGGATCCGAACAATCCTATCATCCGGATGGGCATCATGGTCATACGATACATGATTTTTTACTACCATTTTCGCAAACAGCCAGGTTGTGCAATATGCAATATGTGGCACCATTTGTAATTTATGGTGTACACCGGCAGGATCTTTCTGATATAAAAGAAGATGCCGAAGAACTGGCACGCGTGCTGGAGCGGTTAAGTGATAAAAAAATTGACCTGGCCCCATTACCCGGACTGGATTACCTGAATCAAATACTTCAACTTCCCGCACAAACCCGTTAATATGGATCAACATTCCTTACTATTTCAGTCGATGGTATACCTGGCGGCGGCCATTGTATTTGTGCCTCTTGCCAAAAAAATGGGGCTGGGTGCAGTATTGGGCTATCTGATAGCGGGTATTATCATAGGTCCTTCTTTACTTGGTTTTATAGGGAGAGAAGGAGAAGACATTATGCATTTCGCGGAATTCGGTGTAGTGATGATGCTGTTTCTGATTGGTATTGAGCTGGAGCCGGCGCTGTTGTGGCGATTGCGGGCTTCGATTCTGGGATTGGGTGGTTTACAGGTGATATTAAGTGCCGCCGCTATAGCAGGTATTGCCTTTCTGATAGGACAACCTTTGAATACATCACTGGCGTTGGGCATGATCTTATCGCTGTCTTCCACGGCGATAGTGCTGCAAACACTGAATGAGAAAGGGTGGATGGGAACTGCTGCCGGACAGAGTGCCTTCTCGGTATTACTGTTCCAGGATATTGCCGTGATTCCGATGCTGGCCGTCTTTCCTTTATTGGCGGGCAATGCGGCTGCAGATACCGCAGCTCATTCACCTTCACTGCGGGAGAACTTACCCGGCTGGGGACAAACACTGGTGGTACTGGGGGCAGTAGCCATCATTATCATTGCCGGCAGATATCTCGTGCGGCCGCTGATGCGGATTATAGCCCGTACACGGGTGCGCGAACTATTTACCGCCACCGCTTTACTGATGGTAGTTGGCATCGCAGTACTGATGAATCTTGTGGGGCTGAGTTCTGCGCTGGGAGCCTTTTTGGGAGGCGTAGTGCTGGCCAACAGTGAATACCGGCACGAACTGGAAAGTGATATTGAACCATTCAAAGGTTTATTGCTGGGCCTATTTTTTATTGCCGTGGGCGCCTCTATAGATTTCAGATTAATCATGACGCAGCCCTGGCTGATCTTTGGTCTGGTAGCGGGTATCATGGCATTAAAGGGAATAGTATTGCTGATGCTGGGCAAAATATTCAAGCTGAATATTGACCAAAACCTGTTGTTTGCCTTTGCCCTGGCGGACATCGGAGAATTTGCCTTTGTGCTGTTGTCGTTCACCTCCCAAACGCACCTGATGAGTACGGAGATGACCGCCATGATGACAGCTGTGGTGGCTATTAGTATGGCGCTCACGCCGCTGATTATGTTGTTGTATGAAAAAGTGATACAGCCTTATTTCACGAGATCAGAGGTAAGTGCAGAGCGGGAAGCGGATGAAATCAATGAAAAGAACCCGGTAATTATAGCAGGATTTGGCCGCTTTGGCAGCATGACAGGGCGTTTCCTGCGTGCCAATGGCATCAATGCCACCATCCTGGACCTGGATTCTGACCGCGTAGATGCATTGCATAACCTGGGCATTAAAGTATATTATGGAGACGCCTCCCGTTATGATCTGCTGGCAGCAGCAGGTGCCAAGGATGCTAAAATGCTGATCATTGCCACGGATCATCCGGAGCAAACCCGTGATATCGTAAAAATCGCGCAGCGGTATTTCCCCCATCTGCAATTATTGGTAAGGGCCGAAAATAATGAAGACACTTTTGAGTTGATGGATCTGGGCGTGTTACACATCTATCGCGAAACGGTAGATACTTCCCTGCGGGTAGGCGTAGATGCCCTCCGCATGTTGGGGAATCGGGCCTATCGGAGTGAACGGGCTGCCCGTACTTTTTTCCGGCAGGATGAACGGACATTAAAAGGTTTATCGGCCTTACGCGATGACAAAAAGCAGTATATCAATTCCATGAAAGAACGCATTGAGGAAATGGAAAAACTCATTTCCTCTGATCGCGTGAAAACCTGGCTGGATGAAGGACAGGGATGGGACCCTGAATCTTTACGTGATGAAATCAGGGGAGAAAAAGGAGAGGAGGCATAATGGTTTGTCCATTTGCGCCTCCTGCATGAGGTATTACTGAATATGTTCTACAATGAGTTCGGCTACCCGGTGTAATAATCCCACATCCACTGCATTTAAATGATCATGCATCGGCTTGCTGGAGATGGCGCGTACAAAGCCTTCTTCATCAGGTTCGTAAACAATTTCATGCTCTTCGATGGCTACCTTATATACTGTTTTATATTGCTGATGTGCAGTCTGCACTTCCAGGATGTGCGGATGACCTTTGTATTCAAACTTGAGTGTGAAAATATCTGACATATGTTGTTACCGTTGTGCAGTATTGGCTGCTGCATCCCCTCTATGGCGATGATAGTAGCGTTTTATCCTGTTTTTTTCATCACGGGAAAACAGATGAATTAACCACAGGGAAAAATAAGCAAGACCGCTGATGATAAATATGTAGCCTATAAATCCGAGTGTATGGAATACTTTAAACCACACCCAGTCATTGATGTAGGCGTACTGTGCTAAGATAGCTAAAATCACTCCTGCTAACACCAATACTACCGCGATTTTTTTCATGGGGAACTTTTTTTGGGACAAAAAATCTTGCATCCGTAGTGACAGCGGCAAACGAAATGCCATGTCATATCTACGTGATACACGGGTATACAGATGTATTTCACGTAGATATATTTCTACATTACGAGCGTTAAAACGGTGTATTGTGTAAGATTGTTACAGTTGCAAACGAATTCCCAGCTTGTTTAAACCTTTTACCACAAAAAGCATGGCCACTGCGAAAAAGGCGCACCAGGCCATACCCGGCCACCCTTCTCCCAATACAGCAGGTAAAGCGATACCGGCCAGCAGCATGCCGTAGAAAACAATGTCCGGCAGTATATAAGTGAGTAGTGGATTAGATCCTGCAGGGCGGAAAAAGGCAGTCCATTTGTTGATATGTTTTACATCTATCAAAAAATATAAAAAGGAAAATACAGCTACACAAATAGCGGCACTATACAGGCACCAGCTGGGCGTAGCGTGAATCTTTGATATTTTATAAGCCGGTCGTAAACGCCAGGCAGCAATTAAAATGATGATTAAAAAACCAGTAACCCGCGCAAATAATTTACTGCCGGTTAAGCCCAACTCTTCATCGAAATAAAACAAGGTTAGCACCATACCACACAACATAATAGCTGTGTGTGCTGCATTACCCTGTTGCGTTGTCAGCCAGCTCCAGCCACTGTTTTGTATAAACGAACGTTGACATAACGCATAATACCCAATACAAACAGCTATCATCAGCATAATACCACCGGCATTGCCTCTGAACAACTGATAAATAATACATGCATACAGGTAAGCCCATCCAATGAGCCCCAGAATGCCCCACCACTGTGGACTTAATCGTTCGCTACCATCTCCGCCGCGATATATGATACCCAACATAATTAATCCTGCCAGGCCAATACCTTTGCCGCACCAGCTGATCCAGGGCTGCTTAAACGTATATACATTCCAAACCAGTATTACACACGCATAAAATAACAATGCCCACAACGCGCCATTCATACCTGTTGCAGCTGCATTTACTTCTTCCGCATTCACCATGAAAACACCCAGCACCAATAAGCCTAACGTGCGCCACGCAATGTGTTGTTGTAATTTCCAGAAAGAATCACCTTTCGCTAGCCGGCTGTTGATAGCAAAAGGAACAGACATCCCTACGATAAAAAGAAACGCCGGAAATACTACATCCACAAAAGTCATCCTGTCTTCATTACCATGTGCATGCTGCATCCAGGAAGGGATACCGCTTACGCCCGCTACACTATTAACGAAAATCATGACAAGAATAGTGATGCCGCGAAATGCATCGATAGATAAAATACGGCCGGGCCTCAATTTATTGATCATAAGTGTAATGGGTAAGCAGTTGACTTCGTAACAAAATACAACATTAAACGATCTTTTACTTCAAATTATCCTACTACCATTAAGCCCTTTTTAATAAGGAGGTTGATAAAAAATAATTACCTTTCTCCCGACAACAAAATTCTCTACAGCTTATGATGAAATTCATTCTCACTGGGGCCGGTATAGCCAGTATGGCTTGTTTCGTAGCCTGCAACCAGGGAACAAAAAGTGCCGACACTACCGAAGCTACTCCTGATGCCGTAGCCGCCAACGTAGACAGTACTGTTAATCCCGCCCAGGATTTTTTTGATTATGCCAATGGCGGTTGGATAAAGCGTAATCCCATTCCTCCTGAATATAGCTCCTGGGGAATAGGTAACCTGGTACAGGAAGAACTGTACAAACGTCTCCGTACCATCAACGAAAAGGCGGTAGAAAATCCTACTGATGCTATTTCCAAAAAGATAGCAGCCTTCTGGAAAAGCGGAATGGACTCCGTGAAAATCAATGCAGATGGGATCAAACCTATTGAAGAAGGCCTGAAGGCCATTGATGCAGTGACGAATATGCAACAACTGGTGCAACTGGCTGCCAAACAGCACAACCAAACCGGTGTTATGTGCGACCTATCCATAGGACAGGATGCAAAAAACAGTGAGTTAATCATCGCGCAGTTTTCACAGGGTGGCTTAGGCTTACCTAACCGTGATTACTATTTCAATACAGATGAACGCACCACCAAAATAAGAAATGCTTATCCGGTGCATGTGGCGAAGATGCTGCAATTTACCGGTCTTGACAGCACTGCTGCTAAAAAGGCTGCTGCCGGCGTAATAGCACTGGAAACCATACTGGCTAAATCCAGTCGCAAACTGGAAGCCCTTCGTGATCCTGAAGCCAACTACCACAAAATGGCGGTGACCGACCTGAATAAAATTGCCGGCAGTGTTGATTGGGTAGATTTCATCAAACAACAGGGCATCAGCAAATTTGCAGATACCGTAATTGTTGGTCAACCTGAATTCTATACGGCCTTAAGCAATGCTCTTAAGTCGCAACCACTTGACACCTGGAAAAATTATCTGAAGTGGAACCTGATCAACAGATCTTCCGAGATGTTGAGCGACACAATTGCCAACACCGACTTCGCCTTTTACGGTACGCTGATGAGAGGACAGGATAAGCAGAAGCCCCGCTGGAAGCGTGTACTGGATGCTGAAGAAGGCGCCATCGGCGAAGCGCTGGGACAACTTTTTGCAAAAGAGTTCTTTAATGCAACCGCTAAAAAAAGATACGAAAACCTGGTAGAAGAAATTCGTGCAGAACTGAAAACACGTATCGAACACCTGGAGTGGATGAGCGATAGTACCAAGCAAAAAGCATTATACAAACTTTCTAAGATCACGAAGAAAGTAGGTTATCCCGACAAGTGGAAAGATTTTTCTGCCATGGATATCAAAGAACAATCCTACTATGAGAATATGCAAGCCGCGCGTCAGTGGTGGTTAGCATACCAGATAAATAAACTGGGCAAACCAGTAGACCGCACCGAGTGGGATATGACACCACAAACGTACAATGCCTACTACAACCCCAGCAACAATGAAATTGTGTTGCCTGCTGGTATCTTCACTGTTCCAGGCAAGCGCGATGAGGAATTGGATGACGCCCTGGTATACGGATATGCAGGTGCTTCCACCATTGGCCACGAAATCACCCATGGCTTTGATGATGAAGGCCGCCAATTTGATGCCGCCGGCAACCTGAAAAGCTGGTGGACAAAAGATGATGAAAGGAAATTCAATGATCGTGCGGCTGTGATGGTGAAACAATTCAATGGATATGTAGTAGTGGATACCTTACGCATCAACGGTAAAGCCACACTCGGTGAAAATATTGCCGACCTTGGCGGTATACTGCTTGGATGGGAAGCTTTCAAGAAAACAGCACAGTTCAAGAAAAACGAGAAAATTGCCGGTTATACTCCGTCGCAGCGCTACTTTATGGGCTATGCACTGGGATGGTTAGGCCACACTAAAAAAGAAGCATTGGCGAGACAAGTGCTCACTGATGTACATTCTCCTGCTAAGTTCAGGGTGAATGGGCCATTTAGTGATGTAGATGCATTCTATGAAGTGTATGGTCTTAAGCCAGGAGATGGTATGTACAGAGCAGATAGTACGAGAGTGAGGATCTGGTAGCGAGTTTTTGTCTTGATCAGGATTATACTGATTTTGATGATTTTTTTAAGACTTTGATTTTATGTTTTTTGAGATTTGAGCCGGATATTATTCCGGCTCTTTTTTTATGTAGTGAATTGGTTAAATTAGGGGTATTGTTTGTTTTAACCTTACTTTATGATTAACCCTAACTACAAGCATTCTGAGCTTACTGGTAAAATAATAGGATGTGCTATGCATGTCCATCGCGTTTTAGGTCCTGGATTTCAGGAAGTAATATATCAGCGTGCCCTGGCCATTGAAATGGATGAGAAAGGAATTCTTTTTGAAAGAGAAAAAGAGAGTCCAATATATTATAAAGGATTGTATGTAGGAGGTCGCAGAGCAGACTTCATTGTTGAAAACGTTATTTCTGTGGAACTGAAAGCATTAGTAATGACAGAACAAGTACATATATCTCAGGCAAAAAGCTATCTTAAAGCGTATAATGTAGACACGGGATTACTTATTAACTTTGGCACGCCAAGCCTTGAATTTAAAAGACTATTCAACGACAAGTTTCAATGAGAACAAGACATAATAGTATAAAAAAGATAATCCGCACAATCAGTATAATCTGCACAATCAGTATAATCAGTATAATCCTGAGTAAGACAACCTCCGCTCAAACCTTCTCTGATGCCTTTAAGCCCTTCACCGGAACACCGAAGCATTACATCTGCTACCAGGTAAAAGGGAGTGTGGTAGTTGATGGCAAGCTGGATGAAGCGGCATGGAAACAGGTTAACTGGACAGCAGATTTCGAGGACATTGAAGGCAAGGCTAAACCTACCCCACGGCTGCGCACCAGGGTGAAGATGATGTGGGACGACAAGTACCTCTATATTGCCGCCGAGCTGCAGGAACCGCATATATGGGCGACACTGCGCGACCATGATGCGATCATTTTCCATGACAATGATTTTGAAGTATTTATAGATCCTGATGGAGATACACATCAGTATTATGAAATAGAAATCAATGCCCTGAATACGGTGATGGACCTGTATATGGGCAAGCCTTACCGCAATGGCGGTGAAGCCCTGCTGAACTGGGACACCAAGGGGATTCGCACAGCTGTACAAGTAAACGGCACACTTAATAATGCAAAGGACACCGACAAAGAATGGACGGTAGAAATGGCCATTCCATTTAGTGCACTCCGCTTTTTTGGTAGTAGCCAAAAGCCCACAGATAACAGCTTATGGCGGATTAACTTTTCAAGGGTAGAATGGGATACCGACATAAAGAATGGTGAATATGTGAAGCAGCAAAAGCCTGAAAACAACTGGGTATGGTCGCCACAGGACATCATAAATATGCATGCGCCGGAAAGATGGGGCTACCTGTTGTTCACCACCCAAGCACAAGCTACTTTCCAGTTACCAGCATCAGAAGACGCCAAAGCTTACCTGTGGCGTATTTATTATGCGCAACAGACATACAAATACAGTAATGGCAAATATGCGAGCAGCCTGGAAGCGTTGAAGCTGCCTGCAAAAGAAACCGCCGCCAACGGCCAGATATATAACTTCACGATGGAAGGAATTACTTCCCAGTTTACCGCCAGCGTTACCGGCAGCAATTTTCCTGGTACTATGAGTATTAACCAGGAAGGAAGAATTGGGGGTAATAGAAAATAAACAGCTACCTGCGTATTCACGAGGAAAACCATGCTATCTAAAACAGAAAATAACGGATATGGATAAACGTCTTTTTATTAAATCATTAGGTATTGGAGGACTGGCGCTAACAGCTCCCTTGTTACCTGGAAGTGCTGCGGCAGCCACTAAAAAGGCGCCCAGACTGGAAAAAACAGCAGTGCAGCACCGCGTGTGGATCAATCCGGATCACAAAGACACTGCTGCCGTATTGCAGCAAAGATATGCCGCTTACAGAAAAGCAGGAATTACGGATATCATGTTTGAAGCCGACAGTCCATTACATTTTAAAACGGCGAAAGCGAATGGTATCAAAGCGCACCGCTGGATATGGACCATGAACCGCGGCGAGAAAGAATTGCTGGCCAGTCATCCTGAATGGTACGCCAGAAACCGTAAAGGAGAATCCTGTGCTGATCATCCTCCCTATGTAGATTACTACCGCTGGCTGTGTCCCAGCAAACCTGAAGTAGTTAACTATCTGAAAGACCAGGTAGAAAAGATCCTTAGCCTGGATTATGTAGATGGTATTCACCTGGATTATGTGCGTTACTGCGATGTGATACTACCAGTGAACCTGTGGAGTAATTACGGTATTGATCAGTCAAAAGAATTACCGGAATATGATTTCTGTTATTGTGATCAATGCCGCAATGCATATAAAGAAAAAAGCGGTGTAGATCCATTACAGATGGAGCATCCTGACCAAAGCCCTTCCTGGCGAAAGTTTCGTTATGATCGTATTACCAACGTGGTCAGTAACCTGGCGCAGGTAGCCAGACAACATAAGAAACCTATTTCAGCAGCGGTATTTCCTACACCGGAAATTGCCAAACGTATTGTACGGCAGGATTGGACCAACTGGCCTCTGAATGCTGTATGTCCCATGATATATCATGGATTTTACCGGGAAAATGTAAGCTGGATAGGGGATGCGGTAGCAGAAGGTGTGAAGGGTTTGCATGGTGCGTTTCCGCTGTATGCCGGTCTTTATTTACCGGACTTCCACGGCAACTACACCGAGCTGGCGGAAGCGGTTAGACTAGCTGTTCAGAATGGCGCTGCGGGTGTTTCCATTTTCGGAGAAGTGACGCCGGAAGTGCTACGGATACTGGGAGAGAGCGCATAAGCATTGTCCTTATTTTAAGGCCATCTCATAAAAAAGATTAGCGAAGACCGATACTGAAAAATGTATCTGTCTTCGCTAATCTTTTTATATATCACCGGGAGCATACTCCCTATCGATTACAATATATTCTTTGGTCTGTTTGCTGCTGCTTTACCGAAGTCGTAATTAGGTTTGTTACCCATTTTAACTACCATGGTACCACCTTTCACTACATCCTGATGCGTGATAAAGCTTTTGCTGTAAGGCTTTCCATTGAGGGTAACGCTCTGGATATAAATGTTTTCAGGGCTATTGCCGATGGCCTGTACAGTGAATGTTTTACCAGCACCTACATTAATAGTTGCTTTATCAAACAGCGGACTGCCTAATACATACACGCCACTGGCTGGGTTTTCAGGATAGAAGCCCAAAGAAGAGAATACATACCAGGAAGACATAGCGCCGCAATCTTCGTTACCGGCCAAACCTTCCGGTTTGTCGAAGTAGAAATCTTTCATTACCTGTCTTACTTTTTCAGCGGTTTTCCATTGGTAACCGGAGAAAGCATACATATAGGTAACGTGGTGGCTAGGCTCATTACCGTGTGCATACATACCAATGAGACCAGAGATATCACTGGAGGCTTCTGCACCCATATCGCCTTTAGCGGTAAAGAGGCTATCGAGCTTACGGGTGAAAGCATCATCACCACCCATGAGGCTAATAAGACCTTCTACATCCTGTGGCACCAGCCAGGTATACTGCCAGCCATTACCTTCGGTGAAGTCGCCTTTTTCATGAATGGAGTTGAATGGATCGTAAGGTGTTTTGAAGCTGCCATCGCTCATACGTGGACGAACAAAGCGGATGGTGCTATCGAAATAGTTTTTATAGTAGCCCGCGCGTTTTTTATAGTATTCGTAGTCAGTAGTTTTACCCAATTTTTTGGCCATAGCGGCGATGCACCAGTCATCGATCGCATATTCCAGTGCTTTAGAAACGGATTCATATTCCTTGTCAGCAGGGATGTATCCTAACTCTTTTACGTATTTCACACCCAGGTCATCGCGGGTAGAAGAAGCTTTCATGGCAGCAAATGCATCTTCTGCATTAAAGCCGGTAAAGCCTTTCAGATAAGCATCAACGATAGGAGGAACTGCATGATAACCTACCATGCAATTGGTTTCATTACCCATCAGGTGCCATACCGGTAATTTGCCCTGTTGCTTGTAGATAGCGAGCATAGAGTTCACAAAGCTGTTTACCTTTTCAGGGTGCAGGATGGTGCTCAATGGTGCGCAGGAACGATAGATATCCCATAAAGAGAATACGGAATAGTTATCGAATCCGGGATTGGTATATACTTTTTTATCTGTGCCACGGTAGCTGCCATCATGATCGTTGAATAAAGCAGGATCAATCATAGTATGATACATGGCTGTGTAGAATACACGACGCRCTGCCTCATCTTTCGTTTCTATTTTTACCTTAGAGAGTTCTTTATCCCATTTGGCATTGGCGGCGTTTACTGTTTTGGTAAAGTCCCAGCCTGGAATTTCTGCCTTGATATTAGCGAGTGCATTCTCACTGCTTACCGGAGAGATACCCACTTTCAGCATTACCTGACCCGGAGATTTATCAAAGGAGATAACACCCCTGGCGGCTTTTGACTTTACGGAGTTACCTGATTGTTTGGTATCTCCATCAAATACCAGGAATTGCTTAACCGGTACAGACGACTTGATAGCAAACCAGAGGCGTTGGTCTTCTGCCCAACCTTTGGAGTAGCGGTAGCCTTCCAGGGTATATTCATCTACCTGACGGATAAATGTTTCTACCGGAGCATCCCAGCCGATACCTTCTTTCAGGTCGATGATGATATTAGCAGGTTGATCTTTCGGGAAAGTATACCTATGTAAAGCAACTCTTTCTGATGCCGTTAGTTCTGCTTTGATATTGTAGTCGTCCAGCTGAACGGAATAGTATCCGGGACGGGCTGTTTCGCGGTCATGAGAGTAGTGGGAACCGTATCCTGAAGTAGGATCTTCCTGCGTACCCCTGTTAGTTCTCACCTTGCCGGTATAAGGCATTACGAGTACATCCCCCAGGTCACCAATACCGGTGCCGCTGAGGTGCATCTGAGAGAAGCCTATTAATACACTGTCTGAATAGTGATAACCGGAGCACCAATCCCAACCCTTCACAATATTGGTAGGACCTGTTTGTACGGCACCATAAGGCACGCTGGCCCCTAAGAATACGTGTCCATGTCCACCGGAGCCAATATATGGATCTACTGAGGCGACTGATTTACTTTCAACAAATGTTTCTTTTTTCTGAGCATCTGCCTGTATGCTGTGAAACAGCATTGCAGATAACGCGAGTGCGCCACCTATCTTGAATCCCGTGTTCATAATCAAAAACCTTTAATAATCTGGCAATTTACGGCCTGATTATTACTTTTTTAGTTAATTTTTTTATAAATGGGCGATGGCCTTCAATTCCTGTACAGGCGCGGGAGCATGTTCTTTTTTCAACAAAAATTTACGGGTATAGATCTCATATGCGATCATTAACCATAACACCAGGCAGGGCAAGGCTTTCAGGGCATAAGGTACCGCCAGATTTTTTCTTACCCAGGGAGTTACCAGATCAGAATGTGAGAAGCTCACAAACAGGATGGCAAAAAAGATAAATATATTATTCCACTTAGTTGCCGGCTGCATCACGTACCAGATACAGATGGCTGGTATAGCAATGATATAGGTGGGCGATTCCGAGCTACTGCTAAAGAGTACCGGGAACATTAAAGTAGAACATAAAATATATAAACGGTAACGGGAGTTGTAGCGATATTTCAGTTGTGTATACTGCAACCCGAATAAGATTACTGCCGGAATCAGCACTACCAGGCTGTTTAACCAGGGAATATGAAACACCCGTTTGATAAAGCCGCCGGCTGAAATATCCTGGAAGATAGCATTGTCTCCTACGTTCAGGGCATTTTTATGTACCAGTGCCGCATACCACTCAAAGTAGCAGTTGATGATATACTGAGGAGAAGAAATAGCCATAGGCAAGGCAAACATTACCGCGCCCCACAGGATTAGCCCTCCGATGAAGCGTCTTGGATTAGGACTGAAAAAGAAAAATGCCAGTCCCACGATGCCATAAAATTTGGTAAGCGTACCTAATACAATGAAGAAAGTAGCCCACAGCTCTTTTCCTTTGATCGTATTAGTAAAAGTAAGTATAATGAAAGCGCCTATAAATTGGTTTAGCTGGAACCATCCACTGGCGCCCATGAGCTCCTGGGTACATAACAGCAGGATGATGTTTTGCTGCATGCGGGTAAGGGGTAGCTGGCGGATAGCATAAAAAAGTGCAGCAGCACCTGTCATTGCCCACAGCATGGCTCCGAGGTGAGTATCCAGACCGGCAAATGGGGCAATCATGATACTGAATACAGGGCCATAAAGGTTTACATCATAATACTCAGCGGGGTATTGAATGTATAAAGGTTGCTGATGAATGAGGTGGAAAAATACGTTCTTAAATATTAGAAAATTATTAATATTACCTCTGGATATCTCCATGACAGCGCCCAGGAAGGCCAGTCCGAACCATAAAGACATGATTAGCCATTCCTTTTCCGCCAGATAAGTCAGCACATTCCTTTTTTCACGCATATCAATAATTACTAAATAATTAAAAGCTACAGTACGAAGGTATGACGCATCAGAAATGCACATCCCTCTACTGTTGTGTTAATTATTCTGCAGTTACTCTTTGGGCGTTCATGCTAACATTGCTATTTGAAATAACAATATGGTCTATCTGGCTGCTGGCATTGCGGGTAAACCGGAAATTAAACTGTTCTGAAAGCAGGAAAGCATTGCTTTCATCTGTGAAATAAAGTTGCTCCCAGACCTTTCTATCTGAGCGGATCAAACCGGGAAGACCGTTTTGCACAACAAATTCCAGATACAGGTTCAGATCCTGGTTTTTGATGAGGTACTTGCCGGTGTACGCCTGGAGGCTGTCTGTGGCAGGGTTGATTATCTTTTTGATGACTGGCTTGTAGAAGTTCTTCCAGCCATACACTTCAGCCACCGCATTTACAATTTCCCTTAAAATGCCGCCGTTGTCTGAGTTGATCATCACCGCTACCCCCTGGTGGTTTGTTTCGCCAGCGAACAACATACATCTGAATCCTTCGTTGCCTCCACTATGCTGAAAGAATTTTTCTGTATCCGTAGTCTCAATAAAAAAACCGAGGGCATTATTTTCCTGCGGCGTAACGGGCGTTAACATGGTTCGTACTGTAGCTGGCCGGAGGAAGCTATGTTTGCTGCTGTCCAGCGACTGTTGTATGCCAATAGCGAACGTAGCGAGATCCGAAGGGGTTGTCCAGAGGCCATCTGGCGCCACTTCAGGGTATACATGATATTTGCCTTTCAGCGGCGCTCCGTCTTCTTTATAAGCCGTGGCAGCATTTACGGCCAACGCCGGCGGCAATGGCTGCACAAAGGTACTATGCGTCATATGCAACGGTGTTAGTACCATCTTCTGATACAAACCCGCGTAATCTTTATCGATATTATCTTCAATGATTTTCCTGATAATGGTGGTGCCGCCACCGGAGTACTCCACTCTTTCACCAGGCTTATATATAGGAGCTACCCTGGGGCTATTGGCAGGAGCTTCACCATTAAGGATCTGATTAATATCCGGCAGGGGAGTACCGGCTTCATACCCACCAAATCCATGCACATTTAGTCCGGCTGTATGACTCATCAGGTTCCGGAGGGTGATGGTTTGATTATTTGAAAACTGGTTCTCTGGAAATTTCCAGGTTTTGAGATAACCGCGAATATCTTTATCCAATGACAATTTGTTGCCTTCTACCAGTTTCATTACCCCGATAGCATTTACAGGTTTACTGATAGATGCAGCCTGGTAAATAGTTTGCGTAGTAGCTGGTTTATTTTCCGCTACATCTGCAAGGCCATATGCTTTTGCCCAGGAAATTTTTCCGTTGTCGATGACCGCAATAGAAACTGAAGGTATGTTATATGCCTTCATGCGGTCATAGATGTTAAAACCCATGGCAGGTGCACCTTCTGGCTGAAACCAGGGCTTCAGGTTATTTTCCACCTGCTCCATTTTATGATTGTCTTGTGCAGAAACATGGAGGGTCAACGCCAGCAAAACGCATGGCAGGAAAGACTTCGGCATAACAGCATATTGATTGGGCTTAAATTAGTATTCGTGGCTGCGGTATAACTGCAGTTTTAATTTTCCGACTTCGCCCATTGTTTTGATTGCTCATTAATAGCGTATACAACGCCCGCAAACACCACACTACAAAAGATTACAAGGAAACTTATCAATAAAATCATAGCAAACCCGATTTTTTCACATGAGCTCAAATGTAAAGAAAAAACTTAGCAAGCAGATAAACTCCAGGTTGTAAAAAACATATGATGGTCTGGAAAATTGGTCCGTTGCGACCGGAGATTAATAATCAGATGAACATTGGAAAGTAGAAATTGAATATAGTCGCGCTCTCTAAGCCAGCGTGCGGCTTTCAGGTTTGGAGAAACAATTTTCGTAAATTACTTGCATGAGCGCAATGGGAAGCCCTAGAAAAAAACGTTCCGGCAAGGACGAAAAATTAACCTTTAAAGAGCGCCTGGCAGCGTTACGTAACCTACCGGCATTCTTCCGCATGGTGTGGCAAACGAGTCCTGGCCTTACGATAGCCAACAGTGTACTTAGAGTGGCGCAATCTTCCATGCCATTATCCTTACTTTATGTTGGTAAACTAATCATAGACCAGGTAGTACAGTTAAATAAAGATCCACATCATTCCAGCACCTGGCTTTGGCAGCTGGTGGCGTTTGAATTCGGGCTGGCGATTATTTCAGATGCATTGAGTCGCGCAATTTCGCTGCTGGATGGATTACTCGGCGATCTTTTCGCCAACCATACTTCCGTAAAAATCATGGAACATGCCGCTACCCTCGATCTTGACCAGTTTGAAGATGCGGAATTCTATGATAAACTGGAGCGCGCGCGTCAACAAACATCCGGGCGAACGGTGCTGCTGGCACAGGTATTAAGCCAGGTCCAGGACATGATTACTATTGTTTTCCTGGCAGCGGGGTTGGTGTTATTTAATCCGTGGCTGATATTATTGTTGCTGCTTGCCGTGATACCGGCGTTTTTAAACGAGTCGCATTTCAATGATCTGTATTATAAATTAGCCTGGGGGCAAACTTCCGACAGGCGTGAGCTGGACTATATCCGCTACCTCGGCGCCAGCGATGAAACAGCGAAAGAGGTGAAAGTATTTGATCTTTCCAATTTCCTGATCAGCCGGTTCCGGGCGATCTCCGATAAGTTTTATACTGATAAAAAAGTGCTGCAGGTAAGGGAGTCTGTCTGGGGAACCGCGTTTGCCGTATTAGGTGCCGGTGGCTACTATGCCGCCTATGTGATCATTATTATGCAAACCATCAGCGGACATCTCAGCATTGGTGACCTGGCTTTCCTGGCAGGATCATTCCGGCAGCTGCGATCAACCTTCCAGGGGATTCTCATCCGCTTTTCCTCGGTTACACAAGGCGCCTTATACCTCCGTGATCTGTTTGAATATTTTGAGATACAGCCTAAGATGGTGGCGCCAATTCATCCGCGGAACTTTCCCAAACCTATACAACAGGGATTTACTTTTGAAGATGTAGGTTTTAAATATATCAACTCTGATAAATGGGCCATCCGTCATTTGAACTTCACGTTGCATGCTGGTGAAAAGCTGGCGCTGGTAGGAGAAAACGGAGCAGGAAAAACCACGCTGGTGAAACTGCTCTCTCGTTTATACGATCCTGTGGAAGGCCGGATTTTATTAGATGGTGTGGACTTACGGGAATACGATCTGAAAGAATTACGTACACAGGTGGGCGTTATATTCCAGGATTTCCAGCGATACCAGATGACTGTATCGCAGAATATTGCCGTAGGTAATATAGCGCAAAGCAGCAACCAGCCTATGATTGAAGATGCGGCTAAACAAAGCCTGGCTTATCCGCTTATAGAAAAAATGCCTTTGGGATATGAGCAGATGCTTGGACGCCGCTTTAACCAGGGCATAGAACTTTCCGGTGGTGAGTGGCAGAAGATAGCACTGGCAAGGGCTTACATGAAAGATGCCCAGTTGCTAATATTAGATGAACCTACTTCCGCACTGGATGCGCGCGCAGAATACAATGTATTCCTACGCTTTGCAGATCTCACCAGGGATAAAACTGCTGTATTGATATCTCATCGGTTTTCTACAGTGCGCATGGCCAATCGTATACTGGTACTGGAAAAGGGTGCATTAGTAGAGATAGGCAGTCACGAACAGCTGCTGGCAAAGAAAGGACGTTATGCAGAATTATTTGAATTGCAGGCGGCAGGGTATAAATAAGAAGAGGCCATCTCCCTATCTTGAGACAGCCTCCTCTTAAGAAAACCTATGGCGGAAAGAAGAGGTAATCCCCCTTTCAAGCAGAACGCAGGTGCGCCTGCTATACCCCTATCAACTGTTTATAAAAGCTTATTTATAGCAGCCTTCAGGGTCTCTTCTGAACTGGGTCTTGGTGCATTGGCGGTAACTACTTTTCCTTCTTTATCGAAGAGCAGAAAGGTAGGATAGCCAGGAACCTGGTAGTACTGCATAAAGGCTGTTTTTTCGCCGGAATACAGTTGTAAGGTTTGTTTGTGGCCGGCCATTTCTATCCAGGTAGCTTTATCTTTAGGTCTATCTGCTGAAATACCTAAAAACACTACTTCTTTACCTGCGTAGTCTGCTGCCATTTTCTCAAAAAGCGGTGCTTCCATGCGGCAAGGGCCACACCAGGTAGTCCACACATCGATGTATACTACTTTTCCTTTGAGGTCGTTGAAATGCCAGATTTTACCTTTATGATCTTCCAGGGCGAAATTGAGGCCGGGCGTGCCTGGTAACACATTACCCATGGTCACAATCAGTTGCTGCAAACGATTCTGGAGGGCTGTATCTTTCACCGGCAGGGCAGCATCAGCAGCGAGTTTGCGGGCAATGGTCAGCTCCGAACTGGAATGACTTTTTTGCACATAGGGGAAATACACATCCTTTACATACCAGTATTGCACCAGCTCCCTGAAGGCAGCATAAGTACTTAACTGCAATGCTTTTTTTCCGAGGAAAGCGATTTTAGCACTATCATTTGTAATAGCAGCACGCTCTTTTTTAAATCGTTGTTTGAGCATCCAATCGTATACAAAAAAGAACCCTGCTTTCACTTCTCCCGGAAGAATATATGTTGTAAAAACAGGCTGATTCAACAGCCCAAAGGCTTTATCATCATAAGCCGCGCCGATCAACGATGCCGGGATAGCAGGTACAATGTTATTCTCATCATAATACCACCAGCAATAGTAACGGTTATTGATCATGTTGAAAGCATGCAATGCCTTCAGATAATTATTATTACCAGCGATCTGTTGTGCCTTTGCATATGCATTATCCATTGCCTTCAGCTGTTGTTCCAGGAAAGGTTGAGACGCCTGTTTAGCATCAAAACTATCCGACATGGATTTTCCGTAAGCACTGGTAGTATATTCATACCATGCCAGCGCGTTGTTCAGTGTACCTGCATGAGAGTGCAGTGTATCCATCATTATGTCATGCGCCGTAGTGTCCTGATCATTAAACACCAGGCTTAAAGAGTCGCCGGGCTTCAGATAAACTTTTTGCGAAGCCATTGCAGATTCACCGATCATTAATAAATTAATAATAACGGGCTCGCTGATATCTGTTGTCCAGGTAATATGATCCAGGCTATCTAATGGCAGCATTGCCGCTGGTGGTGCTTTCCGCAGCACCGCATTCTTTGCTGTCGATAATTGTTCGATCCGGAATTTTCCTTTTTTTTGAAAGGCTGTTAAAGTAAGACTACTTCTGACAGATTTATCTACCTTTTGTTGCGCATTTACTACCGATGTGGTAATCAATGCTATGAGAAAAACGATGATCACTCGCATGATATATAATTTATCTTGGGTTTTGTTCCAGGTGGGTGGCGGAAGTTTCTTTTGCAGGAATAGGAAAAACGTATCGGTTATCTCCAGGTAATAACGTGAACGTTTCATTATTCAGTGTACGCGTCAACGTTATGGCATATTCCGGATCTACATTTAAACGTTTGAGATCCATGAGGCGGAGGTTTCTGAAGATCAGTTCTTTCCGGCGCTCTTTCAGCACAATTTTCAGTGCTTCCTTTGGAGATGCAGCTGTTAGAGGCTGAAAGGCATCTGCTTCGAAACGATTTACCAGTAAGGTATTCAGATCTCCCATCGCTTTACCGGTTTCATTTTTACGTGCATAACATTCTGCCCGGATGAGATATAATTCTGCCACGGAAAACCCGGAAAATGGATTCGGCACATTCGTACTGCCGCCATCGTTATAACTACCGATGAACTGATAGTCGCCCTGATCCGGCATCTCTCTGAAAAATAAAGAAGTACGCAGATCATGGCTATTATAAAGCTGATAAACATCCGGAGAGATGAAATTATTTTTCGCATATATCCCTGTAGTCGATGAAATGAAAATTACTTCCGGATTGCTCACAATGGTAACCGGAAATACGGCATCAAAAGGGCTGTTTTCCGGATCCACCTTGTTATAATCCAGCAGAGTATTTTGGAGAGACAGGCCGGCAGTAGCCTGTTCCATGGCCCGATCGTAATCCCCTATCTGCAGGTAGATACGTGCTGCCAGCGCATGGGCTGCGGCGCGGGATGGTCTTGTTTTATACGTTGCTTTTACCGGCAATAGTTTTATGGCATCATTCACATCTGTAAGTATCTGTGCATATACTTCCTTTACACTATTACGTGTAACCGGCGCCGTTACATCAGAAGATAAGCGAAGTGGCACACCCGGATCTTTACCTGATGTGGCAACATTGTATTGTTTTGCAAAAGTATTCAACAGGTTAAAGTAGGCGTAAGCGCGATAAAAATCAGCTTCCCCTTCCACCTGGTTACGTGCTTCCTGCAATCCCGCCGGATTTGCTCTTAATCCTTCTTTGATGGTGTTGGCATAAAAAATTATCTTATATGGCGCGCTCCAGTCCCGTATATCGTCATCCGGAGCGAAGAGGTCTTTGCTCCAGGTGTAAGTACGCTGAAAGTAGTCCTGTGGCACATCTCCGTATTGATCTTCCGTTAAAAACAAATCATCCGTCATGATATCTCCTATGCCCGGTGTTAGCGTCATGGTCCACTGATCATCGAGCAATAAACGAAAATCTTCTACGCCGTAAGGAATGAGTTTGTCTTTGGGCTGTATATCCAGGTAATCTTTACAACCTGCCAAAGCCGCCACTATAAAAGCAAATACTATATATATATTCTTCTTCATTGCTTAATTATTTGATGTGATCAGAAACCTACCTTGGCACCTATTGCCAGTGTGCGCACCGGCGGCATCACTGAAGAAAATGTTTGTGGTGCATAGTCCGGATCTATTCCATTTTTATTTGCTCTCCAGATAATACCCAGATTGCTGGCCTGTGCATACAGGGTGATACGGCTCACCGGCAGGCTGGCAACCGTTTGCCGGGTGATGTCGTAACTTAATAATATGTCCTGCAAGCGCACATGATCCGCTTTATTCACATTCACATCTGAATACTGGTACAAATCATTGTTCGTCCGATCCTGCGCTCTCACACCAGTAAAGGCCGGAATATTTGTTTTCGCTTCGTCACCGACTTGTTTCCAGCGGTCTTTAAAGATATCCGGGCCGCGCTGGTACATAGCCGCCATCGTAAAATATCCCGGGTCGCTGCCACGATAATAATGTCCCAGTTTATACAGGATATTCACCGTAACACTCAGCTGCTTATAAGAAAAGGTATTGGCCACGCTGCCGAACACCGGTGGATTCACCGCGCCCATGTATTTCATTTTATAAATGTTATCATAGATGCGTCCTGCCTCCAAACGATCCCTGATGGCTTTACCGTCAGGACCTATGATGGAAGCATTTCCTTTAGCATCCAGTCCGCCCCATGGATAAGCCCAGAGACCAAACAGGGGATATCCCTCAACCGGCAAATAGGTAGAACGATCGTCATCATCGCGGCCGCCATATAACAGGAACAGCGAGGGATTCATGCTGCTGCCGGTGTTATAAAACTTCGTCACCTTATCTTTTGCCACACTCACCATCAAGGTGGTGTTCCACCTGAAATTATTTGTGCTGATATTACGGGAGTCCAGCTTCAGCTCCCAACCATGTGTGCGCATCGCGGCAATGTTGCTACTAATGCTATTAAAGCCGGTAGAAGGTGCCAGGAAAGCACTTCCAAAAAGATCCTGTGCGCGCTTGTTAAAATACTCCAACGATCCATTCAGCGACTCGTGAAAGAGTGCGAAGTCTACCCCGAGGTTTACTTGCCCCACTTTTTCCCAACGCAGGTTAGGATTGGCAGGATTAATAATATTCGCATATGGAATATAAGAAGTAGCATTTTCACCTGATGGCAGGAGATTAGCCGTAGTATAAGCTGTAGCCGTTTTGTTGATGTTGCCGTTGAAACCATAGGTAACACGCAATTTCAGCATATCCACCCAATCCGCATGAAAGAATTTCTCTCGCTGCACCTGCCAGGCGGCACCTACTGACCACAATGGATTCAGGCGACGATTTCGCTGTACGCCAAAAAGATTAGAACCATCTACACGGCCGCTGGCGGATAACGTATAGCGGTTAAGATAAGTATAGGAAGCATTGGTAAAGTAAGAAATGAAACGATCTTTTATATAAGTTACAGGGATACCTACTCCCAGCGAGCTACCGATGGAATTGGTGAAACCGAAATAGTTCGGGAATTGTGTGACCATATCCACATCCGCAAATTGCAGCGTATGATCGTTGTAACCGAAGAGGCGCTGCCGGTTCCCTTCTCTCAGAATTTCTCTTGACTCTGCACCTGCAATAGCCGCCACCACATGCTTTTGACGCCAGCTACGATTGAAGTTTAACTGCCCCCTGAATGTTTGCGCCGTAAGATCATTTTTCGCCAGCGTTAAAATATCGCCCAGTGGCAGATGCCGCACCAACTCACCATCAGGCATTGTTTCTGAAAAGAGATTTACATTGTCTCTTACCATAAACGTGTTCTGATCCTGCAGATTTCTGTCTGATCCGTTGTTCTTTTCCAGGTTGTATTTCAGATCCAGGTTTAAGCCTTTAATGATTTCATAGTTGACACCCAATCTAACGTTAACGGCCATACTTTTTTCACGCCGGTTCATTAGCTGGTACTCTGTCAGCGGGGAGTAGTCCATGTTCAGAAATCCCTGATCATATCCATGTTGCTTAAATGCATCATTATAAAACCAAGGTACTTTTAACGCATTACCGTTATCATCTACCAGCCTGGAGTAGGGGGAAGGAATCTGCGCGCTTACATTTGTGGCGCTGCGTGATCCGCTGATGATATCGAAAGCAGAACTACCTGTTACATCAAAAGGGTTGGTGGCATTGCCTTGAGACAGCTGTCCAGCGATGCTGAGTTCCAGCTTTTTTGTTACACGAACGGTGTTGCTGGTATTCAGCGTGAAGCGCTCATAATCATTGCCTACCATGTAGTTGGCGTTTTTATCATATCCTGCAGATAGATAATACTGCATGTTTTCACCACCGCCACTCACATTTACCTGGTACTGCTGTGTTAAAGTATTCCTGGTAAATAAGCGACTGTAATCATCCAGGATATCGATACTACGGAGTGCGTTTACTTTTTGTGCAGCGATGTCGCTGCTGATCTTTCCGTCTTTTTCATCTTTCCAGATCTGCACTGCTTCCGGGATAGGCAGCCTGCTGCCAACAGAAAACAGGTTATTAAATCTACCTGCTTTAAACAATATCTGTTGGGCATCTATATAATCACTGGTGCTCATTAAATGCAGCTGACTGTAGTCGGGCTTCTTCCCAAAAACGATGTTTGTTCTTGCTTCCACTGAAGGGCGCTGATTCAATTTACCCTGGCGGGTGGTGATCACAATCACGCCATTGGCTGCCCGAACACCCCAGATAGATGCCGCTGCTGCGTCTTTCAGGATGGTGATGCTTTCCACATCATCGGGATCGATGCTATTCAGATCACCTTCTATCGGGAAACCATTCACTACAATCAGAGGTTGATCTTCAGAGAACAAGGTACTGCGGCCGCGTAGGCTCAGCTTAGGCTTATCGGACGTCACACTTCTTGAAAAAGACAAGCCTGTACTGAGGCCTTCGAGTTTATCGAGGATATTGGTGGTGATGCGTTTATCCAACTGTGACTTATCTACCTGCGAAAAAGAGCCCGTAGCGCGTTCCTTCGGGAGCGTGATATAGCCCGTAGTGACTACTACTTCATTGAGTTTCTTTTTATCTTCTTCCAGATAAATTATTTGTTCCTCTTCTCCTCTGATTTCTTTCGTAATATATCCCAGAAATGACACCTGTAAAAGCGGATGCTGCATCCCGGTCGTAATAGCAAACGCGCCGCTGCTGTTGCTGGTAGCACCTTTATCAGTACCCTTCACACGGATAGTGGCACCAATCAATGGCTGCTTACTATCCAGGGACAATATCCGACCGCTGATGGTGTACTCTGCGGTGGCTGCTACCGGCTTAGGCGTTACTACAATCGTTTTGTCCACCACCTTCCAGGTAAAAGGGATCTGGCTAAAACACTGCTGTAAAGCGGTTTCCAACGTTGCCTGCTTTACCGAAAGGCTGATAGTCCCCGCCTTTTTTACCGACTCGTTATTATATAAAAACTCGTACCCGGTCTGTTGCTGAATAACGGCAAATGCTTTCTCTGCGGACACATGCTGCAGGCTCGCCGTAACTGACTGCGCACATAGCGGCACTATATACTGCATACAAAGCAGTAATACGAACAATCGTTTCATTGACTACAAGAGATTTTGGCTCAGCGAGCATGACAATCATCTACCCGTAACGTTCCGGGTATCATTCTGACAATTACACTGGTTGGTTGTTGATTAAAATGCTACGTTTATTTGTCTTCCACTCAATTTAAAATTGGCTCCCCCAGTTTGATTTAATAGCTCCAGTACCTGTTCTATATTATTATAGCGCTTCATGGCGCCGGTGAAATGCTGGCTACCCGCTTTCCCCTTTGGATATACTGCCGTTACATCGTACCAGCGCTCTAACTGGTGCAATACAGTACTGATATCATCATTCCTGAATACAAACATCCCTCTTTTCCAACCTGTCAACGCAGTGATATCCATTTGCTGCGTAGTGGTGTTCCCGTTACTCGTAACACCAACCCAACCTGGCTGCAATATCGTCGTGTTTACTTTTATACTGCCACTGACTAAAGCCGTTTGTACTGCCGGCTCATTCTCGTAGGCCATGATATTAAACTCCGTTCCCAATACCGCCACTTCTACTTGCCCGGCGGTGACGCTGAAAGGCTTCGCCGCATTAGGCGCCACCGCGAAGTAGGCTTCTCCCGTCAGGTATACTCTCCGGTTATTCTCCGTAAAATGTACCGGGAAACGCAATGATGACTCTGCATTCAGCCATACCTGTGTGCCGTCACTCAGTGTAAGGCTATAATCCATTCCCCTCGGTATTTGCAGGGTATTATATACTAACGGCCCGCTGCCGTCTTTATATTCCAGCTTATTGCCCTGCTGCCTAATCTTCGCACCACTTTGCTCTGTTAACAGCGTGTCTTTAGTCCCGCTAAGCACAACCGTTTCTCCATTACCCATAATCAGCACCGGTCTTCCCTTCATCTGCTGTGTTTTCGCTATCACCGGCCTTAGCGGCTCCATACTGTTGGTATACCACCATTTCGCCCCAATAGCCAATATAATCAATGCCATGGCTGCGGCCACCCGTCCCCAGGGTACCATCCTTTTCACCATCACCTCGCCCTCAATACGATCCCAGGCCTGCTGCGGATGATATTTCCCCATTGCCTGCATCTCCTCCTTTAACACCTCTTCCTTGCTCAATTCCTCAAACAACAACCTATTACCCTCAGTCACGGCTATCCATGCCTCCAACTCCACGCTCTCTTCTTCAGATAACGTATTATCCCAATACTTCACTATTAACCGGGACGTGTGATACAGGTGGTTGTATGATTCCATGTGCTACTATATCTATAAACAATCTACTGATTGCAAATGGGTGAAAGACCTAAAAATATTTTTCTGAAACGAGGAGACATAATGCCAGAAAGGCTTCCGGCTTTAATCTTAACTTTAATAACTCTAACGCCCTGGCTTTTTGCGTTTTTACGGTGTTAATGGAAATTTTCAGTTCATCAGCGATTTCCTGGTTTTTTAACCCCTCCAGGTAACTGAGCTTAAAAACATTACGGCAGCCTTCCGGCAGCGAAGCAATTGCTCTATACACTTCTCCCCATACTTCCGCTTTAAGTACCGCCGCTTCTTCGGCCACCTCCGTCTGCGTTTGCTCGAATTTCTTTACCACCTTTTGGTGCTTAAGGTGGTTCAGACATGCGTTTCTCACCATTACATACAGAAATGTTTTAATGGCTTTTAGATCTTTTACATCCGCATTGTGTTGCCAGAATTTGATGAAAGCCTCCTGGACGATGTCTTCTGCAGCGGCGGAATCGGCGATGATTTGATCTGCGAAACGGCATAGGCGCAGGTATAACAGGTCAAATAATGACTTTAGTTGGTGATGGGAGAGTTGTGGATCGCCGGTATGCATTGGGGTAAATTTAGGGAGAATAGGGGGGATTTGCAATTGTGGGTTTTGAAAGGGAATTTGTAATTTTAAGAATCATACTGAGAATTACTGTAAGATTTCAAAATACCCATTATCGTCCATCGTTATGATTAGAGAATTGTTTGAAGATGTATTGGAACATTATTTAGAGGATAAGGAGATATATGCTGCCCTAGAAGACAAAAAGCTAAGTTCCCTATTCACCTTTAACAAATTGGAAAAGGAATTACCCATTAAATTCAAAAATGCAAGCAGTCTAAGTGATCTCTACTTATTCGACGGTTCGATAGGTAAGGGGAATATGCCGGAAGTTCCACATCTATGTATATTCGACTCTGAGATCACCACTTCCGCACAGAAAGGGTATTATATTGTCTACCTATTTGAGGCCAACATGAAAAGGGTGTACTTAACCCTTGAACAGGCATGGACACAGTACAAGGATCAATATGGTGTTAAAAATGGGAAAAATGAAATAGCCATCAATACTGCTAAAATTCGCAATATCATTAGATCTGCCGAAGGGTTTTCTTTCAAAACACCGGTGCTAAATGCTACACGACCATTAGGTAGAGGTTATGAGCTAGGCGCTATTTGTTCCAAGGTATACGAGGCTGACAACCTACCATCTGACGCCGAATTAGTAGACGATTTGCGCAATTTAGTAGGAGTTTATAAAGAACTGAAGGGATTAGTAGGCGCAAATATCTTGAACATCGAAATTAGATCCAAAGAAGAAATATTTCAAGATGAAATACAACATACTGCTGCTGAAAAGCCGCCAATAGGACCTGTCCCCAAGGGCTCTAAAAGGGCCAATACTGGGGAGACGTGGAAAAGAAATGCTAGTTATTCCGCACAAGCGTTAGAAAATGCAGGACATAGATGCGAGCATAAATCGCATCATGAAACTTTCATCAATGCTAAATCGGGGAATCACTTTGTAGAGGCCCATCATTTAATACCAATGCAATTTCAGGATAATTTCAAGTATAGTCTTGATGTACCCGAAAATATTATTGCGCTGTGCCCGAATTGTCACAGAGCGATTCATTATGCAAATGCAGATGTGAAAAAGCAGATGTTGGATGTATTTCTTCGACAGCGGGAAGACGGATTGAGTAGGCGGGGGATAAAGATACAGGAAGAATTATTAGTAAAGTTGTATTTGAAGAGCAGGGAGTTTGTGGAATAAGGAATGTAAAGCCTTAAAGCTTAAGAATTCATTAACTGTTATAAGCCCTTCCGTTTCTAAATTTATTCATGATTATCATTTTAAAATAAAAAATCATGAATGCAGGCCTATTAATATCACTAAGCAGTCGGCTTTTCTCTTTTATTCTTGACTATAACTCGAAGAAAAAAATTGAAGTCTATAGAGATCGGATATTCTTTCTTAAAAAATATAATGGCAGTGCCGATGAAATACGTGATACAAAAGAGCTACTGGATGAAGAACAATTTTTTCAAGACTCTGGAATACGCACTAATAGCAATAGAATCACAGGCTTTAGGTACATAAAAAAAGAATACAATATAGAGAGGTGGTCACAGGTAAAAAAAGTTCAGAAATATATAGATTGGACGAATATTAGACAGCCCAAATTAGAGTTTACGAATAAAGAAAAAAAGTTAATAAAATCGACTGAAAAATTTGTCCTCATAACAACCCTATCATTCCTTTCGCTTTTCATTTCGTTTATTCTATTTTATAAACTACCCACTCCGAATGTATATGCGCAACAACTTATTAATCTAATTGTATTCCCCCTCATTACTCTGCTCGCTCTACTTTCAATTGGTTTACAGCGAAAATATATTGATCCATTCAAACTCGCGGTACACATCCTCGCGGAAAAAAGGATTAATAAATTTAGTCGGGGATAAAAACATCAGTAGGCTTCCTTGGTAGCTTTGATTAAGTTGGCAGCTTCAGACAAACTTCCCAATATTATTCACTACCAGCTCATAAAGCCTATCTATAATAACCGGCCTTGCTTTCTTAAATGCACTTTCACTCCTCATAAAACTTTTATCTTCATTAAGCATATTACCTAATAATGATGGCTTCTCAGCAAACTTGTATTGCGCAACGATCTCGTCACTTCGTTTCCTCGCTATACGGAGGCAATCCGCCACTTCAGGTAATAACAGCTCTGTTTCAATTTGGGCAGCAACAATATCCAGGTAAAAGTACATAGCTGTATCAAATCCCTCGTAATCTTCATAATCCAGCCACTCCTTTACTACCAATAAACAATACTGCACTGCCGACAAATCTTGCAATTGATCAAGAGTGAGCCAGTACCCACGCTTTATACGCTTAGCATCTTCCAGGTTTCGCGCTAATAAGGTTAGCGCGTCTTCCTTATTATCTTTCGATTTACGCAATATCCGTTCTGGCAAGGTAAATCGCGATTCGTCAATACTGATAAGCGTTTTGGCGATATCATAATCGGCGGTGATCAAATGCTTATGAGCGTCTTCCTGTGAAACAGCAGTTTTACTGACAATAATTTCTATGAGTTCGTCCTCAAATAAACGACGCGCCTCATTTATGTTGCCATTAGTTTTAATAAGTAGGTTGCCTCCATGACGAATACCGATGGGGATTTGTTGACGCAGGAGATCAAGTTCTTCTTTGTATTGCATCGTGGGTTAAAAATTTCTGCAGAGGGGTTATTTACTTTTTCTTAGCACCAGAAGCTCCCTCGCTTCCACGTCCAATGCCTCTGCAATCTCAAACAAAGTCTCAACCGAAGGTTGTATTTTATAGTACACTATTTAGACACTGTATTAATATTCACACCAGTGCTTCTGCTAATCATTTATTCGCTCTTCCTCTTTCAGCCAATACCGCCTTTATTCTATTGAATACTTTATCGCTCATAAAAACGCTGTTAAAGCATATTTTCATCAACTTAGGCAGAATAATCTTCACAATGATTTTAAAAAATAGCCCTAGTAAGTATACAAATATATTTATTAAGGAATTAAATAGCCCTAATATTTTTATGCAAATTTTCGATATCAAAAAATCTATTGTTATGCAAACCTCTCAACCATTTTTCAATCACACCCACTTATCCAAGCAGGAATCCACTAATCCTATGCTCGCCATAGACCACTTCTGCGAACTATTCCCTCCAGCCACCTGTTCTATTACATAGAAGCAGACAGATCCCCATTGGTCCAATGGCGAAAAAAACCATATGATGATAAAACAGGAATGTTGATAGCGGACGTCTTTGACTATCAGATGGATTTTAAAAGAAAAGAGGAAACTCACTTCGCACACCAGGACATCGACAAAGCAGGGAAGATACTCGCCTTCATGATGGACTGGAATTTATTTGATGGCGCAGCCACCGATGAAACAGATGGCTTTCTCGACGATTACAGTTGCCCACCTATCGATACTTGGTTTCACCTCTTTAATACTTCTGATGGTCCAGTATTATTGGCCTGGATACCTGCCCCTTTTGTAGATCTGGTTCACGAAGGCATTGAAGTAAATATGGAAAAGTGCATTCAATGGTTAAATATCTCGTACCCTGATACACATGACCAGATAATAAATTCATAAAAAAAGCCCGGCAACTAAATGCCAGGCCCGTCAGTAAACCCTTACTTACTTTCACATAATCTTGTACCAGGGCAACCCATCCCAGCCTTTCGGATGGTGGATTGACGGGGTTATACTATTTCCAGTAATTTCAAACCAGGGAAAGGAGCTTCTGCCTTCCGGATGATGCGTGGTAGGATATAGCTTATTGTCCCTGACCTCATACCAGGGAAGGGAATTGGAGCCCTTTGCATGGTGTATGGTTGTAAAAACATTGTTTTCTCTGATTTCATATTCTGCTAATGAACGCCCACCATCAGGATGATGTAATGTTCTGTGGAGTTTCATGGTAATTGTTTTTTGAGTTTTTAAAAATATGGCTAACGGTTCTTTTGGGTCTACGAAACAGATATCAAATATAAGAAAGTATTTTGTTAGGAAAACATACTACACCTATTTAATTCTGTGTTCTCTTATTCCATAACCTTTGCCATATTCATTATCCAGTTCGAGCCTGTCATCTTCTTCAAGTATTCCGCGAAGCCTGGGAATATAAACGTAAAGCGACTTCTTTGCGCCTTCTTTTCCGCCCCATACATTCAGCAGAATATCTTCCATGCTAAGTGTTCTATTAACATTATCGTAAAGGTAAATCAACAGTTTACTCATATAAGGCGACAACTTCGTTTCAGTTCGAGGTCCGGTAAGTATTAAACTGTTTAAGTCAAGTTTAAATATCCCTATATCCTTCATTGTATTCTTTGATTAAGATGCAGATTTAGTAGGGCAGATAATTGTCTGATGTTGAGTGTTTTTGTGAAGTAGCCATTGCCACCACCTCTCCCAAATACTTCCGCAGCTACTATTGCAGGATCTTCGCCTGATAGAAACACAATAGGTACTTGTTTATCTGCATTTCTGATTCTTTCACCCAGACCGATTCCATCCAGATGCGGCATTTGGATATCCAGCAAACAACTATCAAAGCTCATCTGGTTGAAAAGCAGCCATGCCTGTTCACCGTCAAATGCACTGTGAACTTCAAAGCCATTTTGCTGTAAAACTTGTTTTACGATACGGGAGAAAAGGGTATCATCGTCTGCATGCAGGATGCGATATTTCATAAGATATTACTGTATTGTAAAAGAAATGAATCCCGACAAAAAGCACATTTTACAATTCGAAGAATGCTATACGGATAATGGTTGCGCTTATCTTTTTAGGCGTTCCTGCGATTGGTTGGTGTACCCTAAGGTTATCAAAATAATAACCATACACACAAAATAAGCGAGTAATTTTCTAAGTATGCCGGATTTTAAACAAAAAAGATTAAAACGCTGAAACACCCATTCTGAAAGGGATGCATCGGTTAATGGTTTGTTAATCGACACTTAATACAAGTTAAATAACACTTCTAATTTCATTAAGAATTCATTCACAAAAACCACCAGAAAATTACAAATAAGGAGATCACATCTTTCTCAAAAAAAGTGATGGCTAATCCTCCTCACTTATCTAGCTAAAAAATATTTTTCAAAAAAATTTGGAGATATTAAAAAAATATATCCATCTTTGCACTGTTAAAAAAATCATAAAACATGTACCGCTCAATATTACACATACAAACAAAAAACCGGTTTAGTCACGTGGAGGACTATACAAGGTGCGGGGCATGTTATGCTACAGAATAGTTGATAAAACGAATTCAATATAACATAAGCCCCGCAAGAGATTGCGGGGCTTTTTATTTGTATTTATAACGAAACAATTAAGCATGCAAACGCATATTCATAGCATACGGTTTAACTGTGATCATAACAAACAACTGTTATCGATATGGTATCCCTATGCAAAAAAATATCAACGACCCAGGTGTCAACGAACATAAGTAACTGCTTATGTACAACGTAAAAACCGGTCGTTATAAACGCCCGGTTTTTTTTGTGCAAAAAAACGGCCAGTAGCTCAACTGGTAGAGCATCTGCCTTATATGCAGCGAGTTATCGGTTCGAATCCGGTCTGGCCAACTTTTGTAAATGGTGCATGTAGTTCAATGGTGAGAATATCCGGCTGTGAACCGGAAGATCAGGGTTCAAGCCCCGCCTGCACCCCGAGAACCAATGTTGTTAACCCTGTTTGTTAACCCAAATTTTGTTCATCCAAAATGTGTTAACCCCAAATTTGTTAACCGGAAAGCGTGTTAACTCCCAAAACACTAACGGTAAAAGTGTTGTCAAAAAGAACGTTAACCCTAAAAGAGTATTAACCCCCAAGAGTGTTGTCGAAATGAGGTTAACCCCAAATTTGTTAACCCAAAAACAGGAAACCCCAAGGTGAGTACAGCGAAGCGGGAGTGTCGCAATGGTCTGTAAAACCATCGCCTTAACAGGCTTAGCAGGTTCGAATCCTGCAACTCACACTAAAAAGGATGTATAGCTCCAATGGTAGAGCAGCGGCTTGAAGTACCGCCAGTGCAGGTTCGAATCCTGCTTCATCCACCAGGTAAATGAAAAGCATTTACTAAAATCCTTCCCCAACGGGAAGACGAGAATTGATGTCGTTGAACGCAAACCAGGCAAGGGTTTCACAAAGCCCTGCAGTGCAGCCGTAGTAACGTGTTGTATGCTGTTGCCTCAAGACACTGCTCTCGCCCAAATCGTCTATGGGTCATGGGTTCGAATCCCGTCCGTCTGAAAAACGGTAGCTCAGCGGCAGAGCAATGGATAACTCCCTTTCAGGAGACAGTCTTAAAAACTGTTAAAAACTGCTACTGAAAATAGCAACCAAACAACAAACAAAAGCCAGGGCTGTAGGTCCAGCCACATCATCAAAAGGGTGATACCGGCAGTTTTGCCAACACCAGAAAACAGGTATATACATCATACCATTACCATCACTTAGCACTTCCGCCCTAACTGATGAATAACGGTAGATTGACAACTGTTTCCGTGCAGGCAGAATGGACAACAGCGCTGGCTTTTTTTAACAACCCCAAAAGAAAAGGAAAATGAAAAGAGTAACCATCAACGCCTACGAAAGAGGCTTGATATTTAAGAACGGAGCATATCAGCGAATGCTGCAGGAAGGCAGACACTGGCTGATTAACGAAGACGTGGAAATCTTCGATATCAACAAACCTTTTGTTGCTCCCCTGGAGCTGAACATACTCCTGCAAGACCCAGAAATCACCGCCGCTTTGCACGTAGTAGAAGTAAGCGAAACAGAAATTGTATTGCATTACGAAAATGGATTGCTGAAGCAGGTATTGACCGCAGGTAGATACACCTTCTGGAAAAATATGATCGACTACAAGTTTATCCGCGCGGATATCTCCAAGATAGCCATCACGGAAAACATAGACCGGTCCACACTTTGCCACCGGCTGGTAGCCCCTTATGTGAGGAGCTATAGCGTGGAAAGTCACGAACAGGCGATCCTGCTCATCGATGGTAAATATTCTATGACGCTGTATCCTGGCATCTATTTCTGGTGGAGGAATAACATCTCTATCACCATCTCTAAAATTGATACCAGGCAACTGCAGGCAGAAATCAATGGTCAGGAAATCCTGACCAAAGACAAAGCAGCACTGAGAATCAACGCATGGGCACAGTACCGGGTGGTAGATATCAACAAGGCCCTGTTGCAAAATAAGGACTACGAACGACAGCTCTACATCCTGTTCCAGCTGGCGCTGAGAGAATACATCGCCGTACTGAATTTTGATGAATTGCTGGAAAAGAAAGATGCACTGGCGCCTTATATCATGCAAGCTGTTACGCCTAAGGCGGAAAGCCTGGGTATCACCATCGCCAGCTTTGGTATCCGCGATATCATCCTGCCGGGCGATGTAAAGGAAATCATGAACCAGGTACTGGTAGCTGAAAAGAAGGCACAAGCCAATATCATCATGCGAAGAGAAGAAACAGCCAGCACCAGAAGTTTGCTGAATACCGCCAAACTGATGGAAGACAACCCGATGCTGTTTAAGTTGAAGGAAATGGAATATGTGGAAAAAATCGCAGAAAAGATCAACAGCATCAGCGTAAGCGGAAACGGTGTACTGATTGATCAGCTAAGGCAAATATTTATCCCTAAATAAGCGAAAAGGCACTACCAAAAGGGTGGTGCCTTTAGCCATTAATTCAGCATAATTTTTCTAGCTTTGCAGCATAAGCATAAATAAAATAATGGACGGACAATATAGAAAAGATGTATACCCAGGCCTGGAAGTGGCCATCATCCTTAAAAAAGATCAACGCAGCGGTAAAAAAACCTATGGTATCGTAAAGGATTTACTGACCTCTGCCGCCTATCATTCCCGCGGTATTAAAGTACGTTTGGAAGATGGACAGGTAGGCAGAGTCATTGAAACAGACGTAGTAGGGGACGAAGATTAAAGCAACTTCAAATCTTTTGTAATACGATCTATTTCCTCGTTTAAATTAGGGCCGATAGCACAACAGGTTTTAGTAGGCACCCCTCCAAATTCTGTTAACCCCGAATCTGTTATCAGCGTAGCATTTAACCCATCTTCAACCGCCTGTTGGTATACCCGGTCCAGGTCTTCTTCCGAGTCCACCGACAAACAAATTTTGGTAAACCCTTTCGTCATCCATTCAGATACTTCTTCCGGATTTCTCAGATTGGTTTGTAATGTATGCCCTTCGATCGTGGCATGCCGCGTTAGAAACGCGATAGAAGCATGCGCTCCCTGAGCAATCATTTTTCCCTTGCGCATGTTCAGATCCTTGCGCATCACTATTACCTGCTTAATTATCCTGGACGACATATGACTCCTTTTAAGCAGCTAATTTACAACATTACCAAATTACATACCCGACCTTTAAACGTGCATCCAGCGCATTAATAGCACCATTTTCATATTCTACCGGGCTAAACCTGATACCAAATTGGGCTTCAAAACTAAAGTGCTTACCCCAACTGCGCTGCATTCCCCAGGCAGGCACGAAATAAGCATAGTTACCTTCATAATAATCATTGGCAGCAATAGGATTAGCCATATAACCACCCCTCACCGTAAAAAAATTGCCGGAGTTATTGTCAATACGTTTTCCCTTCTTTTCGCGGCGTGCAATATTATAGTATTGTCTTATCCCAACTGAAAAATCCGGTACAATAGCATATCCCCAATCTGATCCCATATAATCACTGTAGGAATAACTCACCCCCATTCCAACTTCTGCATCCAGGTTAAGTGTGGTGAATTTTAACAATCGCAATTCGTAATTTGCACCCAATCCAAGAACGGAAAAATTTGCTCTCAGTTGACTCGGCTTTCTTTCTAAATTCTGCTGGGCGTTAACACGTAAAAAGGCAACTAACAATAACGCACTTAAAATGTGCCATTTCTTTGACATAGTATACAGTATATAGGTTATAGATTAAAAGCAATATAAGCCTTTCAACCGAAGCAGAAAAAGTCGTACTTTAATCTTTTCAAGTGTCCGGATAAGAATGCGAAACATACCCACGCTGAACGATGTACATCAACAATTTGCCGAGTATTTTGATATACCGGCGCTGAAACCGTATGCTTATCTACTATCAAAAAAAGGGAGCGAAGGACATATCTGTCTGCATCTCGATAAAATAAAAGAAGAACAGGAAAACCTGCCAGAGTCCTACCAGAAAATAGAAACCAGCAACAGCATCCTGGAAACCATTCCAGTAGTAGGTACGCATGGCAACGACAAACAACCTTTCGTTATTTATCAGAACAGGCTTTACCTGCAACGATACTTCAGGTATGAAACGGAATTTCTGCAACGCATCAAACAGTTCCTGGTAACAGAGCAGGCATTGCTGGCGGAAAGAATGGCATTATTGAAAAGCCAGCAACCACTGATCAGCAAACTGTTTAATACAGCTACCACTATCAATGATGATAACGATCCGGCCGACTGGCAGCTCGCCGCTGCCATCACCGGTGTATTAAATAATTTCACCATCATTACCGGTGGTCCGGGTACAGGTAAAACCACTACAGTGGCTAAAATCCTGGCCATCCTGTTTGCCACCGACCCCGCATTGAAAGTGGCGCTGGCCGCACCTACCGGTAAAGCAGCCGCCCGTATGGCGGAAAGTTTACGCAGCACCACCATTGAAGTAGATGCTACCATTACCGAAAAGTTCCGGCTACTGCAACCAGCCACTATTCACCGGTTGCTGAAGCCTATTAATGGCAGCCCATATTTCAGGCATAACAAAGACAACCCGCTCAACTACGATGTAGTCATTGTAGATGAGTGTTCCATGATTGACGTGGCCTTGTTTGCTAAACTGATGATAGCGATCCATCCTGGTACCCGCCTCATTTTGCTGGGAGATAAAGACCAGCTGGCCTCCGTAGAAGCAGGTAGCCTGTTTGGAGATCTCTGCCAGGCACAGGAAAAACTGAACCTTTTTACCGCTGCCCGGCGTCAGTTTATCAACAGTTTTATTGCAGATGAACAACGCCATATCCCTGCCACCCAAAACGCGGATAGTAGCCATCCACTATTTCAACACCTGGTGGAACTGAGGCGCAGTCACCGTTTTACCGGCAACACAGGCATTGGTAAATTTAGTAAGGCCATCATCGCCAATAATGTACCGGTAATACATTCTTTTTTCCCGCCTTCGGCAGATGAACAGGTAGTCATTGACCCTACTGCATCTGTAAAATTATTCGAAGACTTTATTGCCGGTTACGAAACATTTATAAAAGAAAAGGATATTCCCACGGCACTGAAGCTGCTAAATGCACAACGTGTACTCACCGCCGTGAGAGAAGGACCGCAAGGGCTGTACGCAGTCAACAAACAAATAGAAAAATATTTGCACGATAAACGGCTGATTCAGGCCAATACCGAGTTTTATCAAAACCGTCCGGTGATACTTACCCGTAACTATTATGAACACGGATTGTTTAATGGAGATACCGGTATTATACGGACAGATGAAAACGGGGTGCTCATGGCCTGGTTTGAAGACAGCACCGGGGCGCTGAAAGCGGTATTACCCGGCTATCTTACCCAGGCGGAAACGGCCTTCGCCATGACCATCCATAAAAGCCAGGGCTCCGAATTCGGAGAAGTACTGGTACTTTTGCCGGATACCACAGACGTGCCCATTCTTACACGGGAACTGCTGTACACCGCGGTGAGTCGTGCCAAACAGAAAGTGTATGTTCAGGGAACACCGGAAGTAATCCTCATGGCGGCAGAACGCTTTGTAGAAAGAGCTTCTGGCATTGCCTCCAGATTCAGAGAAGTAGACGCGCATGCAAATTAAATAACATGCTTCGGGAATGGCGGAGTCTAAACAAAGGATTTATCAATGGCATTGTTTTTAAAAGTTTCGAACTCACTCAATAGCTTATCATCCGGGTTGGCACAAGACCTGCAGGATGCGGGCAACAGTGTGTTTCAGCCTCACTATATTATTACCCAAACGGAAGGTATGAACAACTGGCTGAAACTCCAGTTGGCAGACCGCCTGGGCATTGCAGCCAACTGCCGCTTCATGAAGCCTAACGACCTGCTCTACCAGCTATATGTATTGCTGGGCGGGCCCTTCTCTGAAGTATTGTCCCCTCAGAATCTCAGCTGGCTGGTATTTAAACTCCTGGGGCAGGAAGAGTTCATGGCCAAATTTCCGAAAGTAGCGGCCTACTATGCAGAACAGCACGCAGAAAGTGACCTGAAACGCATGGCCCTCGCGGAAAAAGTAGCCGATCTGTTTGACCAGTACCAGGTATACCGCCCGGAAATGATCCAGGCCTGGACCAATACCAACACCCCGGAACTTTCCGGCGCCGGCTGGCAACACTGGCTCTGGGTAAAAGTAAAACAGCTCTCCGGCGGCGCTCTCCCGGATAAAACCATCGTGGGTAACTTTATCCTGGACACGCTACACAATACCGGGCACAATAAAGCAGCGCTCACTTCCCGTATGCCGGTAATCCACCTGTTTGGATTATCCATTATCACGGCCTACCACGTGAAGATCCTGCATGAACTATCCAGCTTCATAGATGTACATTTTCATATCATCAACCCCGCACCAGTGATGTTCTGGTTCGATGACCGCAATGAAAAACAACTGGCCCGCTGGCGGCAAAAAGGACTCAAAGAACTGGAAGAGTCCAAAGCCGGCAACGCCTTACTCACCGGCTGGGGCAGAGTAATACAGGACAGTTTCGGTCTTTTCTTCGCGTACGATGCATTCATAAATGCCTATGAGGAAATTGAAACTGTAGAACCCGATACAGACACCCTGCTACATAAAATACAACATGACATTTTCATAGCCGCTACCACGGCAGACAGGGAACGCATTTCCCAACAGGATATCAACGATGGTTCCGTTACCATCAACGCCTGTTATACCGTTGCCCGTGAAGTAGAAGTACTCTACAACTACCTGGTACACCTGGTAGCCCGGCGGCAGGAGCAACTGTCGCCCCGCGACATTGTAGTGATGGTAAGCGACATCGATGCCTACGCACCCTATATCAAGGCGGTGTTCAACAATGCGCCCTATCCGTTCAGGTATACCATCGCCGATGAAAGCTATACGGACAACGACAACCTCTTCAATGCCCTGCACGCTATTCTCACCATGAACGAAGAGAATTTTAAGGCAGAAGCAGTGATGCAGCTGCTGGACTTTTCGTACATCCGTAAACGCTTTAACCTGGAGGATCCCGTACTCATCCGCCGGATTATTGAAGCGGCCAATATCCGCTTCGGCATCAACGGTCACAAAAAAGATGAAACTCATTTCGTCAGCTGGCAATATGGTATTCAACGGATCATGTACGGCATCTGCATGAGCGGGGAAGAAGAATATGGCAGTGGGGAAGACAGCTTCTTCCCACTGGATATCACCGAAGGCAGCGATGCCCATGATGTCATCCGGTTTTGTCATTTTGCAGAAGTGCTCATGTCGTCTATCCTCGACAGGCGCCGTCCACGCACCATTGTGGAGTGGGTGGCCTATACGGAAAGAGTACTGCACAACATGGTATTTGAACCCGTAGAGGATGTGGATGAAGACTATAACACCCTGGTAAAACAGCTCACTGCCTACAATGCACTCAATGAGTTTATGAGTGAAAAAGTAACGTTTGAGGTGTTTAGTCACAGTTTCCTGGATACCCTCACCGGTAGCACCCGCGCTGGTTTGTTCGTAAACGGAGGTATTACTTTCTGCTCACTCATCCCCATGCGTAGTATTCCCTTTAGGGTGGTAGCATTGATGGGATTGAATTACGATAAGTTCCCCCGCCGGGAAAATAAATCCAGCTTCAACATCATGGAAGACAACCGGCAGAAAGGCGATCGTAATGTGAAAGAGAATGATAAACACCTGTTCCTGGAAACATTGCTCTCCGCCAGGGAATATTTATACATCAGCTATCTCGGGAAAAATGCAAAAGATAACGCCGACCTCCCGCCATCAGCACTGGTAGACGAACTGATAGATTATATAGAAGCAGGTACTGCCTCGCCGGAAACGGTGCGCAGTCAGCTGGTGACCTTACAGCCGCTGCAAAGTTTCAGCAGGAAATATGCTGGCACGGATGAACGTCTTTTTTCTTATCTGAGTACGAAAGAAGCCGCCACTGCATCCTTTCTCAATGAAAATAAAATCACGACTCCTTTAACCTTTGAAGAAATTACCCTTGAAGAAGTAATCAGCTTCTTCAAAAATCCGTTCCGGGCATACTACAATAAGGTGTTAGGGATTCGGTATAACGACAGTCAGCTGCTGCTGAACGAAACAGAAATTTTTGATCTGAATAAATTACAGCAGTGGTCTGTCAAAAATGAATTGCTGCCCGTTCCTGCGTCTGAACAAGATACACTGCAAACTGTGATGGTGAAAAAAGGTCGTCTACCACTCCGAAATATGGCTGCAGTGGCCATTCACCGGATGGAAGACCTGGTTGTGCCCGTTCGCAATTTATACGAAGCCTGTACACAAGGCACGACAGAAAAAAAGTTACCGATAGAACTATTTATCGATAACAGCTCGCTGAAAGGAAATATCCGGACATTTGATCATACGGTGTTACAGGTGTCATGGTCTAAACGAGAAAGCAAATACCTGGTGGAAGCCTATATCCGTTATCTCGCGGGCAGGGCGGCGGGAGTGATCACGCATCTCTGCTACATTTCAGGTACTAAAAAAGAAGACGCATTTGAAGCGGTGGCGCTCACACAGGAAGAAGCCACACGCCGCTTAACAGAAATTATTAAAGTATACAAAACCGGATTTACGCATATCATTTCTTTTTATCCGGATCTGGAAATTAGTGCGAAAGATGTACTCACCATAGATCTGAAGAAATTTAAAAGCAAAATTACCGGGTTGATTGACCGGCATGAAGCGCCGGATCCTTATATCGTGCAGGTATATGAACAGGGATTTTTTGACAGAGAAGAGGCACTGACCAGTTTCCTCGATGTATACGACTTGCTGATAGCGCCGTTGACAACATTGCTGCCGGCGTATTTTGAAAAACCAGATAAAGAGAAATGATCGATAGCATTATATATAAAAAGTTTGAGGCCACTACAGTACCACTGGAGGGCAGCAATCTGATTGAGGCCAGCGCCGGAACAGGGAAAACCTATTCCATCGCTATCCTCGTACTCCGGCTGATACTGGAGCAAAAGCTGTCTGTCAAAGAAATACTGATGGTAACTTTCACCCGGGCCGCCGTAGCAGAACTGGAAGAAAGGATTCGTCTTTTTATCCGGCAGGCGTATAAAGCCAGTATGGGTAAGGACATAGCCGATGAAAAAATACTGGACCTGGTGCTGGAAGTGATAGATCCGGAGGACCCGCTACCGGTACAACAACTGCTGCGCGATGCTATCCTGCTGCTGGATGAAACCTCTGTATTGACTATCCACGGCTTCTGCCAGCAAACACTGAATGAATACGCTTTTGAAACCAACCAGCTATTTGGCGCCCAAATGGTGCCGGACCTTACGCCGGTAGTGGAAAATGAATTGAATAAATTCTGGCGCAGAAATATCACCACGCTCAAAACCAGCCTGCTGGAAAGCATCTGGGAGGAGAAAATGAAAGCCGATCTGCAGAAAGTCATACAGGAGCATCTCAACGGAAAAAAATATATAGGCTACCGGGAAGACATTCCGGACACCATCAGCGAAGAACAGCAGGACAAATGGATCCAGGAAATGGATCAACTGGCTGCCAATGTACAAATTGCCATAGAAAAGCTGTACGAAGGCATTACTGCCAACAGTGCCCGGCTTATTGCTGCCTGTACTAGTAACCGGTATACCAAAAAGGAATGGCCGGAATTAGTAGCACAGCCGGAATTGCTGGTAAAAAAGATCCTCGCCAAAAGAAAAGATGCCAAATATATTGAAGCCGTTTTCCCGGATATTCTGGAAGAACTGGACAAAGTAGAAGAAATACGTCAGCAGCTCACCGAATATCAACAATCAATACGCCGTCACCTTTTCTATACAGCCATTAAAGAAGTGGGAGAGCAGGTACGTCTCTTTAAAGAACGCAGTAATATGATGGGGTATGATGACCTCATCAACAACCTGCATACAGCCCTGGTAAAAAACGGCAATCCGGATCTCATCGCTAATCTGCAAAACAAATACAAGGCGGTTTTCGTAGATGAGTTCCAGGACACCGACCGTGAGCAGTTTGAGGTATTTGATAAGGCCTTCGGCCAAAACACCACGCTGTTCTATATCGGCGACCCAAAGCAAAGTATTTACGCCTGGCGTAAAGCAGATATCTTCACTTACTTCAATGCCCGCAACGGCGTACAACAGGTGTATGACATGAATCAGAATTTCCGCTCTGCGGAAAACCTGATCCGTGCTATGAACATCTTCTTTGAACCTACTCCCGGCTTCGACACCTTCGACTTCGGAGGAGAAAGCGATAGCATTGATTATATCCCGGTGAACAGTCCGGAGAATAATACCAAAGGTTATCTGTTTAAAGGCAGCAGGAAAGAAGTACCCATAGAAGTTATTGCCTGCGATAAAAAAGAAACCATCTGCGAAGCAGTAGCAGCGCAGATAGCGCAACTATTGCTGGATAAGGACTACCGGATTGAAAATGACAAAGGTAGCCGCAACATTACCCCTTCAGACATAGGTATATTAGTACGCACAGGCCAGGAAGGGAAAGATATTAAACATGCCCTTGCAAAACTGGGCATACCAGCCGTGACCATCGATGAAGCCAGAGTGCTGAGATCAGGAGAAGCACAGCAATTACTGCATATCCTGGAAGCCATGGAAACGCCGGACCGATCGTCTATTAACCGCGCGCTGTTAGGGTCTTTCACCGGATACAATACCAGCACTATTTTGAAGCTGGACGATGAAACCATGCTGGACCTGTTCGGCAAATACCGCAACCTCTGGCAACGCGATGGCGCCTACACCGCGCTGATGGAATTCATTACCGATTTCAACGTACGCCACGTGTTACTCGATGGACATACCGAAAACGGAGAACGGATTATCACTAATCTCTATCAACTATCGGAACTGGTACACCAGGTGCAAAGCCGGAAAAACCTGTCTATGCGGGATCTTATTTCCTGGCTCAAACGCGGCATTGACGGCATGACTACCGATGGTGATGAATATGCCCAGCGCGTAGAAAGTGATGAAGAGGCGGTAAATATTGTCACCATCCATAAAAGTAAAGGGCTGGAATACAAAATTGTAATGGCTCCTTTCCTGGACTTCGTGGAATCACAAAACATTGAGTTTGTCAGCTTCCGCGACCCGGCAAGCGGCGATTACCTGGGCACACAACGTGCCCGTCTCTCAGAAGATCAACTGGAAGCCTACCAGCAACAACAAGAGCAGGAGAACCGCCGCTTAATTTATGTGGCCATCACTCGCGCGGTGTATAAATGTTACCTGTTTAAAAATAATTTCACCAAATTCAAAGATTCTTCGCTGGCATTTTTCCTGAAAGCATTAGCCGTAGCGAATCCGGATCCCTCGCTGATACAGCTGCAGGGAGCTATTCCGGCTACAACAGAACAAACTTACCGGCAGCAAACTACCAAAGGTAAACTGGCAGTCAACCGCGCTCCGGTAGCCTTCCATCTGCTGGAACAAAACTGGCGCAAGATGAGCTATACCATGCTGGCCGCCAAACCCGAACACCGGCCACGTGTACGCTCTTTCCAACAAACAGATCCTTACGATAATTTCATTTTCACCACGCTACGCCGCGGTGCTAAAACAGGAAACCTGTTGCACTTCATTTTTGAAAGCATCAATTTCTCCGATAACAGCAAATGGGATCATTGGCTGGAAGAAGCTATCCGCCGATTTGTACCGGGGCAAAGAGAAGTATACCTTGAACGGTTACACGAAATGTTACAGCATGTGATGTATACTCCCATTCACATAGCAGGCAATACTTTCCAACTGGCATCTGTAGGGCGTCAGCAGCGGCTGGCAGAATTTGAATTTGATTTCCCGGTACCGGTATTTCAGGCAAACCTGCTCAACAATCTTTCTGATGACCAGGTGAGCGTGAGTGTAAAACGTTTCTCTGAATATAGCAGCCAGGAACTGGAAGGAATCATGAACGGGAAAATTGACCTTTTCTTTGAATACCACGGTAAATATTATATCCTCGACTGGAAATCAAACTATCTGGGCAACAGTGTGGCGGATTATGACAAAGAAGGACTTGCAGCGGCGATGAATGAAAGTAATTATCACCTGCAATATTTCATATACACGGTAGCTGTAAAAAAATACCTGGAAAGCCGCATTCCTGGCTTTGATTACGAAAGACAGTTTGGCGGCGTTATCTATTGCTTTGTGCGTGGTGTCAGAAACACCAGTGGGCAAGGCATTTTTACCGCCAGGCCCAATTTGAAAAAGATACAATTGCTAGAATCCTTGCTAACAAAAAAAAATACCCATAGCCGTTAACATTATCGCTAACGGCTACGGGCATACTACTAAAAGTGATCCCCCACTCGCTCTTAGCTAAAAGCTAACAGCTAATGCCTAACAGCTAAAAAAGCCATACCCCATTCATCATCGCTACACCGCAGGTTGTTTCAAATGAGTTCACGTAATTATCCGGTGTTCTGTGCCACCACTGTCCCCACATCAAACCATTGGAGTTTCTGTAGTTCCAGGCTTCTGCGGCGTTGTAGTTAAGCCAGGCAGCATAAGTGCTCTGGTAGCTCTGGTCATGTACAAACTTGCAGGCCCAACGTGCAAAAATAGCTTTAAAGCCCTGGCAATCGTCGTTATCATATTCATCCGGCAGCAGGCCCTGTGCATTGCTCATAGTATTTTTCGTATAGTCCATAGCTTTAGCTCCCATAGCTTTGTATCCATTGGAAGGGTAGGAGTTATGCAACATGCTGCAGGCGCCAATGAAAGTGCCCTGGGTATAGGTGCGTGCTCCTTCCGTAATAGTGCCGGCTGAATTCATAGCGCCTTTTACTTCACCTGTGCCGGATACGTACAACTTGGTGACCATCCAGTCCAGGATCTGTTTTGCCTTCGTGCGGTAACCAACATCGCCGGTAGCCTGGTAAAGGTACATGGCGCAAATGGCTGCAGGCGCGTTTACACATACATTCTTGGAGTTATTGGCGGTAGTCCACCATAAGCCGCCGCCCAGATTGGTATCCCAGGCACGGGCCCATACCATATCGAAATTGTTTTTTGCCATGTCTTTCATACCGCCATCATTGGTAATCTGAAAAGCACGGATACACATCAGGGCACCCCAGATGACATCATCGTTATAGATGTTGGAAGTCCAGAGTAAGCCATAGGCATCTCTCATACCATTGTAGAGGTATACCATCTTGTTTTTGAGATCTATGTCGTTGTTGACGGTATACGCATCAATCAACATTTCAATAGCTTCTGCCTGTCGCCAGAAATCCATGCGGCCGCTCTGGGTTACATCAGAATAATAGTACGCTTTAAAGGAAGGACCATAGGTACCATACTGATGGTAGAAGGCGTTGTTATAGCACTGCATGGCCAGCAATGCTTCCGACTTTACAGGTTGTACAGAATTGATAGTGACCAGGTTAGCCTTTGTTCCCGAAAGGGAAGCCGGATCTTTTGCTATCATTTCTTTTTTTTGGCAGCCAACAAAAATCAGTGCCAATAGGAGGGCCACTACACACTGGGTGCGGGAAAGCGCTTTTGCGCCCGATGGAGTTTTCATGTTTTCAGTTTTTGTGGAATCAGGAATGCTGCTTTTTGTGGAATGAACTGTTTGCTACGCGCCGATCAGTGCCTGTCTTATGGAAAGCCGTATTACTACAAAGGAGCCGCAAATGCTTGTTGGTTGTGCAAACAATGCGGACTCATAACAGTGGAACCGGGTTTACACGGATATCCTACACCTGAGGACAGGTGAACGGGGCAGAATTCCTTACAAACACAAAAAATATTTTGGGAGCCCTCCCGGTGAAGACTAAACGATCATTATTTTTTTCTGTCTTACAACCTGTAAAAATTAATGTAATTTAGAACACCGTTTTTGCCAAAAACATCATCCAAGATCTGCTATTATGAGAAAGTTCCTGATCCCTGTTTTCAGCCTGGTATTGTTATTTATCGCCATCAAAGGAATAAGCCAGTCTTCCGCTCCTCACTATAAAGGAAAAATTATAGACATGCATGTGCATATCGGTTTGAACGAACAGGAAGTCAAAAGCCTGAGCGCCGAGCGTACCAATTCTCTAAAGGATATACAAGCCTTTATGACTGCTACGCCTATTACTAAAGCAGCCATTATCACCATGGCCTGGAAAGGAGATATGGTGAATACCCGCTGGAGAAATGATAGCATTATAGCGCTTAGCAAAAAATATCCTTCCCTGATACCTGTATGCTCTGTGCATCCTATGGATGGCGCAGATGCATTTGCAGAAATGGAGCGGGTACACCAGCAGGGAGTACAGGTAATAAAGCTGCACCCCAACACCCAACGTTTTGATGTAGCGGCACCAGAAGTAGCTGCTATTGCCAAAAAAGCTGGGGAACTACATATGACCTTGCTGTTTGACAGCTATAGCTTATTGGATAACAGTGAAATTGGTAAGCTGATTATGCTGGCTGCTACCAACCCGGAAGCGAAATTCATATTTGCGCATACGGGATTGATAAATTTCCCACAACTTCTTGCTATTGAAGCATTGAAGAAATATCCCTGGTATAAGGGTAATATCTGGATGGACCTCTCAGCCATTGCACCTTTACTCGGTGATTCTCCCTATCGGGACCAGCTGGTATGGACTATCCGGAAAATCGGTGTAGACCAGTTCCTGTTTGGCTCTGACTTTCCCGTTTTCGCACCGGGCGAAGCAATTAAAGGAATAGAGGCGATGGGGTTTACGAAGGAAGAAGAACAGAAAATATTTTATAGCAATGCCGCGAGGTTATTGCAATTACAACCATGATAGGTGGTTTTAAAAAGAAGGCCAGCTTCCCTTTATCAGAGAAGCTGGCCTTCTTTTTTTAAAACTTATAGTTATAAGTAATATTAACACGTGCGCCTGATCCCTTTATAAAATTCTCATTCCTGGCATTCCATTGAGAAGTAACGGTGTAATAGTCTTTGTTGAAAATATTATCTACTCCGAGCTGCACACTGCTATGACCATCTATATTAAAGTCAGAGAAGAAGCTGAATAAGGTAAACTGTTCTATAGGTCCTTTTCCATAAGTGTATGCACCAGTAGCATCCGGAGCAAAGCGATTACGCGCGCCAGCTTGCAGCATCTGCAAACGTAAATTCCATTGCTTCACCGGCTGATAGCGGATGTAGGCGGTTAACTTTGGCGGAGCAATTTTATCTCCCAGGATATAAGTATCCTCTTTATCGTTATACTTACCATTTTTGTTGGCATCTATTTTTCCTTCGATATAGGAATAAGAGGCACCTGCACCTAAATTTTTCAGGATACGAACATCAGCAGCTATTTCGAAACCATGGATCTTAATCGGCTCCCGTGCTATTTCAAACCGACCTTCTACCAGTGTGTAGTTGGCGCCTAATTTAGAGGAGCTGATATAATAACTACCTTCCAGTTCTACAGGACCTAATGTACTGTTAAAGCCCGCTTCGTAGTTATTGGCAATGATAGCTTTTGTTTTTAACAGGGATACCGTGCTTTCACTGGCAGTACGTAAAGTACGGCCCAGCTCATTCACAGAAAAGCTCTGGGAGTAGCTGATAAAGGGTTTGAAATATTTCAGCTGATTATAACGTAACCCTGCGTTAAATACCAGGGCGTTGTAGTCAATAGCACCACCTTTTACACTTTTACCACCTTCAGAATACAGACCTGTTTTGGTATTCAGGGAAATAATGGTGGTATAATCCGGTACATCGATATTAATATTTTCGTAGCGCGCACCTGCTTTAAATATCAGGTGCTTGAAGAAAGTGGTCTTCAGTTGTGCATAAGGCGCCAGGTTGCGCATACTCATTTCCGGTACCCAGGTTCTTCCATCCGTCAGCTTCTGTGCTGTTTTATCATTTAAGATATCTAATCCGTATACCAGGTCACCATCTATGTTTTTACCAGCCTGGAATGGAGTAGATAAATTAATACGTATCCCTTTTTTATCCGATGAAATGGTTGACTGGCCGCCACCTACAAAGGAATCTACCCAGGAGAATACGGTATAAAATTTCTGGTAGTATACATTGATATCCAGATCAGTATTACCGATAATTTTCTGGCTGCCATAATGCACGTTTACGTTATGGTTGTAAGGTGTTCCTTCCGGATTGCCGGGACGGGTCCCAAAAACGCCAGTAGCTGCGGTATCCCGATAGTGGCCTTTTTTCAGGATATAGTCACTCCGTTGCTGGCTACCGAAAAAGTTATACATCACTTCCACACGGTTGAGGGGATTAATGTTGTAACCAATTTTTGTATAAGCATTCCATAACTGTGTTTCCCCCAGACCATAATCAGGAGAGAGCACTACGCCCTTTGCATCTTTATACACACCGGTTTGTTCATAGTGTCCTGAAACTACATAATCCAGTTTCTTATATGAACCGGACAACAGTTGTCCTACCTGCCAGCCACCGGTATGCTGTGCATTTTTTAGCTGGGTATTGCCACCGATGGTGGTTTGTCCACTCAAAGGCTGTCCCGGGTTGGCTTTTTTGGTGATATAATTGATCAATCCACCATCGGCGCCATTACCATAAATGGCGGTAGCGCCTTTTATCACTTCCACTCTTTCAATGGCAGAAGGATCTATGCTGCGGATATCACGACCTCCGTTTCTCAGCGGTGTTGACTGTGGAATACCGTCAATCATCACCAATATCTCTCTGCCTCTCAGCGTTTGCCCGGAATTACCGGTAGTATTGCTGCTGAAACCCAGTCCGGGCACACTGTTAGCCAGGATGTCCGAAATATTATTACTGATTCCTTTTTGAATAGCTAAATCTTTAGCACCTAAAATAGTAATGGAAGACGGCACCTGGTCCAGTGTTTCCTGTTTACGACTGGCAGATACTACAAATTCCTGCAGGTCGCCATTCGATGATAAAGTTATTTCCTGGTGGGTGGTATCGTTAGGGAGCAGGGTAACGGTTTGTTCCATTCCTTTATATCCTACACTGGTCACCTTTATTTTGTAAGTACCGGCTTTAGCCAGTGTGAGTATAAAAACACCTGATTTATTGGCTACCACACCTGTTTTTGATCCGGGGATGCTGATATTTGCAAATGGCAGCTGATCACCGGTTTCAGTTTTCACGGTGCCTTTTAAAACAGCTTGCTGAGCATTGGCTGATAGCGTAACTCCCAATAGGATGGGAATTAATAAAAATATACTACGCATATATAGGCTGATAAATTTGAAGCGCAAAGCTAGCAGCTACAATTTATCCCTGATTGCGAAAAAGGGAAATATAATGATCGAAAGCGGAATTTTACGGGTTAGAGCTGCAGACGGCTATTGACCAGCTGTATGATCTCTGCATGAATGTCTTCCACAGACCTCATTCCCTGAGTGTCATTAGCGCAAACAATCCTGTTAATGCTTTCATCAGCTAACAGCATCGCTTCATACTCTTTCTTTACGGCCTGTTGCAGGGAAGTATCTTTTTCGTGGATATCATCTTTCCCCTGGAGGTAGTCCCGGTCTTCATTGACGCGTCTTTTGGCCAACGCTGATTCAACAAAGGAAAATGGTACATCCAGGTAAATAGAAAACTGTGGTTTGGGGATCTGGTTGTAATTATATTCGAAATCATTGATCCAGTTGCGCAGGTATTCTTTCTCTGAATCGGTATGTAGCTTGGCGCATTGAAAGGCAATGTTTGAAAGTACATACCTGTCTACCAGCACAAAATAGCCATCACGGAGCCATTCATTGATGGTAGCGGCAAATGCTTTACGGTCTTCCGCAAACAATAACGCCACCAGCTGCGGGTGTACATTTTTCACCTCGCCAAATTCACCACGGAGAAATTTAGCAATGAGTTCACCAAACACGCCCTGGTTGCTCCGGGGAAAGTGCACGAATTTGGTCTTCTCATTTTTTGACTCCAGGTATTTTGTCAGCAGTTCTATCTGCGTTGACTTCCCGGCGCCATCTAAACCTTCCACCGCTATAAATTTGCTACTTGCTACCATTATGATCCCTGAATTGAAGTCGGAAATTAATGAAAATCTCCTGCTCTTTTGATTTATTAATGAATACGATTACGCTTGAAATACAAAAAGTCTGCATTACTGCAGACTTTTATCGTACCTGAAGCGAAGTTAGCAAAGTTTTGCCCAAAATCAAATTCGGCCTGCTGCCACTTCTTCCCCGAGATGAATGCTGATATCAGAAAAGTTAGGATAAACGATGCCCTGTCCGAAGCCACTTTCATTCACGATGCCGCCTTTATTTTTGTTATTGGAAAAGATTTTCTTTCCTACATAAATAGCTCTTTTCAGTAAGAAATTTTCCCGCAACAAGTCAGAACTAATGCGATTAAAGCCCCGGTGATCATCTGACATAAGGTGGTCATTACCTGTATAAGTCAAGGTCTTGAACAAGATGCCATTATCCTTGTACAGCTGTAGCACTTTCCCATCCTGCCTATAAACACCGTCATATCTCTTTTTGGGATGCAGCACACAATCGCTTAATTTTCCGCTGGCCAATGATTCACTGCTCACGTAAAATATTTCAAATATATTATGCTCTTCCAGGTAAATAATCTCCGTTAAATCTTCTCCCTGTGAGGAAATAAGTACGTCTTTCGTTTTCTTTGTTGAAAAGCCATCAGCTATCCGCATACTATCATCATGGGTAATGGCATTTAAAAATACAGGCTCTTTAATAATAACACTTTTTCGTCCATAGGCTTCCAGTCTGCATTTGAAGTCTTTGTCTTCATAACCATAATCCATTACTTTTTCATCATATCCTCTCATTGCATAAAAATCGTCCCGCCTTACACATACCCGTCCCTGTACATCCCACCATTTTTTGTTAGCGCCAATACGGGGAGGCATTAAAAAGATATCAGACTCTTTATTGAACTGCTCATTTACATATGCTGCAAACCCGGGACCGGTGAAATTATCAGCATCTATACTGCATAGAATATCGCCGGTACCGAGTCTGAATACCATATTCTTGGAATGGCTCATGTGGAAAAACTGAGGATCTTTTGTTCTGAAATAGGTCACCAGGCCGGTATCTATTTCATGTTGCAACTCTTTTTGGATCCAGTCGTATAAATCATCGCGGGAACCATAATCGAGGATGACAAATTCAATATTATTATACCCTGCATTGTCGAGGATATTACGTTTCAGGGTTTGCTTCAGGTGTATGGTCCGGTTCATACATACTGTACAGCAGGATATGCGGTTTTGCATGGATACTTCTTTAATGGTGTTTTCATGGAGGTGCCGGGTAGTATAACAATGGAAGAAGAAGATTGTTTGATGGGGAAGGGGAATATTTAGGTGCATTCGTACAAATGAATTCCAGGTATATTTTGGGGTCTAATAGTTACTCAGCTCTTCATTAAGATCCGTTATAAACTCGTCCAGATCTACCACAAATCCTGATTTATCTTCAATAGAAAAAATATTTAACAAATAATCTTCCTTCATTATTAACGGGATTATCTCAGACTCAAACGCTTCAAAGTTAACTTTCATCACCTCATAATCACTCCACGCTCCTTTGGCGGATAATTGCGCGAAAACTTCCGCACTCCAGAATGAAATCATTTTACGGCCTTCCAGTTCAGTAATGGCGATGGTGGCTTGTTTGGCTAAAGTATAGATAGTGAGGCCATCCGCGATCCACTTAACAGTGTATTTGTATCGTTGCAAAGGCGATAACTTCAAAACGTTATCTACTTCTTTTTGTGATATAATCTTCATGAAACTCCTTTGTTGGTTCCTTTTTAAGTAGTGCAAGTTAGGATTTTAAGGAAAACTAATAACATCCGCAGCTACGCTGCCAGCTAACGTTCTGTCTTTTAACTACTAGTAGAATACGGAAAATAATATGCTATAAATACTAATTAAATTAGTATAATTGCTAAATATATTAGCTTTAAAATTCATAACGATGCCCGCAAAAAAAGCAGATATCATCGCGCAATTGCAAAAAGATATCCTTCTTTTACAAGGGCTCAAACCAACATTAAACAGTGCTGCCGTAGATGTGGGGCTTGGGCCGATAAAAGATGCATTTCCCAACCGTTCCTTTCCCACAGGTGCCGTACATGAATTCCTCAGCACCGCCACAGAAGATGCAGCAGCTACCGCTGGTTTCATTAGTGGATTATTGGGTTGTCTGATGACAGGAGGCGGCATTTGTTTATGGATCAGCACTTCCCGCACCATTTTTCCTCCTGCTTTAAAAAGCTTTGGTATAGCACCTGATCAAATCATTTTCGTTGACCTGGAACGCGATAAAGATGCGCTCTGGGCCATGGAGGAAGCCCTCAAATGTGAGGGACTCGCAGCGGTTGTTGGTGAAATAAGAGAGATCAGTTTCGCTAATTCAAGAAGGCTTCAATTAGCGGTGGAACAAAGCAGGGTAACCGGATTTATTCACCGGCATCAGCCCCGCAGCATTGGTACCACCACCTGCGTTTCCAGATGGAGAATAACTCCACTGATCAGTGAACAGGAAGATCATATGCCCGGCGTAGGCTTTCCGCGCTGGAATGTGGAGTTAGAGAAGATCCGTAATGGCAAACCCGGCATATGGCAGGTAGAATGGTCAGCAGGCAGGTTCCGGCCTGTTCACCAGCATATTGCAGTAGTACCGCAACAGCCCATCCGAAAAATAGGTTGATATGTCCCGGCGCTTTGTAACGATATGGTTCCGTCATTTACTGACGGATTGGTTCACCCGCCGGCAACCCCACCTGCGAAACACACCTTTTGTATTGGCCGCAGCAGATCATGGCCGTATGAAAGTAACCGCCGCTAATGCAGCAGCACAGATGCATGGCATCAATGCGGACATGTCTGTTGCCGATGCCAGAGCCCTCTTTACCTCCCTGCAGGTATTTGATGAAGTGCCGGAACTACCAGCCAGATTACTTACCTCACTCGGCCATTGGTGCATCCGTTATACTCCCGTCACCGCCATTGATCCACCTGATGGACTGATCCTCGATATAAGTGGCTGTGCACATCTATGGGGAGGCGAAGCACCCTATCTGCAAGACATCCTTTCACGATTAAAAAATTTCGGCTATGATGTGCGTGCCGGAATGGCTGATACCATTGGCGCCGCATGGGCCATTGCACGCTATGGACAAGGCGCTGCCATGATACCGCAAGGTGAGCAAACAGCCTACCTGCTACCACTTCCTCCCGCAGCATTACGCCTGGATCCGGCAGTTGTTGAACGGCTGCACAAACTCGGGCTTTACCAGGTAGCCAATTTTATTGGTATGCCCCGGTCTGCATTACGCCGACGCTTCGGCCAGGACATGCTACACCGGCTGGATCATGCCCTGGGCCAGGAAGAAGAGGCCATTGAACCATTACAGCCCCCCGAACCTTACCAGGAACGACTACCCAGTATGGAGCCTATCATGACCGCCACGGGTATTGAAATTGCGCTGAACCGACTCCTGGAAACACTCTGTGAACGACTGACCAGGGAAGGAAAAGGACTTCGCACCTGCGTATTTAAATGCTACCGGGTAGATGGTAATATCCAGCAGATTGACATTGGCACCAACCGCGCATCGCATAATCCCATTCATCTTTTCAAACTGTTCGATGGGAAAATCCAGATGATCGAACCCGCATTAGGCATTGAACTGTTTGTACTGGAAGCGCCTAAAGTGGAAGACGCGCTCCCTTCCCAGGAAGTATTGTGGGTAACACCCGGCAGTCTGGAAGATGTGATCATAGCTGAATTGCTGGACAGACTCACCGGAAAAATGGGTACGCATACCATACAACGCTATTTACCGGATCAGCATCACTGGCCGGAACGCTCTATTAAAACCGCTTCCAGCCTACAGGAAAAACCAACAATAGACTGGCGCGCAGACAGGCCCCGGCCCATCCGGCTCTTAAAAAAGCCGGAAGCAGTACAAGTGTCTGCACCGATACCTGATTATCCCCCCATGTTATTCCATTACAAAGGACAGCTGCACCGGATAAAAAAAGCAGATGGCCCCGAACGGATAGAACGCGAATGGTGGCTGGAAGCAGGCGAACATCGTGACTATTACAGCGTGGAAGATGAAGAAGGCCGCCGTTACTGGCTTTTCAGGTTGGGACATTATGATGCGGATAAACCTCAACACTGGTTTATTCATGGCTTTTTTGCGTGAAGAATGAAAATGATGAAGTATGTACTACACAGAATTACAGGTCACCTCCAACTTTAGCTTTCTGCAGGGCGCCTCCCATCCGGAGGAGCTGGTAGAACAGGCCGCCACTTTAGGATACACGGAAATAGCTATCACAGATCATAACACGCTTGCAGGCATCGTTCGCGGTCATGTTGCCGCCAAACAAAAAGGGATACGCATCATTCCCGGATGCTGCCTTGACCTGCTGGATGGCCCCAGTCTATTGGCGTACCCCACCAACAGAGATGCCTATGGGCGGCTATCTGCACTGTTAACAAAAGGTAATCTGAGGGCAGAAAAAGGGCAATGTCATTTATATAAAACAGATGTATATCAACATGCGGAAGGCATTAAATTCATCGTGATTCCACCACCTGCGTTAAATGCCCTGTTTGACTATGATGATACGTTCAAACAGGTCCTAAGTGAATACCGTGAAGCCTTTAAAGGGCATCTCTATCTTGCTGCCACCCGTTCCTACCAGGGCGATGACTTAAAAAAACTATACCGTCTTTCCGGGTTATCTGAAGCATTGAGCATTCCTTTGGCCGCTACTAATGATGTACATTATCATCATCCGGAACGCCGGCAATTACAGGATGTATTAACCTGTATCAAAGAAAAATGTACCGTCTACAATGCCGGCTATCGTTTGCATCTTAATGCAGAAAGATACCTGAAGCCGCCGGCTGAAATGCATCGTTTATTCCGGCAATACCGGGATGCTATCAGTCGTACAAAGGAAATAGCTGCAGCATGCCAATTCTCGCTCGACTCCCTGAAATACATTTATCCGGAAGAACTGACTACAGAAGGACGTACACCACAGGAAGAACTGACTTTTCTCGCATGGCAGGGCGCCAGGGAAATATTCGGTGATCATCTTCCTGAAAAAATAATATATAACATCAACTACGAGCTGGGATTTATTAAGGAAATGGATTACGCTCCCTACTTTCTAACAGTTTATGATATTGTAAGATTTGCCAGGAAACAACACATCCTATGCCAGGGGCGTGGTTCCGCGGCCAATTCCACTATATGTTTCTGCTTAGGCATCACGTCTGTGAATCCAACAAAATTTGATTTGCTGTTCGAACGGTTTATTTCTTCCGCACGTAACGAGCCACCGGATATTGATGTAGACTTTGAACATGAACGGCGGGAGGAAGTCATTCAATACATCTATGAAAAATATGGCCGCGACAGGGCAGCCATTGTTGCCACTGTTACCCAGCAACGGCAAAAGGGCGCCATCCGCGATGTGGGAAAAGCCATGGGACTCTCTGTGGATATGATCAACCGCCTGTCAGGTGTTATCTGGGAATACACCGATGATTCGTTTGATAGCGATCAGGTTGCTGCACAGGGATTAAATCCCAATGACCCGCATCTCAGCAAAGTACTGGAACTCACCGAACAGATGATCGGCTTTCCTCGCCAGCTGGGACAACATACCGGCGGTTTTGTGATTACGCAGGGGAAATTATCTGATCTGTGTCCCATCCTGAATGCACGTATGGAAAACAGAACCAACATCGAGTGGAACAAAGACGACATCGATGCTTTAGGCTTTCTGAAAATTGATGTGCTCGCACTGGGCATGCTCACCTGTATCCGCAAGGCTTTTGACCTTGCCAAAGCGCACTATGAGCTGGATCTTACATTAGCCAACATACCACAAGATGATCCCGCAGTATATGAAATGGTGGGTCATGCAGATACGATCGGTGTGTTTCAGATCGAAAGCAGGGCACAGCAATCTATGCTCCCCCGCTTAAAACCGAAATGCTTTTATGATTTGGTGATCGAAGTGGCGATCGTACGCCCCGGGCCTATACAGGGAGACATGGTGCATCCCTATCTCCGGCGCCGTAATGGCGAGGAGACGGTAGATTATCCCAATGATGAATTGAAAGCTATTCTTGAAAAAACTTTGGGTGTTCCATTATTCCAGGAACAAGCCATGAAAATCGCTATCGTTGCAGCAGACTTTACGCCCACTGAAGCAGACGAACTACGCCGCAGTATGGCCACTTTCAAATCTGTTGGCACCATTTCCCGGCTTCGTGAGAAACTGGTTACGGGCATGACAAAAAAAGGATATAAAGAAGACTACGCCAACCGTATCTTCAAACAGCTGGAAGGCTTTGGCAGCTATGGCTTCCCCGAAAGCCACGCCGTCAGTTTTGCTTTGCTGGTATATGTTTCCTCCTGGATCAAATGTTACTATCCCGATGTTTTCGCATGTGCTTTATTAAACAGCATGCCCATGGGCTTTTACCACCCGGCACAGATTGTAATTGATGCCCGCAATCATGGTGTGGAAGTAAGACCTGTAGATGTAAATCTTTCTTTATGGGATAATAAGCTCGAGGAAATATCCGGGAAATATCATGCACTCCGCCTGGGTTTCCGCCAGGTGAAAGGACTTAAGGAAGATGATCTGCAATCGCTTCTCTCCAACAGAACCACCCACTACACCAGTATACCCGCACTCCGCGATGCCGGCATTCCCCTCACCACGCTGGAAAAACTAGCCGATGCAGATGCCTTCAGATCTATGGGCCTGGACCGGCGCCGCGCACTATGGGAAGTATCCGCGCTACACGACCGCCCCACCGGCATGTTTACCGGCCAGCCCTCTGAAAGCACCTCCGAAGCACAAATACAGCTACCTGAAATGACTACTTCAGAACATGTAGTACACGATTATAGCAGCACCACACTATCTTTAAAAGCACATCCGGTAAGCTTTGTACGTGAAAAACTTCAGCAGCTACATATTACCACCACAAAAGATCTTGACACTATTCCCGATGGACAACCTGTAAAAGTAGCAGGACTGGTACTGGTAAGACAAAGGCCCGGAACAGCGAGCGGCGTTTGTTTTATTACTATTGAAGATGAAACAGGATGCAGTAACCTGGTGGTTTTCAAAAAAACATTCGACAAATTTCGAAAAGAAATCGTGCAATCACGCTTACTCATGGTAGAAGGCAAACTGCAACGCGAAGGAGAAGTAGTGCATGTGGTGGTACAACGTTGTTATAACGTATCGAGATTATTGCAGCAACTCATTCCATCCAGGATAGAAGCAAAGGCAGCACAGGTAGTAGGAGAGCAGCAACAGGAGCAGAAAAAAGAAGTGACGCAGGGAAACATTTTTGCAGAGGCGAGGAATTTCAGATAGAAACCGTCACAATTAAATAGCCRTTTTATATTTCTACCGGATAAGGTCTTTCATTTTACCGGAATTCAATTATCTTAGGCTCACTAAAAAACCCAGTAATGAACAGCCCTAATGCTGTTCATTGAAGAAATGGCTGTCTTATGAATTTGAAGCACTTACTTTTTCCGTCTATTTGTTTATTAATCAGCATTCACGCTATTGGACAAACCTGCAATTGCACAGCTGAATTTTTGCATGTTAAAGATCAGATAACACATAACTATGCAGGATTCAAAGACAAAGTAACAGGAGCTACAAATGTGGCGTACACAACCTATACACAACGGATTCTTAACGCAACAAAAGGAATAACAAAACCACATCATTGCGCGCTATTGATTAATGACTGGCTTAATTTCTTTAAAGACAGACACGTGGCTTTTGGCGAAAACCCCTTATCAGCAACAGCTTTGCAGAAAATAGTTTCAGAAACGGAAAATATAAAGCTCCCCAAACAACAGTTAGATCAGCTGAAGCAAGCTAAAGGCATTGATGGCATCTATTGGAGTAATGATTCTGCATTCCGTATAGCTATCGTTAAAAGCGTCAAAAATTTCCGGGATTATGCAGGTGTGATTATCTATTCAAAAGTGGATGACTGGAAACCCGGACAGGTAAAACTGGAGTTACGAAAATCCAATAAAAAGAACGAATTAATAGGGATTACGTATGATACCGATCACACTCCTTATGGTGAATCATTTCCTGTTACCACCAATACATTGGGGACCTGGCAACGGGAAGGTACTGTGAATAATAGCAATGAAGACGGCTCTACCGAAAATGTAGCAGGCAAACTATTATCTGATAAAACACTCTATCTTAAAATAAAATCCTTCGATCAAAGCAACGCCGCCAATATTGATTCTCTATTTAAAGCATACAAAGCGTTATTGGATAAAACACCTAACCTGATCATAGATGTGCGGGACAATGGGGGAGGGTCCGATTTCGCGTATGCGCCCATCACTCCCTATCTTTATACAGATACTATTAAAAAGATTGGAGTAGATGCGTTAGCAACAGAACAAAATATTGAAGGGTGGAAACCGCTGTTGAAAATGGCCGATATCCCTGCAGAACAGAAAAAAGAAATTACGGGCATGATTGAATCAATGGAACGTGGCAAGGGAGGATTTGTAAACGTGGTGGAAGATGAGAAAAAGGTATTAGACAGTATCAAACCTTACCCGCAAAAAGTAGCCATCCTGGTCAACAGAGGCTGTGGCAGCACCACAGAAGAGTTCCTGCTGGATGCCATGCAAAGTAAGAAAGTAACTGTAATAGGTGAAGCGACCGCAGGTGTGCTGGACTACGCAAATATGAGGCAGGTGGCACTTCCGTGCATGCCATATACCTTGTATTACGCAACTACAAGGAGCAGGAGAATTGATATGGGGAAAGGCATTGACAACGTAGGATTACAGCCTGCGATAAAACTGAAACCCTCACAGAATTGGATAATTGCAGCACAGCAATATTTGGAGAAAAAATAAAGCAGCATTCTAATTACATTAAAATGCTGCCTGTTTAATTGAATGTAACCTTCAGCTGATTGCCTCCAGGCTTAACATCTTCTCATAAACAACATTCAGCTGTTTATGTATAAATGCAGCTGTAAAGGCCGCCGGCAGCATTTTCCCAGGCGTATTATTATTTTGAGTAAGCACCTGTTTTAACTGATGCAACAAATAGCTCGTGTTATTATTATCGTTTGTTATCGGTTTTAATGCTTCCATACTTACCAGCTCATTAAACCAGCTGTTATCATTCGGAGCGTCATCATAAATAAACCGGATACCGTTTTGCAATAATTGTATGACATAAAGAAAATTATCTTCTCTCAGCGGCGGCATGATAACCCCATTCGCGGCGGCATATAATTCCATTACATCTTCCTCCGCGAGGCTACTGATAAAAGTTATACTATTCCACATGTGCTTCTCTATGAATGCCGGATATAACATGATATCCGACTCATGGAGAATAAACAACCTGGCCTTCGGCAGCTCCCTCTTTAAAGTGGTAAATGCATGAATAAGGGATGGCATATCATATTCCTCCCCGGCCATTTGCTTGTTAAATACAAATACAGCCTCTTCGGCGGGAAGCCCCCAGGCGTTTCGAAACGCAGTACGCTGCTCCGGCAAAATCGCTGTTTTATTGATAGGGGAGATAACATTATATATGACGGATACCTTTTCAATAATATAAGGATATACTAACAGTAGCTGTTCCCGGGCCACCTGACTTGTACAAAGTATGCTATCGGCAGCGTTTATCATGGCCTGCTGCATGGCATTGTTGGTTAATATGGCGCCATTACATCCGCATGTAATAATAGCATTCAATATCGTTTTAATACTTTGTGCGAGGTACCCCCAATTGCAACTTTCAAAATGGAAAAGGAGGTTGCTCTTTCCACTGAAACGTTGTTCCAGCAAGTCAGCAATCCGCAGGGAGTATTTTTTAAATTCCGCTGTTGGTATGTTTGCCAGGTATTTTATTGCAAACGGGAAAGGAATATAAATATATACTTCGCCATTTATCTCTTGTTCTGTATACTCCGCATATTTATTGCTGCCGATATATATATTGTAAGATAAGTACTCCCCGTTTTTCCATGATGAAGTAAGGAGATGATCTAATATTGATGACCCGGTAGTGGTAGTGTCGAATATTTTAACAATGTGTAGCATATAGCACGGATTATCTTAACTGATTAACAAACATTCATCCCAGCAGCAGGTTTCTTCATCTATACCTGATAAAAGAACCAGGCCAATACCCGCCAAACCTTCTGTTATACCTATGCACTTATCGCTTTCCTTTGCAATAGCAGCATATGACAAACCAATTAAATGATCAGTGATTTCATCATAAACACGCTCAAATGCCGGTTCCTGCATTTCCAGGTAAGCACGCCTGTACACCTGTGCTATAAAAATAGTTTTCTGCAGATAGATGATATTCTTAAATGCAGCACCTATCAGCGGCAGATAGTTATCTATAGCCGACAACAAATGCTCCCTGGCGATCTCTTTCCAACTTTCATTACCCGTATACTTCCAGGCATTCCAACAAGACCGGCATAGTTCTACCTGTATATTAAAATACATAAATGCATCGTGCACATTGCCAGGAATATTTTGTTCCATAGCGGCAATAGCAGCAGGAATACATGCGACCATTCTCTCCAGCGAGCGCTTTGTAACAACAGGATAGATGTCATACTGCAGGCTCCTGGCAAGAGCGGTAACTACTTTTGCATGATGGCAGGTCTCTATATTCTTCTCGGTAGGAGTATACTTTTTATCGGCAATAAATTTGGCAAGAGCATTACTATCTTCACTGAATTTTTTCAGGAAGATTCTTTCCAGCCGGTCTATCATACCAATGTACACCTCATACCGTATAATTTTTTCCAGGTCTTCGGCATTATATCCTTCGCGATCAATACGGTTTTGCAGGTACAGTACATGTCCTGTCAATCCCTCGGAAAATCCCCAGCTCAACTCATAATTCCAGGAATACACCGCTTCGTCAATATCACTTAATACCGCCAGAGAAGAATCATTCAGGCGTATTAAGTTATGCCGCAACAGGTATTCTACCGTCCAAGCTATTCCAGGTAGTCCGGATCCAAACCCTTTGCCTGACTTAAAATTCATGGTACTAAAAACCTCCTGTAGCAGATCTTCCCCAAAGGAATCGTATGTTTTCACTTGTTTATACCTGGCATAATGCAGCATAAAAAACGATATCCCTGTTTTACCGGCGTTTAAGCTAATGCTTTTTGTAAACCCGCCATTTAACAACAAATATCTGGCAATCCTGTCCAGATGCTCTTCCCGTGTTTGTTTGGCTTCACTTGTTGCTACTGTATTCATAATGAATTTATGCTTTTAAATGTATCGTAAGGCAGGCGGTTGATAACCTTCACTCTTCATTTCATGAATATACTCCTGCAAGATGGCCGGGGACATATTACATATCTTCAAAAACTCATGCCTGTTGCTCAACTCCAACTGGCTATTATGAAAGTTTGAATTCTCCTTCCTGGCATGATGCAAATGATACAACGGTCCGTCAATTCTCTTTATTTTTTCTCCGGCTATTTTAAATCTCTTATACCGCTCCTGGTCTTCCGGCCCCCAACCTACCAGGTTTATGTTTTCCATACCCAGCCTTTTAAAAGTGGAAAGGTTAACTACAAAAGCACCACCATAGCTATCCACAGGCGTTTCATAGAAAGAGTCCTTATAATTATTAAGTACGCCAAAATCCAATTGCCGGCGGAAAAGATTGCTGAAGTTATTATCCACGAAGTAGCAGCCGCCACTAAAAGGGTATACCAGCGACATTCCTCTATGGCGGAGATATTCCACTGCCCAGGATAGTTGATTCGGTGGCACTACAACATCTGTATCAAATATTGCAGCATAAGGAGTTTCACACATATTCAACAATAAATTGTTATAATAAGTGCGATAGTAGATTGCACGTTCCTCATATAGGAAGCTATACCTCATATAGGATGGTATAACATCTCTATTTACTTTAGGGGAACTATCAATTTCAAGGATGATTACATTTGTTTCAAAATAGGTGTCGATATACCGGAGGATAGTATGCAGATTATTCATTCTATCAGGTGAATCAATTCTTACCGGTATTAATATAGTAGTGTCTTTGAGAACTATTTTGGTAGATTTAATATAGCTATATATGGCTTCTACATATTTGACACTGCAAGACGACTTATCCACATAGCCAAATACTTCGAAGTAGGGTATTTTATGTTCATAAGTACCCTTACAAAAGTACTTTCTCGCCTGCCCTCCAACTACACCTGCATTATGGAATATTTTGCATTCATTCCATTTTTCAATACTATTAACAGGCCAGCAAAAATCAAGCTCCTTGCTGATCTTCACTGGATTCCCTCTTAACAATCCATTCCACAATACCGCCCACATATCAGCACACCAGGCCTGAATACCAACATATGCATCCGCCTCTTCTCCGGTTTCCTGCATATGAGATGTAGCAAAGCTTTCATTAGTTTCCTCCAGCTGTGTAAATAACCTTTCCGCATCGTTCTCCACCTTATCCCAGAAGGCATAGTCTGTTCCTTTCAGTATATATTGTGCGCCACCGGCATTTTCATCATTTGCTATCACCAGCTTTTTATCAATGCCTACAACACGGCACATACTATCCAATACTGCAGTGCCGTACTTCAGTATGTACTTTGTGTCCAGGTAACTTTTGGTGTCGGAAACATACCAGGTATTACCTGCTTCCATTTCCCGCATATCCGGCAGCTCGCGGAAAATAATATCACAATCGTGGTAAAACAGGGTCTCCTGTTCCAACCACGGATTACTATTAAAATGCTGCTTGATGATGTGCGGTCTTATTCCGGATACGTACCTGGGGTTTGCCCTGTTATCCGGGTAAATGAAAAATTGGGCCAGGTCCGTCCGGGCCACCAGTGCGTTATATTCCACTCTTAGCCCAACACGTGGATCTACACCCAATAATATATGGATACAGGTCTGATCTATGCCTGCCTGCTTAAAATTATGTAACATGACCTCTAACTGCCAGAGGAAAAACACGTCATCAGGTTGTGCGGAGAGAAATATCATAGATGCATTTTATTACGGGCTACATGGTTATTTTCCGGCACAGATCCATATATGATTCAAGGCATTTCTTTGCGGGTATATATTGTTCCGGGTTATTTGCACCAAATAAATCAGCTTCTTCACAAAACAGTTGATAGTTACCTGCATAAAATGATTCAAAAAGGAGGATCGTTTGTTTTATTAACTGAGCATCGTCAGAATATGGTTGGTATTGTTTTGCCGCCGGCAAAATTATTTCTAATAGTCCTTTTACTTTTATTGTCAACTGGGGGACCTTTAAGAACGCGATCATTACGTTCAGTGTTTCAAACAATACCTGGCATATAAAAAGGTATTTAAATACATCGTATTCTTCAGGATGCTGTGCCAGCGGGACGTTAAGGTCTGTTAATTTATCGGAATGCCCGCTCAGCAAATATGCAACTACTTCCGATGCAAGGCCGATAGCTTCATCTGTTTGTCCATAAGCAAAGTACATCCTTACCAGGTTATGATACTGTTGGATACGGCCAAACACCAGGTACTCAAATCCTTGCAACTCCATTGCCTGCATATTAAGCATTACTTCATGCAGCATTTTTTCGGCGCTGTCTCTTTCGCCGGTTTTATATAAATAATAGGCTTTTTTGGGTAGATACTCATTTTGTACTGCCTGCCAAAGCAAGGTATCTTTGGCCAGTGACTGCTCATACCGCTCCCCCTGTTCAAAGTAATACTTGGCCAATTCCATACTTCCGGACTTACTATAGTTAAGTCCCTTCATAAACCAGGAATTTAGTGGATACAGCGTATGCTTATCCTCCGGCGTTAGCTTAGCTAACAATACATCATTAAAAAAAGCTTCCAGCCTCTCAGCGGCCTGCGTGAGAGAAGCGCCTGTAGTTAAAAGCAGCATATGATAGTATTTAATCAGTATTATCTTCTATAGGGTTTATACTTCCTGTGCACGTAGGGGAATGCCGGCTGTAGCCAATATCCGTTCCTCAATATTGCTAACGGAGCCGGTTGCAGCGAATTGCTCCCGTAGTGGCGCTTGCCGGTGATGAAGATGCGGTGTTGTTTCCGACAAGTACGAGATTAGCTGTAATAATTCTTCTCCATCCAGGTTTAAGTCGGTATTAATTATTTGTATACCAGACTGCGATAATTTGTCCTGTTGCAACGCCGGCGCAAAACCAATCTGATAGGGCCTGGGCAACCATTTACATTTAATCTTGTAGTCGGAAAGCAAATAGATTAACTCTTTTTCCTGCTCCTTCATCTCTGCCGCGGGCTTATCAATGGCAAATTCAATCGTTACTTTCTTGTGCCTGGCGCTGGTGGCGATGACATAGATAAATGGTATTTTCCAGCTATCCCAGCTTTTACCGTTTACCTTGAACATCATTTGCAGCTTCATGCCGGGGTGATGCTGACCTGTTAAGAGGTCTCTTTGGATGATTTCAATATCTCCCGTGCAATGCTGAAGATGATTGTATTTTTCTTCATTGAAAACAAAAAAGAGCCGGTTTACTGTCAATACCTGTAGGGGAGGGATCACCAGGTTATCATAGTCCATGGTGTCATACAGCATATTTAGCGTAAAGGTAAGCTTAACCGTTGAATTAATTTCCTTTAAGCGGGTGTCCAACAAAAGTAACCAATCCAGGCCCGAAACAGGATACTGAATGACCAACAACAGGCGGACAGTATATTTGAAACCTTTTATATTATTTTTTTTGATAGCCGCCAGGACATTGTCCAACTGAGCCATCAACACATCGAAGAAACTATTATCGGGGGTTGCTTTTACCGGTACCAGCAGCGTGGTGGAGTTACCGGTTACATCTTCCAATGCTAATAAGTTGCGGGTTAACAGCGTTTCTTTTTCTTCTTCGGCTGCGGGTATCAGTATTTCATTATCAAACAGTATAGTAAATAGCTTATCCGGAAGCAGGTTAAAGTTAGCGGTGTACAATATGTCCAGATAGCGATGGCTTAACCGGATTGTTTTACCACTACGGGTAGAGTAGAGCAAGCGATCGGCTGTTGGTTCCGATGCGAACTGCGGAATAGTCACATCTACGATATACCGGGAAAGTTTAAGTTCCATATGACGCAGGTTATGGTATTAAGCAATTTTTAATGCCTTTGAATTTAATGTCTCCAGGAATTTATTCAGCACCATCTCTTTCTTCAGATAATCCTTGAAATTGTATACGCAATAATCTTCGCCCTTATTCTCCAATGCCACCTGAGAGCATCCACCATTGCAAATAGGCATAATCGGGCAACTCAGGCAAGGCTTATTTTTAAACTTGATGTTCATGCGTTCCTCAAACTTCTCGTTCCAGGTAATGCTTCCGTCATCATTCAGCAGCCCTTCCCTGGTTTCGCTGGAGAAATTACGGGCAGTACATTTATATACTTCTCCGTTATAATTAATGGTAGCATGATTTTTTTTATCTGCGTAACAGGAATGCTTTACGTTATCGGGCGTTCCTCCATAAGCAGCATAAAATCCGGCACTGATAAAGTATTGTATCAGTTCAGTAACACGGTCGTTCAGGGTTTCATCCTCCACCTGCCATACCTTGTGAAGGGAAATAGAAATATTGCGGCGGAATTCTCCTGGCACCTGTTGCAGATCATCTGCAATGCTTTCGAGGTTGTCCAGGGTATTTTTGGTATAGTTTATCCGTTGTGTTACATGGAAACCGGCAGTACACAAGGCGGCAACATTAGCTACTATTTCATCATAGGAGCCTCTTTTGGCGTTAACAAAGCGTACTTTATTATGCGTGTCACGGTTACCATCCAGCGTAATCTGGAAGTCGGTAATCTTGTACAACTTAAAACGCTCAATCATTGCAGGATTGATCAGAAATGCGTTGGTAGTGAACGATGTGCTGAATGCTACACCATACTCCTGGCATATTTTAGTGCCATAATCCAGTATAGGATCTATCACTTTATCGAAAAACAACAGCGGTTCTCCGCCAAACCAATCTATATGGAAAAACTTTAACCCGGGTTTATTCTGCAATACGGATACAATATGCTTCCGGATATTATCCAGGGTAAACTCCGACATTTTGGAGTCCTTGATGTGGGATTCATAACAATACCAGCACTTGAAATTACAGTTCATGGTAGGGTTAATCACAAGGTGATAGGTACTTTCGTTCCCATCTACCCGGGCGCTCCAGTCTTTTACTGCCTGTATTTCATCCAGCGTTTCCTCTACAATAAATCCTTTTGTTTGCAGTGCTTTATAAAACTGGGGATGATAATTCGCCAGTTCTTCTATATTGGATGACGTTTTGCCGGCCTCCATCAGCTCCTGTAACATAGGATCTACCAACAGGAAATTATTGCTCCGGGAATTATACAGAACAACCTTGTCCTTGTATCCTACGGCATTATTAAAACGGCTTAATTTCATATATCATCTCTTATCGGTCTGGAAATATAGGATAGGGAGTTACCCCTATCCTATTGTGTTTGATTTGAAATTTACCTGATAAGGTTTTTCAGCATCCTCCTTTGTTATAACAATAGGTTTAACATATTGCATAAGTGAACCAGGAAGTGAATGACGGTTCAGAAGAATGCTGAAAAACTACAACCTGACTATTCAACGGTAGGAGTAGGATTAGTAGGTGCAGGTGCAGCAGTAGTAGTTTTACCACATTTGCTGATGTTGATACCACAAAGAACGTTTGTGTCATCAAGCGACTCAGTTTCAGCGCCATCAACTTCAGCGAAACCGCCTTCGATCTGGCCTAATTCGTTTTCTTGCAAAGGGGTTAAACCCAGGTCTTTTTTTTCTGTAGACATGTCAATTTGATTTTCAATTAAGGATTGTGCTTACTCAGATGAAGGGTTTTCAGCATCCCTCTCTTGCTATAACAATAGGTTTAATATATTGCATAAGGGAACCAGGGGTGAATGACGGTTCAGAGGGATGCTAAAAAAATAACGACTGATTACTCAGCAGGAGGAGTGGTAGGAGGAGGAGTGGCAGTAGTAGTTTTACCACATTTGCTGATATTGATACCACAAAGAACGTTTGTATCGTCCAGTGACTCAGTTTCAGCGCCATCAACTTCAGCGAAGCCGCCTTCAATTTGCCCTAATTCGTTTTCTTTCAGAGGGGTTAATCCCAGGTCTTTTTTTTCTGTAGACATGTTAATTTGATTTTCAATTAAGGTTTTAGTGCTTACTCTTACCAAGGGTTTTCAGCTTCCCCCTCTTGTTATAACAATGCGTTTATTGAATACTTATTATCAAAGCTTCTCTCATGATCATAGGGGACACTTACTTATCACCCAACCGCTTCTTTTCATCACTGTTGCTACGGTCCATTTCCTTTACAGTAAAAGCTTTCCCAAGCTTAAAGCTATATATCAGCTGAAGAGCAATGCTTTGTGTCTGATTTTTTTCCAGACCATTTTGAATGTAGTGTTGGTAGATCGTTTTTGTTCTGCTTCTTTCTGTGTTAAACACATCATTCACATTGATTTTGGCGATAAGTTTATCTTTCATGAATGACTTCTGTAATCCCAGGTCTATTCTATAAAATCCATCTACTGATATATTACCCTGCATCATGCTTGAATAATACAATCCGCTTACACTTAATCTCAGGTTAGCGGGCAATGTTATATCCTGAGCGGTTTGCACAAATACTACCGGCTTATTATACTGGAAGTCCTGGAACCTCATTTTCTCCTGTTTGAACACAAAAGTGTTGTACATGCTCCACCATTTAGCCACCTCCAGCGGCGCATTCAATATAACAATATAGTTATCCCGTATATCCAGGTTTTCCGGCGCATAGTACACTGACAGGGCATCTCCGGGACGTGTATGTAAAATATTGAAGATGACATCGTTGGCTCTCTGATAGATAAACGATAAGGAATAATCTTCGTGATGGACATATGTCAACTGAAACGTGCTGGCATATTGAGGCTTCAGATAGGGATTCCCTTCCAGCGTAGTATAGTTATCCATATATATTACAAATGGATTCAGTTGTGTATAAGAGGGCCTGTCAATCCCCCTTCTGAAAGAAAATTCAATACTATTCCCTGCTTTTGCATTGAGGGTTCTCTGTATAAACAGACTAGGAAACAATCCCAGGTAACCTTTGCGGTTATCTCTGATAGTATCAGCTGTCAACAGATGTCCGTCTGTATTGGTATACTCCGCACGTAATCCCACTTTGACATCTGTTTTAAAAACCTTGCCGGTATAGTTTAAGAACCCGGCATAGATATCTTCTTTGTACCGGTATTGATAGCTTTGGGTAAGATCCTTTGTCCAGGCAGCATTTCTAAAGTTTTCGAATTGTACATCATTATCAATAGATGCCTTTACTAACCTGCCTCCCAAACTGATAGCAGCCGATTTTGACAATGGTTTTTCCAATTTCACATTGGCTGAATATACCTGGGAGTTAGCCGGTATCGTATTACGATATAAGGTGTCTCCAAATTTTCCGTTTACTTCATCGTAATAATTGGAAGTTGCACTATTCTTTTTGGTAGAAGTATTCCAGGTATAGTCTGTTGTAAAGGTCAGCGCCGTGCCCAGTGAATCTAACTTTATACGATAATTGTAACCAAGATTGTTATATGATGCCTCCTGATTCTGAGGGAATATGCCATTCAATACAATGTCTTTGCCGCCAGCATTCCCGAGGGTAGTAGTTGTTTGATAGGGCGACTTATCCTTCCAGGTGGAATTGGAATATTCAATTCCCATGTACTGGTTCTTATTGACATCGTAGATTCCACCCACTCTTAACCTGCGACCGGCATAAGTATCTTTTCTGAATGAACTTTCTTTATAATTAAATTCTCCCTTTTCATTTGTTCTGGTGGTCCAGTCACTTCCGTATCCGTTATCCCAGTTCATACTGTAGCTGCCGAACAGGGTCACCTTTTTCTGTTTATAGTTCAACAATGCACTTTCACTTGCTCCTGCATACCTTCCCTGTACATAGCTACTGCTGATGGAACCATTCAATCCATCTTTTCGTTGCTTTTTATACACGATATTAATGAGGCCTCCTGCTGATGCTGAATATTCTGCCGGTGGATTAGCAATTATTTCTATGGTGGCTATTTCTTCTGCTCTCAGCGTGGTAAGAAAATTAATCAACTCAGCACCTCCCATATTCAACATCCTTCCATTCAGCATTACCCTGGCATGTGTGATGCCGTTGATACTGATGTTACCGTTTAGTACAGATACACCTGGTGCCAGTTTAAATAACTCCAGTGAAGATTTACCTGCAGTCAGCGGATTATTCTGCACATTCAACACGACTCTGTCTACTTTTCGGGTAATTAAAGGAGGATTACCTACTACTGTTACTTCTTTTAAGTTGTCAGATTTGATACTAAGTGTGATACGGCCCATGTCGGCATTTGTAAAAGAAGCAATGTTTACGCTGTACAAATCATAATTCAGTTGGAACACTTTCAACACATAAGCTTCACTTGCTTTTGCTTCCAGCTTAAATGCGCCTTTCTCATCAGAGGTAGTTTGCGCTACGGGTTTATTGGTATTTTGAGAAAGCAATACAACAGAGGCAAATTGTATTGGCGCATTTGTTTTATCTACAACCCAACCGGTGATGGCTGCATTTTGTGCATTGGCAGCAACCGCAGTGACAAGTGTTATAAGGATTGTAGTTAACCATTTCATAGTCCAGTGTGTTTTTATTTACAGTGAAACGCAGCGTCTATTTGCTTGTCTCATTGCTTAATTCAAAGTTGTTATTTCTGCTTTTGTTTTCTGAAATTATTAGACCAAATCCCGAGGCGACACGATGAAATCAAAAATTCATCAACTTTTTAATTTCCCAACTCCAGTTGGTTCTTAATTAACTCATAATAATGGCCGCGCAGATTCACCAAATCATGATGTGATCCCTGCTCTATGATCTCTCCTTTATGCAATACAATGATGTTGTCAGCATTCCTAACTGTACTTAATCTATGTGCCACCACCACTACTGTTTTGCCCTTACAGAACTCATTCAGCTGCTGGATAATCATTTTTTCATTATTGGCATCCAATGCGCTTGTGGCTTCATCCAGGAAAATATATTCAGGGTTCTTATATACTACTCTTGCGATGAGTATACGTTGTTTTTGCCCTCCGCTGATCCCTTTACCTTCTGCACCTATCTTTGTATTAAGGCCCAATGGCAGGTCGTTTACAAACTGTGTTAGGTTGGCAACCGCCAATGCATGTTCAAGTCTGGCTATATCAGGTTGTTCATCACCCATAATAATGTTGCCTGCAATGGTATCAGAAAAAATAAATCCTTCCTGCATTACAATGCCGCACTGTCTGCGCCAGAATTTAGGGCTGATGCCGCGGAAGTCGGTGCTACCGCCTATTTGCATAGTGCCTTCCACTGGCGGATACATTTTCAATAACAATTTCAGCAGGGTTGTTTTACCACTGCCGCTGGCGCCTACAATGGCGGTAGTGTGTCCTTCTTCAATGGTAAAGCTGATATCCTTTAATATGAGCTGATTGCCGGCACCAGGGTAGGCAAAAGACACTTCATTCAGTGCTATGCTCCTGGCAGAGGGCAGATGGTGCTGCTGATGCATTTCAGGTACTTCTTCATCCTGCAGGGAATGGATCTGTCCCAAACGTTCCATGCTTATTTTGGCATCCTGTAACGTTTGTAAGAATCCTGCCATCTGCAACACCGGTCCGTTCATCTGGCCAACGATGAATTGCATCGCCATCATCTCACCCACGCTTACCCGCCCTTCCAGCACGGCTTTGGCAGCAAGGAAAACGATCAGAATATCTTTCGCCTGGTTAATAAACAAGGCGCCTAAAGACTGGTTCTGGTTAAGGGTGAGACTCTTTATATTCTGGTTAAACAGTTTGGCTTGCAGCCTTTCCCATTCCCATATTTTTTGCGTGCCGTTATCGTTCAGATTTATTTCGTGTATACCGTTTATGATCTGCAGGGTTTTGCTGTGATTTTGTGCGCGGGCTTCAAAGCGTTTAAAGTCAAGCTTTTTACGCTTGCGTAAAAATATCAGGAGCCAGCCTAAATAGAGCGCGCTACCAATAACAAACACTATAAAAATATCCAGGCTATAGTGCAGCATCAAACCACTGAATAATGCGAGCGTTATCAGGGAAAACAAAGTGTTGATGGTATTACCGGTCAACAGGTTTTCGATGCGTTTATGGTCTTCGATGCGTTGCAGCAGGTCGCCGGTTAGTTTGGTATCAAAAAAAGATAACGGCAACCGCATCAGCTTATGCAAAAAGTCGCTGAGTACCATAATGTTGATACGACTGGTAATATGCAACAATACCCAACCCCGCAGCAGGTCAATAAAGAATTGGCCGGCGCTCAGCAGTAGTTGCCCTATGAGCATAAGATAAATAAAGTGCACGCTCTTATTTTGTATGCCCACATCAATAATGCCTTTCGTCAGAAAAGGAAATACTAACTGGATCACACTCGCGGCCACTAAGCCGATACCTATCTGCAGCAGCAGTTTTTTATAATGCCAGACATGGTCCCATAAGTACTGCATCCCCATTCCCTTTACTGGAATATCATCTTCCTGCTGGTAAAAGGTAGGAGTAGGGTTCAGGTGGAGAATGACGCCCATGGCTTTACTGCCCTGCCAGGCGTATGCCCAGTTCTCTATAAATTCTTCCTGCGAGTATTTTATCAGGCCACTGGCGGGATCGGACACATATACTTTGTTGCGGCTTACTTTATATACTACCACAAAATGGTTGCGGCGCCAATGCACAATGCAGGGGAGTACCGATTTGCCGGCGATGCTTTCAAAAGCTATTTTCCCGCCCTGGGCCCTTATGCCCAATGCCTCTGCGGCTCGGGAAATACCCAGCAGGGATACACCGGTTTTACCGATGTCACTTAGCTTACGGATACGTTCTATATTAAGTACTTTACCGTAATGCTTACTTATGATCTGCAAACAGGTGGGACCGCAGTCCATCATATCATGCTGCTTGTAATGCGGGAAAATGGCCATCCTGATAGTTATTTTTAGTTAAAATGGCGTAAACTCAGCTTGTTTACGGGGTCCTTTCATTGGCCGGGAATTGGTCTTTATAGTCTTTAAAGTGCCATCTAATGCGACTTTTGCGGTAAAAAAGTATAAAAAACACCATGTGCCCGGTTCCTATAGAGAAAAAAAATTTGCCGATAATTTTTTTTCCCTATTTTAGCTGCTAAGCACGAAAAATTTAGGTAACAGTGAAACATTATTCGACCAATACCAACTTCTACGAGACGTAACGCAATGGAGAGCACAACTGTAAGAGGTAACCCGATATTGAACTGGATAATTTCCGGGGAGTTTGAAAAGTTCTATACCCAAAAAGTCAGGCTGGCAGCGCATGCAACCATGTGGCTGTTGATACTGATTTTACAGACTACGCTTGTTTACGTCAACTACAATGAATCTCTGGCCACCTGTCTGGCGTTTGGGACAAGGAACATGCTGGGTATCATGTTCTTCTTCTACTTTATACTATATTTTGTAGTTCCATACCTTATTTTAAAAGGCCGGTTTATACTGGGAGTAATATGTTTTACCATACCCTTCTTTGTACATAGCCTGCTCAATTACCTTACCTGTCTGTTTATTCACAACAACCTGGTTGTCCACGACCCGGTAACCAAAGAAAGTGTTGAAACAATCGTAAACGAAGGGATATTCGGCGTATCCTTACTTCACCGTACCCTCAAAGGGGCCTGGTTTTTTGCCTCTGCCGCCGCACCCAGCGCGGTCCTTAAGCTGGTGCTGGACATAATCAGAGCTACTATCCGCAGATTAAACATGGAAAGAGATAAAGTAGACCTGGAACTAGACTTCCTGAAAGCCCAGCTCAACCCGCATTTCCTGTTTAATACCCTGAATAATATTTATACCCTTTCACTGAAAGGGGATCAGCAGGCATCTGGCTTAATACTCCACCTTTCTTCCATGATGCGCTACACCCTCTACGAATCCGATACGCCACAGGTGCTGTTGCAGAATGAAGTAGATTTCATGAGGAACTATACAGAGCTGGAGCGCGTACGTTATGGTAAAAATGCCGATATCCGGTTTGAATGCAATGAACAGGAAATAAGTGATCAACAGATTGGTCCCCTTTTAATGTTTCCATTTGTGGAAAATGCTTTTAAATACGGACAAAGTAATGCACTCGGGAAATGTGAGATACTTATAAGTATTCAGGCAAAAGGCCCGCAAATAACAATAGAGATCGGCAATAGCAAAAATGAAGAAACGATGGTAAAAAGCGATGTAGGAGGGATAGGACAATCCAATTCCCGCAAACGCCTGGAACTACTTTACCCGGGACGCCATACACTCCATATCGAAGATACAACAGACTATTACAAAGTTATCCTCTCCTTAACACTTGCCAATTAAACCCAAATGGAACAGAAAATTAAATGTCTGGTTGTAGACGATGAGCCCATTGCCCGTGAATTAATGACCACCTATATCGCCAAAATCCCCCAGCTGGAACTGGTACAGGCCTGCGAAAGCGCTTTTGAGGCTTCCGATGTATTACAGCAACAGCATATCGATCTGCTGTTTTCCGATATCCAGATGCCCATTATTAACGGCGTGGAAATGATACGCTCCCTTCATTTTGCTCCCCTGGTCATATTTACAACAGCAAGTCCTAACTATGCACTGGAAAGCTTTGAGCTGGATGTGGTGGATTACCTGATGAAGCCTTTTTCTTTTGACCGCTTTTTGAAAGCCCTCAATAAAGCCAAAATCCTGCTACAACAGAAAAAACAACTTCCTGCCAAAGAGACCGTACCCAGTACCTATATGTTCATTAAAGATGGACAGAAGCTGTGCAAGCTGGTGTTTAATGACATCTACTATGTGGAAGGAATGAAAGACTATATAAAAATTGTGACCGCGCAAAAGACATATATCATCTACCAGCGCATGAAATATATGGAGAGCGTGCTTCCTACCAGCCTGTTTACACGGGCGCACAAATCCTATATTGTACAATTGAATGCGATTAAAAACATCATGGGTAACACTGCCGAATTATTGAATAATCACTCTATCATTATCTCCAAACAATACAAACAGGAGCTGAATAAGCGGCTTGGAATAGCCCAGGATACCGCGGATGAAGAGTAATAAACGGCCGGCAATTACTAAAAATGACCGATTAATTTGAATTGGTCGTGTCAGTTCTCTCTTTTATCTAAAAAAAACGCGTCTCTGTTTCTACTATTGCATTTTTGTATGGTAAACTAAAACCCATTAATCCATACAAATATGAAACATCCAGCATCTCCCCTGCACCACGTGAAACTCAGCCTCGATAAAGAAATCGTGGCAAAAACAGACATGAGCACTGTTAATAACCTGAGCATTACCAAAATGATGAACTCAGGGAGCGATACCACCAATACCCATGATACCATCTTCACTACCATAAACGGTCTTACACTATCCCTTTCCGTTGCTCACTAAACCAGGTTTATTGATATGTCTTACAGATGCGCCATAGTAGACGATGAACCCCTGGCTGTGGAGTTACTCAGTAATTATCTGGGCAGCATAGATAGGGTAGAGCTGATCATGTCTACAGATAAACTGCAAGGCGTAGAGCAACTAATATTGGAGAATAAGATTGATTTAATCCTATTGGATGTGAATATAAAGGGAGTTAAGAGAGACAGTATTAACCTGCTGCTTAGAACAAAAAATTGTCATTTTATTATTGTTACGGCCTATCCCTTATCACATATAAAAGATATAGCAATAGGCCCGAACCATGGATACCTGATCAAGCCCGTAAGCTTCACCAGATTCCAACAGGAAGTGCAAAAAATACTGGGGCTATAGGTGTAAATATTAACCAAAATGTGCTTTTCGTCGTGTTAAGAACAATACTTATCGAAAAAAAACGCGCAAACGTACAATAGTAAGCACTTTGCACATAGCTCAAAGTTCATGGCAAATAATATAACCATTAACATTAAAAAATGAATAGTATGCTGAAGCAACTTTTTAGCCATCCCGAAAGGATACCCCACATGACAGACATTCCGGCCACAGGGGGATTTATTCCTTTCAGCGAAGCTGAAATGGCCGCTGTATTGGGAGGTGGCGAAGAAACAAGGCCATATATTACTATGCAATTGGGGCTGGAAGACAACAGTACCCAAAAGCCCGGCGAGCAGTAATAAGCTACCAGGGGCTGATGGAAGGATAGATTGATAAAAGCTGAAAATATGTACGACAACAAACCTCATAACCAGTTGAAAGCGTTTGATTTTTATCTATTAAGGGTGCCATTGTTGCCATATAGTACGCTGTTATCATTACATACCAATTACAGAAACGATACAAACGAGTTAACTGCAGCTATAAAAAAAATCTTTGCAGATCCTTTGCTGCAAGAGGCCATTTATCTGGCCAGTCCCGACTTGTATACAACACTACAACAATGGCTGCTCGGCACCATTCCCCTTCGCCCCCAAAAGGAGCATAAATTAGCACTCACCCTCTATAAATATCTTGTAAGAATGTGCACCCGTTGCACACCTTATGGCTTATTTGCGGGATGTACACCTGGTACTATCAGCCAGGAGCCCACCCATATTGCACTGACAGCTGATCCTCATCACAAAGTAACCCGCCTGGATATGCATTATTTGTCGGCATTGGCAGATGAACTACTGCAGGATGAAACCATCAGCACTCAATTGCAATATCAATCCAACACCAGCTTATATCTTACCGGAGCTACCTACCGGTACTACGAATACAAGTTACAAGATAAGAAGAGGCACTATTTTCTCAGCACCTTCTCCCATACACCTTACCTGGAACAAATTATAGCTACCGCCAGCAAAGGAGCCAGTTTACATCAGCTGATACAAGTGCTTACCAATATGTCAATACCCGCAGCAGATGCGGCTGATTTTATAACAGCACTCATTCAAAATCAGATACTGGTATCCCTGTGGCAACCTACCATTACAGGCCCGGATTATTTCAGGACATTATCCGCCCAACTGGAAGCAGGTACGGGGGAAACGGGACTTACACTACTGCTGAAACAAATACAATACTTACTGGACCAGCCAGGCATCGGTACCCGGCATTATGCAGGCATCCGCGATATCCTGCAAAAGCAATTTCCTGTCATAACCGGCAAGGATGCGGTACAGGTAGATCTTTTCTATAAAACCACCGCCAATAACATTTCAGCCAAAACAATTGCTACCATTACCGGCCATCTGCAACATCTAACCGTATTAAATCAGGCTGCTATCCCCCCTGATTTACAAAACTTCTGCAAAAAATTCTATCAGCGCTACGAAGAAAGAGAAATGCCACTAATGACGGTATTAGACAGTGAAAGTGGTATAGGCTATGGCATGATTGCAGGTGATAAAACCTGCTATACCCCATTGGTAGACGACCTGGTGGTACCTGGTGATACGCCGGCTGCACAAATAGTATGGAATGTTTATAATAAACTGGTACTTGAAAAGTTTACGCTTGCCCAGAAAGAAAATACTTACGCCATTGAAATAACAGATGCAGATCTGCAAAAAATAACCCCGGCGGGTCCTACCAGCAATGTGCCTGCAACTGCCTGTTTAATGGGTACGCTTCTGGCAATGGACAATGAACAGCTGGACGAAGGCAATTTCCAGTTTATCATGAAGTCATGCGGTGGCCCGGGCGCATTAGCCTTAATGGGCCGCTTTGCAGCCGGAAACAGTGAATTGGCCCAACAGATGAAAGCATGCGTAGACTATGAACAAAGCTTATTTCCCGATAAAATAATTGCGGAAGTAATACATCTGCCGGAAGGCCGTACCGGTAACGTATTACTAAGACCACAACTCTATGACTACGAAATTCCTTTCCTCGGAACTGCCAGCGTAGATGAAAAATTCCAGCTATCAGTAAGTGATTTGTATGTGACCGTGAAAAATAATATGGTCATACTACGTTCCAAAAGTCTCAACAAGGAAATTATACCACGGCTTACCAGTGCGCATAATTATACACAAAGCCTGTCTATCTATAAGTTCTTATGTGATCTGCAAAATCAATACGCTCCATTCAATATAACATGGGACTGGAACATATTCTTAAATACTCCTTTTCTTCCACGTATCAGCTACAAACAGCTGATTTTAAAACGGGCACGCTGGCTGTTGTTCTCAAATGAATTTAATGACCTCCTGGGTACTTCGCCGGCTGCGGACTGTTTGAAGCAACTGCTGACAAAATATAATCTGCCCGAAAAAGTAGTAATGGCAGAAGGCGACAATGAATTATTCCTGGATCTTTCCTGCGAATATGCACAAGAGCTGTTAACAGATAAGCTGCATAAGGATAATGTAGTTTTGTATGAATCGCTGGTGAATGAAAACAATAACCTGGTGGCGGGTCCGGGGGGCAGCCACTGTAATGAAATGGTGATCCCGTTCTGCCATACCAGCCATGAAATTCCCTTAACAGCATATAAAACACATCAGACAGTCACTGCATCCCGATCTTTTGCAGCAGGCAGCGAATGGCTGTATGCCAAAATATATTGCGGTGCGAAGTGGATGGATAAATTGCTGACAAAAGAGCTGCTACCGCTGTTGACAGAGTTAAAACAGGAAAAAATCATTACGCAATGGTTTTATATCCGGTACCAGGATCCGGACAGTCACCTGCGGATACGCTTTAGAAACACCACAGATCCCGCATTCAGTCAACATGTAATCAGCAGACTGCATCAAATTTTTGAAGACTATATAGCAAATGATATTGTACATAAGATACAGTTCGATACCTATGTACGGGAAATAGAACGATATGGGAAAGTGAATATTGAGCTGAGTGAGCAATTCTTTTTTCACGACAGTGAAGCCGTTATACAATTGCTGCCAATCATACAATCAGGTGGAAATGAACAACATCGCTGGCTGTTTGCGTTGAAAGGAGTGGACTGCCTGTTAAATGACTTTGGCTATACAACCGCACAAAAATTACACTTATTACAACAGCTTCAGCAAAACTTCTTCCGGGAATTTAATGGTGATGGATCACTCCTGTACCAGTTGAATAATAAATACCGGGACAACAGCAAAGCAATTGACAAACTGCTGGCTGAATCATTGCTGATACCTGCAACGGTGATTGATATATTCCATGCAAGATCCATTGCCACTAATACCATCAGCCAGCATATCCATTCGTCGAATGAACAGCAAAAGGCTACCACAGAAGCGTTAAGACATTTAGTACCGGATTATATACATCTGTTCCTTAACAGGCTATTCGTAGCTAATCAACGGCTACACGAACTCGTGATATATCATTACCTGATGAAACATTATACCTCTGTATTGGCAAGAAATAAAACAAAAACAACAAATAACCTGCTATCATGATAGACAATCATACTTATCAGCATTCTTTTGAAGTACAGGAAATAATAGGGAAAGCTCCTGCGTGGATGGTGCGTTGGGGAATTCTTGCTTTTGCTATTACAATGTGCTTATTGCTGATACTAAGTATGTTCATCGTTTATCCGGTTACAGCCCAATATCCGGTAAATATTTCATTGGATACCCCACCGCAGTATATCATACAATCCGGAAATGAAAAGATTTCATTTCAGCAATCTACCGGATCTATAACAGGAAATGGAACTATAGCTGTTGCATCGGCAGACAGTGGCCAGTCACGTATTATTACGGCTGCCTATACCGGCACTATTGTGCCCATTAAATCAGTAAAACGTGAAGGGGCTGCTACTCCTGATACCCTGGCGATTCTTATTCCTCAGCAAACCAGCTATACCTTCAATGGCAACTTACCCGCACGGTTGATAAGCTCAGGTAAACAACCTATAAAAGTAAAACTGCTGGTACAGGAGAACAATCTTACCAGCAATATCCTTACCCTGCAAGGCAATCTTACAGAAATAGCGGCTATTGCAATAAATGGCAATTGTGCTTTTAATGGTATACTATCTCCTTCGTCCAACCGGCAGCTGGCAAACGATACTACGTTTACCCCCTCTTGTAAAGGCATGCTGGAAATAACGTTGTCCGAGAAAAGTGTCTTCACCACATTTGTAGAAAAGACCTTCCGGTTATAACGGTGAATTTTCCGCCGGATAGCATCATACATAAGCCCTCCTGAAAGAGTAGACCCATATATGATGCTATTAATATTTTCCGGATCGTGGTACTTATTTTTTTAAATTTTCCAGCATCACGATAGCAGTATATAAAACGCCGGCTTCTCCCCTGAAAGTTCCGGAACCTCTTGGTTTATTATCTACTGAATACCATTCGTAAAAGCCATTGTTGTCTTTTACACGTTTTACCATAGGCTGTATCTGTTCATATGCCGCAGTTGTAAATCCGTATTTAATCAATTGTTGTATCATCCTGGCTCCAAACCAGGTCCAGTCGCCACCATTCTGGTAACTGTAAACCGGGTTCATTATTTTATTCTTAAAATAACCGTCAGGATAGGGTGGATAAAGAGTGAGACCTATTGAGGGGGCGCCAGCCTGTTTCACTCTACTCACCATTTCGTCCAGGGATGCTTTGATCTCTGCCTTATTTAACAATCCGGCTTCGATGGCAACGGCAGTTCCTCCGAAATAATAGATGTTACGTTCATCAAAATCAGCAGGAAAAGGAGAGCCTTTCAAATAAATATGAGGAATGAATTTCTGTTGCTTGCTATCCCATAAATATTTTTTGCAGTTTGCTGCAACCTTGTTCTTTATCACATTCCACTGTTGTTTTGAGGATGGCATTATTTCCACCAGGTTATTCAATGCGATAACAAACATGGCATTATCATAGATATCGATCGCAGGATGTGTATTGGCATCCAGATCAACTCCCCAGCCGGCTTCCGGTTGTACATCTCCCCAATCGGCCGTGGTAGCCCCTATAATCAATCCATATTGCTTGTTAAACCGATGTTTCATCAGAAAATCCATTGCCCACTCCAGTCGTTTGCCAACAGTTTTATTGCCAATCTTTTCATCCAGGATAGTTTTATCTCCTGTAAGCTGAATGTATTTATAGACCGCCTGTACCAGGGAGGTTTCCTGATCGGTTTCTACCGTGTTTTTATGCCCGGCATAACGGGGCTCCAGCTTTGAATAGGAAAAATCAGTTTCACCTTTACCGATTTTTTCTGCCGGAGTGAAGCCATCAATAATATTCCCATCATCTCCCTGCATTCTGAAGAAAACAAGCAGGTTTTCTTTCAGCACTTCTTTTGGATACACTTGTGAAGCCAGTTCAATAAATGTGTTGTAATCGCGTATCCACACTTCGCGATAGCCATCACCGGCATTGAACCCTGTTTTCATTACTTCCAGTGCCTTGTTTTTTGTAAAGGCGAAGTACTGATTGCTCTTTATTTCTTCCGTAAGTATCTTGTTGTTTGTTTCTTTTACCTGTGCTGTGGCAAGAAAACCAGGAAACAGCAACATCAGTGAATAGTACTTTCTCATCTATATGTCTATTAGTTTAATTAACAGATATCAATAAGGGTTAGCATACCCATCGGAACAATATAACTAACCTAAACAATTCTTCAAATGTATATACATATATACATATTGACAAAATTTATTCGCTTTTAGCGGAAATACTTGCATTCTCATCAAAAAGACCTGAAAAAAGTAACCTGGTGGCCTTATTCCATCTATATGACCGCTGACGCAGGCCATAGGGGGCAATTTTAACCCAAATTTGGACAGCAACTCTCCCCGGAAAGACATCAAGCAGCCACAGTAGCTGAAATACAAAGAGTTGCCCGAATAAAGTTGAAAGTGCAGGGCATCATTATTTTTCATATAGATAAATAACAATTTTGAGGAAGTATTTTGGAAATTATTAATTTAGCAATATGTTTGTACATATGGACATATTCCTATCACTGAATACCCATTGCTTCGTTCGGCCTTACTTACAGCCAAAACGAAGCAAATGAGAGAAGGTGAACTGTTCCCGGCAGGAACAGGATTCCCGGATTTGTTACCTATTGTATAGCATTAAACCTTCAGCAACAGATGAAAAGGAGGAATAGAAAAATAGGAATGGATGTGGGTGGCAGTCATATATCGGCAACCCTTATCAGTGAAATAGACGGAGAGCCTGCTCTTAAAACCAGGATAGCGCTTAATTCTCACGACAGCGCCCATAATATTATTGTTGCCCTCGGGAATTGTATTAAAGAACTTCTTACAGGAAAAAATGACGTGGAAACGGTAGGTATCGCTTTCCCGGGCCCTTTCGATTATGAGAAAGGCATTTGCGCTGTTATGAATGTTGGTGGGAAGTTCGAGAAAACATTTGGGTTGCATATGGAACAGGCGTTAAAAGACTTTACCGGTCTTCACAATACGCGCATCAAATTTTCAAATGACGCACATTGCTTTGCTGCCGGCGCTTCCCAACTGCACCAGCTTAAAAGCAAACGGACGGTTTTCATTACACTGGGCACAGGATTTGGCTCCGCTTTCATGCTGGATGGCGTATTGTTACACAACCATCCTGACATCCCCTCCTCAGGCGGCTTTTATGACCAGGATTTTTCAGATGCTAAAGCAGATGACTATTTTTCTACCAGGTGGATACTAAACACCTATGCGGAAATCACTGGAACAACTATCTCCTCGGTAAAGGATTTAGTGGAAAGCGATGCAGACATTGCCCATACTATATTGAGCCAGTATGGCGAAAATATCGGTCGTTTTTTGTTGCCCTGGTTACAAAAATTTCAATGTGATGAACTGGTCATCGGCGGAAATATTGCCAAAGCCTTTCCATTATTCGGACCTTCTATAAAAAGAGAAATAGGATCTCTCGCAGATAGCATACATATTGAATTGTGTGAAGACACAGAGAACTGTATTATTACCGGTGCAGCTATTCTAGCTGACAACCATCAACTTTCAAACAGTAACAAGACAATGAGAAAAACTTCGCAGGAACTACTACCATCAAGTGCATCATCAACAGATACAGGCATCTACGATATATACCCTTCCTTTTCTTCAGGCGAAAACGTTTATAAAGGTTTTGCTTCGCTTGCAGCAGATGTACGTAACGAAAAGGTAATAGTTATTGATGGCTATGGCGGTGTATTGTGGGAAGAATTCAGGGAGCAGTTGCATACGGCACTGAGAGCCGAAAACAAAAATGTATTTTGGTATGACATCAATACCTGTCTGAAACCGGCTACTGAAATAGATGCGATGATAGCAGGCAGCCTGAATGGAGATGATCCGGTTTTTGGGAAAAGATATACTGGCGACCTGTCAGATTTTTTTGATGAAAAGAAATTAAACCTGATCAGTCCAGACCCGGCTGCAGACATTTCCATTATTTACGGAACAGGGGCCGCATTAGCCGGTGTTAAAGGAAAACTGCTTTATGCAGATGTGCCCAAAAATGAAATCCAGTATCGTATGCGGGCTGGCAGCATTACCAATCTTGGCGCCAGTAATACAGCAGAGCATTCGCAGATGTATAAACGGTTTTATTTCGTTGACTGGCCCGTGCTGAGCCACCATAAAGCCAAACTACTCCCTCATATAAACACTATTATTGACGAACAGCGTATACAGGAGATTACCTGGATGAACGGAGATGCATTCAGAAGCACACTGAATCAGATGCTGGAACAACCTTTCCGGGCAAGACCCTGGTTTGAAGCAGGCATCTGGGGAGGCGACTGGATGAAAAAACATATTCCCCAGCTGAACCAGGACGAGATTAACTATGCATGGTCTTTTGAACTGATTACACCTGAAAATGGCATTGTAATAGAAGGCGAAAATAATTTACTGGAAGTATCTTTCGATTATCTCCTTTATGCAGATAATCAAAAATTACTTGGCAAGGCTGCTGAAAGATTTGGAACCGAGTTCCCCATCCGTTTTGATTTCCTGGACACCTTTGATGGCGGTAATCTTTCTATTCAGTGCCATCCCAGACCTGCATATGCAAAAGAACATTTCGGAGAGAATTTTACACAGGACGAAACCTATTATATCCTCGATTGCGAGCTGGATGCCAATGTTTATCTTGGCTTTCAGGATCAGATAGATCCGGAGGAATTTAAAACGGCATTGATAGCTGCACAGGAAAACGGCATTGAGATGGAAGTGGAAAAGTATGTACAAAAGTTTCCTGCACATAAACATGATCTGTTCCTTATTCCCAGCGGCACCATACACGCCTCCGGGAAAAACAACATGGTGCTTGAGATCAGCAGTACCCCTTATATTTTTACCTTCAAACAATACGATTGGCAGCGGGTAGGACTCAACGGCCAACCTCGCCCGATTAACATCGAACATGGCATGAATAACCTTTGTTTCGACAGGAAAGGTGATTATGTAGTCAATAAATTAATATCTCATCCGATAGTGGAAGAAGAATGGGAGGGTGGCAGAAAAATACAACTCCCTACGCATGAGGAGCATTTTTACTGTGTTTACCGGTATGAATTTACTGACAGCATTCGTATCAATACCAATAATCAATGTCATATTTGTATGCTGGTGGAAGGAGAAAAAATATCGGTTGGCAGCGATGGAAAGTCTGCTGACTTTCACTATGCCGAAACGTTTGTAGTACCCGCTGCTACAGGGAATTATGAAATAACCAATAAGGGCAATGGCAGTGCATTTGTAGTAGTGGCATATGTAAAAGATGAATATTGCTGAACTGGTTTCTAAAAAAAATATAATTCATCATCTGACAACCAAAATATATGACGCAGGTAAAAACAAGCCGGTTTATTGCATTCATCACGCTTATTGCAGCGCTGGGAGGATTTCTTTTTGGCTTTGATATGGCCGTGGTGAGTGGCATTATTGAACCTGTTAAATTACAGTATGGATTATCCTCTTCGCAGGAAGGCCTGTTTGTTTCCTGCGCGCTATTGGGCTGTATTGCCGGGGTGGCATTCTCCGGTTATCTCAGTGATAAGATAGGAAGGAGAAAGGTGTTGTTTATTGCCGCTTTTCTTTTTCTGATCAGTGCAGTAGGTTTCGCGTTTTCAAAAGAATATGCTGTATTAATTTTCTATCGCATCCTGGCAGGGATGGCAGTAGGGGTAGCGTCCAATGTGTCGCCACTCTACATTTCGGAGATAGCTCCCGGACATAAACGCGGGGCCCTGGTCACCTTTTATCAGCTGGCCATCACCATTGGCGTGCTATGTGCCTATTTGAGCAATCTCTTTCTACAAAGGAATGCGGCTGCCTATGTGGGTACTGGCGAAAGCTTGTTACACTGGCTGTTTATAAAAGAGGTATGGCGTGGTATGTTCCTGGTGGCGGTGATCCCCGCAATGATATTTGCATTGTTACTGTTGATAGTACCGGAAAGTCCCCGGTGGTTGGTGCAGTATGGACAAACAGAAAAGGCCCTGGCGGTATTAATAAAGACCTGTGGTGACCAGGAGGCCGCGTCTGAGCTAAAAGCTATCCAGGAAGCAGCATCCAGGCAAAAAGGTGGCTTTGCTGAGCTAATGCGTTTGCCTTTACGGAAATTGCTGGCGCTGGCCATGATACTCACTGCCTTGTCACAGCTCAGCGGCATTAATGGCATTATCTTTTATGGTCCCACTATCATGAAGTCGGCCGGTATCGTTACCAGCGATGCCCTGTTTTACCAGGTAATACTGGGGCTGGCGAATACCCTTTTCACCATTATTGCCATTGTGAAAGTGGATAGCTGGGGGCGCCGCCCATTATACCTGTATGGTTCCTTGTTTGCTGCACTGGCATTGCTATTGACCGGTTGCTGCTTTTTAATGGGCATAACAGGGTGGTTAATGCTAGGGGCGATTATTCTCTTTCTACTCTTTTTTGCGCTCTCCCTGGGCCCTTTAAAATTTGTCATTTCTACAGAAATATTCCCAACACATATACGGGGCACGGCTGTATCGGTATGCATTATGACGATGTGGGTATCTGATTGGTTCGTTAACCTGCTGTTCCCTGTCATGAGAGATGGCCTGGGTATAGCGGTTACTTTTTTCATTTTCGCCTTTTTCTGTCTGCTGTCCTTTTTCTATGCTAAAAGTAAACTGATGGAAACGAAAGGAAAAAGTCTGGAAGAGATTGAAAAAATGCTCGCCTAACCTAAGCCGGAGTAGCAATAACTCAGCATAATAACTTAATAAATAGACGGTAATGAAACTATTCAAGCCCTGCATATCATTCAGTTTATTACTTACCCTTATTTGCCTTAACACTTTAGCGCAGCAAACTGCATTCAGGATAGTTAAAAATATCAGGGCCGGTGAAATCAGCTTATCTGCATCCGGCAGCTTTGGTCCGGATCAAAGTGTTAACCATTTAACAGATGGGTCAGGTATTCATGATAACCTGCATGATAATGATGGCAGTGCACGTACCATGTGGCATACGCCCTTACATCCTGCTGCGACCGCACCCGCTAAAGGATTACCGGCATTTCCGGCCTGGGTGAGGTTTGATTTTTCAACGTCAACATCTATTAACACTATATTAGTCTGGAATCACAATCAGCATAACCTGTCCAATCGTGGATTCCGGTTAACAAAAATATATGGAACAACCGATAGGATTAATTGGTTTGTGTTGAAACAACTCGAATTGCCGGATGCCAGGGCGTTGAATGGTCAGGCAACTGAAATCACCATTGACGAAAAAAAACCGCTGGCATCCGTCATTATTGCCGCCCAATCTAACTGGGGAGGTGATGTTTACGGACTAAGTGAAGTGGAATTCAGCACTAAACTTGAATTAAAAGATGCCCAACTTCCACATCCGCTTGATATCACCTGTGCCTCTACAAGTGTATACCGGCATTGTAAAGATGGCAAACCAGGAAGAGAAGTAATACTAACATTTCAGGGAAGTAATTTATATCAATCTTCAGCAATCGAAGTAACTGTTGATGGCCGGACAGAAACGACCTTACTGCCATTCAACAAATACGGCTATGAAACTGCAAAAGTGCTGCTACCTTCTGAGGTGGGTGTAGAGAAAGAGATACAGGCGTTCATAAAACTAAAATCAGGCAGCAGGGTCATAAGAAAATCATTTATGCTCCCTAAGCAAAGGCAATGGACCGTTTATATTTATCCACACTCTCACGTAGATATAGGATATACAAATACACAGGCCAATGTGGAGATCATTCATAAACGGAATCTTGTTAACGGAATGAGGCTTGCAAAAGAAACGTCCAGCTATCCGGAAGGAGCAAGGTATGTTTGGAACCCGGAAGTTATCTGGCCGGTGGAACGTTATTTAAAAGATGCAACGCCAACCGAAAAAAGTGAATTATTGGAAGCTATCCGGAAAGGCTATATACACTTAGATGCCGGGTATATAAACGACAATACCAGTGTTACGGCGGACGAAGAATTTCCGAGATATTTTGGAGATGCGAAGAGCCTGGAAAAATTAACAGGCGTACCCGTAAAAACAATCGTTCAAACGGATGTTCCCGGCATGACATGGGGAATTGTTCCGATGGCGGCACAATTTGGCATTCAATACGTCTTTGCTGATTTCAATGGGTCGGACCGCATTGGGTTAGCCGACAAACTTAATTTTAAACCATTTTGGTGGATTGGGCAGGACGGCATTTCAAAAGTATTGTTCCTGCAACCAGGTGACTATACTCCCGGAGCAAGGGCAAAAGGATATAAATACTGGCCTTTAATGGCGGGTCAAAAAGATCCGGGTAAACTATTGCAAATTGTTAAAACGGATCATCCACGTGAAAATTTCATTGATGATTATTTGTGGTCAAAGCTCAAAGAATTGGAAGGGGATAACGATTATCCCTATGATTTATTTCCAATGACATGGGCAATGGCAGATAATACCCCTATAGATGCCGATCTCCCTGACGCCGTTAAAAGCTGGAATGAAGAATACGCTTTCCCTCATTTAATCATTTCAGGTTCAACAGATATTATGTCTGCGTTTGAAAAAAAATATGGTGCTATCATTCCTTCCTACAGGGGGGATTTCACTGAATATTGGACAGATGGCCTGGGTTCAGCTGCAAAAGAAACAGCCATGAACCGTAAATCCAAGGAGCGGTTAATTCAGGCTGATATGCTTTGGTCCATGCTTCATCGTGGTGAAAAAGCACCTCGCACAGCGCTGAATGAAGCATGGCGAAATGTGCTGATGGGCTCAGAACATACCTGGTGCTATATGAACCCCAACCAGGCTGATATGCAGAATGAAATATGGAAAGTGAAGCAAAACTTCTTCAGGAGCGCCGAAGATAGCAGCATTCAACTGCTTTCCCAAGCACTAAAGCCACTATCAACCGAAACATCAAATACTATTGCGGTATTTAATACCCTCGGCTGGCAGCGAAGCGGTTTAATTACACTTTCAGCAGAACAGAGCAAAGGAATATCCTCCGTGATGGATGAAAACAATAAAATAGTTCTCTCGCAACGATTAAGCACAGGTGAACTAGTGTTTATGGCGGCTGATATACCTGCATTGGGAGCAAAAAACTACTCATTAAGTACTAAAACAGTAGCGGGTTCCAAAGCCAAAATGGCCAACGGGAATACCCTGGAGAATGGTTTGTTTAAAGTTTTGATAGATCCCGTAACCGGAGATATAACTAGTATAAAAGATAAAACAGGCAACGACTTTGTAAGCAAGGATGATGCAAGTAAAGTAAACAGTTTCCGATATCTGCCTGGAAGCGGGAAACCAGCAGCCAGCGGACCACAGTATGCCGCATCAAATGATGCATCTACCAGTAGTTTGTCTAAGGATACCATTAAAGCATCGGGCCCAACAATGGTAAAAACAGTCATTAAAGAAAACGGGACGCTTGTAGCATCCATACTGATAACATCAAAAGCAGAGGGTTGCAATGCATTAACACGGGAAGTTCGTGTTATTGCAGATAAGCCTGAAATTGAAATAAATAACCTGGTAGATAAAATAGCAACCACTCAAAAAGAAGGCATTCATTTTGGTTTTGCCTTTGATATCCCTGACGGACGTACGAAAATGGATATTCCCTGGGGCGTAGTAGAAATGGAAGCCGACCAGCTTCCCGCTGCAAACCGTAATTGGATGGCTTTTCAACGTTGGCTTGATATATCTAATGAAGATAAGGGAGTAACCTGGTGCTCATTGGACGCCCCGATCTTTGAAAGTGGTAATATGACCGCCAATATTATCGGAGGCGCTTTTCATTCTCCCCAATGGATTCAGCATCTGCCTTTAAGTTCCACAATATATTCGTGGGCCCTTAATAATCATTGGCATACAAATTTCCCTCTTTTCCAGGAAGGAAAACTGACTTTCCGTTACCGGATTTTACCGCATCAACATGCCTATGACGCTGTTAAAGCTAATCGTTTTGGACTCGAACAATCACAACCACTAATAGCTACCCCTGTTAGAGAAAAGGTGGATATCAAGCCCCTGGTTAAGATAAATAATGATAAGATTTTTATGTCGATTGTTAAAACATCTGCAGATGGCAATGCTATGATTATCCGACTTCGATCCTTATCTGAAAAACCGGAAAACGTAAGCCTTACCTTCCCTTCATTCGTGCCAAAGTCAATACGTACCTGCATTGCAGACGAAGTACCTGGCGAAAAAGCAGGCGATTCAATTCATATGTTGCCATATGGAATAACAACATTAATAATAGAATAATAGCTGGCAGGTAGTCACTCAACATACAAAAAGATTAGATTGAAAATCCCGATGTTATGCCGCATTCATGTCGCAAACAGTACGGGACTTTCAGTACATAATTGCCAAAACTGATCTAAATTTTCAATAACGCCTCAGCATTTTGGTAGGCGATCATTTGCCGCTCACTATCATTGACTGGAAGCGCCTTCAGAAAATCCTTTGCATTGGCCATAGTGGCCCAGGGATAGTCGGCGGAAAACAGGATACGTTCAGCACCGACCTCGATAAATAAATTCCGGAAAGGTGCTTCATAATTAAAGCCACCGATCGTGTAATGGATATTCTCTTTTAAATAGGCACTTATGGAACGGTCCAGTCCTGTTCTTTCGGTTGTGAACAGTCTGTTCATCCGCTGCTGCATAAAAGGTAATGACTCACCCAGGTGCCCAATGATTATTTGCAGATCAGGGAAACGGTCAAACACGCCACCCAGGATCAACCGCATTACATGTATGCCTGTTTCAATATGCCAGCCATAACCAGCACTTGCAAAAAATTCATCAATGACAGGTGAAAAACCGCTGTAATAGATATCGCTGATGGCTTTGGGCGGTTTGGTAGGATGCAGATAAATCGGTATACCCAGCGACTGCACACGTTCGAATATCGGCCAAAAATATTTGTCATCCAGGTAACGTCCGTTCACATGGCCGTTAATCATCACCCCTTTAAATCCTAAGGATCCAACAGCCCGTTCTAATTCTGCAACTGCCGCTTTGGGATCGGAAGTTGGAATAGCAGCGAACCCTGAAAAACGATCAGGAAAGGCCGCCATGGCCTGGGCCAGCTTATCATTGATTTCTTTGGCTAAAATGATGGCTTCAGTACCTGAACTTTGCTCTACCCCCGGCGGAGTAATCGACAGCACCTGCATATCAATACCGGCACTATCCATTTCAGCGATCCTTTTTTCGCCCAGATCGAGCAATTTTTCAGCTATTTCGGGATATTGGGTGATACTGTTACCTGGCCCTGCAAGAAAAAGAGGGGTAGCAAAATGTTCTTCTATTGTGATAGTACGCATTTTATACAATCTATTACGACAAAAATCCAAATTGAAGCGACCATTCGATGCAAATTGGGTTTACTGAAATGAAAGTACATCTTTTGACGAAAGATTAAAACATTTCAAACTAGCTCTTTGCCTATCACAAAAGTTTACTGACAGGTTTGGGATCAGGTTGAAAATCTGGGGGAATATCTTTTTTGAATATTCTCTAAATGCCAATACACTCGCATTTGCCATTCTCAAATCACTACTACACTATCTTTGAATATTATATAATACCCATTACACTCCCTTTAGCTAATCTCCATCTGGCTCGAAAACACGTTCCCCGAATTATGTTATATTTATAGTAATCAAAATAATCTCCCATGGCAAAACAAATGTCTATCCTTCCCTTTACGGGAAAACTCGGCCCTCTCATTGGGTATAAGCGCAATGGGCAATACTTCCTGCGCTCCATGCCTGAAAGCGTACGGCAAACCACTGCTACCCGCCGCGCATCCAGGCGCTTTGGCATCGCCAGCAGGAAAGGCGCTTTTATCCGTCATGCTTTTTACGGCAACCTGGACATCCACTGTGACGGCGGCCACATCAATCGGCTCAACAAGCTACTCATTGCTGCCGGCGATCATCACGCCGCCATCACAGGCTTCCGATTCAATCAGCATACCGGAGTAGATCGCTTTTTTGCGGTGGCGCCACGGCTTCTCCCTAACGGGATATTAAATATTCCCGCACAAACTATCGATGGGTATAAAGGCATTACTGCCCTGGAAGTAAAAGTGATCGCAACGCATATTGATTTTATATCGCGTCAGGTGACGGGTAGCGAAACGGTTACACTCATGATAGACCCCGATACCACTTTCCAGGAAACAAATGTTTCGCTGGATGCACCCGGGGAGGGTTCACTGGTAGTGGTTTTCCAGGTAAGAGCCATGTACAAAGACGGCCCATCAAACAGCAGACAATATATGGCCGCCGATATTATTGCGGTAGCAGCACCACAGGTACCCAAATATGCTAAAAAACGTACTTATCCAAAGCGGACGAAATTGCTTCCTAACCTTACCTATACACACGCATATCCAGCTATCATTCAACTGGAATAAAACCATCTTGCCCACGGAGATATTTTGATGAATAATCCCTTTATACCTGCTTTCTTTCAATAATACATCTCTTTCCGCAGCTACAGCCTGGTACTGAAGTAGCGCTGCTATGGCCAGTGCTGACCTCCAAACATCCTCTGATTCAATTTCATCCCTGTTATACATCCGAACCTCACCCCCGCATCAAGTCCACCTTTCCTCCACTGCTTCTATATGTACTTAGCGGGTGCTAAGCAGAGCATAGACGGAATCTACATAGTGAAAAGGTAATGCTGATTACAATGATGCGTGTTCTTGATGCCCTATATCTTAAAAGAGCATTTAGCGACAATGAAGATAAAATTCCTTATAAAATATCCGTGATGAAGGCTTTCGGGCAGCCGGTAGGATTGGCTAAACTTTATGCTTAAAAATTACACCATCCCTCAGGTTTTCAACTTGATCCGCTCTTTGTCTGATCGCAAAAAGCATTGGTAGAAATAAAAAAGGTCGCCTAAGCGACCTTTCAAACGATTAACTCTTGCTCCCCCTTCTGGACTTGAACCAGAGACCCTCTGATTAACAGTCAGATGCTCTAACCAACTGAGCTAAGGAGGAAGATGACTATAAGCTTATTCCATGCAGAATGTCTTATTAAATGCCCATTTTTATGAACATCGGCGGCAAAGCTAGTTAAATATTTGAATAAATGTGTAGTTTATATTGTTTTTTATTGGGGGATGTGTAAAAAATGTTTCCTTATGATATGATGATGGGGAGAGATACCGTAGGAGCTGTGGTTACCTGCAATTTTACGCTATTACCTCCAGTATCGGTTTTGGCCAATAAATGTTTAGGAAATTGTATCCGGCTACACATGCGACCACTGCCATTAATCAAATATAATCTTCGGAGATGGTATAATGTAAATATCCAGGAGAAACGGTATGAACCCAACAAATTTGGCTTGGTCCGACATGCAAATTGAAAAGGCCACCAGGTAGCAGCCTTTTCAATTCGGATTATTTTCATTAACTGCGGTGTCAGGCTTCAGCACATTTTATCCCGAAGTATAATTGCCTCTGCAACAGCTCATCTCTTATCGACTGATCTCCTTATTGAAATGGTTCTACTGTTAAATAGGCAGTAGATAGACTATTTCCATAGCTAGAAAAAGTAACATTAATACCGTTAGCACTTGCCGAATAAGTAGCAGTAGCAACAGCAGTAGTAGTACTGCTTTTCTTCTGTAAATTAGTTTGGCTGATAATGTTTACATTTCCATTATTGGCAACAGCAACAAACAGCAGATCTTCCTGATAGTTCATGTTAGTGGTAGCTCCACTACTGGTATTATCTATCATTACTGAGCGTACTTTTATTGTACCTACTTTACCTGGAAAGCCCGGAAATTTTGATAAATCAATAAACTGTGTAGCAGTTGTCAGCGGGCCGGTAATTGTATAATTCCAGGTATTCCCTTCTTTACGCACAAATCCGGGGAAATAAGGCGCGAAAAAATTATTGGGATCTAACTGTCGGTCTACTTCAATCAATCCAGGAATACTTTGAGTGGAAAACACCTGTACCTGTCTACCAGGTGTGCCGGCAGACAAGCCCCGGATGTGTATATTATCCCAATGCTTAGTAGTATTCGTTTCAAGGACGCCACTCCCATTGTATGATCTGATGGCTACAGGATAACCAACTGAGCTACCACTACAATCTACATCTATATCTACATTATCAATGAGAAACTCCCCCAATAAATCTCCCTGTTGCTCAAGCGAAACAAATGCATTACCTGCAGACTGGCTGCTATCGCTACGATAATGTATTCGGATATTTTTAAGTGGTATTCCATAACATTTCAGCAATACCTCCGCACTGGCTTCCTGATGGTTATTACTCAGGATATCTGCGTTGATGAACTGTCCACCAGTAAGAAACAGTGCTCTTTTTACGCTATCCGTACGGAAAGAGCTTGTATGAAGGTTTCTTGGGTCATTCAGGATCAATCCATAATATCCTCTCTCCACCAGCGTGTTGCGTACATCAATATTCTCAAAACGGCTGGTGGAATAAGCTCTGTACATCAAGCCAAGCATGGATCTGGCATGTACATTTACTACTTCAATATTGGTAACATCGCCGGAGGTTACTGGTATGTAAATCCCATATGCGCCACGATAGGTGGCCGAATTTGAATACCCTTTATCAAAAAATTGAAGCCCGTTAAATGTCAGATTATGAGAGTTGGAAACCTGGAAAATACGAGGCGGCTTGGTTTGATTATCCGCATTGCTACCCGTGCTTCTGCAAACAATCATTGCTTTATTCCCTGATATGACCATTCCATTCACATCGTGGATAGAAATAGCATATTGCTCGAGAGAAAGATCTCCCAGATTATAGGTACCAGGAGAGAAATAAAGATTTAATCCATTCACGCAGGCCTGTTCTGCAGCTGCCTGTACGGCAACTAGGTCGTTGGTAACACCGTCACCCACAGCACCAAATGTTTTTACGTCTACGTAATTAAGAGTTTCCGGTGAAAACCCCGCCAACCCTGTGAACATCCTGGCTCCGGCGCTATAGCAGGAATTTAATACTTCCCTAAACCTGGTTATGTTCAGGATATTCTTTTGTAAAAAGCTACGTTCACCTTTTACACCAGTGACACAATTTTCACTTTTGGCAGTAGACTGAACAGAAATAAAACAAACAAGGATAAAAATGAATTTTTTCATGATTTTAAATAGTGTTTTTAAGATAATTCCGTAATGACGGAAATAGGGTACAATTATCTGAGACGATTTATGGAGACCGCTACTGATCATATATATTCTAAAGTACAATCACTATACGCATTGTATTTACGTATTCGGTGAACTGGGAGTGGCGGATCAACATGATCCGGAGTTGCGCGGGAGGAAAAAAACTGATAAAAAAGCCATAAAAAAAACCTGCGCATGAAGCGCAGGTTTTTAACTCATTTAGAATCTTTATGATTCTTTTTGCTCCCCCTTCTGGACTTGAACCAGAGACCCTCTGATTAACAGTCAGATGCTCTAACCAACTGAGCTAAGGAGGAGTGTTGCCCTCATCGTTTACGCGATTTGGGATTGCAAAAATAGGTAAATTTTTATTTTTGCAAAATCTTATTCTGTTTTTTTTCAAAAAAACCACTCAAAAGAGAAAATAAATCCAGCATATTCAGCCACCACACAGCATTCCTGGCAAAATAAAAAAAATTATTTTTTCACGGCTACCAGCTGTCTTTCCCCTAAAGCACCCGCCCGTGTCACCTTTCGGACAAATGGTAAATCCAGTTTGCTCACATAAAAATGCGGAAATGATTTAAGAACGGTGCAGGTATATCCTTGCTGTTGCAAAGCAGCTGTCCCCTCTGGCGTAGTGAATACAACGCCCGGCATAGCGGAGTCGGGGCGTAGCACCGGCGCCTCCAGGTAAAAATCGAAGGCATAAGAATTGGCATAATAGAAACCAATACTACGTCCGGGGAGATAGGTATTTGCATACACAGCAGCGGTACTACCACTCTGGTACTGCATCATATCGGGATATAAGATCGTATTCAGGTATAAATTCAGCAGGATGCTGATGGAAATAGTACGATAAAACACCGCTTGTTTAGTGGATTTATCCAGCCAATAGTGGAGGAGGAGATACAGCAGGCAGAGAGATGCTGCCAGCAGCAGCCAGGCATAATGCATGGCGGGCTTGTAGAGCAGGTCTATGAGCACTGCGCCAACCGCCAGCAGGATGATAATCGTGTATTGTGTGATCCGGAAAAATTTCAGCCCTTTGCTGCTGTGCAGGGATAAAATGTATTGTGCGGTGAGGATGGCAAAAAAAGGAAAAATAATATTCAGGTAATGGGGCAACTGGAAGCGGGAGAGGGAAAACAGGGCAAATGTGGCCAGGGCGGCGCATATGCAGTAGTATTCCTTTTGTTGTTTCCAATTTTTTATGAAGATGATAACCGCCGCGTATAACATCACTGACCAGGGCAGAAATGCCCATAACAGGGTATGGAAAAAGAAGAACGGATCACCGGAGCCTTTGATGGGGCCGGTGTTCATAAAACGGCCAAACTGGCTGTCCCAAAAGAAAAAGCGCAGCCCGGACACGCCGGTGGTACCAAAAACAGTTTTCTCCGGATGCTGGTCAAACTGCCGGTACAGGGCGTATAGCTCAGGGGTGATGAATACAGCGATGAGCAGCAGCGCCAGGAGCCAGCGCAGGTGAAGCAGTTCCTTCCAGTTACGGGTAAACAGCATTTGCCCCCCAATTGCGGCGCAAACAGGCACCAGGGCAAACAAACCCTTGGTCATGATGGCACAAGCCGTAAAAACGGCTCCCAGGAGGATTCCCCGCTTATAAAAATGATAGACTGCTGCTATGATCAATCCCGTGAGATAGGGCTCTGCCCGGACATCGTTGTTGGAAATCACCAGGTGCTCGGCGGTTAGCAGGATGCAAACTGCCCAGCGGGCCACCTTTTCATCGTATAACAGCAGTGCAAACCGATAAGTATACCAGGCGCCCATCAACAAAAAAAGAATGGCAGGAAGTTTATAAGACCAGGTGTGAATGCCGAAGAGCTGAAAGCTGATAGCAGCCATCCAGAAAGGGAAGTGGGGTTTATCCAGCCAGTCATGACCATCTGCATAGAGATTCCAGTAGTCATGTTTCAGTACCATGGTTTTGGCAATACCGGCATAAAGTGCGCCATCAGGCTCCAGGATAGGTACAAACAGTGCACTGAACTGCAACAGTATAACCATGGCTGTTATCAGCAGCCATACCTGTTGTTCCGTAAGTATAAATCTGCGCGTTGTAGGTGTTGTCAGCATGACGAAAAGTTACAGGCATATACCGGTTACTTCAAACACACATATCACTTTTAACAGAAAGATAATTGCTTACCAGAACCAGCCGCTTTTCTCCATACCCAGCCAGGGGCCGTCTTCACGCTGTTCTATGGGGTAGGTTTTCAGGTAGTAGCCTTCGCCGCTGCTATTATAGCCGTTTTTCAGACTGAATTTATAGCGGTGCAACGGGCAAACCACGTTACCGGCGGCATCTATCACCCCATCGGCCATAATGCCACCGGCATGCGGACATTTATATGCAAAGGCGAAAAGCCGTCCCTCGTGCAGGGTACAGCAAATCTTTTTCCCATTTACCTCTATTACACTGATTTCTTTCTCCGCAAATGGCAGCCGGCCTTCTTCTAATTTATACCAGGAATATTCTTTGGCCATTAGTAGAAGAATTCAGTTTTATAAGGGAAACGCTCCTTATACAGCTGCGATACCTTATCCAGGATGGTTTTACGCAGCTCTTCAATATTCCTTTTCTCCAGCGCGGAAATGAATACACAGTTGCCCTGGGTCTTTGTTTCCCAGTGTTGTTTCAGGTTATTCAGGATATCCTGTTTTACTTCTGGCTCCAGCCATTGGTCAAAGGTGTTGGCCTCATACAGATCCATCTTGTTAAAGATCATGATGGTGGGCTTCTCGAAGGCTTTCAGCTCCTGCAGGGTGCGGTTAACCACTTCAATCTGCTCTTCATACTGCGGATGGGAAATGTCTACCACATGGATCAGGATATCGCTTTCGCGCACCTCGTCCAGCGTGGATTTGAAGCTCTCTACCAGGTGGTGGGGCAGCTTGCGGATAAATCCTACCGTATCACTGAGCAGGAAAGGCGTTTGGTCAAAAACTACCTTACGGGTAGTGGTGTCCAGGGTGGCAAACAGTTTGTTTTCGGCAAATACCTCACTTTTGCTGAGCAAATTCATGATGGTGCTTTTACCTACGTTGGTATAACCTACCAGCGCCACACGAATAAATTCACCCCGTTCCTGACGCTGGGTAAGCGATTGCCGGTCGATGTCTTCCAGTCTTTTGCGTAACAGCGCTATTTTATCCTTTACGATACGGCGATCTGTTTCGATTTCCGTTTCACCAGGTCCCCTGCTGCCAATACCGCCTCCCTGTCTTTCCAGGTGACTCCACATACCACGCAAACGTGGCAGGATGTATTGGTACTGTGCCAGTTCCACCTGCACTCTTGCTTGTGCAGTGCGGGCGCGGCGGGCAAAAATATCCAGGATAAGATCACTGCGGTCTATCACCTTTACCTTCAACACTTTTTCTATATTGGCTATCTGAGAGCCGGTCAGCTCATCATCAAATATGACCAGTGAAATATTCCTGCCTGCAACAAACTGATGTATTTCTTCCAACTTTCCCTTACCTACAAAGGTAGCCCTGTCAGGATGTGCCAGTCGCTGGGTAAAGCGTTTTACGGCCTGAGCACCCGCTGTTTCTGCCAGGAACATCAGCTCGTCCAGGAACTCGTTTACCTGGCGCTCTGTCTGGTCCTTGGTGATAACACCAACGATGACGGCTCTTTCTTCTTTTTCTACTACTTGTTTTTTCTCAATCAAGTTATTTCTGAATTTGCAGCAAATTTACAGAGAATTTGCTCGCCATTTAGCGGACCCCGTAAAATCCCCTTTTCTTCCTACATTTACCCGATCCAAAACAACCCATCTATATCATGTATAAACCATTTTTACTGACAGGACTATTAATATCAACTATGGCAGTAGCCCAGGATAAAATGACACCCGAATTGCTATGGCAATTGGGCCGGGTGAGTGGAGAAGCGGTAAGTGCTGACGGCAAAACCGTTATCTACGGCGTTTCCCAGATCAATATGACCGAGAATAAGGGAGAAAAAAACCTCTATGCCATCCCGCTCGCAGGCGGTACACCAAAGCAACTCACCCAAACACCAGGTGCAGAAGGCGATGTAGCCATATTGCCAGGCAATAAAATTGGCTTCTCCCTGAAAGGCCAATGGTATGAAATGAATGCCGATGGCTCCGATCCGGTACAGAAAACCAATGTGGAAGGCGGTATGCAAAACATCCGTATTTCCCCCGATGGTAAGCATATCCTGTTTTCGAAAGAAGTGAAAGTAAAGAAGATCTCTGGCGTCGATCATTACGCCGATCTCCCGAAATCCAACGTACAGATCTATGATAACCTCAACTACCGTCACTGGGATACCTGGGAAGATGGCAACTTCTCCCATGTGTTTTATGCTACGTATAATAACGGGGAAGTAGGTACGCCTGTAGATATTATGGCAGATGAACCGTATGACTGCCCGCAGGTACCCTCCGGTGGCCCTGAAGACATGATCTGGAGCCAGGACGGGAAAAGTATTCTCTATGTAACAAAGAAGAAATACGGGAAAGATTACGCCCTCAGCACCAATACCGACATCTACGAATTTAATCTCGATTCCAAAAGCACCCGCAACCTCTCTCAGGGCATGATGGGATACGATGTGGCACCCGCTTTCAGCCAGGATGGCAAGTACATTACCTGGCTAAGCATGGCCCGCGATGGTTACGAAGCAGATAAAAATGATGTGATCATCATGGACCGTGCTACCGGCACCATCACCAATCTTACCAAAGGCTGGGATGGCACTGCCGGCGCGACCCGCTTCAGCAACGATGGCAAAAAAATATATTTCCTCGCCGTTATAAAAGGTACGGAACAGGTACTGGAAATCACCCTGCAGAAAAACATCGCCCAAACAACGGAAAAGCATATACGTCAGGTCACTACCGGTGATTTCGATATCAATGATATGCTCGCGCAAAGCGGTAATACCCTGGTAGTATCCCGTACTGATATGAACCATGCTGCGGAACTCTTCACGGTAGATCTGCAGAAAGGCACTGTGACGGCGCTTACCAACGTCAATAAAGCGACCTACGACAAAATAGGCATGTGCAAAATTGAAAAGCGCTGGGTAAAAACCACGGATGGCAAGGATATGCTCACCTGGGTGATCTTCCCTCCGGACTTTGACCCTGCTAAAAAATATCCAACCCTGCTGTATTGCCAGGGCGGCCCACAGTCTCCCGTATCCCAGTTTTATTCCTATCGCTGGAACTTCCAGCTGATGGCTTCTCAGGGCTACATTGTGGTAGCACCTAACAGAAGAGGGATGCCAGGACATGGGGTAGAGTGGAATGCATCTATCAGTAAGGACTGGGGCGGACAACCCATTAAAGACTACCTGAGTGCCATTGATGATGTGAGTAAAGAAAGTTATGTAGACAAATCCCGTTTAGGCGCAGTAGGCGCCAGCTACGGCGGCTATTCTGTATACATGCTGGCGGGCGTACACGAAAATCGTTTCAAATCCTTCATTGCCCACGACGGTCTCTTTGACCTGAAAAGCTGGTATGGTACTACTGAAGAACTCTGGTTTGCCAACTGGGATATCGGCGCTTACTGGGATCCGGCTAATGCCAACGGCTTCAAACATTTCAACCCAAGCGAATATGCCGGCAAATGGAATACGCCTATCCTCATTATACAAGGTGGTATCGACTTCCGCGTGCCTATTGAACAAGGCTTACAGGCTTTCCAGCTGGCACAGCTGAAAGGAATCAAGAGCAAACTGCTCTACTTCCCTGAAGAAAACCACTGGGTACTGAAACCTCAAAACGGCATCGCATGGCAACGCGAATTCTTTAACTGGCTGAAAGAAACCCTGTAAATCACCAAAACAACCCAGCTATCATGGCGGCTTTATTAATGGATATCCAGGATGGTATTGCTACCATCACACTTAACAGACCTGAAGTATACAATGCATTCAACGATCCGCTCAGCTACGAGCTGCAGGACGCATTAAAAAAGGCAGAAAAGGATTCCTCCGTGAGAGTGGTGGTGCTGACAGGAGCGGGGAAAGCCTTCAGCAGCGGGCAAGACCTGAAGGCATCTATGGAGTCAGGAAAGCGCGACTTAAGCGAATCGCTCCACAAACGCTACAATCCTATTATACGCGCCATCCGCAACATGCCCAAGCCGGTCATCTGCCGGCTCAATGGGGTAGCGGCTGGCGCCGGATGCTCCATCGCACTGGCTTGTGATATGATCATTGCCAGCGAAGAAGCCACCATGATTGAAATATTTGTGAACATCGCCCTGGTGCTGGATTCCGGCTCTTCGTATTTTCTGCCCCGCACAGTAGGCTACCACCGCGCATTTGAACTGGCCACCAAAGCCACTAAAATTACAGCGCCGGAAGCACTGCAAATGGGACTGGTCAACAAAGTAGTACCGGCCGCCCAGCTGGATGCCGCTGTACACACCGAAGCTGCTTATTACGCCGCCGCACCTACGAAAGCGATTGCGCTGATGAAGAAAATGCTGACAAAAGGAATGACAGAAGACCTGGACGCAGTACTCGACTACGAGGCATATTGCCAGGAAATAGCCGGTAACTCGGCCGATAATGCGGAAGGAATATTAGCCTTTCTGGAGAAACGAAAACCCATATTTAAAGGAGCATAAAGCAGAAGGCATAAAGCAAAAAGCTATTAAAGCGAATGACCAGAGCGAAATTATATTCTTTGCTCTGGTCATTCGCTTTAATAGCTTTTTGCTTTATGCTTTACGCCTTCAGCTTAATTATAATCCACTCAGGCAGATACCAATAGAGTAAGGTCTGATATCCAGGTTACCGCTGCTATTGTCTTTCAACAATGGGTTCAGGGAATAAGCGCCAAACAGGGCGAAGTTACCGTAACCTACACGGGCAGTTGCTGAAAAGCGCCATGGGTTAAAGAATCCGCGGTTAGCCTCCTTCTCAATCTGCTTGCTGCCATTAGGGCCTGTAATTTTATCTTTAGTATGCGCATCCACCAGGGCGCCCACTTTCACACCTATCGCGGCTTTGAAACCTTTATTGGCGTTGTCTGGCACGCTACGATACCGTAATTCAATCGGAATTTCCAGGTAAGTAGTAGCTACTTTATTCTTTTTGGCAGTAGAACTAGGGAAAGAAGCCTGGTTTTTAATCTTCTCTCCTGTTATATCCATACTATGATCTTTCAGGTAGATACCGCTCGTGCTTATCCCTAAACCTGCTGCCATGCTTAGTTTGGATTTCTTAAACGGGAAATCATACATCAAGGCCACATTAAAACCCCTGTTCAGGCCGGTCTTAATACTATCAGGCGAACCTGCCCAGCCATCGTAAGATAACTGTATCATCAAAAAGTCGTTGGAATGGGTAACCTTATTAACCGCCTTATTCATCGGTGAGCCACCATCCTGCGCGAAAACTCCAATAGAAACAGCTATCAGACCAAGGGTAAAAATTATTTTCTTCATATAATATACATACTTAGGAAAAAGAATATTAGGCAAATATAATGGAATGATTGTAACACAATTGGTTAAAATATTGCAAAAACATGTTCCGTATTATACATTCCCATGTCGAAAGTTACAGAAAAAGTGATATTGCCCCCTATAAACTTTTCCTGATAGCCCCTGTCCATACTGAACAAGATGAACAACAATATTGCCGCAAAAAATCCTAATTTGAATAAATAATCCTTCATTAAGGTCATAACCCCTGCCAATGCTTTTAATGAGTCGTTGAAAAACTACGCATGAAAAAAATTGTAAATACAGTTTTGGTACTGGTCCTGGTAGTGTTTATGGCACTCGCCGGATTTGTATACTATGCCTGGATAGTGCAGAAAAGGAGTAAAAGCGCTTCTGAGCTGATGGTACAAACCAATGCTATGATCGATAGGGTCAGGAGTATTGCCATGATGGATAATAGCTATACCAACGCCATCCGCGATATGCTGATCATGGATAAAACCACCATGCCGGCCAGCAGCTACGGATTACCGGATAGCATGAAAAACACGCTGAAAAACATCAGGGATAATTCGGAAAATGATACTGCCTCTCAAAAAATACTGGCCAGCCTGGAAACCGTGATGTTGGAAAAAATCGCCTACAACAACGAAATATTTACGACAGCCGCCACCCGGCCGGCACTCGCCAAACAGCTCATTACCGCGGAAAAAGGACACGACTTACGGATCAATCTCATGAAGCTGGTAACGGAATATCTCGGGGAAAACCGGCGTAAACTCGTTGCCCGGGTAGACAACGACAATCTATACACCTGGTATTCCTTCCTCACAACAATCATCATCAGCTTCTTTACCCTTATTCTGCTGTTGGGAGAATCCCGCTACATATACCGGCTCTTCCTCAAATTGAAACTAAGAACCAACCGCCTCTATAAAAGAGAACAGTCGTTTATGCGGCTGGCAGAAGAAACAGAACTTATCCTGTTCAAATCTCAGGTAGACGGCATCTTTACTTCCGTTAGCAAACGCGCCGCCGAAATGACCGGCTACACCGCCACAGAGCTGATAGGCAAACATTATTCCCTGTTCCTCGATGAAGACACCCACCGCCGGCTGGAAGAATTCTATATGAACCAGGTGAAAACCGGCGATGACTACACCTTCCAGGAATTTGAAATCATCACCCGGTCAGGCACCAAAAAGTGGGTAGAACAAATGGCCGCCCTCATCTATGGGGAAGACGGCAGAGTGAAAGAATTTCAATGCATCGTCCGGGACATAGACAGGGAAAAAAGAAACGATGACCAACCCATGTACCTGCAACAACGACTGGATGCCATTCTGGATTATATGCCCTCCATGATGTTCATAAAAGATATGCCCGGCAAATACCTGCTGGTCAATAACCGCTTTACGGAAATGATGGGCGTAGCCAAAAAAGATGTCATCGGCAAAACAGATGCGGAACTACCCTATGACTGGGTTGCCCGTTATGCCCCTCTGGACCAGGAAGTACTGGCCACAAAAGCAAGAGTAAAAGCAGAAGATATCATCACGGTAAATGGTATAGAATACCATTTTCTCATCACCAAATTCCCGCTGCGTAATGCAGATGGCGAAATGATCGGCATCTGCGGCATCGGACAGGATTTCACAGAAAAAGCCAATTATATCAAAGCCGTTGAAAACGCCAACGCCCTGGCACAGGAAGCCATTAACGCACAGGAAATGTTCCTGGCCAACATGAGCCACGAAATTCGTACACCCATGAACGGTATCATTGGTATGACCAACCTGCTCATGCAACAACACCAGCTAACACCTTCCCAGCTGGAATATACAGGCGCCATTAAAACGTCTGCCAGTCACCTGCTGGTCATCATCAACGAAATACTCGACTTCTCTAAAATAAAAGCCGGTAAACTACATCTGCAACACGAGCCCTTTGATGTATACGAGGTCATCGACAACGCTCTGTTCCCGCTGAAACTACAAGCCCAACAAAAAGGACTTTCCTTCTTTGATGAAATCGACAGCGCAGTTCCCACCTACCTGCTGGGCGATGAAATAAGACTGAACCAGATATTGACCAACCTCGTAGAAAATGCAATCAAGTTCACCCACCACGGAAAGGTAATGATGAAGGTATCCCTCGTAGAAGAAAATAAAGCAGCAGCTACACTTAAACTGGGCTTTGAAATAAAAGATACCGGTATCGGTATAGCCCCGGAACAACATGACCTTATCTTTAAAAGTTTCTCACAAACACATACCGACAACGCACGAAAATTTGGCGGCACCGGCCTGGGACTCGCCATCAGCAAAGAGCTGATAGAGCTGCAACATGGATCTATTCATGTGGATAGCCAGCTGGATGAAGGCGCCTGCTTTTATTTTGAACTCCCCTTCACCAGGAATAAAGGCGAAATCATCAATAAGGATGAGAAGGGAAACCTCATTCATATAGACAAACCTCTTCACGGAAAAACGATACTGGTAGTAGAGGATAATGAAATTAATCAACAGGTGGTATTTCATACGCTACGCAACGCCGGCGCCAGAACAGATGTGGTGAACAGCGGCAAAGGAGGCCTGGAAATGGTGGATTACAAATCATATGATTGCATCATCATGGATATTCAGATGCCCGGTATGGACGGATACCAAACCACACAGGCAATACGTCAGAAAGGCATTCAAACCTACATCATTGCCATGACTGCTTCTGCCATGAAAGGAGAAAAGGAACGTTGTATAGAGGCAGGAATGAACGATTATATTTCCAAACCATTTGAAAGAGAAGATCTTTTTCACAAAATCCTGAAAGGGCTGGGAGAGGGGGTTCCGGAAGTGTCAACAAAAACCGCAGCAGAAACAACGGCGCCCAGTGCCCTGAATTTTTCCACGGTGTACAAGATGATGTCGGGTGAAAAAGAACATGTGAAAATCCTGCTGGAAGACCTGCTCGACAGCATTCCTAAAAAGTTTTCAGAGATGAATACCCTGGTAGATGAACAGGACTGGCAACCACTATATATGCTGGCACATCAGATGAAATTTAACCTTAACGTGGCAGGCCTGCAACAGGCTTCCAACGTAGCTTATACCATAGAACGGGATGCCCGACTCGAAGAAAACCTGGATACAATTCTACCTCGCCTCACAGAAATCATGCAGATCTATTATAAACATGCACACCTGATTAAAGAACATATAGATCAATGCTGAACATTAGCTTCCGGTAATGTAAAGTAAAAACGACTGCCTTTATTCTCTTCGCTATCTACTCCGATAATACCACCCTGTGCTTCAATAAATTCCTTGGAAATAGCCAGGCCAAGCCCGCTGCCTTTATGCCCTTTCATGCCAGGCACCTGGAAGAACCGCTCAAAGATCCGGCCCCGGAAGGCTACCGGAATACCTTTCCCATAATCCTGCACCACAAAAGAAACCATGTCAGTGCCTGTGCTGGTCACTACCAGGTCAATAGCAGCGCCATGAGCGGAATAGCGGATGGCGTTGGTGAGCAGATTCACGAGCACCCAGGCTGTTTTCTCCACATCTGCCAATACCTTGGGCAAACTATCTGGAACGTCTGTACGAATAACTACTTCCCGCTGGGCGGCTTGTTTCTGGACCGTATCCATGGCGTATTGCACAATGTTCAATGCGGTTACCGGCTGGGGTTGCAACTGTATATTCCCGCTTTCTACCTGCGACAAATCCAGCAGCTCACTCACAATTTTTATCATGCGCCGGTTGTCCTGTTTCAGACTGTCTACCAGTTCTTTCTGCTCGGTACTGAGCGTGCCTGTCCTTTCATCTTCCAACAGCTTAATACTAAAGTCAGATGCTGCCAGCGGGGTTTTCAGCTCATGAGAAATAGTGGCAATGAAATGCGTTTTGGCAATGTCCTGCTCTTTGAAAGAGGTAATATTACGGAGTATCACTACGTAGCCTATACGCTTCCCTTCATGCTGCATATCTGTTGTTTCCCTGGTAAAGAAACACTCCTTGCCATCTACTACAATTTTGAGTGGTGCATTCTCCTGGGTACTCACCAGGAAACGTAACAGGTCATTGCGTTTAGACACTATTTCAGCAGGCTGTCCGATTACATCTCCTTCCTGCATACTCAGTAATTGCAACGCCTGCGTGTTGGCAAACAGAATAATGTTATTGACATCAAATCCAATAGTGGCATCTTTCAAACTGCCTATCACCGCTTCTGCACGTTGTTTCTCAAACATAATACGTGCAAGATTGCTGTGCTCATAGTCGTCCAGGCGCTGCGCCATGGTATTAAACGCCGTAGCCAGATCCCCGAATTCATCACCGGAGGTAAAATAGAGCCGTTTACTGTATTGCTTATTGGCAATACCTTTGATTCCTTCTGTAAGTTCATGAATAGGATTGGCAATATAACCGGGGAAGTTATACACAAAAGTAAATCCCAGTAAAAAACAAACGCCGCTGATAATGGCGATATACATTAACGCATTGTCCGCTGTTTTCTTCACTTTTTCATTTTTACCAACAATGGCAGCCATGTTAAGGTCCATGATGGTATAGATGCTTTTTTTAATGGCGCCCACATCTGTGGTGGTATCTTTACGTAACAGTTCAAAAATGCGGGTTACTTCTGTAGTAGCATCCTTCTCGCCCCGTTCTGTCACATTCGCCTGCTGCTTTTTCAGATTGCCGGAAAACGCGGCCATAGCAGCATCCCGGTGTTTTGGCAAATCTTCCAGCGCCACCAGCATATTCTTAGAGTATTCCAGCGATTCGTAGTTATCCTTCAGGATAAATTTTGCTTTCTCATTCAGGCGGTTCAGATAGTAATAACCAAGTATGCTCACCACCAACAGCATGATGTAGAGGAACAATACCCCCAGGGTGATCTTTGTTTTTAATCTGAACTTACTCATGATAATATGATGATGTCAATATCGTTGGAAGAAAGCGTTTTTAATAACTGGTTAAACAGGTTAGTGCGCAAAATGATACGAAAAAGACTGATATGCGGCTTTCCCATACAAATGGTAGTGACCCGTTTCTGTAATGCAATGTTAATGATAGCTTCTGAAACTTTGGCATTATGCTCCTGTATTACTTCAGCACCCAGCTCTGTAGCCAGCTTCAGGTTATTAATAAGATGACGTTGGGCAGATAGCGCTATTTTATCAGAACTCTCTCCAGGCACCTGCACATACAATACAAACCAGTCTGCATGATAATAAGCAGCCAACCGGGCTGTTTTACGAATCACTTTCCGGGCTACTTCATCATTAGTAGAAATGCATGCCAGGAAGCTTTCATGGCGCATTTGCAGGTTACGTGGAATCTCCGACTCCACCTTCCTTTCTACCTGTGTGGTTACTTCTTTCAGTGCCAGTTCCCGCAATTGCAGGATTTTATCTGCCTGGAAAAAATTACTCAGGGCGCTTTCTACTTTGGAACGGTCATAGATCTTACCTTCTTTCAAACGGGTAATTAACTCATCGGCGGTAAGATCAATATTTACCACTTCGTTTGCCATTTGCAGCACCAGGTCCGGAATACGCTCCTGTACTTCCACGCCGGTAATGGATTTCACTTCCTGGTTTATGCTTTCGATGTGCTGAATGTTTACGGCAGAAAGCACGTTAATACCGGCATTCAGCAGATCTACCACATCCTGCCAGCGCTTTTCATTTTTAGAACCGGGAATATTACTATGCGCCAGCTCATCTACTACTACCCAGTCTGGCGCGAGTAATAATATGGTGGAGAGATCCATCTCGTCCAGCATTTTTCCTTTATAGAATACCTGTCTGCGGGGTATCTGGGGTAAACCATCCAGCAGGGCGTGTGTTTCCACACGCCCATGCGTTTCGATATAACCTATCTGGATGTTCACCCCATTTCTTAACATGGCATGTGCTTCCTGCAGCATGCGATATGTTTTTCCCACACCGGCACTCATGCCAATGTATATCTTAAACTTACCTCTGCCGGCGCGATTTGCCAGGTTAAGAAAATGCTGTACGGAGTGTTCTTTGTCTGTCATGTTATATGCTTAGAACCATACTGCCAGCGATGCAGTGATCGATGTACTGGTATTTTTCATTTCGGTTCCCTTCATAAATGTTTTGTCTTTCCCATCAAACGTTCTTCCTTCCAATCTGAACATTACATTATTTACCGGGGTAAAGTCAACGTTAAGGGAGTAGCCGGTAGTCTGAAATCCATCTGGTGTGCCGCTGTTTATCACTACCCCATGCTGATCGTTATAATGTTCTACACGTGCTGCCATGGCGAATTTATCTGTAAATGCATACCTGCCTATTACGATAGGACTGTACCAGCTGTTCAGATCGGAAGAGCCTTTGGCTTTCTGTTGTAATCCAAAGTCAATTCCTGCAATGAGACTGAATTTTTCCGTAATACTAAAGGTACCATAAACATCATTAAAGTAGCGCATCTGGCGTGCACTATCCGGGAGATCATTACCGATATAGGTGCTCCAGTTGAGCAATATTTTATCCGATGGTTTAAAGGTGATCTGAGTACCAAAGTTAGGCGTTTGGTTACCATCTACTTTTTTGATCCGTTGCCATCCGTTGAGGTACATAGCAGCAAAAGACCATTTGTCATTGGGCGTCCAGGTTACCTTTGCACCGGTTTCATAATACGGAGAGTTCTCTGCAAGTATACTGCGGGTGAGGGTAGGGCAATCCTTTCCGATAGCACTTTCAAAACCGATATGTGCCGGCATTACACCCGCATCAATCCAAACGTTTTTGCCTACACGGATACCTACATTGGCTTCATATACATACTGCATCAAAGTGGGTTCTGCTGCCAGGTTGTATTGCGGGTAGGTACCCGCCATCAGACCTACGTTGGCACGTACACGATCCGAAGTATAATTGGCCTTCACCATGGCCAGGTTCAGATTCAGTTCATTATGGCGATTGTAGTTATACAGGAACCCGGGCTTGGTATGATCTGCCGGCTGATTAAGATCATAGCTGTAATAGGCTTCTGCATATCCGGAAAAGGTGATTTTACCCTTGTCTTTTTCTTTCTCTGCCTTTGGTGCTTCCTGGGCGAACATAGTAATGGCAGCAGCCAATGCGCCGGCCAGTAATAGAATTTTTTTCATTTCAAGTTGACTTTTAATATAGGTTGTTCGTGTTGTAATCACTGGCAATCCGCTGCGACGAATTGCCAGGCAAGATAGTTCATCATAGGATATTCACAGGCGAAAGGAATAACAGGACAGCGCTTAATTTACTTCAACTCATCAAGCGCGATATTCAATTTTAACACATTAACAGTAGACAGTCCCAGTACGCCCAGCACAGGTGCTTTGGTGTTGGCATCCACCAGTTGTTTCAGGCGGTCAGCAGCAATACCTCTGTGTTTAGCCACTCTTGGGATTTGTACATACACCGCTTCAGGCGTAAGGTGTGGGTCAAGACCGCTCGCAGAAGCAGTCACCAGCTCTGCAGGGATATCGGATTTTTTCACATCCGGATTATGCACCATAAAGGTGTCGATTCTTTCCTGCACCGTTTTCAGGTAGTCAGGGTTGGCAGCTGATTTATTGGATCCACCGGAACCGGCGGCATTATAATCTACGGTAGAAGGACGGGGCTGGAAATATTTATCATCAGAAAATTTCTGTGCAATATTTTCATAACCCACTACTTTGCCATTACGCACCACCTTTACACCATCCCCGTTACCAGGAGCCATTTTAGCTACACCAGCCAGGAATAAAGGATATATTCCGCCCAGCAATACCACCAGTAATAAAGTGAGTTTTACAGAAGGCCAAAGATATTTTTTCATCTCTTTAAATTTTAATCATTTAGAATTACATGAAAAGCGCAATCAGCATATCAATCAATTTGATACCTATGAAAGGCGCAATGATACCACCTACGCCATATATCAGCAGGTTCCTGCGGAGCAGGGCACTGGCGCCGATTGGCTTGTAGGCCACACCGCGTAATGCCAGCGGAATCAGCATCGGGATAATGATGGCATTGAAAATAACCGCACTTAAAATAGCTGTTTCAGGGCTATGCAGTTTCATGATGTTAATACCCTGTAATGCAGGTATAGACGTCACAAACAAGGCAGGCACAATAGCGAAGTATTTAGCCACGTCATTGGCAATAGAGAAAGTGGTGAGTGTACCACGTGTCATCAGCAACTGTTTACCGATTTCCACTATTTCAATCAGCTTGGTAGGATCGTTATCCAGGTCCACCATATTACCGGCTTCCTTTGCTGCCTGGGTACCACTGTTCATTGCTACGCCTACATCAGCCTGCGCCAGGGCAGGAGCATCGTTGGTACCATCACCCATCATGGCTACAAGGCGACCTTCATTTTGCTCCTTCCGGATATAACTCATTTTATCTTCCGGCTTGGCTTCCGCGATGAAATCATCCACACCAGCCTTGGTAGCAATATACTTAGCCGTGAGTGGGTTATCACCGGTCACCATTACCGTTTTCACACCCATTCTGCGCAAACGGTCGAAACGTTCGCTGATACCTGGTTTGATGATATCCTGTAATTCAATAACGCCTTGTACTTTGCTATTAAGCGATACTACCAGTGGGGTACCACCATCATTAGAGATGGCTTCTACTTTCGCCAGGGTTTCTGCAGGAAAGCTAAATCCTTCTTTTTCTGCCAGTCGTTTAATGGCATCATACGCTCCTTTACGGATACGGTTACCATCAGGCAGGTCAATACCACTGCTGCGGGTTTCAGCGGTGAATTTCACCAGGCTGGCGCCGCTGACAGATAATTTATTTACTACGTCCTTACCGGCCAGTTCCACGATGGACTTACCCTCCGGTGTTTCATCAGATAAGGAGCTGAGTGCACAGAGGCGAATAAATTCTTCGCTGGAAATACCGTTGGTAGCGTAGAAGTTAGTAGCCTTACGGTTACCGATGGTAATGGTACCGGTTTTATCCAGTAACAGCACATCGATATCACCGGCGGTTTCTACCGCTTTACCGGATTTGGTGATCACGTTGGCACGCAGTGCACGATCCATCCCTGCAATACCGATGGCAGATAACAAACCGCCGATAGTAGTTGGAATTAAACATACAAACAAGGAGATGAAGGCCGCAATCGTGATAGGTGTTTGTGCGTAGTCGGCAAAAGGTTTCAGTGTTACGCATACAATGATAAACACCAGCGTGAAACTAGCCAACAGGATAGTGAGCGCAATTTCATTCGGCGTTTTCTGCCTGCTGGCGCCTTCTACGAGGGCAATCATTTTGTCCAGGAAAGATTCACCAGGTTCGGTGCTCACCCTTACTTTAATATGGTCGGATAATACTTTGGTACCACCTACTACGCTGGACTTATCGCCACCGGCTTCCCGGATCACCGGTGCACTTTCACCGGTGATGGCTGATTCGTCAATGCTGGCAAGACCTTGTACGATCTCACCATCTGCGGGGATAATATCGCCGGCTTCACATACGAAGATGTCGCCTTTACGAAGGGTAGCAGAAGAAACGATTTTTATTTCGTTGGTGAATATTTCACCGATCAGCTCTACTTTTTTAGCGGGTGTTTCTTCTCTTGTTTTACGCAAGCTTTCTGCCTGCGCTTTACCACGTGCTTCTGCAATGGCTTCTGCGAAGTTGGCAAATAATACGGTGAGGAAAAGCACTACAAATATCGCTACGTTATAGGCCGCACTGCCCTGATCTTTGGCACCGGTAAACAGCGCATACAGCGCTACTATCAGCATTACAACGGTACCTATTTCCACGGTGAACATCACCGGGTTTTTAATCATCAATCTTGGATTCAGCTTCACGAAGGACTGCTTCAGGCTCTCCATCACCAGGTCTTTCGGAAACAATTTATTATCATGCTTCATGGTAGTCAGTCATTAAAAAATTACAGGGAAAAATACTCTGCGATAGGACCCAATGCCAGCGCCGGGAAATAAGACAAGGCAGTGAGAATAACAATCACAGCAAATGTCATGGCACCGAAAGTGAGTGAATCTGTTTTCAGTGTACCGGCAGATTCAGGCACATATTTCTTGGAGGCCATCAAACCTGCAATCGCCACCGGTCCTATAATAGGCAGGAACCTGCCGAGGATCAGTACAAATCCGGTAGAAACGTTCCAGAATACGTTACCATCTCCCAAACCTTCAAAACCAGAACCATTATTGGCATTGGCAGAAGTATACTCATACAGCATTTCAGAGAAGCCATGGAAACTGGGATTGTTTAGCCACGCCGAGGGCTTCACCGCCCAGTCCGCATTTGGATGATGCGATAACACAAAGGCAGATAATGCTGTACCAGCCAGGATCAGGAAGGGCGATAACAGCGTAATGATGGCTGCAATCTTTACTTCCCTCGCTTCCAGTTTATGCCCCATGAATTCCGGTGTACGGCCTACCATGAGTCCTGATATAAATACTGCGATGATAATGTAGATGTAATAGTTCAGGATACCTACACCACAACCACCATAAAGACAGTTCAGCATCATACCCAGCAACTGCATCAAACCGGTCATAGGCATGGTGCTATCGTGCCAGCCACATACAGAACCAGTAGATATAATGGTGGTCACCGTACTCCAGTACCCGGTAGCGGCAGCGCCAAACCGCACTTCCTTTCCTTCCATGGCCCCCGTGACCTGGTGTATGCCCATTTTGGCAATTTCCGGGTTCCCGGCCATTTCCTGTTGCATGGATGGGATCAGTAAACATATCATCCCAATGGTCATGATCCCGAATATGACATTGGCGAATTTTCTTTTCTGTATAAACATGCCCAATGCAAAAACCATCGCAATAGGTATCACTACCTGTGCCACCATTTCTGTCATCCAGGTAACGTAGTTCGGATTTTCCAGCGGGTGTGCGGAGTTGGCTCCAAAGAAGCCACCACCATTTGTTCCCAGGTGTTTGATGGCCACAAATCCGGCCACCGGACCACGGGATACATTCACGGTATCACCCTGCATGGTTACAATGGTATCCTTGCCGGCGAAGCTGGCAGGCATTCCATTAAATATAAAGATGAGTGCAATGACAATGCTGAGAGGTAACAGGATACGGGTAATTGTTTTCAGGAAAATATCCCAGAAGTTACCCAGCTTGGTAGTCGTTTTTTCTTTCATCGCCTTAAACACTACTATCAGGGCGGCAATACCAGTAGCAGCACTTACAAATTGCAGGAAGGCCAGTACAAATAATTGCGTGAAATAGGTAACACCTGTTTCGCCGGAATAGTGTTGCAGGTTACAGTTTACCACAAAGCTGATGGCGGTATTAAACGCCAGATCAGCCGACTGTCCCGGGTTGCCATCCGGATTCAGCGGCAGTTTATCCTGGAAAAACAACGCGAAGAAAGCATATACAAACCAAACGAGATTGATCGTCAGCAATGCTTTCATGTGCTGCTTCCAGTCCATTTCTTCCTTCGGATTAATCCCGGAAATTTTGAAGAAAAGGCGTTCCAATGGCGACATAAAATCGGACCAGGTCCGCTCACCCCGGAATATTTTTACGATGTACCTGGACAGTGGCCAGGCTAGCAACAGCGTGATGCCATAGGTGGCAATTACGCCTAAAAGTTCTGTTGTCATTTCTATAGTTAGTTAAAAAAGCTTTGCGTATAGGCGTGGGAGATACTACTCCAATCAGAATTTTTCAGGTTTCAACAGTACATATATCATGTAGCCGAAAACGAAAAGTGATAAAACGAATAATGCAGTCATAATAGTTGAGTTAGATCTTTTCGAAATAGTCTACCGATTTAAAGAATAAGGCAAAGCAGGCCACCCCCGCCAATACCAAGAGAATAGTCATCATCATAAAAGGTTGTTTTATATAGCAATTGTTTGTAAATGCTGGATCCTTACGTTCTTCAGAGATAAAGGCAGTAATTCCTTATGCTTTCCGCAGATCAGCGGAGATAACGTATACATAAATGCGCTCTCGATAGCGTTACGCAATGCATTACTTCCATTATGGTACAGTACCCCCGCTACAGTGAAGCAACGTTTCACCTCGTGCAATTGTTCACTACGTATCATACGCCCGGTATAATCGGCGAAAGTGTGAATCACTTTACTAACGGAACCTTTGGCAGGTACCTGTTCCTCAGCGGGAAATGTAAATCCCGGGATCTGTAAACCTATTAGCTGAGAGATTTTCGAGTCTGGTAGCATCTGGATCAATTTGTTTTGATACAAATAGGGCAATGCCATTAGAATGCCAGCATGGTGGGAAGTAACTATTATTGATATATTTAATTGATTATCAATATTTTAAAAAATAGTTTAGGAAGAAGGGAATGAACAGGGTGTAGGAAAACCATGCAGAAATGGTAGGGTGTATGCAAAAATGAAAGTGTTTGCTTATAAAAAGAGGAGATAACTAAAAGGCACTGCATGTTCCAATATTACAAAAATCATCATCCGTCAGCGCGGCCAAAGCCTACAGTATTACGAAACATCTGTGGGGATACATCCGTGTTCGCCTTAAAAAAGCGGCTGAAATAAAACTCGTCATCATAACCCAGTTCATACGCGATTTCTTTTACCGCCTTATTGGTCAGGTACAGCTCCCGCTTGGCTTCTACAATGATACGTTCTGCAATAAGGTGGGTAATGGTTTTATTGAAGTGCGTCCTGGTAATACGCCCTAAGGCCTTGGTGGAAATATTAAGCAGTGTCGCATAATCACCGGCACTGTGTTTCACCTTATAATTACCTTCAATGGCATCTTTGAGGTGTTGTAAAATAAGGGGTTCTTTGTACTGGCTGTCCGACAATAAATTCAATGCCTCCTGCTGCTGGATCTTTAACCGCGAAGCCGTTACCAGGAATATCTTAAGATAGGAAATCAGCGCATCATACTGCGCCAGCTCCTTATGCTTCATTTCCATCTTCATCTGCTCAATGATCATATTGAAAGTGGCCGCTGCGCTGCTGTCTACTTTCACATAGGGGGCCTGGTAAATGTTGTTAAACAACACGCCATTGCAGGACACCTCTTTATGATGCATATGAATACAGAAAAAATCAGGATGAAACTGCAATGCCACCCCTGTCAAACGGGACTTGGTACAGAACATAAACGGCTGATAAGGGGCAAATGCCAACAGGTTATTATCATCAAAGTCATAAGATGAAAAATCTGATTTCAATGTTCCGCTTCCCTGATGCAGCCAAATCACAGAATAGTAATTATTGCGCTGCACATGGTCAAAGTGATTGTTATTCTCAAAGGAGAATAGTTTCAGGGCAAGGTTTCCCGTAGCCGGATCCGTAAGTGTATAAGCAGCAGATGTGTCCATAATAGTGATAACAGTTTGATAATAAACAGGTGCGTGCACTTTCACCTGCTTATTTATATGCGTAAAATTAAACTATTGCAGCATGTGCTGTTACTGGTGGAAAATCAATTTCCGTTTCAGCTGTATTATTAAAATAATTGGTCAGGATATTTAATCCTACATGGCCTATCACTTCTCCAATTTCACCTTCTGTTAAACCTGCCGCTTTCACAGCATCAACATCTTCATTACTCACATGACCATTTTTACTCACCAGTGTTTTAGCAAACTGCAGGATAGCCTGTGTTTTAGCATCTGCCGCTTTACCTTCTCTGGATGCAGCCAAAGCTCCGGCATCAATTTTTACCAGGTTGGTACCTATAAAGGTATGGGCCGACAGGCAGTAGTCGCAGCTGTTACTTTCTCCTACTGCGAGTGCAATCAGCTCACCCGTTTTTGTACCCAGACTTCCGCCACCGAGTGCGCCGCTCAGTTGGAGGTACCCGTTCAGCAGGGCAGGGGAGTTACCCATTGTACGCATCATATTGGGAACTACGCCCAGTTTACCTTGTACGGCATTAAACAGTTCTTTGGTTTTACCGGAAGCGGTGTCAGGATTCAATGCAGTTAATCGTGCCATGTTTTTAAGTTTTTACTTTGTGAAGATTTTATACTGTTATTATTGATAGCACAAAATTGACACAAAGCAACCGGCTATACCATGCAGAATTAACGCAATCGCATGGACAATTTTCCCGGACACCTGAACACATAAAAAAAGGGGCGCCTCAGGCACCCCCTTTTCACTTATTTATATACCGTTCATTAACTGAACAAGTACAATACATCTTCCTTCGTCAACTTCTTCACAAAACCACTGTCGTCAGAAATAATTTCTTTTACCAGTGACTTCTTGCGTTCCTGCAACTGCAATATCTTTTCTTCCACTGTGTCTTTACAGATCATGCGGTAAGCGAAGATATTTTTCGTTTGTCCGATACGGTGCGTACGGTCAATCGCCTGTTGCTCTACCGCCGGATTCCACCATGGGTCTACGATGTATACATAGTCCGCTGCGGTGAGGTTCAAGCCCACACCACCGGCTTTCAGTGAAATCAGGAATACGCGGCACTCATCGTTGTTCTGGAAGTTCTGAATGGCTTTTTCCCGATCTACTGTAGAAGTACTCCCATCGAAATATTCGTAAGGAATTTTGAGGTGCTGCATCCGGTCGCGGATCAACCCCAGCATTCCCAGGAATTGAGAGAAGATCAGCACTTTGTGGTTGCCGATGTTTTCAGATATTTCGCGGGTCAGTTCATGCAGTTTCACAGAGTGATTCGGATACTGCTCCGTATCGTTGAGGATAGCAGGAGAATCGCAAATCTGCCGCAGCTTCATCAAACCTTGCAGGATGGTGAGCTGTGAACGCTCCATACCCTGATCTTCAATAACACCGAGGATTTTAGAGCGATAGGTGTTACGGTAAGCATCATAAATATGCCGTTGTTCCGCATCCATTTCGCAGAAGATCACCGTTTCTATTTTTTCCGGCAGGTCTTTCGCCACCTGTTCTTTGGTACGGCGAAGAATAAACGGATAGATCAGTTTACGCAGGTGTTCTTTTCTTTCTTCATCCTGGAATTTATCGATGGGCGTAGCAAATTCGTTGCGGAAAAAGTCTACACTACCGAGCATACCCGGATTCAGGAAGTTCATCTGCGCATAAATATCAAAGGTATTATTCTGCATAGGCGTACCACTAAGCGCCAGCCTGTTTTTTGTTTGTAACAGCTGCGCCGCTTTGGTAACCTTGGATTGCGGATTTTTGATGGCCTGTGATTCATCAAGAATCACATAGTCAAACTCCACTTTCATGAGCAGCTGAATATCGCTGCGCAAGGTGCCATAGGTAGTAATAATGGCATCAAATTTCACCAGTTCTTCTGACGATTTCAGTCGTGCAGGGCCATGGTGGATATGATGTCTGATATCCGGTGTGAATTTCTTTATTTCATTTTCCCAGTTGTAAATCAGCGTGGTAGGACAAACTATCAACGCCATTGTTTTACCACCGTTCTTGTTTTTGTAATACTGTAAGAAGGTGAGTGCCTGAATGGTTTTACCCAACCCCATGTCATCGGCGAGAATACCGCCCCATTTGATGTCATCGAGGTAGTTGAGCCATTGGAAGCCGCTCTCCTGGTAAGGCCGCAGGGTAGCCATTAAATTCTCAGGAAGCGCAATATTGCGGATCTCATCGAACTGCAGCAGTTTGCGGCGCTTTTGTTCCAGCTCCAGTACTACTGCTTCATCATCTATAAACTCATACAGTTCATCGATTACGCTGAAGTTGTATTTGCTGAGCTTAAGACCTTTATCTTTTTCTTCCCCGACTTTAAAGAGCAGGGAATATTTGCGCAGCCATTCTTCCGGCAGCAGCCCAAGGGAGCCATCTGCCAGCTGAACATAGTTCTGTTTGTTGGCCAGTGCATTTTTAATATCCTTGATACTTACTTTCTGATCTCCATATAATACTTCGATCTGTGCGTCAAACCAGTCGATGCCCGAGCTGATCTGTAAATTGGTAACCGGTTTATGCGAACTGAATTTAAAGTTGCGCAAGTTATCAAATCCGAACACACGCACATTCATTTCTTTCAGGGCATCAAAGAAGAGGAAGAACCAGTTGTTCTTCAGGGCCTCTTTCGCACGCAGATAAAAATAGTTGTGGTTATCGTGTTGAGCGAAATTCGTATGCAAGGTGCGGAGCTTGGCTACAAATTCTTCTTCCGCCTCTTTATTACGATGGATGATGAGTACTTTGTTGCCTTCCTGCACGGTGATCTTGCTCTCATCATTCCATTCTACTTCCTGGCCGCGGTAAGCGAAACCTGGTTGTATGATAAATGTTTCACCCAGTTCTTTCAGGAATACGCGGGATTCAGGCATGATATCATCTACCTCGGCCAGCAATCCTTTGTCGAACTGGATATCGTACTGCCGGCTTAAAGGCAGCAGGTAATCTTTCAGGTAAGCCGGCCATTCCTTGTTGGCGATGCGCAGTTTACCGCTTTGTCTGAAGAGTTCCACGTGCAGGGCATCCTGTGGACTTTCAAACAAATAAATCACCTGTTTATAGAGGAACATTAAAGGGCTTTCCCATTCGTTGTCTGCAACATTTACCAGTTCACCTTCAATATTTACGTAACAGTTTACTTCTACATGCGTATCGCCTGTATGGGTTTTGATCACCAGTTTCAGGCGGTCGGCACCTATTTGCAGCTGTTGTAAATTTTTTGTCTTGAAGGCCTGCCTGTTGGGCAGGGCAAATACCAGTCCGTGCTCAGCCAGCTGGGGGAACAGCTTGGCCAGTTTAGGATGCAGGTATTCCAGCATCAGCTCTTTTGTTTCGGTGGGTAGTTCTTCCGCATTTTCGTGCGTAATATTTTCCCATATACCGGCAAACGGAGAGTTTTTGCTCAGGAATTTGCTCACTTCGCTGCCTTGTAATTTTCGTATAGGCGCTATGAGTTCCCTGTCTTTTTCCTTGTACTGGTAAAAGTCTACGTATTTGGTAAGATCCAGTTTGCTGGCGAGTGATACGAAAGCAGTTTGCTCATCGTTTATTTCGCCGCTGACCAGGTCTATTTTGAAATAAGGATACAACGTTTCGTTGGCATTGAAAACCGCTGCCAGTCGTTGTGTAATGGTAATGGTTTCCTCCGGTGGCGGGGGAGCCGTTACAGGCTGCCTGCCTGCTCCGGCACCGTCTACCCGTTTAATGGTAGGATCGAGTACACGGAGAAATGGTTTGCCATCCATATAAGAGAAGGCGAATTTCCCGTTCAGGTCATCTGATAGAGAGTAGCCGTATAAGGATAACAGTTTGTTTTTCTCTTTATCCCAGTTACGGAGGGTATCGAAGTAAAACGGACCATTTTTCTGCAGCAGTTGGAGGAAGAGGGCTGTTTTATGAACACACAGCGCATGTTCTGTTTCATCGCAGGTGCAGTGGGTATCATAAAAGCGTTCCTCATTCCGTTGAATGATCAGCGGAAATTCTTCTCCATCCAGCTTCAGGAGGGCTTCTACCTTTTCATCTTTGGCCAGTTTTATTTTGGCAGGATGTTTTTTGGCAATTTCTTCTGCCTGGGCGAGGATAGCGCCGGAGGTCAGGAGTTTAATTGATTTGATATCGATAGACTTCATTTTAATCAGCGTGTGCTGCTGATCAAACTGTGTGTCGAAGCTCTCGAAATGATTTTTATCCAGCATTTCCTGTAGCTGGAAAAGCGCGGCTGCTTCGTGCCGGCAGATGTCGCCCAGGTTGTATGGGCATTGACACCGGATGGACATACCTGTTGTTTCTCCATACTTGCTGATGGAAACACGGTAGTAATTGGCATGTGTGTCGCTCTTTACGCGGAAGGTAGCTGATTTCAGTACCGGGTCTGCCTCGATGAGTTCAACGCCCCCGGCCGAAAAAATACGCTTCCCCCTGCGGATCACTTCATCAGTGCCGTTGTTGTAAACATATTTTAGCAAATGGGGTAGCGACATACTATACGTTGTTGCCCGCTTTTATTATCAGCACAAGGGTTAATAGATATATCAAAAAAACTTAACAGCTGATAAAAAGGCAATCCACAAAAGTAAGCAGAAATTTTCTAATAACCCGCAGGCCACTCATCAGGAAGACATGAACCACACCCCGGTTGTCATGGCGAAGTAGCGGGAATTTTTCCTTATCTTTTTTTACAAATATAGATGATTGTTTATCAACCCTTTAATAAGGCTACCGGATGCGCTTCAGGTATCTTTCCAAAGAAAAATCTACCGCTGCAGATGCACCTGTTTTAATATATTTTCCAAAAGCGCCATACATGGCATCGTATACTAAGGGTTTCACCGCCGCATGCAATACATTAATTTCCCGGGCAGATAACGGGATATTATTGGGATAACTATACATCACGGATACCGTTTTTCTATCGGAGGATACCTGGATGACATCACCCACGAGCAACATGCCCTTGCCGGCAGGAGCGTAGAGCACATTACCACCGGCAAAATGGCCACCGCAAAGCACCAGTTTAATACCATCCCACAAGGTTAGTTCATTACCTGACCATAATTTAATAACATCATCGCGGCGTTGCAGCCACTCCGCATCCAGCTGATGTACATACACCGGAATATTGCCAAAAGCATGGCTCCATTCCACGATCGTAGAAAAATAATGCGGGTGGGAGAGTGCAATCGCCTTGATACCGCCCAGCTGTTGTATGATATTTATCGTAGAGGCGTCCAGGTTAGCAATACAATCCCACAGGATGTTACCACCGGGAGTAATGAGCAAGTGCGCCCGCTGCCCGATAGCAAAATCAGGAGTAGAATAGATCGCGTATAAATTGGGAGCTACCAGCTCTATAATATTTTTATGCGTTTTCTGCACCTGCTCCAGGGTGGTCCAGCTTTGGCCGCCCGGATTTACGTATTGGCGGTCGTCTTCGCAGATAGGGCAATGTTCCGGTGTCTTCGCACTGGCTTCATATTGCACCCCGCAGGTGCTGCAGAGATAGTGTGTCATAGTATCTTCTTTATCGTTGGTCCTGAGAATATAGGGATTTTTAAACAAAACAGGCAAACCCATCATTGCCAATGTACTTTGCCTGATCCAGTTTCTTCTTGATGTATCGTCTGACATATTCCATTAATTTTACCCCACAAAACTACGCCGGCCCGATAGCCGGCTCAATGGACATACCTAATAATCTCTTGTACATTTGGACATGCAGCGAAAACAGATTCCATCTCATCGTATACCCGACGGCGTTACGGCCAACATTCCCACCCAGCTGAAAGATGTGCTGGTGGCGGGCATAAACGACGAAGGAAAAATCATGAAACGGCAATATCCCCACCGTCATGACTATTATGAAATTATGTTGCTGAACGACAGCGAAGGTATACATCATATAGATTTCACAGCTTACCCATTCAAAGGACCAGCTGTATTTATGTTGTCGCCGGAGCAAGTACATGAACTGGTGCGTACCAAAGGCAGCAGGGGCTTTTCCCTGAAATTTAACGAGCCGTTTTTCAGCAGTGGCAATGATCCCGACAACCAGTTATACGCCCACTTCCTGTTCGACAACCTGCAAACCTATCCTGTTATTGAGCTGCAACCAGCCGAATACACCCGCTTACATACCCTGATGACGCTGGCGTTGCAGGAATACGACCAGGCGGGCAACGGCGCAGCAGATATCCTGTTTTCCTATATCCGCGTGATCCTGATGGAAATACTGCGTATCAGGAAACAACACCTGCAGGAAACACATCTTCATCCCGGCATACCACAAACACAGTTGCTGGAATTTAAAAAGTTGTTGCATCAACATTTTCATGAACTGCATGAAGTGCAGGACTATGCCGCCAGGATGCATATTACACCCCGTCAGCTGAATACGCTGGTACAAAAACTCACCGGCAAAACTGCCGGCACCCTTATAAAAGAACGTATGCTGCTGGAAGCCAAGCGCCTGTTATTCACAGATACCCTCAGTATCAAGGAAATTGGCTACCAGATTGGCTTTGAAGACCCTGCCTATTTTAATCGTTTCTTCAAAAAAAATATGGGCCTGGCTCCGCAGCAATTCAGGGAACAGGAACAGCAAATGTAAAAAAGTACAATATAAACCACTTTTTATCCATCGACTGGTATGTTGATGTAGTCTACTTTTGTGGTATTACCTAAACTACAATTGCTATGAAAGACAACAACAAATTGGCATTTCTTATTTTACGTATAGGCATAGGCGTTTTATTTACCATTTTTGGTATCATGAAACTGGCCGGCGGCCCTGGTACCTGGGGCTTCCTGGGTGGCACCTTAAAAACGGTGGGGATTGATTTCTTCCCGGTTGGATTTGGCTTACTGGCTAGCCTGGCAGAGTTCCTAGGTGGGCTTGCATTAATCACGGGATTTTTTGTAAGACCATTAGCGATCGGTTTATTCTTAACCATGGTCGTGGCCACGATCTTTAAAGTGAGCAGTGGCGCCTCTTTTGCGGAAATATCTTACCCGTTGACGATGTTGCTGGTAACCACATTTTTTGCGTTGAATAAAGGCAAGGTTTCGTCCGTGTCTGCGGCTTAAAGCGAGATTTTGTCATGGGGCAGGATTATACTGATTTAGATGATTTTCAGGAGTTTTTTAATCTTATAAAATCCAAAAAAAACAAAATTTGGGAAATCATCTAAATCAGTATAATCCTGGGTAAGACAAACTACCCTGCAATCAACTCCCCGTCCTTAAACAGTGGCAGTACATTGGCGCCATCTGCGGTGAGACAGTAATGTATATCTTTTTCCAGCCCATAATTCGCTAAGCGCTTATAGTGGGAGGCCTGTGTCATAAAGGTATAGATATCGCCTTTGGCGGTATTGTAAAGGGTTTCAGCGGCAACAGCAGAGTCACAGTTTACGTCAAAGTGTGCTTTGATGCGACTTACCACGGCGCCGGCAAACAGGGTATCTTCCATGTTTACACGGTCTTTCCAGGCAGCACAGCCGAGAATAACGTTTTGATTTTGCGCGATGAGGTAATCACACACAGCGCTGATATTAGGGAAAGAGCCGGTAATGATTTGTATGGCATCTTTCGCCATGTGCAATAATTTGGTACCGTTGGTAGTGGTTAAAACGAGTGTTTTATTTTCTACAAACTCACGTGGATACTCGAAAGGAGAATTTCCGTGTACCAGTCCTTCTGCTATTCTGCCATCACGTTCGCCGGCGGTGATGCCACCAATGGCGCGGCCGATGTTCACACATTCTTCCACACTGGCGACTGGTATTACCCTGGAGGCACCATTATACAGTGCAGTGCAAATGGTAGAAGTAGCGCGTAGTACATCTATAATAACTACGATACTGCTTTTTACATCAAACAAATGTAGTAAAGCCGGAGATAAACATACTTCCAGGCTGGGTTTGTTGCTTTCTGTCATTCAATTACTTTTAACTTTAATCAAGGATTACTCTCCACTTTTCACTCTCTGCATAACCCTTAATGGCATTATTACGCTCCTGCAGGAGTTTGGTCATATATTTACACAGATAGAATCGTTCAAATACCCGTCCGAACCAGCCGTAGGGCGTTCCAAAATCCATGATATCAATCATTACTGTACCGTTGCCGATTTCTTTAAAGTGATGTTCATGGTTCATGTGGGTAAAGTCACCGGAAGTCATTTCATCAGTAAAGAACTCATTCTGGCGCATCGCGGTGATCTTAGTCGTCAGCTCCCTCATTTTGCCCAGATGTTTTGCTCGCCAGGTCACTGTTTCATTATAGGATATTAGTCCGTTGGTACGACCTTTTATCGCTTCCTCCTGGCGGTGCGACATACTTTTTTTGTGCAGCGTAATGCTCCTGCTCAGGTCAAAGACCCTCTCCAGCGGAGCATGGATGACAGTAGTTAAGTGAATGGTAGGCATAGATATGGTAATAAAATATAAAAATTCCGGTGCACTGAAAACTTTCCAGGCACCGAAATTAACAACTTTAACCGGCTATTCATACATATTCCTAGCTCAGGAATGGCACTTTTACCACTTTTGCTTTCAGGGCCTTATCCCTAACGGCAATAAATATTTCGGTATCCTGCGCTGCGAAAGCTGTTTTCACATAGCCGAGACCGATAGCTTTCTGCATGGAAGGGGATTGGGTACCGGAAGTTACACGGCCAATCACATTACCTGCTGCATCTTTAATTTCGTAGTCGTGACGGGGAATACCTTTATCCACCATTTCAAAACCTACCAGCTTTTTGGTAATACCTTCCGCTTTCTGTTTTGCAAACAACTCGCTGGAGGTAAATGGTTTGGTGAATTTGGTGATCCAGCCCAAACCAGCTTCCATAGGAGAAGTGGTATCGTCAATATCATTGCCATACAGGCAGAAACCCATTTCCAGACGGAGGGTATCGCGGGCGCCCAAACCAATAGGTTTCAGTCCTTTAGGGCCACCAGCTGCGAAAATAGCGTCCCAGATCTTGTCTGCTGCGCCGTCTACATCTTCAAAATAAATTTCAATACCACCTGCACCGGTGTAGCCGGTAGCACTGATCACCACATTAGGTACCCCTGCAAACACGCCTTTTGTAAAGGTGTAGTACTTCATGTTGATGAGGTCTACTTCCGTGAGCGGTTGGAGGATGCTGGTAGCATTAGGTCCCTGGATGGCCAGTAGACAAGTTTTGTCGGAAATGTTGTGCATTTCCACGTTGTTGGTGTTGAACTGGCTGATCCAGTTCCAGTCTTTTTCAATATTGCTGGCATTTACCACCAGCATGTATACTTTATTTTCTTCGATGCAATAAACCAGCAGATCGTCTACGATACCACCGTCGTTGTTGGGTAAACAGCTGTACTGAGCTTTGCCTGCAGTGAGCTTGGATGCATCATTGCTGGTAACGCGCTGAATCAGGTCCAGTGCATTTTCGCCCTTTAAAATAAATTCGCCCATGTGGCTTACATCGAACACGCCGGCGTTTGTACGCACCGCCTGATGCTCATCGTTAATACCAGTGTAGGAAATAGGCATGTTGTAACCCGCAAAGGCGGCCATCTTGGCACCCAGCGCAATGTGTTTCTCTGTAAAAGGCGTGTTTTTCATACTTTGTTTTTAAAACGGGGCAAAAATAGCGATTTGAGAATTATGAACGGCCAACAGAAAGTGGCGAATGACTGTTTTAAGACGAAAGCATTACATTATAATTAGTTAGAATACAATAGGATCGTCAAAAGAACTTCACTCAATTTAGCTATTCGACACTGGTAATCCGTAATTTTGCACCAACACCCAAATCAGATTGCTGTGAAAAAGATAACCTGGCTGTTACCATTGGTGGTTGTAACCATATACGTTCATGCACAGAAGAAAGAGGACAGAAAAACCATAGGTAACCTACAATTGCACATTAACTACCTGAGCAGCGACAAGCTGGAAGGCCGTAGTACCGGGGCTCCCGGTGAACAACTGGCCGCAGCATACATTGCCGCACAGATGCAGCAAAACGGTTTAACTCCCATGGGAGAAGATGGATTTTTACAGACTTTCACCATAAAAGAAACCCGCGAACCGGCAGCCACCTGCCATATGACCATCAATGAAGATAAGTTGCTGGCAGGCAAACAATTTCTCCCATTACCCTTCAGCGCAGAGAAACCAGCCAAAGGCGAAGCGATGCCCGGTGTAAATGAACCCGATAACATCTGGCTCATCAATGTGGCCGAAATAGATACCGACAGCCAGAAAAGCATGCTGCAGCTATATCTGCAGCAAACCCAGATCGCAGAAAAATCCGGCGCCTCCGGGGTGGTATTTTATAATGGGAAAGAAACCATCGCAGAAGTGCTGAAATGGCTCGAACAACACCCAACCCCTACAGGCATACCGGCCGTTTGGGTGAGCAACGATGTCAGCAAAAAGCTGAATGCCGAAGATGCCGGCAGCTTCCAGGTAAACATACAGATTGCCTTTAAAGCGATTAAACGCAGCGGGACCAACGTGATCGGCTATATTAACAACAAAGCCCCCAGAACCATCATCATTGGCGCGCATTACGACTACCGCGGCTGGGAAACCACGTCCAAAGCAGAAGATAACGCCAGCGGAACAGCAGCTTTGCTGGAAATAGCCCGCTTACTGAACAACTCCCGTCTCCATAACAACAACTATATTATTGTCGCCTTCTCCGGCAAGGAACAGGGCTTGTCCGGCTCTAAATATTTTGCGGCCCACAGCACCGTGAACCTTTCGCAGGTAAACTATATGATTAATATGGACGGAATCGGCCAGCTGAACCCCGGCACCGCCTTACAGATCGGCGGCACCGGCACCTCCCCGGGATGGGCTGCAATTCTACAGCAGGCCACTACCAAAGAGCTGCCACTGGTATATGATTCCAGCGGTATCTACAACTCGGATCATGCATCTTTCTACAAAAAAAATATACCCGTTCTTTACTTCTCTACCAGCACGGCCACCAGCGAGAACAAGATAAATTATGATGGCACCCTCAACGTATTGAAGCTGGTATACAATATCATTGATAAAACAAACGATAAGGACAAACTCGCCTTCACAGGAATTACGAATTAGGAATTACGAATTACGGATTTGTGGGGAGATTGACCGCTATTATCTCCCCACAAATCCGTAATTCGTAATTCCTAATTCGTAATTCTAACCTCTAATTGTATATTTTCGCACCGTACATACTTCAATTTATCCCTTTAAATGGACGAGAAACTGGCGCTTATATACCGGTATTTCCAGCTGCTGGAGAGCTTTTCAGCAGACCCCGTTGAATTTGCCAGGATTTTTCATCCCAACATTATTCAGACTGAATATCCAAATCAGCTCTCTAATGAGATCAAACAACGAAATTTTGAGATCATGCTGGAAAGCATGGCCACCAATAAAATCATTTTAAAATCCCAACACTTCAGCGTGCTGAAAGTGGTGGAATCCGGCAATACCCTCGTGGTAGAAGCCAAATGGACCGGCGAAATAGGAGTAGATGCAGGACAATTCCGCCGGGGACAAATAATGAAAGCATTCATTTGCACCATCATCGAATTTCGCGATGGCAAAATTTACCGCCAACGCAACTACGATTGTTACGAACATTAAAGCTTTGAGATCATGAATAAAATATTATCACTCCTTACTATCACCGTAACACTGTTTGCGTGTAACCATTCCCGTAATGACGAGCACACGACAGACAAATCCGCTTACGATGTGATCAGCGAGAAATCCTACGTGTACCGCGAATTTAAACCAGCCGCCAGCGCACTCAACGATTCCGTACTGCAACTGAGAAAACAACTCACCGACTACCTGGACCAACACCAGTTTAAAGGCCACATCGCCGCAAAAGATAGCCTGCTGTTTCACCGCGCCAACGGCCAGGAAGTGATCATAGAATTACCCACTCCTCAGGATATATGGGAACAAAGCACTATTATCGTTTTTGATCCGCAGAAAAACCCTTTGTTCGTAAATTTACATAAAGGCACTGCCCAGTTAGATCATTACATTCAAGTAAAATAATCAGATAAGAGTTTGGCGGCGATAAAACAAAACATCAGACTAACCGTAGATGCGGTCGTATTTGGATATATTCCCAAAGAAGGCATTGTGGTACTGCTTATTAAGCGCACCATACAGCCCTATCTGCACAGCTGGGCGCTGCCCGGTGGATTTGTGCTGGACGAAGAAGCCCTGGAAGAAGCAGTGACCCGAGAACTGCTCACAGAAGCCGGCGTAAACATCAACTACCTGGAACAACTGTATACTTTTGGTCTCCCGGGCCGTGATCCACGGGGCAGAGTAGTGTCTATCGCGTACTTCGGCCTGGTAAATCCCACTAACTTTAAACTGGCTGCCAGCTCCGATGCGGAAGACGCCAACTGGTTTAACATCAAAGAACTGCCTGCACTGGCCTTTGATCACGCCACTATTATTAACGTGGCCGTACAACGCCTGCGCAGCAAAATCCGCTATGAACCTATCGGCTTCGAACTCCTCGATAAAAAATTCCCGATCGCCGATCTGGAAAAACTCTATGAAACCTTGCTGGACCGGCCCATTGACCGCCGCAACTTTCAAAAGAAGATCAATCACCTCGGCATACTGATTTCGCATAATGAAAAACAAAAACAGGTGTCGCAGGGGAGACCCGCCAATTTGTTCAGCTTCGATGAGGACCGGTATTTTAAGTTGAAGAAAGAAGGGATGACGTTTGAGATATAATTTCGGAGAATAGAAGTGTGCCGTGAAAGGGCCGGAAACATATCCGGCCGCCCATCGATCTGCCCGATTATTCCTTCTTACATTTAATAGCTATAAAACTCAATGATGCCCCATTATTAGGCTCCTCCATTTCCGGGAACTCCACCAATCCATACTTTCCAAATTCCCGCTGTATTGAATCCGCATCATAGAAAAACAATTGTACGCCTTTCCGCGCCTCGAAGCGCTCTTTACTCAGTTTCCGGCCTTTCCCGTACATAGGCGCCTTTTTTGAGATCGTCACGAAAATCATATACCCACCAGGTTTCAGCTGATCATAACAATCCCTGATGAACTTTTTCCTTTCCCGGTTATTCAATAAATGGATTAACGCAAAGCAAAATATTCCGTCATATAATTTGTTATCAAAGGGCATGTCCGTCACGGAACCGTGATAAACAGTCATGTTATCAGCTCCCTGGGCTTGGGCCAGGTCTATGGCTGTTTTTGAAATCTCGATGCCGGTCACCTTGATACCATTATCGAGAAAGATCCTGGCATTTCTGCCGTATCCAAATCCAGGCAACAGTATATCACGAGCATTGTTCGCTATGAAAAAATCCTTTGCCTGGATAGCGGAATCTGCTGGTTCCGCCCCCCACATCAATTGCTTTTCTATGAAACTTGATTCCCAGAATTCTATCATATGGCGGGCTTTAAAAAATCAATCATGCTGTTCCATTTTTAAAACGTTATGCCGATACTCCTGCTAAAAGAAAACCAGGCGAATTTTTTAATATCATGTTGCGCAACGTTACCAGACCGTAACGCATCTATGGTGCTATTAATCATACCACCGAAGAGAACGAAGATCCACCACAGCGTAAGTTTGCTATCTACCACTCCATTCTTTTGCAGGGCCGCCACCAGCGAAAACCATTTCTGCTTTACATTATCCATCTGGTCATTACAGACCTCTTCTTGTACAGGTATGCTTTGCTGTTTCAGTTTATTCAGAAATGCATACTTATATCCGCAATCAATTCCGGCATAAAGCATCATTTCCAGTTGCTTTAAAGGATCAGTATTGCTATTAAAAGCAGTATTCATCGCCTGCTCACAGGTCTGAAGCATTTCAGTTTTACAGCTCTCTATCAGCTGCGCACGCTCCTTAAAATACCTGTTGAGTGTTCTCCTGGTTACGCCGGCTTTATCTGCAACAGCGTCTAAAGTGGCGGAAAGATTATCATTGAATACATAAATAGCAGCATCAATAATTCTTTGGGCTGTTTCTTCCATAGCTCAAAGATAAGATGCATGTCTCATAAATAAGACATTCTTTTTCATCCTGCAGGCATACAACTTTCCCGCTAACTCATTACATTTATCCTATCTCAGCCTGCCATCAGATTGCATTCCACTCAATCTTCCGGTAACTGATTTCTTATTTTGTGTATTTTTTACAAGAAATATTTTGTCATCTCAAACCCTCTACATATATTTGTGTAACAATTACACAAAATAGCTCGGATATGCAAAACACAAAGCCCACAGGAGTTATTATCGCCAGGTTCCAGACACCTTCCTTACACGAAGGTCATCTGGCACTAATCCGGCAAGTGAAGCAGAAGCACAACCGGGTACTGATCATACTAGGCGTAAGCCCGGTAAGAGGTAGCCGCAAAAATCCGCTCGACTACTACACCCGCGAACGTATGATCAAACAACAGTTCCCGGAAATCATCGTATTACCACTGAGCGATCAGAAAAGCGATGCCGTATGGTCACAGAAACTGGATGAACTGCTGCATAACAACTTTCCACACGAAAGCTTTTTGCTATACGGCAGCCGCGATAGCTTCATGGGCACTTATACCGGTAAGTATACTACTGAAGCATTACCTCCGGTGAAAGATTACAATGCTACCGCCATGCGGGAAGCCTTATCCGACAAGGTGTTTGATACAGAAGAATTTCGCGCAGGCATCATATACAATACCTATAACCTGTTTCCTTCTGTATACGCAACCGTAGATATTGCACTGTTCAGAAACAATAAACAAGAGCTACTGTTAGGTCGTAAGCCCAACGAAAAAGCATGGAGATTGCCTGGCGGATTTTCCGACCCAACAGACGATAATTTCGAAATGGCCGCTGCCAGAGAGTTACAGGAAGAATGTGGCAAACTGGAAATTGGCCCCATGGAATACGTCGCCTCCCTGCGGGTGAACGACTGGCGGTATCGCTCTGAAGTGAACAAAATCATTACCACCCTGTTCAGTACAGACCTGGTAGAAGGTACGCCCGCTGCCGGTGACGACCTGGCCGAAGTAAAATGGGTAACGGTAAAGGATATACCGGATTTAATGACCCAGGGAGAAATTTCAGATACACATCTCCCTTTACTCGCCAAACTGATAGAAAAATATTCTTACTAAGACTAAAATATCGAGATATGACAAAGGAAAACCTAATCCTCCTCGCAGATGCTTACAAATACTCCCACCACAAACTCTATATTCCCGGCACCGAATACATCTACTCTTACCTCGAAAGCAGAGGTGGCAAATTTGATGAAACCGTTTTCTATGGCCTCCAATATTTTCTGAAAGAATATTTAGCCGGAGAAGTATTCACCAAAGAGAAGCTGGATGAAGCAGAAACCATGCTCACAGAGGTTTTTGGCCGCAATGACATCTTTGACCGCAGCCGCTTTGAATACATCATTAACAAACATGGTGGAAAACTTCCCATCCGCATCAAAGCAGTACCAGAAGGTACGGTAGTGCCTGTACGAAATGTGCTGATGACCATCGAAAACACCGACCCTGAATGTTTCTGGCTCACCAACTTCCTCGAAACACTGCTCATGCAGGTATGGTACCCATGCACCGTAGCATCTGTATCCCGCGAAATTAAAAAAGTAGTAAAGAAATATTATGATGAAACTGCCAGCCAGGAAGCTTTTGCCGGAATTGATTTTGTACTCAACGACTTTGGTTTCCGCGGCGCCAGCTCTGTAGAAAGTGCCGGTATAGGTGGTAGCGCGCACCTGGTTAACTTCGCTGGTAGCGATACCATTCCCGGATCCCTGTTTGCCAAAAGATATTATGATGCCCCCACAGCACCCGGTCTGTCCATTCCCGCTACCGAACACTCTGTTGTTACTTTATTGGGAGAAGAAGGAGAACTGGAAATATTCAGGCACATACTGGATACTTATCCCACCGGCACCATTGCCTGTGTATCCGACTCCTACAATATTTTCCGGGCTTGTGAAGAATACTGGGGTACTGCTTTAAAAGAACAAATACTGAAGAGAGATGGTACCCTTGTTATCCGCCCCGATAGCGGCGATCCGGTACAAACCCTCCTGAAAATTTTCAGTATACTGATGAATAAGTTTGGCTTTACTACCAATGAAAAAGGCTTTAAAGTATTGCCTCCACAGGTAAGGGTAATACAAGGCGATGGTATCAGCTACTCTTCTATACCCGGCATATTTGAAGCCTTGAAACAAGCGGGTATCAGTGCTGAAAACCTCGTACTGGGTATGGGCGGTGCATTGCTCCAGCGCGTAAACCGCGACACGCAGGAATTTGCCCTCAAATGCGCTTACGCTGTGGTGAACGGAGCACCCATCAATGTTCAAAAGATGCCGGTAGAGTTGGATGCCACCGGCCACCTACGCACCTCTTTCAAAAAATCAAAAGCCGGAAAGCTCAGGCTTATAAAAGATAATAGCACTTTTAAAACAGTCAGCGAAGCAGAAGCTCCCGCCTCCGCCGACCTGCTGCAAACTGTATTCGAAAACGGCGAAGTCATCAGGAGCTATACTTTCGATGAAGTCCGCAAAACCGCTGTTCTCTAAAATCATCCTTATTTCTTCCAGCAAGTTTGCCTCAGCTCCCGGCCGCCTCCTATGTGAGGTGGCCTTTTACTTTACCGCAAATGAAAAAGGTGCCCCAGGAATGAGACACCTTACACTTATAAAAAAACGATTAGTCCTTGTTGTGACCATGACCATTACCATTGCCGTTCCCATGCCCATTACCATTACCATTATTGCCATGCCCATTACCGTTATTCCCGTGTCCCTTGTCTTTATACTTGTTGCCATTGTTATCATCGCCGTAGTACTTCTTCTGGTTACCCTTTCCATTCATAGGATGGCCTTTTACTACATAATACCTTTCATCTCTGCTATCCCGGATAATCTGCTGTTGATTATAATTCCCTTTATATTTACCATACTTGTTCCTGTATATATCCGGATGCAGATAAGGTCTCGGCTCATTCACCACTACTTTGTAACTCCTGTATGGATCGTAGTGATACCTGGCTGGTAATGCAGAAGCGAACACCCACCGGCCGCCGTTCAGATAGATATATTGATGATTGGGCACATAATAATAAGCATCTGCGTCAGGCAGGTAGTAATATTCGGCATAATCATATCCAACTGGTCCCCATACCGGCTGACTTCCGATATTTACATTCACATTCAATTTCACCTGCGCACTCAGGTTCCCGTAGAAGAAACCACTGATAATTAAGCAGGTGACCAATATTATTTTTTTCATATGACACGTTTTTAATACTCGTTAAAAAAGATGACATCATGCAGGCATAACCATCTATTACAAGACAAGAATCATGCTAGCTAAAATAGCCTTCCACAGCAGGTTATAAGTCACTCAGCCGCGCACGGGGTCATGACAAAATATTAAATTGTTATACTTTTTTTAACGAATATGACTTATGATAATTCATCTCATTGCTTAACTTCACGACATGTATCTACTCATACCTGGCCGCCATCACCTGCTAACAGATTTTCAGTTCAAATACCTGAACCGCCTTATCAAATGCAAACTGGAAGGCGAAAAAGACGTGTATGGCAACCCGTTAGCCACACAGGAAATAGATGGTGTTATCTTCGCCGTTACTTCTGCCAATCACCTGGGTACCAAGCGGAACCCGGTACCATTCTATCTCCGCGCCATGATCATCCAGGAATTCTCCAACTCGCTGGATGTACCTGCATTTGTGTATGGTATCGATGACGTAGGCGTGATCAACGATTTTACAGAATATACGGTAAAGACTATACGACATTCCAGCGAAGGTGTACACCAGCTGAATCCGGAAAACACCCTCGTTATTTGTTCTACTGCAGTCAAGGAAATGTACCTCCATCACGGTTACACCGTTTTACCGGCAGAATGGGACCCTGCCAGTAATCAGTTTACACAACCCATGCCATGGGATATTGTAAAACTGGTGGCACAATCCGGTGACTGGCGCAAAAACAAAACCATCCTCGATCAGATGCACCCGGCATCTTTTAAAATATGGTCGTTGTATGGAGTAGGGGAGAAGGTGCAGCATATCCTGAAAGATCCTATCATTGGAGCAGACGGCGATCTCACCGCTACCCGTGATTACAAGGTGTACGTAAAACAAATGGACGATATCGCGGCCGACAAATACCGCGAAACAGCACCCTACATTCAGCCCGGTACTATCGGCGACATTGGTTGCGCAGTAGGCTCCTGGATTAAAATGGCCTGCGAAGATGATCGTCTCCATGAGTGCGACTTCTACGGCATTGAAGTATCCCGGCATTTATACGATATCTGCCTGCAACGAAAACATAATGGAGAATTCGCCAACCCGTCAGTTTTCTTCTCACAAAAAAATGCGGTGACAAGCCTCGTATTTGAAGCAGGCAGCATGAATACCATTCATACCTCTTCACTCACACATGAAATAGAATCGTATGGCAGCAGAGAAGATTTGCTAGCGTTCATTCGTAACCGTTATAGCGAACTGGTTCCCGGCGGCGTATGGATTAACAGAGATGTGGTAGGACCTGAGAATAAAGAAGAAACGGTTTTATTATGGCTCAACAACACAGATGGAGAAAACAATTTGCCTAAACCTGAAAATGCCAATACACACGAGCTGGCAGCCTGGCTGGGTAAACTATCCACTATGGCTATTTTCAAACAGTTCGCAAAAGATTTCCGTCATCACGAAGGATTTCAATTACCCCATGAATGGGTAACCATCGCAGATAAAACCTACGCGCAGTTATCTATGCAAAATGCCTGTGAGTTTCTTTTCAAAAAAGATTACCACGATAACTGGCTCAGTGAAATGCATGAAACGTTTTGTTTCTGGAATTACAGCGACTGGAAAGCTGCGCTGGAGGAAGCAGGACTAAGATTAGATAATCTATCTTCCACATGGCGGAATGAATGGATTGTGAAAAACAGGCTGGAAGGAAAGGTACAGCTGATGCGCCCGTGCAATAATGATGTACCCTTACCTATCCCATTTCCTGTATCACATATGTTATTGATGGCCAGAAAATAATAAAAGCAGAAAGCTGCTGGCCACAGCTTTCTGCTTCGCTCTGCCTTACAACCCTAATTTCTTCAGTGATACAATTTCCAATCTATTATCCAATAATTGCGGAATTAGCAAATCATGTTTCTTTACATCCAATGCGATATCTGCAGGAGAACGTTTTGTCTCTATTTTTGTGTATTGTTTTTTATCCAGGTCGTACACATATAAATTACCTTTCACCGGGTCTTTAATAGTGATCCAGTCAGATACCAGCAAACGGTGATCATCTAACTGTACAATCCCATCAAAAAGCCCTATGGGAGAACCTTCCATTGGCTCAAAGGCGGCATTGTCGTCATGCAGTTTCTTTGAAAATAATTTACCGGTACCATCTAAATCAGCGCCCATGGAGCATACATATACTTCGTCCCGTTGCGCGTTATATAAAATGCCATTGGGCACCATCATATCTCCCTTTAGTATCGTCCAGGAAGCGGTATTTACATTTATCAGTAATGCATGACTTTTAAAAGAGTCTGTTATCACCAGCAAACTATCATCTACCTTGCTCAAATCGTTCAGTAGTACTGCTTTTCCTTCCAGGTTCAGATCAAATACCTTTTGGCGGGTGGAAATATTATACCCTTTCAGGTGGTCAATATCTGCCACATATATTATATCGCCAATGATCTCCAGTCCTTTAGGAGCGTTCAGTGAATCATTAAAATACTTTAACTCCTGTAGCTTACCTGCGCTGTTCACAAAGGAGATAGCACCATCACCGTCTTTGGCGGTGGGATCGAGTTTGACCCCGATGTCGGACACAAAATAGCCACCTTTATAAGCTACTACGCTTTCAGGTAAAGCCAATCCAGTTATGGTTTGCTGGGCCTGCGTAATAAATGGCAGCACTAATAATGATAAAATGGGGATGTACTTTTTCATAAGGATGATTTATATCCACAAAAGTAATACGCCGCTAATAAAGATGGAATGTGAAAAGGAAAGAACTACTTGTTAATATCAAAGAAAAAAGAAAGCCGGGATATGACTATCCCGGCTATTACCTAAACCTACAACTGTTACACTGTTAGTAACATATCTTTAATTCGAATGAATATCACTTAGAGGTACTTCTTCATAAGCAGCCACCATACGTTGTCTGATATAACGTTTGGTAGACAGCTTACCAATTCCAAACTTCGCCATCACCTTATCTACCACCATGTATACCACCGGTACCACAATGAGGGTCAGGAACATGGAGCTGATCAACCCACCGATGATGGCCCACGCCAAACCATTTTTGATAGCACCCACACCGCCTGTTGCCAACGCAATAGGTAACATACCAATCACCATCGCAATAGTGGTCATCAGGATCGGACGCAAACGTGCATTGTTGGCATGTATCAGCGCCTGATACGTGCTCTGACCTTCCTCTTTCATCTGGTTGGTAAAGTCAACCAGGATGATCGCATTCTTCGCCACCAACCCAATCAACATGATGATACCTAATATGGTGAAGATGTTCAGCGTATTGTTGGTCAATGCCAGTGCCAGCAGGGCACCGATAATCGCCAACGGGATAGAGAACAATACCACAAACGGATAGATGTAGTTATCGTACAGCGCCACCATGATCAGGTAAACCAGTACAATAGAGATCAGCAACGCCGCACCCAATGTACCAAAGGAATCACCCTGGTTTTCGGCATCTCCGCCAAACAGGTAACTGATGCCTGTTGGTTTTCCCATCTTCGCCAGCTTATCGGTAAACTCCTGTGTTACGGTACCGGAAGGACGACCCATTACCTGTGCCTGCACAGATACGGAAGTGTTCTTGTCCCTTCTTTCCAGGTGACTCGGGCCGGATCCTTCTGTTACAGCCGCAAACTGCGACAATTTAATCAGCTGGCCTTTGTCATTAATGAACTGTATATTGGATACATCGTCCAGGTTCTTTCTGTTGAAATCATCAAAACGGATGTTGATATCGTATTCGTAATCACCCTGGCGGAATTTCACTTTGGAGTCATCTGCAGTACCACTGAAGGCAGTTTGCATGGTTCCTCCCACGGCATCCAGGGTAAGCCCCAGCGCCGCCATCTTATCACGATCTACCTGTACGTTGATTTCCGGGTTACCATCTTCTACAGACAGTTTTACTTCCGTAGCACCGCTGATGGTTTTAAGGGTATCCATCGCTCTTTTAGCATAGTTCATTACACTATCTAGTTCCGTACCCATTACGATCAGCTCTACCGGCGCTCTCTCCGCTGTACCCATGATGCTCACCGCCGTAGTTTTCACTTTAACGCCCGGTAAGATGTTTTTCAGCTCTTTCTTGATCTTTGCTGCATAGATATCTGACGCATCCGCACGTTTTTCCGGGTCTACCAGCATTACCGTGATCTCTGATTTATAGGCGGTAGACTGTGAATTACCAAAGCCATCTTCACTGGTTTGACCAACTGTAGTGATCAAACGGGTGATTTCCGGTTTCTTGTTGAGATATTTTTCAGCTGTCCTGGTAGCCAGGTTGGTTTGATCTACAGATGCATCTTTTGGCATTTCCAGCATCACAATGAATTGCCCGCGGTCACCTTTCGGGATAAACTCACCTCCGATATATCCTTTACCTAACAACATGAAAGAGGCGAACAATAAGCCTACCGCCACAATCAGGGTAATGGCTTTATGCGCCAGCGCCCAGCGCAGAATATCTGTCATCCAGCTGGTGAACTTCGACAATTGCGCTTCAAACCAGAGGATAAATTTCTCAAACCAGTTTTTACCCGTGATATGTTCCAGTCTACCAAAGCGGGAAGACAACAACGGTACAATCATAAAGGAGGAGAGCAAACTCAACATGGTAGATATCATTACCACCACACAGAACTCACGCAAAATTTTTGATACCAGCTCATTGGTTAAAGAGATCGGCAGGAACACCACTACAATTACCAATGTAATCGAAGTAACGGTGAATCCTATTTCTTTTACGCCATCAAACGCAGCACGTACGCGGTTTTTACCCATCTCCATATGGCGATAGATGTTTTCCAGTACCACAATGGCATCATCCACGAGGATACCTACCACCAGCGACAAACCCAGCAAAGACATGAGGTTAAGCGAGAAGCCCATCAGCTTCATTCCAATAAAAGTAGCGATCAGGGAAGCCGGGATGGAGATCATTACAAAGAGGGCACTGCGCACACTGTGCAGGAACAACAGCATCACCACCGCCACCAGCGCCACCGCCAGGATAAGGTCATGTATTACGGAGTCGGCCGATTCCAGCGTAAAGTCGGAGGAATCATTTGCCACCAGCATCTTCAGATCATTAGCAGCATAGTCTTTTTCTATCTGTGCGATCGTCTTCTTCATTTCCTCACTCACGGTTACCGCGTTGGCATCCGTTTGTTTCTGCACCTGCAGCGCAATGGAACTCACTCCATCAACACGGGCAATACGATCCGCATCTTTCTGGGCATCCTGCACATCCGCTACATCTGTAAGACGTACCTGTGTACCATTTTCTGTTGTTTTCAACACCAGGTTGCGGAGCTGATCTACGTTTTTATATTTACCCGCCAAACGGATCAGGATCTGCTCATTGGCAGTTTTCACTTTACCGGTTGGGAAATCCAGGTTGGCATTGGTAATCAGCTGACGCAGCTGCAGAATAGATAAATTAAATGCCTGCATTTTCTTGGGGTCCACATTCACCTGTATTTCGCGCTCCTGACCGCCAATCAGCGATACCTGGGCCACACCCGGCAACCGGGATAATAAAGGTTGCAGCTTCTTATCTACCAGGTCATAAAACTGCTTGTCATCCATTTTAGCGGTGGCAGACAGCGTCATGATAGGTAAATCATCCAGCGAGAATTTGTTGAGGGAAGGTGGTTTCGCATCGCCTGGCAAGTCCGCCAGGATAGCATTTACCTTACGTTGCGCATCCTGCAATGCGATATCCACATTGGCATCGTTATTCAACTCAACGGTAATAACAGACAAGCTTTCAGAGGATTTGGAAGTGATCTTTTTGATCTTTTCCATAGAGGCAATCGCATCTTCAATCTTCTTGGTGACACTACTCTCTACCTCGTTGGGAGACGCTCCCGGGTAAATAGTAGCTATCGTTACGATAGGGGAGCTGAACTTAGGCAACAGCTCATAGTTCAACGATTTATAACTCATCACGCCCAACAGTGTGAGGATGGTAAATACCACCACCACAATCGTAGGTCGCTTAATCGATACTTCAGTAATCTTCATGTTGCAAAAATTTGTTCAAACACCAGATACATTTTCCTCGCTTACTTAGTGGCGGCTTGAACCGCTACCGTGGCACCTTCTGTCAGGTTAATCTGACCGCTGGTGATAACGGTATCACCTTCGTTCAGCCCTTCCCGTATTTCTACCTGGTCGCCGATAATGCGACCGGCTACCACTTTACGTTTCTTTGCCACATTACCCTCCATGATATATATTTCGTTGCTGTTTACACCTCCAACAAAAGCAGTGCGCGCAATGAAAATAGTTTTATCCGCTTGGGGATCTACGAAGTGCGCAGTACCATACATGCCTGCTTTCAGGTCTTTGCCCTGTACATTGCCTACTTCCATTTCCACGGGATAGTTCAGGGAGTTGTCGCCTTTGGCCGCGATAAAGGTGATGGTACCTTCATACTTTGTTTCCGGGAAAACGTTGCTGGTGACAGCTACTTTCTGACCGGTTTTGAGTGTTACCACCTGGCCTTCCGGAACAGATACCGCGAGTTTCAGTCGGGATACATCTACGATGTCAAACATTTTGTTACCAACAGAAAGGTAAGCGCCCTGTTCAATGTATTTTTTGTTGATGATACCGGAGATAGGTGCCTTCACATACGTATCGCTCACACGGCGGCTTGCAGCCTCATAGCGTGTTTTAGCGATGTCATACTGCAGGCGGGCATCGTCCATTTGTTTTTGTGTAACGCCACCTGTCTGGAAGGCGCCTTCATATCTTTCTTTATCTACTTTCAGCTGGTTGAGGTTCGCTTTTGCAGATTCGAGATCTGTGCTTACGATCTGTGCATCTATATAAGCAATAGGTTGTCCCTGTCTTACTACACTACCTTCATCTACCAGTAATTTGGTAATGCGGCCGGCAGTTTCTGCCAGGTAAGACAATTCACGAACAGGTGCAAAGTTTCCATTAGCCAGGAAGCCCTGTGAAAAATCGTTGCGGGTTACTTTCTGTACCAGCACAGGGATATCGCCAATATTGCTTTGTTTTACGAATTCAGTTTTGGCCTCGTTGGCTTTTTTATTAGCGTTGAGCTTCCACATGATCAGTACCACTGCACCTATTGTCACTACGCCCCAGATTATAAACTTTTTCATCTGCAAATAGTTTGATTGTCTATCGTTGTTTTCGTTTATACGTTTAGTTGAGGAGGTCTTTTAAACTTCCTTTGCTTTTTATGATTTCCAGCTCTGCCAGTTTATACTGCAGCAGGGCCTCGTTGTAGCTGTTCTGTGCATCTGCCAGGGAAGTTTCTGCATTCAGCAGATCCGTTAAACCAGCGAGACCGAGTTTGTAGTTATTCTGTGTAGAATAATATACTTCGTTGGCCAGGTCCATATTTTCCTTTTGCGTGCTGATGGTAGATAAGTTACTACGCACCATCAGTTTGGCATTTTCATAATCTGTATTGAGCGACAGTTCCGTGTCTTCCAGTTGTTTGCTCAGCTGACGCAGTGTAACATTTTGTTGGTTTACTTTAGAGCGGCGACCAAAACCATCGAAGATGGGAATCTTCAATGACACACCGATGGCGGCGGCACCGAACCAACTGGTAGAATTAGATGGGTCTTTCGAAAAAGCGAATTGCTGACTCATCCCGTTGTAGGAATATCTTCCAAATAATGACAGTGATGGATAATATTCTGCGAGATAAGCTTTCTTCTGAAACAACTGTAACTCTTCCTGCTTCTTCAGTAATTTGTATTCTGTTCTGTTGGCCAGGTTCATATCATCATACTGTAATACGCCGGCAGCCTTGTTTTCAATATCCTTCAGAGAGGCAGGTGGCAACAGAAACATAGATTGCAGTGGCATACCCATTATCCGCTTCAGGTTATTGGTTTGCGTAGCATACTGGTTCAGCAGCTGTGTGCGTTGTGTAACATAATTGGTAAGATTCACTTTGATACGGTCCAGGTCAATTTTCTTGGCCAAACCATTATCAAACTGTGATTTAGTAGCGCTTACCAATTGTGTGAGTTTCTCTATATTACTATTGGTCGTAACAATTTTTTCCTGTGTTACGAGCAGTTGATAATAAAGTTGAGATACATTATAGATCAGGTTTTCAACAGATTGTTCTGTTTGTATCTTATAATACTCTTCTCCTGATTTAGCTGCTTTGAGGCCGGTAAACACCGCCTGGTTGAAGATCTGCTGACTCAGTTCTGCGCCAACAGTGGCATTGTATTTAACACCAAAAGCTACCAGGATAGAACTATCTGGTGGCTTACCAAATACGGCCCCCGGAATGAGTGACTTTTGTAACATCAGGTTATCAGTGTAAGAGGCATTACCATTTAGTTGTGGCAAAGCCTGGGAGCGGACTTCCTGGGTTTTATATTTACCCATTTCTTCGTCCATCCTGGTTTTAGCCAATTGCTTATTATTACTTAATGCAAACTTCAGTGCCTCCTGTAAGGTGAGCTGCGTTTGGGCATAGCCATTATACACCCCTATCCCCAGTAGGAGGACAAGCGTTAACTTTAATCGCTTCATAAATTAAATCAGTTAGCGTAGTAGTTTATTCTTCTTCTTTTATATGCAGATACTGGTTAGCCAGTTTGTGTCCTTTGATAGTGGCAATTCCCAATATAAAGTGGGCGGTTACCTGTTCCATTACCGCATGCATTTCAAACTGATCTGCCGGGTATTGTATCGGATCAAATGCGGCCTCCAGCTGCAGCTGGCGCATACGTGCTACAATATCTATGTGGAGGTTCTGACAGTATAGGCCTTCCGCCATCCCTCTTTTTAAATTTTTTTTGATGTTACATAGCATCCCATCTTCCTTAAAACTCTCAATGCTTTTCCAGGTATCCGGATGATACTTCTGGATTTCGTACAACATCACCGGGTTCAGCGTTTTAGCCATGTTGGTAACATACTTCATGTTACGTACCATCTCTTCAATAGCATTGTCTGTGGTTTGCAGACATTCTGTGAAATAGTTAATGTGATTAGATAACAACTGCTGCATCCCCTCATCTATCAACGCCTGTTTGTCTACAAAATGCTCATATACTGTCTTCTTCGAGATACCGCAATCACGTGCTATGTCAAACATAGTCACTCCCTTCACGCCGTAGGTTCTGAACATTCTCAGTGCCGTTTCCAGTATCCGTTCTCTCACCACCATGATTTCCGTTTATTACGCCTTTATTCCTTTAATGAAGATCTCCAGCAGTTGTTTTTGTTTATCTATAATGTTGTCCATCATTTCATCATCGAGGTCCATATCTTCCCGGATATGATCAGGAACAGAAAAGCGTAAACCCATAAGTGCCTGTACTAATATTTCCGCCGTTAGCACGGGGTCTTTTACATTAAACTCTCCTGAAGCAATACCTGCTTTAATGATATCTGTATGGATATTAAATTCACGTTGTTTCGCTTTCTTCTTTTCTTCCAGGAAGAACTTGGAGTTGTCCTGTATTATTTTAAATATCTCGAGCCGGCAGAATTTACTGATGAAGTCTTTCCGGAGGTCGATGATATTATATAATGCTGTTGTTGCCGACTTCACATCCTTTGCTTCCTTTTCCATTGCCTGGAAATAGGCTTCCGCGATTTTCATCAGCACTGCAGTATGCATGGCTTTTTTATCCGGGAAATAGTAATACAGCGATGCTTTGGAGCAGTGAAGATCATCTGCTATTTCGTTCATCGTTGTTTTAGAAGCGCCATAATGAGTAAAACGCTTCAGAGCCGCCTCAAGGATCTTATCCCTCATTTCATCTTTAGCTTCTGTATGCATCAACTTTTTGACTTTTTTAGTTTCAAGGTCAAAATTAAGAACTTTTCCGGATATAGTAACTAAAGTTGACCATTTAACAGGTATTTAACTTTTCGATGGTAAAAGTCAGAAAGTCAGAAACGAGTAATTGTCTTAGGGCAGAATTACACTGATTACACTGATTTTGAATATTTTATGTTTTTTGATTTTAAATAAAAAAGAGCGAAGAGGAATGTGGAATCCACATCCTTCTTCGCTCATCATATAAAACCTTAAAACAAAATCCTGAAAATCAGTATAATCCTGCCCAAAGACAAAAACTCGCTTATTTTAATTTCTCCAGTGCTGCCTGCAGTTTTTCGAGCATAGCCGGGATCTCTTCCTTCACGCAGGTACCTACGCTGAGGCGGTACCATGGGGAGTTTTTAGCAGATCCGAAAGCATAGAACGGCACCAGGGCTATTTTAGCTTCATTCAGGATGTAAGAAGTAACAGCAGCCTGATCTGCAAGTGCAGTACCATCAGCTGTTGTTTTACCTGTCAGGTCAAACTTAACGGTGAGGTAAATAGCGGCCTGCGGAGCAATGGCTTCTACCTGGTGACCCGCTTTTTTCAGCTTGTCGAAGCCCTGGTATATTTTCACCAGTCTTTCTTCGATTTCACCTTTAAAGTGTTTCAGGTAGGTATTCACATTCTCTTTCTGTACCAGGTAGCGGGCAGCAGCTTTTTGTTCTGCCATCGGGCTCCAGGCACCTACGTGAGAGAGGATGGATTTCATTTTAGCGATCACGTGTGCAGGTCCTAATGCCCAACCAACTCTTACGCCGGTAGCAGCAAAGGCTTTACTCATACCATCGATGAAGATGGTGTAGTTACGCATGTCGGGACGAAGGGTCACCGGGTTGTGGTGATGTGTTTCACCGAAAGTGAGTACCCAGTACATCTGATCGAACAATACATAGAGCGGCTTTTCGTCAGCACCCCTGCTTTTATTTTCTGCCAGTACCAGGTCGCAGATTTCTTCCAGCTGTTGTTTGCCGAAGGCAGTGCCGGTTGGGTTCTGCGGCGAGCAAAGTGCCAGAAGGGTAGCACCTTTCAGGAGTGGTTTTAATTCAGCCGCAGTGGGCATGAAATCATTTTCCGGTTTGGTTTCGAGCACTACGTGTTCCGCTTCCAGGAAGTGGGTGTAGTGGTTATTGTTCCAGGAAGGAGTAGCATACACTACTTTTTCACCGCGATCCAGAATCGTTCTGAAAGTAGCGTAAATGATAGGACGACCACCGCAGGAAATAACGATTTCCTTTGCAGGATCATAGGAGAGACCTTCACGCTCAGCTATAAAATCACCTACTGCCTGTCTTAACTCCGCGATACCATCAGCAGGAGGATAATTAGTGAGGTGCTCCTTATAGGCTGTTATGATTTCCTGTTCAAATTCAACCGGGATAGGAAATACCTTCGGGTCAAAGTCGCCAATCGTGAAATTGTAGATCTTCTCACCCTTGGCCTGTTTCTCCTTTATTTCAGCTGCTAACTTAATGATTTCGGATCCAATCAGTGTTTCGGCTAAATGAGACAGTTTCATAACCTGCTTTTTTTTGTTGGTTTGGAATAATTTTTCAGCGCGGCAAAAGTAACCGATTTGAAGATAATTTAAAAGAATACCCTAATTCTTTTCACATTCATCAATAATCAATAGCAGTTATTACATCTCATCTAAACAAAAGGCGTTTTTCAATCTTTCTATCTAGCATTATATTAAAAACAAATGTATGAATACCTGCAAATCGTTGTGTAAAACCACGTTATCTTCGTGTATAAGATGTGATGAAATTAGGGAGAACGACAAAACTTTCTATCTTTGTTTACAGTACATTTGACCTTTTATGAAAGGWAACTATGTGAATCAGGGCTTGCACGCCAAGGTTACCCAACAACAAAAAATGATAAGCAAACTTATATAAATCATGAAATTTATTGTTTCTTCCTCTACTTTATTAAAACAATTACAACAGATCAGCGGGGTTATCAATTCTAACACAGTATTGCCTATACTGGAGGATTTCCTATTCTCGATTGACAAAAACGAACTGACTGTAGTTGCTACTGACCTGGAAACTGTTATGCGGGTGAAGCTGGAGGTAGAAGCCAAGGAAACCGGACGTATCTGTATTCCGGCGAAGATCCTGATGGACTCTCTCAAAAATCTGCCTGACCAGCCACTGACTTTCCACATTGACCTGAATTCCTACGCAGTAGAAATTACTTCAGACAATGGTAAATACAAGGTAATGGGCGAAAATCCGGAAAACTTCCCGAAAGAGCCGGCAGCTGACGACACTACTTCTTTTACCATGTCCGCTACCGGTCTGGTAACCGCTATTAATAAAACACTGTTTGCCGTGAGCAACGATGACCTCCGCCCTGCTATGACAGGCGTGTTCTTCGAAATTGCACTGGACAGCCTCACTTTCGTAGCCACCGATGCACATCGCCTGGTGAAATATGTAAGAACAGATGTTACCTGCCCGCAGGCGGATAGCTTCATCGTCCCTAAAAAGCCGCTGAACCTGTTGAAGTCTGCCTTGCCGGATAACGATTCTCCTATCAAAATAGCTTATAGCCAGAACCACTTCTTCGTGCAGCACGAAGGCGCCCAGATGATCTGTCGCCTCATTGATGCCCGTTTCCCTGACTATAAAGTAGTAATACCAAAAGATAATCCTTACCGCCTCACCGTGGTAAAAAGTGACTTCCAGAACGCTTTAAAACGGGTGGGTGTGTTTGCCAATAAAAGCACTAACCAGGTTGCCCTGAGCATCACTGGTAGCGAACTACAGTTATCCGCTCAGGATGTGGATTTCTCTTTTGAAGGTAACGAGCGCATGAACTGCCAGTACACCGGTGATGATATGCAAATTGCTTTTAATGCGAAATTCCTCATCGAAATGCTGAACGCTGCGGAAGGCGATGAAATCTCCATCGACCTGGCTACTGCTACCAAAGCAGGTATCCTCAGACCTTCTGAAAAAGAAGAAAATGAAGATCTGCTGATGCTGGTAATGCCGCTGATGCTGAATAACTAATCGGCTGCTGTTAGCTAAATGCTAAAAAAGAAAAATACTTATAGCTAAAAACTTATACATAAAGCAATCTCTAACAAAGAGGTTGCTTTTTTCTTTGTCTATGGCCCAAAAGAGGCCTTTTATTATTCCCCAAATAGTTGTAATTTTTAGTCGGAATCAGTGGTTGAAATACACCAGCAGGTTCATGACAGTAACGAAAGGATAATAGCAGTAACGCATATATGATTGCTGTGTATTATAATATAAGATCACTTCCCCATATCCACTGTATAGATTTTGTTGGCCTGGTCAGGAGAACCAAACATAGCGCAGAGTAACATACGACTATATATATTTTACCATCATATGGTAACCTTTTTTGAACATATTCCGTCCGTCTATCGTACTGCTATTTTAATGAGCGGCCTCTTGCTGTTATGGATCATTGAGGGCATGGCGCCCCGGTTCCGTTTCGGCAACAAACGCTACAAACATGCGGGTACCAACCTGTTCTTTACACTCACCACCGTGATTGTGAACACCGGGCTGGCCTTCCTTATTGTAAAAGCATCCCAGTGGACCAGCGCAAACCGCTTCGGCCTTCTTTACCTGACGCAGCTTCCGCTATGGCTTCATACCATACTCGCCCTGCTAATGCTCGATTTCATCGGCGCCTGGCTCATACATTGGGTACAACACAAAACCGGCTGGATGTGGCAATTTCATAAAATACATCATATAGATACGCAGATAGATGCTACCACCGCCCTGCGGCATCATCCGGTGGAAAGCCTGTTCAGGGTAATCGCACTCTTTATTGCCATCGTTGCCATGGGAGTACCTTTCTGGATGGTAATGTTTTACCAGAGCGTGTCGGCCTTAATGTCACAGTTCAATCATGCTAATATTCACCTGCCCAAATGGTTGGATAATGCGCTTAGCTGGGTGATTGTATCACCAGATATGCACAAGGTACATCACAGCCATTACCAGCCGGAAACAGATGCCAACTACGCCAATATATTCTCTATCTGGGACCGTTTGTTCGGCACTTTCGTTAAAGTACCGGATACCCTTGCCATACGCTACGGATTAGATGAATACCAGGATGCCCGCTACCAGGAAATAGGCACCTTGTTAAAAGTACCCTGGGAACATACCACTGCGCTGGAAGAAAAAGTAAGCAGTCAACATAACAACCTATAAAACGATAAACAAATTATTCCTTCACCTGTTTTCAAAATACGAATACATATGCAACACTCAACAGCCTTAACAAAAACAGCCTGTATATCAGCGCTCATCATTGGTGTACTATCGGCCGCATTTGCCTTTAGCACCAAAACGCCTTCCTATGCTGTCACCGCAGGTTCAGTAGCGATCATCATAGGTTTGATATCCTTATTTATAGGAAGAAAAAATATTGACGATATGCAACTCGCCGCCGCCGGTATATTTATGGCTGTAGTAGCCTGCCTGGTAGGACTCTGGCAGCTGTACAATTGATTTTAATTATGCTTGCGATACTTTTCTATATAGCCCTCTGCGGCTTTAACCGGGAATAATACCAGTGAAGTATCCGACAGCTCTTTAATAATAGTAGTATCCACAATAGTGGACGTGTCCTTTACACCTTCGGAATGATTCCATAATAGTAAGGTGTCATGCGTCAACCTCCATTTTTCGTATACGAGCGTATACATATTAATGGATTTGGCGGTTCCGTTCTTTCTTAGTTGAAAACCCTGTGTTTCTTTATCCAGGCCTGCTACAGGCTGTACCCATTTCCCTATGAGCTTAGCTGCATCCACATGCAGTGTATCCGCAACAGCAGCGATGCTGTCAGTAATGCCGGCATTACTGCTGTCTGCGATACTTACCAGGCTGCTATCATCCGGCAATTCCTCTTTCACTACCTCCTTATTCTTAGCCCCATTACAAGCAACGGCCAGTATCAATAAACACACTAAATTGAATCTTACCATGATTTAAAATTACGAATTATGAATTACGAATTACGGATTTGTGAAAAGATCATCCACTATTATCTACCCACAAATCCGTAATTCGTAATTCATAATTCGTAATTTCTAAAAATTTGCATTACTTTTAGGCCTACACTTTAGGGGTGTTTATCCACTAGTATAGCGGATAAACTGAGATGATACCCTCAGTACCTGAAGCAGTTCATACTGCCGTAGGGAAAAGTAACTGAACCTTTCTCATCTTTCCACATCCTTAAAGTTTATTGTTTCACCTAAATTCCAATTTATCATGGAAGTGCATGTAAACAATAAACTTTATGCGGTGCAGCCAGGAACAACCATTGCTGCACTCTTACAGTTTATTCAACTCTCCGCTCAAAAAGGCATTGCGGTAGCCGTCAATAACCAGGTAATTCCCAAAATCCATTGGGAAAACCAATCGTTATCGGCTGCGGATAGTATTACTATTATCCGGGCAACACAAGGCGGCTAATCCCGTTCCACAAATTTCGTATAGCCTTTTCCGTAGTCGTTAACTACGGAACCAACATTTCTATCTGTAAAAATCCAGACATCATGCAACAACAGCCTGCGGCTATCAGCCGTACACCATTTCCTGCATCAGAAAAAATCTATGTAGACGGTAGCATCCATCCAATAAAAGTAGCCATGCGCAAAGTAACGCTCACGGATACACGTATGCACGGAAAAAATGGCGAGTCCATTCCCAATGCCCCCGTTGTCATCTACGATACCAGCGGCGCATTTTCCGACCCCAACATCGATATCGATGTCAGCACCGGCATCCCGCGCATCCGTGAAGAATGGATCAACGCCAGAAAAGACGTAGAACAACTGCCGCAGTACACCAGCCCATTCGTGAGAGAACTGATGAAGGAAGGTGGAAAAATGCCGCTGATGAGCCATACACATAAACCACTACGCGCAAAAGCAGGACAAAATGTAACGCAACTATACTACGCACAAAAGGGTATCATCACCCCTGAAATGGAATACATCGCCATCCGCGAAAACCAGTGCGCCGATAAATTATATGAAGCCAATAACCCACTGTGGGAACAACATAAAGGACAAAGCTTCGGCGCCAACACGCCCGTGAAATATATGACGCCGGAATTTGTTCGCCAGGAAATTGCTGCCGGCAGAGCCATCATTCCTTCCAATATCAATCACCCCGAAAGCGAACCAATGATCATTGGCCGCAACTTCCTCGTGAAAATAAATGCCAACATCGGTAACTCCGCCGTGACCTCCAGCATTGAAGAAGAAGTGGAAAAAGCAGTATGGTCCTGCCGCTGGGGCGCCGATACCATCATGGATCTGAGCACCGGCAAAAATATCCACGAAACAAGAGAGTGGATTATCCGCAATTCACCCGTACCCATTGGCACCGTTCCTATCTATCAGGCACTCGAAAAAGTGAACGGAAAAGCAGAAGCCCTCACCTGGGAAATTTTCCGCGATACCCTCATTGAACAGGCAGAACAAGGCGTTGATTACTTTACCATTCACGCGGGTGTTTTATTAAGATATATACCGCTAACGGCTAAACGTACCACCGGTATCGTATCCCGCGGTGGCTCCATCATGGCCAAATGGTGTCTGGCGCATCATAAAGAAAACTTCCTGTATACCCACTTCGAAGAAATCTGTGAAATCATGAAGGCTTATGATGTAGCATTCTCTCTGGGAGATGGACTACGCCCCGGCAGTATCGCCGATGCGAACGATGCCGCACAGTTTGCGGAACTGGAAACACTCGGCGAACTCACCAAAATAGCATGGAAACACCAGGTACAGGTAATGATAGAAGGACCTGGTCATGTACCCATGCACCTGATAAAAATCAATATGGACAAACAACTGGAACATTGCCACGAAGCACCGTTCTATACCCTCGGTCCATTAACTACCGACATTGCACCCGGCTATGATCATATCACTTCCGGCATTGGCGCCGCCATGATAGGCTGGTTCGGCTGTGCCATGCTTTGTTATGTAACCCCTAAAGAACACCTGGGATTACCTGATAAAGAAGACGTACGTCAGGGTGTGATCACCTATAAAATAGCGGCACATGCGGCCGACCTCGCGAAAGGTCACCCCGGTGCCCAGCACCGCGACAATGCCCTCAGCAAAGCCCGATTTGAATTCCGCTGGGAAGACCAGTTTAATTTATCCCTGGATCCTGAAACTGCCCGGTCTTATCACGATGAAACATTGCCGGCAGAAGGCGCAAAAGTGGCGCATTTCTGCTCTATGTGCGGACCCAATTTCTGCTCCATGAAAATTACCCAGGAAGTAAGAGACTTTGCCGCCAAACAGGGACTGGAAGCTGAAGAAGCGATGGATGCAGGCATGAAGGAAAAAGCCGCCGCCTTTGCAGAACACGGTGGAGAGATTTATTTATGATCTGGATTATCACATCACCGGAGCGACTACACGAAGAAGAGCGGATAATAGCAGCGCTGTTATCCGCCGGCGCTTCGCGTATAGTACTCAGGAAGCCAGGCTGGACGACCGAACAGTATATGACCCTGCTGGATGCTATCAACCCGGATTGTTATGATCGCCTTCTCATCCGTGACCAACCATTACTCGCAGCCCAATATGGACTTTCCGGGGTACATTGGAGCGGAGAAGCGAAAGCTTTTCATTCCACCGCATTGTATCGGGAAAACAGCACAGGTATTCATTCACCAGGCGAAATAACGTCAACGAATAAACGATATAACACATTATTGCTGAGTCCTGTATTCGACAGCATCTCCAAACCCGGCTATCATGGAAGGGCAGGGGGCATGCTGACCAATAAAGACAACCGCCCGGTACTCGCCTTAGGTGGTGTGGATCATACTAATATCATCTTACTAAAACAATGGCTGTTTGATGGCGCAGCTTTACTAGGTGCCATCTGGAAAACACCAGCGAAAGCTGTTGACAACTATTATCGCATTCAGCAATTATGGAACAAGAGCGACCTTACGTAATGAGCTTTGCAGGCCTGGACCCCAGTGGGGGAGCAGGTTTGCTGGCAGATATCAAAACATTTGAGCAACACCGGGTATCAGGACTGGGCGTATGCACAGCCATTACCGTACAAACACCCGAACAGTTCATATCGGTAGAATGGCTACCGGTAACGCATATACTGGCACAGGCAAAGCCCCTGCTGAACAACTCAAAATTGCAGTATTGCAAAATCGGTATCATGGCGGATATACAGTCCTTGCAGGAACTGGTTCGACAGGTAAAACAGCTGTCTCCCGGTATCCGCATTATACTGGACCCTGTGCTCAAAGCGTCTGCAGGATACACTTTCCATGGCAGCATACAACAACACGCATGGAAAGAGCTGCTGTCTGAAATATACCTGCTCACCCCAAATTACGATGAGGCGTTGATGTTATCCGGTCTTACAGACGGAGAAGCTGCCGCCAGGGAATTGTCCGCCTGTTGCGCGGTATTACTGAAAGGCGGACATCATAAAAATAAACCGGGGTATGATACCTTATACACCGGAGATGTTATACATACTTTTAAGCCGGTGCTGAGGGAGGTTTTCCCCAAACACGGCTCAGGTTGTGTATTATCTGCCGCTATCACTGCCGGCTTAGCCCATGGTCAATCATTGCATGATGCCTGCGCTAACGGTAAAGTATATACGGAGAAATTACTCGCCAGTCATTCATCATTAACAGGATATCATCACATATGATCAGCACATTACATTATATATCTCAACCGGCTCATACAGACAATATCCTCGCGGCCTGCGATGCCGGCTGCAAATGGATACAGTTGCGTATCAAAAACGAAACAGCGGAAACCGTTTTACCGGTAGCCGAAGCGGTGAAAAAAATCTGTGACAGCTACCAGGCATCACTCATCATCAACGACTATCCGCAGGTGGCGGTAGCCGTAGGTGCTGCAGGTGTACACGTAGGCAAACTGGACATGACCGTTGCTGCTGCCAGAGCCATTACCGGCAACAATATGATTGTGGGCGGCACCGCCAACACCCTGGAGGATATCCTCCAACATGTGGCAGATGGCGCCAGCTACGTGGGAGTAGGACCTTACCGGTTTACAACTACCAAGCAAAACTTAAGTCCTATACTGGGTCTGAGCGGCTATCAGCAAATTTTACAGGCATTGCGACAAAAAAATATATCCATTCCCCTGATAGCCATCGGCGGCATTTTGCTGGAAGACATTCCGGCGCTGATGGAAGCAGGTGTATATGGTGTAGCCGTTAGCGGTTTAATTACCCAGGCCAGCGACAAACAAACGATCGTAGCACATATTCATCAACAGTTAAACCACACCCCTACATGGAGCCTTTAATCATTGCCGGCAAGCAATTTTGTTCCCGGCTGTTTACCGGTACCGGTAAGTTTTCTTCTCCTGCTATCATGGAAAGCGCCCTGCTGGCTTCCGGCAGCGAGCTGGTAACAGTAGCGCTGAAGCGGGTAGAAATGGATAACAAAGCAGATGATATGCTGCAACACCTGGTACATCCGCGGATCAACCTGCTGCCCAACACTTCCGGTGTGCGTACCGCCAAAGAGGCGGTGTATGCCGCACAACTGGCCCGGGAAGCCCTGGAAACCAACTGGATAAAACTCGAAATACATCCGGATCCTCGCTATCTCATGCCAGATCCCATAGAAACCTTACTGGCGGCCACAGAGCTGGTGAAGCTGGGCTTCGTGGTATTGCCTTATGTGCATGCAGATCCTGTATTATGCAAACGCCTCGAAGAAGTGGGTACAGCAGCCGTAATGCCACTGGGTGCACCTATTGGCAGCAATAAAGGCTTAAAAACCTTCGACTTCCTGGAAATCATTATCGCACAAAGCAATATTCCGGTAATCGTAGATGCAGGTATCGGCAGCCCTTCACATGCAGCACAGGCCATGGAAATGGGTGCCAGCGCAGTGTTGGTCAATACCGCCATTGCCATTGCCCGGAATCCGGTGCAGATGGCCGCAGCCTTTAAAGCTGGCGTGGAAGCAGGTCGCATGGCCTATGAAGCCGGGCTACCTGGCAGTAGCCACCACGCTGTTGCTTCCAGTCCGCTAATCGCCTTTCTGGATGAGGCATAAATCAATTTTATCATCTAATTAATCCTTCATCATGTTTAAAAGCATATTTGATCAGTATGAGTGGAATGAGGTAAAAGCCGGTATCTATGCTAAAACATCCAGGGATGTAGAGCAGGCCCTACATAATCAACGCCGCTCGCTGGACGATTTTGCCGCCCTTATCTCTCCGGCAGCTGCGCCTTACCTGGCACAGATGGCGGCCATCAGCAATACCCTTACCAGGCAACGGTTTGGCAATACCATGCAAATGTACATCCCCATGTATCTTTCCAACGAGTGTCAAAACATTTGCACCTATTGCGGATTTAGCCTGGATAATAAGATCAAACGCAAAACCCTCAGTCCTGCGGAAATATTGATGGAAACAGCTGCTATCAAGGAAATGGGATTTGATCATGTGTTGCTTGTTACCGGGGAAGCGAATCAGCAGGTAGGAACTGACTATTTTAAGAAAGTGCTGCAGTTGCTGCGTCCTCATTTCTCAAATATCTCCATGGAAGTGCAACCAATGGATGAGCAGGACTACCGGGAGCTAACAGCGGAAGGATTGCATGCTGTGCTGGTGTACCAGGAAACATATCACCAGGACGACTATAAAAAGCACCATCCCAAAGGGCGGAAGTCGAACTTCGACTACCGGCTGGACACCCCCGACCGGCTGGGCCGGGCAGGTATTCACAAAATGGGGCTGGGTGTGTTAATAGGCCTGGAAGACTGGCGGACAGACAGCTTTTTTACGGCGTTGCACCTGAGTTACCTGGAAAAAAAGTACTGGCAAACAAAATACAGTATCTCCTTTCCACGGCTGCGGCCCTTTTCCGGCGGACTTACCCCTAAGGTAGTCATGGACGACCGGGAGCTGGTGCAATTGATTTGCGCTTACCGGTTGTTGAACCAGGAAATTGAATTGAGCATTTCTACCCGGGAAGAGGAAAAATTCAGGAATAATATTGTGCATCTGGGGATTACGGCGATGAGTGCGGCCTCCAAAACCAATCCGGGCGGTTATACCGTAGATGCCCAATCATTGGAGCAGTTTGAGATTTCGGATGAGCGGAGCGCGGCTGCAATAGCGGGAATGCTAAAAAAACAAGGCTACGAGCCGGTTTGGAAAGATTGGGATCCTGCTTTTTCGGGAGAATAAAAAAGGTGGCTGGTTAGACCACCTGGCTATTATTGTTGTTTTTCATGGGGAGGTTAAAAAGTCATACAAGAGTTACTTCTCTCAATCAGAATAAAGATAGTACCAGGTGCAGAATATAAAAAGGGCAAAACCAAACTGAACAAAATGAACAAGCACCAGCCGACTGAACAGGCACTCATTTCCTAATTCACTTTTAGGGGCTGAACGGGCTTTAAATGCCTTGGTTAAGGACCATAAAAAGGGCTGCTTCAAACCCTGAAGCAGCCCTGTACCGAAAATCCCGTAGTTGCCATATTACTTATTAATATAAGTATGATTGGAATCTCATTAATTCAAAAGTAATATGGCTATCCTGAACAACCACCTTCCGCAGTGGTTTGAACAAAAAGAACAGGCACAAACCGAATGCACAAAATGCCTATTGACTCACCACATCTCTATAACTCTTAATGGTATCGTGAGCTTCCTTTAGATTGGCCTGTTGGCCTGCGATAAGCTCACGTACACTGTAAGGCATGGAAGTATCACTGCCTAGCGCATCTGCATAGGCGCGTTGTACGGCATCTTCCCCATACTCACAAGAGGAGAAAAGGGAATATCTGTCAGTTCCGGTGAATGTAGTTTTGATAGACATCCAGGTGCGATATAATTTACCACTAATAGTAGTATCTGTTTCTGCATCTGCTCCCTGCGCCAATAATTGTTGATTCAGTTCTGCTACATATTTCACACTATCATTGATCATATGCTGAAACAATGCTTTTACATCTGCATCATTACTGGCAGCCTTCGCATTTTTATACCCTTCTATCCGGTCGTTATTGATTTTTACGAGATCGCTTAAGAGGGTTACCAATTTTTCGTCTTGTAGCATAATCAAAAAATTTATGGTTAAAAAAAATAGGTGCTGATATATACCTTTTTCATTTCCAAAAATGTATCCATTTTATTAAACCCTTTATCATAAAGTATTTCCGGAGAGAAGTGTTTATAACTCCCGTCCTTTTTCTTCTCGGATGGTGGAGAAGCTTCCACAACACAGCGGTGTCAACAATGCTGAGGTGGCTGTAAACAAAGCGATTATCTTCTTGGCATAAATTTTTTAGTAGGAGAAGTGAATCAAATCCTTAAAACATGAACAGCCTTCTTTATTTAATCGCCGTAATTCTTATCATAGGATGGATACTTGGTTTCTTTGTTTATTCAGCAGGAGGATTAATACATGCTTTGCTTGTGCTGGCTATTATTGCGATCCTTGTAAATATAATCAGAGGCAGGGCCTTATAGGATTACGCTGCACCTTCTTATTCCTTGTTTAATATGTTGCACAGCACATGTTAAACAAGGAATTTTTGTTTTACCCAAGGCCGTTTTACTCTACTGAAAATATTTTCTCTTTTTTAAAACCACTTTTCACAAGACCCCGTATATGACGATCAGGTGTCTGCGCGAGCGTACCTGCCGGCATCTATGAAACCCGCTACTGTTACACAACAGAGCATTGTGATCATGTATTATCTCATCACATAAAATTTTACATTATGCACATTATGAAGAACCCCTCTCGGGATGGGGGTAAGGAAGTTATGCCCAATATGCAGCGCCGGAACTTTCTGAAATACCTGGGTATGGGCTCTGCACTTGTTACTGCAGCCACTGTGGTAGCCAGTTGTAACAAAAATGATGATGACAACAACCCCGGCAGTAACGGTGTAAGTCTTGGTACAGGAGATGTTGCAGTGCTAAATTATGCCTATGCACTGGAACAACTGGAAGCCGCCTTTTACACACAGGTAGTGAATTCACCTTATGCCGGTATGACCTCTACTGAACTGGATTTCTTTCAGAACATCCGGGATCATGAAATTGGTCACCGTGAATTTTTCAAAGCAGCATTAAGCAGCAGCGCAATTATTGGACTTGAGGTAAACTTCAGTGCTATCGATTTTTCTAAAAGAGACAGTGTACTGGCTACCGCTAAAACATTTGAAGATCTAGGTGTTTCTGCTTACAACGGTGCTGCGCAATACATCTCCAAAACCCCAACAGGACTGGTCTATCTTGGACTGGCAGGAAAAATTGTATCCGTAGAAGCACGTCATGCGGCGTATATCCGCGACCTTATTTCACCAGGATCATTTGCTGATTCAGATGTAATTGATGCCAATGGTTTAGATATGGTGAGAACACCTGCACAGGTGTTTGCAATGGCCGGCGCTTTCATTAAAACCAAGATAGATACCAACACTTTACCGAAATAAAATACTTCACCTGTTAAAACTCTGATCATATGGATCTTCTCAATATTTTCAAGGAAATCGAAAAAATCGATCCTGAAGTATACGACAGGCTGGATACCCGCCGTAACGCCATGAAGCAATTTACAAACCTCAGCGGTAAAATTGCTTTGGCAGCTATTCCATTTGCACTCGGCAGTATGTTCAACAAAGCTTATGCGCAAACCAGCGGTACTTCTGTGGTGGATGTGTTGAAATACGCACTCACACTGGAATACCTGGAAGCTGCATATTATACCAAAGGCGTCAATACTGCTGGTCTTATTACGGCACCGGCCGCACAGGCAGCTATTCAAACCATACAAAAGCATGAAAATGCACACGTCGTATTTTTGAAAGGTGTATTGAGCAGTTTGGGTACTTCACTGGACAGTCCTACGTTTGACTTCACTGCCGGCGGTGCTTTCCCTACTGTTTTCAGTGACTACAATGTGTTCCTTGCCATTGCACAGGCATTTGAAGATACTGGTGTACGTGCTTATAAAGGACAGGCTGGTAATATTCAGAGCAATGCTACCGTGTTAACTGCTGCTTTGAGCATTCACTCTGTAGAAGCCAGGCATGCTTCGCATATCCGTTCTATGCGCCGCGCTATCGGTCAGTTTGGCGCTACTACTGCTCTGAAACCATGGATCACACTCAATCAGAGTGGCATTGCCACTACTGCGGTAAATGCTACTTATGCCGGTGAAGAATTAACCTCACAGGCAGGTGTCAATATTGCTGCACTGGGTAATATAGGCGCAGACAGAGCGTCTGAATCATTTGATGAACCATTGTCAATGGACCAGGTATATGCCATTGCCAAATTATTTATAAAAGCTTAAATACGCTATATAAGTTGGTCAGATGGAGAAAAGGCTGGCTCTTTTGGGCCGGCCTTACTTGCTTGGTATGCGGGAGATTTCCTAACTTGCCGCCATGAAAAAATACCTGCTTTTTCTGAGTATACCCTTGCTGTTGTTCATCTCCAGCTGCAGTACCTCCCGTAAAACAACCACTGGTGCCAATGGTTTCGGACAGCTGAAACTCATAGGTCAATATATTGTTCCACATAACCTTCCCTACAACGGCACCGTTACCGGAGGTTTGTCCGGAATAGATTACGATGCCACCACCGGCAATTATTATCTCATTTGCGATGACCGCTCAGCATTAAATCCTGCACGCTTTTATACAGCGCGGCTTTACTTTTCTGACAAATCTTTTGATAGTGTACAATTTACTGCTGTCACTACCTTACGGCAACCTAACGGCAACGCCTATCCCGACAGTAAAACCAATGCCGCGCTAACTCCCGATCCGGAAGCGTTAAGATATAATGCTAAAAAACATTGCCTGGTATGGAGCAGCGAAGGGGAGCGGATCGTGAATGAAAAAGATACCATCCTTACCAACCCAGGTGTATATGAAATCACCACCGCCGGTCAATACATTGATTCTTTTATACTACCCACACAATTCAGGATGCAGGCCACTGAAAATGGTCCGCGCAGAAACGGCGTATTTGAAGGACTGGGATTTACGCCCGGGTACCGATATATGTTTGTGAGCCTGGAAGAACCCCGTTATGAAGATGGTCCACGGGCAGATGTACGCGACACAACAGCCTATACCCGTCTCATAAAATATGATAACAATACACGGCAGCCGGTAGCCCAATATGCCTATAAACTGGAACCGGTGGCATACCCGGCCAGTCCGGCCAATGCCTTTAAGGTAAATGGCATATCCGATATCATGGTACTGTCTGATCATAAAATGCTGACAATAGAACGATCCTTTTCTACCGGCGTAAAAGATTGTACCATCAAAGTTTTTATAACAGATGTAAGTCTGGCAACTGATATCAGTGCTGTTAACTCACTCCGGACAGACACACATTTTAAGCCCGCCACCAAAAAACTTTTGCTGGATTTTGTGAGCCTGGGAAAATATATAGACAATATTGAAGGGGTGACCTTCGGTCCTGTTTTACCTAACGGACACCAAAGCCTGGTTTTTGTGGCAGATAATAACTTTTCCGCTATAGAGGAAAGCCAGTTCTTCGTGTTTGAAGTCATCCCGTAAAAACAATAAGGTGCAATGGTTGTTATGAACAGTAAACCTGCTTTTATGAAACTCTTGCCATTACTGTTAGTATGCGTAGCCTTTGTTGCCTGTCAACATGCCGGCACTAATACTGGTGCTGTGGATAGTTCGGGTATTAACCCCACCGGTGCAGATACGGCCACGTGGATTACATATAGCGGCACCTTGCCCTGTGCAGACTGTGAAGGTATTGTGACGGAGCTGGCCCTGCACCGGCAACCGGATAATCGGTTTACACTGAAAGAAACCTACCAGGGGAAAAATCAGACCTTTCCCAGTGAAGGCACCTATTCCGTACTGCATGGCACCCATTCCGACCCTGGCGCAACCGTCATTCTGCTCAATCCGGATAAAGACAAAAACCTGCAACGCTGCTTTCAACAAATAGATGAGAATGAACTGAAGATGCTGGATATAGACATGAAAGCTATGGAAAGTAATCATAATTATACCCTAAAAAAGGTTTTATAGCATTTTTACAACAAAATTGAATAATAAACAGGCGCCGGTTTAAAATAAACCGGCGCTTTATATTATATCAAAAAAGTCGCTTAAATTTAGCGGTGACCTGTGATCTTTTATCATTCAATCATGCTATGAATCGAATTCTGGGCTATCTGTTTCTATTTATATTAATTGCTACCCACGCCTATGGCAAAACGCCTACGGACAGTTTGCTCCGGGAGCTCAATAAAGCCATGGAGAAATCAGCCATTTACGATTCTATTAAACTAAAGGGTATTGATAGTATAAAGCGCCGCTTACCAGCTGTAGCCAATAATACCACTGCGCGGTTTCACATCTACCAACAGCTATATAACGCCTACAAGGTTTTTAATTTTGATTCTGCTTTTGTGTATGCCCGGCAACTGGAACAACTGGCTATACAGCTGCATGACCCCGTGCTTATTATAGAATCGAAAGTAAAGATTGGCTACGTGTTATTGTCATCGGGCATGTTTACTGAAACAGCCGCCTTTGTCAATGCCATTGACGCCACCGGCGCACCAGACAGTTTAAAAATTGAGTTTTACCTGATGAAAAGCCGGCTTTACTTTGATTTGGCCGACTATAACCAGGATAAGTACTATACCCCTGACTATATTAAGCGGGCCAGTACCTATATTGATTCCGCTTTGCAGCTGATACCTGTCAATTCCTTTGAGTACCGATACAACAGGGGGCTACAACTATTTAAATTAGGAGACATCCCCGGTGCCCTGGCCATCTACCCCAACCTGGATGCACCGGGTATTGGCGACCGGAGATTGGCTGTATCTGCCTGTACGTTGGGGGCTATTTATGAGGCCATGCACAATACGGATACTGCCATTGCGCTCATGACCAGATCCGCTATTGCTGATATCAGGTCCTCTACCAAAGAAACAATGGCCAGCTACAGTCTGGCTACCCTGTTGTTTGAAAGGGGTGATATCAAGAATGCTTCCCACTGTATTGAAAGAGCCATCGGAGAAGCCGTGTTTTATGGCGCCCGTCAGCGCAAGGTGATGGTGAGCAGCATATTGCCGATTATTGAACATGAAAGGATTAATACCGCTGAAGAGAGAACTAAGTCGCTGTTGATATACGCTGCCATTGTTACCCTGCTGTTGGTAGCCCTGGTCGTATTGGCCATCACCGTTTTCCGGCAGGTGCAAAAACTAAAAACAGCCCAGCGGATTATCACCGCCGCGCACCTGAAGCAACAGGAGATCAATAACCAGTTGCTGGAAGCCAATAAAATAAAAGAAGAGTATGTAGGCTATTGCTTTAATATCAATGCCACCTATATCGGCAAAATAGAAAAGCTCAAACAAAGCCTGGAACAAAAGCTGGCCGACAATAAACCCAATGAACTAAAGTTCCTGGTGAACAATATTAATATCCGGCAGGAGCGGGAAGAACTCTTCACCAACTTTGACCGGGTGTTCCTTAAAATATTCCCTCACTTTGTAGGAGAGTTTAATGCTTTCTTCGATAAAGAGAACCAGGTGGTATTAAAAGAGAATGAATTGCTCAATACTGATATCCGGATCTTTGCCCTGATACGGATAGGTATCAGTGACAATGAAAAAATTGCCCGTATCCTGGAGTATTCCGTTAATACCATTTACGCCTATAAAACCAAAATCAAAAAGCGCTCTTTAATCCCCAGCGAAGAGTTCGAAAACCGTATTATGGGCATCAAAGCCTTGTAAAAAAGGGTGCAAAATGCTTTCATTCTATTAATATATAAATATTTTATATATAATTTCAACTAATTGATTATCAAATATCTTAATCAGATAATTTTGGTTATTCCGTCTTTATTTTCTATATTTTAACTGTAATAGTTGTTGACCTGATGATAGTGTTTTTACTTTGATTCATCAGTAGAAATAGAAAACCAAAATTCTAAACATCGCAATTAAAACCATTTAAAGAAGACAAACGGCACCAGCTGTTTCTAAATCTAATGACAATTTAATCCACGTTGACAAGCTGCCGAGATATCCTCTGCAAACAACGCCTTATTTCCGTTCACTAAATAATGAAAAACATTTAATCCACGTAGCAGCACCGATGGCTGTTCAAAAAATCCACTTTATGTTTAAAACAAGATCCATCAAGAATCTTTTTCTGTGCACGCTGTTATTTGCCCTCCAGGGCATTGCCACCGCCCAGAATAAGACCATTACCGGGAAGATCTCTGACAAGAACGGCACCGCCATCCCTGGAGCCTCTGTTCAGGTAAAAGGCACGAAGAGCGGTACTACCGCAGATGCCGAAGGGGTTTTTCATGTTTCTGTTGCCCCGGGAGCAACCGCATTGATCATCAGTTTCATTGGCTATACCCCTCAGGAGGTAAGCATTACCAACAAATCTAACGTAAACGTACAACTGGTACAGGAAAATACGACCCTCACAGATGTAGTGGTAGTAGGGTACGGTACCACCCGTAAAAAGGATGTAACCGGCTCCATTGCCCAGGTAAAGGCCGCCGATTTTAATAAAGGGATTACTACTGCTCCTGATCAGCTGATTCAGGGTAAAGTATCCGGCCTCATGATCCTCAATAACAGTGGTGCTCCAGGTGCAGCTGCTACTGTGAGAATCAGGGGGGTATCATCTGTTCGTGCAGGTAACCAGCCATTATACGTAGTGGATGGTATACCACTGGATGGCCGTGTGGCTCGTCCGGCAATCATTGTGGGAGGCCTCGGTCAGACCCCGGATGCCAACCCGCTCAACTTTATCAATTCCAACGACATTGCCTCCATGGACGTGTTGAAAGATGCTTCGGCCACCGCTATCTATGGCTCCCGCGGTGCAAATGGTGTTATCATCATCAGTACTAAAAAAGGTAATGTTGGTGCTACCCAACTGGATGTAAACTACTCTGTAGGGATGAGCAGCATTATGAAAAAGCTGGACGTACTGGATGCTGACGAATACAGGTCAGCACTGAAAGAATACAAACTGACTACCGGCGACTATGGCGCCAATACCGATGGACTTGGATCCATCCTGAGAACAGGTGTCACCCAAAATGTAGGAGTAGCAATGAGCGGAGGAACTGAAACCAGTCGTTACAGGGCTTCCTTTGGTTTACAAAACCAGGAAGGTATCGTGAAAAAGACCGGCATGAAAAAATATACGGCTACCCTCAGCGGTCAGAATAAATTCCTGGAAAACAAGCAACTTGGTATTGACTATAATATCATGGCTGCCCAAACAGCGGAACAACTGGCACCTATTACCAATGATGCCGGCTTCACCGGAAGTCTGATTGGTCAGGCACTGCAGTGGAACCCCACCAGGCCGCTCATGAACCCCGACGGTAGCTTTTATGTACTGCCGGTAGGACAAGCGGTGAATCCCCTGGCAATGTCAACAGCCTATGATGATAAAGCCACTATCAGCTATATTCTGGGAAGCATTTCCCCCTTCTTTAAATTCAATGATGACTGGGAACTAAGAACCACCTACAGTGTAAATCACCAGGTAGGACAACGTCGCGCACAAGCGGTTTCCTATATTAACATTAAAGAAATTAACGGACTGGGAAGTGGCTTGTACAATACAGCAGAATTAAATACCCAGTTATTTAACTCTACTTTGAACTTTAATAAACAGCTGAACCCTAATTTCCACCTGAACGCATTGGTAGGTTATGAATATCAGAAATTCGATTACTCTGGTGTGAATGTCAATGCCACCGGATTCCCCACCTATGCGGTGCCTTACACAGATATTCTGCAGGCTCCCCCTCAGGCAAATACCAATCTCAGCTCATTCCGTAATCCATCTTCCTCGCTGCAGTCATTCTTTGGCAGAGCTTCTGTTAATCTGAAAGATAAATATCTCCTGACAGCTACCATAAGAGCAGATGGTTCCAGCAAGTTTGGCGCGAATAACCGTTATGGCTATTTCCCTTCCTTTGCAGGTAAATGGAATATCTCCCAGGAAGATTTCATGAAAGACAACACCTTCTTTAGTAACCTTGGATTGAGAGTGGGTTATGGTACTACCGGTAACCAGGAGTTTCCTGCCGGTGCTGCTGAAGCTCAATACGAACTGGGACCAGGTGGAAGTGCCCGGTTAAGCAATGTGCCTAATCCTGATCTGAAATGGGAAACATCCAAACAGTTCAACGCAGGAATCGACTTTGCTATCATAAAAAACAGACTTTCCGGTACAGTAGATTATTTCATTAAAAATACCACCAATCTCTTATTCAGCTTCCCCGCCATCCAACCGGCACCTGCTTCCAGCTACTGGATCAATTTACCAGGTACGATTTTAAATACCGGCGTGGAACTGTCATTGAAAGGAGATATCATCAGAAGCAAAGACTGGAACTGGACACTGGGAGTGAATGCTACCTATCTGAAAAACGAAATGAAAGATTACGTAGGCCCGGATGTTCTCACTGGAGCCATCAGCGGACAGGGTGTGTCTAATGCTACTGCCCAGAAGCTCGCGAATGGTTATCCACTGAACACTTTCTATTTACCTAAATGGGAAGGACTGGATGATAAAGGTATGAGCGTGTATGCCAACAATGGCGCACCTGTTTACCTCTCTAACCCCAACCCGAAAGTACTTTTAGGTATCAATACCGGTGTGAATTATAAAAAATGGGCATTATCCGCCAGCTCCCACGGTGCATTTGGCTTTGAAATCTATAACAACACGGCTAACACCGTATTACCTATTGGCAACTTAGGCTCCATTAACACCGCGAAGAAATTACTCGGTAAAGGTGAAGACCTGACCAACTCCAATGGCGTTTCTTCCAGGTACCTGGAAAAGGGTAATTTCCTTAAACTGGATAACGTCACCCTTTCTTATAGCATTGGTACTGTAGGTAAAGTGCTGAAGAATGCCACGGTGTATGTTACCGGCCAAAACCTGTTTGTAATTACGAAGTACAGCGGATTTGATCCAGAGGTAAATACTGATAAAAACCTGAATGGAGTAAGTTCTTTTGGTATAGAATATTCACCCTATCCAACTGCACGGACTGTGATGTTTGGTTTATCGTTTTCCTTATAATCTTTCACCAAAAACTGAAAAAAATGTCTTTCAATATAGTTAAAGCAATAGTCGTAGTAGCCTGCTGTGTTGGTTTTACGGCCTGCACCCTGGATGAAAAGCTGGGTTCCACGCTGACCAAAGACCACGCCGACTCTATTATCAAAGCCTCTCAGCTGTTACAAACAGCCTACAACAATTTACAGATGGCTTACCAGGATTTCTCCCAGGTATGGGGCATGTCTGAAATCGCCACCGATGAAGCCCTTGGGCCCACACGTGGTAAAGACTGGGATGATGGTGGTGTTTGGCGTGCCTTACATGAGCACAAATGGACACCAGACCATTCGCATATAGCGAATAGTTTCAGCCGGCTATTACTGGAGCAATTCAGTGCCACCAACGTATTAAATTTCCACCCTACTGCAGGGCAGGAAGCAGAAGCCAGGTTTCTGAGGGCATTATCTATGTACTCCGTATTAGATCTGTATGGTCAGGTTCCTGTCCGTCAACCCGGCGATGATTTGCTGAAAGCGCCTAAGGTAATGACCCCACAGGAAGCCATCGATTTCATGGTTGCAGAATTGAATGCCATTATGCCTAACCTCGGTGACAGGCCCGCTACTCCTGCTTATGTAGCTAATAAAGATGCAGCCCGTTTCCTGCTGATGAAATTATACCTGAATAAGGGCACTTTTATCAATAGGAAAACACCCACCTTCGATGCCGCTGACATGCAAAAGATCATTGCACTGGCAGACCAGATTACTGCGGTGGGCGCCTATAGCATTGGGGCTGGCGATTACTTCAAAAACTTTGCGCGGGATAATGATCTGATCTCTAAGGAAAATATCTTCACGCAACAAAACGGACCTGGTATCAGCACCGCCAGAGGTGATAACGGTAATAACGTTTATTGCCGCTGGATGTGTACGCTCCATTACAGTATGACGCCTAGCGGCTGGAATGGCTTTACTACTCTTTCTGACTTCTACCATAAATTTGAAGCAGCCGACAGCCGTATTGGTGGCGCCTATCCAGGTCTTACTGAATTAACTGGTACCAAAGTAGGTTTCCTCGTTGGACAACAATACGATAAGAACGGTAATAAAATACTGGACAGAAGTCAACGTCCGCTGATCTTTACAGAGGCCGTAGAGTTGAGAGCTACTGGTGACCAGGTAGAAATGTCAGGTATCCGGGTACTTAAATATCCACCAGACATGCTGACCACAAATAAATCATCCGGTAACAATGAAGCCAGCAACGACTTTGTATTCTTCCGTTATGCGGATGTTTTACTGATGAAAGCAGAAGCACAGTTAAGAACTGCCAATGCCGGCGCCGGTTTGCTGATCGTCAATGATCTGCGTGCCAAGCGTGGCGCATCTCCACTGCCTACCTTAACCCTCGCCAATATGCTTGATGAAAGAGGCCGCGAATTATATTGGGAAGGCTGGAGAAGACAAGACCTGATCCGCTTCGGTAAATTCCTCGATCCATGGCAGCTGAAACCAACAGATGATGAGAAAAACCTGGTATATCCGATTCCTACCAGCGACCTCGCTGTAAATCCAAACCTGAAACAGAACCCAGGTTACTAATTATATTCCTTTTGCTGCAGGCAGGATCTATATGATCCTGCCTACCGGCAAAACTTCCTGCTACATGCTGTTTAATAACTTTTACGCATTACATCCGTAGTGTGATGGGATACTTTTTGCGTAGAAAATCAATCGTTCATATGTATACAAAAGCTTTGCTAAGGCGCTCAGGATGGCTACTACTGCTTACCTGCCTGTCAGCCCAGGCACAAAACCCGGTAAAAAAGATCGGCAAAGTAAACACGGTAAAGATCGCTGGCCAGCAAATCAATATCAGTGCAGAAAATGCTTTCGCAGAAATCACTGTGTACAGCCCGGCCGTGATCCGGGTAAGAATGGACCAACATCCGCTGCCCGCTGACTTCTCCTATGCAGTGATCGCCAAACCGGTTGCTACTAAAGTACAGACTACGCAAAATGATAGTGAAATCAAAGTAATCACGGACTCGCTGCAACTGCGCATCACAAAAAATCCTTTTTCCATCCATTTTTTTACCCCTTCGGGAGAAGTGATTAACGAAGATGAAGCCGGGTTAACTACCTCCTGGATTGGAGATGATGTAACCACGTACAAAAAAATGCAGGAAGGCGAAAGATTCATTGGCCTGGGAGAAAAAACCGGTAACCTCGATCGTAAAGGAGAAGGCTATACGAACTGGAATTCAGACAAGTTCGGATATGCTGCCAATCAGGATCCTATCTACGCGACCATTCCTTTTTATGTGGGCATCCATCATCATATTAACTACGGTATTTTCTTCGACAATACTTTTCAGAGCGACTTTAACTTTGGCGCCAGCAATAACCGGTTTTCCTCTTTTGGCGCAAGAGGAGGGGTGATGAACTACTATTTCATCTATCATCCGCAAATGGCTGATATCATTGCCTCTTACACTGCCCTCACCGGTCGTATGCCTATGCCACCCCTGTGGAGCCTGGGCTATCAGCAAAACCGCTACAGCTATTATCCGGACACCGAAGTATTGCGCATCGCGCAGACCCTGCGGGAGAAAAAAATACCCGCCGATGGTATCACCCTCGACATCCACTACATGGATGCCTACAAACTATTTACCTGGAACAAAGATCGTTTCCCCAATCCGTCTCAGCTGACCAAACAACTGGGCAATATGGGATTCAAAATCACCGTCATCGTAGATCCCGGCATCAAAGTAGAAGACGGCTATGCCGCTTATGAAAACGGTAAAAAAGAAGACATCTTCATTAAATACAGTGATGGTCAAAACTATACCGGCCAGGTATGGCCCGGCTGGTGCCACTTTCCGGACTTTACCAACGCAAAAGGCCGCGATTGGTGGAAAGGCCAGATTAAATCGTATATGCGTGATGGTGTACGCGGCATATGGAACGACATGAATGAAATAGCTACCTGGGGACAGAAAATGCCAGACAATGTCATCTTCGATTACGAAGGCCATCCGGTTACCCATCAGCAGGCACATAATATTTACGGATTACAGATGGTGCGCGCCAGCTATGAAGGCAGCAGGGAAGAGCTGAAAAAACGGCCCTTTCTATTAACCAGGGCCGCCTATGCAGGATCCCAGCGCTATAGCGCAATATGGACCGGCGACAATCGCGCAGAAGAAGATCATATGTTACTCGGTGTTCGCCTGTTAAATAGTTTAGGCGTTAGCGGTATGCCTTTCTCCGGCATGGACATCGGTGGTTTTACCGGCAATCCTACTGTGAGCCTGTATGCCCGCTGGATGCAGATAGGGGCCTTCATTCCGTACTTCCGTAATCATACCGGCATTAATACCAAATCATCTGAGCCATGGGCATATGGAGAAGAAGTACTGGAGATTACCCGCAACTATGTTAATCTGCGCTATCGCTTACTTCCCTATCTCTATAGCTCCATGTATGAAGCCACCCGCACCGGCATGCCCGTAATGCGTACGCTGGCCCTCACCAATACTTTTGATCCTAAAGTATACGATACCCGCTTTCAGAATCAATATGGATATGGTAGCGCATTTATGATAGCTCCTTTCGAGAGCACAAAAGAATTCGGTTCCGTTTACTTCCCGGAAGGAAAATGGTATAATCTTTACAACGACAGCACCACCACCGGCAACCAGGAAGTGGTTACTCCGCTGAACCTAAAAACGTTGCCGGTATATATAAAAGAAAGCAGTATTGTACCTATGCAATCGCTGATACAAAATACTGCAGAAAAGCCATCAGACACCCTCTTCCTTCATATCTACAAAGGAAATCAATCACATTCCTTTGTTTATTATGAAGATGACGGAGAAAGCTTTGACAATGAAAAAGGTGTTTTCTATCAACGTACCATCACTTATAATCCGGCAGACAAGAAAATTATATTGGAAAAAGCAACTGGTAGCTATGCCACTAAATTTCATCACATACAACTATTACTTCACGGATTTAATGAGCAAAAAAGTATAACCGTTAACGGTAGCCCGCTATCGTTACAAACAAACGGGTATACTTTCCTTTCACCTATTTCCCGTTTTGATCCGCAAGGGTTCTCTATTCCGGCTGAGCGTTGCACTGTACAGCAGGCAACCTTGGATAATGGTAATCAGCTCATTAACGTGGATTTGTAATAAAAGGAACGGCCCCCTGGATTTTCCAGGGGGTCTTCTTTATATTTGGGCATGAAATATTTAGCCTTTATTCTTTTTTTAGGACTCACTGCTTGTCAATTTTCTTCGGGTAAACAAAGTGTAACTACAACGAATACACGTGACTCCGTTTCCTCACCGGATATAAACCGACTACTGGAACTCTACAAAACATTTAATTCCGATACCTTAGAAATAGACTCCAAACCAGGCGAAGAAGTAAGGCACTGGAAATATCGTGGCACCCTGATAGACTCTTCTCTGCTTCACCTGCTGCCAGTAAGCACCGATAGGTATGAGCCATTCTTTTATGCCTGTTATAAATTCGACCTCGATGCCAATACCGTTGGCTTAATCACAAGAACACCTTCTGAATATGAGTCCTCTTCCGTGAAATTATTTGCATGGCATAAAAAAACGAATGTCATTACCCTTGAAACAGAGCTGGCTGATTCCTGGGGAGATGCAGGTGATGCCGTAAACAAAAGTTCCTGGCTATACCGTAACCAACAAAGAGACTGGATGGGCTTAATTGAACAGCTTAACCACAGTGAGAGTATAGATGATACTACTTTACCTATCTCTGAAACATATGACTACTACCACTTTAAGTGGAACGGTAACCGGATAGATACGATCAGTACAGATAGTTCCGCGCTGGTAGAAATTCATAACCAGATTGCTCCGCCGGAGAAAAAATAAAAAAGCTCCGCAACACGATATAAAAAAGAGCGTGTATCAAAAATGATACACGCTCTTTTATTTAATAGTGCTGATAATAGATCAGGGAATTTGATACCTTTTATTTATCCCCATCTCCTTATAGCCTGATTAACTTGGTACTACTCACTTTACGTGTTTTCTGGCTGGTTACCCTGATAATCCATGTACCTACGTGTACCTTACTGATATTAACACTTACGGGTTGTACGCCTTTGCCCGCAGGCACATATACCTGTTGTACTACCGGTGCATTTCCCTGCAGGTCTATCACCTCTATCAGTAATTTATCGCCCGGATTACCATCTACTTTCAACCATATCTCGTTGCCATTGGCAGGATTAGGATAGGAAAGCAGGGTAGCAGGAGCTGATTTGGATAACGCCGCATCATTTGCAAAGGCTGCGCCTGTGCAATCTCTCACGTATTCCCATGGCTTACCGGAGCCGGTATTCAGATCCGGCTGCTCGCCTTGTGTCCACCATTTGGAGTTGTATACTTTGCCGGCATATACTACCTGGCTGCCACCATTATAAGCCGTTGTAGCTACCCATGCAGCAACACCACCGCAACCACCGCCACCGGCAGGATTTACCACCACATTTACCACAGCGGAAGTAGTAGAGGCCCCTCCATTATCCGTTGCTTTGGCAGTAATAGCGTAACTACCTGCCGCTACATTGGTCCAGGTGTAGCTATATGGTGCTATGCTATCATAACTCAACACCGTAGTACCATTATAGAAAGTAACATATGCTATAGTGCCATCTGTATCTGCGGCAGTAACGTTAACGGCTATACTGGCCGGAGCAGTAAATGATGCATTGTTAGCAGGTGAGGTAATGCTCACAGTTGGCGGTGTATTGCCAGGTGTGCCACCACAATCCCTTACATATTTCCAGGGTTTGCCGGAGCCGGTATTCAGGTCTGGCTGATCGCCCTGTGTCCACCACTGGGCACTGTATACTTTACCAGCATATACCACCTGGGCACCTCCGTTATAAGCGGTAGTAGCTACCCATGCAGCAATACCATCGCAACCACCGCCACCGGCAGGATTCACAATGATATTCACTACGCTTGAAGTCGTAGATGCGCCACCGTTATCCGTTGCTTTAGCAGTAATAGCGTAGTTACCTGCTGCTACATTGGCCCAGCTATAGCTGTATGGTGCAACAGAATCTACTGACAGCAAAGTGCCGCCATTATAAAATTCTACTCTTACAATAGTGCCTGCACTATCTGTTGCCGTAGCGTTTATTAACACGGTAGCCGGTGCAGTATAAGTAGCATTATTGGCCGGAGCGGTAATATTTACCACTGGTGGTTTATTACCAGGAGTATTTACTTTCACCGTAACAACCGCCGAACGGGTACTGTCGCCTTTATTATCTGTTGCCAGGGCGGTGAGATTGTAAGTACCGACAGATACATTGTTCCACACATAGGTATATGGAGCTACACTGTCTGTTGCCAGGAGCGCACTACCGTTATAGAATTTTACAGATTTCACGGAACCATCGGAATCAGTTGCAGTAGCCTGAATAGTAATACTGGCCGGTGCATTGTAATTGGTATTGTTGGCCGGTGCCGTAATATTTACTACAGGTGGGATATTCACCGGGGTGCCACCAAAGAAATATTCGTAATAGTTGTTTGCAAACTCATCGGCATGTACCTTATCCCAGTTAATAGACCAGGTCATGATACCTCTGAAGTTAGGATAACCACCAGGCTTGCGTAGCGTATATGCGCCACCGTATGCCTGTCCTTTAATTAAATAATCCAGTGCTTTTTTCACATTCGCCGGGGTGGTGTAACCACCGCCTGCTGCGCTGGGAGATGCCGGTACACCGAAGGCTACCTGGTCTTCCCGAAGCGGTGGGAATACTTTACCAGTACCAGATACCGGGAATCCCTGTAACAGGATTTCTGACATGGCAACAATGAAATCAGAAGTCGCCTGATTGTAGATGCCATTGTCGAGGCCCATTACAGAACCCGTATTATAATATTGCGGGTGGATGAAAGTAAGCTCTGTACGCAAACCATGAATCACCGGCAGATAAGCACCTACCAATGGTCCATAGGCGGAACCATAGGCTGTTTGTACATAATAAGTTTCCGGCGCCATAGTCAGCCAGCAATCTTTACCGAGTCCTTTACGATAAGCCACTACTTCTTTTATAGCAGCTATCAGGTTAACTACTTTGGGAGTAGTAGGGTTGGTAAAATCATTGTCGCCGCTGTTGAGCTGCAGGTTAGCACCTCCTTCAATATCTATATCGAAGCCATCAAAATTATACTGGTCCAGCAAGGCTTTCAGGGATGTAACGAAAGCTTGTTTTTGCGTGGTGGTGGTAAGATCCAAGGTACCTGTTTCACCGCCAATAGACAACAGCACTTTTTTGCCCTGTGATTGCAGGTAAGCAACATCAGAAGCGAATACGGCAGGAGTGGTGTTCTCCGGTACAAAACTCATGGTAGCCTTATCCGTACCACTCATAGCAAACGCAATTTCAATGACGTTGTATTTCGGATTTATATTACGGAGAGGGATATACGGAGATGCATCTGTGGGTGTACCCCAGTTTTGCCAATAGCCTACAATCACTTTTCCGGTGCTCACTGAACCGCCGGTTACTGTAATATTAGCTACTGTGGAAGTAGTGCTGGCGCCTTTATCATCCGTAGCAATAGCTTTGATAGCATAGCTGCCAACGGCAGCGCTGGTCCAGCTATAGCTATACGGTGCAGTACTATCGATAGCCAGCAGCGTGGTATCGCGATAGAAAGCCACCCGTTTCACCACCCCATCGGTATCACTGGCAGATGCCTGTATGTTAATCGTTGCGGGCAGGGTATAAGTGGCATTGTTAACCGGTGAAGTGAGATTTACTTTAGGTGGTATATTGCCGACTACGTTACCTGCAAAAACTTCATTGATCTTATTCACCAGGGGAGAAGTGGTGTTAGGGCAATAGATCAGTTTTCCCTTGGGCTGTGTGGAAGCAGTCATATTAAGCATATCACCGAATACCTGCCAGATGATCACACCCGCCAGGTTATTGTCTTTGATATACTGTGCTTTTTCACCAACAGAGCGTTCGTTGTCATAGCTGAGGAAAAAGCTGCCATTGGTTTTATAAGGTACTTTAGCTACATCATCCCAGTGGTCTGTCCAGCCGGAGCCACTTCCTGTTTTGTTAAGGATATAGCTGTAGTTGGGCGTACCATCCCACTGGTCTTTGGCCCAGTTGGTATAGTCCGCGCAGGTTTGTATAGGACCATCGGGCTGCACCGTTTCAGCGCGTTTAACGGTAGCGCCATTCAGGGCCGCCGTACCGCTGGTGATTACACCACGGCCGTAAAAAGGAGCGCCCAGGTTCACTTTACTCATGTTTACACCCAGTGCACGGAGGGCCTGCGTAGTGGCATTGAGGGAAAATCCACTGTATTCTGCGCCAGGATAATCATATAATGGTGCATTATGTCCGGCTTTATTGGACCAGCCACCATTATAATCATAGGTCATCATGTCAAAATAATTCATGGAATTATTGAGTCTTGCCCAGTCGAAACCCTGTAGTTTAGCGGGTGCAGCTGCAAAACAGGCGGTGATGATCTTACTCGGGCCAATAGCGGTGCGCAGTTGCTCTACCAGTGCGGCAAAGTTAGCGAAGTCCGCCGGGCCATAATGTTCGATGTTCATACCGGGATCATTAGGATACTCCCAGTCGAAGTCGATACCATCAAAACCCATGCTGATCAACTCCTGGCAACCAGCTATAAACCGGGCCCTTTTGGTGGCATCAGCGGCCATTTCAGGGTAGTGTTTACACATGCTCCAGCCACCGATAGAAGCGACTACTTTTACGCCCTTCTGATGTGCGAGGTCAATGACACCTGGTGCACCGCCCTGTTTGGGAACGGATAAAGGGAAAGACCCTGTTTTACCGGTGTTGACATTACTCCATCCTCCACCGGAATTGCGATAGCCCAGTGAATAAGCGTAACTGCCATCCGATATATTATAAAGGATGTCCAGTTCTCCATACAGGAGGTACATATCCCAGCTGCTGTAAATATCTGTATTTACCAAAGCTGCCGGGGCTTGCGTGGCTCCTACCTGGTAAATGTTTTTATTGCGGTAGTCGCCACTGTGCAGGGAACCATCTACCGCTACGCCAAAGAAAGAAAAATTAAGCTGGGTGTACTGCGAGTAGTCCACATTCAAGTGATTATAACCGCCAGCAGGTACAATGCCTGCGATATTTTTCCAGGCATCCCATTGGGTGATATAGCCTATCACCTGTTTGCTGTGTTGATGAGTGGTGGCTGGTACAGGCGGGCTTACCTGCGCCATCAGAGTGCTGCTCAGGAGGCCTGGCAGTAGCCAGCATGCGAGCAGCATCCGGCGTACTATGCCGGTTCTTAATGTAAAGAGGGAATTCATACTGTTGATTTTATTGTGGTTGAAAAAAAATCATACGTTTTGGTTGATATGGGTTGCTCTTACACACGCTACGGGTATTCCAGGCAGTGGGCGCCTCATTACAGGTTCAGTTTTTCAAACGGCAGAATTACACAATGGAATGCACATTACAGCGGCTCTCTGAAGCGATGTCGGGAAGGAGTCCGAATAGTACCATCGGAAAGCATAAATTATTTTTTTTCCTGAAAATAATTCCTTCTTCAATCGATTGCCGCCCTGTAATCATTGAATATTTAGCTACTTAAAGAAAGCCCCTCCTGCCCGGGCGCAATACCTTCGCACTCAACATAAAGCAGGCAGTATAGTGGTAATGGCCAGATGTTGTTGGTCATGACTATCAATATTTTATATCATAAAAAAGGCTTTCTGCGTTTAAATGCAGAAAGCCTTTTTTAATGTTAGCACGTTATTATTTATCCCTGATGATAGTGATAAATCCTTTCACGGTGCTGTTGTTATCTTTAATAAGAAGAATATAATAGTAAGTACCCTCAGCGAGCGGGTTGCCATTAGCAGTACCATCCCAGTYATTGCTATAGTTCTTGCGATGATATACTACACGGCCTGCACGATCGTAGATCGTTACTTCATTGTCAGGATAGCTTGCCAGGTTATTTACTACCCATCTGTCGTTTTTCCCATCTCCATTAGGCGTCAGGATATTGGTCGCATCTATTTTTAATCCTTCTGCTACCGTAATGGTGATCTTCCCGGTATTACTACAGCCGTTGACGTTAGTAGCAGTAACCTGGTAAGTAGTGGTGGCCTGTTGTTTCACTTTCAATACAGCCTCCTGTTGCCCGCTGATAATGCCATCTGCATTTGCCCAGCTGTAGGTATTACCTCCGCTGGCAGTCAACTGGATCACATCTCCTTTATTGATGGTAGTTCCTTTATCACTACTAATCACGATTACCGGCAGACTGTTAACCGTCACTTTAAAGGTGCGCTGCAGGGCATCCACGCCGCCATTGGCGGTACCGCCGTTATCCTTTACCGTTACTGTTATATTGGATACACCGCTGACACCGGCTTTCATACTATAGGAGATCAGGCCCGTGTTGTTCACTGTTAATGTGCTGAAATAAGACTGATCCGCCGTTACAGTGTAAGTCAGGGTTTGTCCTGCTTCTACCGGCGATGCACCTGTTATCTGCAATGTTTGTACATCGCTGACGTTACAAACACGTTGATCATTGATAACATCCATTACCGGCGCCTGATTCACCTGGTTCACGTTGATCGTCAGTACTTTTTCTACGGTTAATCCATTGTTGCTGGTAGCCATTACCCGAATGCTCCTCGCTCCATAGTTCAACACGGCGGCAGTCTGCAACTGGTTGCCCACAATCCGGAAAGCATTATTATCTGTACTGCCGGTACCGGTTACCAGGCTATAGGTAAATGTGGCAGCAGGATCTGCACTAACAGCAGACAATGTCCCTACGAGCGTACCTGCAGGGCCCCTTTCGTTGATGGTATTATTGTCGATCCTGATATCTGTTGGCGGTAATAATATTGGTATCACACTAATGCTAACAGTTTCAGCTGCACTTGTATTCAGGCCATCGCTTACCCTCACCGTTAAAGTAACGGTAGTATTTACTTTACTATCCAGAATGGTTTTGTCTTTTACAGTGATTGTTCCTGTGACTGGGTCTATAGCGAAAGCTCCACCGGAACCATCTATTGTAATGGTCCAGTGTTGCAGCGTGCCCACTGTTTCCCTGGCTGTGAGCGTACCCACTATTGTTCCAACCGGACTGTGTTCATTCACGCTAAATGCCTGACCAGGGGTAATTACCGGTGCAGTCAGATCAGCGGTAGTAGCTAATGTGTTGGAAGCGCTATTGCCATTGCCACCAATATTCACCGCTACGTCCGCCGGCAATGAAACACTGATAGCACCATCGGTGGTTGGTGTGATGATGATGGTATAAGTAATATTGTCGGTGGTTTGCGGTGCAGCAACTGTAGCATTTATCAGGGAGAAATCACCCGCAGTGAGTCCAGTCACCGCTTCGCTGAATACCACATTCACTGTAAACGGCGCATTGACAATGGCCGCAGCAGTGGTGGACAACGTTACTGTTGGATGTACCGTATTAACAAATACACCCGTGGTATTGCCAATACTATTCAAGAGAAGAACAGCATTATTATTCGCTGCGTCCCTGATAGTCGCACCATTCAGCGACAGGGTAGTACCAAGTGTGATACCGTCCATATCCTGGTCTCCGTTTTGCACCGTGTAACTGAAAGATAAGTTCTGCGTACCGGTGCCTCCAATGTAAACCGCTGAAACATTTGCTCCTCCTATATTTACACTGATGGATGGCACGCCGCCAGTAGTATTAACTGTCACATTCTCACTGTATGTCACTGTAAAGTTCAACACACTGCCAGCTTTATAATAACCATTCGCAGGTACACTTACCTGTGTTACTACCGGTGCGGTTATATCTGCCGTTACACTAATCGTGTTGCTCGCAGTGTTACCGTTGTTGCCAATATTCACCGCTACGTCTGCCGGCAATGAAATGCTGACAGCACCATCGGTTATCGGTGCGATGACGATGGTATAAGTAATGTTGTCGGTGGTTTGCAGCGTAGCAGCACTCGCATTGGTTAATGCAAAGTCTGATACAGTAAGACCAGTTACCGCTTCGCTGAATACCACATTCACTGTAAACGGTGCATTGACAATAGTCGCAGCAGTGGTGGACAACGTAACTGTTGGATGCGCCGTATTAACAAATACACCCGTGGTATTGCCAATATTATTCAAGAGAAGAACAGCATTATTATTCGCTGCGTCCCTGATAGTCGCACCATTCAGCGACAGGTTAGTACCAAGTGTGATGCCGTCCATATCCTGGTCTCCGTTTTGCACCGTGTAACTGAAAGATAAATTCTGTGTACCGGTGCCTCCCGTGTAAACCGCTGAAACATTTGTTCCTCCTATATTTACACTGATGAATGGCACACCGCCAGTAGTATTAACTGTCACATTCTCACTGTATTTCACTGTAAAGTTCAACACACTACCAGCTTTATAATAACCATTTGCAGGTACACTTACCTGTGTAATTACCGGTGCGGTTATATCTGCCGTTACACTAATCGTGTTGCTCGCAGTGTTACCGTTGCTGCCAATATTCACCGCTACATCTGCCGGCAATGAAATGCTGACAGCACCATCGGTTATCGGTGTGATAACGATGGTATAAGTAATGTTGTCGGTGGTTTGCAGCGTAGCAGCACTCGCATTGGTTAATGCAAAGTCTGATACAGTAAGACCAGTCACCGCTTCGCTGAAGACAGCAGTTACCGTAAACGGCGCGTTCACCACGGCTGCGGCAGTGGTAGACAGTGTTACTGTTGGATGCACTGTATTTACGAATACGCCTGTGGTATTACCGATATTATTCAAGAGAAGGGCAGCATTATTATTCGCTGCGTCCCTGATAGTAGCACCATTCAGCGACAGGTTAGTACCAGGTGTGATACCGTCCATATCCAGGTCTCCGTTTTGTACCGTGTAACTGAAAGATAAATTCTGTGTACCGGTGCCACCAGTATAAACCGCTGAAACATTTGTTCCTCCTATATTTACACTAATTGATGGCACGCCGCCTGTAGTGTTAACGAGCACATTTTTACTGTATGTCACTATAAAGTTCAACACACTACCAGCTTTATAATAACCATTTACAGGTACACTTACCTGTGTAATTACCGGTGCGATTATATCTGCCGTTACACTAATCGTGTTGCTCGCAGTGTTGCCATTGCCGCCAATATTCACCGCTACGTCTGCCGGCAATAAAACGCTGACAGCACCATCGGTTATCGGTGTGATAATGATGGTATAAGTAATGTTGTCTGTGGTTTGCAGCGTAGCAGCACTCGCATTGGTTAATGTAAAGTCTGCTACGGTAAGACCAGTTACCGCTTCGCTGAACACAGCAGTTACCGTAAACGGTGCGTTCACCACGGCTGCGGCAGCGGTAGACAGTGTTACTGTTGGATGCGCCGTATTAACAAATACACCCGTGGTATTGCCGATATTATTCAAGAGAAGAACAGCATTATTATTCGCTGCGTCCCTGATAGTCGCACCATTCAGCAACAGGTT